>NZ_JBXCIJ010000001.1:0-1108691 GCF_057031145.1 Rhodanobacter sp. sgz306013
CGATGACAGGAGACGTGCGCCCGCAGGGCGGAAAATCGCACTCCACCGCTATCGCAGTGGCCGCCATGCCATAGATCGTGTCTATCAAAAGCAGTGCGGAACCCTGCTTCTCAACAGCCTGCTAGGTCATCCAGCCGCGCTGCGGACTCCGAAAATGGCTGCCATCGTTCTGGCAGTTTTTGGCACAACTCGCTTGTGCTGACCAAGACGCCGAATTGCGGGGTCCTGTCATGCTCCGGTGTTGGCATGTTGATCAGTTGAAAGCCCGCGACCGGAACCAGCCAGAGGCAGACGCCTGCCGATTGCTCGGGCAGGTGTGAAACGTTTACGCAGATTGACCACGGCCAGCGCCAGGACGTGCTTGCGGGCCATTCCGCGCGAAGCCAAGCCGCAAGCGGTAGGGGTTTCAGTCAAAGATGGGTTGGCCACAGCCTGCCACCCGGTCACGGATGAAGTTAAGGGCGGCTATGCGTCATTGGCTGAGACTGGTTGTGGGTACATTCCTACTCTCCCCCCGTTTCCCCTCCATGCCTCTCGTGATGTCATGTATATATCAGTACATGGAACTTCTTTTGTAACTAAAAATGCAGTACATTTAAGCCATGCCAAAGGGTCGCCCAAAAACCAAACCCATGTTATGAAGGTGCTCAATGACAAAATTTCGAATGGCATTCGGTGCGTGGTTGCTCGCCTGGGGCGTGGTCCTTTTTATCGGCATTCGTCTTTACTTGGGAGTTGTTGCGCAGAAGGTGCCTGGTTATCCGAACTCCGGGCAGTTAGGCATGTATGTGCTTTTCCCTGGTGCGCTTGTAATGGCGAACATTGCTCTAATTGCATACGCGCGTAAGTTGCCTCTTCCGCTTCTTTTGACTGCATTTGCTGTTCAACTATTGGCGTTGCCAGTGTTCATTGTTTTAGGTGGTGGTGGAGTTTGAAGTTGGCAATCGATACGATGGCGACCTCGCGGGGGTCGGAGCCGGAGAACGCGGGATCATCGCGGCCCGCTCGCGGCGGCAACGCGGCCACGTCGCGGAGCGTGGAAAATGCGGCTAACCCAAGCGTAGCAACGTCTCTCTCGAATCCAGCGCGCACACCACGCAGTACGCACGTCATCAGTGCGCCGACGGTGCCGTCGTACCCCTCGTCCTCGCGCGTGGCTTGACATGGCACGCAAAGGGCAGCGCGTCAAATACATGAAGCCGAGGGCAATCAAGCCTCCGGGTCGAGGGTGTGCCCGACGTCCCCCGGTTTTGAGTAGCACGGCCGTTTGGAGTCCGAATCCACCGGAATTGCGACAACCGCGGGTAGAACTTTATTCTCCGGTCGTCACGGATCTCAGGTCTTCGCGGGATAGGACTTTAAGGATTTCCCTTCGACTGACCAGAACGTATATCAATGGGTTGCGGCCACCTAAGGATGGAACTCTATTGGCTGTCTACACCTGGAATCGCAGTAACGAAAAAGCCGGCAGTTGCCGGCTTTTCCTTGCAAGTGCTGCCATGGAGGCAGCCAACTGATTCCCGCGATCAGGGACGATCGCAAAGATCACTCCCCGCTGTGCTGGTACTGCGGCGACATCGGCATCATCAGCGCGTTCTCGTTGTACATCACCCAGATCGACGCGCCCAGCACGATCACCACCAGCACGATGGTGAAGATGAAGGCCATCATGTTCCAGCCGCCTTCGGAGTGCGTGTCGAGGTGCAGGAAGTAGACGATGTGCACCAGGATCTGCACGACCGCCAGCAGCAGCACGAGGGTGATCGTCAGCCAGCGGTTCTCGAACACGTGCCCCATCACCAGCCAGAACGGGATGACGGTGAGGATCGCCGCCAGCACGAATCCGGTGAGGTAGCCGCGCAGGCTGCCCGCGTGCACGTGCAGGGCGTCGTCGTTGTGGCCAGATGCAGTGGGATGGCTCATCGCAGCACTCCTGCCAGATAGACGAAGCTGAAGACGCCGACCCAGACCAGGTCCAGGAAGTGCCAGAACATGCTCAGGCAGCGCAGCCGCCGGATGTTGGCTTCGGTAAGGCCGAACTTGCCCAGCTGCACCATCAGCACCATCAGCCACAGGATGCCGACGGATACGTGCAGCCCGTGCGTGCCGACCAGGGTGAAGAATGACGACAGGAAGGCGCTGCGGCCGGGGCCGGCGCCTTCGGCGATCATGCCGAGGAACTCGTGGATCTCCAGGGTCACGAAGCCGGCGGCCAGCAGGCCGGACACGGCCAGCCACGCCAGTATGGCGCGCTGGTTCTTCCGGGCCATCTCCAGCATCGCGAAGCCGAAGGTGACCGACGACAGCAGCAGCAGGGCGGTGTTCACCGCCAGGCCCGGCAGGTCGAGCACCTCGGCGGCGGTGGGGCCGCCCGCGGTGCTGGTGCCGAGCACCGCGTAGCAGGCGAACAGCGAGGCGAAGATGAAGCAGTCGCTCATCAGGTAGAGCCAGAACCCGAGCAGGGTTCCGTTGTGCGCGTGCGACTCCTCGAGGCAGAGAAAGCGCGAGGACGCGGTATCGGCAACCGTGGTGCTCATGCGCTTGCCCCCTGGGCGTCAGCCTGCCAGTTGCCGCTGTGCTCGAACGCCCGCACCTCGTCCGCAGGAATGTGGTAATCGCGGTGGTAATTGAAGGTGTGGACGATGGAAGCCACGACCACGCCGGCGAACGACGCCACGGCCAGCCACCAGATGTACCAGACCAGGCCGAAACAGCAGGCGAAGGACAGTGCGCCGATGATCGCGCCGGCAGCGGTGTTCTTCGGCATGTGGATCGGGTGGAAGCCTTCCAGCGGACGCTGGAAGCCGTGCTTCTTCATGTCCGTCCAGGCGTCGCGCTGGTGCACGTTCGGGACAAATGCGAAGTTGTAGGCCGGCGGCGGCGAAGAGGTGGACCACTCCAGGGTGCGGCCGTTCCACGGGTCGCCGCCCACGGCATAGGCCTTGCGCCGCAGGATGCTGACGGCGATCTGGATGATGAAGGACAGGATGCCCAGCGCAATCAGGAAGGCGCCGAACGCGGCGACGATGAAGTACGGTTGCAGCGCCGGGTTGTCGAAGTGGCTGAGGCGACGGGTCACGCCCATCAGGCCCATGATGTACAGCGGCGTGAACGCCACCCAGAAGCCGACCAGCCAGAACCAGAAGCTGGCCTTGCCCCAGGACTCGTCCAGCCGGAAGCCGAACGCCTTGGGGAACCAGTAATTGACGGCGGCGAACACGCCGAACACCACGCCGCCGATGATGACGTTGTGGAAGTGGGCGATCAGGAACAGGCTGTTGTGCAGCAGGAAGTCGGCCGGCGCCACCGACAGCATCACGCCGGTCATGCCGCCGATGGTGAAGGTGAACAGAAAGCCCATCGTCCACAGCATCGGCACGGTGAAGCGCACGCGCCCGCGGTACATGGTGAACAGCCAGTTGAAGATCTTCACGCCCGTGGGGATCGAGATGATCATGGTGGTCAGCGAGAAGAACGAGTTGACGTCCGCGCCCGAGCCCATCGTGAAGAAGTGGTGCAGCCACACCAGGTACGACAGGATCATGATCGCCACGGTGGCGTAGACCATCGACGAGTAGCCGAACAGCGGCTTGCCCGAGAACGTGGGCACGATCTCGGAATACACGCCGAAGATCGGCAGGATCAGGATGTACACCTCCGGGTGGCCCCACACCCAGATCAGGTTGATGTACATCATCACGTTGCCGCCGAAGCCGGTGGTGAAGAAGTGGGTGCCGAGGTAGCGGTCCAGCGAGAGCAGGAGCAGCGTGGCGGTGAGTACCGGGAACGTGGCCAGGATCAGCCCGCTGGTGCACAGCGTGGTCCAGGTGAACACCGGCATCTTCATCATCGACATGCCGGGCGCGCGCATCTTCAGGATGGTGGTGACGAAGTTGACGCCGGTAAGCAGCGTGCCCACGCCGGACAGCTGCAGGCCCCAGATGTAGTAGTCGACGCCGGGGCCCTGCTGCAGCTCCGACACGGGCGGGTAGCCCAGCCAGCCGGCAGTGGAGAAGTCGCCGACGAACAGCGACACCATGAACAGGATCGCGCCCCAGAAGGTGAACCAGAAGCTCAGGTTGTTGAGAAACGGGAACGCCACGTCGCGCGCGCCGATCTGCAGCGGCATCACGAAGTTCATCAGGCCCACGATGTAGGCCATCGCCACGAAAAAGATCATGATCGCGCCGTGCGCGGTGAAGATCTGGTCGTAGTGCTCGGGGGGCAGATAGCCCATGTGCGGGCCGAACGCCACCGCCTGCTGCGCGCGCATCATGATCGCGTCGGAGAAGCCGCGCAGCAGCATCACCGTGCCCAGGATCATGTACATGATGCCGAGCTTCTTGTGGTCCACGCTGGTGAACCACTCATGCCACAGGTAGCCCCACAGCTTCTTCTTGGTGATCAGGCCGAGGATGGCCAGCCCGCCGATCGCCACCACGACGAGGGTGGCGAGGACGATGCGGCCTTCGAGGTCAGGCTTCAGGAAGGGCAGGGAGTCGAGCGTGAGGCGCCCGAACAGGAAATTCCACACGGGCGCACGATGAGGCAGGGCTTCGGGCATGGCATGAATCTCCGCAAGCAAGTCAGTGCGCCGCCGCGGCCTGCGCGCGGACCGGTTTCCCCGCCTCCGCCAGTGGTCCGGCGCCGGCATGCACGGAACGGCCGGGCATGCCGGGCATGGGCTTCCCGGCGTCGCTCGACATTATCCGGGTCATGCATGTCACGCCGGGGTCGATGCAGCGATCGAGGATGCGGGTGTACAGGTCGGGCTCGAAGCGCGCGTAGTAGCGCACGGGCGCATCGCGTTGGGGCTGGCGCAACTGGTCGTAAGCCTTGCCGTCGAGCTCGCTGCCTTCGGCGCGGACCCTGGCGATCCAGTCGCCGAAATCGTGCTGGCTCATGCCTTCGAAGCTGAAACGCATGTCGGTAAAGCCCGCGCCGCTGTAGTTGGCCGAAAAGCCCCGGTACTGGCCCGGCTGGTTGATGACGGCATGCAGCACCGTCTGCATGCCCGGCATGGTGTAGACCATGCCGGCCAGTTCCGGCACGGAGAACGCATCCATCATGGCGTCCGAGGTCATCTTGAAGCGGATCGGCACATCCACCGGCGCCGCCAGCTGGTTCACCGTGGCAACGCCGTACTGCGGATAGAAGAACAGCCACTTCCAGCGCAGCGACACGACGTCCACTTCCAGCGGCGTGGTGCCGGCCGCCACGGGTTGCCCCTTGGCCACGCGGTCGAGCGGACGATAGGGATCGAGCTGGTGGGTGCCGATCCAGCTGATGGCGCCGACCGCGATGATGATCAGCAGCGGCCCGGCCCACACCACCAGCTCCAGCTGGGGCGAGTGATCCCATTCGGCGTCGTAACGGGCCTTCTTGTTGGAGGCCCGGTAACGCCATGCGACGACGCCGATGGCCACGAGCACCGGCACGACGATCAGCAAGGTGATGGCCGTGGTGACGATCATCACGTCGCTTTGCTGGCGGGCTACATCGCCGGACGGATCCAGCAATGCCAGGCGGCAGCCGCCCAGCAGCGCAAGGGGCGACAACAGCAAGCCACGAAGACGTCTCACGGTCATGGGCGCGTGTGCATCGGGCAACGAGGTGCTGCTTACACTACTCTGGAAGGGCGGGTCTATACTACCCGCGCGCAGCGTGTTGCCGATTCGCTCGACAGGTGTCGGGCTGGCCGAAGCCGCAAGCAAGGGATTTGTGGCGGTCATGTGAAACCGACGGCTCCGTCGCGCGACACCGCAGCCGATCTGTCCAGCAAATCTTGCACGATTGTCGCCGGGGAATTGCCATGCCAACCAGCAGCACCCAGTCGATTCCCGGTCTGGCCGTCCACGCCCATGGCGGGAGTTCCCACGCCGACCAGATGACGCCGGGAGACCTCGCTGTCGGCGTGCTGGTGGGACGCGCCTGCCAGTCCTTCGACTTTTTTGTGTTCGGCATCGCCTGCGTACTGGCGTTCCCGGCCGTGTTCTTTCCCTTCGCCAGCCAGATCGACGGGGTCTTCTACTCGTTCGCGATCTTCGCGCTGGCCTTCATCGCGCGGCCGCTGGGCTCGATGTTCTTCCTGGTGCTGCAGCGTCATTTCGGCCTGCCCACCAAGCTCACCATCGCGCTGTTCCTGCTCGGCATGGCCACCGCGGGTACGGCATTCCTGCCCGGCTACGCGACATTCGGCTGGGCCGCCATCCTGGTGCTGGCGGTGCTGCGCTTCGGACAGGGCTTTGCGCTGGGCGGTAGCTGGAACGGACTGGCTTCGCTGATGGCGCTCAAGGCGCCGAAGAATCGGCGCGGCTGGTACGCCATGTTGCCCCAGTTGAGCGACCCGGTCGGTTTCATCATGGCGGCAGCGCTGTTTGCCTATATCTGGGCTAGCCTTTCGCACCAGGAGTTCATCGACTGGGGGTGGCGCTATCCGTTCTTCGCGGCGTTCGCCATCAACGTGGTGTCCCTGTTTGCCAGCCTGCGCATGGTGGTCGCGCCCCGCTATGTGGAACAGCTCAAGGAGCGCGATCTCGAGCCTTCGCCGATGCGCGAGCTGGTGCGTTCGCAGGGCGACAACATCGCCCTGGGTGCCTTCGCCCCGCTGGCCAGCTACGCGATGTTCCACCTGGTGACCATCTTCGCGCTGTCGTGGGCGCTGCTGTTCACACAGCAATCGGTGGTCGGCTTCCTCGTGGTGCAGATCATCGGTGCCTTCGTCGCCCTGCCGTGCATGTTCCTGTCCGGCCGGGTGGCGAACCGGTTTGGCCGGCGCACCACCCTGGCCGCCGGTGGCGTGCTGATCGCGGTCTACAGCGGGTGGACCGCGCTGCTGCTCTCCGGCGGCACGGTGAACAGCTACCTGTTCATCATCCTTGGCTACGCCTTGCTTGGCTTCACGCATGCGCAGGCGGCCGGCGCGGTGAGCTCGAACTTCCGGCCGGAGTTCCGTTTCTGCGGCGCCATGATCACCTCGGACCTGGGCTGGCTGATCGGCGCGGGCTTCGCGCCGCTGGTGGCGCTGGCGCTCGCCCGTTATGCCGGTGTTCCTTACGTGGGCCTGTACCTGCTCTCGGGCGCCGTGGGCACGCTGGCCGCCTTGTGGTTCAGCCGTCGCTCCGGCGGCCTGCCCAACGACTGAAACCTGCGACGCCGGGCCGCGGCATGATGTCGCTGATCGCGCGGCGGCCCATGCACGCGCGGTGACGCGCGGCATGCATGGTGCGATCATGCCGCGCCATGCGCGACAATCCGCCCTCCTTCGACGAGAACGAACGCCACGTGCGCGGCCCGCTGGCGCTGAGCCTGCTGGCCCTGCTCGGCCTGGTGCTGTTCGCCAGCTTCGTGGCGCTGGGTACCTGGCAGGTGCATCGCTTGGCCTGGAAGACGGCGTTGATCGCCCGTGTCGACCAGCGCGTGCACGCGGCGCCGGTGGCCGCGCCGGGGCCGGCGGACTGGGCCGGCATCACCGCGGCCAATGCCGAATACCGCCACGTACGGCTTTCCGGGACCTGGCTCGATAACCGCCAGACCCGGGTGTGGACGGCCACCGACGCCGGCAGCGGCTATTGGATAGTCACCGCATTGCGCCGCGACGACGGCAGCATCGTGCTGGTCAACCGCGGCTTCGCGCCGGCGGGCTGGTGCGACCTCAAGGGCGATTGCCCGGCGCCGCCGGGCGGCGAGGTCACGGTCACCGGCTTGCTGCGCATCAGCGAACCTTCCGGCCTGTTCCGCCACAACGACCCTGCCAGCGACACCTGGTACACGCGCGACGTGGCGGCGATCGCCAGGGCGCGCGGCCTGCAGGACGTGGCGCCGTACTTCGTGGACGCGGACGCCGCAGCGGGCACGACCGCGGCCGAATGGCCGCGCGGCGGCATGACGGTGATCCACTTCCCCAACCACCACCTCAACTACCTGATTACCTGGTACGTATTGGCGCTGATGGTGCTGGGCGCGGCGGGCTACGTGGCGCGCGACGAATGGCGGTTGCGCAGGCAGCGGAAATTGCGCGGACCGTAGGAGCAGCTTCAGCCGCGACCGTCGGAACGATTCGCGGCTGAAGCTGCTCCTACCGTCGATCCGTGCTCAGGCGCGCCCGTACACGTCGTCGTAGCGCACGATGTCGTCTTCGCCCAGGTAGCTGCCGGACTGCACCTCGATCAGTTCCAGCGCCACCTTGCCGGGATTGCGCAGGCGGTGTCTGCTGCCCAGCGGGATGTAGGTGCTCTGGTTTTCGCCGAGCAGGAACACCTGCTCGTCGCAGGTAACCTCGGCGGTGCCGGAGACCACGATCCAGTGCTCGGCGCGATGGTGGTGCTTTTGCAGGCTCAGCGACGCACCGGGCTTCACCACGATGCGCTTCACCTGGAAGCGCTCGCCTGCTTCCAGCGAGTCGTAGCTGCCCCAGGGGCGATGCACCACGCGATGGAAGGAGTGCTCGCTGCGGCCGGCGGCCTTGAGCTGGTCGACGATCTTCTTCACGTCCTGCGCCGCGTCGCGGTGCGCGACCAGCGTGGCATCGGGCGTGGTGACCACGACGAGATTCTCCACGCCCACGGTGGCGACGAGATGCCGTTCATGCGAGCGCAGCAGCGAGTTGCGCGTGTCGACGGTGAGCGTGTCGCCCTCGCGCAGGTTGCCGTCCGCGTCACGTTCGCCGGCCAGCCACAACGCCGACCAGGAGCCGATGTCGCTCCAGCCGCAGCTCACCGGCACTACCGCGGCGCGGGTGGTCTTTTCCATCACCGCGTAGTCGATGGAATCCTCCGGCACCTTGGCGAAGCTGTCCTTGTCCACGCGCACGAAGTCGAGGTCGGCGTGGGCAGCAGCGTGGGCCGTACGCACCGTCGCGAGCATCGCCGGCGCGTGTGTTTCCAGTTCCTCCAGATAGCGGTCGGCACGGAACAGGAACATGCCGGAGTTCCAGTCGTAGTTGCCGGCGGCGAGATAACTCTCGGCGGTGGCGAGGTCGGGCTTCTCCACGAAGCGCTCCACGCGAAACGCGCCTTCGCCCAGCGCTTCGCCGCGGCGGATGTAGCCGAAGCCGGTCTCGGCGCGATCGGGCCGGATGCCGAAGGTGGCCAACCAGCCCTGGCGAGCCAGCGGCATCGCCTGCGCCACCGCGGTGGCGAAGGCCTCGGTGTCGGCGATCAGGTGGTCGGCCGGCAGCACCAGCAGCAGCGCCTCGGGATCGCGTTTCAACGCTTGCAGCGCACCCAGCGCGATCGCCGGCGCGGTGTTGCGCGCCAGCGGTTCCAGCACGATGACCGCGCCCTCGACACCGGCCTCCAGCAACTGCTCGGCGGCGAGAAAGCGGTGATCCTCGCTGGCCACCACGATCGGCGCCGCCACCTCGGGCAGCGCGCGCGTGCGCGCGACGGTCTGCTGGAACAGCGTGCCCTGGCCGGCCAATGACAGGAATTGCTTGGGCAGGTTGCGGCGCGAGACGGGCCACAACCGGGTACCGCTGCCGCCGCTGAGAATCAGGGGAATGAGCATGGTGGATCGACCTTTGTATGCCTGCGGCTCGCGGCTTGCCGGTAGGAGTGGCTTCAGCCGCGACATCCTGTTTCGGTGGTCGCGGCTGAAGCCGCTCCTACGCGAACATCAAGATGCGCGGACGAGCGCATCCAGCACGTCGTGCAAGCCGGTTTGCCAGTCGGGCAAAGCATAGCCGAAGCGTTGCTGGAAGCCAGAGTTGTCCAGCACCGACCAGGCCGGGCGTTTCGCCGGCGTTGGGTAATCGGAGGTGGCGATCGCCGTCACCCGGGGGGGGCGCGCGACCAGTCCGCGTTCCGCTGTGCCGTCGAAGATCGCCGAGGCGAAGCCATGCCAGCTGGTGCGACCACTGGCGACCAGATGATGTGTACCTTCCAGCGCACGTCGGCACGTGGCGTCGGCAGCTTGCCACGCATCCAGCGCGGCGAGCGTACCCGCCACGATCAGCGCGGTGCTGGTGGGCGCGCCGAACTGGTCAGCCACCACGCGCAGCTCGTCGCGCTCGGCGCCTACCCGCAGCATGGTGCGCAGGAAGTTGTTGCCGTGTGGCGCATATACCCACGCGGTGCGGAAGATGAAATGCGCCGCGCCGCTGTCCCGAAAGGCCCGCTCGCCGGCCAGCTTGCTGCGCCCGTAGGCGCCCAGCGGCGCGGCAGGTGCGTCGACCGGGTAGGGCACGCTGGCGGCGCCATCGAACACGTAGTCGGTGGAGTAATGGATCACCAGCGCACCGTGCGCAGCGGCCCAGCGGCCCAGCACGCCGGCGGCCTCGCCGTTGACGCGGGTGGCCAGCGCCTCTTCCTCCTCGGCGCGATCCACTGCCGTGTACGCGGCGGCGTTGACGATCACGTCGGGACGGACGTGGTCCAGCAGGGTGGGCAGGCTCTCGGGCGCGGCGAGATCGGCGGTCTCGATGGTCGTGCCATCGAAGCGCTGGCCGTCGCGGCTGGCCGTGACCAGTTCGCCACGTGCCGCCAGTCCGCCATCTTCGATGAAGCTGCGGCCGAGCTGGCCGTTGGCACCGAGCAGCAGGATCCTCATGCGCGGTAGATCGGCAGGCGTTCGGCCGGCACGTCGGCGAGCAGGGGCGCGCTGCCGTCCTTGTCCGACAGCAGCGGCTCGCTGATCGGCCAGTCGATGCCCAGCGCAGCGTCGTTCCAGCGGATGCCGGCGTCCGCCTTGGGGTCGTACAGCGCGGTGCACTGATAGCTGAAGGTGGCGAATTCGGACACTACGCAGAAGCCGTGCGCGAAGCCTTCCGGTATCCAGAAGTGGCGATGGTTTTCCGCGGTGAGCATCACGCCCACCGACTGCCCGAACGTGGGCGAGTCGCGGCGGATATCCACTACCACGTCGTACACCTCACCCTCCAGCACGCTGACCAGCTTGCCCTGCGGGTTCGGCCACTGGTAGTGCAGGCCACGCAGCACGCCGCGCGCCGAGCGCGACACGTTGGACTGCACGAAGCTATGTTCGATGCCCGCGTCGCGGTACTTGGCCTGGTTGTAGCTTTCGTAGAAGAAGCCGCGCGCATCGCCGAACACCTGGGGCTCGATCACCAGCGCGCCAGGCAGGCGTGTTGCTATCACCTTCATCGGGCCAGCCCCTGCCGGGTCAGCTGCTGCAGGTATTGGCCGTAGCCGGTCTTGGCCAGCGGGGCGGCCAGCGCCAGCAGTTGTTCGCCATTGATCCAGCCGTTGAGGAAGGCGATCTCCTCAGGGCAGCAGACCTTGAGGCCTTGGCGGTTCTCGATCGTCTCGATGTAGTTGCCCGCTTCCATCAGCGATTCGTGCGTGCCGGTGTCCAGCCAGGCGAAGCCCCGGCCGAGCTGCTCCAGGTGCAGCGAGTCGTCGTCGAGGTAGCAGCGGTTGAGGTCGGTGATCTCCAGTTCGCCGCGCGGCGACGGCTTCAACGCCGCGGCATAGTCGCAGACGCGGGCGTCGTAGAAGTAGAGGCCGGTGACGGCATAGTGCGACTTCGGCTGCGCGGGTTTTTCCTCCAGGCCGATCACGCGGCCCGAGGCGTCGAACTCGGCCACGCCGTAGCGCTCAGGGTCCTTCACCCAGTAGCCGAACACGGTGGCGCCATGCTCACGCGCGGCTGCGCGCTTCAGGCGTTCGGTGAAGCCGTGGCCGTAGAAGATGTTGTCGCCCAATACCAGGCAGCTCCGCTGGCCGGAGATGAAGTCGCGGCCGATGGTAAAGGCCTGCGCCAGGCCGTCCGGCGAGGGCTGCACGGCATAGGTGATCTCGATGCCCCACTGCGAGCCGTCGCCGAGCAGGCGCTGGAACATCGCCTGCTCGTGCGGGGTGTTGATCACCAGCACCTCGCGGATGCCGGCCAGCATCAGCGTGGCCAGCGGGTAGTAGATCATCGGCTTGTCGTATACCGGCAAGAGCTGCTTGCTCACCGCGCGGGTGATCGGATGCAGGCGCGTGCCGGAGCCGCCGGCGAGGATGATGCCTTTCGTGCTCATGCGCCCAGCCTCTCCATCCGGTAGCTGCCGTCCAGCACGCGTTGCACCCAGGACTGGTTGGCGAGATACCAGTCCAACGTGGCGGCGATGCCGCTCTCGAAGGTCTGCGAGGGCTTCCAGCCCAGCTCGCGCTGCAGTTTGGAGGAGTCGATCGCGTAGCGGCGATCGTGGCCGGGGCGGTCCTTCACGTAGGTGATCAGCGATTCGCGGGCGCGGCCGCCGGGCAGCGGGCGGCGTGCATCGAGCAGCGCGCAGATCGCCTTCACCACGGTGATGTTGGTGCGCTCGGCGTTGCCACCCACGTTGTAGGTCTCGCCCACGCGGCCGGCTTCCAGCACGCGGCGGATCGCGCTGCAGTGGTCGCCCACGAACAGCCAGTCGCGGATGTTGAGGCCGTCGCCGTAGACCGGCAGCGGCTCGCAGGCCAGCGCCTTGGCGGTCACCAGTGGGATCAGCTTCTCGGGAAACTGGAACGGCCCGTAGTTGTTCGAGCAGTTGGTGGTGAGCGTGGGCAGGCCGTAGGTATGGTGGAAGGCGCGCACCAGGTGGTCGGAGCCAGCCTTCGAGGCGGAGTACGGCGAGTTCGGCGCGTACGGCGTGGTCTCGGTGAACGCCCCGGATTCGCCCAGCGAGCCGTAGACCTCGTCGGTAGACACGTGCAGAAAACGGAAGCCCTCGCGCGCGGCACCTTCCAGGCTGCGCCAGTAATCACGTGTGCACTCCAGCAGGCCCAGCGTACCCACCACGTTGGTCTGCACGAATTCGGCCGGGCCATCGATGGAGCGGTCCACGTGCGATTCGGCGGCGAAATTCACGATCGCATCGGGCCGATGGTCGGCCAGCAGTCTCGCCACCAGGGCGCGGTCACCGATATCGCCCTGCACGAAGACGTGGCGAGCGTTGCCGTCCAGCGTGGCCAGGGTGTCAAGGTTGCCGGCGTAGGTGAGCTTGTCCAGGTTCACCACGGTGAGGCCGTCGGCCACTGCCTGCAGCACGAAGTTCGCGCCGATGAAGCCGGCACCGCCGGTGACAAGGAGGGTCTGCATGGGGCGCGCGATCCGTGTGACGACAAAGCTGCATTTTTGCATGCTCTCCGCCCGGCTCAAATACGCCGGCACGCGGCGCTCGGGGCTCGGTTAAGGCAAACGCCGGTCGCACGGGTACAATGCACGATCCCTTCACGCGGCAGCCGGCTACCGGAACCTGCCGCCCAGCTACGGTTACCTGTCCATGCCAAAGAAGTCTGCCGCCAGCCACGGACTCGGAACGCGCGCGATCCACGCAGGGCAGCACCCCGATCCCTCGACCGGCGCGATCATGACGCCGATCTATGCCACCTCCACCTATGTGCAGGAAAGCCCTGGCAAGCACAAGGGCTACGAGTATTCGCGCACGCAAAATCCTACGCGGATGGCCTACGAGCGCTGCGTGGCGGATCTGGAAGGCGGCAAGGCAGGCTATGCGTTCGCCTCCGGCCTGGCGGCGGCCGCCACCACGCTGGATCTGCTGGATTCCGGCAGCCACGTGATCGCGATGGATGATCTCTACGGCGGCAGCTACCGCCTGTTCGAGCGGGTGCGCCGGCGCTCGGCGGGTCTGGATTTCAGCTTCATCGACCTGAACGACACGGCGGCGCTGAAGGCGGCGCTGAAGCCGAACACCCGGATGATCTGGGCCGAAACGCCCACCAACCCGATGCTGAAGCTGGTAAACCTCGCCAAGGTTGCCGCGTTCGCCAAGAAGCATGGCTTGATCATGGTGGTGGACAACACCTTCTGCTCGCCGATGGTGCAGCGCCCGCTGGAGTTCGGCGCTGACCTGGTGCTGCATTCGGCCACCAAGTACCTCAATGGCCACTCCGACATGGTCGGTGGCATCGTTGTGGCAGGCAGCAAGGAGCTGGCCGAACGCATGGCTTTCCTGCAGAACTCGGTAGGCGCGGTGGCCGGCCCGTTCGACGCCTTCCTGGCGATGCGCGGCCTGAAGACCTTGCACCTGCGCATGCGCCAGCACTGCGCCAGCGCACTGGAACTGGCCGGCTGGCTGGACAAGCACCCGGCCGTCGAGCGGGTGATCTACCCGGGCCTGAAGAGCCATCCGCAGCATGCGTTGGCGAAGCGCCAGATGCACGGCTTCGGCGGCATTATCAGCATCGAAGTCAAGGGCGGTTTGAAGAAGGCGCGCCGCATGCTGGAGCGTTGCGAGCTGTTCGCACTGGCCGAGTCGCTGGGCGGCGTGGAAAGCCTGATCGAACATCCGGCCATCATGACGCATGCTTCGGTGCCGCCGGCTAACCGCAAGCGGTTGGGTATCAGTGAAGGGCTAGTGCGACTGTCGGTGGGCATCGAGGACATCGCCGATCTTCGTGCAGAGTTGGAATTTGCCCTGAGCAACTGAGCCATGCTGAGGAAAAGTGCTCAAGGAATTGGCGTGGGAGATTAAGGTGCTCGTTCCGAACAAGCCAAAGATGAGTGCCAACCTTACGCTGATGAACCTGTTGGCGTGGACACGCCGGCAACCATGGTTGAGGGTGATGTACAGACACTTGCCCGTTTCTTGGCGTAGCCGTCTTTCTGAAGCCACGATTTCGCATGTAAGCCAACAAGTCAAGTTTCAGCGATCCTTGAATTGGACGCATATCGACGCTTCTGTGCCCTTACAGCGAGATACTGCTACAGCGATCCAAGCATTTGGGGAAAATGCCGGGGTCAACATATATGCCAACATCCGTGGGCAATTCGGACTTGCAGAAAGCGCCCGAGCCTATATTCGTGCGCTTCTGGCCGAGGGGTATCCCGTCGCCGTGATCGATGTCCCACTCGATATACCTCATAGTATGGGAGATGCCAGCCTTGAGTCGTACTTGGGCAAAGGTTCGCCTTACAACATAAATCTGATATTCATTAATCCAGATTACCTAGATGAAGCCATCAAGAACATAGGGTACGAACGGCTGAATGGTGGTTACACGATTGCATGCTGGTTCTGGGAGCTAGAATCTTTCCCGAGCGAGTGGTTGCCGGCAATCCAAAAAGTCGATGAAATTATGGTTTCGTCCAGCTTTGTTCGGGGAGTAATCGAATCAGTTACAGACAAGCCCGTGTTGAGCGCGCCACTGCCGGTGGGTGAGGTCGAGGATAGTGGCCTGATGCGATCGGATTTTGGCTTGGAGGACGATACATTTGTCTTTCTGAACAGTTTTGATTTCAACTCGTCATTGGCAAGAAAAAATCCGCGTGCGGTGATCGATGCGTTTTGCCGTGCTTTCCCTGATAAACGAACGAGCGTACGCCTTCTGATCAAGTCGAGTAACGGTCATCGCTATCCGGAGATGTTGCGCATACTCTTGAATGCCGCGGCGTCCGATCATCGTATTCTGATACGTGATGACATAATTGGGCGTGGTGATATGCATGCCTTGCAACGTTGTGTGGATGCTTACGTATCGCTACATCGTTCTGAAGGGTTCGGGCTCGGACTTGCAGAATGTATGCGACTAGGCAAGCCGGTGATCGCGACAGCATGGTCCGGGAACATGGAATACATGACTCACGACAACAGTTGTCTGGTCGACTACCAGCTGATACAGGTGAATGAGGGTGAGTATGTGCATTACAAAGGCCAGCGCTGGGCGGACCCCTGTGTTGACCAGGCGGCTGCCTATATGAGACGGTTGGTTGAAGATCGGGGATTTGCTGCAGCCATTGGTGAGCGGGCTGCTGCTGATATTAATGAAAAACTTTCTCCTCGCATTGCAGCACAACGGATCATTCAGCGACTGAATGCGCTTGTCTGATGTCAGATGCAATCCAGTGCTTTCGTCATATCAGGCAGTGATGAATAACCTTAAAGGTCATATTTAATGAAAGAAATGTTTCTTGCCATTTGGCGTTACCGACATTTCGTTCTGTCATCCATAAAAAATGATCTGCGTTCGCGTTTCGCCCGCAGCAAGCTGGGTGCCACCTGGATGATCCTGCAGCCATTGGCACAGGTTGCCATATATTCCTTGGTGCTTTCCCGCATCATGACGGCGAAGTTACCTGGGATCAACAGCCCGTATGCCTATTCGATCTACCTGCTCGCCGGTATGGCGGGCTGGTCGCTTTTCAATGAAATAGTGACGCGTTCGCTTACCGTCTTCGTAGAAAACGGAAACATGCTTAAGAAGATAATGTTTCCGCGCACGTGCCTGCCGGTCATAACGCTCGGCTCGGCATTAGTCAATAATGTGCTTCTGTTTCTGGTCATGATCGTTGTCTTTGTCCTGCTTGGGCACATGCCGACCGTTGCCCTGCTGTGGATTCCGTTGCTCATGCTCGTGACGGCTGCTTTTTCCATGGGGTTGGGGCTTTTGCTAGGTATCCTCAATGTATTCGTCCGCGATGTCGCGCAATTCATGAATGTTGTGCTGCAGTTGTGGTTCTGGTTAACACCGGTTGTCTACATGCCGTCGATCATTCCGCCAAGGATGCATGCAGCGATGGCAGCAAATCCCATGTACTGGATCATTACGGACTATCAAAGCGTACTCGTCTATGGGAGTGGCCCGAATTCATCAGCCTTGTTGGTGCTTGTGCTGGTTTCGTTGACGCTACTTGCGCTGTCGTTTTTGTTGTTCAGGAAGGCGGCCCCGGACATGGCGGACGTGCTATGACAAAGATTGCCTTGCAAGTTGACAATGTCGGCAAATCATTCAGGGAATACGGTGCTGAATGGCGCCGGTTTGGCAGCTGGTTTGGATGGCACTCACGTAAAATCAGGGATAACTGGGTGCTCAGGAATATCAGCTTTGCGGTTCGAAGAGGCGAGGCTGTTGGCATTGTAGGACAGAATGGTGCCGGTAAAAGCACCTTGCTTAAGTTGATTACCGGCACCTTGAGGGCGACGGAGGGGGCGGTGCGTGTTAGCGGCAGGATTGCGGCAATCCTTGAACTAGGCATGGGCTTCAACCCGGATTTGACAGGACGACAGAATGCCGCGCATATCGCGGGGTTGCTCGGTTTCTCGCGCTCAGATATTCAGTCGCTGATGCCAGAGATAGAGGAATTTGCTGAAATCGGCGACTATTTCGACGAGCCGGTAAGGACTTATTCAAGCGGCATGCAGATGCGAGTAGCTTTCAGTCTGGCAACCGCCGCTCGTCCCGAGATCCTCATTGTTGATGAGGCGCTTGCCGTGGGTGATGCCTATTTTGTCCACAAGTGCTTCAAGCGCATTCGCGAGTTTCGCGATGCGGGTACCACGTTGCTGATCGTTTCCCATGACAAGAGTGCCGTGCAGTCACTGTGCGACCGCGCGGTGATGTTGGATAAAGGGAAAATGGTTGCCGATGGCGCTCCTCAGGAAGTCCTCGACCTCTACAACGCGATGATTGCGGAGAAGGAGAACTCCACGGTGCAACAGCTTCGCACCGAGGCCGGTGCGGCCGTGACGGTGTCCGGGACGGGAGAGGCGACCATCGAGCGCATCTGGTTGGAGGATCGCCACGGCAATCCTGTCCAGTTTATTGGCGTCGGTGACCAGGCTGATCTGGTCATCCGGGTCTGTGCCAAGTCCGGATTGAGTCGGCTGGTCATCGGCTACATGATACGGGACCGTCTTGGCCAGTCTATCTACGGCACCAATACCTTCCATTCCGAGCAGGTGATCAAGAATGTATCCAGCGGGGATGTGTTTGAATTGCGTGCGAGCTTTCCAATGGACCTTGGCGTCGGAAGCTATTCTGTGTCAGTTGCGTTGACCGGTACGGAAACGCATCTTGTCGACAATTACGAGTGGCGCGACCTGGCCTTGGTCTTTACGGTGGCAAACACGCAGCGCTCGCAATTCGTCGGTACCGCATGGTTGCCGCCGAAGTTGACGCTGTCGTCTGACGGCAAGCCATTCGAGCTGGATAGGGGTGGTGGCTGCGACACCACGTCGGACTCCGTACTTATGCGAAATTGACCAGCCCAGTTCCCGGGATACTCACATCCATCTAGAGACCTGCGGCATTGCATTTGTGCAGACCAGTTAGTGTCGGCGCGGGAAACCGAAATGAGTTCGAAGAAGCACGTCAAACATACTGAATCGATACGGACTTCTGGGCTTCTGCCATTGCAGGAGGGGCTGAGCCTGGAAGAAATCATGGACAAGGTCCGGGGTGAAGTTCGAAGGAGCTGCCTGTCAGTTGGCTATATGACATCTGATGCTCGGCCAGTGGTCGATGCTGAACAGACTGCTGAGGTAAGGCCTGCGTCAGGCCGAAAGCTTGAGCAAGGTGCTGCTCTTAGTCTGGCGGAGATCATGCGGCGCTTGCATGACGAGCTTGAGCGTCGTCGTCGCGCCGTGAATTCCGCGGGTCAGTCTCGTCAGGAGCAGGCCAATCGTTCCGGGTATGCCGGTAGATTTCCCCGCTGGATTTCACCGGCCGTACGGCTCAACAAACCGGAATATGTCCTGCACGAATTGCTGCAGTATTCCGATGCGGATTTCGTGGACACAGCTTACTTCACACTGCTTCGACGCCCGGCGGACCCTGTGGGGAGGGAGCATTTTCTCGCGGCCCTGCGGAGTGGCGAGCTCGATAAAGTCGAGGTCCTAGGGAAGATTCGTTTTTCAGAGGAAGGGCGGCGCCAGTCCGTCCATGTGGACGGGTTGCTGCTCCCGTACAAATTGCACCAATGGCGTCGGGTGCGCGGAATCGGCAGGGTGCTGGCGTTCGCGATGGCCATCATCAAGTTGCCAAGGATGGTGATGCATCTGCAGATGCTTGACAATGCCGTCGCAATGCATTCCCAGAATCATGGGCAGTTGATAAACCGTATCGATGATGCCTTGGAGGCGCAATTTTCCGAGATCGACAAGGAATTTAGCTTCGTTCGTGCGGAGCTGTTGAGGACGACCGAGGTGAGAACTGCGGTTCTGGAAGCTGTGGAGGAGATTGCGGGTGAGCTGCAGAAACATCGCGCGGAGCTTGAGGTCTATAAGGCTGATCACGCTGCCTGCGAGGGCGACTTGCAGCAGCGACTGAGTACATATGAGACATCAGTTTCCAGACTGAATGACGAACTCCAGGCGCACAAGTCGGAGCAAGATCAGCGCAATCGTGCTTCAAGACAATGGATGGATGCGCTGGAATCAGTGAGGGCGAATCTCGAGGGTGATGTCGCCCACAATCGGCGTAGCATTCTGGATATCCAACGCCGATTGATGATTTTCTTGGACCGGGCTGCGGCGATGACACCGGAAGTTGACCAGCGTTTTTCGGTGGATGGTGGTCAGGAGGCGAATTCGGTTCTTAACGCAAATTATGTGTCGTTTGAGGACCAGTTTCGTGGCGAGCGGGAGGATATCAAGGCGCGCGCCGCCCCTTATCTGAGCGCATTAGGCGCCGCCGGCATTGACCCAGAAAAGGGTATCGTGCTGGACCTAGGGTGTGGCCGGGGTGAGTGGCTCGAATTGCTCGCCGAGCATGGCTATCGATGCCGCGGCGTGGATCAGAACAATGCGATGCTCGAGGAGTCGCGTGCCAGCGGACTTGATGTGGTTGAAGCCGATGTCATTGGCTACCTGCGTGGATTGAAGAATGATTCGCTGGCCGCGATCACCTCCATGCATTTGGTGGAGCACCTGCCTCACAACGTTCTTATCATGATGCTCGACGAAGCGATGCGTGTGCTGCAGCCGGGGGGCATGTTGATTCTGGAAACGCCAAATCCTGAAAACCTGACCGTGGGCGCCTGCTGGTTCTATCTCGATCCGACGCATCGCAACCCAATCCCTCCGGATCTTCTGCAATGGACCGTGCAGGAGCGTGGCTTCTCTCAGGTGGTCGTGCAGCGGCTTACCGAAAACAGGCGCGTATCCGACATTCAGCCAGTTTCGGAAAGCGTTCCGGGTGCCGAGCAGATCAACCTGATGGCTGCCTGGTTTACCGCGGCGCCGGATTATGCAGTTATTGCGAGAAAGCCATGAGTGCCGGAGGCCCGAAGACTGACAATGGTATTCCGGTCCGACGTTTATATGTCACCGGGGCATCCGGTTTCGTCGGTCACCATCTGGCACAGGTCGTCGCGGCGGGCGGGTTTGGCGAATGTGAGTTTCATCCGCTGCCACATGGCGTGGACATGCGGGATGCCGAGGGACTGCGTGCATCCCTCGCGGCGGTCAGGCCGGACTGGGTGATCCATCTTGCGGCGCAAAGCTTCGTACCTGATTCGTTTGCAAATCCGCGCGAGACATTCGACGTCAACTTGTTCGGTACGCTCAACCTGCTACTGGGCTTACGCGCCACTGGGTTCACCGGGCGCTTGCTTTACGTCAGTTCAGGTGACGTCTATGGGGCCGTACCAGAAAACGCCTTGCCGGTGTCCGAGTCGCAAATGCCTGTCCCCAGAAATCCTTACGCAGTCAGCAAGCTGTCTGCCGAGCATCTTTGCCGGCAATGGCACTTCAGCGAGGGGTTGGACGTGGTGATCGCCAGGCCCTTCAACCACGTCGGGCCGGGTCAGACCACACGGTTTGTGGTGCCAGGTTTTGCCAGCCAGGTGGCACGCATAGCGGCAGGCATCCAGCCGCCGCGCATGGTGGTCGGTGACATCGATGTAAGCCGGGATTTCTCGGATGTACGCGATGTCGTGCGGGCTTACGCCACACTGTTGCGCCAAGGCAAGTCCGGCGTGACCTATAATGTGAGCTCCGGGCAGGAAATAACGGTGCGATCGATCCTGTACCGACTTTGCCAGTTGGCCGGAGTGGAGCCGGTCATAGAAACAGATCAATCCAGATTCCGGCCAAATGAGCAGCGGCGCATGATGGCCAGTTGCGACCGCTTGCGGCGGGATACCGGCTGGGAACCGCAGGTTCCGCTTGAAACCTCGCTTGGACAGATACTCGATTATTTTAGGACGAAAGAAACGCCATGAAGAAAAACGCATTGATCACGGGGGTTACTGGGCAGGACGGCGCCTACCTCGCGAAGCTGTTGCTCGAGAAGGGCTATCAGGTTTTTGGCTTAGTTGCCAGACGTGGTTCGGACATGCGCTGGCGTCTGCGCGAGGTCGGCGTCGAGCATGAGATAAACTACATCGAAGGCGACCTATTGGACCTTTCGTCGCTGGCACGAGCGCTCGAAACCTCGAAGGCCGATGAGGTCTACAATCTCGCAGCGCAGAGTTTCGTCGGTACGTCCTGGCAGCAACCTATTCTGACTGCTCAGGTCAGTGGCGTCGGCGCAGTTCACATGCTCGAGGCGGTACGTCTGGTCAATCCCGCTGCGCACTTCTACCAGGCCTCCACCAGCGAGATGTTCGGCCTGATCCAGGCCGAGCAGCAGGACGAGACAACGCCGTTCTATCCACGCAGTCCATATGGCGTCGCTAAGCTTATGGCGCATTGGGCAACCGTGAACTATCGCGAGAGCCACGGGCTGCATGCCTCAAGCGGCATCCTTTTCAATCATGAATCGCCGCTGCGTGGAATCGAATTCGTGACCCGCAAAGTGACGCATGCCGCAGCCTCGATCAAGCTCGGCGTCCAGAAGGAGTTGCGCCTTGGCAATATCGACGCAAAGCGCGACTGGGGCTTCGCGGGTGACTATGTCGAGGCCATGTGGCTGATGTTGCAGCAGGCACAGGCGGACGATTATGTGATTGCCACCGGCGTCACCACAACCGTTCGCGACATGTGCCAGATCGCTTTTCGTCATTTGGGCATGAACTATGAGGATCATGTCGTGATTGATCCGCAGTACTTCCGGCCTGCCGAGGTGGACGTATTGCTGGGTAATCCGGCCAAGGCCAAGGCTCGGCTCGGCTGGGCACCGAAGACTACCCTGGAGGGACTGGTGGTCATGATGGTAGATGCCGACATGCGCCGAATCAGGGATTCGCTTTGAAAGTAGCCATCGTCACGGCTCGTTCGGCGGGTGGCGAGGCGGGTGGAGCCGAGCGTTTCTATGATGCGCTGATCGATGCCTTTCGTCAGGCCGGTCACGATGCCCGGGACGTGCCGGTGGTGGCCGACGAGTCGACGTTCGGGCATATACTGCAGAACTACCTTGCCTGCTACGACCTCGACCTCGCCGCCTACGACATGGTTGTTTCGACCAAGGCACCGACTTGGTTGGTCAGGCACCCGCGTCACGTCTGCTATCTGGTACACACGATCCGTGTGTTCTACGACATGTTCGACACGGTGTTCCCCGATGCAGGCAGCGAGCTTCGTGAGCAGCGGGACCTGATCCGTCGGATCGACAGCTTGGCGCTGAAACCACCGAATTGCCGTAAAGTGTTTTCCATTGGCAATGAGGTTTCCCGTCGCTTGCGCGAGTGGAACGGACTCGATGCGCAAGTCCTCCATCCGCCGTTGTGGAGCGATACGTTCCGTTCCGGAGTCTCGGGGGACTATCTGCTTCTGCCCGGTCGCTTGCATCCGTGGAAACGCGTGGATCTGGTGATACGAGCTATGCGCCATGTCTCCGCACCGCTGCGCCTGGTGATAACGGGGACCGGTGAAGCCGAGTCCGAGTTGCGAGCCCTGGCTGGCGACGATCGTCGCATCGAGTTCCGCGGCCGCGTGACGGATGTGGAGCTTGTCGAGCTGTACGCAGGGGCATTTGCTGTTCCCTTCACGCCGAACCGCGAGGACTACGGGTACGTCACGCTGGAGGCCTTCGCCAGTGGCAAGCCCGTGGTCACCTGCCAGGACTCGGGCGAGGCCGCCGCGATCGTGCAGCACGGTCAATCCGGATATGTCTGTGTGCCGGATCCGAAAGTGATCGGTGCGCACATTGACCAGTTATGGGGGGATCACACTCAGGCCGAAGCATTTGGCCGCACGGGAAATGCCTGGGTGCGGAATCTTTCCTGGGCCGATATCGTCGATCAACTGGTAGTTGCTTCAGGGGGATGAAAATGGATTTGCAGTGGGCATTGGAAGCATGAGTCAGGATTTGCTACGCGTCACTGTCATCGACATGCAGCCGATCACGCCGGCGGTAGGCGGAGGTCGCCAGCGTCTGCAGGGGCTTTACCATGCGCTGGGTTCGAATATCGAATGCACGTATGTCGGCTCCTACGATTGGCCCGGAGAGTCGTTTCGTGACCAGCAACTGACGCCGGGTTTGCGTGAAATTACGGTTCCACTCTCGGCCGCACACCATAAGGCAGCTGCTGCCGTCGCAAAGAAGATGGGTGGGCGCACGATGATCGACATTGCCTTCCCGGATCAGGTGCATCTGTCGGAAGAATTCCTGGCCATGGCACGCGCGCAGATCGCGTCGGCGGACGTGGTCGTGTTCTCCCACCCCTGGTGCTATTCGGCATTGCGCGGCGATCTGAAGGCGCGTCAACTGGTCGTCTACGATTCGCAAAATGTCGAAGCGCTGCTGAGGTTGTCGCTGCACGGCGATCTGCCGCAGGCCTCTTCGCTGCTGGCGCGCGTGGCTGAGGTCGAGTATCAGATCTGTCAGGAGGCTGATCTGGTATTGGCATGCTCGCATGAGGACAGAGAGATCTTTGCCCGCGTTTACGGTCTCGACTGGTCCAAACTCAGAGTCGTGCCCAATGGAATCTTCGCGTTCGCCCATGCTTTGCAGACTTCGGCGGAGCGGTTGGCAGCCAAGCACGCCCTGGGTGTGAGTCAGCAGGCCCTGGTGGTCTTCGTTGGGTCTGACTACGGTCCCAACAACGATGCCGCACGTTACGTGGGCCATCGCCTTGCTCTCGCCCTGCCCGAGGTGGCATTCGGGCTCATCGGCGGTTGCTGCAGCAAGCTCGCATCGGATGCCTTGCCACCGAATGTCATGGCGCTTGGGCAGTTGGATGAAAAGCAGAAGCTGCACTGGATGCAGGCCGCCGACCTGGCGGTGAATCCGCTGGCGGCCGGCTCCGGAACCAGTATCAAGATGTTCGACTTCATGGCTGCGGGATTGCCGGTCGTAACCACCGAAATCGGTGCGCGTGGCATTACCCATGTGGGAAGGGCTCCGTTCGTTGTGGCCGCACTGGACAATTTCGCCGATGCCGTAGCAGGACTGCTGCGCAACGAGTCCGCACTGGAAGAATACGCACTCCAGGCGCGCCAGACGGTCGAACAGTTTTATGCCTGGGAGCGCATCTCGCCGTCGCTCGGCAGCCTGCTTTCCGAACATCTCCGCAACAAGGGGCGGGCGCGCCCCTTCTTCACAGTCGTCATTCCCACCTATGAACGACACCAACGGCTCGACCGGCTGATGTTGCGCCTGGAGGCACAGGAGGAACGCGACTTCGAGGTCATCGTGGTCGACCAGTCCAGCGAGCGCTGGCTGAACGCGGATGTGAAAAGAGGCTTTCCGTTGCACTACGTGCACAGCGAAGTAAAGGGTGCCGTGCCTGCGCGCAATCTCGGCGGCCATCTGGCTTCGGGGCACATTATTGCCTTCACTGACGACGACTGTGAACCCATGCCCGACTGGCTGATGAATGCGAGGCACTGGTTTGACGACCCGATGAATGTCGGCATCGAAGGCCTGATCCGCTCGGATCACCTTGACGACCCCGCTTGGCGGCCGGTCACCAATATCGGCTTCGAGGGAATCGGTTTCATGACGGCCAACCTGATGGTGCGTAACGAAGCGTTCCAGCAGTTGGATGGCTTCGATGTTGCTTTCGACAGACCGCATTTCCGCGAAGACACCGATTTTGGCTGGCGTCTGCAAGAGCTTGGCATGGTGCCGTATGCGGCCGACGTGGAGGTGTTTCATCCTGCTCAGCGCCGCGACGTCCAGCGAGAATCGCTGGATGAACGCAACAGGTTCTTTGAAAAGGACGCGTTACTTCTAAAGAAGCATCCGGACAGGTACCGCGAGCTATTCTTCATGGAAGGGCATTACTGCAAGACAGCGGGATTCTGGGCACATTTCCAGCGGGGAATGGACATGCATGACGTTCCGCCACCCGACTGGGTAAACGATATTCAGAGGCTGCTGCACCCAAGTTCGTAGATACTCAGATCTTCCGCGAGTGGCCGGCACCGGTGAAACATTCTGGCCAGGCCACCGGTTGTGGCTGGCCAGTGTAGCCACTTCCATGCCCTCCCTTCTGTCACTAGCCAAAGTTGATCCTTCCTTGAGGATTGGTGCTCATGCTGCCGTTCTGCCATCGAGGCCGATCACTATGGAGTGGCCAGCCTTCCGTAGACACTCATTGGCCGGTTAGCGCGTAGCGCCGCTCAAACTCTACCGGTGACAGATCGCCAGCGGAACTGTGCCGGCGGATCGGGTTGTAGAACATCTCGATGTAATCGAACACGTCCGACCTTGCTGTGTCCCGGTTCGGGTAAATCCGCCGCTTGATCCGTTCCTTCTTCAGCGCGCCAAAGAAGCTCTCCGCCACCGCATTGTCGTGGCAGTTACCACGTCGGCTCATGCTCGGCACCATGCGGTGCGCCTTGAGGAACGACTGCCAGTCGCTGCTGGTGAATTGGCTGCCCTGATCGGAATGCACCATCACGCCCGGGCCGGGTTTGCGCTTCCACAGTGCGGCCAGCAAAGCCTGCAACACCAGGTCGCTGGTCATCGTGGGCTGCGTGGCCCAGCCCACGATCTGGCGTGAGTACAGGTCCATCACGGCGGCGAGGAACAGCCAGCCTTCGTAGGTGCGGATGTAGGTGATATCGGTCACCCACACCTTGTTCGGCGCTTCCGGGACGAAATCGCGGTTCAACACGTTGCCGACCACGCCGACCGGGCCACCGCGATGGCGCGGCTTGCGACCGTAGCCAACCTGCGCGCACAGCCCTTCGGCATTCATCAGGCGCCGCACGGGATGGCGGCTGCAGTGCTCGCCGGCTTCGCGAAGATCCAGCGTGACCTTGCGATAGCCGTACACCGTGCCGCTGGCGAGCCAGGCATGTTTGATCAGGCCGGCCAACCGTTGGTCCTCACGCTCGCGAGCGCTGGCGCCTTCGTGCAGCCAGGCGTAGTAGCCGCTGCGATGCACGCCGAGCACCCGGCACCCGGCACATCGCGCACAGGCGAAACTCGCGGGCATGGGCACGCATGAAGGCGTACTTCGCCTTTACCCCTTGGCAAAGTATGCGGCGGCTTTTTTTAGGATGTCGCGCTCCTCGGTCAGACGCTTGACCTCGGCCTTCAGCCGGCGAATCTCGGCCGCCTCGCTCAACACCGGTGCCGGCTCGCTACTACTGGCCGAACGCGCAGCCTGCTTGGCGGCCTGTACCCAGCCGTACAACGTGTGCTTGGGGATGCCGATCCGCGCGGCCACGTCCACCGTGGTGAAGCCGCGTTCCAGCACCTGCTTGACCGCCTCGGCACGGAACTCTGACGTGTACTGCTTGCCCTTCATGAACACCTCCGCCGTTGCCATCAATTATGGCCTCTGAGGTGTCTACGAAAAGCTGGTCACTCCACCTTAGCGGCGGCTGAGTTGCCCGCACAACTTCCGGTGGTTAGCGGCCGAAAGGGCGCATCTCTGGTTCACGTCTCCATTGCTGTCAACGCGCGCGCTGCGTGTGCGTTAGTTATTCGTGATCTTTTGCGATGTAAGCATGTCGCCGGAGGTTCCTGCAGTGGTGGGGTGCCGAAATATCTTGATGAGATGCGAAGAAGTGTCTTGTCAGACGTGACAAAAGCGTGACTACAGAAGCCGAATTCGCATATAAATTCTTATAAATCAATGACATAATGGGATTGATGCAAGCCTCGACTTGAGCGCAAAGCTCAAATGTTGCTGTGAAAAGAGGAGAGAAATGCGTAAGATATTTCATCTGCATTTGCCGAAAACCGGTGGCATGGCGTTGCAGGCATTTCTCGTTGAGCAACTGGGAGCTGCTCAGGTTTCCCCTGCGCTTGGAGGGATCAAGCTCACAGATGCCCTGTTGCAATGGCAAGATATCCAAGCCATCACCGGGCACTTTGCCGCCAAACAAGGGGATATCCTGCCTCGTGACCGTTTGTGCATGACGGTACTGCGTGATCCGATCGAGCGCTTTGTCTCCGAGTTCAGCTACAACAAGCACGATGTCGACGATCTCCTACTTGACGCCAAACGCTTTACGCACAACTTGGACGAATATTGCGAGAGTCTCGCTCGCGCGCCCGTTGAAACTTCGTCGGTGCAATTGGGCATGCTTTACCCGCTTGGCACAGATGTGCAGACACGCCTGACGACAGAAGAAAAGTTGTCCGCTGCCCGTGGGGCGCTAGACCAGTTCGAGCTGGTGGGCGTAACTGAAGAACTGGACGATTTTGCTGCCATGCTCACGGCCGTTATGGACTGGCCATACAAACCCTTGAGCCTAGTGAACGCCACGTCGAAACGTATGGCAGTGGAAAACCTCTCAACCGCCCAGCGGGCAATGATCCAGCGTCTGATCGAGCCAGAAGCCGAGCTGTACCATCATGCGCTTTCCCGATTTCGTCGAGACCGACGTGGATGGATCGGTCGTGGCCATGCCGTAGTGGTCCCAGGTTCAAATTCAGGCGAGGGCGATGAGGTGACATTTGCCAACGTCGCCGAATTTGCCGAGCCGAGGAACTTCGGTGACTTGCGCTGCGAAATCCTCAACGCCAGCGTCAGCGGGAGCGTCAGCGGATACCAGCAGGTAATGGCAGGCGAAGTGATGAATGTCACCATCGAGTTCGCCGCCAACCAACCAGTCGAGCAGCTCAATGTCGGCATCGCCATCAAGGACGAGCTAGGCATGCTCATGTACGGCAGCAATACCTTGCTGCACGGTTCACTGTACAGGCTGAACCTTGGGCGCTACGCGGCCACTTTCACGATGGTCAATCGTCTCGGCCCCGGACGTTATCAGCTGGATGCAGCCCTGATGCCCGGCGAGTCGCATTATGACGGTTGCTATCACTGGCAGGAGCAAGTGGCGGGCTTTGTCGTGGACGCCTATGCCGTGCAGCACTACGAAGGGCGGGTGCTTATGGATGCCGAGGTCTGGTTCGACGGTACATCACCCGGTGCCGCATGGCAGCGGGAGTCAGTCCAGCCACCCGGGATAGCGATACGCTCATTCGGACGATTGAATGGACCGTTGCAGGATTTTACGGCAATCATCGAGCCAATGGTCCCTGTTGACATCATGCCAAGCGCGGTCGACGGCCTGCTGCAAGTCAGATTGACAAACAATGGATCAGAGACCTGGCCTTCAAGCGGCCGGAACCCAGTACATCTCTCATATCGTTGGCGATTGCCTGAAAGCAGAGCCTCGAAAAGTCGCATTCCTGGCGGCTCTTCAAGTCAGCGAGTCTGGCGTGTGTTCGGACTCGCTTTCGCCCATCAAGCACTTGTACGTTTGATGCGACGAATCGCCCAAGATCGGCGTGAGGATACTGAAGTCTTTCGAGGTCACCAAAGCAGCGAAATGGTGGTGGCAGATGGATTGCGAACGGTCTTGCGGGAAGATATGTCGCCAGGGGCAAGCCAGATATCTGCCCTCCAGGTTCGTACACCAAAGGAAGCGGGACTTTACTTGCTAGAAATTTCCCTTGTGCAAGAGCAGGTGGCGTGGTTCTCCGATCGGGATGAGAACTCGGCTTGCTTTCTGATTATCGAAGTTCGTTGACGGTATAGCGGTCACCCGTCAGGCTTGCCGCTTGCTCACCGCCATCGAAGTCGAACGAGCCATCTCCGGCATCGGTGTGACGCGCGTGCTGGATCGCTTGGGCATCATTCGCGGCCCGCCCAAGACGATCCGCATGCGCGCTTTCTCTGTGCGGAAGCAGCGCGATCGACAGCCTGTTGCCGATCGTTGACGCCAGCCACGCACCATAGACAACGTTGCGGAGGAAGGGGAAGGTCAGCAGACGCTTGCCAATGGTCGGGCATACTACAGTCTCGGTAGCCAAGGTAAAACAAGAAGGGCCGGTGCAAGCACCGGCCCTTCTTGGCTTTCAGATGTCGGCTTATTGCGCCGCAACCGCAAGTGGCTTGCCGTTGCTATCGCAGACCTTGCCGGCAGCAGTATCGCTGCAGGCTTCGAAAGGGCCCACCTTAAGGGGCTTGGTTCCCCACTTGTCGAACCACGCGACATTCTCCTGAACGGGAAGGATTTCGGCGCTCCTTCCGAGGATCTTGTCGACAGGTAGCAGAATAGTGGCAGAGGCTGTGGCACCGGGTGTTACCTGCGGCAGATGCCCGCGGACGAGATCCTGGTCAACAATCTTTCCGGTGGCATCGATGCCATGGGCAGCGAGATTCACATTGTTCGGTGTAGTGGTAGATCCGAAAGTACCAGAGCCAGTATTTGTGACATTGACGGTCACGATAATGCTTTGTCCATTGGCCGATATCTCGGGGGGGCTACTCAGAGCCAGTGATGCCTGGTAGCTGCCTCCGCTCGTGGTGCTTGTAGAAGAAGACGTCTGTTGGTTTTCTGCTTGGTTACTTGAGTTGCAAGCAGAAAGCGCAATGAGACAAGTCAATGCCATTGAGGGAAATGCAATAAGACGACCTTTCATGCTCGATCTCCAGTGGGTGGAATTGATGATTGCACAGTTGCCGAGGAGCACACGAACCATACCGGCCTATCTGTCTTGCCTCGGTTGGGTTTGCGTGTGATCGCAAAGCCAATTCACCCCCTCCTGTAACAGGCACAGACGATAGCCTGAAACTCTCGGATCACTTGACTTTGGTAGGGTCAACTCGACGTGAGTTGAGTCACCCGATTTGAGCGCTACGGGAAAGTCTGCTCTGCCTGCATCCTGGACAATAATATCCCCTCTGTTGTCTACGCCATGAATGCCGAGCCGCATGGGGCGAAAGCCAACGCTACTCAAGACATGATGGCCAATATTGACGGCGTCGATCCGGTAATGGCAGCCATTGTCGGAATGGCAAGCCGCAACATTTATTTCGGAAAGGCTTATTTCTAGTTGACTAGGCGGGATAGCAGAGTCAATTTCACTGCCAGTTTGCAGAACCGCTTCAGTAATGTCTTTGTTGTAAATCCAGGCTGTAAAGGGGCCAATAAAAATTTTTTCATATGGCCTCCCGAGCTGGTGATCGACAGTACTCCACGCGTCCGTGTTGGAGTCTGTCCCGTTGAGGATAACTGCTTGTCTTATTCCTGCAGATCCGTAAAAAATATGCCTTGGCATATGGTGTGCAAAAGGCGTCAGTTGCGACCCTATGCCTACTGGGTAGGCGTAAACCGCGCCATCGGAAAGGACTGTCAATACATGCGAATTCCAATATGTGGTAAGTATGGTGCCGACATTGTTGGCTTTTAAAAGCCTGATCAGCGACATGCGTTGCGTATAGCTTGCATCCCCTGACGATGCTGCGCCGGGCTGGTATTCGCCGCGCCATAGTTGCGCAGATGAAACCCCCGCAACGATCACACACGCAAGCACTGCCTTCCCATACGCGTTATGTCTAGATGCGAATTGGTCGATATAAATTGCCAACATGCAGACCGCACCGTACATTGGAAAGGTTGCATATCTCATGTCTAGCGCGCTAGAAAATAACGTTGGTGATACGGCCATTGCCGAAAGGCTGACGGCATAGCTTGCTAGGATCAGCCACGCTAAACAGACGAGTGATTGGCTGTGCCTTTTGAAATTGAAAACTGTGTATATCGGCAGGAAAGCCAGCGCAAGCGCAATTAGCCAGACGAAAGCCTGTAGTGCTCGAAGGGGGGGCGAAAGTGTTTCCCATCTGCCCCAAAGCTGGAAATACGCAAACCACGCTGACGGAATTTTTTGCAAATGTGCGAAAATTTCCCATTTTGGCGCAACACCGACTTTGGCCGCGGCATCGAAATTCAGGATCTTTGGATAAATCTCGTATTTGTATAGAAGATACCCTGCGATTGACCCAGCAAAAATCGAGACGATGACCTTGTAATGTTGCATATAAAGTGCTTTTCGGTTGCGGTTTTGTACCGAAAAAAGCATGAACGCTGCCCATCCAAGTACGACGGGCAAAGTTATTGTGGCAATGCCTCGAGTGGGATTGCTGATGCTCGCCCACAGCGCAGCAAGGAACCCGCAAAACAACAGGATTCTGGTCGATTTTGTTTTATTATTCTCGCTGGTTGGCAGTTGGGTCGGCGTCGCCAAGGCGTAAATGCAAACCGCAATGGCGGCGTACATTGAGTACGCCCCTTGTGCGATGACAAATTCGAAGTTGGCGGCGGAAATTCCGGCCGCCGATATGATCGTCGAGATGAGCGCGGCACGCGATCTTCCGGCGGCGATTTTTTTTGTTGCGAAATAAACCGCCAATGTCAAGCATAGGTATGCCAGCCATGATGCCACTGCGTTTGATAAGTAAGATATTCCAAGAATTGGATAAATTAGAACAGAGAATATATATGGACTAAGTAAAAAGGTGTCGCCATTTGCATATACCCAGTTCTTTGGTACTAAGCTGCCATCAAATATTGCTAGTCTACTCAGTACTGTTTTGATAGCGTCGTCGCTATGAAATGCATATCTGTATTGATCATACAGGGTCGCGCTTATGCTCAGCAGGACAATGAAAAGCGCAAACACAAGTATAGGATGTTTGCGGATAGTGGCCCTTTTTAGCGGTCTCATTTTGTTGTCCAGATGCATTTTGTTTTTTAAACTATTATTAAGTGGCGATTTACTTTCGTGCTTCAATAATAACCTGAGTATATGGAATTCGTAGTAATCCAGTGACTATGTGAGTTTCGAAGTTGTCAAACACAGATGAAACAAGTCGCTTCCATTCCTGCTCGCTACGAACATTTTGGCCGCGATCCTGCTTTAGGATCCATCGTGCCAAAGGCGCCTGACTGATAAGGAAGCAGCCTTCTAGGCAAACCATACGCCCATGCGGAGCGAGTGTCGCTCGTGCGAGCCGGAGGGCAGTGATTGCTTGGTCGTCATCGAGGTGGTGCAAAAGGCCGTTCATGATGACAAGGTCTGCGTTTTGCATCTGATCGGGCGGGGCAGCAGCGAAGTCCTCCGCTATGCCGACAATGAACGACTTGCTTTGGTCATGGGCAAATTTTTTCCGCGCATGCTCGATGTAGCCATCGCTTATATCAAAGCCTACGTAGCGCACCCCTATGGGCAGCAGATGCGCGGTATTTCCAGGCCCGCAGCCGATATCGACAACTTTCTGGCCTTTTTGCGTGCGCCAAAAGTTTTCTGCGACCCATTTTGCTCCACGGGTCGCTCCCACCAGGCTTTGGAACCCGGCATAGATCCATGAAAACCCGAGGAGTCGTTTGAGGCCGCTGTCGTCTTGCATGGTGCACTATCCTCATGTTTAGTTGTTAACGTGTCGCGCCAGATCGAACGATGGAACGCGACAAAAAAAATGTCAGGGGAATCGTCAGAATACTCACCAGAAGCGGCGCTATCGAAGCGGGCATTCGAAGAAGTTCAACGAGGACGCGCAGTAACGCATAGCTCACCAAGAATTGCACAAGATAGACAAACGGATAGTAGAGTGCGGCCCGAGCGCGCAAAGGCTGCCGGAAAACGAACCAGGCACTGAACAAATAAGAGGTTATGATGCTGAAGACGTATGAGATGGAGTATGCAGCTGCGTAATGCAACCAGTGCAACAAAAGCAGATAGCCGCCGTAACTGACACCGAGGTTCAACAGACCGCCAACGAGAAAACGGAAGACTTCGCCCGTCCAGGAACGAAGTCTCGACGCCAAGCGGGGACTGGCGGACGCAGCGCGTGATGCGAGTAACGGCATTGTCTTTAATGGTCGGTTGTATTGGATATATTGATCGCGGCGTTTTCGGTCGAGCGTGTTCCAACCATGCTATCGACAACATACATCGGCCGCCGGAATGTGGCCCCCATAAGCCTTCCCACGTATTCCCCGACCACCCCGAGGATCAGCAACTGGATGCCGCAGGCAAACAGCACCACGGACATCAGCGAGGCGTAGCCGGGATTGGTGATTTGGCCGCTCAGCCTGCCATAGATCACGTAGAGCAAATACAGGAAACTGATAGCGGCCAAACCGGCACCACCAAACGTGGCGATACGCAGGGGTAGGTAGGAAAATGTAACGAAGATGTTGGCTGCGTGCGAAAGCAGCTTGCGCATGGTGTAGGTGCTTTCGCCATGCTGCCGCTGCTCGTGGGGAACGTTGACACTGCGGGTCGATGACGTCAGCCAGGACAGCATACCGTCTATGTAGGGCCGGTTGAGGCCAAAGCCGGCGAGTTGTTTTGCCAGTGGGGCGTGTATGACCCGGAACGAACAGTAGTCTTCGTTCAGATCGGGAAACGCGAGCTTGAGCATGCGACGCATCAGTTCCGAACTGAGATTCCGGTATGCGGCGTGTGTACGCTTCTCGAACACGCCGTAGACCAGTGGATGGTCAACGTCGCCCGCCGCCAGCAAGGCGGGCACGGATTCGGGAGGGTGCTCGAGATCATCGTCCATGGTGACGATCCACTCCCCGCGTGCGTGCGCCATGCCGCAGATGGTGGCAGCGTGCTGGCCAAAATTGCGCCCGAGGCGCAAGCCGCGGACGTGTGGATATTTCGCGGCAACCGAGCGGATGACAGTCCAAGCTTCGCTTTGACCGCGGTCGTCGACCAGGATCACTTCGTAAGTCAGCCCGGTGGGTTGCAGGGTTGCTTCCAGCCGGCGACAAAGGTCGGGTAGCGCCGCGCTTCCGCCGTATACCGGCACCACGATGGAGACACCCAACTCGGAGCCGCTGGGTGAATCTGTGATTGATTCATTGCTGTTCACGTTGAAGCGTCCAGGGCTGATTGTGGCCGGGAAGCATGGCAGGAGTGGCAGTCTGCATCGCCAGCATAGTATTTGACGATGACGCGTTCGACGTAGTCGCCACCCAGGTCGATTCCCAGACTGGCGCTTGTCTTCTGAACCTGAACAATATCGACCGGCATTGGTGCTCCCTTGTCGACGTATGTGCAGTTGGCTCTCTTTCCCAATACGTTTTCGAAGATTCGGATGATTCTCGGCATGGGCAGGGATTCAAGGGCGGCGATGGATATTGCGGCAGGCATGGCGGGGAGTTCATTGACCAGCTTGTTGCCGATCCTGGTGATGTCATCGATGTCGATCAGGTTCCGCTCGGCATGCGCCCATACCATGAAATGCTCACCAGACGTGATGTGGTTGTGCAGGAAGTTGGTCAAGGTGTGCGAGTTGTCCGTCCTGCCGACCACCTGTGGCAGGCGAAAGACCAGCCCATTCGAGTTGGTCAGCACCATGGACTCCATGCGCCGCTTGTGTCGCATGTAGGGGGTGAGTTCCATTTCTGGGGCTATGACCCCGCAGCTGCTGAAATAAACGAATCGCCGCGCGTCGCGATCCAGCGTTTGGCGGAGTAGGGTGTGTTCCCGCTCAAACTCGCTTTCGCGGGTTTCAAGAGAATTGGAAACTCCCGAGGCGAAGATGACGACCTTGTCATTCGCTCCGAAGTGTGGCGTAAAGGCATGCGCAAGTAGTCCCCTCCCGACGATCATGGCTGTACCTCGCGGCCGGTCATCAGGGGAGGCGTGGCCGCCGCTGGGCAGGTTCGCCACGGTCTGGCGATGTAGTCGGCAACGATGAACGATGTAGCGGGGTGCTTAGATTGCATGGTGCATCCTTTGCGGGTTCGGCCTGCTGGCTCTGTCGAACCCATTGCAGTTGCGACGGACGCATGTGAGTGTCGGATGGGTTGCCGGAAGCGGGTTCAGCGTGTTTGAGACGCGAATGACTGTCCGAAGGCTTACTGCAAGCGAGACGAGAGTTCGGCGGTCTTCTCGTGCATTAGCCTCGCGTCAGCTCGTGACTCCACGTTCAGCCGCAGCAGCGGCTCGGTATTGGAGCTGCGCAGATTGAAGCGCCAGTTGCCGAAGTCGGCGCTGATGCCGTCGGTGTGATCGAGTACCGGCTCGAATCGCGTGTAATGGGCCATGACGCGATCGATGGCTGCGTGCGCGTCGTCAACCTTGAAGTTGATCTCGCCGCTGCATGGGAAGGCTTGCATGCGATCCTCGACCATTTCCGCCAGTGACATTCCCGTGGTGGAAACGAGGCCGGCAATCAGCAACCAGGGGATCATCCCTGAATCGCAGTAGTTGAAGTCACGGAAGTAGTGGTGCGCACTCATTTCGCCACCGTATACGGCGTTCTCGGCACGCATACGCTCCTTGATGAAGGCATGGCCGGTCTTGCACATCACCGGCACACCGCCGGCTGCGCGCACCATGTCCACTGTATTCCAGACCAACCTGGGGTCATGGATGATCCGTTCGCCCGGATGTCGTGCCAGCAAAGCCCTGGCCAACAGGCCCACGAGGTAGTAGCCCTCGATGAAGCGGCCGTCGGCATCGAAAAAGAAACATCGGTCGAAGTCGCCGTCCCAGGCCACGCCGAAGTCTGCGTTGTGCGCACGTACGGCCTCTGCTGTGGCGGTGCGGCACTCAGGCAACAAGGGGTTTGGGATGCCGTTGGGAAAGCGGCCGTCAGGTTCGTGCTGCAGGCGGATGAACTGAAACGGAAGATGTGGTGCGAGCTGATCCACGATCAAGCCAGCTCCACCGTTGCCCGCGTTGACCACGATTTTCAAGGGTTTGAGTTGGTCGCGATCGATGTAGCCCAGCAGGTGTGCGATGTAGGCGGATTTGTCCAGCATCACACGAGGTGCCGCAGAGGAGGCCGGGATCGGAGCCTGTTCGCCAGCGGCGAAGTCGCGGATAGCAAACAGCCCGCTGTCACCGCTGATCGGCCGCGCGCCTTCGCGCACCAGCTTCATGCCGTTGTAATCCATGGGATTGTGGCTGGCCGTGACCATGATGCCGCCGGCTGCGCCAAGATGGGCAGTCTGGAAATACACTTCTTCGGTGCCGCCGAGCCCGATGTCGATAACATCGCGACCGGCACGGTGGAAGCCGTCTGTCAGTGCTGCCTGGAGCGCAGGACTGGAAAGGCGGACATCGCGCCCCAGTACGACCGGTCCGGGGCCGAGCTGGCCTGCCATGGCCACGCCTATCCGGTGGGCCAGCGTTTCATCGAGCTCGTCCGGCACCCGGCCACGGATATCATAGGCCTTGAAGCAATTGAGGTTCATGTGGTTTCCGTTCACGCGAATGCCGTTTCCTTGCAGATTTTCAGAGCGCGTGTTCGAGTTCCGGAATCAGCTTGAACAGATCCCCCACCAGCCCGAAGTCCGCCACCTCGAAGATGGGCGCCTCGCCATCCTTGTTGATCGCCACGATGGTGCCGGCGTCCTTGATGCCGGTGAGGTGCTGGATGGCGCCGGAGATGCCGATGGCCATGTACAGCTCGGGGGCGATGATCTTGCCGGTCTGGCCCACCTGCAGGTCGCTGGGCACGTAGCCGGCATCCACGGCGGCGCGCGATGCGCCCACGGCGGCGCCGAGCTTGTCGGCAAGCTTGAAGATGATGTCGAAGTTTTCCTTCGAGCCCACGCCACGGCCGCCGGAGACAACCTTGTTCGCGCTCTGCAGGTCGGGGCGGTCGCTCTTGCCGGATTGCAGGCCGACGTATCGGGTGTGGGCGGGCAGCGCCATGTCGAGTGCCAGCGCCTCGACCGGTGCACTGTTCGCGCCATTGGCTGCGACCGGCCAGGAGGCGGTGCGCACGGTGGCGACCACGGTATGCGCGGGTTCGGCTTCGACGGTGACGATGGCGTTGCCGGCGTAGATCGGGCGCTTGAAACGGTGCGGGCCTTCCACGCTCATCACGTCGCTGACCTGGGCCACGCCGAGCAGGGCGGCGACGCGCGGTGTCACGTCCTTGCCGAAAGTGGTGGAGGGCGCGAACACGTGGCTGTAACCGGCGGCGGCCTTGGCGATCTGCGGCGCCAGTACGGCAGCCAGCGGGTGCGCGTTCTCGGCGCGCTCGACGGTAAGCACGCGGCACACGCCTTCGATCTTCGCGGCTTCGGCGGGCACAGCGGTGGCGTTGTCGGCCAGCACCAGCACGTCGATGGACTCGGGTTTCACGGCCACGGCGGCGCTTACGGCGCGGGCGGTGGCGGGATTCAGCTTGCCGTCCAGGTGTTCGGCGATGACGAGGATCTTGCTCATGGCATGGTTCCTTGTGTCTTGCTTCTCGGCAGGAGCGCTGTAGGAGCGGCTTCAGCCGCGATTCCTTTCAGCCGGTCGCGGCTGAAGCCGCTCCTACGGGTGATGTGGTGGTTACAGCAAGCCCTTCTGCTTCAGCGCCGCGACCAGCTCGGCTGCGTCCTTCACCATCACGCCCTTGCTGCGCTTGGGCGGTGCGGCATAGTGGGTGGTCTTCAGGTGGTCGCCGCTGTCGACGCCCAGCGTAGCGAACTCGATGACGTCGATCGGCTTGGACTTGGCCTTCATGATGTCCGGCAGCTTGATGAAGCGCGGCTCGTTGAGGCGCAGGTCGCTGGTGATGACCGCGGGCAGATCCACCGCGATGGTTTCCAGGCCGGCGTCCACCTCGCGCGTCACCGTGGCCTTGCCGTCGGCAATCTCGACCTTGCTGGCGAAGGTGGCCTGCGGGCGGTCCCACAGTGCCGCCAGCATCTGGCCGGTCTGGTTGGCGTCGTCATCGATGGCCTGCTTGCCGAGGATCACCAGGCCGGGCTGTTCCTTCTCGACCAGCTTGAGGAACACGCGTGCCGCGGTAAGCGGCTGCACCGCGTCGGCGGTGGTGACGTGGATGGCGCGGTTGGCGCCCATCGCGAGGCCGTTGCGCAGGTGCGCGGTGAGGTCGGTGGGGCCGATGCCCACCACCACGACCTCTTCCGCAATGCCCTTCTCGCGCAGGCGCAGGGCTTCTTCCAGCGCGATGTCGTCGAACGGATTGGCGGAAAGCTTCACGCCATCGGTCACCACGCCGGTGCCATCGGGCTTGACCTGGATGCGCACGTTGTAGTCCACGACGCGCTTGTAACCGACCAGAATTTTCATCAGCAATTCCTTGACTCAGGGGTAGGCCGCTGCAGGGGCGCTTAAATGCTCATTCTACCCTGCTTGAACACTCGCACGAACCAAGCAATTAGAGTGGCGCGGCGGCAGGCTGCTCAGCCACTGCGGCGCGCATAAGGATAGGGATAGGCTCCGGTCTCGGCGAGGCCGATCAGTGAGGCTGCAGTCGCCGTGCGGAAGCCGCCAGCGGCGGCAGTGAGAGTAAGTACGCGTTCGACGGCATGGGCCAATGTGCCGTCGAGCTGAGCAGCCTCTGGCTCGAATTCCTCTGTGCCGAAATGTGCGTCCAGTAGAGGACGCAATGCGGCCGGACGTAGCCAGAGCATGCTGCCGGCGATGAAGCTGTCGCGCTGCACGTTCGGCGCCGGTATGCCGATGCGGCGGGTCAGGTATTCGACGTTGGCTTGGTTGGCGCCCCAGTAGTAGTCCAGCGGCTGCAAGTGTCCCTCGGCGCATACCAGGCCTAGCGTGGAGTCGTTGCGGAAGGCTGCCGCGACACGCGTAGCACGCTCGGGTGCGAGCAGCTTGTCCAGCAGTTCGCGACGCCAGATTTCGCCGTCCGACCGATGAGTGGAGCGCTTGCCGTGCAGCTTGAGCACGGTGGTCACTCCCTCGTCGAGCAGCCGGTTGGCCACGTGCAGGAACGGAAGGATATCGCGACCGCGGTTCTCGAACACCTCGATCTCGGCGTTGATACTTAGCCGGGCGATCCGCTCGCGTACCGCCTGTTCGCGCTCGAGCGCGGTAGTGAGGACGAGTCGCCAGTCGATGCCACTGGCGCGCAGTGCCGCGACGAGCTCATCCAACAGTTCCGGGTACCAGACGTGGAGCACGGCACAGGGGCGGTGATCCGCAGCCGGGGCGGGTCGCAGCGCGGTGCGAGTCGCCTCCAGCCAAGCGTGGCCGAGGCGGCTGTCCGGTTCCAGCACGGCGCCCTCGGCCCACTCGTTCCAAGCGTTGACGAACACCAACGGCTGCACCGGGAAGCGGCGTTGCGCCGCGGCGATCGCGTGGCGCAACCAGTCGCGATAGCCGCGCGGCGAGGCGTGGGCGAGGATGCGGCCGCCGCCGCTGCGCCGCGGCTCGTTGTCCCAGCCCGGGTTGACGCCGGGGTAGCGTGGGTACGCCGGATCGGGCTGTTCCATTGATTGGCGGGCCAGCTCACGCCAGTCGTGCACGTCACCACGGAAGTCGGGGTTGAGCAAACGCTGGCGCGCAGTGATCGGCACCGGCGAGGTGTTGTTTGGCGGAAACTCCACGGCGGCGTCGAAGCCGATCGTAAGCGGATCGACGCGATCGAAGCTTTGCACATAGGCGAGCCGGATCTCGCCGATGCCGTTGGCGAGGCACCATTCGCGCCAGCGCGCGGCGGTCGCTTTCGGGTCCGGCAGCAGTCCGGGGCGATAGACCAGCAGCAGCGGTTTGCCGTCGATGCGAAGGTAGCGCGGCTCGACGAAATAGTGCGCGACGTGTTCGATGAAGGCGAGATCGTCAGCGGGACTATGTTGCTGCCGGATCAGGATGTCATCGGCGCGTCCATCCCAGCGCCGTGACCAGTTTTCGTTGGCCCAGCACAGGCACAGCGGCAGGTCGAGCGTTGGGTCGGCCAGCCATTGCTGTAGCGGCGTTTCCAGCAAAATCTTGCCGGCGAACCAGTAGAAGTAGCCGCAGAACGCGCCAATGCCGTACTCGCGAGCTAACCGCATCTGCTGGCGCATCGTGTCCGCCAGGCGCAGATCGTAGAAGCCGAGTTCACCGGGCAGGCGCGGTTGCTGGTGGCCCTCGAACTGTGGCAATGCGCGCGTGACGTTATGCCACTCGGTGAAACCCTCGCCCCACCATGTGTCATTTTCGGGAATGGGGTGGAACTGCGGCAGATAGAACGCTACCACTGTGGCCGGCAGCGGCGTCGGCAAACTGCCGCTGCGCCGGGGCACGAAGCCGATCGCACGGCCGGCGGCCTGCCTGCGTAGGCGATGATCGGCTTGCGATGTTCCGTTGGCCTGGCCATGCGGCCTACGCGGGACCAGATACGCGTGGCGATCAAGGAAGCGCTGGCGCAGGCGGTCGCGCGTGGCGCCGGGCATTGGGGTGAGCCGGAAGCCCGTGCGCAGCACGGCGAACAGGCAGCGTCTGGCGAATTCGCGGGCGGGCATCGGTGACCTATGAGTAGCGATGCAGAAGCATCGACGTTGGCCGGCGCGTGGTCAACCCAGTACGCGATGAAGCGTGGCGGACGCGGCTGCGATGGAAAAGTGCCGGCGAATATTGTCGAGCCCATGGCTGGACAGCTGTTGCCACATCGCTGAGTCATGCTGCAGCCGCACTGCTGCCGTGGCGAAGGCATCGGCGTCGCTGGCCAACAGCACGTTCACGCCGTTCTCCAGTCGCATGCCTTCCACGGCAAGTGGAGTGGCGATCACGGGCACGCCATGGCTCATCGAGATGTTGATCTTGCCCTTCACTCCGGCGCCGAAGCGCAGCGGGGCTATGGTGGCTAGGCAACGGTCCAGCCAGGGGGCGATGTCGGGGATACGGCCGTGGATTTCCAGGCCCGGTATGGACAGTTCCTGTCGTGCGACTTCCGGCATGTCGCCAATCAGGTGCACGCGGATGTTGGGCAGAACCTTGCGCAGGCGCGGCAGGATTTCGGCGGCGATCCAGCGGATCGCGTCGCTATTCGGCGGGTGGCCGTAGCCGCCGATGAAGACGAGATCGCGCCGTCCGGTGAACGGAGCGGGAGTCCCGTGCACCTCGTGTATGTTGGAAAGTAGTTCCACGCGAGCACCGGGTAGTAAGTCTTTCAACAGCGCCTGTTCGTGCGGGCTGACCACAAAGCTGATGTCGGCTTGTTCGATCAGCTTCAATTCGCTGCGGCGTGAGCTCTCCGCTTGTTGGCGCATGGCGTCGCTGGCGGCCAGTTCCGCGGCACGCTGTTCGCGCAGGAAGTGCAGGTCAACGGTATCGAACAGCAATCTCGCCTGCGGTGCGTGGCGGCGCACAAGTGCCTCGTACTGGCCGGCCACGGTGTGGCGGCAGAGCATCACGGCGTCCAGCTCACGGCCGTAGCGGCGCAACCAGTCGGGCAGGTTGGTGGTTTCCGGCTTGCACAGCACTTCGCAACCCAGCGCGCCCAGTGCGGCGATTTCGCTTGCCGATGCGCGGCCATCATCGGGTAAGAAGACTACGCTCCAGCCCTGCTCGTCGAGGATGCGCAGGATCGCGGTGAGGCGCAGCGAGCCGGAGTCGCGGCTGGGGTCGGGTGTCATGGCATCCACCACCAGCACGCGGCCGCGACGGCGCCAACGGACCGCACGTTCCAGCGGCGTTCCTGGGAGCGGCTGCCTGGCCAGGTCGGCCTTCCGCTTCTCGACGAACTTCGCCTGGTTGATACGCTGGAAGCGCTTCATCCCGCTGTCCGTATCGGTGCCGGCGCTGATGCCCTCGCAATGGATGACTGTGCTGGCCGGCTCGTAGTACACGTGCAGGCCCAGCTGGCGCACGGCAAAAGCGAGGTCGGCGTCTTCGTAGTAGGCGGGGGCGTAGCGCGTGTCGAACCCGCCGACTCGCTGGAAGGTTTCGCGGCGGATCATCAGCGACGCACCGGAAACGTAGTCGGTCTCGCGGCGGTAGCGAAAGGCGCTGTCGTTGCGCGCTTCGAAGCGTCCGTAGTTCCAGGCACTGCCGTCGCCGAAGACCAGGCCACCCGCCTCCTGCAGGCGGCCGTCGGGATAGACCAGCCGGCTGCCGGCGATGCCGCAGTCGGCACGTTCGTCGAAGCAGCGCAGCAGCGCATCCAGCCAGCCGGGCGTGACCTGGGTGTCGTTGTTGAGGAACAGCAGGAATTCCCCGCGCGCCGTTGCCGCGCCGGCATTGCAGCTGCCCACGAAGCCGAGGTTCCCGGCGTTGCAAAGCAGTTGCAGGCCGCCGACCTTTGCCAGTGTGGCTGCGCTGTCGTCGGGAGACGCGTCGTCCACCACGATCACTTCGTACGCCGCCTGCGCGCCGTGCTTCGCCAGCGAACGCAGGCAGGCCATGGTGTAGGCAAGCTTTCCATGCACCGGTATCACGACGGACACGTGCGGTGCGTCCGATGTGGGCAGTGCGAAGGGCGCGAACGGTTCGTCCAGCGGCAGCAGTTCCAGCGTGTCGTCGTGTTCGGGGCGGAATCGGAACTCCTGCCGCATGCGTGCCAGCGTGCCGCGCCAGCCGCGCAGTGCCAGGCTGGCGCGGGTGCGTTGCGCGAGGTAGCGCAGGCGCTTCAGTCGCCATGACAGCTTGCCGCTCAGCGGAACGCCCTCACAGGTTCTGGTAGTTCGGCCCCGAGCCGCCTTCCGGCGTCACCCAGGTGATGATCTGGTATGGATCCTTGATGTCGCAGGTCTTGCAGTGCACGCAGTTGGCGGCGTTGATCTGCAGGCGCTTGCCCTTGCTTCCATCGGCGTGCACGTCTTCCACCATCTCGTAGACGTTGGCGGGACAGAAGCGGGTGCAGGGGTTGCCGTATTCCCTGGTGCACTGGTCGACGCAGATGCCGGTGTCGGCCACGTGCAGGTGGATGGGCTGGTCCTCGTCGTGCTCGGTGGCGGCGAAGTAGACGCCGGCGAGGCGGTCGCGCGGGGGCAGTTCGCGTTGCACGTAGTCGCGCTTCGGTTCCTCCTGCTGGCCGAGCTTGTGCAGCGACGACCAGTCGGGCTTGTTCTTCAGCGTCCACGGCGAGCGGCCGCCGGTGACGGTTTCCCACGCGGCGTTGAGCATGCCGAACCACAGGCCCTTCTTGAAGGCAGGCTTGATGTTGCGCACTTTCTTCAGTTCGGCCATCGCCTCGGAGCCGCGCAGTTTCGCGTCGAAACCGGCGGCATCCAGGCCGCTGGCGGCGAGGTGTTCGGCGGCGAGCATGCCGCTGCGGATCGCCTGGTGGGTGCCTTTGATCTTGGGCACGTTGAGCAGGCCGGCGGTGTCGCCGATCAGCAGGGCCCCGGGCATCTCGCACCTGGGCAGCGACTGCCAGCCGCCGGTGACGATGGCGCGTGCGCCGGCCGAGAGGATGGTGCCGCCTTCCAGCAACGACTTCACTGTCGGATGGTTCTTCCACTGCTGGAAGGCCTCCCACGGCTGGTAGTTGGGGTCGGTGTAGTCCAGGCCGCTGACGTAGCCCAGCGCTATGCGGTCCTTGTCCAGGTGGTAGAGGAAGCTGCCGCCGTAGGTGTGGCTGTCGGCTGGCCAGCCGAAGCTGTGCACGATCTTGCCAGGCACGGCGCGGCCGGCGGGCACCTGCCACAGTTCCTTGATGCCGATGGAATAACCCTGCGGGTCGCTGTCCTTGTCCAGCGCAAAGCGCTTGATCAGCTGCTTGGTGAGGCTACCGCGCGCGCCTTCGGCGAGCACGGTGACCTTGGCCTTGATGTCGATGCCCTGGGTATAGCCCGCCTTGTGCGAGCCGTCCTTCGCCACGCCCATGTCGCCGATGCGCACGCCGGCGACGAAGCCGTCGTCGTTGAACACGGTGTCCGCGGCGGCGAAGCCGGGGAACACGTCCACGCCCAGCGCCTCGGCCTGCGGAGCCATCCACGCGCACAGGGCACCCAGGGAAACGATGAAGTTGCCGTGGTTGTTCATGCCAGGCGGCACCGGCAGCTTGCGGCCGCCGGTCTTGCTCAGCAGCCAGAACTCGTCCTCGCCGGCAGGCACGCAGATCGGCGGCGGGGCGTCGCGCCAGCCGGGCAGCAGGGCGTCCAGCGGGCCAGGTTCGATCACCGCACCGGAGAGGATCTGCGCGCCGATGGTGGACGCCTTCTCGATAACGCACACCGTGGTGTCGGGCTGCAGCTGCTTCAGGCGGATCGCGAACGACAGCCCGGCCGGGCCGGCGCCGACCACGACGACGTCGTATTCCATGGTTTCGCGTTCGCTCATGGCGGACTCCGGCAGGTCGGGGGCGGTGTCGGCGGCGCGACACGGTCAATGCGCTATTGTCCGGTTTCGCGTGCTGCGCGGCAAACCCGGCATCCCGGGCTTGCACGGGCTTCACGGGTGGTGGCGATAATCCGCCCACGCCTAATGGAGGTCGCGGCCATGGATGGCCGCTTTTTGATTCACGCGTTCATGGAAGAACGCACAAGTTAAGGAATGCCGATGAGCTCGCTGCCGCCGATCACCGACCTGGACCTGCGCCGCGCCACCGTGTGCCAGCTGTTGCACTGGATGGCCACCGGGCGCACCAACCCGCAGGCGCTGGCCGAGGCGACCCAGGAAGCGATCGAGCGCATCAACCCGCAACTGAATGCCTACGTGGGCCTGAGTCCCGGCCTGCTGCAGGAACAGGCGCGCACCGCCGAGCACCGGCGGCGCGACGGCGTGATCGGCCGGCTCGACGGCATCCCGGTGGCGATCAAGGACAACCTCGACATCGCCGGCTGGCCGACCCGCGCCGGCCTGCCGGGGCGCGACCAGCCGGCAACCGACGACGCGCACGTGGTGGCGCGGCTGCGCGCCTCGGGCGCGGTGCTGGTCGGCAAGACCAACATGGACGAGGGCGCACTGGGCGCGGCCACCGACAACCCGCACTACGGCCCCACCCACAATCCGTGGAAGCCGGGCTACAGCGCGGGCGGCTCCTCCGGCGGCGCCGCGGCCGTGGTGGCCGCGGGCCTGGCGGCGGCGGCGGTGGGCTCGGACAGCCTGGGTTCGATCCGTATTCCTGCCAGCTACTGCGGCGTCTATGCGCTGAAGCCCACCCACGGCGAGATCTCCGCGCGCGGGCTGGTGCCGGCGGCGCGGCGGCTGGACGCGGTGGGCCTGATCGCGCGCAGCGTGGCCGACCTCACCGTGCTGCTGCAGGTGCTGGCCGGCTACGACGCCGATGACGCGCGCTCGCGCCGCCGCCGCGTGGCGCTGGCGCTGCCGGACTGGGAGCCGGGCAAGCTGCGTACCGGCCTGTTGCCGGACCTGGCCGCGGTGGGCCTGCAGGCCGAGGTGGCGGACCTCTTCGAGTCGGCCGTGGCCAAGCTCGCCCACGCACTGGGCGAGCGCCGCACGGTGGATTTCGCCGACTGGGATTTCGCGCGCACCCGCCGCGCCGGCCTCTTGCTGATGGAGGCGGAGATGCTGGGCACGTTCGCCGAGGATCTGGCCGACAGCGCGCATCCGGTGTCGCCGCGTTTCCGCGACATGCTGGGTTACGCCGCGCGCAAGAGCGCGGCGGATTATGCGAGGGCCGACCGCGTGCTCGACGCGGCCACGCTGAAGATGCGCCGGTTGTTCTCGCAGATCGACGTGCTGGTGCTGCCCACCACGCCCTGCGGCGCCTTCCCGCTGGGCGGGGCGGAGCCGGACAACCACGCCGACCTCACCAGCTTCGCCAGCCTTGCCGGCTGTCCCGCGGTGAGCATCCCGATGGGCACGCTGGCGAACGGCCTGCCGGTCGGCCTGCAACTGGTGGGCGGACGCGGCTCGGACCTGCGCCTGCTGGAGCTGGCCGCGGTCTGTGCGGCCACGCTGGATGCCGATCCGGTTTATCCGGCGATCGCCTGACACACAAGTCCACGCCTTGGCATGGCTGCCAGGCAATGGCAAGCCCATGCGGACTCGACCCGACGGATGCAAACCCACAGGAATGGCGTAGGAGCGGCTTCAGCCGCGGTGCTTTTCGGGATGGGGCGCGAATCGCGGCTGAAGCCGCTACTACGCGGTTCAAGCGTCGCGCACGGGATGCGTTTTGGCACCATATGCCATCTCGTGCGCTTTCCCATCGGCCTGGTTGTTTGGGCAATCGGCGGCGCTCGCGTAGCATGCCCGTTCGGCTCGGCCTGCAGCGGGCCGTACCTCGCTACTGAAACTGGCACCTCATGAACGCACGCCTGGCACCACGCACCGACCACCTCGACGAGCTCGAGGCCGAGAGCATCCACATTTTCCGCGAGGTGGCGGCCAGCTTCCGCCGACCCGTGATGCTGTATTCCATCGGCAAGGACTCCTCGGTGCTGCTGCACCTGCTGCGCAAGGCCTTCCACCCCGCGAAGCCGCCGTTCCCGCTGCTGCACGTGGACACCACCTGGAAGTTCCGCGAGATGATCGCGTTCCGCGACCAGGTGGCCGCTGCGGGCGACGTCGAGGTGATGGTCCACATCAACCAGGACGGCGTGCGCCAGGGCATCTCGCCGCTGACCCACGGCGCCACCGTGCATACCGACATCATGAAGACGCAGGCGCTGAAACAGGCGCTGGACCAGCACCGGTTCGACGCGGCGATCGGTGGCGCGCGCCGCGACGAGGAGAAGTCGCGCGCCAAGGAGCGCGTGTTCTCGTTCCGCAATGCCCAGCACCGCTGGGACCCCAGGCACCAGCGCCCGGAGTTCTGGCATACCTACAACACGCAGATCCGCCAGGGCGAGAGCGTGCGCGTGTTCCCCATTTCCAACTGGACCGAGATGGATGTGTGGCAGTACATCCGCCGCGAAAACATCCCGGTGGTGCCGCTGTACTTCGCCAGGCCGCGCCCGGTGGTGGCGCGCGACGGCGCGCTGATCATGGTGGACGACGAGCGCTTCACCCTGCGCGAGGGCGAGCGGATCGAGACGCGCATGGTGCGTTTCCGCACCCTGGGCTGCTACCCGCTCACCGGCGCGGTGGAGTCCAGCGCCGCCACGCTGGACGAGATCATCCAGGAGATGGCCGATTCGAAGAGCTCCGAGCGGCAGGGCCGGGTGATCGACCACGATCCCTCGGCCTCGATGGAGCGCAAGAAACAGGAGGGCTACTTCTGATGGACGCCGTCAACGCCGATCGCGCCGGCCAGGGCCTGTTGCGCTTCATCACCTGCGGCAGCGTGGACGACGGCAAGAGCACCTTGCTCGGCCGCCTGCTGTACGACGCCGGCATGGTGCCGGAGGACCAGCTCGCCGCGCTCGGGCGCGACAGCCGTCGCCTGCATGCCGACGCGGGCGACGTACTGGATTTCGCCCTGCTCACCGACGGCCTGGATGCCGAGCGCGAGCAGGGCATCACCATCGACGTGGCCTACCGCTACTTCCACACCGCGCGCCGCCATTTCATCGTGGCCGACTGCCCGGGCCACGAGCAGTACACCCGCAACATGGCCACCGGCGCTTCCAACGCCGAGCTGGCGGTGGTGCTGGTGGACGCGCGCAAGGGCCTGCTGCCGCAGACGCGCCGGCACTCCTACATATGCAGCCTGCTCGGCATCCGCCAGGTGGTGCTGGCGGTGAACAAGATGGACCTGGTGGACTGCAGCGAGCAGGTCTACCGCGAGATCGCCGCGTCCTACCGGGCGCTGGCGCAGACGCTGGGCATCGCCAGGGTCGACTGCCTGCCAGTCATCGCGCCGGGCGGCGACAACGTGGGTACGCGTTCGACGCGCCTCCCCTGGTACCACGGGCCCACGCTGCTCGACCTGCTGGAGGCGGCCGACGCCACGCCGGCGCGGGCGGCGGATTTCCGCATGCCGGTGCAGTGGGTGAACCGCCCCGACCACGGCTTCCGCGGCTATGCCGGCACGATCTGTGGCGGCCGCGTGGCGAAGGGCGACGAGATAGTGGTGCAGCCCGGCGTGGCGCGCGCGCGCATCGCGCGCATCGTCACCGCCGACGGAGACCTGGACAGCGCGGGCGAAGGGCAGGCCGTGACCCTGTGCCTGGACCGCGAGCTGGACGCCAGCCGCGGCGACGTGATCGCCGACGCGCTGCGCCCCGCGCCGGTGGCGGACCAGTTCGCCTGCCACATCGTGTGGCTGGGCGACAACGCGCTGCTCCCCAACCGCACCTACTGGCTGAAGATCGGCACGCGCACGGTCAACGCGCGGGTGATGGCGATCAAGCACAAGGTGGACGTCAACACGCAGGCCAAGCTGGCTGCACGCCATCTGGCACTCAACGAGGTGGGCTACTGCACGGTGGGCCTGGACGAGGCGATCGCGTTCGAGTCCTACGCCACCAACCGCACTCTGGGCGGCTTCATCCTGATCGACCGCCAGAGCAACGCCACCGTGGCCTGCGGCATGATCGACTTCGCGTTGACCCGCTCCGCCAACGTGCATTGGCAGCACGTGGACGTGGACAAGACGGTGCGCGGCGCCGGCATGGGCCAGCGCCCGCTGTGCGTGTGGTTCACCGGCCTGTCCGGCGCGGGCAAGTCCACCATCGCGAACCTGGTGGAGAAGCGCCTGCACGCGCTGGGCCACCACACCTACCTGCTGGACGGCGACAACGTGCGCCACGGTATCAACAAGGACCTGGGTTTCACCCCTGAGGACCGCGTGGAGAACATCCGCCGCATCGGCGAGGTGGCGCACCTGATGGTGGATGCGGGCCTGATCGTGCTGGTCAGCGCGATCTCGCCCTACCGCAGCGAGCGGCGCTCGGTGCGCGAGCTGTTCGACGCGGGCGAGTTCGTCGAAGTGTTCGTGGACACGCCGCTGGCCGAGTGCGAGCAGCGCGACCCCAAGGGCCTGTACCGCAAGGCGCGCGCCGGCGAGATCCGCAACTTCACCGGCATCGACGCGCCGTACGAAGTCCCCGAGGCGCCCGAGGTGCACCTGCAGACCGCCGGACTGCGTGCCGAGCAGCTCGCCGAGCAGCTGGCCACGCAGTTGCTGGGGCGTATCGGCTTGCAGGCGCATGACGATGGCTACGCCGTCTGAGCTTGCGGGGGCGCTCTCCTGTTCGCCCTGCCCATGGGCGCTGCATGCATCGCTCCGGATTGCGCATGGTCCGGACCGCCGGCCCGGGCGATGAGCGGCTGGCAGGGCCTCCGGCTTGCCGATGCCGATGCGGCGCTATGGTCGCACTGGCTGGACGCGGCGGAGGCGGATGCGCTGTTCGCCGAGTTGGGCCGGGCGGTTGCCTGGGAGACCCACCGCATCCGCCTGTTCGGCCGCGAGCACGATTCGCCTCGGCTGAGTTGCTGGATCGGCGATCCCGGCATCGCCTACACCTATTCGCGCACGCGCTTCGAGCCGCGGCCCTGGCCGGCCGCGCTGGCCGCCGTGCGTGCGCGTGTCGAGCAGGACTGCGGCGCGCGCTTCAACAGCGTGCTGGCGAACCTGTATCGGGATGGCCGGGATTCGATGGGTTGGCACAGTGACGACGAGCCCGAGCTGGGCGCGCGGCCGCTGATCGCCTCGCTGAGCCTGGGTGCGGAGCGCCGCTTCCGCTTCCGCCGGCGCCGTCCGCGCGGCGAGTCGGTGCGGCCCGGCGACACCCTGGAGCTGGTGCTGCCGCACGGCAGCCTGTTGCGCATGGCCGGCGACACGCAGCGCCTGTACCGGCACGACCTGCCGCGCATGCGCGGCATCACCGCGCCGCGCATCAACCTCACCTTCCGCTGGATCGATACGTCGGCGCACTGACGCGGCTTGGAATGCCGCGGGCGGGCAGGGGATAATGGCCGTCTCCCATCCCCGCAAGGCGCCATCGCGATGACCGAGAAGACCGTACTCAACGCCACTCATCGCGCATTGGGCGCGCGGATGGTCGATTTCGGCGGCTGGGACATGCCGATCAACTACGGCTCGCAGATCGAGGAACACCACGCGGTGCGCCGCGACGCCGGCATGTTCGACGTCTCGCACATGACCGTGGTCGACCTGCACGGCGCGCGCGCCAAGGACTTCCTGCGCCACCTGCTGGCCAACAGCGTCGACAAGCTCAAGGTGCACGGCAAGGCGCTCTACTCGTGCATGCTCAACGAGCAGGGCGGGGTGATCGACGACCTGATTGTGTATTTCCTTGGCGACGAGTTCTACCGCCTGGTGGTGAACGCCGCCACCCGCGCCAAGGACCTGGCGTGGATCGAGAAGCAGGCCGCTGCCTACGGCGTTGAAGTACGGGAGCGTCCCGAGTTCGCGATGATCGCGGTGCAGGGCCCGCACGCCCGCGCCAAGGTGCTGGGCGTGCTGCACGAAGTCGATCGCCCGCGCATCGAGAAGCTGGGCAAGTTCGCCGCCGCCGCCGCGCAGGGGCCGCACGGCATGCCGCTGTTCGTGGCGCGCACCGGCTACACCGGCGAGGACGGTTTCGAGATCATCGTGCCGGCCGAGCACGCGGTGGCGCTGTGGGAGGCGCTGGCTGCGGCGGGTGTGGCGCCGGCCGGCCTCGGCGCGCGCGACACGCTGCGCCTGGAGGCCGGCATGAACCTCTACGGCCAGGACATGGACGAGACCGTCTCGCCGTGGGAGGCCAACCTTGGCTGGACCATCGCGCTGGACGAGGGGCGCGATTTCATCGGCCGCGTCGCGCTGGAGCGCCAGAAGGCCGCTGGCGTGTCGCGGGTGATGGTGGGCCTGGTGCTGGACGAGAAGGGCGTGCTGCGCCACGGCCAGAAGGTGCTCACCGCGAACGGCGAGGGCGAGATCCTCTCGGGCAGCTTCGCGCCCACCCTTGAGAAGGCCGTCGCGTTCGCCCGCATCCCCGCCGGCGAGCCGGGTGCGATCCGGGTCGACATCCGCGGTCGCGAGGTGCCGGTGCGCCTGGTGAAGTACCCGTTCGTGCGCGACGGCAAGCCCTGCGACGGCATTTGAGCCGGCGCCTTTCCTGCCAATCTCTTGCGGCTAGAATGGCCGCCTGTCCCCTGACCCGAAACTGGACCCGACCATGAGCGAGATTCCCGGCGACCTGAAGTTCAACAAATCCCACGAGTGGGCTCGCGTCGAAGACGGCGGCCTGGTACGCGTGGGCATCTCCGACCATGCCCAGGGCCAGCTCGGCGACCTGGTCTACGTCGAGCTGCCGGAAATCGGCGCCAGCGTCACGGCCGGCAATGCCGCCGCGGTGGTGGAGTCGGTGAAGGCCGCCTCGGACATCTACTCGCCGGTGTCCGGCGAGGTGGTGGAGGTCAACGAGGCGCTCAACGACAAGCCCGAGACGATCAACGAGGACGCCTACGGGGAAGGCTGGATCTTCGCCGTGCGCATCAGCGACCGCGCCGAACTGGACCAGCTGCTCGACGCCAGCGCCTATGAGGAACTGATCGAGAACGAGGACCACTGAGCTTCCGCGTTCCCGCCCGGACCGACGACGGCCGCCTCGCGCGGCCGTCGTCGTTTCCGGCATCCGTGCATGCCGTGCCCGATGCGTCAAATGGACGGCCGTTTGCGGAGGCGATGCAAGTCGTCCGAAGCGTCGGAAGCGGGGGCGATGGTCGCGCTCGGCGTGCTTGCCGGCGTCGCCGGAGCGGACGGTCCCGGTCGTTGCCGCCGCCTCGGCGAGGTGCCTTGGCCGGCTGTTCGTTGCCCGCGACGGCCGCAAACGGTTCCGCCGGCGGTCGTTTCGCGGAGAATCCGGTCGCGTCCCGTTCATCTCTCCGGAGCGCCCTCATCCGGCAGGCGGAGCGCGGGCCGGTGTGTGGAGACGAAGATGCGCCGCATTCCAGGCGAGATGCGGTGCGCAATCGGAAAAGCCCTTGTTTCAGGCAATTTTCAACGCGCGATGAAAAATGCGCCGGGATACCGTTTGGATGTATGGATGTCCAAATGCAAATGTCCCGGATGCCGATCCGGTGCCATCGTCCGCGCCGGCGGCACGCGCCGCTTGGCGAAACGGATTGATTTGCCGGCCAAAATCCATTGACAGCTGAAATCTTACGGAATAGCTTTCGCCCAAGTTCACGGGGAACGGCAACATGGCATCACCGAAATACATCACGCCTTACATAGAGCACGGTGAGAAGGCGAACGCGGTACGCAAGATCACCGTTTCGATTCCGCTCCATGTATTGCGTACGCTGTCCGACCTGCGCACCGAACGTCAGGTGAAGAATCTGAGGCACGCCACCAACAGCGATTTGCTGGTCGAGGCGTTCCTCCATGCTTTTACTGGGCAACCACTGCCAACCGATGAGGAGCTAAGACGAACCATGGCCACTGCCAAGAAATCCGCTGCAAAGAAGCCGGCTGCCAAGAAGGCCGCCAAGAAGACCACTGCCAAGAAGACCGCCGCCAAGAAGCCGGCCGTCAAGAAGGCTGCCGCGAAGAAGACCGCCCGCAAGCCGGCGGCGAAGAAGGCTGCCGCCAAGAAGCCGGCGGCTGCGAAGAAGACCACTGCGAAGAAGGTCGCCAAGAAGCCGGCGGCGAAGAAGGCCGCTGCCAAGAAGCCTGCCGCCGCCAAGGTGGTGAAGGCCGTCAAGACCAGCAAGACCAGCAAAAAGTAAGCACTACAACAACAGGCATCATCGATTTGTCTCCCCGCGGTGCCCAGCGCGGGGAGATCGATTCGGAAACTTCGTCCCGGCATTGCCGGGACGTTTCGTTTTTGGAGTGCGACCTTGGATGGCCGCCTGTTTGACTGCCCCGGCCAGCGGGGTATCGCAAGGACTGGCGCCGCCGGCAACCGGCGATTCCATGCCGCCCCGCCAGCACGACACCCGCCGCGCCGCCGCGGAACGCATCACGGCTTGCGACGAAAGTCCATGCGATTTGCCCCTCCGGCGCAATGCGGTTACCTTTCCCACATCCGCGCCGCGGCGTAGTCAGGGGACTCGCCGCTCCTGGATGCACAGGGGGAAAAAGCGCGGGTATCTGTCGACACTCGGTGAGAGACCATGGATACCCGATATACACACATCGCGCGCCGTCGCGTGCGCGGGGCCGTTCGGCCCGTCGCCATCGCCATTGTTGCCATCGTCGCCGCGCTTGCTGCAGCGGCGTGGCTGCTGATCATCCGGCCCTACCAACAGCAGATGCAGCTGGACACCGGCGGTGTGCCGGCCGTGTCGGCGGCGGTGAAGACCCAGGCTGAGGCCGCGCCGGCCAACGTGCAGGCGATGGACGTCAACCAGCTGCTGACCGAGGCCAGCAAGGCCCTGAAGGACCAGCGCCTGCTCGCGCCGGCGGGCAACAACGCGTTCGAGTTCTACCTGCGCGTGCTGGCCAAGCAGCCCGGCAATCCCGTGGCCACCAGCGCCCTGCGCGAGACCTTCCCGTACGCCGCCTCGGATGCCGAGCAGGCAGTCAACTCGCGTGACTTCAACGAGGCGCAGCGCGAGATCGACCTGCTGGCCAAGGCCGATCCGGCGAACTACACGCTGACCATCCTGCGTTCCAAGCTGGATGCGCAGCGCAAGCTGGCCAGCCAGCAGCAACAGCAGGCGCAGGACCAGCAGAAGGCGGCGCAGCTTGCGGCGCAGAAGGCCGCCACCGAGAAGCAGGAGGCCGCGAAGCAGGCCGAGCAGCAGCAGGCGCAGCTGGCCGCCGAGCAGGCCAAGGCGAAGCAGCAGCGGACCGAACAGCAGCAACAGGCCGCAGCGCCGGAGAAGACGCAGGCCGCGCCGGCTGCGGTCGCAGCCGCCGAGAGCAGCGATGCGGTGCTGTTGAAGGGCGCGAACCCGAACTATCCCACCGCGGCGCTGCGTGCGGGCCAGAGCGGCTGGGTGGTAGTCAGTTTCACCGTCACGCCGGAAGGCCGCACCTCGGACGTGCGCGTGGTCGATGCGCAGCCGCGCCACGTGTTCGATCGCGCCGCGATGGAGGCGGTGAACCGTTACCGCTTCAAGCCGGCGATGCGTGGCGGCACGGCGGTGGCGAGCACCAAGCAGCAGAAGATCGAGTTCAGCACCGGACGCTGACGGGAGCTCCGGCTCGTTCGGGCAAAACGGCGCATGCATGGCATGCGCCGTTTTTGCGTGGATGGCCCGTTCAGTGGCGGCGGCGCGGTCGCGCCTTGTGCACGGGCCTGGCCGGCGCCGCCTTGGCCGGCTCCGGACTTTCCACCCCGGCCCAGTCCACGTGGGGCAGGCCGAGCAGGCTGTCGAACACCATCGGCATCAAGCCGCTGGGCATCGCGCCGGCGGAGTTCCACAAGGTGACCACGCCCGCGTGGTACTTCGGGAAGAAGCCGATCATGGTGCGGTAACCGGCCACCGCGCCGGCGTGGAAGATCAGTGTTTCGCCGGCATAGGTGTAGACGCGCCAACCCAGCGCGTAGTGCGCGGCGCTGAGCCGCGCCCGCCGCCATGGCGTGGCGCGCAGTTCGGTCGGGGTATTCACGGCGGGGGCATGCAGGACGTCGAGCAGGCTGGTGGGCAGCACGTCCTGGCGGCCGCCCATCTGCGCGATCAGCCACAGCTCCATGTCGCGGATGCTGGCGTTGACGCCGGCGGCCGGGGCCACGCGGTAATAGGTCTCGTTGGGTTCGAACGGAATCCAGCCGTGGTTCCTTCCGGGACGGTGCGGGTGCGCCCAGCTCTTGCTGGATTCCAGCGCGGAGCGGCCGTAGCTGGCGGTCTGCATGTCCAGCGGATGGAACAGGCTCTGATCGACGAGGCGACTGAAGAAGTTGCCGGTGCGCGCGAACAGCACATCGCCGATCATGCTGAAGGCCACATTCTGGTAGCCGTAGCACTGACCCGCGGGGCAGGTGTTGTCCACCTCGTCCAGCTTGCGCACCAGCTCCTGGTAGGACTCGTCGTCTTCCAGCAAGTTGTCGTAGGTGTTGTGCGGCAGGCCCAGTCGTTGGCCGAGGATGTCAGCCACGGTGGCCTGGTCGGCGGACTGCATGTCCTTGAGCTTGAAATAGGGCAGCACGTCGACCAGTTTCATGTCCCAGCGCAGCTTGCCGCTGTCCACCAGCAGGCCGGTGACCGCGGTGGCGAACGCCTTGGAGAGCGAGGCGAGCCGGAACACGGTATTCGGCGTGACCGGCGTCTGCTTGCTTGCGTCGGCGTAGCCGAGGGTTTGCTCGAACACCACCTTGTCGTCGACCACCACCGCCGTGGCCAGGCCGGCGGCACCGTGGCGCGCGTCGAGTTCACCAAGCCAGCGCCGGTAGTCGGCAAGCGTGGCCTTGACGCGCCCGGGCGGCAGTTCGGCCGACGCGATGTGCGCGCTGGCCGGGGGCAGGTTGCCGCTGTCGTCGGCCGGCGCGGCGTGGAGGCCGGTGCAGGCCAGCCCGATGGCGCAGGCGAGAACGGTAGGCAGGTGTCGGAACGGCATGTACTTCGGCAAGGCTGGATGACAAGGACGACGTCGAGCTTGGATGTGCCCGGGCGAGTGGCCGGCGGCTGGACGGAAGCGCTGATTCTCCAGCACTTTGCATGGAGGGACAACGCGGCTGCGTGCGCGGGTTCATCTGGCGGTCGCCGCGGATCGCCGACGCTGCGCCCGGGGCGTGCTAGCCTTGCAGCCCCCCGGGCTCCTGCCCGTGCTGGATGCCCGCGTGAGTCCGATTCGTGCCGACGCGACCCGCGAGGGCGCCGAACCCGTGCTGTCCGCACTGGCGTTCTTCTTCGTGATGACCTCGTACTACATCATCCGGCCAGTCATGGGCCAGCTGAGCGGTGCGGTCGGCTCGCAGTCGCTGCCACTGTTCTACGGCGCGGTGCTGGTGGTGATGCTGCTGCTGACGCCGCTGTTCGGGATGCTGGTGGCGCGCTTCCGGCGCCGCCGGCTGCTGGGCTGGAGCTACAGCTTCTTTATTCTCTGCCTGCTGGCGTTCGTGCCGGCGTTCATGGCGCAGCAGCGCATCGGCGCGCGCGAGTTGGGCGTGGTGTTCTTCGTCTGGGCCAGCGTGTTCAACCTGTTCGTGGTGTCGCTGTTCTGGAGCTTCATGGCGGACATCTTCGACAGCGGCCACGCGCGACGGGTATTTTCGTTGATCGCACTGGGCGGCATGGCTGGCGCGATCTTCGGTCCGCTGGTGACCAAGCTGCTGGTGCAACTGATCGGGGTGGCGCCGCTGCTGGTGGTTTCTGCGTGCGCGCTGACGCTTTCGCTGGCGTTGTTGCTGCGGCTTTCCGCGCAGCACGATCAGCAGCCGGGCGGCGCTGGCGAAGCGGCGATCGGCGGCTCGCTGTGGGCCGGACTCAAGGAGCTGTGGTCACGTCCGTTCCTGCGTTACATGGCTTTGCTGATGCTGTTCGGCGACGGTATCGGCACGCTGGCCTACGCGCTCGTGGCCGACTACGCCAAGGCGCATTTCACCGACGCGGTGGCGCGCACGGCGTTCTACAGCAACCTGGACCTGGCCACCAACCTGCTCGGCGCGTTGCTGCAGCTGGGCCTGACCCGCTGGTTGCTGATCCGCCATGGTGCCGGCTGGGGCCTGCTGTTTCCGGCGCTGGTGAACGTGCTGCTGCTGGCCGGAGTGGCGATGCTTGGCGCCGGTCACCTTGAGCTGCTCGGGTACAGCGTGCCGCTGCTGGCGGTGATGCAGGTGATCACCCGCGGCTTCGCCTACGGCATGACCAAGCCGGCGGCGGATGCGCTGTACACGCGGGTGCCGCGCGAGACGCGCTACAAGGGCAAGAACTTCGTGGAGACCGCGGTGTGGCGCTTCGGCGACCTGGTGGTGACCAGCACGGTGAGCGGCCTGCGCGTGCTCGGCGTGGGTGTCGCCGGGCTGGCGCTGGCGGGCGCCGGCGTGGCAGTGCTGGCCAGCTGGGTGTCGCGGCGTGCGGGCTGGTCACCCGATCTGGCGCCGGAAACCCCGGTGACTCGCAAGGACGTGTTCACCCCGTGATGTAGCGTTCCAGATGCTCGATCTGCTCGGCCTGGGCGTCGATCACCGCCTTCACGAGGTCGCCGATCGAGATGACACCGACCACCTTGCCGCCTTCGAGCACCGGCAGGTGGCGCACACGGCTGTCGGTGCACAGGCGCATGCAATCCAGCACGTCGGTCTGCGGCCCTACCGTGAGTGGGTCGGCACGCATGATGTCCGCCACCGCGGTCTGCGCCGAGGAGCGGCCCTGCAGGATCACCTTGCGTGCGTAGTCGCGCTCGGACACCACGCCCACCAGCTGTTCGCCGCGCATCACCAGCAGGGCACCGATGCGGTGTTCGGCCATCAGCTTGATCGCATCCAGCACGGGGGCGTCCGGCGCGATGGTGTAGAGGCCGCCACCCTTGCCTTCCAGCAGATGCCTGACCTGACGCATGCCGAGGACCTCCGGTTGAACCCGCGGATGGGGGCCGGATGAGTCTAGCGCCAGAGCTCGCGGCCGGTGTAGCCGGATCGTGAAGCACCGTTTTGGATAGTGCGGCCAGGGATGGCCGCCCGCTAGATTCTCGCGACCGGGGACGATCGCAAAGGTCATCGCTCGCCGATGTAGGCCGGGCCGCCGAGCTGGCGCATCTGCCGCTCGATCCACGCCGCGCGGCGCAGCACATAGGCGCTGGGACGGTCGGCATGCAGGTGCCGCGGGCTAGGCAGCACTGCGGCCAGCCGCGCCGCCTGCTCCGGGGTAAGGCGCGCCGGCGCCTCGTGGAAATAGATCTCGCTGGCCGCCCCGACGCCGTAGATGCCGTCGCCCAACTCGGCGATGTTCATGTACACCTCGAGGATGCGCCGCTTCGGCCAGGTAAGTTCCAGCAGCACGGTGAAATACGCCTCCAGCCCCTTGCGCACGAAGCTGCGGCCGTTCCACAGGAACAGGTTCTTCGCGGTCTGCTGGCTGATCGTGCTGGCGCCACGCAGGCGCGCCCCCTCGTCGGCCGCGTCGATCGCCTCGTGGATGGAGTCGAAGTCGAAGCCGTGGTGGAAGGGGAATTTCTGGTCCTCGCCGGCCACCATCGCCAGCGGTGCCCACGGCGACACCCGCGACCACGGCACCCAGTGCTGGCGCAGGCGGAAGTCGCGCTCGCCGTGCAGCCAGGCGCCGATGCGCCGCTCCACCATCACCGCCGAAGTCAGCGGCGGCACGAAGCGCAATACCAGCACGGCGAACCAGGTGAGCGCCACCCAGGCCAACGCGGCGAACGCGATCCAGCGCAGCAGGCGACGAAAGGGCGGGAGACGTGGCATGGCGGGCGGCTGGAGGAGATCCGCGGCAGTATAGAGGCGGCCATTGCGCAGGCGGCATCCGCCCCCATCTGGCGACGATGGTCTTGCGAGGTGATCGCGTGGAAACCGTACTGGTCGAAGATGTGTTGCACCGCTTCCTGCTCGAACGCGCCGGCGTGCGCGGCGCGCTGGTGCGGCTGGGGTCGGCGTGGCGCGAGGTGGCCGGCCGCGCCGACTATCCCGATCCCTTGCGCAGCCTGCTCGGCCAGGCGCTGGCGGCCAGCGCGCTGCTCACCGCCAACATCAAGCTCGACGGCGAGCTGTCGGTGCAGCTGAAGAGCACGGGTGCCTTGCGCCTGCTGTTCGCCGAATGCACGGACGGCGGCCGCCTGCGCGGCCTGGCGCGCTGGGAACAGCCATTGCCCGCGCCGCTGGCGCTGGACGCGCTGCCGCAGGCGGTAATGGCGATCACCATAGGCAACGTGGAGCGCGGCCGGCGCTACCAGGGCCTGGTGGAACTGCGCGCGGCGGACCTGGCAGGAGTGCTGGAGAACTATTTCGCCCAGTCCGAGCAGTTGCCCGCGCGACTGGTGCTGGCCGCCGACGGCGAACACGCGGTGGGCCTGATGCTGCAGAAACTGCCCGACGAAGGCGGCCACGGCGGGACCCAGGACGAGGAGGCGTGGACACGGGTGATGCACCTCACCGCCACGCTGGGCGCGGCGGAACTGCTGGCCACCACCCCCGAGCAGTTGCTGTACCGCCTGTACCACGAGGAATCCGTACGCCTGTTCGAGCCGCGACCGCTGGCGTTCGGCTGCAGCTGCAGCCGCGAGCGGGTGGCGGCAATGCTGCGCTCGCTCGGGCGCGACGAGGTGGAGGCGACGCTGGACGCGCAGGACGGCAAGATCGAGGTGAACTGCGAGTTCTGCGCGCAGCGCTACCAGTTCGACCGCGTGGACGCGGAGCACCTGCTGCGCGATGCGGGCGGGGCCGGAGTTTCTGGCACGGCGTGAACGCACCGCAGGAGCGTACCCTGTGCGCGATGGCTTTGGGTGGGCCTGATCAAGGCCGGGGCATTCGCGCGCGGGCCTACGGCAGGCGGTGTTCCGGGCGCAGCCAGTATTCGGCGGTTTGCGGCTGCGCGAACAGGAAGCCCTGGCCGTAGCGGCAGCCCACGTCGACCAGGGCCTGTCGCTGCGCGGCCTCCTCGATGCCCTCGGCGATGACCTGCATGCCCAGCGAGTCGGCCAGCACCTGGATCGCGCGTATCACCGCCGTGCCCTGGTCCTTGCGTTCGTCGCCGAGTTCGGTGACGAAGGAGCGGTCGATCTTCAGCGTGTCGAACGGGTACTGGTGCAGGTAGCTCAGCGATGAGTAGCCGGTGCCGAAGTCGTCGAGCGCGATGCCCACGCCCTGGTGGCGCAGGTTCTGCAGCATCTGCTTCACCTGGGTGGGGTTGTCCAGCAAGGTGCGCTCGATCACCTCGATGCGGATGCTGGACGGTGGCACGCGATGCCGCTCCAGCAGCGCCAGCAGGCGGGCGTCGAAGTCGGCATAGCGGAAATGCAGGCCCGAGACGTTGATGCTGATGGTGCCCTTGGTGCCAACCAGTTGCGTGGCCTGGGCGCAGGCCTGCTCGAAGATCAGCCAGTCGATCGCCTCGGCGCAGCCGGTGTCCTCGGCGATCAGCAGGAAATCCTGCGGCAGCAGCAGGCCGCGCTCGGGATGGTTCCAGCGCAGCAGCGCCTCGTATCCCGCGACGCGGCCGTCGACCAGGGAGACGATCGGCTGGTAGAACGGCACGAACTCGCGGCGCGTCAGCGCATGGCGCAGGTCGCTTTCCATGCGCAGCAGCGACAGCGCCTCGCGGCGCAGGCGGTCGTCGAACAGCGAGGCCCGGTGGCGGCCACCGTCCTTGGCGTGGTACATCGCCGAGTCGGCGTCGCGCAGCAGCTCCTCGGGCTGGCGGTAGTGCGTGCCGGCCATCGCGATGCCGATCGAGGCGGACGTGAAGATTTCGCGCGCGCCCAGCCGGAACGGCGTCTGCAATTCGTTCAGCACGTGCTCGGCGATGCGCCGTGCCGCGTCGGCATCGGGCACGTGCTCCAGCAATACGGCGAACTCGTCGCCGCCGAGGCGCGCCACCACGTCGCGGGTCTTCAGGCAGGCGCGGATGCGGCCGCCGACCTGGAACAGCAGGTCGTCGCCAACCAGGTGGCCGACCGAGTCGTTGATCACCTTGAAGCGGTCGAGGTCGATGAATAGCACGGCGAATTGCTCTTCCGGATGCGCCTGATAGCGCTGCATCGCCTGTTCCAGCCTCTGCAGCAGCAGGGTGCGGTTGGGCAGCCCGGTGAGCGAGTCGTGCAGGGTCTCGTATTTCAGCCGGCGCTCGATGCGCTCGCGTTCGGCGATCTGTTCGCGCAGGTCGCGATTGGCCAGGCCCAGCGCGCGGGTGCGCTCGACCACGCGCCGTTCGAGGCTGGCATACGCCTGCTTCAGCGTGGCGTCGGCATGCTTGCGCTGCAGTGCGTTGGCGACGTGGTAGCTGACGAAGGTAAGCAGCTCCTGGTCGCGCTCGGTATAGGTGTGTTCGGGCGTGTAGCTCTGCACCGCGAGCACACCGCGCACCTGGTCGCCCCAGATCAGCGGTACCCCGAGCCAGCACACCGACCGCGAGCCGAAACGGGTGATCTCGCCGCTGGCGCACAGGCGGTCGATCGTCGCGGCGTCGGCCAGCAGCGGCCGGCCGGTGCGCTGCACGTATTCGGTGGCGCCGGTGCCGTGGCTGCGCGGCGGTCGGTCGTTGTCCACCTCGTCCACTGAGTAGGGGAAGCTGATCAGCTGGTTTTCCTCGTCGCTGAGCGCGATGTAGAAATTTCGCGCGTACAGCAGCCCGCCGATCACGCGGTGCACGGCCGGGTAGAAGTCCTCCAGGCTGTCGGTGGTGCTGGCCAGCTCGGCGATGCGGAACAGCGCCGCCTGCAGCCGTTCGCCGCGCTGGCGCTGCAGCACCTGCTGACGCAGCACGCGGTTCGCCTCGCGCAGCGCGGTGGTGCGGTCGGCGACCCGGCGTTCCAGCTCCACGTGGGCGCTGCGCCGCTCGATCGCGGTCTGCACGTGTTGTGCCACGTAGCTCAGCAAGTCGAGGTCGTGCCGGGTATAGCGCACGCTGGCGCGATAGCTCTGCACCACGATGCAGCCGACGACCTGGCCGGCGCGGAACAGCGGCACGCCGATGCAGTGCTCGCAACGCGGGCCATGCAGCTGGAATTGGCCGCCGAGTTCCTGTGCGAGTTCGTCGGCGGCGCCGAACAGGGGACGCCCATGGCGCAGCAGGTTCCAGGTGATGCCGTGCAGCAGTTCGTGCAGCGGAACGTTGCGCCCGGGAGGCGGCGGGTCGGCGTCGAGGGTGTCGACGTAGTACGGAAAGCGCACGCTGTCACTGGCCGGGTCGTACAGCGCGATGTAGAAGTTTTCCGCGTACATCAGGCTGCTGACGATGGTATGCAGCGAGCGCATCAGCGCGGGCATGTCGTGTTCGGCGCTGGCCTGCTCGGCGATCGCGTAAAGCGCGCGCTGCAGCCGCTCGGCCAGCGCCAGCCGCGAGATCGCCTCGTATAGGCGGCTGGATTCGGCCAGCTGGCGCAGGCGCGTGTCGGCGAGCCGACCCAGCCAGGCCAGTTTTCCGTGCAGGGGCTCGGCAACCGGTTCGTCGCGGCTCAGCGTGAGCACGTGCTGGTGCTGGGTATCTTCCGCCAGATCGAAGTGCCAGCCGGCGGCATGTGCGTCCCTGGCCTCGGGTGCCCGCCATTGCAACCGGCCGGTGATGCCGAAGTCGGCCAGGATGCGTTCGCAGATTTCCAGCACGCTCGAACTGTCGTGTGCCTTCAGCAGCTGCTCGATCGCCGCAGGCACGCCCGCCGGATCGTCTGCCGGGGCGGGCACGGGCGTGGAGCGTGAGGTGGAAGCTGCATTCATCAAGGATCGACCCGGCAGTCGGGGGCGGCGTGACGCCCCTTATATCCTGCGAATCGGTGCCACCGCCAGCAGGAACCCCGAGGACGGCAAACCGGTCTATCGAGAAGCCGGTCACAGCACGGTATTGATTACTGTACCGCGGGCTTGTACCGGTGTTAGTTAAATGTAAAATGCGATATACTTCAGTCGCTGCAACCGACTGACTGATGCCACCGTATCGGACCCTTTGCCCATGCGTCGCCTGCTCGCTCCACTGCTCCTGTGTCTGCTGCCGTTCGCGGCGGCAGGCCAGACTGTGGACGATGCCAGCGGCAAGCTGGCCACGCAGCTGCTGAAGCAGCCGCCGGCGCAGATGGCCGAGGTGCAGCCGGGTCTGGTGGTGCCGCTGTGGCGCGGCACGGACGGTCGCCTCTTCGTGCTCAAGGCGGACAAGCGCAACGGCATCCTGGCTCAGCGCGACGCGCCCCTGTCCTTCCATGCGGTCGACGCGGCGAGTGTGACGAGTGCGGGCCTGCAATACGGCCTGACGCCGAACTGGCAGGCGCACGCCGACGTGAGCCAGCATTCCTGGATCAATAGCCCGCTGCGCGTGGTCGGCAGCGAGGTGGGCGCCACCTACCAGGATGGGCGCTACAGCCTCGGCCTGAGCGTAGGCGCCAATAGCACGCCCAGCAGTCCCAGCCTGCCGCGCGTGCTGCCGGGCGTGGTGCCGGGTGTTGATGGTCTCTCCGGCTTCGACAGCAGTTCCCAGCTCAATGCGCGCGGTCGTCTGGCGCTGGGCAGCAAGAGCGGCATCGATGTCGGCGCCAGTGTCGGCCGCATACACCTGTTGCCGGGCAACCTGCTGGGCATCAGCACCCTGGACCAGAAGGCGATCAGCTTCGGCGTCGACCATGGTCCGGTCAGCGGAAGCATCGTCGGCCGCACCATGCAGCCGCTGGCCGGCTTGCCGGGCAACGGCTACGCCCCCGACCGCCGCTGGAACAGCATCGACCTCGGCGTGACCTGGCGCCTGCCGTGGCAGGGCTCGCTGAGCGTCGGCGCGCAGAACCTGTGGTCCTCCGGCACGGCGACGAACACGCCGATGGGTCCCGAGCCGGACCAGTCGCGCACGCCTTACGTCCAATACCACCAGGACCTCTGATCTCCGCCTGCCGCGGAGTCAATCACGCAACCGGAACGCCGTCGCCCAGCGCCGGCATTCTCGTCTGACGCCCCGGACAGTCGTCAGCGCATCGATTGCGCCGCCAGCGCTGCTCGCAGCGGCTCCAGTTGCCGTGCGTAGCTCCGCCACTGGCCCAGTCCCCGCGTATGGATCGACTCGCGCACCTGCGCGCTGCTGGGCGTGGCGACGGGGGCGGCGTTGCGCTCGGGCCTGAAGCAGGCTTCCTCGGTAGCCAACCCGCAGTGGGCCAGGACCTGGCGGACCGTCGCTTCGGTGTCACGCACGAGTGCATCGTACGGTACGTCCAGCATGGCTCCCGGCATTGTGGCGTGCCAGTGCTGCGCCAGCCTTGCGTACTGCCCGTGGTAGTGCGCAAGCGCTTCCAGGTCGTAGCTGTATGGGGAGATGTTGCCGAACATCGCCTTGTAGTTGGAGAAGCAGGTGTCCATGGGGTCGCGCACCAGATGCAGGATGGGCGCGTGCGGCAGCGCGCGCCGGATGAAGGCGACCATCTGGATATTCGCGGGAAGCTTGTCGACGTAATACGCCTTGCCTTCCGCACGCCACTGGGTCTGCTTCAGGTAGCGCTCGCCAAGCTCGCGGCAGTCGATGTGGCCGGCGCGGCGGATGATTTCCAGCAGGCCCCTGGACCGGGCCGGCACGACGTCGGCGACCCAGTGCAACTGGCGCCAGAAATCGATGATTTCACCCGCCGAGGCGACTTGCGAGTGGCTGGAGAGGATCCGGTCTAGCAGGGTTGTGCCCGAGCGGGGCATGCCCACCACGAAGATAGGCACGGGACCCGGTGGTCGCTGGGCGCCAGGGCACGGCCCGGCGGCAGCCGGCATGCCGATCAGCGCCCCGGCGACTGATTCTTCGGCCTCGGCACCGTAAGGATTCAGCGCATGCATGATCGCGTTGCAACGTGACAACGCGTCCCAGGCCTCCTCGTGGCGACCCAGGTCATCGAGCGTCTTGAAACGTGCGTATTCGAATTCCGCGCGCACGAAGTCGCGATCGCCCCCCGTGGCTTCCTGCGGCATTTGCCGCAATTGTTCCTCGATCCACTCCAGCCGCCGGGATTCGGGGCGTTGCCTGCGCAGGTTGACCAGCACCGTGATGGCGTCGCCGAAGTGCGGCCAGCGCAAAAGGCAGTGCTCAAGCAACGCCTGCGCCTCGTCGATCCGGCCGCTGAACTGCAGCAGCAGGGCATGCATGTGCAGTTCGTCGGGAGAATCGGCCCCCGCGCGCCGTGCGCGTTCGATCAGCTCGTGGGCCTTGGCGATGTCGCCGATCATGAAGCGGAGGTGGGCCTGGGCGGCCAGCAAGCCGTAGGGTGGCTCGGGCGCCTGCTCCAGCAGGTCGAGGCAGGCGCGGGCAACATTGATTTCGCCATTGGCGACAAGGCGTTGCGTGAGCGAAACGATCAGTGGTGCGTTGTGCGGAAGCCGGCTTGCGGCTTGCAGGAGCGGCTGGCTGGAGGCGCGGAAGCGCCCACGCTGGAACAGCACTTCGGCCAGTTCGATCAGCGCTGCGGTGTCGTTGGGCGCCTGGGCGAGCCGCAATTCCAGGGATTCCTGGGCATGGGCCAACCGGGCTTCGTCCAACACCGGATCCTGGGATGGGGGGCGTGGCGTGGTGGTTGCGGATGCCGTCGAGTTCATCGGGGGATGGTAGTTCCGCCACTGGGGCAGCTCAATCCGCCTGTTCGAAGCGAAACCGCGCGTTCGATTACACGCCCGCGGGACGCCGGGTCGCGAGTTCTCCAGCTTCCGCAGCGCATTGCAGGAATATTTTCTTGCGGGTCATTGGCTTGTAAATTCTTGCGATATCATTCAGTTGCAAACATGAAATTTTTGTTGACCGTTATGTTCTCGCGTCTTATTTTTACGAAGAGGCAGGTCGTTCGTCGCAAGGAATCATGGAATTCCGCCGCGGCCGAGCCCGGGAGCCAGGGGGCTTCCGTTGATCTGTCGGTTCGATGTGTTTGAGTCGCATCAGTCGTCCGTCCGGACATCTATTTGGGGAGAAACACGATGAGTATTCGCTACCGAGCCAGTGCCGGTGCCATGCGTTGGCGCCCGACTGCCCTGGCGATCGCCATGGGCTTGAGCTTCAGCGGGGCCGCGCTTGCGCAGAGCACCGTCGGCAGCATCTTCGGCCAGGCGCCAGCCGCGTCCGGCGAGACCGTAGTGGTCAGCAATACCTCCGGCTTCTCGCGCGAAGTGCCGGTGGACAGCTCGGGCCGCTACCGCGTCGACCACTTGCCGGTGGGCAGCTACACGGTCACCCTGAAGCAGAACGGCACGGTCATCAGCACGCGCGACAACGCCTACGTCTCGAGCGGCGGCGCCTCGGGCGTCGACTTCGCCACCGCCAGCACCAGTGCCACCCAGTTGTCCTCGGTGACGGTCACGGCCAACGCGCTGCCTTCCATCGACGTCACCAACGTCAACTCGAGCACGGTCATCACCGCGGCGGACCTGAAGCGGCTGCCGGTGGCGCACAGCGCCGAGGCCATCGCCCTGCTGTCGCCGAACACCACGTCGGGCAGCGGTTTCTTCACCGGCACGTCCGGCCAGTCGCTGGTGTCGTTCGGCGGCTCGAGCGTGTCCGAGAACGCCTACTACGTGAACGGCTACAACGTCGGCGAACCGTACAAGAACCTCGGCGGCTTCCAGCTGCCCTACGGCGCCATCGAGCAGCAGGAAACCCTGACTGGCGGCTATGACGCCAAGTACGGCCGCTCCGACGGCGGCGTGATCAACCAGGTCGGCAAGCGCGGCACCAACGACTGGCACTTCGGCGGCCAAGTCTCCTGGCAGCCCCGTTCGCTTGAAGGCACGCCGACCAACTACCGCTATGGGAACCCCGCGATTCCGGCATCCAGCAGCCTGGTCAACTATGCGCCTGATCCGAATGCACCTGGGTCGCTGCGGCAGTACCGCAACGACAACAAGGAATGGCAGACGATCTATTCGGCCTACGTGGGCGGCCCGCTGATCAAGGACAAGCTGTACCTGTTCCTGGCGGGTGAGACCACCAAGACCCAGGGCACCAACGTCGAGATCATCGACAACGGCAAGGTGCAGGATTTCCACGACAAGGAAACGAAGTTCTACGGCAAGCTGGACTGGAACATCACCGACAGCAACGTGCTGGAGCTGACTGCGCTGCGGAACAACACCAGCCTGGGCGCGGGCAATACGTACGTCTACGACTACGACACGTTGCAGCGTGGCGCGTTCTCCAGCAAGAACGACGTCACCAAGGACAACGCCCAGTTCTACATCGGCCACTTCACCAGTTACATCACCGATGCGGCCACGCTGAGCATCACGGCGGGCAAGGGCCATTTCCAGGACCCTGTCGAGTACGGCAACACCAGCCCGCTGCCGTTCATCTCCCGTGGTACCAACGCGACCCTGCCCGACGGCAGCCATCCCACCAACGCCCAGACCAATACCTCGTGGACTTCGCCCGGCGCGAAAAACTCCACCCGCGGCCTGCGCGTGGACTTCGACTACAAGCTGGGCGATCACGACCTGCTGGCCGGTATCGACAACATGTATTACCGGGCCATCGACCAGGGGCCGAACCAGCAGAATCCGTTCAATCCGGCAGTGAACTACTACTGGCGCTATCTGCCGGGCGGTGAGGTGCAGAAGCGCGAGATCGGCTGGGCGACCAGCATGACCATGTCGCAGAAGGCCTACTACCTGCAGGACAACTGGCAGGTGGCTTCCAATGTCTACCTGAGCATCGGCCTGCGCAACGACCGCTTCACCAACTACAACGACCTGAGCCAGGCCTTCGTCGACGAGAAGAACCAGTGGGAGCCACGTATCGGCGCGAGCTGGGACGTGTTCGGTGACTCCTCGTTCAAGGTCTACGGCAACGCCGGCCGCTACTATCTGGCCTTGCCGAACAATGCGGCGGAGCGTGCGGCGAACCGGTCGACCTACCTCACCACCAACTTCTCGTACACCAGCATCGATCCGGTCACCGGCATCCCGCAGGGCCTGACCCAGCTCGGGCCGACGACTTCGCCGGATGGTGAGACGGGCGCACCCAAGGACCCGACGCAGGTCGCCGCGCGCAACCTGAAGCCGGAATACCTGGACGAGTTCATCGTGGGCTTCGACAAGAAGCTGGGTGACCACTGGGTCTATGGCGCCAAGGCGATGTGGCGCGATCTGAAGGCCGCGATCGACGACGAGTGCTCGCCGGGCCAGATCGCCACCAAGATGACCAGCATGGGTCTCGATCCGAGCAAGTACGGCGACTCGCTGTATGGCGCGTCCTATTGCCGCCTGTTCAACCCGGGTCGCACCAACAACATGCTGGTGGTGTCCGACGATGGCACCAGCAAGGTGATCGTGCCGATGACCCTGAAGGATTGGGGCTTCGACCGCGGTGCCGTCCGCAAGTACGGTTCCCTGAACCTGTACCTGGAGCATCCGTTCGACGGCAAGTGGTACGGCCGCGTCGACTACACCTTCACCCGCGGATTCGGCAACACCGAGGGCCAGGTGCGTTCCGATTTCGGCCAAGGCGACATTTCCAAGACCGAAGACTGGGACAGCTGGCAGTTGATGGACGGCCAGTACGGCGACTTCGCCAACGTCCGCAAGCACCAGTTCCGCTTCCGTGGCGACTACCAGGTCAACCCGGAATGGCTGCTTTCGGCCACTTTGCTGGTGCAGTCCGGCATGCCGATGGAGTGCCTTGGCTACTACGGTCCGCTGACGCAGGGTCCGGGCGGCTACCTCCCCGGTGGCGCAAACGACCCGACCGGCTACAACAACTCGGGCACCGGCAACTACCACTGGTGCAACGGCAAGCGCTTGCCGCCGGGTTCGGTGGGCTATACGCCGTGGACGGAGCTGCTCAACCTCGGCGTGCATTACCGTCCGACATTCGCCGACCACAAGTTGAGCTTCAACCTGGATGTCTTCAATGCGTTGAACCAGCAGCGCGCCCTGCAGACCGATCCGTCGTTCCCGAACTCCTTCAATCGGACGAACAACACGATCTACGTCAACAGCAACTATCACCAGGCGCTGTTCACCACGCCGCCGCGCACCGTGCGGTTGTCGGTGACCTACGACTACTGATACATCGGACAGCTTGCAACGTCCCGCTGCCACCGGCCTTCACGGCCGGTGGCTTTTTTGCGGGTGGCCGCTACGCGGAAAGCGGTCGTGCAAAGAGCCAAGCAGCGACAAGGCCGTTCGACCGACGCGCAAGCGGGAATGGCGCTCCCGCGGACGGTACAGACCCGGGTTTGACTCGAGGCCCGCCCTGGTGGCGGGTCCCGAGCCGGCATCAGTTCGCGGTGCGGATGCGCAGGTCGCCGCTGAAGGTCTCGACGTTGATGGCACCACTGCCGCTGCCGAGGCGCGCGTCCAGCTTGCTGCCGGGGCCGTGTTCGGACTTCTGTGCGCTGCCGAAATCGCTGCGCAGGTCCCCGCTGAAGCTGCTGGCATGCACCGTGGCGGAGGTGCCGGCGGGCAGCTGCAGTTGCACGTTGCCGCTCATGCTGTCGATGCCGAGCCTGCCGTCCGGCGCGACGCCGCCGGCAATCTGCACGTCGCCCGATACCGTGCTGAGCGTGAGCTGGCGCCATGGGCCGCCACCCGCCTGTATGCGGCCGGAGATGGTCTGCAGCTTTGCCTGCCCACCCAGCACGGGGGCGAGGATGTCGCCGCTGACCGTCTGCAGACTGGCCTGTGCGGCATGCCCGGCCAGTTCGATGTTGCCGCTGACGCTGTCGACGTTGAGCGACGGCGTGTGCGCGTTGATACGCGCGCGCCCGCTGACCGTGTTGACGGTGATGTTGCCGCCGTCCATGCCGTCTATTACCAGTGGCGCGCTCACCACGCGCACCTCCAGCGTGGCGCCGCGCGGCACGTGCAGGTCCAGCATGGTCGGGCCCATGCGGTTGTCGCTGCCCCAGTCGAACCAGCCGCCGCCTCCCTGCGGCTGCACCTCGATCGCAAGCTTGCCGTCGCTGCCGGTGATCGCCAACGGCCTGGCGCCGTCGCCGAGCTGGCCGCTCACCTGTACCGACGGACGGTCCCAGGCGGTAACGTGCACCTCACCGGCGACGTTGCTGATGCTGATGCGCGCGGTCGGGGTGGCGGCATGCTGCAGGTTGATCGGCGTGTCGGCCAGGGCCTGGCCGATGCATAGGCACAGCAGCAGTGGAGCGTAGCGTGGGATCTTCATGGTCGTTCCTGGCGTGGATCAGCCGGCCTCGTGGACGAGATGGCGCAATTGCGTCTGTTGTTGTTCGGTGCGTGCCAGCAGGCGCTGCAGCGCGGGTGAGTGGGGGGACTGCTGCATGGCCTGCTGCAGTTCGAGGCGGGCCGCATCCAGCTCGATCGCCGCGCCGCTGAGGCGCGGATCGGAGGGGCTCCACGCTGATTTCGCCAAAGCGTTCGCATCGCCCGCCGCAGCGGCGGCATTGCGGTGCAGGCGCAGGCCGATGCCGCCCGCCAGCAGGAAGGCGCTGGCCAGCGCGGCGGCCAGCAACCAGGGCCGATGCGTGGCGCGCGGCGTGGCTTGCAGCACCGTCGCGTTGCCGTCGTGCGCTTCCAGTGCGGCGTCGATCGCGCCCCACAGGTCGCGGCCGGGAGCGATCGGCTGGCGCAGGCTGCGCATCTGCTGTCGCCATTCGAATTCGTTCATGGAGTGTCTCCCAAGGCTTGGCGCAGCAATCGCCGTGCGCGATGCAGTTGCGCTTTCGAAGTGCCTACCGCCATGGCCATTTCCGCGCCGATTTCCTCGTGCCGCCACCCCTCGACGTCGTGCAGCACCAGCACGGCACGTGCGCGCGGCGGCAGCTTGCTGATGGCGCGCTCGAGCTCCTCGCGCTCGGCGGCGCAGAACGGTGTCTCGCCGTGTTCGGGCAGATTGTCCTCGTCCACGTAGCCGACCGGATCGGCGCGGCGGCCGCGGATTTCCATCAGTGCCACGTTGATCGCGAGGCGGTACAGCCAGGTGCCGAACGCGCTCTCGTGGCGGAAGCCGGGCAGCTTTTGCCAGGCGCGCACGAACGCTTCCTGGGTGAGGTCCTCGGCGCGGGCATGGTCGTAGCCGGCCAGCCGGCACACCGCGCCGTGGATGCGTTCGACGTGTCGGCGGTACAGCCGCTGGAACGCCAGCCGGTCACCGGCCACCGCAGCGTGCACGTCGTCGGTATCGTGGTCGGCGGCAGCGGGGGCTGGCGGCATCGAGCGGTCGTTGGCGGGGCAGGCGGCGATCATCTTGCCAGCTTGGATGCCGCTGCGGGGCCAAGGGTTTGCATCGTCGCGGCGGTGACGATCCGCGACGATGCGATCATGGAGCGGAATGGCAAATGCCACCCGGCTCCGGCTCAGGCCGTGGCCGCCTTGCGCGGCGTGGCCTCCAGTGCCTCGGCCACGCGCTGTTGTTCCGCATGCAGGGCCGCGGGCAGGCGCGGCGCGAAGCCCTCGAGGTAGTCGCCGATGGCGGCCAGCTCGGCCTGCCAACCGGCCTGGTCCACGGCGAGCAGTTCGGCCAGCGCGGCCGGATCGAGATCCAGGCCGTCGAGCCTCAGTTCACCGGCGGCGGGCAGCGTGCCGATCGGGGTTTCCACGCCGCGGGCCTTGCCGTCGACGCGGCGGATCATCCATTCCAGCACGCGCAGGTTCTCCCCGAAGCCTGGCCACAGGAACTTGCCGTTCTTGTCCTTGCGGAACCAGTTGACGTGGAAGATCCTGGGCAGCTTCGCGCCCGGTTGGTCGAAGGACAGCCAGTGCCTGAAGTAGTCGCCGTAGTGGTAGCCGGCGAACGGCTTCATCGCCATCGAGTCGCGGCGCAGCACGCCCACTGCGCCGGCGGCGGCGGCGGTGGTCTCCGATCCCATCGCCGCGCCCATCAGCACGCCGTGGGGCCAGTCGCGCGCCTCCATCACCAGCGGCAGCAGGGAGGGGCGGCGACCGCCGAACACGATCGCGCTGATCGGCACGCCTTGCGCATCCTCGGTCTTCGGCGACCAGGTGGGGCACTGCCGTGCGCTTACGGTGAAGCGCGAGTTCGGATGCGCAGCCGGGCCGTTCGCCGGATCGTAGGGGCGCCCCTGCCAGTCGATGACCGGCGTGCCTGGCAGCCCCTCCCACCACGGCTGGTTGTCGGCGGTGACGGCGACATTGGTGAATATGGTGTCGCGCGCAATGCTCTTCAGCGCGTTCGGGTTGCTGTTGTGGCTGGTGCCCGGTGCCACGCCGAAGAAGCCGGCCTCGGGATTGATCGCGTACAGACGACCATCCGCGCCGGGGCGCATCCAGCAGATGTCGTCGCCCACTGTCCACACCTTCCAGCCGGCCCTGCGGTAACCCTCGGGCGGAATCAGCATGGCCAGGTTGGTCTTGCCGCAGGCGGAGGGGAAGGCGGCAGCGATGTAGTGCGTTTCGCCCTGCGGATTCTCGATGCCCACGATCAGCATGTGCTCGGCCAGCCAGCCCTCGTCGCGGGCCTGGTTGCTGGCGATGCGCAGCGCGTGGCACTTCTTGCCCAGCAGCGCATTGCCGCCGTAGCCGGAGCCATAGGACTTGATCATGCGCTCGGCCGGGAAGTGCATGATCCAGCGGCGCTCGGGGTCGAGCTCGCCGGTGGAATGCAGGCCCCTCACGAACGTGCCCTCGCTCTCGATGCGCTCCTGCGCCGCCTTGCCCATGCGGGTCATGATGCGCATGTTGGCGACCACGTAGGCGCTGTCGGTGATCTCCACGCCGCAGCGCGACAGCGGCGAGTCGATCGGGCCCATGCAATACGGGATCACGTACAGGGTGCGGCCTTCCATGCAGCCATCGAACAGCGCGTCCATCTTCGCGTGCGCCTCGGCCGGGGCCATCCAGTGGTTGTTCGGACCGGCGTCTTCCTGGTCCGGATGGCAGACCAGGGTGAGGTGTTCCACGCGCGCCACGTCGGACGGGCTGGAGCGATGCAGGTAGCAGCCCGGGTGGGTCTCCTGGTTTAGCTCGACCAAGGTGCCGTCGGCCAGCATCTGCTGCAGCAGCGCCTGGTATTCGGCTTCCGAGCCGTCGCACCAGTGGATCCTCGCGGGGCGGGTTTGCGCCGCCACCTCGCCGACCCAGCGTTCGAGCGCTTCCAACGTGCTTGCCATCGTGTCCTCACTGGTCTTGTGACAAAAAAGAGGAGGAACCGTAGTTTGCATGCACTGGCATTGCAAGGTCGCGTGCAGCAGGCGCGCGCGGAAACGGCGCCTAGGCGCCGTTTCCGCAAGTTCTCGTTGGAACGGATCAGGCCGGGATCAGGGTGGCGATCATGTGTTCCACGTAGGCGTCGAATTCCTCGTGGTTGATGCGCGGCAGGCCCAGGGTGAAGTTCAGCTGCAGGAAGCCGACGTAGGCGGCGTAGGTCAGCCGCGCGCGATTCAGCGCCTCGCGCGGCGGAAGGCCGGCCTCGCGGTAGGCGGTGTTCAGGAACTCGGTACGCCGTTGCGACACGCGCGCCATCACTGGCACCACCAACGGATGGTCCAGTGCCTTCAGCAGGGCGGCGTAGACGCGGTGCGGCTGCAGTTCGTGCGCCACGCGGCGGAACAGCTCGGGCAGGCGCTTGCGCGGGTCGGCGATCTGCTCGATCTGGCCCAGCACCTCGCGCTCGCCGTATTGCTCCCAGCGTTCCAGCGCTGCCTGCAGCAGCGCCTCGCGGGTGCGGAAGTGCCAGTAGAAGCTGCCTTTGGTGACGCCCAGCTGGCGGGCCAGAGCCTCGACCGCCAGCGCTCCCACGCCCTGGTCGGCGATCATCTGCAGGGCGGCGACTTCCCAGTCTTCCGCGGTGAGGCGGGTGCGTTCCGGTTTGGGGCTGGAATCCATGACCGTATGGTAGCCGCTGCGCATGGCTTTGTAATCCACGGTGACGCCGGTGCGGGCGGGTTGACGGGGCCGGATCGGGCGACCCATACTCATCCGTATGGAAACATCCGCGCCATCGATGCCGGCCCATTGCACGGGGTACGTCGCCACCGGGGACGGCGTGCGCCTGGCCGTGGAAACCTGCGGTGCCGCGGAGGCCCCGACTCTGCTGTTCGCACACGGTTTCGGCCAGACCCGGGGCGCCTGGGGCGGCACAGTCGCCGCACTGGCGGCGCGGGGTTGCCGCTGCGTGAGCTATGACGCGCGCGGCCACGGCGAGAGTGGCCGCCTGCCGGACGGCGCGGGCTCCAAGCACGGGTACCACATGCAGCAGTTCGCCGACGACCTGCTGGCGCTGGCCCGCGCACAGCCCGAACCCCCGGTACTCGTGGGCGCCTCGATGGGCGGCCTGCTCGGCCTGGTGGCCGCGGGCGAGACGCGGCCGCCGCCGTTCCGCGCACTGGTGCTGGTGGACATTACGCCGCGCTGGGAGACGAAGGGCGTGGAGCGCATCCTCGCCTTCATGCAGGCGCACCCGGACGGTTTCGCCGATTACGCCGAGGCTGCCGAACGGATCGCGGCCTACCTGCCACATCGCGCCGGCCGCAAAAGCGAAGAGCAGCTGAAGCCGCTGCTGCGCACGGGCACCGACGGCCGCCTGCGCTGGCATTGGGACCCGGCCCTGCTGGCGGGCGACCTGGTCGCCGAAAGCGAGCGCTACCAGCCGCGCCTGTTCGCGGCGGCCGCGCAGGTGAGCGTGCCGGTGCTGCTGCTCTCGGGTGCGCGCAGCGACGTGGTCTCGCACGCCACGGTCGCCGAATTCCTGCAACTGGTGCCGCACGCCCTGCACGTCGAGGTGGCGGGCGCCACCCACATGCTCGCGGGCGACGCCAACGACGCCTTCACCCGCGAGATCGCAAGTTTCATTCGTACCCTGGACGATGCGGAGGCCCGGCCGGGCGAACGCGTCGCATGACCGCAACGAGGATGTCGAGATGGCCGTGATACTGACCCTGCTGGCGGCGCTCATCGCGAGCGGCGCATGCGCCTACCACCGCAGCAGTCTGCGCACGTTCGCGATCGCCGCGCCGGTGGCCACCCTCGTGGTGGGCCTGGTGACCGGCGCGTTCTGGACGACGCTCATCCTGCTGATCGTCGAGCTGGGCGTCGCGGTGCCGCTGCTGATGGATTCGTTCCGCCGGCGGCAAATCACCGCGCCGCTGCTGAAGATGTTCGCCAAGGTCACGCCGAAGCTGTCGGAGACCGAGCAGACCGCGCTGGAAGCCGGCACGGTGGGCTTCGAGGGCGAGCTGTTCTCCGGCAAGCCGGACTGGGACGAGCTGCTGAAGCAGCCGAAACCCGAACTGAGCGTGGAGGAGCAGGCTTTCCTCGACGGCCCGGTGGAGGAGCTCTGCGCGATGATCGACGACTGGCAGATCACCCACGAGCTGGCGGACCTGCCGCCGGAGATCTGGGACTTCATCAAGAAGCACCGCTTCTTCGGCATGATCATCCCGAAGCGGTACGGCGGCCTGCAGTTCTCTGCGCTGGCGCACTCGGCGGTGCTGCAGAAGCTGTCGACGATGTCGGCCACGGTGGCCTCCACCGTGGCGGTGCCGAACTCGCTGGGCCCGGCAGAGCTGCTGTTGCACTACGGCTCGGACGAGCAGAAGGACTACTACCTGCCGCGCCTCGCGGTGGGCGAGGAGATTCCCTGCTTCGCGCTCACCGGCCCGTACGCCGGTTCCGACGCCACCTCCATCCCCGACTACGGCGTCGTCTGCAAGCAGATGGTCGATGGCGTCGAGACGCTGGGCGTGAAGCTCACGTTCGACAAGCGCTATATCACGCTGGCACCGATCGCCACCGTGGTCGGCCTGGCCTTCCGCATGTACGACCCTGAGCACCTGCTGGGCGACAAGGACGATCTCGGCATCACGCTCGCGTTGCTGCCGCGTTCCACGCCGGGGCTGCAGATCGGCCGACGCCACTTCCCGCTCAACATCCCGTTCCAGAACGGGCCGGTCCACGGCAGGGAGGTGTTCGCGCCGCTGTCCACCCTGATCGGCGGCCCGCACATGGCGGGCCATGGCTGGCGCATGCTGGTGGAATGCCTGTCGGTGGGCCGAGCGATCTCGCTGCCTTCCAACGCCACCGGCGCGATGCGCGGTTCGGCCGCGGCCACCGGCGCCTACGCGCGCATGCGCAAGCAGTTCGGCCTTGCCATCGCCCGCTTCGAAGGCGTGGAAGAGGCGCTGGGCCGCATCGGCGGCCTAACCTACGCCAGCACCGCGCTAGCGCGCGCCACCGCGGCGGCGGTCGACCGGGGCGAAAAGCCCGCGGTGCCGTCGGCCATCGCCAAGTACCACGCCACCGAGTGGGCGCGCGTGGTGGCCGGCGACACGATGGACGTGCACGGCGGCAAGGCGGTGCAGCTCGGCCCGAGGAACTACGCCGGGCGCGGCTGGTCCAGCGTGCCGATCGCGATCACGGTGGAGGGCGCCAACATCATGACGCGCAGCCTGATGATCTTCGGCCAGGGCGCGATCCGTTGCCACCCCTACGTGCTGCAGGAAATGGAGGCGCTGTCCATCGTCGATTACCGACAGCGGCTGCACAGTTTCGACAAGGCGCTGTTCGGCCATATCGGCTTCGGCATCTCCAATGCCGTGCGCAGCTTCGTGATGGGCCTGTCCGGCGGTCGCATGGGCGCGGCCGCGGGCGACGCCTACACGCGCCGCTACTACCGCAAGCTCAACCGCTACTCCGCGGCGCTGGCGCTGTGCGCCGACACCTTCATGGGCGTGCTAGGTGGCAAGCTGAAGTTCAAGGAGAAGCTCTCCGCGCGCCTGGGCGACGTGCTGAGCTACCTCTATATCGCCAGCGCGATGCTCAAGCGCTACGAGGACACCGGTCGGCCGGAGGCGGACCGGCCCTTCCTCGCCTGGGGATTCCACGAGTGCATGTGGCTGATCCAGAACGCGCTGGACGGCGCGATCCGCAACTTCCCGGTGCGCCCGGTGGCCTGGTTGTTGCGCGCGCTGGTGTTCCCGCTCGGTCGCCGCGAAGTGCCGCCCTCCGATCGCCTGGGCCGTCGCGTGGCTGCGTTGCTCACGGCGCCGAACGAGGCGCGCGACCGCCTGACCGAGTGGGTGTACCTGAAACCCACCGCGAACAACACGGTGGGCCGCATGAACGCGTTGCTGCCCGACGTGATCGCCGCCGAACCGGTGGAGCGAAAGTTCCTGAAGGGGCTGAAGGCCGGCCAGTTCAAGGCACACGACTACGACGGCCAGCTGGCCGAGGCGCTGGCTGCCGATGTGATTACCCAGGCCGAGCACGACTTGCTCAAGCGGGTGCATGCCGCGGTGTTCGAGTTCATCTCGGTGGACGATTTCGATGCGGCCGAGCTGCGCGCGGCGGTGACACGGGCGGACGAGCGCCGCAAGGCGCTGGCCGATGCCGCGTGAGTCCGCGCATTGCGACGCGGGGCGGGAGCGAAGGAGGCGCGCGTCGCTCCGTTCTCCCACGGGAGCGAGGACATGAGCGCCGCCCTGCGACTCTGGCAGCGGTGCTCCCGCTGGCCCGCCGGGCGTTGGTTGTACGGCCGGCTGATCTGCCTCAAGGCGCCATACTTCGCCACCATCGCGCCGCGCTTCGAGACGCTGGGGCCGGAGCGCTGCGAGATCGCGATACCTGACCGCCGCCGCGTGCACAACCACATCGGTACCGTGCACGCGATCGCGCTGTGCAACGTTGCGGAACTCTGCGCGGGCATGATGACCGATGTCACCATTCCCGCCGGCATGCGCTGGATACCGAAGGGCATGGCGGTGGAGTATCTCGCCAAGGCACGCGGCACCATGCATGCGTCGGCCGCGCCGGAGCGCGCCGCAGTCGAGTCTGCGGAGGGCTACGCATGGCCGGTGACAGTGCGGGTGCGCGACGACGCAGGCAGCGAGGTGTTTCGCGCGCGCATCGAGATGTGGCTGTCGCCGCGACGCCGGGATTGAGTGTTCAGGCGGCGTGCGCCACGTCCAGCAGGCAACGGTTCTTGCCTGCCCGTTTGGCTTCGTACAGCGCACGGTCGGCGGCCTGGATCAGCGCCTCGTCCGACGCCGTGCCGGGCTTCCACAGGGCGATGCCGATGCTGGCGCTGACCCGTGCCACCACCTCGCCGGAGGGCCCGGGCAGGGGATAGGGCAGGGCAAGCGTGTCGCACAGTTGCTGGCAGCGTTCGAGCAACAGCGGCAGTTGCGTGGCGTCTTCCAGGATCAGCGCGAATTCGTCGCCGCCCAGCCGCGCCACGGTGTCGCCCGCCCGCACATGCCCGCGCAGGCGCATGGCGATTGCCTGGAGCAGGGCATCGCCGACGGGATGCCCGTGGGTGTCGTTGACCGCCTTGAAGCCATCGATGTCGAGCATCGCCAGTGCGAAGCCGCGGCGCTGCCCCTGCGCGATGGCTTCGTGCAGGCGCTCGTGGAACAGCGCCCGGTTCGGCAGGCCGGTGAGCATGTCGTGGGTGGCCTGGTGGCGCACCTGGGCCTCGGCGCGCTGGCGCTCGGCGACCTCCGCCTGCAGCTGGCGGTTGCGCTCGGACAGTTCGCCCAGTGCCTGCTGCAGCTGCATGCGCGCGTTGTAGAGGTCGAGGAACACGCGCACCTTCGAGCGCAGGATCACGTCGTTGATCGGTTTGGCGATGTAGTCCACCGCGCCGGAGCGGTAGCCCCTGAGGCGGTTGAGGTCGTCGGCGTAGGCGGCGGTGACGAAGATCACCGGCGTGTCGCGCAGCTGTTCGGTCTCGCCCAGCAGGGTCGCGACCTCGAAGCCGTCCATGTCAGGCATGTTGACGTCGAGCAGGATCAGTGCGAAGGCCTGCTCCAGGCACAGCGCCAGCGCCTCGTTGCCGCTGCTGGCCTCGACCAGTTCGGCGCCGCAGTCGCCGAGCAGGTGGCGCATCGCCACCAGGTTGGCGCGGGTGTCGTCGACGATCAGCAGCTTGGGACGCGGGTCGGTCATGGCAGGCACAGCTGGTTGAGCAGGGGGGCGATCGCATCCAGCGGTACGCAGTGGTCGGCACCGGCGTGGTCCAGCGCCGCCTGCGGCATGGCGCTGGCCAGCGCGTCGTCCGGCGATTGCACGATCGCGCAACCGCCCAGTCGCCGCAACTCGCGCAGGCCGTCGGCACCATCGGCGTTCGCGCCGCTGAGCACCACGCCCACCAGGGCGCTGCGCCATGCTGCGGCAGCGGAAGCGAACAGCACGTCAATGGAGGGCCGTGCCAGGTTGATGCGTGCATCCGTCGACAGCGTGAAGTGCAGGTCGCGTTCCACCAGCAGATGGTAGCCGGCAGGCGCGACCTGCACCGTGCCGCTGCGTACCGCTTCGCGCTCGGCCGCTTCGATCACCGGCAGCCGTGAGGCGCGGGCCAGCAGCTCGCACAGCAAGTCCACCGTCTCCGAGGCGGTGTGGCAGCACACCAGCACCGCCTGCGGCAGGCGTGGATCAAGTCCGCCCAGCACCGCCTTCAGCGCCTCGGGCCCCCCGGCCGAGCAGCCCAGCACGATCGCGGCCGGGCGCATCACGACGGCCGCCCCGGCGTACCCGTGCCGCCGCGCCGGTAGATCCGCAGGCCGGCATCGACCGGCGCGAAGTCGGTGGTGGCGCCTCCGGCGCCCGGGCGCTCGCGCAGACCAAGGCAGAGGAAGCCGCCGCGCACCAGCGAGTCGCGGAACAGAGTGAGGCAGTGCTGCTGCAGCGGGTCGGCGAAGTAGATCAGCACGTTGCGGCACAGCACGAGCTGGGCCTCGCAGAACACGCCGTCGGCCACCAGATTGTGCTGGGCGAAGGTGACGTTGCGGCGCAGCCGCCCGTCGAGCTTGAGCAGGCCGTAGCGCGCACTGCAGTAGTCGGACAGCGAATGGCGGCCGCCGGCCGCCAGGTAGTTGCGCGACCACTGCTGCGCCGAGCGCAGCGGGTAGATGCCTTCGCGGGCGCGGTCCAGCGCCTGCGTGCTGAGGTCGGTGGCGAAGATCTGGCTGCGCTCGTAAAGCCCGGCCTCCTCCAGCAGGATCGCCAGCGAGTACACCTCCTCACCGTGGGCGCAGCCGGCCTGCCAGATGGTGAGCTGCGGCCAGGAGGCGAGCAGGGGCAGTACCTGCTCGCGCAAGGCCCGGAACACCGAGGGATCGCGGAACATGTCCGAGGCCGGCACCGACAGCCCTTCCAGCAGCTGCGGCAGGAGCGCGGGCTCGTGCAGCAGGCGGTGGGTGAGCGCGCTGATCGCGCCACCGCCGTGCGACCGGGCCAGCTGGCGCACGCGGCGCAGCAGCGACGCCGGCGCGTACTGGCCGAAATCGTAGCCGTGGCGCCGGCGCATCGCCTCGACGAACAAGTCCAGTTCGATGCCTTCCAGTTCGAGGTCGTCCGGCGAATGGTCCACGCTGGCCTCAACGACGCAGCCAGACGCGGATCATCGAGTTGAGCTTGTCGAGGTCGACCGGCTTGGAGAGGTAGTCGTTCGCGCCGGCCGCCAGGCATTGTTCGCGGTCGCCGCGCATCGCCTTGGCGGTGAGCGCGATGACCGGCAGCTGCACGAAGCGCGGCTGCGCGCGGATCTGCCGGATCGCTTCGTAGCCGTCCATGCCAGGCATCATGACGTCCATCAGCACCAGCTCCGGCGCAGCGTCCTCGTCCAGCGCGCGCAGCGCCCGCGGGCCGTCCTGCGCCATGCTGACCTTGAGACCCCAGCCGCGCAGCACCTTGGACAGCGCGAACAGGTTGCGCATATCGTCGTCGACCAGCAGCACGTGGTGGCCCTGCAGCCCGTCGGCGACCTCCGCCGCGCCGGCGGCCGGCTGCTGACGGATGCGGTGCAGGAACAGGCTGACCTCGTCCAGCAGCCGGTCGGGCGAGCGCTCGCCCTTGATCACGATGCTGTCGGTGTACTGGCGGATGCGCAGGTTTTCCTCGCGGCTGAGGTCGCGCCCGGAATAGATCACCACCGGCGGCACCCCACCGCCTGCGGCGAGGCGTTCCAGCAGCTCCAGGCCATCCAGGCCGGGCAGGCCAAGGTCCAGCACGATGCAGTCGTAGGCACCGGCCGCGATCCGTTCCAGCGCCTGCTCGGCGGAGGCGGCCTCGTCGATCTCGACGCCTTCCTGGCGCAGCAGGTTGCGCAACGCGCTGCGCTCGGCCGCGTCGTCGTCCACTACCAGCAGGCGCCGGGTGCGGTCGCGCGCCACGTGCAGCAGGCGTTCGACCGCCTCGTTGATCTGCTCGCGGCTGACCGGCTTGGTGAGGAAGCCCACCGCGCCGAGCTCGCGGCTGTACTCGGCGCCGTCGGCGGCGGAGAGGAAGTGCACCGGGATGGCGCGCGTGGCCGGGTCGGCCTTGAGCCGTTCGGCCACCGTCCAACCGTCGATGCCCGGCAGCATCACGTCGAGCAGGATGCCCAGCGGGTGGTAGCGGCGGGCCAGCTCCAGCCCGCTCTCGCCGTTGGCGGCGAGCAGCATCGGATGGCCCTTCTGGCGCACCATGTCGGCGAGGATGCGCGCGAACGCGGGGTCGTCCTCGACGATCAGGATCGGCGAGTCGCCGGGAGCGATCCGTTCGCGGTCGTCGGGCAGGCTGCCCGGCAGCAGCACGGGGCCGGACGGCTGCCGCACGGTTGCGGCGGCCGTCGGCGCCTCCGTGGCTGCCGCCGGCGCGGTGGCCACGCTGTGCTCCGGCAACAGCAGGGTGAATTCGCTGCCGATGCCGCTTGCGCTGCACAGCACGATGTCGCCGCCGAGCAGGGCGGCCATGCGCCGCGAGATGCTGAGGCCGAGGCCGGTGCCGCCGTATTGCCGGCTGGTGCTGGCGTCGACCTGCTCGAACGCGGCGAACACCTTCTCCAGCTTGTCGGCGGGAATGCCGATGCCGGTGTCGCGCACGCTGATCGCCAGCAGCCGCTGCTCCGCCAGCGCGGCGGGCCGCGGCAGGTCGGCGGCCGGCCGCGCGATGCGCACCTGCACCGAGCCGCTGGCGGTGAACTTGAACGCGTTCGCCAGCAGGTTGTTGACGATCTGCTCCAGCTTGCCGGGGTCGGTGTGGATGCGCGCGGGCAGGCCGTCGGCCAGCTCCACGGCGAAGTCCAGCCGCTTGTCGCGGGCCACGTGGTCGAAGTTGCGGCGCAGGCTGCGGGCGAGGTCCTCCAGCGCGTAGTCGTCCAGCGCCAGCTCCATCTTGCCGGCCTCGATCTTGGACAGGTCGAGGATGTCGTTGATGAGGCGCAGCAGGCTGCTGCCAGCGTCGTGGATGATCCGCGCCGATTCGACCTCCTCCGCGTCCAGCCGGCCGCCGGCGTTCTCGGCGAGGCTGCGCGAGAGGATCAGCAGGCTGTTCAGCGGCGTGCGCAGCTCGTGCGACATGTTGGCGAGAAACTCGCTCTTGTACTGGCTGGCGCGCGCCAGTTCCCGCGCTTTCTCGGCGGTCTCCGCCTGCAGCGCCTCCAGCGTGCGCTTCTGTTCCTGCAGGGTGTCGCTCTGCAGGCGCAGCTCCTCGTTCGAGGACTGCAGCTCTTCCGCCTGCACACGCAACTCCTCCTCGGAGACCAGCAGGCGCTGCGACTGTTCCTCCAGCTCCAGGGTCTTCGCCTCCAGGGTGTCGTGCGACTCGCGCAACGCTTCCTGCTGCTGGCGCATGGTGATGCTGCCGATGCGCAACTGGTCGGCCTGCTCCTGGGTCTGTTCCAGCAGATCCTGTGTGTGCACCGCGCGGTTGAGGTTGTCCAGCGACAGCGCGATCACCGGCAGCAGTTGCTCCAGCAGTTGCCGCTGCAGCGAAGTCGGCGCCTCGAAGCCGGCGAATTCGAGCACGCCGATCAGGCGGTCGCGCAGCAGCACGGGCAGGATCAGCAGGTGGCGCGGCAGCGCGTTGCCGCTGCCGGAGTCGATGCGCAGGTAGTCGTCGGGCAGGTGATCCAGTTCGATCGGCCGGTGGCTCAGCGCGCACTGGCCGACCAGGCCCTCGCCCGGCAGATAGCGCACGGCGGGGTGGGCGCCCAGCCGCAGGCCGTAGCTGCCGATCAGGTCGAGCCGCCCGCTGGCTTCGTCGTGCAGGTAGAGCACGCCGACGCCAGCCTTGAGCAGGGGCATCAGTTCGCCGGTCAGCTGCTCGGCGAACGCACGGTGGGTGGTGGCCTCCTGCAACTGCTGCGAGATCGCCGCGACCTGGCTCTTCAGCCGGGCGTTGGCGTACGTCTCGATCGCCATCTCCTTGAACACCTGCAGTGCGCGGGCGATCTCGCCGATCTCGTCGCCGCGCTCCAGCTGTCTTATCTCGACCTCGTGGTCGTGCGCGGCCAGCCGGGTCATCTGGTCGGTGATGCGCCGCAGCGGCCGGGTGATCAGGCGGAAGCAGAGCGAAATCACCCACCAGCCGAGCAGCAGCATGAGCAGGGTGACCACGGCATCGATCACGCGGGTCCGGGTCACCAGGGTACCCAGGCGCGTGGTGCGGCTGGCCAGCAGGCCTTGTTCCTCGCGGGTCATCTGGGTGAGCAGGTCGAGGATGTTGGCGGCACGCACCGAGCGGCGGTCCATGTAGGCGGTCCGGATGCGCTGGAGTTCCGCCGCCTGCTGCGCCGGATCCAGTGTGCCCAGGCGCGCCATTGGCATCGTCACGCCATCGGTCACCTCCTGGCTCCATTGCGCGATCGCAGCTTCGAGCCGGTCGATGCGTGTCTGCTGCAGCGAGTTGTCGGCGGCCAGTGTGCGGAGCTGGCGGACCTGTCCGTCGAACGCCTGCATGCTGGCCAGGTAGGCGTCGCGTTCCTCGGTGTGCCCGGTCAGCAGATAGCCGCGCACGCCGACCTGGGCGGTCTTGGTCGCGTCGTGGATCTCGTCGATCTGCCGCAGGACGGTGTAGGTATGCACGTACCAGTGCCGCGCCACGTCCTGCTGGCGCAGCGAATCCAGCGTGAGCAGGTTGGTGGCCAGCGAGACGACGAGCAGCAGCGCGATGGCCAGCTGGATCTTGCGCTGGATCGGCTGGTTCGCCAGCCAGGAGTACTTGCGGGGCGTCGTGCGGGGCGTCGCGGGCATGATGGTGTCGCCGAACGGTTCGGAGCTGCGGCCGTCGCACATCCCTGCCGTGCGCGGGGGGGTATCGCGCACAGGGTAACCGCTGCGGGCGCCCGGCCATAGCCCGCGCCCGTTCGGGATCAGCGCCGCCGCCAGCCGGGAGGCACCAGCGAGCGTTGCCGCAGCGCCACTGCCAGCAGGGCGGTCGAGCACAGCAGGCAAAGCGCCATCGCCACCACCGAGGCCTCGGCACCGAACACGCCGCCGCTGAGCCAGTCCGGGCCGGTGCGCGTGGACACCAGCCAGCCGTCGGCCTTCAGGCCGGAGACCGGGATGCCGTAGACCGTGCCCTGGCAGAAGTTCCAGGCCGCATGCAGGCCCATGCAGATCGGCAGCGAGCGGGTAACGTGGTAGAGCAGGCCGAACAGCAGGCCCGCCTCGATCGCGATGGCCGTCGAACTCCACACGGTGGCGCCGGGGTTGGAGGCATGGGCGAAGCCAAAGAACAGCGCGGAGATCAGCAGCGCCGCCCAGGTGCCCAGGCCTTCCTCGGTGACGCGGAACAGCACGCCGCGAAACAGGATCTCTTCGCCGATGCCGGCACCGATACCGGCGAGCAGCAGGGACGGCAGCCAGTCGGCATGGGGATTGAAACCGACGACGTGATAGCTGCCCAGCAGCCAGAGCGTGCCCACCACGGAGCTGAACAGCAGGCTGCCCGCCAGCAGGCCGCGCAGCGCATCGGGCCAGCGACGCAGTGCCAGTTCGTCCAGCCTGCGGCGCTCGACGACGCGCACCAGGAACGCGTAGGTGACGACCGCCGGCACCAGGACGACCACGAGATAGCCAAGCGCTGACTTCATCGGGCTCTTGGCCATGCCCTGCATGAGCACGTGGAAGAGTGCCGAGCTGGATCGGTTCAGCACGAGGAACAGCAGCAGGAAGATCGCGATGCGCGCCAGCGGCGAGTACACCAACCAGCGCTTCCATGAGGAAGCCTGGGCCGGCGTGGCGTAGGCGAGCGGCAGCGTGCCATTCATGCGTGCAATCCCCTGGACGAAGTGCCGCAAAGCCTAGCGGCCGCGCGGCAATCCGTCTGCGTGACTTCCGCCACGCGCCGCGGCTTAGAGCCTGTTCAATGTCTCCGTATGGCCCGCGCCGGGAGCTGTTTGCGCACAGACCAAGAAAGAAGGAGGGCACGCGGGGGGAGTCCATGGATGGACTCGGCGTCGGGAAGCGAGGAGTGGACGTCCGTCCACGACCGAGTGATGACACAGGGATGCGGGCAAACAGACCCGGCCCTTCGGGTTGCCCCCGAATGGCCGCCATGCGGCAGCGCGCAGCTTGGCCTGCCAGCCAGGCAGGCGCTGCGTCACGCGCCACCACCTGACGGCCATTCGATGGCAACGCGAGCTACGCGGAGACATTGAACAGGCTCTTACAGCTCCACGGACGTCGCATGCTCGCGGGTGGCCGAGAAGCGGACCGCGGGCGAGCGCTCCTGCGCCAGCTGCAGGTTCACCCGCGAGGGCGCCAGGTAGACCAGCTCGCCGGCGGCGTCGATGGCGAGGTTCATCGCGTTCTTCTCGCGGAACTCCTCCAGCTTCTTCTCGTCCGTGCAGTGAATCCAGCGCGCGGTGGCCACGGTCACCGGCTCGAACACGGCGTCCACGCCGTACTCGTCCTTGAGCCGGTAGGCCACCACGTCGAACTGCAGCACGCCCACCGCGCCGAGGATCAGGTCGTTCGACATCAAGGGACGGAAGAACTGGGTGGCGCCTTCTTCCGACAGCTGCGCCAGGCCCTTCTGCAGCGCCTTCATCTTCAGCGGATCGCGCAGGCGCGCGCGGCGGAACAGCTCGGGCGCGAAGTTGGGAATGCCGGTGAAGCTCACCGGCTCCCCCTCGGTGAAGGTATCGCCGATGGAAATCGTGCCGTGGTTGTGCAGGCCGATCACGTCGCCCGGATAGGCGGTTTCCACGATCTCGCGGTCCGAGGCCATGAAGGTCAGCGCGTTGGCGATGCGCACTTCCTTGCCGGTGCGAGTCTGCACCATCTTCATGCCGGCGGTGTAGGTACCCGAGCAGACGCGCATGAAGGCGACGCGGTCGCGGTGCGCGGGGTCCATGTTCGCCTGGATCTTAAACACGAAGCCGGTGAGTTTTTCCTCCTCCGGCTGCACCTCGCGCGTGGTGGTGGCGCGCGGGCGCGGCGAGGGCGCGTGCTCGACGAAGAAGTCCAGCAGCAGCTGCACGCCGAAGTTGTTCACCGCCGAGCCGAAGAACACCGGGGTGAGCCTGCCGGCGAGGTAGTCGTCGAGATCGAAGGAGGGCGCGGCGCCCTGCACCAGTTCCAGCTCCTCGCGCAGCTCGGCCAGCGCCTCGTTGCCGATGGCCGCTTCCAGCCCCGGCGCGTCCAGGCCCTTGAAGATGGTGGAATCCTGCCGCGTGAAGTTCCTGCCCTGCTCGAACAGGTGCACCTCGTCGAGCAGCAGGTGATACACGCCCTTCAGCCGCTTGCCCATGCCGATCGGCCAGGTCAGCGGCGCACAGGCGATGCCGAGCACGGATTCCACCTCGTCCAACAGCTCGATCGGCGATTTGCCTTCACGGTCGAGCTTGTTGACGAAGGTCATGATCGGCGTGTCGCGCAGGCGGCACACCTCCATCAGCTTGATCGTGCGTTCCTCCACGCCCTTGGCGCAGTCGATCACCATCAGCGCCGAGTCCACCGCGGTGAGCACGCGGTAGGTGTCCTCGGAGAAGTCCGCGTGGCCGGGCGTGTCCAGCAGGTTGACGATCTTGCCCTCGTACGGGAACTGCATCACCGAGGAGGTCACCGAGATGCCGCGTTCCTTCTCCAGCGCCATCCAGTCGGAGGTGGCGTGGCGGGCCGCCTTGCGGCCCTTCACCGAACCGGCCATCTGGATGGCGCCCCCGAACAGCAGCAGCTTTTCGGTCAGCGTGGTCTTGCCCGCGTCAGGGTGGCTGACGATGGCGAAGGTACGGCGGCGGCGGGTTTCGGCGAGGTGGGTGGACATGGACGTATGGAGGAATAGTCGATGATCGAACCCGCCATTGTAGCTCGGGTTGCACGGGTCGCCGGCGGGTCAGGCCGCATCATCCCGGCTGGCGCCGGGCGATGGGCGGCATGGGCCCGCAGCATCGCGGCCTGTCTGGGCCCGTTCCACATGCCGCCTCAGCACATCCAGGGTGCCGCCCCAGTAGAAACGCAGGTGCCGGAAAACCGATTCGGTCGGGAACCCGCTTGCCGTCAGGGCGAGCGACGTCCATCCGCCTGCGCTTTGCAGGTCGAAACGGAGCGTGGTGTAGCTGTCCGGATGGTCAGGCAATCGCGACAGCGAGCTTCGGTGCGTGTAGGCAAGCCGCCCCGGCGGAACAAATTCCAGCACTTTGCCGGTGTTCTCGAACGGTGCGTGGTGAAAGCCGCGCACCGTGAACGAGCTGCCCGGCACCCAGGAAGTTTCGACCTCGACGCCGAAATCGTCTCCGCCCATCCATGCCTTCATGGCATCGATCCGGGTCAGGATTTCCCAGGTGTCGGCGACGCCCGCACGGATGAGCAGGCGCCGTTCGAACGTCCGGGACATGGCGCGGCGTTATCGGAGCGGGCGGCTCAGCGCATGATGCCGGTATGCCCCAGCGAGTAGCGGCCCGGCTGCGGCCACACCGCCAGGCCGTGCGGCTCGGCGCCGACCTTGATCTTGCGCACCTTGCCGGTGGTGGTGTCGATGGCGTAGACCACGTCGTCGAAGCGGCCGGACAACCACAGCGTCCTGCCGTCGGCGCTGACGTTGCCCATGTCAGGGCTGCCGCCGCCGGGGATCGGCCAGTTGGCGACCACCTTGCGGGTGGCGAAGTCGATCACCGACACGCTGCCCTTGCCGTGGCGCGGCCCGTGGATCTTGTTCGAGCCGCGGTTGGCGACATAGAGCCTGCTGCCGTCGCGGCTCGGGTACAGGCCATGGGTACCCACGCCTGTCCTGATGAAGCCGACCTTGGTGAAGCTGTCGCCATCGATCAGGAACACGCCGTCGGCCATCATGTCGGCCACGTAGAACAGCTTGCCGTCGGGCGAGACGCGGATGTCCTGCGGCATGCCGTGTCTGTCCAGCTGCAGGTAGCCCAGCACCTTGCGGTGGACGATGTCGATCTTCGCCAGCCGGCCGCCGAACTCGCAGGTGAAGATCGCGTAGCTGCCGTCGATCGAGTAGTCGGCGTGGTTGATGCCCTTGCAGCCGGGTACCTGCAGGCTGGATTCCAGCGCCATCGTATGCGGGTTGCGGAAGTCCAGCCGCGCGTGCGCCTCGGCCACCACGATGGCCTGCTTGCCGTCAGGGGTGAAATACATGTTGTACGGGTCGTCCACCGCGATCGCGGCGCCCGGCTTGCCGGTACGTGCGTCGATCGGGGTGAGGCTGCCGTCGGTGTGGCCCTCGGCGTTGTTGGTGACCCACAAGGTCTTCAGGTCCCACGACGGCACCACGTGCTGCGGGCTCTGCCCGACCTTGAACGTCTCGACCACCTTGTAGGTGGCGGGGTCGATCACGGAGACGCTGTCGCCGCGCAGGTTCGGCACGTAGATGCGCGCCAGGTCGCCGGCCACGGCGGGGCTTAAGTGGCCGGCGCCGGCCTCGCTGTACAGGTTGGCGGGGTTCAGTACCGGCGGCATGCCGGGAACGGTCCGGACCCGGGATGCGGCAGCGGCCAGCGGGGCGGCGCCGAGGCCGGCCAGGGCGGCGCCGGCCAGCAGGACGAGGCGCGGAAGACTCAGGGATGCGTGGGACATGACGGTTCGCTGGAGGGGGAAGGGAATTCGGGGATGGGAGTGCTGCATTATCGCCCAGCCGTGTCGCGACGGATCGCCTCGACCGTGCGCACCACGATCGCATCGACGCCGAGCTGGCCCAGAGCCGCGCTGGAACGGCGCGGGTCGCCGCCGTAGACGCCGTCCGCCGCGCCGGGTTTCGGTGCGTGGCGCAGGCGTTCCAGCCGCACCATCTGCGGCGCCACCGCCAGCTGCAGCGAGGTGTCGGCCAGCCCGGCGTGGGTACCGATCTCGTCCTCGCGGATGCCGTGCTGGCGCAGGATCTGCGCATAGCCGGTGGAGCTGGCCGCGTAGTATTCGGCCGGCGCGAAGGCGCGCGCCGGCCTGCCGGCCCACTGCCGGTTGAGTTGCGCCACGACGTGCTGCAAGTCCTTCTGGTAGCCGCCGTGGTCGCCCAGGAACACGATGTTGCGGAAGCCGTGCACGGCGAAGCTGTTCGCGGCCGATGCCAGCAACTGCTCGAAGGTGCCGTCCGGGATCGTGATGGTGCCGGGGAAGCGCATGTGCGAGGTCGGCGGCGCGTAGCCGCCTTCGGGCACGTAGGACACGGTCGGCGCCATCAGCGCATTTCCAAGTCCTTCGGCGATGCGTTGTGCCAGCACCGTGGCACGTCGGTTGTGCTTGCCCACCGCGATGTAGGGGCCGCTCTGTTCGGTGCCGCCGATGGGGATGATGACGGTGGTCTTGCCGGCGTGGATCTGCGCGCGCAGTTCGGTCCAGGTGAGGTCTTGCAACTGCACGGTGGCAGGCGTCTGGGCGAAGGCCGCCTGGGCGACGGCGAGCAGCAGGGCAAGCGCGCAGGCACGTTGCAACGGTCGGAAAGGCATGGGAGGAAATCCTCGGGCAGGGGGATGGATCGCCGGCGCGCAGGGGGGATTCAGGTCGCCTTGAACGTCACCACCAGCACGTCGCGGTGCGCGGCCCGTGCCGGATCCTTCGGCACCACCGGGGTGACGCCGTGGAATACGCGGCGGTCGTCGACCAGGGCGGCGTCGAAGGCGCGGGCGAGCGTGAACTGGCCAAGTTCCCGGCCGTCGGGCGCGTGGATGGTGGTGGTGCCGCGCTCGATGTTCTCGCGGTCGACCAGCAGCACCAGCACGTAGTCCACGCCGTCACGGTGCACGCCCTCGGGAGTGGGTTCGCCCGCCTCGTCGGCGCGTGCCTCGATGCGGAACTGGTGCACCTCGATGTGCCATTGCCGCACCTCCGGCGCCAGCGCACCGAAACCGTCGCGGCAGAAAGCAAGGATGCGTTGCAGGCTGGCGCTGTCCGCGACGGCCGGCTCGACCGGCTCGAACCAGCGCTCGATGCCGCCCTGCAGCGTGTTGTAGGCGAGGCTCTGGTAATGCGGCTGGTGTGGCTCCCGGCGGATCGCGCCGTCGGTGCTGGCGGTGAAGACCGCGTGGCGCCGTCGGCGATGGCGGCCGCGGGCGGCGAGATAGCGGTCGTCGCCCAGATCGTTCCAGTTCGCGGCGAACGCAGGCCAGTCGGCGAGCGTGGCCGCGTCGAGCAGGTCGCGCATGGCCTCGGCGGTGACGAAGGTGTAGCCGTCGCGGCGCAGGGCGACGCGCAGATCGGGAGGCGTGGGGGCGTTCATGCGCGCACGCTAGCATCCCTGGCCTGAAGCGGCACTGGCCCGCACGTGGCGGTTTGCGGGCGGTGCTCAGAGCGCCTTGGCGAACGCGCGATGCACGATCCTCGCCTGCGGCCTGGCTGGAGTCTCTCCCGGAAACGCCTGCTCCAGCCATGGCGGCACCGGAATGCCCTTCTCGCGCAGGAAGGCGGGATTGAACAGCTTGGCCTGGTAGCGTGTGCCGGCGTCGGCGAGCACGGTGACGATGGTGTGGCCCGGGCCGAGCGCCCGGGCGAGCCGGATCGCGCCGGCGATGTTCACGCCACTGGAGCCACCCACGCACCAGCCTTCCTCATGCAACAGGCGGTGCGCCAGCGGTACGGATTCGTCGTCGGGAATCGACCAGGCGAGGTCGACCGGTGCACCGTCGAAGTTCGCGGTGACCCGGCTGGAGCCGATGCCCTCGCTGATCGAGTTGCCGCGGGCTGCCAGTTCGCCGGTGCGCACGTAGTTGGCCAGCGCGGAGCCGGCCGGGTCGGCCAGAGCGATGCGCACCTGCGGCCGGCGTGCCTTCAGCGCGTGGCCCACGCCAGCCAGGGTGCCCCCGGTGCCGGCGGCGCAGACAAAGCCGTCCACCTGGCCGCCGGTCTGCTCCCAGACCTCCACGCCGGTGGTGGCGGCGTGCCAGTCGCGGTTCGCGGTGTTGTCGAACTGGTTGGCGAACCACGCGCTGCCGGGCCGTGCGGCATTCAGTGCCTCGGCATGGCGCCGCGCGTGGTGGGCGTAGTGATTGGGGTCCTTGTACGGCACGGCGGGTACCAGCTGCACCTCGGCACCGGTGACGCGCAGTGCGGCGATTTTTCCCGCGCTCTGCGTTTCCGGCATGAAGATCACCGTGCGGTAGCCGCGGCTGGCGCCGACCAGCGCCAGGCCGATGCCGGTGTTGCCCGCTGTGCCCTCCACGATGGTGCCGCCGGGCAGGAGTTCGCCGCGCCGCTCCGCGTCCAGCACCAGACCCAGCGCGGTGCGGTCCTTGATCGAGCCGCCGGGGTTCAGCAGCTCCGCCTTGGCCAGCACCTCGCAGCCAGTGAGCGCGCTGGCGTGGCGCAGGCGGATCAGCGGGGTGCGGCCCACGCTGGAGGAGAAATCGGCTTGGATGCTCATGGTCGAGGGCTCATTCGCGAACCGGGATACGTCGCCCGGGCAGGCCCGCAGGAGCGCACCCTGTGCGCCGCTACGGAAAGAGTGTTCATGCGACCGGCGCGGGCACCAGGCGCAGGTAGGGCTTCAGCGTGCGCCAGCCATCCGGATACAGCTTGCGTGCATCCTCGTCCGACACCGAGGGTGCGATGATCACGTCGTCGCCCGGCTGCCAGTCCACCGGCGTGGTGAGCTTGCGACCGTCAGTGAGCTGCAGCGAATCGAGCACCCGCAGCACCTCGTCCACATTGCGCCCGGCGCTCGGCGGATAGGTGAGGATCAGCCGCACTTTCTTCTGCGGGTCGATCACGAACACCGAGCGCACGGTGACCTTGGGATCGGCCTTGGGATGGAACATTCCGTAGATCCTGGCGACTTCGAGGTCCGGATCGGCCAGCAGCGGATAGTTGATCTCCACCCCGCCCACGTCGGCCACGTCCTTTGCCCAGCCGTGATGGTCGGCCACCGAATCCACCGACAGGCCGATGAGCCTCGTGTTGCGCTCATCGAACTCCGCCTTGCGGCCGGCGAATGCGCCGAGCTCGGTGGTGCACACCGGGGTGAAATCCTTCGGGTGCGAGAAGAACACCACCCAATGGTCTCCCGCGTAGTCGTGGAAGCGCACCGTGCCGACGGTGGAGTCGAGGGTGAAATCGGGGGCGGTGTCGCCCAGCTGCAGGCTCATCGGGTTGTTCCTCTGCGAACGGCCCTGCCAGCCTGCGCCGCACTTCGTGCAGACGGCAAATACATATCACGAATATGCATATAAGCGTCCAGACGTTTAGACGTCTATTGACAGTCTTCCAGGGTGCCGGCAATATCGCTGCCACTCATCGAGACCGGCTGAGGGACAGGCCCTTTGAAGCCGGGGCAACCTGCGGAATGTTCCGCGACGGTGCCAACTCCTGCGGCGGCGCCCTGGCGCCCCGGCAGATGGGCGGCTTGCGCAGGCGGCGACGTGCCGTACGCGCGGGGCTCCTCTCCGGCATCCGCAGGGCGATGCCGAACGGAGAGACACATGAGCCAGCTGCCCGAAACCCGCATCGCATGCACCGCCGAGGTGGTCCACCACCCGGCCGCACCGCGCGCGCGCAACGGGCTCGCCGACCAGCGCGGCACGCGGAGGATCGTGCTGTCCCCGAAGTACGGCAACGGCCCGTGCGACGTCGATGTGCGCTATCTGTGGTGCGGCGCGCCGGACGCGCCCACTGTCATCGTGCAGGGCGGCATCTCCGCCGACCGCGACGTCACCGCCCCGGCGGGTGCTGCGCCGGGCTGGTGGCAGGCGCTGGTGGCCGAGGAGGCGGCGATCGATCTTGCGCGCTACCGCGTGCTGGCGATCGACTGGCTGGTCCCCGCCGAACTCGGCGTCAGCACCATTTCCAGCGAGGACCAGGCCGACGCGCTGGCAGCGTTGCTGGATGCGCTGGGCATCGCCCGCGCACAGGCCTTCGTGGGTTCGTCCTACGGCGCGATGGTGGCGCTGGCCTTTGCCGCGCGGCATCCGCAACGGGCGGAACGGCTGGTGCTGCTGTGCGGCGCGCACCGTGCCCATCCGCTGTCCACTGCGCAGCGCAGCGTGCAGCGCGGCATCGTGCGCCTTGGCCAGCAGAGCGGCCGGCTGGACGAGGCGCTGGCGCTGGCGCGCCAGCTGGCGATGACCACCTACCGCGGCAGCGCCGAGTTCGGCCGCCGCTTTGCCGGCGAACCGGAATGGCGCGGCGACCGCTTCCACTTCCCGGTCGAGGATTACCTGGAACACCAGGGACGGCGCTTCGTCGAGCGCTTCGACGCGGAGCGCTTCCTCGCGCTGTCCGAGTCCATCGACCTGCACGATGTGGAGCCGGAGCGTGTGCCGCTGCCGGCCACCCTGATCGGCTTTCCCTCCGACCGGCTGGTGCCGCTGGCCGACCTCTGCGAGCTGCAGCGCCGCCTGCGCGGCCCGGCCACGCTGGAAGTACTGGAGTCGCCCTACGGCCACGACGCCTTCCTCAAGGAAGCGGAGCAACTCGCGCCGCTGTTGCGCGAAGCCCTGCGCTGAGCCACGACAAGAACACACGTACGGCATTGGATTCCGGGAGAACACGATGAACGAAAGCACGGCCCCTTGTACCCGCGCAGTGCGCGCCGGCATCGAGAGCGACACCCAGCACGGCGCGGTGGTGCCGCCGTTGCACTTGTCGACCAACTACGCATTCGAGGGCTTTGGCAAGAAGCGCCCCTACGACTATTCGCGCAGCGGCAACCCCACGCGCGACCTGCTCGCCGGCGCGCTCGCCGAGCTGGAGCAGGGCACCGGTGCGGTGGTGACCGCCAGCGGCATGGCCGCGGTGGCGTTGGCGCTGGAGCTGGTGCCGGCCGGCGCCACGGTGCTCGCCGCGCACGACTGCTACGGCGGCACCTGGCGCTTGCTCGACGCCTGGGCGAAGAAGGGACGCTTCGCCGTCCAGTTCGCCGACCTCACCGACCCGGCCGCGCTGGCCGCCGGCCTGGCCGCCAGGCCCGCCCTGGTATGGGTGGAAACGCCGAGCAACCCGCTGCTGCGCGTCACCGACGTCCGCCACGTGGCGCAGGCCGCGCACGCCGTTGGCGCGCTGGTGGTGGTGGACAACACCTTCCTCTCGCCCGCGCTGCAGCAGCCCTTGGCGCTGGGCGCCGACGTGGTGGTGCATTCCACCACCAAGTACATCAATGGCCACAGCGACGTGGTGGGCGGCGCGGTGGTGGCGCGCGACCCGGCGGTGGCCGACCAGCTCAGGTGGTGGGGCAACTGCAACGGTCTCACCGGCGCGCCGTTCGACAGCTTCCTCACCTTGCGTGGCCTGCGCACGCTGGGCGTGCGCCTGCGCCAGCACCAGGAAAACGCCACCCGCATCGCTGCGCATCTCGACGGCCACGCCGCCGTGCGCAAAGTCTGGTACCCCGGCCTCGCGTCCAACCCGTACCACGCGCTGGCCGCACGCCAGCAGCAGGGGTTCGGCGCGATGCTGAGCTTCGAGCTGGCCGGCGACGAGGCGCAGATCGAGGCTTTCGTCGATGGCCTGGAATACTTCTCGCTGGCGGAATCGCTGGGCGGCGTGGAGAGCCTTGTCGCGCATCCGGCCACCATGACCCATGCCGCGATGGCGCCGGAGGCGCGCCGCAAGGCGGGCATCGCCGACACCCTGCTGCGCGTGTCGGTGGGCATCGAGGACGGCGACGACCTGTTGCGCGACCTCGATGCGGCACTGGCGCGCGCGCTGGCCGCGGGCCAGCCCAAACGAGCGGTGGGCGCATGAGCGCGGTGCTGGCCGAGGCCGCGCCGCCTGCGGCGGCGGCGGCGGCCCCCACCCCCCAACCTCACGATGCTTCCGCCCGGATCGGAATTGCGGTCGTGCTCCTGGGCACCGGCGTGGTCGGCGGTGCCTTCCTCAAGCTGCTGAACACGCCGGCCGCCTCGGCGTTGCGGCTGGTGGGCGCGGCCAACTCGCGCCGCCAGCAGACCGATCCCACGCGGCTCGCCGAACGCAACCTGCGCGAGCAGCTCAAGAGCGTGGGTGCGCAGCGCGACGATGCAGCCCTCCTTGCCGCGCTCGATGCCAGCAGCGCGGCGACCAAGGTGGTCGTGGACGCCACCGCCAGCGGCGAACTCGCTGCGCGCCATGCGGAATGGCTGGCACACGGCTACCACGTGGTCACCGCCAACAAATCGCTGGGCGGCGGCGAACTGCCGGGTTGGCGCGCGCTGCAGGCCGCGCTGGCCAGGGGCGCGCGCTACGGTGATTCCGCCACCGTGGGGGCGGGACTGCCGGTGCTCTCCACGCTGCGTCGGCTGCGCCAGTGCGGCGATGCGCTGCTCACGCTGGAGGGCGTGTTCTCCGGTTCGCTTTCCTACCTCTTCAATGGCTACGACGGCAGCCGTCCGTTCTCCGCGCTGCTGCGCGAGGCACGGGAGCGTGGCTACACCGAGCCGGATCCGCGTGCCGACCTTTCCGGCGAGGACGTGGCGCGCAAGCTGCTCATCATTGCCCGCAACGCCGGTTTCGCGCTCGGCTGGGACGAAGTGCAGGTGGAAAGCCTGGTGCCCGAGCCGCTGCGCGCCCTGGACACCGGGGCCTTCCTCGCCCGGCTGGAAGAGCTCGACGGGCCGCTCGCCACCCTGCACGCCGCGGCCAGAGGGCGCGGCCACGTACTGCGCTTCCTGGCCCGGCTCAACCAGCGCGGCCGCGCCCGCGTGGGCCTGGTCGAGGTGCCCGCCGACCATCCCGCCGCGCGCCTCTACGGCACCGACAACCAGTTTGCGCTCACCACCACCCGTTATCACACCCAGCCGCTGGTGATCCAGGGGCCGGGTGCAGGGCCGGAAGTCACCGCACAGGCGCTGCTGGGCGACGTGCTGGCGCTGGCCTGAAGGCCAGCGCTACGCCTTCGGCACGAACTGCAGGTACGGCTCCGCCTCGCGCAACGCACGGGCGAACGAAGGCCGGGCCATCAACCGCTGCCGGTAGGCGGCAAGTAGCGGGAAATCGTCCAGCGGCTCCGCCCAGTCGGCATAGAACAGCGGCGGCGCTGCCGCGCAGTCGGCCATGGTGAACGTGTCGCCCATCGCCCAGCTGCGCCCGTCCATCGACTGCTGGAGCAGGGTGTAGGCCGTGCGCAGCTGCTCGCGTGCCTGCGCCACGCCGACCCTGTCGTGGCCGCCTTCTGGGCGCAGGCGGTCGGTGATGATCTTCTGCGTGGGCACGTGCAGGTAAAGGTCGAAGAAGCGGTCGCGCTCGCGTACGTCCAGCGCGGCCTGCGGATCGGCGGGGACCAGGGCCGTGCGGCCTGGATAGTGCAGCGCAAGGTACTCGATGATGACCGTGGACTCCGGTACCGTGCGGTCGCGCGCCTCGTCGCGCAGCACCGGGAAGCGCAGGATCGGCCAGACCTTGCGGAAATCCTCCCGCGAGGCCTCGTCATCCAGGCGCACCACGCGCGGCTCGAACGGCGTGTCGTTCTCGTACAGGGCGATCAGCACCTTGTGGCAGAACGAGGACAGCGGGTGCATGTAGAGCAGCAGGCTCATGGGGGCTCCTTGGGTGGGCGCGCCGCGATGGCGCCCTTTCACGGTAGCGACGAAACGGCAGGCGGGTTTTCGACAAGCCCTGCCGCCGGTGCCGGCCGGGTGGCAGCGTTCGCCGCGCTCCACCCCCACAACCCACAAGGGTGCGCGCAATACACCGAAGGGCACGGCGCGCGATCGCGCCGGCCTGATGGTCGATGGCAAGGGCAACACGCTGTTTATGCTGCCGGACGCCCAGGCCGTGTCGGCGGTGATGGTGAAGGGCGCCGACAAGAGAGGCACCTTGCCGGGTTCCGGGCTGACGCCGGACGGCAAGCAGCTGCAGGTGCACACGCTGGGCATGGATGGCGACACGCAGTCGACGGAGGATGCGGACCGCGCGAGAGTGCTCAGCCTGCCATGCGGCCGCCGTCCGCTTCGGTCACCGGCAACGGCACGGGTTTCACGCGCACCGCCAGCACCACGCCGGCCACCAGCAGCGCGATGCCCAGCAGGGCGGACGGCGCCGGTATGGCGTGGCGCAGGAGAAACGCGTAGCCCAGTGCGGCGAGCGTCTCGAACACGATCAGCTGCCCGGCCAGGGCCGTGGGCAGGCGCTGGCTGGCCTCGTTCCAGCACAGCGTGCCCAGCCACGAGGCGAACAGGCCGATCGCCGCCATGAGGCCGACGAACAGGCCGGGGTGCGACCCCAGCGGCATCGGAAAGCGGCTGCCGGCTACCTTCATCGTGCCCCACAGCGCGACATAGCCGAGTGCGGCCAACGGCAGCGTGGCCACGCCTTGCGCCGTGGCCCAGGCGCGCGGATTGCGGTCGGGGTGGTGACGAAGCCAGTCGGCGTTGCGCAGCGGGTACCAGGTCCAGCAGGCCACGGCGCCGCAGGCGAGCAGGGCGCCGGAGAGATAGCGCGCCAGGCCGCCTTGCGCGTGTTGCAACTCGACCAGCTCGGCGCGGTTCACGCAGGCGATGCCGACGACGATCAGCAGCAGCGGCGGCGCCAGCCGCCGCCACGGCAGCCTGCCGTCGCGGCGGCCGTTGCGCAGGTTGGCGGCGATCGCGATGACCGCCGGCAAGGTACCCACGATCATCGTGGGCAACGGTGCGCCGGCGCGCTGGATCGCGCTGGCCAGGCACAGGTAGTACAGCAGGTTGCCCACCGCGACGAGCTTGACGGCCTCGACCCAGTCGGCACGGCCCAGCTGGCGCAATGCGTCCCTGTGCAGCCAGGCCAGCGGCAGCGCGATCAGGCCGAAGGCGAGGTAGCGTCCCACCGACTGCAGCGCAGGCGGGTAGTCCGGCAGCAGCAAGGGTGCGACGAAGACCACGCCCCACATCAGGCCGGCGGCGAGTGCGTAGAGGGTTCCCTTCAACATGCGCGCAAGATGGCGCGTCGCGGGGCGATTGTCTTGAGGTGCACGGCGGCCGCCGTTGGCGCCGGACGCGGCGACCAAGCGCAGGCCTTGCCCGGTGCTCGCCGCTGCAGCTTCACCCGATCAGCGTCTTGAGCCGCGTCCGCGTCAGCGGTCCGAAGCGCAGCCGCTCGCACAGCGCGTCGATCGCGGCGGCGTCGCCGGCTTCGCGCCGCAGTGCGCGGGCACCGTCCGGCACGGGAGCATCCAGCGCAATGCGGGTAAGGCGCCGGTAGAGCCGCGCCTGCTCGCCGTGCTCGCGCAGTTTCGCGGCGCAGCTGGCGGCGCCGCGGATGCGCAGGAAGGCCACTTCGTCCACGCGTTCGAGCAGCGCGTCGAGGCTGCCGAAGTGGCCGAGCAGGGCGGCGGCGGTCTTGGCGCCGATGCCGGGCACGCCGGGGATGTTGTCCACGGCATCGCCGCACAGCGCGAGGTAGTCGGCCACCTGGTGCGGGTGCACCCCGAGTTTCTCGTGCACGCCGGCGGGGCCCCAGCGCAGGTTACGGGCGTAATCCCACTGTTCGTCGTGCTCGCCCAGCAACTGGCCGAAGTCCTTGTCGGCGGAGACGATCACGCCAGGCACGCCGTGCGCGCGCAGGCCCCACAGCGCGCTGCCGATCAGGTCGTCGGCTTCGTACTGGTGGTCGATCAGCACCGGGACGCCGAGCGCGGAGGTCACCTCGCGGCACTGCACGAACTGGCGTTCGAGATCGGGCGGCGGCAGCTCGCGGTTGGCCTTGTAAGGCGGGTAGATCGCGTTGCGGAACGAGCTGGTGAGCGAGGCGTCGAAGGCCACCGCCAGCCGTTCCGGCTGTACTTTCTCCAGCAGCTCGCACAGGAAGCGGGTGTAGCCGTGCACAGCATTGGCCGGATGGCCGTCAGCGTCGTGGAATTCGTCCGGCATGGAGTGCCAGGCACGGAACACGTAAAGGCTTCCATCGACCAGGTGCGCGGCGCCGCGGCGGTTCGCGTTCACGGCGTCCACATGCTGAGCACGTCGTCCAGCGCGGGGCGTTCGCGGTCGGGCACCTCGATCTGCGGCATGCCCAGGTGCACGAAGGCGACCACGTGCTCGTTCTCGGCGAGTCCCAGCAAGGCGGCGACGTCGGAGTCGTAGGCGGCCCAGCCGGTAAGCCACTGTGCGCCGTAACCCAGCGCGTACGCGCCGAGCAAAAGGTTGTAGGCCACGTTGCCGGCGCACAGGCGTTGCTCGATCGCAGGCACCTTGCTGGTCTCGTCGAGCCGCGCGACCACGGCGATCACCAGCGGTGCGAAGGTGTAGCGCAGGCGTTCCTTCTCGCGCTTGGCGTCGGACAGTTCCGGCTGCTTGCGGATCGCGAGTTCGGCCAGCTGCTCGCCGAAGCGCAGCTTGGCCTCGCCTTCCAGCCGGATCAGGCGGAACGGCACCAGCTTGCCGTGGTCTGGCACCCGGATCGCAGCAGTGAGCAGCTCGCGCAGCGTAGCCTCGTCGGGCGCGGGCTCGCCGAGCTGGCGCGAAGGAACGGAGTGGCGTTGCAGCAGCAACTCAAGCGGATCGGCCATGGCGGGATCGCGTCGTGGAAAAGCGCATGGTAACCCGCGAGACGCGGCGCATCAGCGCGGCGCCAGGGTGAACGCGCCGGGCAGCAGCGCCGCCACGCTGGTCTGCGCCGTGTCGCCGTGCAGGTTGGCGAGCAGCACCGGCATGTCGTCGTGGCACAGTTCGCTCATCACCTGGCGGCAGGCGCCGCAGGGGCTGACCGGCGCCGCGCAGTCGGCGATCACCGCGATCGCCGCGAAGTCGCCGGGCTTGCAGCCGGCCGCGATGGCGGAGAACAAGGCAGTGCGCTCGGCGCAGTTGCACAGGCCGTAGGACGCGTTCTCCACGTTGCAGCCGGTGAAGCGGCGACCGTCGCGGGCGAGCAGCGCGGCACCCACGGCGAAGCCGGAATACGGAGCGTGGGCCTGCTCGCGGGCGGCGCGCGCCAGGGCCAGCAGTTCGTCGTGCGGGACGGATACGGGCATCGTGTTCTCCGTGTACCCCGTGGCGGCGGGTCAGGTTAGCGCGCGCGGGCGGTGCGTCCAAGCATGAGCGAGTGCGGCTAAGATGCGACGAGCTTCCACGAGGGGATACGCGATGCCGATCACTGTGGCCGCCTTGCGAGAGACCGCCGCCGGCGAACGCCGCGTGGCGATCACGCCCGAGATGGCGAAGAAGCTCCGCGGCAGGGGCTTGCGGGTGTTGCTGGAGCACGGCGCGGGCACGGCGGCGGGTTTCCCCGACGAGGCGTATGCAGACGCGGACTTCGCCGCGGCGGGCGAGGTGCTGGCGCAGGCCGACCTGCTGACCTGCGTGCTGCCGCCGGACGATACAGTGTTCGCGGCTTTGCGCGAGGGTGCGTGGGTGGTGGGGCAGTTGCGCCCCTATGGCGCCGAATCACGCATCGCCGCGCTGGCCGCGCGCAAGTTGACCGCGTTCGCGCTGGAGCTGCTGCCGCGCACCACCCGCGCGCAGGCGATGGACGTGCTGAGCTCGCAGGCGGCAGTGGCCGGCTATCGCGCGATGCTGATCGCCGCCGAGGCCTGCCCGAAATTCTTTCCGATGCTGACCACGGCGGCGGGCACGATCCGTCCGTCGAAGGTATTGGTGATCGGCGCCGGCGTGGCCGGCCTGCAGGCGATCGCCACCGCGCGCCGGCTGGGGGCGCAGACCGAGGGCTACGACGTGCGCCCGGAGACGCGCGAGCAGGTGGAGTCGCTGGGTGCGAAGTTCCTCGAGCTCGGCGTCAGCGCCGCGGGCAGCGGCGGCTACGCCCGCGAGCTGTCGCCAGAAGAGCGCGCGGCGCAGCAGCAGGCGCTGGCCGAGCGCCTCGCGGCTTTCGACGTGGTCGTGAGCACCGCGGCGGTGCCCGGACGTCCCGCGCCGAAGATCGTCACCGCCGCGATGGTCGCCGGCATGAAGCCGGGCGCACTGATCGTGGACCTGGCGGCCGAGAGCGGCGGCAACTGCGAGCTGACCCGGCCGGGCGAGCGCGTGGAACAGGGAGGCGTGACCATCCTCGGTCCGCTCAACCTGCCGGCCGGTGCGCCGCTGCATGCGTCGGAGATGTATGCGCGCAACGTACTGAACTTCACCGAGCTGCTGCTGAAGGAGGGTGCGCTGGCAGCGGATTTCGGCGACGAACTGGTGCTGAAGAGCTGCCTGGTGCGCGCCGGCGAGGTGCTGTTCGGGGCTTGATCGCGGCAGCGGGCCGGTGTCGAAGAGAGCGCCGGTCAGCGCCCCTGGCCGCGGTGCAGCCAGCGCAGCCGCTGGGCAGGCGGCATGGCATGCCATTGCTTCATCAACTGGGCGCGGCGGTCCGGCGGCAGTTGCTGGAAACGCCTGTAGGCCGCGTGCAGCTGTGCGCGCTGCTCGGGCGGCAGCTGGCGGAACAGGCGCTGGTTCTCGCGTGCCTGCTTGCGCTCGGCCGGTGTCATCTGCTGCCAACGGGCGATGCGCTCGCGGATCTCCTCGCGCTTTTGCGGAGGCAGGGTCACCCACTGCTCGCTCTTCTCCAGCATGTGCTGCTGCCGGCGCGGCGGCATGGTGTCCCATTCCTGCCGCAGCGGCGCCAGCACGTCGCGCTGGGCCGGTGTGAGGTTGTTCCAGTGGGTTGGTGCCGGCGCTGCCTGCGCATGCAGCGCGGGCGCGGCCAGGCCGCCGAGCAGGGTGGCGAGGGTGAGCGACAGCAGCGGTCGTGCGGACAGGATCATGGTTCAGCGTGTCGAGGACTGATTGTCGTTGGCAGCCAGCCAGCCGTAGAAGTCGAGGTTCTGGTACAGGTTGGGATCGGCCTGTTCAGGGTCGGGCGGCAACGGGTTGTCGGTTTCGCCGGCGGTCGTGGCGGCGGTGATCGGGGCGGTGGCGACCGGGTGCGGCGCGGACGGCCATACCAGCAGGGCCGCCAGCGCGATCGCCGCGCAGGCGCCGGACGGCACCAGCCAGCGCGCGAGATGGTGCGGCCGCTGCGCCCGTCGCGTGCTGGCCAGCGCCTCGCGGCGTGCGGCGCGCAGGCGGCCCGCGGTGGCGGGGTCGATGCGCCGCGCGGCCTCCAGATAAAGCTCGCGGGCGCGGTGTTCCAGCTGTTTCTGCGATGTGTTCATCGCCAGTCCTCCAGTTGCTCGCGCAGCCGTTGCATGGCGCGCGACAGATGCGTTTTCACGCTGCCTTCGGAGCAGCCCATGGCCTGTGCGGTCTCTGCCACGTCCAGGCCCTCCAGCATGCGCAGCATGAAGGCCTCGCGCTGGCGCCGGGGCAGCTCGCCCAGCGCGGTGCTGAGATCGCCCCAGGACTGCGCGTCCTGCAGGCGGTCCAGCGGGCCGGGGCCGTGGTCGGCCGGTTCCCAGCTGGGCAGCTCGTCGCCCTCGTCGTCGCGGCCGCCACCCAGCCAGCCCACCACGATCGAGCGCACCTTGCGGCGGCGCTGCAGGTCGACGATGCGCCGGCGCAGGATGCCCCAGAACAGCGGCGCCCATTCGCCGGACGGCTTGTCGCGGTAGTGCTTGACCAGCCGCAGCATGGCGTCCTGCACCGCGTCCATGGCGTCCTCGCGCTGGCGCAGGTTCAGTTCGGCCATGCGGAAGGCACGCCGCTCCACCTGCGCCAGGAAGGCGTCGAGGGTGGCAGGGGTCTCCTGCGCGGTCTCGGCCAGCAGTTCGGCATCGAGTGTGCCTGCGAGGCTGTTCATGGCCGCCTCGTCGGCGTCGTCGGCAGATGCATGCCTGGGCTCCATCAGTTCGACACCCGTGCTCAACGCCGAAGCCCGGCGCGGGTTGACCGGCCGGGCGCCGCGCCGTCCGCGCGGGGATGAATCCGGGCAGGCCTTGTACCGTATGATGCGGCGGACATGGCTGCGAGGCGGGGGAAGCACATGCTCGACGGGTTCCTGGCGCTGTATATCTTCATGCTGGCCGCGTTCACCGGCCACGAAATCATCGCGCGGGTACCGGTGATCCTGCATACCCCGCTGATGTCCGGTTCCAATTTCGTTCACGGCATCGTGCTGGTGGGCGCCATGATAGCGCTTGGCCACGCCACTACACCGTTCGAGACCGGCCTGGGCTTTCTTGCCGTGCTGCTGGGTGCCGGCAACGCGGCCGGCGGCTACGTGGTCACCGAGCGCATGCTGGAGATGTTCAAGCCCAGCGCCGGCAAGCCGGGGGACAAGCCATGAGCTGGCTGCCCGCCCTGGTCAAGGCCTGCTATTTCCTCGCCGCGCTGCTGTTCATCCTGGGACTGAAACGCATGAGTTCGCCGCGCACCGCGCGCGGCGGCATCGTGTGGGCGGGCGTGGGCATGTTGCTGGCGGTGCTGGCCACGCTCGCGCTGCCGGAGCTGCACCACCGCGGACTGATCCTGGCGGCGGTCCTGATCGGCGTGGCCGCGGCATGGTGGAGTGGCCGGCGCGTGGCGATGACCGCGATGCCGCAGATGGTGGCGCTGTACAACGGCATGGGCGGCGGTGCGGCGGCGGCCATCGGCGCGGTGGAGCTGGTGGCCCACGTGCGTCGGGTGCTGCCGGCGGTGCCGGACACCTCGCCGCTGCGGCCCGAGGGCTGGGCGATCGATGCCCTGCATCAAGCGCCCGCGATGGCGCCGCTCTCGCCAGTGGCCCTGGTGCTGGGCGTGCTGGGCGCGCTGATCGGCGCGGTGAGCTTCTCCGGTTCGCTGATCGCCTTTGCCAAGCTGCAGGGCTGGCTGGACCGGCGTTTCGTCTTCCCCGGCCAGCGCATCGTGAACCTGCTGGTGCTGCTGCTGGCGCTGCTGCATGGCGCGATGCTGGCCGGCGGCGACCTCACGATGCCGGTGATCGCGGGTTTCTTCGTGTTCGCCCTGCTGTTCGGCCTGCTGATGACGCTGCCGATCGGCGGCGCCGACATGCCGGTGGTGATCTCGCTGTACAACGCGTTCACTGGCCTCGCGGTGGCGTTCGAGGGCTACGTGCTGGGCAACGAGGCGATGATCATCGCCGGCATGGTGGTGGGCGCGGCGGGCACCTTGCTGACCCAGCTGATGGCCAAGGCGATGAACCGCTCGCTGGGCAACGTGCTGTTCGGCAGCTTCGGCGCGGCGGCGGGCGGCGCGGCGCAGGAGATCGCAGGCAGCCAGAAGCCTGTCGAGGCCGCCGACGCGGCGGTGATGATGGCCTACGCCGAGCGCGTGGCGATCGTGCCCGGCTACGGCATGGCGGTGGCGCAGGCGCAGCACAAGGTGTGGGAGTTTGCCAAGCTGCTGATCGAGCGCGGGGTGAAGGTGAAGTTCGCGATCCACCCGGTGGCCGGCCGCATGCCCGGGCACATGAACGTGCTGCTGGCCGAGGCGGGCGTGCCCTACGACCTGATCGAGGACATGGACGACATCAACCCCGAGTTCCCCAATACCGACGTGGTGCTGGTGATCGGCGCCAACGACGTGGTGAACCCGATGGCGAAGACCGATCCGTCCTCGCCGATCTACGGCATGCCCATTCTCGACGTCGCCGCGGCAAAACAGGTGATCGTGATCAAGCGCGGCAAGGGCACCGGCTTCGCCGGCATCGAGAACGCGCTGTTCTACGCCGACAACACCCGCATGCTCTACGGCGACGGCCAGGCCGCCGCCGGCCAGCTGGTCAGCGAGCTGAAGGCGCTGGAGACCTGATCCATTGAAGAGTGCGGCCATGGATGGCCGCCCGTGTGATTCTGGCGATCATGGATGATCGCAAGGGCTTGAGCAGTGCGGTCATGGATGGCCGCCCGTTTGATTCTGGCGATCATGGATGATCGCAAGGGCTTGAGCAGTGCGGTCATGGATGGCCGCCCGTTTGACCCTCGCGATCAGGGACGATCGCAGGGGCACAAGCAATGCAGCCATGGACGGCTGCCTGTTTGATCCTCGCGATCAGGACGATCGCGGGGGTACCTCCAGGATCACCGCTTCCGCCACCAGGCCAGCCATGCCGCCAGCAACACGCCTGCGGCGTACCAGGCTCCGTCGATCGGGCGCAGGCCCAGTTGCGCCAGCGCCAACAGCATGCCGGTGCCGGCAGTGCGGATGGCTTCGGTGAGGCTCATGCCGAAATTCCCGGCAAGTTGGATCGCGGCCATCAGCATGTTGAAGTAGAGCGCCGCCAGCAAGGTGGCGAACGCCGCCAGCCCCGCCGCGCCCACGCCGGGCCGGCGGATCCAGTGACGGGTCGCCCACGCCAGCAGCACGCCCGCCGCCGGCGCCAGCCAGGGCGCGGACTGGCGCAGGTACATCGCCGCCACCATCCATGTCGCACCCACGGCCAGGCCCATCATCGCCGCGCAGAACAGCGCGAATACGTACAGCAGGATGTCGCGCGGCTTCATGGTGGGGAACGGAAGACGGAAGGGCTGGGCATGCGTCGGTCCGATGGGCAAAGCCCCGATCATAGCCGGTTGCCGGCGCCGGCCGGTGCCGTGCGCTGGCACGTCGCGGCTTGCAATTCGCGGCGCCGGCCTGATCTGGGGCAGGATGCCGGCGGCCCGGCACGGCATAATAGACAGCCTGGTGCGCCGTGCGGCGCCCATCTTTCATGACGGATTGGCGGTGGCATGAGCGGTTTCAGTCTGAGCAGCGAACCCTTCACCCTGTTGCGCGACTGCGATGCGGTGATGGTGCCGCAGGGTGAAACGGTGCGCCTGCCCGCCGGCCAGATCGGCTACATCACCCAGGCGCTGGGCGGCAGCTTCACCGTGTACGTGGACGGCAACCTGTTCCGCATCGCCGGCGGCGATGCCGAGGCGCTGGGCAAGGAGAAGCCGTTGCCGATCGAGGTGCCGGCGGACGCCACCGACGCCGACGTGGAGAGACTGGCCTGGGACCAGTTGCGCACCGTGTTCGATCCCGAGATCCCGGTGAACGTGGTCGAACTGGGCCTGGTCTACGACCTCAGCCTGGAGCAGCGCGAGGACGGCCAGCGCAAGGTCTACGTCAAGCTCACCCTCACCGCGCCCGGCTGCGGCATGGGCGACATCCTGGTGGACGACGCCCGCACCAAGCTGGAGATGATCCCCACCGTCGCCGAGGCCGACATCGACCTGGTGTTCGACCCGCCGTGGACGCACTCGATGATGTCCGACGCGGCGAAGCTCGAAACCGGCATGCTGTAGTTTCGGCTCCCTCTCCCTGCCGGGAGAGGACGCGGAACCGCCGCCTCAGCCCTTCACTTCCTCGAACCGGTTCTCCGCGCGGTTCTTGCGCACCTTGGCCGGGTCCCACACGCGGCCGTTCATGGTGATGTAGACGCCATCGGGCAGGGTCTGCACCGCGGCCACCGCGCAGCCGATGTTGAACACCGCGTCCGAACCCTGGAACCGGGCCGGGTTCAGCGCGCCGGTGAGCACGATGGTCTTGCCCGGGATGCCGGCCAGCACCTTGGCGGTTTCCACCATGGTATCGGTGCCGTGCGTCACCAGCACATGGCGGTGCGGCTGCGCCTCGATGGTGGAGCGGATCAGCGCGCGGTCCTCGTCGGTGACGTGCAGGCTGTCCTTGCGCAGGATCGGGATCACGTCGAACTGGAAGGCCACGCCGAGCTGGCCGAGGATCTCGCCGATCTGCGGCGCGCCGATCTTGTAGTCCGACTTGTCGTCGAAATAGATCTTGTCGATGGTGCCGCCGGTGGTGACGATGGTGAGATGCTGCATGGTCGCTGCGCCGCAAGGGGGAATCCGCGCATTTTAGCGGGTTGCGTCCGTGCGGCGCTCACCCCAGCAGCAGGGCGGTGTCGTCCGTTCCGGTATCGGCCAGCCGCAGCAGGCCGTGGCCGAGGAAGCGGCGCAGCGCCGCCGCCGGACGCGTGTCCCCGCGCGCCAGCGCCCACGCCGCCTGCCGGGCCAGCAACGCCGCCGCCGCGCTGCGCGCCAGGGTGAGCGTGAGCCCGCGCGCACCGGCCTCCAGCGTGGCGCGATCCGCCGATAGCGCATCGAGGTGCGTGGCGGCGGCGTCCAGCGCGGCATCGATCGCGAATGCGGCATGCGGATCGCCGCCCTGCAGCCAGGTGGCTGCGGCGGTGCGCAACGCGGCCAGCCCGTCGCCCGCCAGCACGCGCAACGCATCCAGCGCCAGCAGGTTGGTGGTGCCTTCCCAGATCGCGTAGACCTGCGCGTCGCGCAGCAGCTGGGGCAGGCCGGTATCCTCGATGTAGCCGGCGCCGCCGAAGCATTCCAGCGCCTCGGAGCAGAGGCGCACCGCGAGCTTGCCCGTCCACAGCTTGGCCAGCGGGGTGAGCAGGCGCAGCAGCGCGGCTTCGTGCGGCGCGGCTGCACCGTGCTCCACGCGGCCAAGCAGTTGCGCCACCTCGAAGGCCAATGCGAATGCGCCCTCGAACTCGGCCTGCATGTCGGCCAGGGTCTGCGCGTGCAGCGGCTGTTCGATCAGGGGACGACCGAAGGCCTGGCGGCGTTCGGCGTAGTCGCGCGCCAGCACGGTCGCTCGCGCCATGCTGGCGACAGCGCACACCGCGTTCCACGTACGGGTGACGTTGAGCATCGGCGCCACCTGGCGCACGCCGTTCGCCAGGTCGCCCAGTGGCCAGGCGGGCAGGCCGTCGAGGTGGATCTCGGCGGTGGGCAGCTCATGGGTGCCCAGCTTGTCCTTGAGGCGGTCGATCAGGAGCTGCGGCTTCCGCTGCGCGCCATCCATGGTCTCCACGTAGAACAGCGCCAGCGCGCCGGAACCGTCGCCGGCGCCTTCGGGGCGGGCCAGCGCCAGCGCCGCTTCGCCCACCACCGCCGAGCTGAACCATTTGCGGCCGTGCAGGCGCCATTGGCCGTCGGCGTCCTGCCGCGCCATGGTCTCGGTCTGCCCTACGTCCGAGCCGCCGCGCGTCTCGGTCATCCACTGGCCGCTCAGCCAGAACGTGGCCGGGTCGCGGCTGAGGAAATGCGGCAGCGCACGCTCGAGCAGGGCCCGGTTGCCCGAGGCTTTCAGTGCCGTCGCCGCGCCGTCGGTCATCGCCAGCGGGCAGGTGTAGAACTCGCTGGCCACGTGGTAGAGGTAGACGCGGGCGAATTCCTCCAGCCTTGCGTGCTCGTGGGCCTCGTGGCCGCTGGCGAGCAGCGCATGGCGGGTGGTGATGTCCGGGCCTTCCCGCCACGCCGTGGTCAGCTCGATGCGGTCGACGCGGCGGCCCCAGGCATCCCACTGCGTGAGCACCGGCTTGCGACGCGTGGTGACGGCGGCGCGCCGCCAGGCCGCCAGAGCGTAGCCGCCCAGCGCATCGAGGTCGGCCTCCAGCGCGGCGCGGCGCGCGGCGGGCAGGGTGCGTTCGAGCAGCGCATGCAGCAGGCGGTCGTTGCGGTACGGGTGGGCAAGCTGTGGGGCGTCTTGCAGGAATCCCATGGCCGGCTCCGGTCGGATCGACCGCGCCAGTATAGGCAAGGGTGCCGTCCCCAGCGCGTGAGCCGCGAACTCCGCTCAGCCCCCGCCGGCCAGCTTGAGCAGGCGCACCGCGTGTCGTTTGAGCGCGCTGCGCAGGCGTGCCGGGGTGCGCACCTCGAAGCCGAACGGCAGCCGCGCCAGCTGGCGTGCAAACCAGGCCAGGTCGTCCGCGCTGCTGCGCAGGAGTACGCCGCCGGCGACCGGCTCGAACAGGCCGAAGGCGAGCGAGAAGGCGTTGCGCGCGGTCTTCAGGTCGGTGCGCAGCAGTACCTCGATCGCAACGCTGCGCGGCAGGGTGGCGAGGCTGAAAGCGAGTTGTTCGAGTGGATCGAAGCCGGCGGGGCGCTCGAAATGCGCGGCCAGCGCCCGCACCGCGCCGACGCGGTCCAGCCGGAACGAGCGCAGGTCGCGGCGCAGGTGGCACCAGCCCACCACGTACCAGGCCCCCGCACGCCAGGCGAGGCCGTAGGGATCGACGTCGCGCTCGCTGCGCTGGTGCTGCGGCGTGGTGTAGTGCAGGTGCACGCGCTGCTGTGCCTGCGCGGCGGCGGTGAGCGCGATCAACGCCTCGTTGCTGTGCGGGGCATCGCTGGCGTGGGCGAGGTCGACGCGCACCGTCTCGGCGATCGCGTGCAGCTGCCGCTTCAGGCGCTCCGGCGTGACGCGCGCCAGCTTGGCCTGGGCGCTGGCGACGGCCGGCGCGGCCTCGGCCAGGCCCAGCCCGCGCGCCGCGACCAGCCCCACCGACAGCGCCAGCGCCTCGTCGTCGCCGAACATCAGCGGCGGCAACTTGAAGCCGGGCACCAGCATGTAGGCACCGTAACGCCCGCGCTCGGCGACGATCGGAATGCCCATTTCTTCCAGCATCGCGATGTAGCGGCGCAGGGTGCGCCCGTCCACGCCGATTTGCCGGGCCAGCTCAGGGCCGGCGATGCGGCCACGGCCCTGCAGCAGTTCCAGCACGGCCAGCACGCGGGTGGTGGGGCGGGTCATGGACGCAGTGTAGCGATTCATCAGGGCGGAATCTGTCCTGATTGGGGCATAGCGTGCACGCGACTCGTCCTCAACCGCCCAGGAACCGCCATGCACGAGACGCCGCACCACTCGCCCGACTTCCAGAGCATTGCTCACCTTCCCGGCTCCCAGGTCGTGGAGCTGCGCCGCTACACCACCAGCCAAGGCGGCCAGAAGCGCTTCGCCAGCTATTTCGACACTTATTTCCCGGAGGCCTTCGAGCAGCTGGGCGCGATGGTGCACGGCCAGTTCCTGCCGCGCGGCCAGGCGGATCGCTTCGTGTGGCTGCGCGGTTTCCGCGACATGCCCTCGCGAGCGGTGGTGAACGCGCAGTTCTACTACGGGCCGCTGTGGCGCGAACACCGGATGAAGGTGAATGCGCTGCTGCCCGACAGCGACGACGTGCTGCTGCTGCGCCCGTTGCGGGCGGACACCGGCGTGGCGCTGCTGCCGGCGGTGGATCCGGTGGATGAAGCGCAGGGTGCCCAGGGCATCGTGGTGGCGCAGTTGTTCGCGGTGAAGCCGGGCAGCGAAGCGGTGTTCGCCGCGCACGCGGAGGCGCAGTTCGAGAGTTACCGTGCGGCCGGTGCTCGGCCGGCCGGCATCCTGGTGACGCTGGACGAAGCGAACAACTTTCCCCAGCTGCCGGTGCGCGTGGACGGTCCTTACCTGGTCTGGCTCGGCGTGGTGCGTGACGAAGCCATCCTGCACGCACAGCTGGAACCGGCGATGCAGGCTGCAGCCAAGGCCTTGCTGGCCAGCGGCATGCTGCGCGGGACGCCGGAGCTGCTGGCGATGGATCCCACGCCGCGCTCGCGGTTGCGCTGGCTGGAGGCTGCCGGCGAGGCGACGCGATGAGCCACGCCGCCGGGCTGTGGCTGTTCTTCGTGCTGGTGTTCGGGGTGATCGCCCTGCCGGGGCTGGACATGGCTTTCGTGTTCGGCAGCGCGCTGAGCGGCGGCCGCGCCCGCGGCCTCGCGGCGCTGGGCGGCATCGTGGCGGGCGGCGCCTGCCACGTGCTGATGACGGCGCTGGGCATCAGCGTGCTGATCCGCCTGGTGCCTGGCGTGTTCCATGCGTTGCTGCTGGCCGGCGCGCTGTACATCGCCTGGATCGGGATCTCACTGCTGCGCAGCGCGGTGGCGCTCCACGCGCCGGTGGCCGGGCATACGGCGGCGCCGCTGGGCGCGACCTTCCGGCAGGGGCTGTTCACCTGCCTGCTCAATCCCAAGGCCTACCTGTTCATGCTGGCGATCTTCCCGCAGTTCCTGCGCCCGGCCGATGGCCTGTTGTGGCTGCAGGCGCTGGTGCTGTGGGCGATCATCGCGCTGACCCAGTGCGGCGTGTACGGCACGCTGGCCTTGCTGGCCGAGCGCGTGCGCGGTTGGCTGCAGGGCCGCCCGGCGAGCGGCGTGCTGGCCATGCGCTGCGTGGGCGGCCTGCTGATCGCGGTGGCGGTGTTCACCGGGCTGGAAGCCCTGCGGCCGGCGTGAGCGGTGCAGTCAGTCCGGCACGATCGCGTCGAAGTCCACCAGGTCGCCCTGCTCGCCGCGCACGTACAGGCGCTTGCGGCGGTGCGGGTAGTCGCAGATGTCCTGCTCCAGGCGCTGGCCGGCCACCAGCAGTACCAGCGGCGCGTCGCCGGTGTTGGTGATCACATGGGCCGGGCCGTTGCGCGCGAAGCCGAGAAAGTCGCCGGGGCCGACGGCGTGCGCCTGCTCGTCGATCAGCGCGCGCCCATGCCCCGCCAGCACGTAGACGCACTCTTCCTCGTAGTGGTGGCAGTGGTATTCGCTGGAGTCGCGCCCGGGCATCAGCTCGATGCGGTGGAAACCAAGCTGGGTGAGGCCGGTGGCGTCGCCCAGCGACTTGTGCAGGCGCAGCGCGTTCGGGTTCAGCGAGTGGAGGCTGGCCACCGCCTCCATTGCCTCGATGTCGGCGGCCTTCAGCAGTTCGCGTGGCTGGGGCATACGGATCTCCCGATCGATGGATATAGCGTCGTCAGCGGCGCGGGCGCCGTACGCCTGCGCCCAACGTGCCGATCAGCAACAGGGTCAGTGCGATCTCGGCGGTGGCCGGCGCGCGTTCGGCGGGCGAACTCCACGCCTCGGCGACGCCGTGGCAGAAATAGAACAGGGCGAGGATGCCGACCCAGAGCAGGGCGCGGCGAGGCTTGCGCAGTGCGGCGAGCGGCAACAGCAGCGGGCCCAGTGTGATCGCCATCGCCAGCGCCACGGGCAGGCTCTGCGGCGGCAACAGCCATGCGTGCCAGACGAGTTGCAATGCGGCGAGCGAGGCCCAGGCGGCGAGGCCCAGTTTCTGCTCGATCGGCAGGATGGCGGCGCTGTTCATGCGCCCACGGTCAACTTGCGTGCGGTATCGGCGAGGCGCCGGCCCAGCGCGCGGGCCAGTTCGCGCTCGTGCTCGCTGATGGCGTTCTCGCCCTTGGGACCGGCGACGTGGCTGGCGCCGTAAGGCGAACCGCCGCTCAGGGTGGCGGTGAGCGCGGGCTCGGTGAACGGGATGCCCAGCAGCAGCACGCCGTGGTGCAGCAGCGGCAGCGCCATCGTCAGCAGGGTGGATTCCTGGCCGCCGTGCATGGTGCTGGTGGAGGTGAACACCGCGGCGGGCTTGCCCACGAGGGTGCCGCTGGCCCATTCGGCGCCGGTGGTGTCGAGGAAGTGCTTGAGCGGCGCGGCCATGTTGCCGAAGCGGGTGGGGCTCCCCAGCGCCAGGCCGCTGCACTCGGCGAGGTCCTGCTTCGCCACGTAGGGCGCGCCCTCGTCCGGCACCGGGGGCTGTGCGGTTTCGGTGACCGGCGCCACCGGAGGCACCTGGCGCAGGCGCGCGCGCGCGCCCGGGATCTCTTCGATGCCGCGGGCGATCAGCCGTGCCAGCTGAGCGGTATGGCCGCTGCGGCTGTAGTAGAGGACGAGGATGTCGTTCATGCGTGTGGGCGCGATGTGGGCGATGCGTTAGTGTAGAAGCTATCAAAACATCCGTTCGCCCTGAGCGTAGGCCCGCGGGCCTATGCGGAAAATGGCCAAGGATGGCCATGCTTTGAGGAGCGAGGAAGTCGAAGGGCAGGGAATTCCGGGTGCCTGGTGTTTTGACTTCGCGGAACTTCGTTCCGCTACGCTCAACACGAACGCTTCCGATTTTGCGAGCCGCCCCATGCAACTGCGCTTCGACCGCGACCGCACGCTGAGTTTCGGCCGCTTCCTGTGGCAGCGCTTCGTCGACGACAAGTGCTTCGAGACCGCCGGCGCGCTGTCCTACACCACGCTGGTCTCGCTGGTGCCGCTCACCGTGGCGGTGCTGACGATGTTCGCCGCGTTTCCGATGTTCGAGACGGCGCGCGAGACCCTGCTCAACTTCGTGTTCAACAACTTCGTGCCGGCAGCCGGCGAAAAGGTGCAGGAGGCGCTGGTGGCGTTCGCCACGAACGCACGCAAACTCACCGGCATCAGCATCCTGGTGATGCTGTTCAGCGCGATCTCGATGATGGTGAGCATCGAGGACCGGCTGAACCGCATCTGGCGCGTGCGCCAGCCGCGGGGCTGGGGATCGCGGCTGCTGCTGTACTGGGCCGCGCTGACGCTGGGGCCCATCCTGGTGATGGGCGGCATCGCGCTCACCTCCTATGTCACCGCCGTGCCGCTGCTGCAGGCCGCGACGGGCCAGCTGGTGAGCATGGGCCAGCGCCTGCTCGGCATGCTGCCGTTCGTGGTCACGTACATCACGCTGTGGCTGATGTACGTGCTGATCCCGAACAGCAGGGTGTCGCGGCGCAACGCGGCGATCGGCGCGCTGCTCGGCGCGCTGTTGTTCGAACTCGCGCGCTGGGGCTTTGCCCGCTTCGTGCAGCACGCGCAGAGTTACCAGGACATCTATGGCGCGCTGGCGGCGATCCCGATCTTCCTGTTGTGGATCTACCTGTCGTGGATCATCGTGATCCTCGGCGCCTCGGTCGCCGCCTCGGTGTCGGCGTTCGACTACCAGCCGCCTACCGAGACGCTGCCGGAGGGTTCGGAGTTCCTCGGCCTGCTGGTGGTGCTGCGGCACTTCATCGACGCGCAGCGGCGCGGCGACAGCGTGGACCCGGCGCTGATCCGTGCCGGCGAGCCGCGCCTGCGCAGCGCGCTGGTGGCGGCGTATTTCGACGACTTGCAGCGCGCCGACCTGATCCAGCGCAGCGAGGCCGGCGGCTGGCTGCTCAGCCGCAGCCTGGACTGCGCCGACCTGCTGCGCGTATACCGGCACAGCAACTACCGTCTGCCGTTGCAGCCGGCACAGGAAGCGGCGGCGCTGGACTTGCAGTTGCCGCAGGAACTGCTGGCGATGCTGGCCGAACTTGCGGCGTCGTTGCGTGCCACCCTGGGTACGCCGCTCCACCACGTCTTTCCGGTGGCTTCCGCAGCCGCCGATCAACGGGAGAATTCCGCATGAACAGGTCCACCTGGCTCGCCGCGCTGGCGTTGCCGCTGGCGTTGCTGGGCACGGCGCGCGCGTCGATGCCCGTGCATCCATCCATCCATGCCACCACGCTGGATGGCCGGCCCTACGATCTCGCCGCACAGCGCGGACACTGGGTGATCGTGAATTTCTGGGCCACCTGGTGCGTGCCGTGCATCGCGGAGATGCCGGAACTCTCGCATTACGTGGCCACGCACCCGGACGTGCGCGCGATCGGCCTGGCCTATGAGGACAGCGAACCGGCCGATATCAAGGCATTCCTCAAGAAGCATCCGGTGGTGTACCCGGTCGCCCAGGTCACCCTGGACAAGCCGCTCAAGGATTTCGACGAACCGCGCGGCCTGCCCACCACGTACCTGATCGCACCCGATGGCACTGTAGCCACGCACTTCATCGGCCCGATCAACGCCGCCAAGCTGGATGCGGCGATCGGCAGGACGAAACACTGATGCCGGCCGCGCGCTTCCTGGTCAGCGGCCGGGTACAGGGGGTGCGCTTCCGCGCCGGCACCCGCGAGCAGGCGTTGGCCCTGGGCCTGGCCGGTTACGCGAAGAACCTGCCGGACGGCCGTGTCGAAGTGGTCGCCAGCGGCAAGGCGACGGCGCTCGGCCTGCTGGAGCACTGGCTGCGCCAGGGGCCGCCCGGTGCGACGGTGACGAGCGTGGATCGTGCGGAGCTGGCCGATCAGCCGCTGCATGGATTCCATACCGCCTGAGCGGTTGCGCGCAGCCTACAGATCCAGGTCCATTGCCGGTCGCCCGCTGCGATACCTGGCGCTGATGGCCTTGAGCATGCGGCGGAAGTCGGCGGCAAAGCCCTGCATGTCGAACAGTGGATTGTTCGCACGCTGCATCGCGAGGCGCAGGCGCAGCATTTCCAGCGCTTCGCGGTCGTTGCCGTACAGGACGGCGGTGGCGACGAAGGCGGTTTCGTTCTCGCAGACGAGCTCCGGCATGTCCAGGTGATGGAGCAGGCTGGCGGCGACCCGGCCAGGGAAGCCGCGCCCGCGACACGTGAGCAGCGGACAACCCGCCCACAGCGCATCCGAAGCGCTGGCGTGCGCGTTGTACGGCAGCGTGTCTAGGAACAGGTCGGCGTGGTTGTAGCGTGCCAGGTACTCCAGGTGCGGCAGCTGCGGCATGAAGACCAGCCGCTCCGGCGCGATGCCGGCCGCGGCGGCGGCAGTGCGCAGGCGACGGTCCGCGCCCTCCGGGCCGGAGCGCAGCCACAGCACGCTGCCTCCCACCTGCCGCAGGATCTCCATCATCCGCCCGAACGAGGCCGCGTTGAGCTTGTGCGTGCCGTTGAAGCAGGCGAACACGGTGCCGTGTGCGGGCAGGCCGCAGTCCGCTCGCGCGGGCGGATGCCGCACGATGCGGGTAACGTCGCTGGGCTGGCAGCAGCGCGGCAGGCGCAGCAGCTTTTCGCTTAGGTGGGGACGCAGGCTGTCCGGCAGCATCACGGCGTCGGCCAGCAGGTAATCCATCCAGGATGCGCCCGAGGTGGCGGGGCAGGCCAGCCAGTTCACCTGCACCGGCGCGGCGCGCAAGGCCATCAGCGCGCCATCGTCCCTGCCGCAGCCGCCGTTGAGATCGAACAGGACCTCGATGCCGGCCGCGTGGATGCGCCGGGCCGCCTGCGCCGGTCCGAGCGTCGACACGTCGTGCAGCCTGGCGGCCGCGCCCAGCCGCCGGCGGGTCGGGCTGCCTTCGTCCGGCATGGTGGCGAACAGGTGCAGCTCCAGCGGCTCGCCCGGCAAGGCCTCGAGCAGCGCGACCACCAGCCGTCCGGTGGCGTGTTCGTTGAAGCCATCGGCGACGAAGCCGACGCGTATCGGCATGTCCAGCGCGGGCCTGGGATGCGTGAAGTCGAGCTGCCGCCGCAGCGGCGCAACCCGTCGCTCGATCATCGCCGCCCGGGCCGTGGCAGCGCGCCGCTGCACGGCCGGCTCCATCTCCTCGGAAAGCAGTGCGAACGGGCTTGGAACGACGCGGCCGGCAGCCGCAGCCTGTAGCAGGCGCCGGGCAAGCGCGTCCAGATCGCGCCAATCGCACAGGCGGCGCCGCAGGAACACCAGCCGGCCCAGCGCCGTGGTGTCGTCCGGATCCAGGCGCAATGCCCGGTCGTAGGCATCGGCAGCGGCTTCCAGCTCGCCCATTCCCTCCAGCAGACGGCCTGCTTCGCGGGGGTATTCCGCGTTGCGCGGGGCCACGTGCTCGGCCTGCAACCAGGCGTCGAGGGCTTCCCGGGAGCGGCCTTGCATCCGCCGCACCCGCCCGAGCAGGGCATGGGCGGCGTCGGAAGAAGGCGCGAGCTGCAGCGCTTGGTGCACGCGTGCTTCCGCCTGTTCCGCGTGGCCGAGCTGCAGCTCGGCCTCGGCGAGACTCAGGCACAGGGCCGGGTGCTGCGGCATGGCTTGCAACGCCATTGCGAAAGCCTCACGGGCCTCCTCGTGGCGTGCGGCGGCCGTCAGCGCGCTGCCGAGCATCTGCAGTGCCGCGGGGTGACCCGGCGCGCGGCGCAACACGGCGCGCATGCGCTCGATGGCGTCGTCGGGCCGGCCGCCGGACAGGGCGATGGCGGCCAGACTGCACTGCGTTTCGACGCTTTCGGGCGCCAGTTCCGCCGCGCGGACGAGGGCCATCTGCGCCTCCCGGAGGCGCCCCAGTTGCAGCAGGGCCACGCCGTGCAGCCGGGCCAGCTCCGCCGCCACGGGAAATTGCAGGCGCGCGCCGGCGGCAAGATTCGCGGCATCGGCGTAGGCACCTTCCTGCAGCAGGTCGGTCAGCCGGTTCAGTACGGCGTTGACATCGGCGAAGGATGCGCTGGCCATGGCGCAACGCTAACCGAGGTCGCCATGGTTTCCAAACCGCGGGCGTAGGCCTTCCCGCCGTTGCAGAACCTCAGGCGAGGGCCTTCAGTTCGTCGGCCTGGTGTTCCTGGCTGAGCGTGTCGACCAGTTCGTCCAGGTCGCCCTGCATGATCTCGGGCAGGCGGTACAGGGTGAGGTTGATGCGGTGATCGGTGACGCGGCCCTGGGGGAAGTTGTAGGTGCGGATGCGCTGGCTGCGGTCGCCCGAACCCACCTGCAGGCGGCGCTCCTGCGCCTGCGCGGCGGCCTGCTTGCCCTGCGCCTCGTCGAGCAGCCGCGCCTGCAGCAGGCTCATCGCGCGGGCGCGGTTCTTGTGCTGGCTGCGCTCGTCCTGGCACTCCACCACGGTGCCCGTCGGCAAATGCGTGATGCGGATCGCCGAGTCGGTCTTGTTGACGTGCTGGCCGCCCGCTCCCGAAGCGCGAAACGTGTCGATCTTCAGGTCGGCAGGGTTGATCGCGATCTCCTCGATCGCGTCCAGCTCGGGCAGGATCGCCACGGTGGCGGCCGAGGTGTGGATGCGCCCCTGCGACTCGGTTTCCGGCACGCGCTGCACGCGGTGCGTGCCCGATTCGAACTTCAGCCGCGAATACGCCCCCTTGCCCTCCACGCGCGCCACGATCTCCTTGTAGCCGCCGTGCTCGCCGGCGTGCTCGCTGAGGATTTCCACCTGCCAGCGTCGGCGCTCGGCGTAGCGCACGTACATGCGGAACAGGTCGCCCGCGAAGATCGCCGCCTCGTCGCCGCCGGTGCCCGCCCGCACTTCCAGGTACAGGTTGGCCTCGTCGCGCGGGTCCTTCGGCAGCAGCAGGAGCTGCAGCTCGCCGTCCAGCGCGGCCAGCCGCGCTTCGAGCCGCGCGATGTCGTCGGCGGCCAGCTCGCCCAGTTCGGGGTCGTCCGCCATCGCGCGCGCACCGGCCAGCTCGCGCACGACGCCTTCATGCTCGCGCAGCGCAGCCACCACCGGTTCCAGCTGGGCGTACTCGCGCGACAGCTCGCGGAAGCGTGCGCCGTCGGCCAGCACGTCGGGCTGGGCCAGCAGCAGGCCGACCTCCTCGTGGCGCTCGGCGAGGGTTTCGAGTTTGCGGCGGATGGATGGCGTCATGGGCAGGGCACGGGGAGGCGGGGACGGAGCGGCCGGGATTGCGGCCGCGCGAAGCGCGAGAGGCGGCAGCCAGCCGCCCTAGCTAGGTGTTCCGCGCCTCCGGGTCTTCCTCGTCCAGCCCGTACAGCCGTCCCGCCGCTTGCAACAGGTCCAGGTCGCCGGACAGCGCGGCTTCGCGCAGGCGCGCGCTGGGGTGGTGCAGCAGCTTGTTGGTGAGTGTGTGGGCCAGGAAGCCCAGCGCCTCGTCGGGCGACTTGCCGCGGGCAAGCATGGCACGGGCCTTCTCCAGCACTTCGTCGCGGTAGACCTCCGCGTGCTGGCGCAGGTCCAGCGCGGGGTTGCGCAGGCCGAGCGCGCGACGCCAGGCCATGTAGCGGTCCACCTGCAGGTCGATGATGGCGTCGGCCTCGCGCGCGGCGGTGGCACGCGAGCGGCGGTTCTCGTCGATCACCTGCTGCAAGTCGTCGATACCGTAGAGGTAGACGTCGGGCAACTCGGCCACCGCGGATTCGATGTCCCGCGGCACCGCGATGTCCACCATGAACATCGGCTTGCGCCGGCGCGTGGCCAGCGCCTGTTCGACCATCGCCCGGGTGACGACCGGCCGGCGCGCGGCGGTGGAGGCGATCACCACGTCGGCCTCGGCCAGGTGCTGCGGCAGGTCGGCCAGCGCGATCGCGTAGCCGCCGTAGCGGCCGGCGAGGTCCTGCGCGGTCTCCAGCGTGCGGTTCGCCACGATCAGCCGGCGCGCCTGCTTGTCGGCGAGATGGCGCGCGGCCAGCTCGATGGTGTCGCCGGCACCGATCAGCAGCACGCAGGCCTCGCGCAGGTCGGCGAACACCTGCTCGGCGAGGCGCACCGCGGTAAACGCCACCGACACCGTGTGCGCGCCGATCCGGGTTTCCGTGCGCACCCGCTTGGCCACCGCGAAGGTGTGCTGCAGCAGTCGGTCCAGCGGCGCCTTCAGCGTGTGCGCATCGCGCGCGAGCTGGTAGGCGTCCTTCACCTGGCCGAGGATCTGCGGCTCGCCCAGCACCATCGAATCCAGTCCGGTGGCGACGCGGAACAGGTGGCGCGCCGCGTCCTGTTCGTCGTGGCGGTACAGGAACTCGTCCAGTTTGCCGGGGGTCAAACGATGGTGCCGGCTCAGCCACGCCAGCGGCAACTGCTCGGCACCGGCGGCCACGCCCACGTACAGTTCGGTACGGTTGCAGGTGGACAGGATCATCGCCTCTTCCACGCCGGGTTCCTGCTGCAGTTCGTGCAGGGCGGCGGTGGTGGCTTCGGGGTCGAACGCCACCTGTTCGCGCAGGGTGACCGGCGCGGTGAGATGGTTGAGCCCGAGGGCGATCAGCGGCATGGTGTGGCGAATCTTCCGGCGTGGATCTGGCGGCGTAGGCTAAGCTTGTCGTCAAGGCGCCGTGGATACGGACACGGTGGTGGCGTGTTGGGCAGACGGACGGACAGACGGTGGTCAGTGTGCGAAGCAGGCGTTGCGGATTCAAGCAGATGCGGCATTTTACGGCAGCCGCGACGCTGATGCTCGGGTTCGCCGGCTGCGCCCAGGTGCCGCTGAAGCCGGCCACCAGGCCGGCGGCCGCCGTCCAGCCGCTGGCGCGGATGACGGTGGTGACGCCGGACGAGGACCACGACCTGCTCGCGCAACTGCTGGCCGGCGAGATGGCGCTGGGCCACAGCGACCTGAAGACCGCTGCCGTCCATTACGGCAAGGCGATGGCAATCGGCGACGATCCAGCGGTGGCGGAGCGCGCCGCGATGCTGGCGATAGCCACGCACGACGATGCCGCTGCCGCGCGCGCGCTGGACCGGTGGCAGGCGCTGGGCGCGAAGCCGGCGGCGATGGCGCGGGCACGCGCCCAGCTCGCGCTGAACCGCGGCGACACCGCCGAGGCGCAACGCCAGCTGCAGATCCTGGTGGGCAGCCACGACAAGAACGCCTGGCGCGAATTCGGCCAGGTGCTGCTGGGTGCGCGCGACCAGGCCCAGGCCGGGCGGTTGCTGGAGACGGTCGCCACGCCGCAGCGGCTGCCTGCCGACCCGCAGGCCTGGCTGGCGATGAGCGAGCTGGGCGACAAGCTGGGTCGCCACGCCTACGCGCAGCGCGTCGCGGATGCCGCGCTGGCGCGCTTCCGCAACAACGCCGAGGTCTATGCCTGGGCGGCGCAGATGAAGGCGCGCAGCGGCGATGCCAAGGGGGCGCGCGCGCTGCTGCAACAGGCGATCGCCAGGGCGCCGGAAAACGTGCACCTGCGGCTGGTCTACGCCAGCATGCTGAGCGAATCCGGCGACTATGCGGCGGCCAAGAGGCTGCTCGACCACGGCCCGCAGGATGCCGACACCTACCAGTTGCGCGCCGCGCTCGCCGCCCGCAGCAACGACACCAAGGCGCTGGCGGCACTGTACCGCCAGCTGCAGCAGGCCGCGCCGGACGTGCGCGAGCAGAACGCCTTCCTGCTCGGCCAGCTGGCCGAGATGCAGCACCACGACAGCGAGGCGCTGGCCTGGTACGGCCAGGTCGGCGACGACGACCCGCACGCCTTCGACGCCGACCTGCGCAGCGCCGTGCTGCTGCAGGCGCAGGGCAAGAGCGCCGCGGCGCACGAACTGCTCGGCCAGATGCAGCTGGATTACCTGGACCAGCCGGCACAGCTGCGCCAGGCGTGGCAGCTCGACGCCGAGCTCTACATGCGCGAACGGCGCTACGTGCAGGCGATCAACGCGTTCACCCGTGCGCTGCAGGTGGTGCCGAACGATCCGGGGCTGCTGTACGGCCGCGGCCTCGCCTACGCCGAAGCCGGCCAGACCGATCTCGCGGTGCAGGATTTCCGCAGCCTGCTCAAGCTCAAGCCCGACGACATCGACGCCAGCAATGCGCTGGGCTACACCCTGGCCGACGCGAACCGCGACCTGCCGGAGGCGGAGCAGCTGGTGGCCAAGGCGCGCGCGGCGCGACCCAACGATCCGGCGATCGCCGATTCCTGGGGCTGGGTGCAGTACCGGCTGGGCCATCTCGACCAGGCGGTGCAGGCACTGCGCGGTGCATGGCAGGCGGGCAGGGACGCCGACGTCGGCGTGCACCTGGGCGAGGCGCTGTGGGCGCAGGGCAACCACGCCGACGCGCGGCAGGTGTTCGACGAGGTGCGCAAGATCGATCCGCACAACGCCAGCCTGCAAAACGTCCTGAAGCGAATCCATCCATGAAGCTCCATCGCCGATTCCTCGCAGCGACACTGCCGCTGCTGCTGGCCGCCTGCACGCCGCAGCTCGTGCGCATCAAGGGTGATGCCGCGCTGCTGAATGCGCAAGCCGCGCGCGAACAGGCGCTGGCGCACACCGGACACTGGACGCTGGAAGGGCGGCTGGGCGTCTCCGACGGCCACGACGGCGGCAGCGGCGGCTTCACCTGGACCCAGGACGGCGACAACTACCGCTTCGTGTTCCGCACGCCGATCACCGGCCGCAGCTTCGAGCTCAGCGGCGGCCCGGACGGCGCCCTGCTCGAAGGACTGGACGGCGGCCCGCTGCAGGGCGCGGATGCCGAGGTACTGATGCGGCGTGCGCTGGGCTGGGAAGTGCCGCTGCACGACCTGCGTGCCTGGGTGCTGGGCCTGCGCGCGGACGGCGGCCCGGCCGTGCTGGCGTTTGGCGACAACCGGCTGCCCTCGCTGCTCACCCAGGACGGCTGGACGGTGGACTATCGCGCCTGGGACACCACGCGCCAGCCACCGCTGCCCACCACCATCTTCGCCGCGCGGCCGCCGTACAAGGTGCGCCTGTCGGTGGAGAGCTGGAGCATCCGCTAGACTGCGCGACCCGCAGGGGTTCTCCGCATGAACTGCACCATCGTCCCCGCCCGCCTCGACCAGGCCGACACGCTGTGCGACATCGAGCGTGCGGCGCAGGAGTTGTTTCGTGGCCATCCCGCATGGCCGTCCTATGCCGCCGCGACTATGGATACGCAGGTGCTGGCTGCGGCCATCGGCGCCGGTCGCGTATGGGTGGCGATGGACGAAGACGGGAGCGTCGCGGGCTTCGTGGGAGTGGAGATCGAGGACGGCGAGGCCGGCATCGCCGAGATCGACGTGTTGCCCAGCCGCGGCCGTCGCGGCATCGGCGCGGCGCTGCTGGAGCATGCCTGCGCCTGGGCGGCCGAGTCGGGCTACCCGTCGATGGTGCTGGGCACCCTCGCCGACGTGCCGTGGAACGCGCCGTTCTACGCGCGCCATGGCTTTGCGGCCATCGACCCGAAGCACTACACACCGGCGCTGGCGGCGCATGCCGAGAGCGACCGCGAACGCGGTTTCCCGATGCACCTGCGGGTCTTCATGCGGCGCCGGCTGCAGCCATCGCCCTCCGGCTGGACGCGCTGGCCGGCTCCGGCCAAGTTGAACCTGTTCCTGCGCATCACCGGCCGGCGCGCCGACGGTTACCACGAGCTGCAGACCGTGTTCCGCCTGCTGGACTGGGGCGACGAATTGCGCCTGCGCGTGCGCGAAGACGGCACGATCCGCCGTCTCACCGAGGTGCCCGGCGTGCCCGCACAGGACGATCTGGTGGTACGCGCCGCGCGGTTGTTGCAGGAACGTTCGGGCACCGCGCTGGGCGCGGAGATCGAAATCGCGAAACGCATCCCGATGGGCGGCGGCCTCGGCGGCGGCAGCTCCGATGCCGCCACTGTGCTGGTGGCACTGAACCATCTGTGGCGCTGCGGGCTGGACGAGGACGCGCTGGCGGAGCTGGGCCGGCGGCTGGGCGCCGACGTGCCGGTGTTCGTTCGCGGCCGTTCGGCCTGGGCCGAGGGGGTGGGCGAGCGGCTCAGCCCGCTGGCGCTGCCGCGCCGGTATTACGTGGTGCTCGATCCGCACGAACACGTGCCTACCGCAGCGCTGTTTCAAGCGCCTGAATTGACACGAAATGCGCCGCCGGCGACAATTTCGTCCTTTGTTTCGGGCGAAACGACGGAAAACGCCTTCACTCCGCTGGTGCGCGAGCGCCATCGCGGCGTGGCGGCGGCGCTGGAGTGGCTGGGCCGCCACGGGGCGGCGAAGCTCTCCGGCAGCGGTGGCTGCGTTTTTTTGGAGCTGCGCACGCTGGAGCAGGCTCAGGCCGTCGCGGCCCGTTGTCCGGGTGCATTCACGGCCCAGGTGGCTGCGGGCGTCGCGGTTTCGCCCCTGCTTGAGGCCCTGGGCCGCCACGGAATGGCGGCTCTCCGGGAGCAGTGACGGCGCCGGACTTTGCCGTCGTGATGGAGAGAGCCGCCAGGCGAACCAGGGATGCTTCGCCGACGGTCGTGCAAGCGGCCGGACAATGAAATCAACGATGGGGCGTCGCCAAGCTGGTTAAGGCACGGGATTTTGATTCCCGCATGCGCAGGTTCGAATCCTGCCGCCCCAGCCATCCAGCAGCAGTCGCAGGTTATCGAGGAACACAAGCGTGGACAGGTCCAGCCCGATGATGCTGTTTACCGGCAAGGCGCACCCCGCATTGGCGGAGGACGTCGCGCATCGCCTCGGCGTGCCGCTGGGCAAGGCGCTCGTCAGCACCTTCAGCGACGGCGAGGTGCAGATCGAGATCGAGGAGAACGTCCGCAACCAGGATGTGTTCGTGCTGCAGCCCACCGGCGCGCCGAGCGCGAAAAACCTGGTCGAGCTGCTGGCGCTGGCCGACGCGCTGAAGCGCGCCTCCGCCGCCAGTGTCACCGCGGTGATCCCCTACTTCGGCTATGCGCGGCAGGACCGCCGCCCGCGCTCGGCGCGCGTGCCGATCACCGCGAAGCTGGTGGCGAAACTGATCAGCACGGCCGGCGTCGACCGGGTGCTGACGGTGGACCTGCATGCCGAGCAGATCCAGGGCTTCTTCGACATTCCGGTGGACAACGTCTACGCCTCGCCGGTGCTGCTGGCCGACATCTGGCGCCACTTCAGCATGGACGACATGATCGTGGTGAGCCCGGATGTGGGCGGCGTGGTGCGCGCCCGTGCGCTGGCCAAGCGGCTGGACGACGCGGACCTCGCGATCATCGACAAGCGCCGCCCGAAGGCGAACGTGGCCACGGTGATGAACATCATCGGCGACGTGGCGGGCAAGACCTGCGTGATGGTGGACGACATCGTCGACACTGCCGGCACGCTGTGCGCTGCGGCCACGGCGCTGAAGGAGCGCGGCGCCCGCAAGGTGGTGGCCTACTGCGTGCACCCGGTGCTGTCCGGCGCGGCGATGCGCAACCTGGAGAACTCCCAGCTCGACCAGCTGGTGGTCACCAACACCCTGCCGCTCAGCCCGGAGGCGCAGGCCTGCGTGAAGATCCGCCAGCTCTCGGTGGCCGAGCTGCTGGCCGAGACGATCCGCCGCATCGCCTTCGGCGAGTCGGTGAGCTCGCTGTACATCGATTGAAAATTTGACGGTCCGCCCAGGATGGGCCGACTCTGACCTTCGTTTTTTCGCGGCCCGGATGCCGCGTGAAAGCAGCCGGCTTTTCTGGTCGCGGAAAAGTCGAACAGCCGCCGCGAGGCGGTTTACCAACCCAAGGTAGTACCGAAATGGCACAGACTCATGAAATCAAGGCCGAGAGCCGCAAGGACGAGGGGAAGGGTGCGAGCCGCCGCCTGCGTCGCGCGAGCTACGTCCCGGCCGTCGTCTATGGTGCGGGGCAGCCCGCGCAGAGCATCCAGATCGAGCACAACACCATCCTGCTCGCCGCCAAGAACGAGTGGTTCTTCTCTTCCGTTCTGGACCTGAACGTCGACGGCACGGTGCAGAAGGTGCTGGTGCGCGACTGGCAGAAGCACCCGTTCAAGCAGCAGATGATGCACATGGACTTCCTGCGCATCGACGAGAACGCCAAGCTGCGCGTGAACGTGCCGCTGCACTTCCTGAACCAGGAGAAGTCCGACGCCGCCAAGACCTCCGGCGTGGTGATCTCGCACAACCTGACGGAAGTGGAAGTCTCCTGCCTGCCGAAGGACCTGCCCGAGTTCATCGAGCTGGACCTTGGTGGCCTCAAGCCCGGCGACATCGTGCACCTCTCGCAGGTGAAGCTGCCGAAGGGCGTGGAGAGCGTGGCGCTGCACCTGGGCGCCGACCACGACATGGCCGTGGTCACCGCGAACACGGTGAAGGAAGAGGTCGAGGAAGCGCCGGCCGACGCCGCCGCGGCCGAGGCTGCGCCAGCCGCTGCCGCGCCCGCCAAGGACGCCAAGAAGTAAGCCGCTGCGGCCCGCGCCCCTGGCGCGGGCCGCACGCTTGCTGGCCGTCATGGCGTGTCTGCGACTCATTATCGGGCTGGGCAATCCCGGCGCCGAATACCTCCGAACCCGGCACAACGCCGGGTTCTGGTTTGTTGACGCCCTGGCGGCGGGTCAGGAAGGGCGCTGGGGCTTCGACGGCAAGCTGCACGGCGAAAGCTGCAAGCTGCGCGTCGGCGGGAAATCGGTGTGGCTGCTCAAGCCAGCCACCTTCATGAACAAAAGCGGCATCGCGGTCGCCTCCGCGCTTCGCTATTACAAGATTCCGCCGGAGGAGTGCCTGGTGGCGCACGACGACCTGGACCTTCCCGCTGGCACCGTGCGCCTGAAGTTCGACGGTGGTCATGGCGGCCAGAACGGATTGCGCGACATCGTGGCCCACCTGGGACACGGCAAGTTCCATCGCCTGCGCCTCGGCATCGGCCATCCCGGCCATCGCGACCAGGTCACCCCGTGGGTGCTAGGCCGTCCGTCGGCGCAGGACGAGGACGCGATCGTGGACGGCATCGCCCGCGCACTGGACGTGCTGCCGCTGGCCGTGGAAGGCCAGTTCGACAAGGCGATGCAGCGGCTGCACACCGCCGATGGCAAGTAGGTTTTTCGACGCCGTTCCCGCGTTCGCGGCGATGGCGTCCCGAACGGCACATATCCCGGAGTACCCATGGGCATCAAATGCGGCATCGTCGGCTTGCCCAACGTCGGCAAGTCCACTCTGTTCAACGCGCTGACCAAGGCGGGCATCGCCGCGGCGAATTTCCCGTTCTGCACGATCGAGCCGAACGTGGGCGTGGTGCCGGTGCCCGATCCGCGGCTCAATGCGCTGGCGGCCATCGTCAATCCGCAGAAGGTCATTCCCACCGCGGTGGAGTTCGTCGACATCGCGGGGCTGGTGGCCGGCGCCTCCAAGGGCGAGGGGCTGGGCAACAAGTTCCTCGCGCACATCCGCGAGGTCGACGCGATCGCCCACGTGGTGCGTTGCTTCGAGCACGGGGACATCGTGCACGTGGCCGGCAAGGTCGACCCGATCGCCGACATCGAAACCATCGACACCGAGCTGGCGCTGGCCGACCTGGAGTCGGTGGAGAAGGCCCTGAACCGCGCCGAGCGTGCGGCCAAGGCCAACGACAAGGAGGCGCTCGCGAAGAAGCCGGTGCTGCAGAAGCTCGCCGCCACGCTCAATGAGGGCAGGTCGGCGCGCAGCGCGAAGCTGGACGACGAGGAAAGGGCGCTGGTGCGGGATCTTTTCCTGCTCACCCTGAAGCCGCTGATGTACATCGCCAACGTGCTGGAGGACGGTTTCGAGAACAACCCGCATCTCGACGCCGTGCGTGCCCGCGCCGCCGCCGAGGGGGCCGAAGTGGTGCCGGTATGCGCCGCCATCGAGGAAGAACTCTCGCAACTCGACGATGCCGATCGCGACGAGTTCCTCAAGGACCTGGGCCTGGACGAGCCGGGCCTCAACCGCGTGATCCGCGCCGGCTACAAGCTGCTCGACCTGCAGACCTATTTCACAGCCGGCGTGAAGGAAGTGCGCGCCTGGACGATCAAGCGCGGTTTCACGGCGCCGCAGGCGGCGGGCGTGATCCATACGGATTTCGAGCGCGGCTTCATCCGCGCCGAGACCGTCGGCTACGACGACTTCATCCAGTACAAGGGCGAGCAGGGCGCAGCCCAGGCCGGTCGCCTGCGCAAGGAGGGCAAGGACTACGTGGTCAAGGACGGCGACGTGCTGCACTTCTTGTTCAACGTCTGAGCCGGCCGCCCGCATTGCGCCGGTGGCACCCATTCCGTGCAAGGATGCGCGCCGTCCACAAGGCGCGGGGTGCGGCATGGCGAAGGCGGTACTGCGGATCCGGCTGGGGCGCCCGGTCGATGCCCCTGCAGTGGCTGTGCTGGTGCGTCGCGTGACGCGGCGCTGGATCCTGCCCGACCAGCCGGGCGAGGCGGGCCGGATGCTGCTGTCGCGGCAGGGCGCGGCGGCCCAGCGGCAGTGCATGCGGGAAGGCCATCGCTTCCACCTTGCCTGGCTGGGCAACACCCTGGTTGGCGTGGCGGCGCTGCGTGACGACAGCCATCTCACCCAGCTTTTCGTCAGCACCCGGTACCACGGCCGCGGCATCGCGCGGCAGCTGTGGCGTCGCGCGATGGCCGATGCGGTGCGCCGCGCCGGGACTTGTCGTTTCACGCTCAACGCCTCGCGCTGCGCGGTGCCGGCTTATCAACGGCTTGGTTTCGTGGCGACCGGGCCCGAGCGGTTCTCGCCGAGCGGCGCGCTCACGACGCCGATGCAACTGGAGCGCGTCCCCGCGCGCGGCCAGCGGGCATAATGCCCGCCTTCCCGCCGCAGCGACAGGAGCCCGCATGCCAGGCCAGCAGCACGAGGTGACCTTCCGCTTCCTCGCCCAGCCCACCGACGTCAACTTCGGCGGCAAGGTGCATGGCGGCATGGCGATGAAGTGGATCGACCAGGCCGGCTACGCCTGTGCGGTGGCATGGAGCGGGGCGTACTGCGTCACCGCCTCGGTCAGCGGCATCCAGTTCGTGGCGCCGATCCTGATCGGCGACCTGGTCACGGTGCGCGCGCGCCTGATCCATACCGGCACCAGCAGCATGCACATGGCGGTGGAAGTGCTGGCGAGCGATCTGCGCAAGGACGAGCGGCGCCTGGCGACCAGCTGCGTGATGGTCTTCGTTGCGCTGGACGCCCCGGACGGCAAGCCCACGCCCGTGCCACCCTGGGAGCCGCGCGACGACGCTGAGCGCCAGTTGCAGGCGCATGCGCGGCGACTGCAGGAATTGTCGCGGGAGATGGAGCGGCTGGTCGACCTGCGGGCCGATGAAAACCGGCAGAATCCGGGTTGAAATCCGCGCGGGCGGTGCTTCGGCGAGGCGATCGCGGGCGTCCACAGGTGTTGACAGTCGGCGGGTCGATCCACACAATACGCGTTCTTTGTTGGAGGGATACCCAAGCGGCCAACGGGGGCAGACTGTAAATCTGCTGGCTTACGCCTTCGGTGGTTCGAATCCACCTCCCTCCACCAGTCGATTCGCGCAGGTTGCGATTGGGCTGGTTCGCGGGGTCGATCTTCGACCCGGCAACGGGCTCCGCGCAGGGCGGGAGTAGTTCAATGGTAGAACCTCAGCCTTCCAAGCTGATGGTGCGGGTTCGATTCCCGTCTCCCGCTCCATTGCGCTACTTCAGGCCGCCCTCCATGGCGGCAAGAAGAAACAGCCCTGGCCTCGTCGAGGGTTGTTGAAAATTTGAAGAGCCTTGCACGGATGCAGGTTTGATCTTTGCCGTCATGGAGGATGGCCGAAAGTCTCCGCTCATGTAGCTCAGTCGGTAGAGCACTTCCTTGGTAAGGAAGAGGTCGCTGGTTCGATTCCAGTCATGAGCACCATCATGGTTGCTCGCCCGCTCCGGGCGTTTTTCTCTCACTGACTCATCGGGATTCTGGTCATGGCAAAGGGCAAGTTCGAGCGCACCAAGCCCCACGTGAACGTGGGTACGATCGGTCACGTGGACCACGGCAAGACGACGCTGACGGCGGCGCTGACGAAGGTCGGTGCGGAGCGGTTCGGCGGCGAATTCAAGGCCTACGACGCGATCGACGCGGCGCCGGAAGAGAAGGCGCGCGGCATCACGATCTCGACGGCGCACGTGGAATACGAGTCGCCGGTGCGCCACTACGCGCACGTGGACTGCCCGGGGCACGCGGACTATGTGAAGAACATGATCACGGGTGCGGCGCAGATGGACGGCGCGATCCTGGTGTGCTCGGCGGCCGACGGCCCGATGCCGCAGACGCGCGAGCACATCCTGCTGTCGCGCCAGGTGGGCGTGCCGTACATCGTGGTGTTTCTGAACAAGGCCGACATGGTGGACGACGCCGAGCTGCTGGAGCTCGTCGAGATGGAAGTGCGCGAGCTGCTGTCGAAGTACGATTTCCCGGGCGACGACACCCCGATCATCAAGGGTTCGGCGCTGAAGGCGCTGGAAGGTGACCAGTCGGAGATCGGCGTGCCGGCGATCATCAAGCTGGTGGACGCGCTGGACAGCTACATCCCTGAGCCGGTGCGCGAGATCGACAAGCCGTTCCTGATGCCGGTCGAGGACGTGTTCTCGATCTCGGGCCGCGGCACGGTGGTGACGGGGCGCGTGGAGCGCGGCATCATCAAGGTCGGCGAGGAAATTGAGGTGGTGGGCATCCGCCCGACGCAGAAGACCACCGTGACCGGCGTGGAAATGTTCCGCAAGCTGCTGGATCAGGGGCAGGCGGGCGACAACGTAGGCCTGCTGCTGCGCGGCCTGAAGCGTGACGACGTGGAGCGCGGCCAGGTGCTGGCGAAGCCGGGCTCGATCACTCCGCACACCGACTTCGAGGCCGAGGTGTACGTGCTGTCGAAGGAAGAGGGCGGCCGTCATACGCCGTTCTTCAAGGGCTACCGCCCGCAGTTCTACTTCCGCACGACGGACGTGACGGGCGCCTGCCAGTTGCCGGAAGGCGTCGAGATGGTGATGCCGGGCGACAACGTGAAGATGGTGGTGAGCCTGATCCACCCGATCGCGATGGACGAGGGCCTGCGCTTCGCGATCCGCGAGGGCGGCCGCACCGTCGGCGCCGGCGTGGTAGCCAAGGTCATCAAGTAACATAGACGGGATCCGGGCGGCGGGATTCGGGATTCGGAGGGGCACGGGCTCTTTCGCTTCTGCCGGACCCCGCATCTCGGATCCCGTATCCTGTTCTACCTACGCCAGTAGCTCAATTGGCAGAGCAGCGGTCTCCAAAACCGCAGGTTGGGGGTTCGAGTCCCTCCTGGCGTGCCATCTTCCCGAGGATCGATGACGGGTGGCGGCGTACCGGATGCTTTCCAGTCTCCGGTGGCCGGCCATATCCGCAGACTGCACATGAATACCAAGGCAGAACAGCCCAAGGGCACGACCGCCGCCGATATCGGCAAACTGGTGCTCGCCGCCGTGATCCTGGTGGCGGGCATCGTGGCCTATTCGTGGTTCAGCAACGACGCCAACGTGCCCCCGGTGGCACGCCTGCTCGGCGTGCTCGCGGCGCTGGTGATCTCGCTGGCGATCGCCGCGTTCACCGCGCTGGGGCGCCGCGTGCGGCACTTCCTCGCCGAATCGCAGTTCGAAATGCGCAAGGTGGTCTGGCCGACTCGGGACGAGACGATCAAGACCACCGGCATCATCATTCTCGTGGTCATCGTCCTGTCGCTGCTGCTGGGCCTGATCGACCTGATCCTTAAGTCGGTCATTCTCGACTGGCTGCTCAAGCTGTGAGGTCAAAGCCATGAGCAAGCGTTGGTATGTGGTGCACGCCTATTCGGGCTTCGAGAACCAGGTGAAGCGGGCGCTCTCCGAGCGCATCGTGCGCGCCGGGATGGAGGAGAAGTTCGGCGAGGTGCTGGTGCCGACCGAGGAAGTGATCGAGATGCGCGGCGGCCAGAAGCGCCGTAGCGACCGCAAGTTCTTTCCCGGCTACGTGCTGGTGCAGATCGAGACCAATACCGAGGGCAAGGCGCCGCGCATCGACGACGAGTGCTGGCACCTGGTCAAGGAAACCCCCAAGGTGATGGGTTTCATCGGCGGCACCGCCGACCGCCCGCTGCCGATCCGCGACAGCGAGGCCGACACCATCCTGAGCCGCGTGCGCGAAGGCGTGGAAAAGCCCAAGCCCAAGGTGCTGTTCGAGCCGGGTGAGATGGTGCGCGTCACCGAGGGGCCGTTCAACGACTTCAATGGCGTGGTTGAGGAAGTCAACTACGAGAAGAGCCGCCTGCGCGTGGCGGTGCTGATCTTCGGTCGCTCCACCCCGGTGGAGCTGGAGTTCGGACAAGTCGAGAAGGCTTGATCCGGTTGGGGTATCCGGGCGAAGCGGCGTTGCATTGCACGTTCACCTCCTCTCCCCTCCGGGGTGAGGATTGAGGTGAGGGCTCGGGGCTCGCACAGAGGTTGATTCAAAGCGCTCCCCGGTCCGGCATCAGCGCCAGCGTGGCCCCTCATCCGATCCTTCGGGCCACCTTCTCCCCGGAGGGGAGAAGGAAGTTCGGCACGGGGCTTGCTAGGTGGCTGGCCAATCCTTATACTGCACGGTTCCCGCCGGGGTCTTTCGACCCGGCGTGTCCGTGTTTCAGGAATCCGCGGGACCGCGGTTTCCCCTCTCAACCAGGGACGTTGCATGGCGAGGAGCCGCAAGGCGCTTGAACTCGCGAGGAAAATCCAATGGCAAAGAAAGTAGTTGGCTACATCAAGCTGCAGGTCAAGGCCGGTCAGGCCAACCCCAGTCCGCCGGTCGGCCCCGCACTGGGTCAGCGCGGCCTGAACATCATGGAGTTCTGCAAGGCGTTCAACGCCGCCACGCAGAAGATGGAGCCGGGTCTGCCGATCCCGGTCATCATCACCGCCTACTCCGACCGCAGTTTCACCTTCATCACCAAGACCCCGCCGGCCACCATTCTGATCAAGAAGGCCACGGGCGTCGCCAAGGGTTCGTCGAGGCCGAACACCGACAAGGTCGGCAAGATCACCCGCAAGCAGCTCGAGGACGTCGCCAAGCAGAAGGAGCCGGATCTGACGGCTGCCGATCTGGACGCCGCGGTGCGCACCATTGCCGGTAGCGCGCGCAGCATGGGCCTGGTGGTGGAGGGTTAAGACATGGCAAAGATCACCAAGCGTATGAAGGCGGCCCAGGCCGCAGTGCAGCCGGGCAAGGTCTACGGCCTGGAAGAGGCCCTGACTATCGTCAAGAACAACGCCAAGGCGAAGTTCGCCGAGTCCGTGGACGTGGCGGTGCGCCTCGGCATTGATGCGAAGAAGTCGGACCAGGGTGTGCGCGGCTCCTCGCTGCTGCCGCACGGCACCGGCAAGACCGTCAAGGTCGCCGTGTTCTGCCCGGCGGGCGAGAAGGCCGAGGCTGCCAAGGCGGCCGGCGCCGACGCGGTCGGCATGGACGACCTGGCCGAGCGCATGCAGGGCGGCGACCTCGACTTCGGTCGCGTGATCGCCACGCCGGACGCGATGCGCGTGGTCGGCAAGCTGGGCCAGTTGCTCGGTCCGCGCGGCCTGATGCCGAACCCGAAGGATGGCTCGGTCACCGCCGACGTCGTCACCGCGGTGAAGAACGCCAAGGCCGGCCAGGTGAAGTTCCGCAACGACAAGGCGGGCATCATCCACGCCACCATCGGCAAGGCCACGTTCGAGGCCGCCCAGCTCGCGGACAACCTCAACGCGCTGGTCAACGACCTGCTGAAGGCCAAGCCGGCCACCGCCAAGGGTCAGTACCTGCAGAAGGTGGCGCTGTCCAGCACCATGGGCGTCGGCGTCGCCGTGGACACCTCGTCGCTGAACATCGCGACCAAGTAAGTGCTTTTTCCCGCGCGGCAGGTCGCCGCGCGGGCCGTTTTTGAGGGCGGCCCTGGCCTCGCGGCCGGGGCAGCCGTCAAAGACCGCAGGCGCGACCAGCGCGCGACGACGGCGGGCAGGGAGCTCGCTCATGGCAGGGAATCGCCGTCGCCGCCAGCCCGGCCGCTTAATCGGATGCCCGCATCCGGCCTGCGCAGATGGTGTCGCCCTCACTGGAATGATTCGTCGTTCTGGAAAGGCCACCACCCGGGACATCCAGTGTCCCCGACGTCACGGAGGGCGTCGCCCAGGACCGCAAGCGGCAGGAGCCGTGAGCGGAGTTCATTTGGAGGAGTGCAATGGCTCTCAATCTGTCCCAGAAGCAAGAAGTAGTCGCGGAGCTGGCAGAAGTCGCCGCTAAGGCTCACTCCCTGGTCGCTGCCGAGTACGCAGGCACCACGGTCGAACAGATGACCGCGATGCGCAAGAAGGCCCGCGAGACTGGCGTGTTCCTGAAGGTTGTCAAGAACACGCTGGCGTCGCGCGCTGTGGCGGGCACCGGGTTCGAGGTCGTCAAGGACGCCCTGACCGGTCCGCTGCTGTACGCGTTCTCGACCGAGGAGCCCGGCGCAGCCGGTCGCCTGATCAAGGAATTCGCGAAGACCAACGAAAAGCTCAAGGCGAAGGTCGTCTCGGTGGAAGGCAAGCTGCTGCCGGCCGCGCACGTCGACGTGCTGGCCTCGCTGCCGACCCGCGAAGAGGCGCTGGCCATGCTGGCCCGCGTGCTGGCGGAACCGGCGGCGATGTTCGCCCGCGCCGTCAAGGCCGTGGCCGACAAGCAGGGTGGTGGCGAAGCCGCCGCCGAAGCCCCTGCAGCCGCCTGATCCCGACGCTTATCCGTATCGAATCCATTTCCAGAGGTAAATCAACATGTCCCTGACCAACGAACAGATCGTTGACGCCGTCGCCGCCAAGTCGCTGATGGAAGTGATGGAGCTGGTGAAGGCCATCGAAGAGAAGTTTGGCGTGTCCGCCGCTGCCCCGGTCGCTGTGGCCGCTGCCGGTGGCGCCGCCGCCCCGGCTGCCGAGGCGCAGACCGAGTTCGACGTGATCCTGAAGTCCGCCGGCGACAAGAAGGTCGACGTGATCAAGGCCGTCCGTGCGATCACCGGCCTGGGCCTGAAGGAAGCCAAGGACCTCACCGAGGCCGGTGGCGTCCTGAAGGAAGCCGTGTCGAAGGAAGACGCCGAGAAGTTCAAGAAGGACCTGGAAGCTGCCGGCGCCACGGTCGAACTGAAGTAATCGGCGCTCTTGCGCGCCGTCAGTTTGGCTTAGCGTCACGCAAGCCTGGGGGCGAAAGCCCCCGGGCTTTGCCCGCTTCAAGAGCTGCGCGGCGCAGCGGGCCAGGATGGCCCGCCGTGAACCAGGCGCTCGCGCCTGGTTCAGCGGAGGCCCGCCGCTGGCGGGCGAGCAATAAACGGGCAGGAGCCCATTTATTGCCCATCGAGCACGGATGCTCTTGCTTTGGGGCATGGCGACTGAAGACTGGTAGCAAGTCTCCAGCCGCGATCCCCCAGATCCAAGCACCCCAATTCAGCCGGTGCGTGCACCACCGGCGTCACTGCGAACCGAGGCGTCAACCCATGACCTACTCGTTTACCGAGAAGAAGCGCATCCGCAAGGATTTCGGCAAGCGGCCCCCCGTGCTGGGCGTGCCCAACCTGCTGACCATCCAGACCGATTCCTACCGGGAATTTTTGCAGGAGCACGTCGCTCCGAAGCAGCGCGAGGACAAGGGTCTGCATGCCGCCTTGAAGTCGGTGTTCCCGATCGTGAGCTACTCGGGCAACGCAGCGCTGGAGTACGTCGACTACCGCCTCGGCGAGCCGGGCTTCGACGAACGCGAGTGCCGCAACCGCGGCATGACCTTCGGCGCGCCGCTGCGCGTGACCGTGCGCCTGGTGATCTACGACAAGGACAGCCCGGCCTCGAAGAAGGCGGTGAAGTACGTCAAGGAGCAGGAAGTCTACATGGGCGAGATCCCGCTCATGACCGACACCGGCACCTTCATCATCAACGGCACCGAGCGCGTCATCGTCTCGCAGCTGCACCGGTCGCCGGGCGTGTTCTTCGATCATGATCGCGGCAAGACGCACAGTTCCGGCAAGCTGCTGTTCTCCGCCCGCGTGATCCCCTATCGCGGTTCCTGGCTGGACTTCGAGTTCGACCCGAAGGACGCGCTGTTCACCCGCATCGACCGGCGCCGCAAGCTACCGGTGACCGTGTTGCTGCGCGCGCTGGGCTACTCGAACGAGGAGATGCTCTCCATCTTCTTCGAGCACAACGTGTTCCACCTGGGAAAGAAGGGCGGCACCACGCTGGAACTGGTCGCCGAGCGCCTGCGCGGCGAAACGCTGTCGTTCGACCTCGCGATCGGCGGCAAGGTGCTGGTGGAGGCCGGCAAGCGCATCACCGCGCGCCACGTGCGCCAGCTCGCGGCCGAGAACATCACTGCGCTGGAAGTGCCGGACGACTACCCGGTGGGCCGCATCCTGGCGATCGACATCGTCGACCCGAAGACCGGCGAGTTGCTGGCTGCCGCCAACGACGAGATCACCGCCGAGCAGCTGGAGAACTTCCGCAAGGCCGGCATCGACGTCGTGCCGACGCTTTACGTCAACGACCTCGACCGCGGTGCCTACATCTCGCACACCCTGCGCATCGATAACACCAAGACGCCGCTGGAGGCGCTGGTGGAGATCTATCGCATGATGCGCCCGGGCGAGCCGCCGACGAAGGACGCCGCGCAGAACCTTTTCTTCAACCTGTTCTTCACCTTCGACCGCTACGACCTGTCGGCGGTCGGCCGCATGAAGTTCAACCGTCGCGTGGGCCGCAAGGACATCCTCGGCCCCGGCGTGCTGTACGACCACAAGTACTTCAGCGAGCGCAAGGAAGAGGAGTGCCAGCGCCTGGTCAAGGCGCAGGGCGAGAGCTCGGACATCCTCGACGTGCTGAAGGTGCTGATCGAGATCAAGAACGGTCACGGCACCGTGGACGACATTGACCACCTCGGCAATCGCCGCGTGCGCTCGGTGGGCGAGATGACGGAGAACACCTTCCGCATCGGCCTGGTGCGCGTGGAGCGTGCGGTGCGCGAGCGCCTGTCGCTGGCCGAGGCCGACGGCCTCACCCCGCAGGACCTGATCAACGCCAAGCCGGTGGCGGCTGCGGTGAAGGAGTTCTTCGGCTCCTCGCAGCTGTCGCAGTTCATGGACCAGAACAACCCGCTGTCGGAAGTGACGCACAAGCGCCGCGTCTCGGCTCTGGGCCCGGGCGGCCTGACCCGCGAGCGCGCCGGCTTCGAAGTGCGCGACGTGCATCCGACCCATTACGGCCGCGTCTGCACCATCGAGACGCCAGAAGGCCCGAACATCGGCCTGATCAACTCGCTCGCCGTCTACGCGCGCACCAACCAGTACGGCTTCCTGGAGACGCCGTACCGGGAGGTGGCGAACGGCAAGGTCACCAACAAGGTGGACTACCTGTCGGCGATCGAGGAAGGCGATCATGTGATCGCGCAGGCGAACTCGCCGCTGGACAAGCACGGTGCCTTCGTCGAGGAATTCGTCTCCTGCCGCTTCCGCGGCGAGTCCGAGCTGCGCCCGGCCGCCGAGGTCGATTACATGGACGTCTCGCCGATGCAGACCGTGTCGGTGGCCGCGGCGCTGGTCCCGTTCCTGGAGCACGACGACGCGAACCGTGCGCTGATGGGCGCGAACATGCAGCGCCAGGCCGTGCCCACCCTGCGCTCGCAGACCCCGCTGGTCGGTACTGGCATCGAGCGCGCGGTGGCGCGTGACTCCGGCGTCACCGTTTCCGCCAGGCGCGGTGGCGTGATCGACCAGGTCGACGCCGGCCGCATCGTGGTGCGCGTGCACGAGGACGAGGTGGGCGAGAACGACGCCGGCGTCGACATCTACACGCTGACCAAGTACACCCGTTCCAACCAGAACACCAACCTCAACCAGCGCCCGCTGGTGAACGTGGGCGACGTGGTGGCGAAGGGCGACACGCTGGCGGACGGCTCCTCGACCGACCTCGGCGAGCTCGCCCTCGGCCAGAACATGCTGATCGCGTTCATGCCCTGGAACGGCTACAACTTCGAGGACTCGATCCTGCTCTCCGAGCGCGTCGTGCAGGAAGACCGCTATACCTCGATCCACATCGAGGAACTGGCCTGCGTCGCGCGCGACACCAAGCTGGGCGCCGAGGAAATCACCGCCGACATCCCGAACGTGGGCGAGCAGGCGCTGGCCCGCCTCGACGAGAGCGGCATCGTCTACATCGGTGCCGAGGTGAAGGCGGGCGACATCCTGGTCGGCAAGGTCACGCCGAAGGGCGAGAGCCAGCTCACGCCGGAGGAGAAGCTGCTGCGCGCGATCTTCGGCGAGAAGGCGAGCGACGTGAAGGACAGCTCGCTGCGTGTGCCGCCGGGCATGGACGGCACCGTGATCGACGTGCAGGTGTTCACCCGCGACGGCATCGAGAAGGACAAGCGCGCCAAGCAGATCGAGGAAACCGAGATCAAGCGCATCCGCAAGGACTTCGACGACCAGTTCCGCATCCTCGAAGGCGCGATCTACAACCGCATGCGCATCCAGCTGGTCGGACAGAGCGCGATGAGCGGTCCGGGCGGCCTGAAGCGGGGCGCCGAGATCACCGACGCCTACCTGGATGGCCTGAAGAAGGACGACTGGTTCAAGATCAACGTCAAGGACGAGGCGGTCACCGAGTTCCTCGAGCGTGCGGCCGAGCAGGTCAAGCGCCACAAGGAGGAGTTCGACAAGCGCTTCAAGGAGAAGCAGGGCAAGATCACCCAGGGCGACGACCTCGCGCCGGGCGTGCTGAAGATGGTCAAGGTGTTCCTGGCGGTGAAGCGCCGCATCCAGCCCGGCGACAAGATGGCCGGTCGTCACGGCAACAAGGGTGTGGTCTCCAACGTGGTGCCGGTCGAGGACATGCCGTACATGGCCGACGGCAATTCGGTGGACATCTGCCTGAACCCGCTGGGCGTGCCGAGCCGCATGAACATCGGCCAGATCCTGGAAGTGCACCTGGGCTGGGCCGCGAAGGGCCTGGGCCGGAAGATCCAGCAGATGCTGGAGGCGCAGGCCAAGGTCAAGCAGATCCGCGAATTCCTCGACCAGATCTACAACCACCATGTCGCCGGCGCGGTGCAGCACGTCGACCTGAAGTCGCTGACCGACGAGGAGATCCTCGCGCTGGCCAAGAACCTGCAGGAAGGCGTGCCGATGGCCACGCCGGTGTTCGACGGCGCCGAGGAGACCGAGATCAAGGCGATGCTGAAGCTGGCGGATCTGCCCGAGTCGGGCCAGACCACGCTGTACGACGGTCGTACCGGCGAGGCGTTCGATCGCCCGGTCACCGTGGGCTACATGCATTACCTGAAGCTCAACCACCTGGTCGACGACAAGATGCACGCGCGCTCCACCGGCCCGTACTCGCTGGTCACCCAGCAGCCGCTGGGCGGCAAGGCGCAGTTCGGCGGCCAGCGCTTCGGCGAAATGGAAGTCTGGGCGCTGGAAGCCTACGGCGCGGCCTACACCCTGCAGGAAATGCTGACGGTGAAGTCCGACGACGTACAGGGCCGCAACCAGATGTACAAGAACATCGTCGACGGCAACCACGAGATGGCGGCCGGCATGCCGGAGTCCTTCAACGTGCTGGTGAAGGAAATCCGCTCGCTCGGTATCGACATCGACCTGGAAGAGGTCAAGTGATGGGACGGAGGCCGCTGTCCGGCACGGGCGACCGACGTCGTCACCGGATTCCGGCCTCCGCACCCCTGACCCTGCACGCCTGACCTTCTGGCCCCGTCCAAGAATTTGCTCCGATCGGAGACTCAAATGAAAGACCTGCTCAATCTGTTCAACCAGCAGCGCGAAACGCGGGATTTCGACGCGATCAAGATCGCACTGGCCTCGCCGGAGCTGATCCGCTCCTGGTCCTACGGCGAAGTGAAGAAGCCGGAGACGATCAACTACCGCACGTTCAAGCCCGAGCGCGACGGCCTGTTCTGCGCCGCCATCTTCGGTCCGGTGAAGGACTACGAGTGCCTGTGCGGCAAGTACAAGCGCATGAAGCACCGTGGCGTGGTCTGCGAGAAGTGCGGCACCGAAGTGACGCTGGCCAAGGTGCGCCGCGAGCGCATGGGCCACATCGAGCTGGCCTCGCCGACCGCGCACATCTGGTTCCTGAAGTCGCTGCCGTCGCGCATCGGCTTGATGCTGGACATGACCCTGCGCGACATCGAGCGCATCCTGTACTTCGAGGCCTTCGTGGTGATCGATCCGGGCCTGACCGCGCTGGAGCGCGGCCAGCTGCTCAGCGAGGACCAGTACCTGGAAGCGGTGGAAGAGCACGGCGACGAGTTCGACGCCCGCATGGGCGCCGAGGCGGTGTATGAGCTGCTGAAGTCGCTCGACCTGCCGGGCGAAGTGATCCGCCTCAAGGAAGAAATCGCCTCGACTAATTCCGAGACCAAGCTGAAGCGTCTTACCAAGCGCGTCAAGCTGATCGAGGCTTTCCTCGAATCCGGCAACAAGCCGGAGTGGATGGTGCTGACCGTGCTGCCGGTGCTGCCGCCGGACCTGCGCCCGCTGGTGCCGCTGGACGGTGGCCGCTTCGCCACGTCCGACCTCAACGATCTGTACCGCCGCGTCATCAACCGCAACAACCGCCTCAAGCGCCTGCTCGAGCTCAACGCGCCCGACATCATCGTGCGCAACGAGAAGCGCATGCTGCAGGAGTCGGTGGACGCCCTGCTCGACAACGGCCGCCGTGGCCGTGCCATCACCGGCACGAACAAGCGCGCGCTGAAGTCGCTGGCCGACATGATCAAGGGCAAGCAGGGCCGCTTCCGGCAGAACCTGCTTGGCAAGCGCGTGGACTACTCGGGCCGTTCGGTGATCACCGTGGGTCCGACCCTGCGCCTGCACCAGTGTGGCCTGCCGAAGAAGATGGCGCTTGAACTGTTCAAGCCCTTCATCTTCGCCAAGCTGCAGGCCCGCGGCGAGGCCACCACGATCAAGGCCGCCAAGAAGTTGGTCGAGCGCGAGGAAGGCCAGGTCTGGGACATCCTGGAAGAGGTGATCCGCGAGCATCCGGTGCTGCTGAATCGTGCACCGACCCTGCACCGCCTCGGCATCCAGGCGTTCGAGCCGAAGCTGATCGAAGGCAAGGCGATCCAGCTGCATCCGCTGGTCTGCACCGCGTTCAACGCGGACTTCGACGGCGACCAGATGGCCGTGCACGTGCCGCTGTCGATCGAGGCGCAGCTGGAAGCGCGCGCCCTGATGATGTCGACCAACAACATCCTGTCGCCCGCCAACGGCGAGCCGATCATCGTGCCGACGCAGGACGTGGTGCTCGGCCTGTACTACATGACCCGCGAGCTGGTGAACGCGAAGGGCACCGGCATGGTGTTCTCCGGCATCAGCGAGGTGCGCCGCGCCTATGACAACCGCGCGGTCGAGCTGCATGCCAGGATCAAGGTGCGCCTGAAGCAGGTGCACATTGCCGCCGACGGCGCCCGCAGCGAGGAAATCAAGCTGGTCGAGACCACCGTCGGTCGCGCCCTGCTGGCCGAGATCCTGCCGGAAGGTCTGCCGTTCCAGCTCGCCAACACCGAGCTGACCAAGAAGGCGATTTCCCGCCTGATCAACGCCAGCTACCGCCGCCTGGGCCTGAAGGAAACCGTGGTCTTCGCCGACCAGCTGATGTACACCGGCTACCGCTTCGCGACGCGCGCCGGCATCTCCATCGGCATCGACGACATGAAGATCCCGGGCGAGAAGAAGGCGATCCTGGAAGAGGCCGAGAAGGAAGTCGTCGAGATCCAGCAGCAGTACCAGTCGGGCCTGGTCACCGCCGGCGAGCGCTACAACAAGGTGGTCGACATCTGGTCGCGCACCAACGAGCTGGTGGCCAAGGCGATGATCGACGGCATCGGTACCGAGACGGTGACCGACAGCGAAGGCAAGCAGGTCGCCCAGAAGTCGATGAATTCGCTGTACATCATGGCCGACTCCGGCGCCCGCGGCTCGGTGGCGCAGATCCGCCAGCTGGCCGGCATGCGCGGCCTGATGGCGCGTCCGGACGGCTCGATCATCGAGACGCCGATCAAGGCCAACTTCCGCGAAGGCCTGAACGTGCTGCAGTACTTCAACTCCACCCACGGCGCCCGCAAGGGCCTGGCGGACACGGCGCTGAAGACCGCGAACTCCGGTTACCTCACCCGCCGCCTGGTGGACGTGGCGCAGGACGTGGTGATCACCATGGACGACTGCGGCACCGAGGAAGGCCTGGTCATGCAGCCGATCGTGGAGGGCGGCGACGTGGTCGAGCCGCTGCGCGACCGTGTGCTGGGCCGCGTGGTGGTCGAGGACGTCTACGCCCCCGGCAACGACGACCAGCCGATCGTCGAGCGCGACACCCTGCTCAACGAGGCGCTGGTCGAGAAGCTCGACAAGGCCGGCGTGCAGTCGGTCAAGGTGCGTTCGCCGATCACCTGCGCGGCCAGCCATGGCGTGTGCAAGCTGTGCTACGGCCGCGACTTGGCCCGTGGCCACTTGGTCAACATGGGCGAAGCCGTGGGCGTGGTCGCCGCGCAGTCGATCGGCGAGCCCGGCACCCAGCTGACCATGCGTACCTTCCACATCGGCGGCGCGGCTTCGCGTGCCGCCGCCGTGGACAACGTGACGGTTAAGACCACCGGCACGCTGAAGTTCAACAACCTGAAGACCGTGCAGCACGCCCAGGGCCACCTGGTGGCCGTGTCGCGTTCGGGCGAGGTGTCGGTGCTCGACGCCAACGGCCGCGAGCGCGAGCGCTACAAGGTGCCCTACGGCGCCACCATCGCGGTGAAGGACGGCGCGCCGGTGAAGGCCGGCCAGACCGTGGCGAACTGGGACCCGCACACCCACCCGATCGTCACCGAGGTGGCCGGCGTGGTGCGCTTCATCGACTTCATCGATGGCGTCACCGTGCAGAGCCAGACCGACGAGCTGACCGGCCTGGAATCGGCGGTGGTCACCGATCCGAAGCGCCGTGGCACCCAGGCCAAGGACCTGCGCCCGATCGTGCGCCTGGAAGACGCCAAGGGTCGCGAGCTCAAGCTGCCGGGCACGGACATCGCTGCGCAGTACTTCCTGCCGGCCGGTGCGATCGTGTCGATCCAGAACGGCGCCGCGGTGGGCGTGGGTGACGTGGTGGCACGTATCCCGCAGGAAACCTCCAAGACCCGCGACATCACCGGCGGTCTGCCCCGCGTGGCCGACCTGTTCGAAGCGCGCAAGCCGAAGGAGCCGGCGGTACTGGCCGAGCGTTCCGGCGTGGTCAGCTTCGGCAAGGACACCAAGGGCAAGCAACGCCTGATCATCAAGGACGCCGACGGCAACGAGCACGAGGAGCTGATTCCGAAGTGGCGCCAGGTCATCGTGTTCGAAGGCGAGCACGTGGAGAAGGGCGAGACCGTGGTGGACGGCGAGCCCAGCCCGCACGACATCCTGCGCCTGCTGGGCGTGGAGCCGCTGGCCACCTACCTGGTCAAGGAAATCCAGGACGTCTACCGCCTGCAGGGCGTGAAGATCAACGACAAGCACATCGAGGCGATCATTCGCCAGATGCTGCGCAAGGTGGAGATCACCGAGTCGGGCGACAGCCACTACCTGCGCGGCGAGCAGGTGGAGCGCGTGCGGATCAACGCCGAGAACGAGCGTGCGGAAGGCAAGGGCGAGCGTCCGGCCGAGTACCAATCGGTGCTGCTGGGCATCACCAAGGCATCGCTGGCCACCGAGTCGTTCATCTCGGCGGCCTCGTTCCAGGAGACCACCCGCGTCCTCACCGAGGCGGCGGTCCGCGGCACGCGCGATACCTTGCGGGGCCTGAAGGAAAATGTTATCGTCGGCCGTCTGATTCCCGCGGGTACCGGCTTGGCGTATCACGCCTCGCGTCGCAGCCAGGGCGGCCTCACCGCCTCGGAGCTGGAGACGCTTTCCGGTGCCGCTTCCGCCGTCTCGTTCTCCGAGGCGCCGGCCGGTAGTGAAAGTGGTGTCGAGTAGGCCCGCCCCGGGTATTGCTCGCTAGACATACGAAATGAGGTGCATGGACGCACCTCGTGTTCGGGTCATGGAAGGCGGGACGCTGGCTTGTCTGTGACAGGCCGTCCGTGTTATATTCCCGCTTCTTGGCAGACCGAGCTTGTTCGGGCTGCCTTTATGTTTTCAGAAAAGGCTTCGCATGGCGACTATCAACCAGTTGGTGCGCAAATCCCGCAGCCCGAAGAGCTACAAGAGCGATTCGCCTGCTCTGCAGAACAGCCCGCAGCGTCGCGGCGTCTGCACGCGCGTTTACACGACCACCCCGAAAAAGCCGAACTCGGCTCTGCGCAAGGTTGCCAAGGTGCGCCTGACCAACGGCTACGAGGTGATCAGCTACATCGGTGGCGAAGGCCACAACCTGCAGGAACACTCGGTGGTGCTGATCCGTGGCGGTCGCGTCAAGGACCTGCCGGGCGTGCGCTATCACACGGTGCGCGGCAGCCTTGACTGCGCCGGCGTCACCAAGCGTCGCCAGTCGCGCTCGAAGTACGGCGCCAAGCGTCCGAAGGCCTAATTGAGGAGCGCGGTCAGGACGACCGCTTTTCTTGGGGCATGGATGCCTATTCAAAGAGACAATAACTATGTCGCGTAAAGGTTCCCATCCCGCCCGTGTGGTGCTGCCTGACCCGAAGCACGGCAGCCAGCTGATTGCCCGTTTCATCAACATGGTGATGAAGAGCGGCAAGAAGTCCGTGGCCGAGAGCATCGTCTACGGTGCACTGGAGCATCTGGGCGAGAAGCACGCCGAGCCGGTGGCTCTGGTCGAGAAGGCGCTGAACAACGTCGCGCCTGCTGTCGAGGTGAAGTCCCGCCGCGTCGGTGGTGCCACCTACCAGGTGCCGGTCGAAGTGCGCCCCGGCCGCCGCATGGCGCTGGCGATGCGCTGGGTGATCGAGGCTGCCCGCAAGCGCGGTGAGACCTCGATGCCGCGCAAGCTGGCTGCCGAGCTGCAGGAAGCTTCCGAAAGCCGTGGTGGCGCCGCCAAGAAGCGCGAGGAAACCCATCGCATGGCGGAAGCCAACAAGGCCTTCTCGCACTACCGCTGGTAATAGGCGGTGGTCGTGTCGCCCGCTGGTGCGGGCGACACCATACAAGCCGGCACGTGTGCCGGATTTTTTCATGACCAGAGCGGCCCGGATGGCCGCCACTGCCCATTCGGGGATGGATCTCCGTCGGATATGACCATGGCACGCACCACTCCCATCGAGCGCTACCGCAACTTCGGCATCATGGCTCACATCGATGCCGGCAAGACCACGACCACGGAGCGCATCCTGTTCTACACAGGTGTCTCGCACAAGATCGGCGAGGTGCACGATGGTGCGGCCACGATGGACTGGATGGAGCAGGAGCAGGAGCGCGGCATCACCATCACTTCCGCCGCCACCACGGCGTTCTGGAAGGGCATGGATGGTTCGATGGAGCAGCACCGCTTCAACATCATCGACACCCCCGGGCACGTGGACTTCACCATCGAGGTGGAGCGTTCGCTGCGCGTGCTCGACGGCGCGGTGTTCGTGCTGTGCGCGGTCGGCGGCGTGCAGCCGCAGTCCGAGACCGTGTGGCGCCAGGCCAACAAGTACAAGGTGCCGCGCCTTGCGTTCGTCAACAAGATGGATCGCACCGGCGCCAACTTCGACAAGGTGGTCGGCCAGCTGAAGTCGCGCCTGGGTGCGCACCCGGTGCCGATGGTCGTTCCGATCGGCGCCGAGGACAATTTCGAGGGCGTGGTCGACCTGCTCAAGATGAAGGCGATCGTCTGGGACATGGCGTCCCAGGGCATGAAGTTCGAGTACGCGGACATCCCGGCGGACCTCAAGGACAAGGCGGACGAGGCGCGCAGCTTCATGGTCGAGTCGGCGGCCGAAGCCAGCGAAGAGCTGATGAACAAGTACCTCGAAGAGGGCTCCCTCAGCGAGGACGAGATCATCACGGGCCTGCGCCAGCGCACCCTGTCCAGCGAAATCATTCCGGTCTACTGCGGCACCGCTTTCAAGAACAAGGGCGTGCAGGCGATGCTGGACGCGGTCGTGCACCTGCTGCCGTCGCCGGTGGATCGCCCGCCGGTGACAGGCATGGACGAGAACGATCACGAGGCGACCCGCAAGGCTGATGACGCCGCGCCGTTCTCCGCGCTCGCGTTCAAGATCATGACCGACCCGTTCGTCGGTTCGCTGACCTTCTTCCGCGTCTACTCGGGCGTACTGAATGCCGGCGATGCCGTCTACAACCCGGTGAAGTCGAAGAAGGAGCGTATCGGCCGCATCCTGCAGATGCACGCGAACGATCGCCATGAACTGAAGGAAGTCCGCGCGGGCGACATCGCCGCCGCGGTCGGCCTCAAGGACGTGACGACTGGCGACACGCTGTGCGCGCAGGATCACGTGATCACCCTGGAGCGCATGACGTTCCCGGAGCCGGTGATCTCGATGGCGGTGGAGCCGAAGACCAAGTCCGACCAGGAAAAGATGGGCATTGCGCTGGGCCGCCTGGCCGCCGAGGATCCGTCCTTCCGCGTGCGGACCGACGAGGAATCGGGCCAGACCATCATCTCGGGCATGGGTGAACTGCATCTCGACATCATCGTCGACCGCATGAAGCGCGAGTTCAACGTCGAGGCCAACGTCGGCAAGCCGCAGGTGGCCTACCGCGAGACGATCCGCAGCAGCGACGTGAAGTCCGACTACAAGCACGCCAAGCAGTCCGGCGGCAAGGGACAGTACGGCCACGTGGTGATCGAGATGTCGCCGATCAGCGATGCCGATCGGGCCGACGAGAAGTTGTCGGCGCAGATCAAGGACGAGTTCCTGTTCATCAACGACATCACCGGCGGTGTGATCCCGAAGGAGTTCATCCCCTCGGTCGAAAAGGGCCTGCGCGAAACCATCACCAGCGGTCCGCTGGCGGGCTTCCCGGTGGTGGGCGTCAAGGTGAAGCTGGTGTTCGGCTCGTACCATGACGTCGACTCGTCCGAAATGGCGTTCAAGCTGGCCGCCTCGATGGCGTTCAAGCAGGGTTTCGCGAAGGCGTCGCCGGTGCTGCTCGAGCCGATCATGAAGGTCGAGGTGGTTACCCCGGAGGATTACGTGGGTGACGTGATGGGCGACATGAGCCGTCGTCGCGGCATCCTGCGCGGCCAGGAAGACACGCCGTCCGGTAAGACCATCGATGCTTTCGTCCCGCTGGGCGAGATGTTCGGTTACGCCACGACCATCCGCTCGCTGACGCAGGGTCGCGCCACCTTCACGATGGAGTTCGACCACTACGCCGAGGCGCCGAACAACATCGCCGAGCAGGTGGTGAAGAAGGCTTGATTTTCGCGGTCGTGCCTGGCCGCGAAAATCACACGGGTGGCCATCCATGGCCGCACCAATTCGGAAAAAAGCAGTGCGGCCTCCCCGGAGGCCGCGTAAGTGAAACGACGCGGCAATCGCCGCACTGACAGAAGTTCTATCTAGAGGTCTCAAGTCATGGCAAAGGGCAAGTTCGAGCGCACCAAGCCCCACGTGAACGTGGGTACGATCGGTCACGTGGACCACGGCAAGACGACGCTGACGGCGGCGCTGACGAAGGTCGGTGCGGAGCGGTTCGGCGGCGAATTCAAGGCCTACGACGCGATCGACGCGGCGCCGGAAGAGAAGGCGCGCGGCATCACGATCTCGACGGCGCACGTGGAATACGAGTCGCCGGTGCGCCACTATGCGCACGTGGACTGCCCGGGCCACGCGGACTATGTGAAGAACATGATCACGGGTGCGGCGCAGATGGACGGCGCGATCCTGGTGTGCTCGGCGGCCGACGGCCCGATGCCGCAGACGCGCGAGCACATCCTGCTGTCGCGCCAGGTGGGCGTGCCGTACATCGTGGTGTTCCTGAACAAGGCCGACATGGTGGACGACGCCGAGCTGCTGGAGCTCGTCGAGATGGAAGTGCGCGAGCTGCTGTCGAAGTACGATTTTCCGGGCGACGACACCCCGATCATCAAGGGTTCGGCCAAGCTGGCGCTGGAAGGTGACCAGTCGGAGATCGGCGTGCCGGCGATCATCAAGCTGGTGGACGCGCTGGACACCTACATCCCTGAGCCGCAGCGCGCGATCGACCAGCCGTTCCTGATGCCGGTCGAGGACGTGTTCTCGATCTCGGGCCGCGGCACGGTGGTGACCGGCCGTATCGAGCGCGGCGTGATCAAGGTCGGCGACGAAATCGAGGTGGTCGGCATCCGCCCGACGCAGAAGACCACCGTGACCGGCGTGGAAATGTTCCGCAAGCTGCTGGACCAGGGTCAGGCGGGTGACAACGCCGGCCTGCTGCTGCGCGGCCTGAAGCGCGACGACGTGGAGCGCGGCCAGGTGCTGGCGAAGCCGGGCACGATCACCCCGCATACCGACTTCGAGGCCGAGGTGTACGTGCTGTCGAAGGACGAAGGCGGCCGCCACACCCCGTTCTTCAAGGGTTACCGCCCGCAGTTCTACTTCCGCACCACCGACGTGACCGGCGCGATCGAGCTGCCGGAAGGCGTCGAGATGGTGATGCCGGGCGACAACATCAAGATGAAGGTGACGCTGATCCACCCGATCGCGATGGATCAGGGCTTGCGCTTCGCGATCCGCGAAGGCGGCCGCACCGTCGGCGCCGGCGTGGTGGCCAAGGTCATCAAGTAATACCCCTGCGGCGGGCCGGCATGCCGGCCCGCCGCAGGCCGTTTCGGGGAGTTTCAGCGGATTGCGCCGGGAGTCTTCACTCGGCGGCGATTTGCCGCTATACTTCGCAGCTCACTTGCCGGGCGGACGTGATTCCGACCGGCTTACCGCGAAATGAGGCACAGGAAGTGCTTCGAGTTCGCAGGCCGTGGACGGCCATTGCGTTAGGTGTGATTCCGGGTCGAAGCCTGTCGTCATGCCAACTGCGCAGCAGGATTTGCGCCAGGCGAGCCATCATGTGCTCGCTTGGCGTTTTGCAGGTCGGGGTTGTGCGCAGCGCGGCCCTGATGGTTCCAGAGAGCAGTGCGATGCGGTGAGAAGCCGCCTCGTTGCACATTCAAGTTCTTTTGATAACAGGACACGGTTTATGGCGAACCAGAAGATTCGCATCCGGCTCAAGGCGTTCGATCATCGTCTGATCGATCGTTCGGCCAGCGAGATCGTCGAGACGGCCAAGCGCACGGGCGCCACGGTGCTCGGCCCCATCCCGCTCCCGACCAAGATCGAGCGTTACACCATTCTGGTGTCGCCGCACGTCGACAAGGATGCACGCGACCAGTACGAGACCCGTACCCACAAGCGTGTGCTCGACATCGTCGACCCCAACGACAAGACCGTGGACGCGCTCATGAAGCTTGATCTCGCCGCTGGCGTCGATGTTCAGATCAAGCTCGGTTGAGCGATAGACAGGATACGAACATGAGTATCGGACTGGTAGGCCGCAAGTGCGGCATGAGCCGGCTCTTCACTGAAGACGGACGCTCGATTCCGGTGACGCTGATTGAGGCGACCCCGAACCGCGTCACCCAGCTGAAGACGGAAGACAACGATGGCTACAGCGCGGTGCAGGTCGCGGCGGGCATGAAGCGCGCCAGCCTGCTGACGGCGCCGCTGAAGGGCCACTACGCCAAGGCCAAGGTCGAGCCGGGCCGTGGCCTGTGGGAGTTCCGCGTGGCCGCCGACGACCTCGGCAAGTACAGCGTGGGCGCGGAGATCAAGGCCGAGGAAGTGTTCTCGGTCGGCCAGATCGTCGACGTCGCCGGCGTCTCGAAGGGCAAGGGCTTCCAGGGCACCATCAAGCGCCACAACTTCAAGATGGGCGATGCGACGCATGGCAACTCGCTGTCGCACCGCGCGCCGGGTTCGATCGGCCAGCGCCAGACGCCGGGCCGCGTGTTCCCGGGCAAGAAGATGGCCGGCCACATGGGTGCGGTGAACCGCACGCAGCAGGGTCTGGAAGTGGTCAAGGTCGACGCCGAGCGTCACCTGATCGCGGTGAAGGGTGCTGTCCCCGGTGCGACCGGTGGCGACGTCGTGATCCGTCCGACCACCAAGGGTTGAGGAGAGACGCCATGGAACTGAATGTCATTGGCGCCAAGCCGCTCAGCGTGTCGGACGAAGTGTTCGGCGGCGAGTTCAAGCAGGCCCTGGTCCACCAGGTGGTGGTTGCGTACCAGGCCGGCGGTCGCGCCGGCACCAAGGCGCAGCTGTCGCGTGGCGAGCTGTCGGGCACCACCAAGAAATTCAAGAAGCAGAAGGGCGGCGGCGCCCGTCACGGCGACTACCGTGCCCCGATCTTCGTGGGCGGTGGCGTGACCTTTGCCGCGAAGCCGCGCAGCTTCGAGCAGAAAGTCAATCGCAAGGCCTATCGCGTGGCGATCCGCTCGATCCTGTCCGAGCTGAATCGCCAGGGTCGCATCAAGGTGGTCGAGAGCTTCGGCGTCGACCAGCCCAAGACCAAGGCAATGGTGGCCAAGCTCGCCGAGCTCGAGGTGTCCGGTCGCGTGCTGCTGGTTTCCGAGGATGCCAGCGAGGCGCTGTACCTGGCCGCGCGCAACATCCCCTACCTACATGTGCTGGACGTGATGGCGCTGAACCCGGTCAGCCTGGTCGGTTCCGACCACATCGTCATGACAGTCGACGCGGTGAAGAAGATCGAGGAGTGGCTGGCATGAGCAACGAACGCATTCTCGACACCCTGCGCGCGCCGCACATCTCCGAGAAGTCGGCTCGCGTGAGCGAGCACAACCAGTATGTTTTCGTGGTGGCCCCCGAGGCGACCAAGGCCGATGTCCGTGCGGCGGTGGAGCAGATGTTCGACGTCAAGGTCGAGCAGGTGAACCTCGTCAACAGCAAGGGCAAGGTCAAGTCCTTCCGTTTCCGCGCTGGCAGCCGCCAGGGCAAGCGCAAGGCTTATGTGCGCCTCGCCGATGGCCAGTCCATCGACGTGTCGGCCAAGGCCTGAGCCAGGAGTTCTTCGAGATGGCACTAATCAACCACAAGCCGACCTCGCCGGGTCGTCGCGACGCAGTCAGCGTTCGCACCGAGGGTCTGCACAAGGGCGCGCCGTACGCGGCGTTGACCGAGGCGCAATCCAAGACCGGCGGTCGCAACCACTTCGGCCGCATCACCACCCGTCATCGCGGCGGCGGTCACAAGCAGCATTACCGCATCATCGACTTCAAGCGCGACAAGGAAGGCATCGCCGCCAAGGTCGAGCGCATCGAGTACGACCCCAACCGCACCGCGCACATCGCGCTGCTGTGCTACGCCGACGGCGAGCGCCGCTACATCATCGCGCCGAAGGGCGTGCAGGTGGGTGACCGCCTGCTGTCGGGGCACGACGCGCCGATCAAGGCCGGCAACTGCCTGCAGCTGCGTTCGATCCCGGTGGGCTCCACCATCCACTGCATCGAGATGAAGCCCGGCAAGGGCGCGCAGATCGCCCGTTCCGCCGGCGCCTCGGTCCAGCTGGTGGCCCGCGAGTCCGGCTATGCCACGCTGCGTCTGCGTTCCGGCGAGATGCGCCGCGTGCCGGTCGAGTGCCGCGCCACCATCGGTGAAGTCGGCAACGGCGAGCACAGCCTGAAGAAGCTCGGCAAGGCCGGCGCCAAGCGCTGGCTGGGCATCCGGCCGACCGTGCGCGGCGTGGTAATGAATCCGGTCGACCATCCGCACGGCGGTGGTGAAGGCCGTACCTCCGGCGGCCGTCACCCGGTCAGCCCGTGGGGCACGCCGACCAAGGGTTACAAGACCCGCAACAACAAGCGCACGCAGCAGTTTATCGTGCGTCGCCGCAAGTAACAGGAACCCGACATGCCACGCTCTCTGAAGAAAGGTCCGTTCGTCGACCTTCACCTCGCCAAGAAGGTGGAAGCCGCGGTTTCCGCCAACAACAAGCGTCCGATCAAGACCTGGTCGCGCCGCTCGATGATCCTGCCCGAAATGGTGGGCCTGACCATCGCCATCCACAACGGCCGCCAGCACGTGCCGGTGCTCGTCAACGAGAACATGGTCGGGCACAAGCTCGGCGAGTTCGCGGTGACCCGCACCTTCAAGGGCCACGTCGGCGACAAGAAGGGCAAGTGATGAGCACTGAAGCCAAAGCGATCCTGCGCAGCGCCCGCATTTCGGCGCAGAAGGCACGCCTGGTGGCTGACCTGGTCCGCGGTATGCCCGTGGGCCGAGCCAGCGACGTGCTCAACTTCACCAACAAGAAGGCTGCGCACATTGTCCGCAAGGTGCTGCTGTCGGCCGTCGCCAACGCCGAGAACAACCTCGGCGCGGATGTCGACGAGCTGAAAGTCTCGCGCATCTTCGTGGACGAGGGTCCCGCGATGAAGCGCATGTATGCCCGGGCCAAGGGCCGCGGTTCCCGCATCCTGAAGCGCACCAGCCACATCACCGTGGTCGTTGGCGAGTAAGAGGAAGAAGACGATGGGTCACAAAGTTCATCCCACCGGCATCCGCCTCGGCATCGCCAAGGACTGGAACGCCAAGTGGTTCGCCAACAAGGGCGACTACGCGAAGTATCTCGTGGCGGACATCAAGGTTCGCGAGATGCTGAAGAAGAAGCTGGCGGCCGCCGGCATCTCGAAGATCCTCATCGAGCGCCCGGCGAAGACCGCGCGCGTGACGATCCACACCGCCCGTCCGGGCGTGGTGATCGGCAAGAAGGGCGAGGACATCGAGAAGCTGCGCAAGGAAGTCAGCGACCTGATGGGCGTTCCGACGCACATCAACGTCAACGAAGTGCGCAAGCCCGAGCTGGACGCCCAGCTGGTGGCCGAGTCGATCGCGCAGCAGTTGGAACGCCGCATCATGTTCCGCCGCGCGATGAAGCGCTCGGTCGGCAACGCGATGCGCCTGGGCGCGCTGGGCATCAAGATCAACGTGTCCGGCCGCCTGAACGGCGCCGAGATCGCCCGCTCCGAGTGGGCGCGCGAGGGCCGCGTGCCGCTGCACACCCTGCGTGCCGACATCGACTACGGCTTTGCCGAGGCGAACACCACCTACGGCATCATCGGCATCAAGGTTTGGGTCTACAAGGGCGAGATCTTCGACGTGACCCAGATCGGCCAGGAGCCGAAGGACGAGTCCCCGGCGCCGTCGCGCCGCGAGGGCGGCGAAGGCCGGCGTGACCGCGACCGCGAACCGCGTCGTGACGGCGAAGGCCGTCGCGAGCGCGCGGCGAAGTAAGGAGAGTTGCCATGTTGCAACCCAAGCGAACCAAGTACCGCAAGCAGTTCAAGGGCCGTAACGATGGTCTGGCGCAGTGCGCCAACCTCGTCAGCTTCGGCGAGTTCGGCCTGAAGGCGACCACCCACGGCGCGCTTACCGCCCGCCAGATCGAGGCCGGTCGTCGTTGCATCACCCGCTTCGTCAAGCGTGGCGGCAAGCTGTGGATCCGCGTGTTCCCGGACAAGCCGATCACCAAGAAGCCGATCGAAGTGCGTATGGGCGCCGGCAAGGGTGGCGTGGAGTTCTGGGTCGCCCCGATCCAGCCCGGCCGCATGCTCTATGAAATCGAGGGTATCGACGAGACGTCGGCACGCGAGGCGTTCCGCCTGGCGGCCGCCAAGCTCTCGGTGCAGACCCAGTTCGTGACCCGGGCGGTGATGTGATATGGCCATCAAAGATCTGACCACCAAGTCGGCCGACGAGCTCAAGCAGCACCTGCTGGACCTGCGCAAGGAGCAGTTCAACCTGCGCATGCAGAAGGGTGCCGGGCAGCTCAGCCAGCCGCATCAGCTGCGCCGCGTCCGGCGTGACATCGCCCGCACGAAGTTCGTGCTCGGCGCGAAGAAGTAAGGGAGCGCCGAGATGAGCGACAACCAGAAGCAGGCGCGCACCCTCGAGGGCCGCGTCATCAGCAACAAGATGGACAAGACGGTCACCGTCCTGATCGAGCGCCAGGTGCAGCACGGCCTGCTTGGCAAGATCGTTCGCCGGTCGACCAAGCTGCACGCGCAGGACGACCTCGGCGCGAACGAGGGCGACCTGGTGCGCATCGCCGAGTGCCGTCCGCTGTCCAAGACCAAGCATCACCGCGTGGTCGAAATCGTCACTCGCGCAGCCGTCTAAGAGGAGGGTGCAGACATGATCCAGATGCAAAGCACGCTCTCCGCGGCGGACAACAGCGGCGCCAAGGAGCTGATGTGCATCAAGGTGCTCGGCGGCTCCAAGCGCCGATACGCCGCGATCGGTGACGTGATCAAGGTCACCGTGAAGGATGCCATTCCGCGCGGCAAGGTGAAGAAGGGCGAGGTGTACAACGCCGTGGTGGTCCGTACCGCCAAGGGCGTGCGCCGTCCCGATGGCTCGCTGATCCGTTTCGACGGCAACGCAGCGGTGCTCCTCAACAACAAGCTCGAGCCGATCGGTACCCGCATCTTCGGGCCGGTCACCCGCGAGCTGCGCAGCGAGAAGTTCATGAAGATCGTCTCGCTCGCGCCCGAAGTGCTCTGAGCGGAGTCCAAGACATGAACCGTATCCGCAAGGGTGATCAGGTCCTCGTGATCACCGGCAAGAACAAGGGTCAGCGCGGCGAAGTGCTGCGTGTTGCAGACGATCGCGTGTACGTCTCCAACGTGAACCTGGTCAAGCGCCACACCAAGCCGAACCCGCAGGCCAACCAGGCTGGCGGCATCGTCGAGCGTGAGGCCTCGATCCATCTCTCCAACGTGCAGCTGTTCAACCCCGCCACGAACAAGGGTGAACGCGTAGGTGCCAAGACGCTCGCTGATGGGCGCAAGGTCCGCGTGTTCCGTTCGAACGGCGAGGTCGTGGACGCGTAAGGATTAATGACATGACGCGCCTTGAGACGTTTTACAAAGAGCAGGTAGTGCCGAAGCTCACCGAGAAGTTCGGCTACCAGAACGTGATGCAGGTTCCCCGCATCACCAAGATCACGCTGAACATGGGCGTGGGCGAAGCTGCGGGCAACAAGAAGATCCTCGAGAACGCCGTGGCCGACATGGCGAAGATCTCGGGCCAGAAGCCGATCACGACCAAGGCGCGCGTTTCCGTGGCCTCGTTCAAGATCCGCGACGGCTGGCCGATCGGCTGCAAGGTCACCTTGCGCCGCGCCCAGATGTTCGAATTCCTGGATCGCCTGATCAACATCTCGCTGCCCCGCGTCCGCGACTTCCGCGGTGTTTCGGGTCGCGCCTTCGACGGCCGTGGCAACTTCAACTTCGGCATCAAGGAACAGATCATCTTCCCGGAAATCGATTTCGACGCGGTTGACGCGATGCGCGGCATGGACATCGCCATCACCACGACGGCGAAGACCGACGCCGAGGCCAAGGCGCTGCTGGAAGCCTTCAGCTTCCCGTTCCGCAACTAAGACGATCGTCCTTGATCGAAGAAAAACCGGCCACTCGTGGCCGGACTTTTCAAAAAGAGAGTTAAATATGGCAAAGACCTCGATGGTCAACCGCGATATCAAGCGGACCAAGCTCGTCCAGAAGTACGCCGCCAAGCGCGCCGAACTGAAGGCGATCGTGCTGAGCGCCACCGCCTCCTATGAGGAGAAGATGGAAGCGCAGGGCAAGCTGCAGAAGCTGCCGCGCGACGCCAGCCCGACCCGCCAGCGCACCCGTTGCGCGCTGACCGGCCGTCCGCGTGCCGTGTACGCCAAGTTCAACCTGGGCCGCAACAAGCTGCGCGAAGCCACCATGCGCGGCGACGTGCCTGGCCTGCGCAAGGCCAGCTGGTAAATCCTAGCCGTCGACCCGGCCGCTCGCGGAGCGGGGGTCGTCCGGCGGCGCCATGGCGCCGTCAACCCTGCGATTTCGCAACGGTATTCGCCAAACACCGGCAAAGCTGATACAGTTGTTGGTCTGCGCAAGGCAGGCCGGCTTCTTTGTCGGCATCACAATCTGATTGATTTCCGGTTTTTTCGGATATCGGTGCACTCTGAAGGATGTTTTCATGAGCATGACTGATCCCATCGCCGACATGTTCACGCGTGTCCGCAACGCTCAGCTGATGAGCAAGCCGACGGTACGCATGCCGTCGTCGAAGCTGAAGGTGGCGATCGCCAACCTTCTCAAGAACGAAGGCTATGTCCTCGATGTGCAGACCTCCCAGGAGGAGGGCAAGCCCGTGCTCGAGATCCGCCTGAAGTATTTCGAAGGCCGTCCGGCCATCGAGACCATCTCCCGCGTCAGCCGTTCCGGCCTGCGCATCTACCGCGGCAAGGATGAATTGCCGAAGGTGCTCGGCGGTCTGGGCATCTCGATCATCTCGACGTCCGCCGGTCTGCTGACCGACGCGCAGGCCCGTGCCAAGGGTCTGGGCGGCGAAGTCATCGGCCAGGTCGCCTAAGGAGCCGACGATGTCACGTGTTGCCAAGAAGACGATCAACCTGCCCAAGGGCGTGGAGCTGAAGGCTGCGGCCGACGGCGTTACCGTGAAGGGCCCGAAGGGCACGCTGGCGATCCACGCGCTGCCCGGCGTGTCGCTTGCGGTCAACGGCGAAGCCGTCAACATCGAGCTGGCCGAGGGCGCCGACGACAAGTTCGGCGGTACTGCCCGCGCGCTGCTCGCGAACATGGTCAAGGGCGTGTCCGAGGGTTACGAGCGCAAGCTGGAGCTGGTCGGCGTGGGTTACCGTGCCTCCATGGCCGGCAAGGCGCTGAACCTCAGCCTGGGCTTCTCGCACCCTGTGGTGTTCGAGGCGCCGGCGGGCATCACGCTGGAGACGCCCTCGCAGACCGAGATCCTGATCAAGGGTGCCGACAAGCAGGCCGTGGGCCAGGTGGCTGCCAAGATCCGCGGCTTCCGTCCGCCGGAGCCCTACAAGGGCAAGGGCGTGCGCTATGCCGGCGAGAAGATCACCCTGAAGGAAGCAAAGAAGGCGTAAGCCGATCCGCTTTCGAGGAATATGACGATGAACAAGAACGAATCCCGCCTGCGTCGCGCCAAGTCCACGCGTTCGCACATCCGCAAGCTCGGCGTGGCGCGCCTGTCGGTGCATCGCACCGGCCAGCACATCTATGCCCAGGTGTTCGCCGCCGACGGCCAGAATGTGGTGGCGGCCGCCTCCACCGTGCAGAAGTCGGTGGCCGAGGGTCTGAAGGGCACCAAGAACCTGACCGCCGCCGCCGCGGTGGGCAAGGCTGTCGCCGAGCGTGCGCTGGCTGCCGGCGTCGAGTCGGTGGCGTTCGACCGCTCCGGCTTCCGCTTCCATGGTCGCATCAAGGCGCTGGCCGATGCGGCGCGTGAGGCGGGCCTGAAGTTTTAAGAGCCGGGATCGGGAAATCGGGATTCGGGACTTCGAGAGAGCCCGCTTCCGCGAATCCCGGATCCTGTCTCGAATCCTGGCATCAAACACAACTACAAGCGGCTCAGCCGCAAGCAAAAGTCCCGGATGGTCCGGGCATACGGAATCGAGAAATGTCTTCGAACGATCGCGAAAATTCCGACGGCCTGCTGGAAAAGCTGATTGCCGTCAACCGCGTGGCCAAGACCGTCAAGGGTGGCCGCCAGATGAGCTTCACCGCGCTGACCGTGGTCGGCGACGGCGAGGGCAGGGTCGGCTTCGGCTATGGCAAGGCGCGTGAGGTGCCGGTCGCCATCTCCAAGGCCATGGAGCGCGCCCGCCGCCAGATGGTGAGCATCGACCTGAACAACGGCACCCTGTGGTACGCCATCAAGGCCAACCACGGCGCGGCCCGCGTCTACATGCAGCCGGCCTCCGAAGGTACCGGCGTGATCGCCGGCGGCGCCATGCGCGCGGTGCTGGAAGTGGTGGGCGTGAAGAACGTGCTGGCCAAGGCGGTCGGCTCGCGCAACCCGATCAACCTGGTGCGCGCCACCATCAAGGGCCTGCAGGCGGTCGCCTCGCCGAAGCAGATCGCCGCCAAGCGTGGCAAGACCGTGGAAGAGGTGCTGGGCAATGGCTAAGAAGAACGAAACCGCCGGCACCGTGCGTGTGCGCCTGGTGAAAGGCCTGCGCGGCGTGCAGGCGCGGCACCGTCTCAGCGTCAAGGCGCTGGGCCTGAACAAGACCAACGACGTCCGTGAGCTGAAGGACAGCCCGCAGGTGCGTGGGCTGATCAACACGGTCTACTACCTGGTCCGGGTCGAGGAGTAATCATCATGCGTCTCAACGACATCAAGCCTGCCGCCGGTTCGCGCAAGACGCGCCTGCGCGTGGGCCGTGGCATCGGTTCGGGCCTCGGCAAGACGGCCGGTCGCGGCCACAAGGGTCAGCATGCCCGCGCCGGTGGCACCCACAAGTACGGCTTCGAGGGCGGCCAGATGCCGCTGCAGCGTCGCCTGCCCAAGGTCGGCTTCCGCTCCAAGCTGAAGGCCGAGAGCCAGCAGGTGTTCCTGTACCAGCTGGCCAACCTCAAGGCGGACGTGATCGACGTGATCGAGCTGCACAAGGCCGGCCTGATCGACAGCAAGGCCAAGAAGGTCAAGGTAGTGCTGAAGGGCGAAATCGGTCGCGCGGTGAAGCTCTCGGGCTTGCTGGCCACGGCTGGCGCCAAGGCGGCCATCGAGGCGGCCGGCGGCAGCGTGGAGTAATCACGGTGGCTCAAGCCAAGGGCAACGCACTCGGCAAGCTCGGCAAACTGACCGAACTGCGCCAGCGCATCTTCTTCGTGATCGGTGCGCTGGTGGTGTTCCGTCTCGGTTCGTTCATTCCCGTGCCGGGCGTGAATCCCGACGCGATGAGCAACCTGGTCAACGGCAACGGCCTGATGGACATGTTCAACATGTTCTCGGGTGGCGCACTGGCCCGCTTCTCGGTGTTCGCGCTGGGCGTTGTGCCTTACATCTCGGCGTCGATCGTGATCCAGATGATGGGTTCGGTGATCCCGAGCCTGCAGGCGCTGCGCAAGGAAGGCGAGTCCGGCAAGCGCAAGATGACGATGTACACGCGCATCGGCACCGTGGGCCTGGCACTGTTCCAGTCCTTCGGCATCGCGGTGGCCCTGCAGAAGCAGGTTGCCGCGGGCGGCGCGCCGGTGGTGTACACCCCGGGCTTCGGCTTCGTGCTGGCCTCGGTGGTGGGCCTGACCGCAGGCACCATGTTCCTGATGTGGCTGGGCGAGCAGATGACCGAGCGCGGCATCGGCAACGGCATCTCGCTGCTGATCTTCGCGGGCATCGTGGCCGGCCTGCCGGGCGCGGTGGTGCATACCCTCGGCATGTCCAGCAACGGCGAGCTGTCGGTGCTGATGCTGCTGATCGTGGTCGCGGTGGTGCTGGGCGTGACGGCGTTCTGCGTGTTCATGGAGCGGGCGCAGCGACGGATCACCGTCAACTACGCACGACGTTCCGGCGGCCAGCGGGCCTACCAGAACCAGAGCTCGAACCTGCCGCTGAAGGTCAACATGTCGGGCGTGATCCCGCCGATCTTCGCGTCCAGCCTGCTGATGTTTCCGGCCACGGCGGTGAGCTGGTTCGGCGCCGGCCACCAGGCGCGCTGGCTGCAGGACTTGACCCAGGCGCTGAGTCCGGGCGAGCCGCTGTACGACATCGTGTTTGCGGTGCTGATCATCGGTTTCGCCTTCTTCTACACCGCGATCGTGTTCAACTCGGAAGAGACGGCGGACAACCTTAAGCGTTCCGGCGCGCTGATTCCGGGCATCCGCCCGGGCCGCGCCACGGCCAGCTACATCGACGGCGTGATGACCCGCCTGACCGGTGTCGGCGCGCTGTACCTGGTGCTGGTTTGCCTGGTGCCGTCGTTCATGCAGAAGTTCTGGCACGTGCCGTTCTATTTCGGCGGCACCTCGCTGCTGATCGTGGTGGTTGTGGTGATGGATTTCACGGCGCAGGTGCAGGCGCACCTGGTCAGCCACCAGTACGAAAGTTTGCTCAAGAAGGCCAACCTCCGTCGCAACTAGTGGCTGCTGGGCGCGGGAGGCGGGTCGAAAACCCGGAGGGCCGGGCGGCGTTGGGCGCCGCAGGGCTTTCCTGACAAGTTGATTCAGGTTAGAATTGCGCGTTTACCGCGCACGAAACGCATCGGAGAAAGTACATCATGGCGCGCATCGCGGGTGTCAATTTGCCGGTCCAGAAGCATGTCTGGGTTGGCCTGCAGAGCATTTACGGCATCGGCCGCAGCCGGGCCAAGAAGGTCTGCGCGGACGCTGGTGTGGTTCCCACCACCCAGATCAAGTCGCTGAGTGAAGGCGAAGTGGAGAAGCTTCGCGCGGAAATCGCCAAGTACGTCGTCGAAGGCGACCTGCGCCGCGAAGTGGGCATGGCGATCAAGCGCCTGATGGACCTGGGCTGCTATCGCGGCCTGCGCCATCGTCGCGGCCTGCCGGTGCGCGGTCAGCGCACGCGTACCAACGCACGCACCCGCAAGGGCCCGCGTCGCGCCATCAAGAAGTAACGGATCCCGAACATGGCCAAGCCTGTCAAGACCAAGAAGAAGATCAAGCGCGTTGTCACGGATGCCGTGGCCCACGTGCAGGCCTCCTTCAACAACACCATCGTCACCATCACTGATCGCCAGGGCAACGCCCTGTCGTGGGCGACTGCCGGCGGCGCGGGTTTCCGCGGTTCGCGCAAGTCGACCCCGTTCGCCGCCCAGGTCGCCGCCGAGAAGGCCGGACGTGCCGCCGGCGACTACGGCGTGAAGACCGTGGAAGTGCGCATCAAGGGCCCCGGCCCGGGCCGCGAGTCGGCCGTGCGTTCGCTGAACGCCTTGGGTTACAAGGTGCTCAACATCATCGACGTCACGCCGATCCCGCACAACGGCTGCCGTCCCCCCAAGAAGCGTCGAGTCTGAGGAGCACAACCATGGCACGTTATCGTGGAGCTACCTGCAAGCTCGCCCGCCGCGAAGGCGCCGACCTGAGCCTCAAGAGCCCGGCCCGCGCGATCGACTCCAAGTGCAAGCTGGAGAACAAGCCCGGCCAGCATGGCGCCAACAAGCGCATGCGCATGTCCGACTACGCCGTCCAGCTGCGTGAGAAGCAGAAGGTCAAGCGCATCTACGGTGTGCTCGAGCGCCAGTTCGGCAACTACTACACCAAGGCATCGACCCTCAAGGGCAACACCGGCGAGAACCTGCTGCGCCTGCTCGAGAGCCGCCTGGACAACGTCGTGTACCGCATGGGCTTTGCGGTCACCCGCGCCCAGGCTCGCCAGCTGGTCGCCCACAAGGCGATCCTGGTCAACGGCAAGAAGGTCAACATTCCTTCCTACCAGGTCAAGCCGGGCGATGCGATCGCGCTGACCGAGCGCGCCCGCAGCCAGCTGCGCGTGCAGGAAGCGGCCACCGTGTTCGACACGATGGACCTGCGTCCGGGTTGGGTCGAGGTCGACAGCAAGAAATTCGAAGGCACGTTCAAGGCGGTGCCGGATCGTGGCGACCTGCCGTCCGACATCAACGAGGCGTTGATCGTCGAGCTTTACTCGAAGTAATCACCGGAGCTCTGCATGGCAGTTTCGTCAACTAGCGTGCTGCGGCCTCGCGGCCTCAGCGTCGAACAGCTCGGAGCCAATCGCGCCAAGGTGGTGGTCGAGCCGCTCGAGCGTGGCTTCGGTCACACCCTGGGCAACGCGCTGCGTCGCGTGTTGCTTTCCTCGATCCCGGGCAGCGCCATCGTCGAGGTCGAGATCGACGGCGTGCTGCACGAATACACCACCCTCGAAGGCCTGCAGGAGGACGTGATCGAAGTCCTGCTGAACCTCAAGGACGTGGCGATCCGCCAGCACACCGGCGACGAGGTCACCCTCACCCTGTCCAAGAAGGGCAAGGGCGTGGTCACGGCCGGCGACATCGTCGTCGACCACTCGGTGGAAATCATCAACCCCGAGCACGTGATCTGCCACCTGACCAAGGACATTGCGCTCAACATGCGCCTGAAGGTGCGTCGCGGCGTGGGTTACCAGCCGGCCAGCGCCCGCGTCCATCCGGACGACGAAGCGCGGCCGATCGGCCGTCTGCAGCTGGACGCGTCGTTCGCGCCGGTGCTGCGCGTGGCTTACGAGGTGGATGCCGCCCGCGTCGAGCAGCGCACCAACCTCGACAAGCTGGTGCTGGACATCGAGACCAACGGCACCATCGGCGCCGAGGACGCGGTGCGCAAGGCGGCCGAGATCATCAATGACCAGCTGTCGGTGTTCGGCGATTTCTCGCGTCGCGAGAGCGCCACCGACAAGGCCGAGAAGAGCGGTTTCGATCCGCTGCTGCTGCGTCCGATCGACGATCTGGAGCTCACCGTGCGTTCGGCGAACTGCCTGAAGGCCGAGAGCATCTACTACATCGGCGACCTGGTGCAGAAGACCGAGGTCGAGCTGCTGAAGACGCCGAACCTGGGCAAAAAGTCGCTCACCGAGATCAAGGACGTCCTTGGCTCGCGCGGCCTGGCCCTTGGCATGAAGCTGGAGAACTGGCCCCCGGCCGGCCTCTCGCACGGCATGCAATTGGGCTGATGAGTTACTAGTGCGATCGTTCTTGATCGCCGTTGTAGATGGATATTGGCCAGAGCGCAGTTAGCGCTCTGGCCAGTCGTTAGAAGCGGCCATCCATGGCCGCACTCCTCAGAAGAGCTCCTGCTCCGATGGGGTTTTCGATACAAAGCCTCGGTTTCGATAGGGCTTACATATAAGCGGGTAACCGCGGAAGGCTGGACACAGGTGCCGGCTTTTCATAACAACAGACCTACAGAGAGTATTCCGCCATGCGCCACATGAAATCCGGTCGCAAGCTCAACCGCACCAGCGCCCACCGCGAAGCGATGTTCAAGAACATGGCTTCGTCGCTGTTCAAGCACGAGCTGATCCGCACCACCTTGCCGAAGGCCAAGGAGCTGCGCCGCGTCGCCGAACCGCTGATCACCCTGGCCAAGACCGACGGCGTCGCCAACCGCCGCCTCGCCTTCGCGCGCCTGCGCGACAAGGAGGCCGTGGGCAAGCTGTTCGTCGAGCTGGGCCCGCGCTACCGCGAGCGTCCCGGCGGCTACCTGCGCATCCTGAAGTGCGGTTTCCGCGACGGCGACAACGCCCCGATGGCCTACGTCGAGCTGGTCGGCCGTCCGCAGGCTGCCGAAGCCGCCGACGCCGAGTAAGTCCCGGACATACGGACATCCAGACGTCCAAACGATACCCCGGTCGGGCAACCTGCCGGGGTTTCGTGCATCTGCGGTTGGCCTTGTGCCGGCCGGTGCTGACAGCCCGGTGACAAGCGGGTAATGTCGCCTTCTCGTCCCCTGCCGTGCCGCCCATGAACCCGCTGCGTTGGTCGTTTCGCGTCAGTCTCCTTGCCGGCTTCCTGGCCTGCGCCGGCCTGATCGGTTTCGCGCTGTACGCGCAATACCAGTTGCAGATGGATCCATGCGCGCTGTGCATCCTGCAGCGCGTGGCGTTCATTGCTTTGGGCGTGGTGTTCCTGGCCGGCGGCCTGCACGCCCCGCGTGGAGGCGGGCGCTGGGCCTACGTGGGCCTGTTGCTGCTGGTCGCGCTGGTCGGCATCGGCATCGCCGCGCGCCACCTGTGGATCCAGTCGCTGCCGCCGGGCCAGGTGCCCAGCTGCGGCGCGCCGCTGGGTTATCTGTTGGAGACCCGTGCCGGCAACGGTGGCCTGATCGGCGTATTGCTCAAGGTGCTTTCCGGTTCCGGCGAATGCGCCGCGGTGCAGCCGATCCTGGGGCTGTCGATGCCGTGGTGGTCGCTGATCTGGTTCGTGCTGCTGGGCGCCTGGGCGGTGCTGGCCGGCGTGCGCCGCCCGGTGGTGGCGCGGCGATGAGCGAAGCATCCCCAAGCGTGTTCGCCGCGGACTGGACGCCGTCGTCTTGGCAGAGTCGCAAGGCCTTGCAGCAGCCGCAGTACGAGGATGCCGCCGAACTGGCGCAGGCCACCACCCAGCTGGCCGGGCTGCCGCCGCTGGTGACCTCGTGGGAGGTGCTGGCGCTGAAGCAGGCGCTGGCCGAGGCGCAGGAGGGCCGGCGCTTCCTGCTGCAGGGCGGCGACTGCGCCGAGAGCTTCGCCGACTGCAGCAGCCCGATCATCTCCAACCGGCTCAAGGTGCTGCTGCAGATGAGCCTGGTGCTGGTGCACGGCCTCAAGCAGCCGGTGCTGCGGGTGGGGCGCTTCGCGGGCCAGTACGCCAAGCCGCGTTCGGCCGACAGCGAGACGCGCGACGGCGTGACCCTGCCCAGTTTCCGCGGCGACGTGGTCAACGGCCCCGAGTTCACTGCCGCGGCGCGTCGCGCGGATCCGCAACGGCTGATTCGCGCCCACGCGCATTCCGCACTGACCATGAACTTCGTGCGCGCCCTGATCGACGGCGGTTTCGCCGACCTCCACCATCCCGAGTACTGGGACCTGGCCTGGGTCGAGCATTCGCCGCTGGCCGCCGAGTACCGCCGCATGGTCGCCGGCATTGGCGATTCGCTGCGCTTCATGGAGACCCTGGCCGGCCCGATCGCCGGCTTCACCAAGGTGGACTTCTTCACCTCGCACGAGGCGCTGCTGCTGCATTACGAGGAGGCGATGACACGGCAGGTGCCGCGGCATCCGGGCTGGTTCAACCTGTCCACCCACTTCCCGTGGATCGGCATGCGCACGGCGGCGCTGGACGGTGCGCATGTGGAGTACTTCCGTGGCATCCGCAACCCGATCGCGGTGAAGGTCGGTCCCACGGTGACGCCCGACCAGCTGCTGCCGCTGGTCGATGCGCTAAACCCGCAGGACGAGCCGGGCCGGCTGACCCTGGTCCACCGCATGGGCCACGCGAAGGTCGCGGAGGCGCTGCCGCCATTGCTGCAGGCGGTGAAGCGCGAAGGGCGGCGCGTGCTGTGGGTGGCCGACCCCATGCACGGCAACACCGAAAGCACCTCGAACGGTTACAAGACCCGCCGCTTCGCGAACATCCGCGGCGAGCTGGAACAGGCCTTCGACATCCACGCCGCCGCCGGCACCCGGCTCGGTGGCGTGCATCTGGAGCTCACCGGCGAGGATGTCACCGAATGCGTGGGCGGCGCGCGCGGCCTCACCGAGTCCGATCTCGCGCGCGCCTACAAGTCGATGGTCGATCCGCGGCTCAACTACGAGCAGTCGCTGGAGCTGGCGATGCTGATCGTGCGCAAGTCGGCGGGCGACGGGACCGCATGACGATCGCCCCACGGCGAGCCTGATGCGTCGCCATTGTGCGCAAGCGGCCGGCCGTGCAGGATGACCTTGTCCGCACGGGGGGGAACCGTCATCGCCGCGCACGAAACATCGCCATCGATCGATCGCTGGACGCTGACCGGGTTGGGCCTGCTGCTGTTGCCGTTGCTGACGATGGCGCACGAGCTGGGCGGCCACGCGCTGACTTGCGTGGCGCTGGGCTGGCGGCCCACCGAACTGGGCGCGTACTACATCGAATGTCCCGGCGCGACCGGCTGGGCCGGGCGGGCGGTGTCGATGGCCGGCACCGGCATGGACGTGCTGGTGGCGATACTGGCCTTCCTCGCCTGGCGTCGGGTGCGGCGACCGTTGCCGAAGCTCGCGCTGTGGATCGTGTTCGTGGTGAAGGGCATGGTGGCCGCCGGCTACTGGCTGTTCTCCGGCGTCAGCGGTTTCGGCGACTGGGGGCCGGGAGCGGGCGGCGGCATCGGGCCGTTGCCGGCGCCGTGGCTGTGGCGGATCGGATTGGCCGTGGCGGGACTGCTGGCCTACATCGGCGTGGTGAAGCTGGCGATCCGCACGCTGGACGCGATGCTTGGCGGCGGCGAACAGGCGGCGCGCCTGCGCAGGCAGGTGGCCATGACCGTGTACATCGTGGGCGGCGCCAGCGCGCTGCTGGTGAGCCTGCTCAATCCGCATGGTTTCGTCATCGTGCTGATGTCCGCGGTGGCGTCCACGTTCGGGGGCACGGCGGGACTGTTCAACGTGGCCTATCGGCCGGTGCGGCAGGAACCGGCGGCTGCCTTCCGCATCGGGCGCCACCCCGCGCTGCTGCTGGCCGGACTGGCCATGACGCTGGCGTTCGCGCTGGTGCTGGGGCCGACGCTGTATCTCCGTTGAGCCGTGGCGGGCTCAGCCTGCCGTTTCCAGCGACTCCCTCGCTTCGCGCGCCTTGCCGCCCTCGGGCGGCGGGAAGTGGTACCACCGTTCGTGCGGGGAGGCCTGCCTGCACGACAGGCACTGCGTCATGGCCCAGTAGTGCCCGCAACCGGGACAACAGCCTGCAGTCCAGAAGGTGTTCCACACCGTGCCGCAACCGGCGCCGGGTTCGCTCGAGGTGCAACGCCAGCGGCTGTCGGGCCGTGGCTCCCACGCGCAGAGCGGGCAATGGATGTGTGGCTGGCGTTTCATCGGCAGCGCCTCCCTGGTGGTTGCCTCAGCGCTCAGGCGGCAGCGGTTGGCCGTCCACCGTGTCGAGGAACCTCTGCGCCCGCCGCGCATGCGTATGCTGCTCGAAGCCGTAGGCGGTGCTGATCAGCGTGGGTTCGCTCCACCTCATGGCATCCCCGGCTGGGGCGGCGCGGTGTCGCGCCTGGCGGAGCATAGGCCGCCACTCCGCTCGATGGCATCGCCGCCAACCTGCCTATACTCGATGGATGAATCCACGCATGCCTGCCTCCCCGCGCGCCGTTGCCGGACGTGCCGCTCGGCGCCTGTCGTTGCTGGCCTCGTCGCTGCTGCTGGCGCCGGCGCTGGCCGCCGCGCCCGCGAAGTCCCCGTCGTCGGCCGCGCCACCGGTGCCCGACACCTTGCAGCAGCGCATCGCGGCCTGCACCGCCTGCCACGGCGAGCGCGGCGAGGGTTCGCCCGGCAGCGGCTTCTTCCCCCGCCTCGCCGGCAAGCCGGCCGGCTATCTGGTGCGCCAGCTGCAGGATTTCCAGAACGGCCTGCGCAAGTACGCACCGATGGAATACACCGTGCGCGGGCTCGACCCGGCCTATCTGCGCGAGATCGCCGAGTACTTTGCGAGGCAGCAGGTGCCTTATGCGCGCTCGCGGCCGCCCGCGGTATCCGCTGCGGTGCTGCAGCGCGGTGGCCAACTGGTCAGCGCAGGCGATCCGGCACGTGGCGTTCCCGCCTGCCGGAGTTGCCACGGCAGCCAGCTCACCGGCGTGCAGCCCGACATCCCGGGCCTGCTGGGCTTGCCCTACGACTACCTCAGCGCCCAGCTCGGCGCGTGGCGCACGCACACCCGCGCCACCGTGGCACCGGATTGCATGGCCGAAGTGGCCGGTCGCCTGGACGCGTCCGACATCACGGCGGTGGCGGCGTGGCTGGCCAGTCGCGAACCCCCGCCCGACATGCACGCGCAAGCGGCCGGCAGCGTGCAACCGCCGCTACGCTGCGGTGTGCTGGCGGGCGACAGCGACGGGACATGAAACGCGTGCCCGGGCAGCCGGGGGCGGTACTGCCGGCGCAACAGCCTTCCCGTCCCCGGCAAATGGCGGCGGCGGTGGTGCGTGCGGGGCCCCGGGAAACGTGCGCTCTTCCCGGAAGCGGGGCGCCGCGGCTAGCGGCTTGCCTGTCGCTCGAGGCGATACAGCGCACCCAGCGCGTGCCACGACCCGATATCCCAATGCCCCCGCGCCTGTCCTGACGGCGAGGGCAACACGAATACCCGCGTGCCGCCGATGGCCTCGTCCTGCAGGCCGTAATCGACCGCGCGGCCCAGCGCGGCGCGCGCCGCGTTCTTGCTGGTGAAGGCGAGCAGGCGGGGCGCGTAGCGCTCGATCTTCGCGCGCAGCGAGGGCGCATCGAACGCATCGCGTGGCAGTTCGTCGTCGTTGCCGCTGTGGCGCTTGGCGAGGTCGGTGAGGCCGATGCCGAACTGCGGCAGCAGCGGAAACTCGGCGGGCGCGAACAGGCGCGGCGTAAGGCCGGCCTCGAACAGCGCGCGCCAGAACAGGTTGCCGGGGTGGGCATAGTAGGCGCGCTCGGCGGCGGAGCGCTTGCCCGCTGCGGTGCCGCAGAACACCAGGACGAGGCCGGGGCACAGCACGTCGGGCAGCACCTGTGTCGGCGGGTTCTCAGCCAGGCGCGCCATCGTCGAGCAGGAAGTCGGTGAACTGGAAGCGGCCGTCGCGCAGCACCGATTCGCCGCGCTTGAGCCGGAGTGCATGCTTGAACAGTGGGCCGCCGAAGCTCAGGGTGTGGAATTCGCCGCGCTCGCCGCAGGGATCGGTGCCGGCGGGCAGGGCGTCGAGCAACGCCGCATCGTAGGCGCGGCCACAGAAACCCGCATCGAGCTGCCGGGTGTCCACGCAACACAGCATGGCGCGATGGCCTTCGGCCACGAAGCGGCGCGACAGCGCCGCGGTGTCCTCGCCCCACAGCGGGAACACCGCGCGCCAGTTGTCGCGGCCTAGCTGGCGCACGCGGTAGTCGCGCACGTCTTCGAGAAACAGGTCGCCGAACGCGCAGTGGCGGATACCAGGCCAGCGCATGCGCGCCTCGACCAGCGCCTGCGCATGCGCGGCCTCGTAGGCCTCGTTGCTGCCCGGCCAATCCAGCAGCACCTCTACCAGGGGCAGGCCGAGCGCGGCGACCTGGGCCTTGAGCACATCCTGCCGCACGCCATGCATGGCGATGCGCTGGTAGTTGCGGTTGACTGTGGTGAGCAGGCCCACCACCCGCCAGCGCGGATCGGCACGCAGGCGCTGCAGCGCCATCAGGCAGTCCTTGCCGCCGCTCCAGGCGAGCAGGATGGGTAGGGAAGTGTCGCTCATGGTGCGGGAGAATCCTCGGCGATGGCGGCGCGCCAGTCCAGCGTGGCATGCAGACGCTGCTGCGGATCGAGCCGGAAGTCCAGCGCCAGGTTCAGCGCCCGTGCTGCCGCGGTGGTGAGCGCCAGGCCCAGCCCGGCATGGCCGGCGTGCGGCAACTGCTTGCGCCAGAAACGCTGGCCGAAGCTGGCGAGGTCGGCCTCGGTAAGGCCGGGTGCCGCGTTGTCGATGGAAAGTCCCCGCGCGTCGACGCGCAGTCGCACGGTGTCGCCCGCGGGCGCGTAGGCGCAGGCGTTGCCCAGCAGGTTGCCCACGATCACTTCCAGCAGCGCGGGGTCGGTGCGCAGCTCTTCGGGCGGGACGCCTTCGCTCGCCAGGGTGAGGTCGCGAGCCGCGGCCGTGGCCTGCTGGCGCTGCCGCTGGCGTTCCAGCCACGGCGCCAGCGCCAGCGTCTGCCATTGCGGTTGTTCCAGCCCGGATTGCAGCCGGGTGAGCAGCAGCAGGGCAGTGACAGTGGCTTCCAGTTCGGCGCCGATGCTGCCGATCTCGGCAAGCAGGTCGGTCATGCTGCGGCCGCTGGGGTAGCGCGCCTCCACCTCGGCCAGCGCGCGCAGCTCGGCGAGCCGGGTGCGTGTTTCGTGGGCGAGGCCGCTGGCGAACTGGCGTTCGCGCGCGAGGCCGTCGTCCATGCGGCCGAGCACGTCGTTGAAACGCGCTACCAGCGGGTCGAGCTCCTTCAGGCCGATTGGCGCGAGGCGCTGGCCGGGGGCGTTTGGGCCGATGCTGTGCATGCGTTCCACCAGCGCGCCGATCGGGCGCAGGCCGCGCCGAACCACCAGCGGCACCGCGATCAGCGCGATCGCAGCGGCCAGCAGCGGACCCAGCGCGAGGATCCAGTCGATCGCCAGCAGCAGCTGGTCGAGCGTGTGGCGATCCTGCACGAACAGCAGCCGGCAGGTGGCGGGCGCGGTCGTGCCGGCGACACGGGCATCGTCATCCTCACCGACCGGGCGGGCGAAGCTCAGCCGCACCGAATCCAGGTGGTGCTCGTGGTGGCCGAGCCGGGCGAAACGCGGTTGTCGACCCACGTCGTCGGGCCAGCCCGCGGGCACGGCGGGCGGCGGCGGATCGCTGCGCTGCACCGGCGCGCCGTCGCAGCGCAACTCGTACCAGCTGTCGCCGTTCGGCAGGCCGCTGGCGACACGGCCGACGGGCACGTCCTGTTCCAGCGCGACCATGTTGCCGAGCGCGTGGGCCTGGCTGAGCAGATCCTGGCGGAAGCGGCTGGCCATCTCGTGGTCGATCCGCCAGTCCATCAGCCTCGCGCCGCCGCCCAGCACCAGCAGGCAGACGACCGCCAGCAGCAGGGTGACGCGGGCGGAGAGGGACGCGGGCCTCATGTCTGGCTCGCTTTTTTCTCGTGGGAGACGTTTTTTGCTTGTAGGCGGGTTTCAGAGCGGTTTCGGGCGCCTGCAGGCGCCCGAGTTACTTTCTCTCGCTTGCCCGAGAGAAAGTAACCAAAGAGAGGGGCACCCCGATGGCGCGCCCTCCAGGCATCCTGCCTTGCGGGCGCGCGGGCGGGTGGCGGGGTTATTCGACGGAACTCCTGTTCCGGCGAAAAACTGGCCCGAGTCCCTGCGAGCCATCCTGCGGACTTTCCGCCCCCCACCCGCCGCGCCATAGGGGCCCCGGAAAAGTAGCGCACTCCCGGTGTGCAGAAGCAGCGGCAAGAGCACCCCACCGCGGCGCTCCCCTGCAAGCAAGGAAGGAGGACGATCGGAGCGCGAGCACTGCCTTGGCCTTGGCCGTTGCTTCTGGCGTGCACGAGGCGCGCCTGCTTTTCCGGGCCCCCTGGGCGGCGGTGAGGCGGGGACGAGGAGGCCGCGCAGCGGGCGAGGCCATGGATGGACTCGCCTTTTCGCGCGGGCAGGAGCCCGCTCGAAAAGGCCGCCCCCGCCTCACGGACTTGCCGGGCAGGACGCCCGGCAAACGCCAACCGGGGTGGCCTTCTCTTTGGGTTACTTTTCTCTTGGCCACGCAAGAGAAAAGTAACTCGAGCCGCGGTAGCAGCTCGAAACCGCTCCGAACCTTGCGGGAGCAAGAGAGAGGGAGTCGTCACGGGATCAGATACCCCGCACCGCGCCGCGTCTCGATCAGGCCCGGCATCCCCGCCCCGTCCAGCTTGCGGCGCAGGCCGAACACCAGCACTTCCACGCTGCGATCGGAGGCCTCGCTGTCGCTGCCGGCGGTGCGGTCGAGGATTTCCTGCCGGCTGAACGCGCGGCCGCGGTGGCGCAGCAGCAGCCCCAGCACCGCGAATTCGCGGGGGGTGAGCGCCAGCGGCTGGCCGGACACGCTCACGCTGTGCGAGCGCGGGTCCCAGGACAGTGCGCCATGGCTCAACACGGTGGGCTGGGCCTGCTGCGGGCGCCGCGCCAGCGCGTGCAGGCGCGCCACCAGCTCGTCGAAGGAGAAGGGCTTCACCAGGTAGTCGTCGGCGCCGGCGTTCAGCGCCTCGATGCGGTCGGGTACCTGGTCGCGGGCAGACAACACCAGCACCCGTGGCCGGCGCCCACCCGCGGGCAGGCTGCGCAACACACCGATGCCGTCCAGCCGCGGCAGCATCAGGTCCAGCACCACCAGTTCGTAGTCGTAGCCGGCGAGGAAGCCGCAGGCCTCCACGCCGTCGCTGGCTGCGTCCACGGTGAAGCCGGCGCCCTCGAGGCCGTGGCGCAAGGTCTGGCGCAAGCGTTCGGAGTCCTCCACCAGCAGCAATTTCATGCTGTTTCCCTTGTCGAAGCCATGGGCGGGCCCGCCTATTGTGGCCGGAGCGGCTTAGCAAAACATTCGGCTTTGCGCACCGTGCGCTGCGCATCGACAGTTGGCGCGGCCTGCCGCTATAAAGATCGTCTATTCTGGGAGTGGGCCGTGAGTGAAGAAATCCTGATCAACGTGACCCCGCGCGAGACGCGGGTGGGCGTGGTCGAGAATGGCATGCTGCAGGAAGTGCATGTCGAGCGCGCATCCAGGCGCGGCTACGTGGGCAACATCTACAAGGGCCGGGTGCAGCGGGTGATGCCGGGCATGCAGGCGGCGTTCGTGGAGATCGGGCTGGGCCGCGCGGCCTTCCTGCACGCTTCGGACATTGTGCGCCCGGCGCTGCCGGAAGGCGCCGAGGGCAACGGCCACGGCAACGGCCACACGCCGTCGATCAGCGAGTTGGTGCACGAAGGCCAGGAAATCGTGGTGCAGGTGGTGAAGGACCCGATCGGCAGCAAGGGGGCGCGGCTGTCGGCACACCTGTCGATCCCCTCGCGCTACCTGGTGCTGCTGCCGTACGCGCACACCATGGGCATTTCCGCGCGCATCGAGGACGAGGCCGAGCGCACGCGCCTGCGCGAGGTGATGGGCAGCCTGGTCGGCGAGAACCCACTGGGCTACATCGTGCGCACCAACGCGGAGGGGCAGAGCGCCGAGTCGCTGGCGTTCGACGTGACCTACCTCGGCAAGGTGTGGCGCGTGGTGCAGGAGAACATCGCCAGGACCCGCGTCGGCGAACGGGTGTACGAGGAGCTCTCGCTGCCGCTGCGCAGCCTGCGCGACATGCTCACCGACGACATCGAGAAGGTGCGCGTGGATTCGCGCGAGACCTTTGAGAAGGTGGTGAAGTTCGTGCACAAGTTCATGCCCAGCCTGGACGACCGGGTGGAGCATTACGACGGCGAACGGCCGATCTTCGACCTGTACAGCGTGGAGGACGAGATCCAGCACGCGCTGAAGAAGGAGGTGCCGCTGAAGTCGGGCGGCTACCTGGTGGTCGACCAGACCGAGGCAATGACCACCATCGACGTCAACACCGGCGCCTACCTCGGCACGCGCAACCTGGAGGAGACCGTCTACCGCACCAACCTGGAGGCGGCGCAGGCGGCGGCGCGCCAGCTCCGGCTGCGCAACCTCGGCGGCATCATCATCATCGACTTCATCGACATGGTGGACGAGGAGCACAAGCGCCAAGTGCTGCGCATGCTGGCCAAGGGGTTGGCGCGCGACCATGCCAAGACCACGGTCTACCCGATGTCCTCGCTGGGCCTGGTCGAGATGACCCGCAAGCGCACCACCGAGAGCCTGGAGCGCCAGTTGTGCGAACCCTGCCCGGCCTGCGGCGGGCGCGGCACGCTGAAGACCGCCGAGACGGTGACCTACGAGATCTTCCGCGAGATCACCCGCGCGGTACGCCAGTTCAACGCCGAGAAGCTGCTGGTGATGGCCAGCCCCGCCGTGGTCGGCCGCATCCTGGAGGAAGAGTCCGCGGCGGTGGCCGAACTGGAGGAGTTCATCTCCAAAAGCATACGCTTCCAGGCCGAGGAACATTATTCGCAGGAACAGTTTGATGTGGTTTTGCTGTAAATCGGCGGCGGCTCCCCTTCGATGAACACGACATGGCGGCGACGGCTGCACCGTGGCGTGCGCGCGATGGGCTGGGTCGGCGGCATCGCCGTGATCGCACTGGCGGTGCTGATGGCCGTGGCGCAACTGCTGCTGCCGCTGCTGGCCCGGCACCCGGAATGGGTGGCGCGCGAGCTCTCCGCGAAGCTGCAGCGCCCGGTGCGTTTCGCCTCGCTGGAGGGGCGCTGGACCGGCTCCGGTCCGCTGTTCGTGCTGCGCGATGTCACCGTGGGCGTGCCACCGGGCGGCACGGGCACGCCGATCGAGATCCCGGAATCCGAGCTGCGGCTGGACTTCGGCGGCTGGTTGCCTTCGCGGCACCTGGTGAACCTGCGCACGCGCGGCCTGCAACTGGACCTGAGCCGCGACGCGAGCGGCCGTTGGCACGTCAATGGCCTGGGTAACGGCGGCGGCGCCGAGCAGCAAGCCGGCTTCGGCCAGCTGTCGGTGGCGCTGTGGCTGGACAACCTGCAGCTGAACATCACCGACGCGGCCAGCGGCAAGCGCTACCGCCTGGTCGCCGACCAGCTGCGGCTAAGCCGGCAGGGCAGCCACCTTCGCGTGGGCGCGCTGCTGCGTCGCGAAGGCGTGCCGGGCGAACTGCGCGGCGCGGGGCGCTTCCGTGACGATGGCAGCAGCGGCCGGCTGTGGCTGTCCGGCCAGCAGCTCGACCTGGGCGCCCTGCTGGCCGGCGTGGACCTGGGCGGCTACGGCGTGCAAGGTGGCCACGGAAATCTGGCCGCGTGGCTGGACTGGCAGCGGGGCAAGGTGGTGCGCAGCCTCGCCCGCTTCGATCTGGATGCGCTGCGCATCGCCGGCGCGAACGGCACGGTCGAGGTGCCCGCGCTGCACGGCGAGGCCGAACTGAGCCGCAGTGCCGACGGCTACGAGCTGCGCTGGGCCGGTGACGACCGGGGCGCGCTGGCCGCCTGGCTGCACCATCCCGGCACGCCGCAGTTCAGCGTGCAGGCCGCGGCGCGCGACCTGCAGCTGGCGCCGCTGCTGCCGTGGCTGGGCCTGGCGCCCCGGCTGCCGCCTGCGCTGGCGACGTGGCTGGGCGCGGGCCACCCGCACGGCAAGCTGGACAACGTGGCGCTGGCCTGGACCCGGGCCGGCGGGCTGCAGCGGCTGGCGGCCGACTTCAGCGAACTCGGCATCGACCCTGCCGGCAAGTTGCCCGGCGTGGATGGCCTCAAGGGCACGCTGCGCGGCGACGGCGAGGCGGTGTCGCTGGAATTGCCCGCGCAGGCTGCCACCCTGCGCGATCCCCATACCTTCCGCCAGCCCCTGGTGATGTCGAAGCTGGCCGGTACGCTGGCGTTCTGGCATGCGGACGGCGACTGGCACCTGGGCATCGACCCGCTGGACTTCGACGGCCAGGGCTACGGCGGCCAGTTGCGCGGCGAGATCGACCTGCACGATGCCGGCGGTCCGCCGTTCCTGGACCTGTACGTCGGCCTGGGCCACGGCGAGGTCACCGCCGCCAAGCTGTTCTGGCCGGTCGACGCGATGCCCCCGGCCACCGTGGCGTGGCTGGACCGGGCGCTGGTGGGTGGTGAGATCGACCACGGCGAGGTGCTGGTGCGCGGCGACCTCAAGGACTGGCCGTTCCGCCACAACGAGGGTCGCTTCGAGGCGCGCGCCGAGATCAGCAACCTCACGTTCCGCTACTCGCCCGACTGGCCCGAGGCCACCGGCGTGCATGCGATCGCCAGCTTCATCAACAGCGGCATGCTGGTGCAGGCGGACGGCGGTTCCTCGCTGGGCGTGAAGGCGGACAAGGTGGTGGCGCTGATCCCCGAATTCGCCGACGGCACGCTGGACCTCAACGTCGACGGCAGCGGCAGCGGGGCCAGCCTGCTCGGCTTCGTGACCAGGAGCCCGATCGCGAGCAGGCACGCAGCCCTGCTGTCCGGGCTGAAGCTGGGCGGCAGCGGCAGTTTCGGTTTCCATCTCTCACTGCCGCTGGGCGCGGCGGAGAACTTCACCCTTGCCGGCAACGCGCAGCTGCAGAACGTGGACGTGAGTGAACCGGACTGGAACCTCAAGCTGGACCAGCTCAGCGGCCCGGCCGCGTTCGATGGCCACGGCTTCCACGCCGGTCCCCTCAGCGGCAGCGCCCACGGCCAGCCGTCCACGCTGGACCTGGCGATCGCCGGCGCCACCGGCGACCCGGCCACCGTGCTGGCGGCGAAGCTCAGCGGCAGCTACAGCTTCGCCGACCTCACCGAGGGCATCCCCGCGCTGGACTGGCTGGCTCCGCTGGGCAGCGGTCGCAGCCCCTTCGACATCGGCTTCAGCCTCACCGAGCCGGCGAACGGGGGCGCCCTGGTGCAGACGCTGACCATGGATTCCACCCTGGCCGGCATGGCGCTGGACGTGCCGGTGCCGCTGAAAAAGCCTGCCGCCGAGGCCTTGCCGCTGCATCTGGTGCTGACCCTGCCGCTGCAGGGCGCCGACCTCAAGGTGGCGCTGGGCGAGCAGGCGCGTGGCCACCTGCGCCTGGCCGATGGCAGCAAGCCGCTGGCCGGCACGCTCGCGTTCGGTACGCAGATGCCGATGGAACTGCCCGCGCAAGGGCTGCGCATCCGCGGCCATGCGGCGAAGCTGGATGTCACCGGCTGGGTGCAGCAGGCGATTGCGCTGACCGCCGGCAACGCCGCCGCCGCGGGCCCCGCAGGCAACACTGGGAACTCAGGCGACGCAGGCAATACGGGCGGCGGACCCGTGCTGGAAAGCGTGGACGTGGGTACCGATCACGCCGAATGGTTCGGCCGCCCGCTGGGCGCGATGACGCTGCAGGCCACACCCGCAGTCGACCACCTGCAGGCGGAGGTGAACGGCCCGGCGATGGCCGGGCGCTTCAGCGTCCCCGACAAGGAGCTGGACAAACGCGGCATCACCGCGCGCCTGACGCACCTGCACTGGCCCGGCAATCCGCCCGCGCCCAGCGGCAAGGCGGCTGCCGGCCAGCCCGAGGAGAACCCCGCCGACACCGGCATCAATCCGGCCGCGCTGCCGCCATTCCACCTGTGGGTGGGCGACCTGAGCTTCGGCGACGCCAAGCTGGGCGAGGCGCGGCTGGAGACCTGGCCCACCGCGCAGGGCATGCACATCGACCAGCTGCGCGCGTTGTCGCCCAGCGTGCAGGTCACCGGCAGCGGCGACTGGAACGGCACGCCCACCGACAGCCACACCCGCATGCGCATCGGCTTCGCCGCCGACGACCTCGGCAAGATGCTCACCGCGTTCGGCTACACCGGCCTGGTCAACGGCGGCAAGACCGAAGACCAGCTGGACGCCAGCTGGCCCGGCGGGCCGTCCGCCTTCAGCCTCGCCAGCGCCACCGGCACCCTGGCCATCCATGTCAACGACGGCCGCATCCCCGAGGTGGGGCCGGGCGTGGGGCGGCTGTTCGGGCTGGTCTCGCTGGCCGAACTGCCGCGCCGCCTGACGCTGGATTTCGGCGACGTGTTCGGCAAGGGCCTGGGCTTCGACTCGATCAACGGCGATTTCCGCCTCGCCGACGGCAGCGCCACCACGAACAACCTCGTCATCAAGGGCCCGGCCGCGCAGATCAGCATCACCGGCCGCACCGGCCTGCGCGCCAAGGACTACGACCAGTACGTGCTGGTGGTGCCGCACGTCGGCAACAGCCTGCCGGTGATCGGTGCGGTGGTCGGCGGCCCGGTCGGCGCCGCCGCCGGACTCGCGGTGCAGGGCCTGCTGGGCCACGGCCTCAACAAGACCGTCGGCGCGCGCTACCACGTCACCGGCAGCTGGGACAAACCGGTGATGACCCTGGTGGAGAAGCACGAAGTGCCCGTCGCCCCCGCCGCCACCAAGCCGCCGCTGTTGCCCGGTGCCGTGCCGACGCCGGCCGTCACGTCACCCTTGCCTGATCTGCCGGCATTCCCCGCCGCCGCATCCTCGGCGGGGCCGCCGCTTTGATTCCGGGGCGCACGCCCCCACTCTCTTCATCCCCACTGCAACGAACGACTGCCCCATGGACTCCCCGATCGCCCAGGCCCAGAGCCGGCTGCTGACCCCCGGCGGACTCGCCACCGGCGACCTCGAGCGCGTGTTCACGCAGCTGATGGGGCCGTCCATCGATGCGGCCGACCTGTATTTCCAGCATTCGCGCAGCGAGTCGTGGACGCTGGAGGAGGGCATCGTCAAGGACGGCAGCCACTCCATCGAACAGGGCGTGGGCGTGCGCGCCATCTCGGGCGAGAAGACCGGCTTCGCCTACTCCGACGAGATCGTGCTGCCGCAACTGCTGGAAGCGTCGAAGGCCGCGCGCGCGATCGCGCAGGACGGCCGTGGCGCCGGCCAGCCGCTGGCGCTGGGCAACGCGCGGCAGCTGTATCCCGCCATCGACCCGGTGGAAAGCCTGCCCAACCCCGACAAGATCGCCCTGTTGCGCGAGGTGGACGCTTACGCGCGCGCGCGCGACCCGCGCATCACCCAGGTGATCGTGAGCATCGCCGCCACCATCGACACCGTGCTGATCGCCGCCTCCGACGGCACGCTGGCCGCCGACGTGCGCCCGCTGGTGCGCCTCAACGTGCAGGTCATCGCCGAGGCCAACGGTCGCCGCGAACAGGGCTATGCCGGCGGCGGCGGCCGCTACGGCTACCGCGAGCTGATCGAGAACGGCCGCGCGCTGGCGTTCGCCGACGAGGCGGTGCGCCAGGCGCTGGTGAACCTGGATTCGGTCGACGCCCCCGCCGGCCAGATGCCCGTGGTGCTCGGCCCGGGCTGGCCCGGCGTGCTGCTGCACGAGGCCATCGGCCACGGCCTGGAGGGCGACTTCAACCGCAAGGGCAGCTCCGCCTTTGCCGGCCGCCTGGGCCAGCGCGTGGCGGCGCCGGGCGTCACCGTGGTGGACGATGGCGCGCTGCCCGGCCGCCGCGGTTCGCTCAGCGTGGACGACGAAGGCACGCCCACGAACTGCACCGTGCTGATCGAGGACGGCATCCTCAAGGGCTACATGCAGGACAAGCTCAACGCGCGCCTGATGGGCATGGCGCCCACCGGCAACGGCCGCCGCGAGTCCTTCACCGCGCTGCCGATGCCGCGCATGACCAACACCTACATGCGCGGCGGCAGCCACGAGCCCGAGGAAATCATCCGCTCGGTGAAGAAAGGCCTCTACGCGCCCAACTTCGGCGGCGGCCAGGTCGACATCACCAACGGCAAGTTCGTGTTCTCCGCCAGCGAGGCCTACCTGATCGAGGACGGCAAAATCACCGCCCCGGTAAAGGGCGCCACCCTGATCGGCAGCGGCCCCGACGTGCTCACTCGCGTCTCCATGATCGGCAACGACATGAAGCTCGACGAAGGCGTGGGCGTCTGCGGCAAGGACGGCCAGAGCGTGCCGGTGGGCGTGGGCCAGCCCACGCTGAAGATCGATGCGATGACGGTGGGCGGGACGGCGGCGTAGGGTGCTGGCCCATTCGTATGCGAACGGATTTGCCGCGAGCGGCAATCCTTCAGCGATCCTGCCACCGGAGCTGACAGCATGTTGGCCCGTGCGTGTGATGGGTCTTCGCTGCCCTTGGGGTGCTGGAGATGAGGCCTATTCGTGATCGAGGCGTGTGAAGTAACACGGCCCGTAGGGCTCGACAGGCTGGCTGTGGTTATCGCCCAGTCGGATTTCGAGACAAACTTTCATTGGCCCTGGCAAATCTTTTGGTGGTGCGTTCAGGTGCTGGAAAACGAAATCCATTTCGGCGCACCTGCCAAGGGTGAAGTTGTTTGCAGCCTCCGCGGGCCACTGATGGCACGCATCGTCGAACCGGGAACCATCCTCAAGCTCGATAGCAAACGTGGCGGGTCCGTCGTTCCACTGTCCTAGCCACAGGCCGCGGATTACCCCGCGAGCTGTGTGCAATTGCAATGCGCCCGTGGCTATTGCTTCCCACCACTCTGTTGTCCCTATCAAGCCGTGGGTCGATTTCAAGCCTCGGCCAGATGATGCAGCTAGCTGCATGGAGTGCAGACCCGGGCTGTGTTTGAGCGAATACGCGACGATCAAGGGCTTGACTCCAGATCACAGCAAATACGTTGCTCGGCGCGGCATGGAATCGGGGTCGTCAGCTACTTCCAGGACAGGTTGAGCGTGCGGTGCTCGGCCGCGCAATCGCGCAGGTAGAGGTTGATCAGGCTCTGGTAAGGGATGCCGACCTCGGCGGAGATGGACTTGAAGTAGTCGACGGCATCGCCATCCAGCCGGATGGTGATCTGCTTCTTGAGCTGCGAGGCGTAGGGGTTTTTTCTGGCCTTGGAGAAGTCGTATTCCTTGCGCATGGTGCACCTGTCAGTACTGGCGAGTTTCGGGTTTGGTGGCCCTTCTGGCCGAGATGATGCGGATGGTGCCGCTTCGCTCGCGGTAGCAATGGCAGACCACGAGTAGCCTCAACTTGAGACTGAGGCCAATCAGGACGAATCGTTCCTCGTCTACCGAATGATCGGGGTCCGGGATGATCTTTGCCCGCTCATCTGCAAAGGCCGACTTCGCTTCGACGAAGCTGATGCCGTGCTTCTTGAGGTTCGAAGCGGCCTTGGCTGGATCCCAGTCGAAGCGAAGCTCGTTCATGTAACAATCATAACTACGATGTAGTTATGCAACAAGTGGCCAAGCTGCGGCTGCGGGCTTTTAGGGACTGCCTGTGAATCGACAAGCGGCCACAACCTCAAGCCTGTAAAATACCCACTTCGCACGGCCGCCCGGCCTGTCAAGGAACACTCCGAGTATGAAAACCATCGAAGGCGATTTCGCCACGCCCAGGGGCCGCTTTGCCATCGTCGCGGGCCGTTTCAACGGTTTCGTGGTGGAGCCGCTGGTGGCCGGCGCGCGTGATGCGCTGGTGCGTCATGGCGTGAAGGACGACGCGGTCGATCTGGTCCGCGTGCCGGGCGCGTGGGAGATCGCGCTGGCCGCGCACAAGCTGGCAACCTCGGGCAAGTACGCCGCGGTGATCGCGCTGGGCGCGGTGATCCGCGGCTCCACCCCGCACTTCGACTACGTGGCCGGCGAATGCGCCAAGGGCCTGGCCAGGGCCGCGCTGGATTCCGGCGTGCCGGTGGCGTTCGGCGTGCTCACCACCGACAGCATCGAGCAGGCCATCGAGCGCTCCGGCACCAAGGCCGGCAACAAGGGCGCCGACGCCGCGATGGCCGCGCTGGAGATGGTCAACCTTTACGGCCAGCTGTGATGCACGCTCGCCCTGAAGGCATCGATCTCGCTGCACGCTCGCGCGCCCGCCGCCGCGCGCTGCAGGCGCTGTACGCCTGGCAGCTGTCCGGCAGCCACATGAACGCGGTGATCGAGCAGTTCCGCCACGAGCAGGACATGGAGGTGGCCGACCTCGACTACTTCGAGGACTTGCTGCATGGCGTGGAGCAGCACGTCGCCGAACTGGATGGCTCGCTGCGCCCCTACCTGGACCGCGAAGTGGCCGAGGTGGATCCCATCGAGCGCGCCGCGCTGCGCCTGGCCGCGTACGAGCTGAAGCACCGCCCCGACGTGCCGTACCGCGTGGTGATCAACGAGGCGATCGAGGTCACCAAGCGCTTCGGCGCCGACCACGGCCACAGCTATGTCAACGGCGTGCTGGACAAGCTGGCCGGCGAACTGCGCAGCGTCGAGAAGCGCGGCTGATGGACGCCGGCGCCTGCGCGGTAGAACAGGTGCCGGTGCTGGAAACCGCGCGGCTGCGCCTGCGCGGGCATCGCGTCGACGATCTGGACGCGTTCGCGGCGATCTGGTCGGATCCGGTGGTTACCCGCTACCTTGGCCGTGCGGCCTCGTCCTCGCGGCAGGACTCGTGGATGCGCATGCTGCGTTATCCCGGCATGTGGGCGCTGCTCGGCTACGGTTTCTGGGCCATCGAGGAGAAAGCCAGCGGCCGCTGCATCGGAGACATCGGCTTCGCCGACTTCAAGCGGGACATCCAGCCGTCGCTGGAAGGCATGCTCGAAACGGGCTGGGTGCTGTCCGCGGACGCGCACGGCAAGGGCTACGCCAGCGAGGCGCTGGCCGCGGTGCTCGCCTGGGGCGAGACGCATTTTCCCGGTCGCACCATGGCGTGCATCATCGAGCCGGCCAACGTGGCTTCGATCCGCGTTGCGGCCAAGGCCGGTTTCCGCGAGTGGCAGCGCACGCTGTACCACGAGGATCCCATCCTCGTGTTCACCCGCTGAACGCGGGGTTCACTTCACCGGGCAGTCGCGGCTGTTGTCGGCAATGCCGCTGATCAGCCAGCGGCCGTCCACCCGCGCCAGGTTGAACACGTCCGTACCGCAATGGTGCGGCTTGCCGTCGAGCAGGAACACGTAGGGCGCCCACACCACCGCGATGTTGTCATCGACTCGCACCTGCGGGTCGCGGATGCGTTCCTCGATGCGCACCTTGCCCGGCTTCACGTGATCCACGAAGTCGCCAAGCGCGAGCTGCACCGGCTTGCCGTCGCGCATCAGCGTGGCCATGCCGGCCGGCAGCACCTGCGCCCGCATGCCGGCCTGGTCGTAACGCGCCATGGCGGCGAAGAAGGCATGCACCGGCGCCAGCACCGCCGGATCGCGCGCGACTGGGGGGGCGGCAGCCCGTGCCGGAGTGGCGGCGAAGAGGGCGACGGGCAGGGCGGCAAGGCAGAGAGGGGCACAACGCATCGCGACGGGCTCCGAGCGGATGGTGGTGCCAGCCTCGCATGCGCAGCGCGTCGGCGCATGCGCCGCAGGTCACGGGCTTGCGCCGTGCCCGCGCGGATGCTCTGCTCTGTGGCCGCATCACCTCGCAGGACCGCCATGGAATTCCGCCTGATCGACCGCATCCGCGAACGCACCGCCCAGCCGCGCGACGACGTTCGCCTCGGCGTCGGCGACGACGCCGCGCTGCTGGCCGTGCCGGCGGGGCAGGAGCTGGCGGTGGCCATCGACACCATGGTCGAGGGCGTGCACTTCCCCGCAGGCACCGCGGCCGCCGACATCGGCTGGAAGGCGCTGGCGGTGAACCTGTCCGACCTCGCCGCGATGGGCGCCACGCCGGCGTGGGCGCTGCTGGCGTTGACCTTGCCGCGACCGGATGCGGATTTCGTCGACGGCCTGGCCGAGGGCTTCGCGCAACTGGCGAGGCCGTACCGGCTGGCCCTGGTGGGCGGCGACACCACACGCGGCCCGCTTGCGCTCAGCGTGGCCGTGCACGGTTTCGTGCCGCCGGGGCAGGCGTTGACCCGTGCCGGGGCGCAGGTGGGCGACGCGGTGCTGGTCACCGGCTCGCTGGGCGATGCGGCGGCGGGTTTGCGCTGCCTGCAGTCGCGCATGGACATCCAGACGCCCGCGCGCGATTTCCTGGTGAACCGCCTGAACCGGCCGGCGCCGCGGGTGGCGGCAGGACTGGCGCTGCGCCAGCGCGCCAGCGCCTGCATCGACGTCTCCGACGGCCTGCTCGCCGACCTGGGTCATATCGGCGAGGCCAGCGGCGTGGGCGTGGAGATCGACGCGGCGCTGTTGCCACGGTCGCCCGCGCTGCTCGGCCTGTTCGACGAAACCGCCGCGCGCGACTTCGCGCTGGCCAGCGGCGACGACTACGAACTGTGCTTCACCGTGCCCGCCGCGCGCGTGGCCGAAGTGCAGGCCGACCTGGCGCGGTTGGGCTGCGGCGCCACGCGCATCGGCCGCATCGTGGCGGGCGAGGGCGTGCGCGTGCGCGATGCGGACGGCCACTGGCTGGAACCGGGGCGCGCGGGCTGGGATCATTTCGGCGCATGAACGCCCCCGCCGAACGCAAGACGTTGACCGCTGCGCAACGCCGCGCGTTGCTCGCCACCCCCGCGGGCTGGATCGCCTGCGGCCTCGGCTCCGGTCTGGCGCCGGTGGCGCAGGGCACGTTCGGCTCGCTGGCGGCGATCCTGCCGTGGCTGCTGCTGCGCGGGCTGTCGCTGCCGCTCAATCTGCTGGCCATCGTGCTGGGTTTCGCGCTGGGCGTGTGGGCCTGCGAAATGGCCGGCCGCGCGCTGGGCGTGGACGACCATCGCGCGCTGGTGTGGGACGAGTTCGTCGGCCTGTGGATCGCACTGCTGCCTGCGCTCGCCGCGCCGTGGTGGGCGGTGGCCGCCGGTTTCGCGCTGTTCCGCCTGTTCGACGTGTGGAAGCCCTGGCCGATCCGCGAGTTCGACCGCCGGCTCAAGGGCGGCCTGGGCGTGATGGTGGATGACGTCATCGCCGGCGTATTTGCCGCGGCGGTGCTGGCGATCGCGCTGCACTTTCTGCGCTGAATTCACGCTACGCAGCCGAGACCGCGCAGGGTGGTTTCGACGGCCTGATCCAGCGGCGTGTGTGGTTCCGCGCCCAGCCATGCGACCAGCCGGCGATTGTCCAGCTGCAGCGGCTCGCGCCACAGGTAGCGCATCTCGCCCAGTTCGCGCAGCAGCACCACGAACGGTGCGGCCAGCCGCGTCAGCCACCACGGGAAGGCGCGCAGCGGCAGTGCCGTGTCGCCGGTGGCACCGCGGACGGCGGCGAGCAGCCCATCGCCATCCACCAGGTGGCCGGCGAAGTGGAAGCGGGCGCAGCGTTCCAGTTCGCCCTCGCGCTCCAGCAGGCGCGCCACCGTCTCGCCCACGTCGGGCAGGTAGGCCCAGGCATGCGGCAAGCCGTGGCGGCCGGGGTAAAGCAGGGCGCGTACGCGGCGGCCTGGCTTGACCATCGCCGCGAACCAGTTGTTGCCGGCGCGCGGCCCGAAGAAGTCACCGCAGCGCAGGACCAGGCTGCGCACGTCGGTGGCCTCGGCCAGCCGCCGCTCCATCGCCACGCGGATCGCGCCCTTGCGGGTCAGCGGCTGCTGCGGATCGTCCTCGGCAAGCAGGGGAAACGCATCGGGACCGTAGTTGTAGACCGTGCCCGGCAGCACCAGGCGCGCCGCGTTGGCGCGGGCCGCGGCGAGGCTGTGGTCCAGCATCGGCAGCACCAGCTTGTCCCAGTCGCGGTAGCCCGGCGGGTTCACCACGTGCACGAGCACGTTGACGCCGGCAGCCGCCTGCATCACATCATCGGCGTGCATCGCGTCGCCTTCGCGCCAGTCGATGCGCGGGTCCAGGCCGGGGCGCGCGGCGTTGCGCACCAGCGCGCGCACCGTCCAGCCGTGGCGCAGCAGGGCCGCGGCGATCTCGCCGCCGGCGCCGCCGGTGGCGCCGAGGATCAGGGCTGTCTTCGCGGTGTTCATGGCCGTACTCCGATCGGGTGGGAATCGATGGAGCCAGCTTGACGCCGGGCAGGCTATTTGAAAATTGCCTGACATTGAACATCTGCTATAAATAAATGCATGGCCAACGGTGAACCGGCGTGGGACCTCTATCGCTCCTTCCTCGCGGTGGCGGGCGAGGGCAGCCTGTCCGCGGCAGCGCGCACGCTGGGCATGACCCAGCCCAGCCTGGGGCGGCACGTGCGGCAACTGGAGACGATGCTGGGCGTGGCCTTGTTCACGCGTTCGCCGCAGGGGCTGGTGCTGACCGACGTGGGAGCCGAGCTGGCCGAGCATGCGCGTGGCATGGCCGCCGCGTCCGCCGCGCTGCGGCGTGCGGCGTCAGGCAGCCGGCAGGAGGTGCGCGGCGTGGTGCGCATCACCTGCAGCGAGGTGATCGGCGGCGAGGTGCTGCCCGCGATCCTGGCCGACTTGCGTCGGCAGCAACCGGGCATCGTGGTCGAGCTTTCCTTGTCCGACGCCGCCGAAGACCTGCTGCGCAAGGACGCCGACATCGCCGTGCGCATGCTGCGGCCCAGCCAGGCCGCGCTGGTGGCCCGGCGCGTGGGCGCGATCGGGATCGGGCTGTATGCGCACCGGCGCTACCTGAAGGCGCACGGCACGCCGCGCAAGCTGGCCGAGCTCGGTCAGCACGCATTGATTGGTTTCGATCGCGAGACGCCTGCCTTGCGCGCGATGCGCGGCCGCGTGCCGGGCGGCGAGGTGTATGCGCGCGAGCATTTCGCGTTGCGCACCGACAGCCCGCTGGCGCAACTGGCTGCGCTGCGCGCCGGTTACGGCATCGGCGCATGCCAGCGCCCGCTCGCCCTGCGCGAGCGCCAGCTGGTACCGGTGCTGCCCGAGGCCTTCGGGCTGGATCTGGACACCTGGCTGGTGATGCACGAAGACCTGCGCGCGAACCGCCGCGTGCGGCTGGTGTACGACCACCTGTTCGAGGCGCTGAAGGCCTACGCGGCCGAGGGTGCCTGAGCGCGCATCACTTTTCGTCGTGCCCCGGTCCGTAGCGGCGGTCCGGTCCGCGATACGCCGCCACCCGGGTCAACCGCGGCGTGTCGTAGGCGAATTCCAGCAGCACGCGCAGCCTGTCGGTGTGCACCGGATCGAAACGCGTGAGTTTCTTGTAGCCGATGGTGGTGCCCCAGGTGAGCGGCTGCCACACGCTGCCGTTCCAGGTCTCGACACGATAGTTGGCGATGTTCTGGCCGAGGGCGATCGCCTCGTCGAGTTCCAGCGTGTCGAATTCGATCTCGTGCGGCAGCTCGATCTCCAGCCACGCATTGCGCATGTTGCGTCTGGCGCCCCAATAAGTGTCCGGGTTGGCATCGAGCACGCCGGAAGCCGGGTGCGCGAGGTCGCTGCTGCCGGCGCGCACGCGGCCGCCCTGCAGCAGGTTGCCGGCGAGCCATGCCGTGCGCCTGGCGGCGAAGCCCTGCAGCGAGGCGATGTCTTCCGGATCGAACAGGCCGTCGCGGTTCGGCGGCACGTTGAGCAGCAGCTTGCTGTTGCGGCCCACGGTGCTGAAGTACAACTCCATCAGGCCGTCGGGCGAGCGCACCTTGTCGTTTTCCTCGGGGTGCCAGAACCAGCCGGGGCGGATCGACACATCGGATTCGCCGGGCCGCCATGCGCTGCCGTGCGGGTCGCCGTGGCCCAGCAGGTCGCCCACCCAGGGGCGGTCGTAGCCGGGGTAGGGCACGCTGGCCGGGTCGATGCTGGACCAGCAGGTTTCGCCGGCCACGCCTTTTTCGTCGCCGATCCAGCGCAGGTCGGGGCCGGCGTCGGAGAACATCACCGCATCGGGCTGCAGCCTGCGCACGGTGGCGTGGATGCGCGGCCAGTCGTAGGCCTGCCTGCGGCCGTTCGGGCCTTCGCCGTTGGCGCCGTCGAACCACACTTCCACGATCCTGCCGTAGTGCGTGAGCAGCTCGGTGAGCTGGGCGACGTAGTAGTCGTTGTAGGCTTCGCCGCTGCCATAGCTCTTGGCGTTGCGGTCCCACGGCGAGAGGTAGATGCCCGCACCCAGGCCTTCGGCGCGGCAGGCGTCGGTGAACTCGCGCACCACGTCGCCGTGGCCATTCTTCCACGGGCTGTGTTTCACCGAATGCTCGGTGAAGGCGGAAGGCCACAGGCAGAAGCCGTCGTGGTGCTTGGCGGTGAGGATCATGCTGCGGAAGCCGGCCTGCTTCGCCGTGCGCGCCCATTGCCGCGCATCCAGCTTGCGCGGGTTGAAGATCGCCGGCGACTCGGTGCCGTCGCCCCATTCCTTGCCGGTGAAGGTGTTCACCGTGAGGTGCACGAACATCGCCAGTTCATCGCGCTGCCAGCGCAGTTGCTGCGGCGTGGGGCGGGGGCGTGGCGCGGCGGCGACGGGCGCGGGTGCGGCATCGGCGTGGCCGGTGCGGGCCAGGCCGAGCGCCCCCAGCGAGGCAGCGGCCGAGCCGGCGAACAGGAAACGGCGACGATCCATGGGACAGGCCTCCGAGGCGGGGAATGTCGTGACGTGGTTGTCAGGTATGAACACTATATTCAAATATGAAGCCAATGGACGATCGCGAGGCTTGCATCGCCCCGATGCGCGGACGCAGCATGCGAAGGATCTCGCCCCGCCTGGCTGATGGAGCTCCCCATGCACTACCGCCGTCTCGGCCGTTCCGGCCTTCCGCTTTCCGCCCTCTCCTTTGGCGCCTGGGCCACCTTCGGCAAGAGCGTGGGGCGCGCGCTGGCGCGCGACATGCTGGCGCTGGCCTGGGACCGCGGGGTGAACTTCTTCGACAACGCCGAGACCTACGGCAACGGCGCGGCCGAGTCGCTGATGGGCGACGTGCTGGCCGACCTGCGTTTCCCGCGCGACAGCTGGTGCGTGTCGAGCAAGGTGTACTTCGGCCCCTACGACCATCCGAAACCCACCCAACGGGGACTCTCGCGCAAGCACGTGATCGAGGCCTGCCACCAGGCGTTGTCGCGACTGCGCGTGGATTACCTGGATCTCTACTTCTGCCATCGCCCCGACGACGACACGCCGGTCGAGGAGACCGTGGCGGCGATGGATCTGCTGGTGCGCCAGGGCAAGGTGCTGTACTGGGGTACCAGCGAATGGCCGGCCGAGGCGATCCGCGCGGCGTATCGGGTGGCGAAGGAGAATCACCTGGCGGCGCCGACGATGGAGCAGCCGCAGTACAACCTGATGCACCGCGAGCGGGTCGAGCAGGAATACGCGCCGCTGTACGAGGACTTCGGGCTGGGCACCACGACCTGGTCGCCGCTGGCCTCGGGCCTGCTCAGCGGCAAGTACGACGACGGCGTGCCGGCCGGCTCGCGGCTGGCGCATGCCGATTACGCCTGGCTGCAGGACAAGGTGCTGGGCGAACACGGCGAGCGCGTGGCGAAGGCGCGCCAGCTCAAGCCGATCGCCGACGAGCTGGGCTGCAGCACCGCGCAGCTGGCGATCGCCTGGTGCCTGGCCAATCCGAACGTGTCCACGGTAATGCTGGGCGCGAGCCGGCTGGAACAACTCGAGCACAACCTCGGCGCACTGGACGTGTTGCCGAAGCTGGACGAGGCGATGCGCCAGCGCATCGCGCAGGCGGTGGCCTGAAGTCCGCGGCGGGGAGTCTGCTTGCCGCGGCGATTGACAGTCTAATGAGAATCATTATCATCAACTTCGCCTGAAATCCCTGCGGAGTCGTCCATGCCCATCGCCATCACCTTGAACCTGCCGGCGGCTGGCGGCCGGCTTGCCCCTCCGCCGTCGCGCCCTTCGTTGCCTGCCCGGACCACCGAAACGACGCCAGCGGTGCGGCGCGTCAGCAGCCAGTCGCTGCTGGATGGCGGGCGCGAACTGGTGATCCAGCACCAAGGCAGCGAGTACCACCTGCGCCTCACCCGCAACGACAAGCTGATCCTCACCAAGTAAAGGAAGCCCGGACCAGATCCGCGCAGGCGTTACCGGCTCGGCCCGTTCGCAGGCTGCAGGACCATCGACGAAGGCAGGCCAATGGCCTGCCGGGGCGGTAGGCCTGCCGGACATCATCCCGCCTGCGCAGATCTGGCCAGAGCATCCCCGGCACCGCTCCGTGCGAACGGCCCGGAGCGCCCCTACCCACCCGCCAGCACGGTGCTGCGCCATGGACGAGGCACGGCCAGCCGAATCCCGACGGAGATCGAGATGTCCGGTTGGCTGGCTACCCATGTCCTCTCCCTCTGTCCGTGGGCCGGCCGAGTCGACGTGGAGTACCGCTGGCTGCGGATCACGCCGCGGTTGCTGGCGCGTCGGCTGCCGGCCGCGGGACCGGTGCTGTACCTGCCATGTGCGGCGGCGGCGCTGACCGATGCAGCCACCGGCCTGCTGGTGGGGCACCGCGAATTGGCGCCGCTGTTGTGCGTACGTTGGCTGGTGGCCGCCTGTGCGATCGGCAGCGACGGCCCGCACGAATGGCTGGAATGCCGGGCGATCGACGGCCACCTGTGCGCCCGCCTGCACTTGTTGCCGGACAGCGACTACCTCGGCTGGGACGCGTTGCTGGCGACGGCCGTGCCGGCGCGGGTCGCGCAGGGACCGCGGGCCGGCGACGGGAGCATCGCCGTCGCGCGGCTGCTGGAGTTCCGCTGCCGGCGGCTGGCCGGACTGGACGTGCTGGACGCGCAGCCCGCGGCGCGGGTTTCCGCGCTGGGCGGCGGGATCGCGCGCGCCATTGCGCGGGCCTAGGGGCTGGTGCTGGACAGCTAGCCGCGCGGGCGCCGCAGGTCGTCGGCGTCGGCGGTGTGGAAATGCCGCTTGAACGCGACTTCGCCGACGGCGGGTTCCTGCAGTTCACGGGCGTAGCGGTGGCCGGCGTAGACCGCGTGGGCGATCAGGCCCGGCGCCTCGGCGTCGCCGATGCAGCGCACGCTGTGGATGCCGGCCTCCGCCCATTCCGTCTCGCGGCGGCACAGTTCCTGGTACGGCGCGTCGTCGGGCAGGCGGGCGGTGACGGTGACCACCGCGTCACAGGCGAGTTCGCGCTGCCGATGGGTCCACACGTCCTCGACCGTGAGCGTGCCACCGTCGTAGCCGACGATGTCGTGCGACACCATCGCCTCGATGCCGAGCGCGGCCATCCGCTTGCGCACATGCCGGTAATCGAGCGTGTTCAGCGTCCACGGTGCCAGGCTGTCCTCGGGCGTGAGGTGGATCACCTCGCAGCCGTGCAGGCGCAGCAGTTCGGCGGCAATGCCGGCGTGGTAGTAGCCGTCATCGTCGTACACCACCACGCGACCTTGCGGCAGGCGGCCGTCCATCAGGTCGTCGGGTGTATGGACCCGCGTGTTGCCGGCGAAGCCCGGGATGGCGAAGCCGTGGCTGCGGCCGATGCCGTCGCGGCGCCAGTGGCAGCCGGTGGCGACCACCACGTGTTCCGCGCCGAAGTCGAGCATGTCCTGCGCACCGAGCGCCGAGTCGAGATAGACGGCCACGTTCGCCAATTTGCGGATCTGCCCCACGCGCCAGTCGCGCACGCGGGCCCATTCCGCCAGGCCGGGCAGGCGCGCCTCGCGGGTGACGCGACCGCCGAGCTCCCTGCGTGCCTCGGCCAGGCTCACCTCGTGGCCGCGCTGGCCCAGTGCGCGGGCGGCTTCCAGCCCGGCCGGACCGGCGCCAACCACCAGCACGCGTGCCGGCGTGCGCGCCGGCGCGATGCGTTCCGGGTGCCAGCGCTTGCGCCATTCCTCGCCCATGGTGGGGTTCTGCGTGCAGCGGATCGGCGAGATGGTCATGTCGCCGGAGACGCAGACGTTGCAGCCGATGCACTCGCGGATGTCGTCGGCGCGGCCTTCCTCGATCTTCTTCGGCAGGAACGGGTCGGCGATCGACGGACGCGCACAGCCGATCAGGTCCAGCACGCCGCGCCTGAGCTGCGACACCATGGTGTCGGGCGAAGTGAAGCGGCCGACGCCCACCACCGGCTTGCTGGTGGTCTTCTTGACGAAGGCGATGAACGGTTCCTGCGCACCCTCGGCGGCGAAGCGCGAGGGTACCGAGTCGTTGTACCAGGCGGCGAGGTTCACGTCCCACAGGTCGGGCAGCTCGGCCAGCAGCCCCACGATGTCCTGTGCCTCGGCCAGCTCCACGCCGCCGGGGCCGAGCCCTTCCTCGACGGCGAAGCGCAAGGCCACCGCGCAGGTGTCGCCCACCGCGTCCCGGGTGTCCTCGAGCACCTCGCGCAGCAGGCGCACGCGGTTCTCCAGCGGGCCGCCGTAGGCGTCGCTGCGCTGGTTGCGCCGGCGCTGCAGGAAATGCATCGGCAACGACAGGTCGTGCGCGGCGTAGACGTAGATGATGTCCATGCCGGCGCGCTTGCCGCGGATCGCCGCCTCGCGGTGCCAGCGGCGGTATTCGCGGATGTCGTGCAGCGTCATCGCACGCGCCTGGTGCGGGTAGCCGTACTTGGCAGGTTGCGGCGAAGGTGCGATCAGCACCTCGCGCGAATACAGGTTCGACGCGGTGGGGCCGTTGTGGGTCAGTTCCAGCGCGGCCAGTGCGCCGTGCGCGTGCACCTTGTCGCACATCAGCGCCAGCGCGGGGATATCGCGGTCGTCCCACAGCCGCGCCTCCACGTAGGGCGTGAGGTCGCCGCTGGGGTGGATCTCGCATTCCTCGGTGGAGACCACCGCCCAGCCGCCCTCGGCCTTGGTCTCGCGCATCGCCGCGTGCGCCAGCGGCATCGCGTGGCCCATGCCGTTGCAGTGCGGCACCTGGAAGAAGCGGTTCTTCGCGGTGACCGGGCCGATCTGCAGAGGCTGGAACAGCGGGTCGTAGCGCGGATCCCTCATGGCAGCGGCACCCCGGCGGCTGGATCGCCGCGGCGCCACAGGCGCATCAGGAAGTACAGCGGCAGGCCTGCCGCGACCAGCCCCAGCGCGTACAGGAAGGGCTCGCGGCCGGTACCGACGAAGGCGAACGCCACGAACAGCACGCAAGCGGCCGCGACGATCATGCTCCGCCGCGTGCTGCAGGCGGTGTGGCCACGGCGCCACAGCACGGCCAGCGCCAGCCCGCAGCACAGGTAGAGCGGCAGGCTGGCGGCCGTTCCCACCCGGGTGAGGAAGGTGAAGGCCGACACCAGCGACTTGCTGTAGCTCAGCGCGATCATCCCCGCGGCCAGCACGCCGCTGACCAGCAGCGCCACCACCGGCGTGCCCTGGCGGTTGCCGCGCGCGAGCACCGCCGGCAGCACGCCGTTGCCGGCCATCGTGCGGGTCAGCTCCCCTACCAGCAGGGTCCAGCCGTTGAGCGCGCCCAGTCCGCTGATCGCCACGAAAAGCGCCAGCCAGCGCCCGGAACCCGCGGCGGCATAGCGGTCCATCAGCAGCGCGAACGGCGCGCTCGTGGTGGCCAGCTCCTGCTGCCGGATCAGCAGCAGCGGCACGGCCGAGACCGCGATGTAGATGGCCGCGGTGAGCACGGTGCCGGCCATGGTGGCGCGCGGGATGGTGCGCGCGGGGTCGTCCACGCGCGCCGCCGGCACGCTGGCCGACTCGACGCCGATCATCGCGAACAAGGCGATGGTGGAGGCAGCAGTCACGCTGCCCAGGCTGATCGGCGTGGGCGGAAGGTGGGCGGTGTAGCTGGCCGGCGAGGTCAGCAGCAGCCAGCCGCCCAGCAACGCGATCGCCAGCATCGGCAACAGCTTCAGCGCCGTGGTGGCGATCTGCACGCTGCCGCTGCTGCGCACGCCGCACAGGTTGACCGCCACCATCGTCCACAGCAGGGCCTGGGCGAACCACATCGGCGGCAGCGCGCCCAGCGGCGGGAACACCACCACCAGGTAGCCGACCACGCCGGTCGCCAGCGCGGAATTGGTGAGCCACACCGACACCCAGTACGCCCACAACGCGAGGTAGGCCGTCGTCCCACCCAGCGTGTGGTTGATGTAGCCATAGGGTCCGCCGACCTCGGGCAGGGCACGGGCCAGCTGCGACAACACGCGGGCCAGCACCAGGCAGCCGGCCAGCACGACGACCCAGCCGATCAGTGCATTGAAGCCGTAGGGCGCCAGCGAGGCGGGCAGCACGAAGATGCCCATGCCGATCACGTTGCCGATCACGAGGGCCGTGCAAGTCCAGAAGCCGATGCGCTGGCTGCCGCGCGCAGGGTCGGCTGCGGGTTCCGGCGCGGCGGCCGGGCGGGCGGCCGGCGGCAGGCTCACGCGGACTCCCCGGCGGGGCCGGCGTAGGCCGCGCGCAGCAGGTTCTGGAAATGCCAGACGCCGCTCTCGCGCTTCGGGTTCAGGCGGCCGGGCACGTAGTGGCCGGAGGCCAGGCCCTTCTGCACCGCCTCGCAGATCGCGATGTCCTCGTGCTGCACCTCGTCGCTGAAACCCTGGTCGGCGGCGATGCGCGCCTGCGCGCCCTCGTCCTGCGCGTAGTAGTAGTCGAACACCACCCGGCAGCGGCCGGGCCCCAGCGGCAGGATGCGGTTGGTCTGCAACCGCCCCGGCATGATGTTGAGCATCACGTTGGGGTAGACGAAGTAGTAGTACGCCTGGCCCGTGCCGTAGATCGCGTCGCTGTTGCGCAGCGGCGAGGATTGCAGCGAATGCCACGGCAACAGCTCGGTGTCGTAGGCGCGGTAGTCGAGCACGCGGGACAGGCCGGGATGCACGTGCGGCAGGTGGTAGCCCTCGAGGAAGTTGTCGACGTAGACCTTCCAGTTGCAGGCGATGTCGTAGGTGTCGCGACGCAGGTAGCGCATCGCCGCCAGGTCGATCGGCGCGATGCGCTCGGCGATGCCGCCGTAGACTTCGTCGAAAGCCGGCACTTCCGGATCGAGCGCCAGGAACACCAGGCCCTGCCATTCGTGCACGCGCAGCGGCGGCAGGCGGATGTCCCCGACGTGGAAATCGCAGGCGTCCTGCATCTCCGGCGCGCTGCGCAGCTGGCCTTCCAGCGTGTACGTCCAGCCGTGGTACTTGCAGTGCAGGGCGCGGAGGCCCTTGCCGTCGCACAGCGCCAGCGGCCCGGCGCGATGGCGGCAGACGTTGGGGAAGGCGCGCAGCACGCCGTCCTGCCCGCGCACCAGCAGCACGGGCACGCCAGCGACCTGCTCGACCACGTGGTCGCCCGGCTCGGCCAGCTGGCCCTGGTGGGCCACCAGCTGCCAGCTGCGCGCGAACACTGCGCGCTGCTCCATCGCCAGCATCGCGTCGCCGGAGTAGTAGCGTGCCGCCAGCGCGTGTGCGCGGTTGAGTTCCTCGACGCGGGTGTCGGCTGGCATGACGGTTTCGGTCCCCGGGTGGCGTGGGCGCGGCGGGCCGCCGTTTCCGGCGGCATCCGTACTCCGCGCGTTTCCGGCAGTGTATGTCCGATCCCGGCGAGCGTGTCCACCGTCGCCGCACCACTATCTGCCGGCCGGATCCGGGTGCTAGATTGCCGGGAACCTCGTGAGGAGCTGCCGTCGCCCATGCCACGCGCCGTGTTCCTGTCGTGCCGTGCGGAAATCGTTTCGCGGATGGTGGCCGTGCCGTCGTGGCGGGCCGGCGCATGACGGAGGCCGCCGTCACCGGCACGCTGGAGCAGGCGCTGAGCCACGCCATGCGGTTGCTGGAGCGCGATCCGGCGCTGGCGGCCGAACAGCTGGCCGAGATCCTGCAGGCGGTTCCCGGCCATCCGCATGCCTTGCGGCTGCTGGCGGCGGCGCGCTCGCGGCTGGACGACCTGCCCGGCGCGCTGGCCATCCTGGTGCCGCTGGTGCGGGCGCAGCCGAACGCCGCGGCGGTCCAATTCGAGCTGGGGCTGGCCCTGGGCCGCAGCGGGCGCGCGCCGGAGGCCGTCGAGGTGTTGCGCCGCGCGGTGGCGCTGCAGCCCGACCTGCCGCAGGCCTGGCGCGCGCTCGGCGACAACCTGCTGGCGGCAGGCGAACCGGCGGCGGCCGACGCGGCCTACGTCAGCCACGTGCGCCATTCCACCCGCGATCCGCAGCTGATGGCCGCCGCCGTCGCCCTGGCCGGGAACCGCATTCCCGAGGCCGAGGCGCGCCTGCGCGAACAGCTGAAGCAGGCGCCCACCGACGTGGCGGCGATCCGCATGTTCGCCGAGGTCGCCGCGCGGCTGGGGCGCAACGAGGATGCCCTGCACCTGCTCGAACGTTGCCTGGAACTGGCCCCGGGTTTCCAGGAGGCGCGCCGCAATTACGCGCTGCTCCTGCACCGCGGCAATCGGCCAGAACAGGCACTGGCCGAGATCGCGCGCCTGCTGGCGGCCGATCCGGGGGATGTCAGCAGCCTCAATCTCAAGGCGGCGGTGCTGTGTCGCACGGGCGACTACGAGCAGGCGATCGGCATCTACGCCGCGCTGCTGGAGCGGTACCCGGACAATCCGAAACTGTGGGTGAGCCAGGGCCATGCGCTGAAGACCGCCGGGCACGCCGGGCGCGCCATCGCCGCGTATCGCCGCAGCCTGGAGCTCGAGCCGTCGTTCGGCGAGGTCTGGTGGAGCCTGGCCAACCTCAAGACCTTCCGCTTCGGCGCCGACGAGCTGGCCGCGATGCGCGGGCAGCTGGCGCGGAAGGACCTGGGCGAGGACGACCGCCTGCACCTGGAGTTCGCCGTCGGCAAGGCGCTGGAGGATGCCGGCGAGTACGAACCCTCGTTTCGCCATTACGCGCAGGGCAACGCGATCCGCCATGCCCAACTGGGCTATGTCGCCGACGATACCAGTGCGCGCGTGCAACACATCCGCGCCCACTACACGCGCGAGTTCTTCGCGGCGCGCGCGGGCGCCGGCAGCCCGGCGCCGGATCCCATCTTCGTGGTGGGCCTGCCGCGCGCCGGCTCCACCCTGATCGAGCAGATCCTGTCCAGCCACAGCCGGGTCGAGGGCACGATGGAGCTGCCCGAGGTCACCTCGATCGCCCGACTGCTGCGCGGGCAGGGCGATGCCGATGGCGCGATGCCCTACCACGCCGCGCTGGCCGCGCTCGATCCCGACGCGCTGCGCGCGCTGGGCGAGCGCTACCTCGCGCATACCCGCATCCAGCGCAAGACCGCGGCGCCGCTGTTCATCGACAAGATGCCGAACAACTTCATGCACGTCGGCCTGATCCACCTGATGCTGCCGAACGCGAAGATCATCGATGCGCGGCGGCATCCGCTGGCCTGCGGCTTCTCGGTCTTCAAGCAGCATTTCGCGCGCGGCCAGGGCTTCAGCTATGGGCTGGAGGACATCGGCCGCTACTACCGCGACTACGTGGCGCTGATGGCGCATTTCGACGACGTGCTGCCGGGACGCATCCACCGCGTGGTGTACGAGCGCATGATCGAGGACACCGAGGGCGAGGTGCGCCGGCTGCTCGACTATTGCGGACTGCCGTTCGAAGCGGCGTGCCTGCGCTTCTTCGAGAACACGCGGCCGGTGCGCACGGCCAGTTCGGAACAGGTGCGCCAGCCGATCTATCGCGAGGGGCTGGATCACTGGCGGCATTACGCGGCGTGGCTGGAGCCGCTGGCATCGGCGCTGGGGCCGGTGCTGGCGAGCTGGTCAGGCGCGCCGGGAGGGGAATAGCGGTTCGATGGCGATCAATGGTCGTGGACTAGCCTGGGGAGGGTGTATGCACACGAATAGGTTGAAACGGATCACGCGGACACCGCGGACGGGACTGGCCAGGTTGCCGCTGGCGGCGGCGATCTGCCTGGCCATCGCCGCACCGGCGCTGGCGCAGGATGCGGGACAGGCCGCGACGCCTGCCTCGGCGCCGGCGACGAAGCCGAAGACCACCACGCTGGGGGTGGTGAACGTGACCGCGCAGAAGCGCACCGAGAACCTGCAGAAAGTGCCGATCAGCATCAACGTGCTGGAGAACGACCAGCTCGATGCGCTGCACGTGCAGAACTTCAACGACTACGTGAAGTACCTGCCCAGCGTCACCTTCCAGCAGGGCGGCGGCGGCATCGCCACCGGCCCGGGCTTCGCCACCATCTACATGCGCGGCGTGGCCAGCGGCGGCAATACCAACCACTCTGGCTCGCAGCCCAGCGTGGGCGTCTACCTCGACGACCAGCCGGTCACCACGATCCAGGGCCCGCTCGACATCCACATGTACGACATCGCCCGCATCGAGGTGCTGGCCGGGCCGCAGGGGTCGCTGTACGGCGCCAGCGCCGAGGCGGGCGCGCTGCGCATCATCACCAACAAGCCGGACCCCAGCCGTTTCGCGGCGAGCTACCAGCTCGGCGTCGACAAGGTGTCGCATGGCGGCGTGGGCTATACCGGCGACGCCATGCTCAACATTCCGCTCAGTCCGGCCGCCGCGGTGCGCATCGTGGGCTGGCGCGAGCACGACGCCGGCTACATCGACAACAAGGCCGGCACGCGCACCTTCCCGGTGTCCGGCATCACCATCAGCAATGCCGACAACTGCACGCCAGGCCCCATGCTGGAATGTCACGGGCATGCCCGCAATCACTACAACGACGCCAACACGCAAGGTGCCCGCGCCGCGCTGAAGGTCGACCTCAACGACGACTGGTCGATCAGCCCGACCATCATGGGCCAGCAGACGATCACGCACGGCAGCTTCGCCAGCGATCCCGCCATCGGCGACCTCGCGGTCACCCACTTCTACCCCGAGCGTGTCGACGACCGCTGGTGGCAGGGCGCGCTGACCGTGCAGGGCAAGATCGGCAACTTCGACCTCACCTACAACTACTCGCATCTCCGGCGCAACCAGGAAGAGCAGACCGACTACAACGACTACTCGTTCTGGTACGACACCCTGCTTTCCTACGGCGCCTATATCCACGACAACAGCGGCGCCCTGATCAATCCGTCCGAGTTCATCAGCGACCGCGACCACTACGCCAACGACAGCCACGAGCTGCGCATCGTGTCGCCCAGCGAGGACCGCCTGCGGCTGGTCGCCGGCGTGTTCTGGCAGAAGCAGAAGCACGACATCATGCAGGACTACCAGATCGCCAACCTGGCCACCGACCTGTCGGTCACCGGCTGGCCCAACACGATCTGGCTGACCCGGCAGATGCGCTACGACTACGACAAGGCCGTGTTCGGCGAGCTGTCGTACGACATCATTCCCGACACGCTCACCGCCACCGTGGGCGGGCGCTATTTCCGCAGCGAGAACCAGCTGTACGGCTATTACGGATTCAGCAAGGGCTTCTCGCCGAACTCGACCTACGGCGAGGCGGGCTGCATCTCGAACCAGCCGTTCCTCGGCGCCCCCTGCCTGGATTTCAACAAGCAGGTGAAGCAGAGCGGCTCGCTGGGCAAGTTCAATCTCACCTGGAACATCTCGCCCACCGCGATGGTCTACGCTACCCGCTCCGAAGGCTACCGCCCGGGTGGCGTCAACCGTGCCGGCGCGCTGCCGCCCTACCAGGCGGATTACCTGACCAACCTGGAGCTGGGCTGGAAGACTTCCTGGTTCGGCAACCGTTTGTCGTTCAACGGCGCGGTGTTCCGCGAGAACTGGAACGACTTCCAGTTCAACATCCTCGGGCCGAACGGACTCACCATCATCAAGAACGCGAACTCCGCGCGCATCAACGGCCTGGAGTCGCAGCTGGTCTGGCAGGCCACCTACAACCTCAACCTCAGCGCGGGTGTCGCGTTCTACGACGCCAAGCTGACCGCCAACTACTGCGGATTCACCGGCACCGACGGCAATCCGGTCACGTATTGCCCCGCCGGCTCGATCAACCCCTCCGACGGCTCGGTGGTCAGCGGGCCGCAGGCGCCGAACGGCACCCAGCTGCCGATCACGCCCCGTTTCAAGGGCAACCTGGTGGCCCGCTACACCTTCGACATCGGCGAGAACGAAGGCTTCGTGCAGGCGGCGCTCGTGCACGTGGGCCGGCGCACCACCGACCTGCGCCTCAAGGAGCGCAGCCTGCTGGGCGACCTGCCCGCGTACAACACGGTCGACCTGTCCGCCGGTTTCCAGAAAGGCAGCTGGTCGCTGGACGCCTACGTCGACAACGCCTTCGACGAGCGCGCCGTGCTGTACAAGTTCACCGAGTGCGGGGTGACGATGTGCGGTGCGCACGGGGTGGTACCGCAGTATCCGAACGGGCAGGTCTACACCGGCGTCAGCCAGCCGCGCACGTTCGGCATCCGCTTCAAGCAGGATTTCTGATCTTACGGCCTTCCGGCCGTCAGATCAGGGCGAGCCACGGATGGCTCGCTCCGCCAGTCGAGCGCTTGGGCTCGACTGGCGGAGCGGAGCCCGGACGAAGTCCGGGTGCAGCGAGCCGGGAAAGTGCAGGAAAGCACTTTCCCGGCATCAGTACCGGCTGTTGCTCGACCCGCAGCCAACCGAAAGCCCCGGCACCCGCCGGGGTTTTTCATGTGCGCCCCTGCAGCCGCCTGTCCGCTGTCCGCGCACTGTCCGCGGACACCAGCCTTTCTTGATGGGTTGATTGCAACTCACGGAAATGCCGCTTGTTTTTTCCTGGCATCGGGTTGGCACGCCGATTGCTGAGCAGAGGGCAGGGCCGCACTGTCCGCGGCCGGGGAACGCTCGATGATCCGCGACACTTCCGCACAAGACCGCCTGGTCGTAGCCAAGCCCAACCGCAAGCGCCGCCTGCTCTTCATCGGTGGCGGCGTCGCCCTGCTGGTGGTGCTGGCACTGGCCATGCCCGGCATCCTCCGCCTGTTCTCGGCCGACGCCTCGGTGAGCGCGTCGCGGCTGGCCTTCGCCACCGTCGAGCGCGGGCCGTTCGTGCGCGACATCGCCGCCGAAGGCAAGGTGGTGGCCGCGAACAGCCCCACGCTCTACGCCACCTACGGTGGCGCGGCGGTGCTGAAGGTGCGCGCCGGCGACGCGGTGAAGAAGGGCCAGGTGCTGGCGGTGATCGACAGCCCCGAGCTGCGCAACAAGCTGGCGCAGGAGCAGTCCAAGGCCGACGCGATGAAGGTGGACTACCTGCAGGCGCAGGTGGATGCGCGCACCAAGCGCGGCGCCCTGCAGAAGGCCTACGACGACGCCCAGATCGACGCCAAGAGCGCCGCCAACAACCTCGACCGCGAGCAGAAGGCCTACGCCGCCGGTGCCTCTACCGGGGTGGCGGTCGACAAGGCCAAGGACGACCTGGAGAAGGCGAAGATCACCCTGGCGCACGCCAAGGACGATCTCGGCATGAGCAACGACAGCCTGAACTTCAACATCCAGGCGAAGAAGCTGGCCCACGACAACCAGATGCTGGTGGTGCAGGACCTGCAGCGCCAGGTGGACGACCTCAACGTGAAGTCGCCGGTGGACGGCCAGGTCGGCCAGCTCTTCATCGCGCCGGTGGCCACCGTGGCCAAGGACGCCCAGCTGCTCAGCGTGATCGACCTCACCGCGCTGGAAGTGGAGGTGAAGGTGCCCGAGAGCTTCGCCCGCGACCTGGCGATCGGCATGACCGGCGAGATCAGCGGCAACGGCAATACCTGGAAGGGCCTGGTCAGCGCGATCTCGCCTGAAGTGGTGAACGGCGAAGTGGCCGCCCGCGTGCGCTTCGAAGGCAGCACGCCGAAGCAGCTGCGGCAGAACCAGCGCCTGTCCGTGCGCATCCTGCTCGACAAGCGCGACAACGTGCTCACCGTGCAGCGCGGCTCCTTCGTCGACGAGTCCGGCGGCAGCTACGCCTACGTCGTCAAGGACGACATCGCCACCAAGACGCCGATCCGCGTGGGTGTCTCCAGCATCGACAAGGTGGAGATCCTGCAGGGCCTGAAGGAAGGCGACCGCATCGTGATCTCCGGCACCGACAACTTCAAGGGTGCGCAGCGTGTGGCGATTGCCCGCTGAGGTCTTCTTCTCCGCGCGATCCCAATGCACACCGACACCCCGCGACACGCCGGGATGAATCCCGGCCCGAGGTCACCGCCCCTCTCCCGAAAGGAGAGGGACTTCAAAGCACCATCCACCACCACCGAGGAACGTGAACCATGCTGAAGATGACCCACCTGTCCAAGGTCTACCGCACCGAAGTGGTGGAGACCTACGCGCTGCGCGATTTCAACATCGACGTGAAGGAGGGCGAGTTCGTCGCCGTCACCGGTCCGTCCGGCTCGGGCAAGACCACCTTCCTCACCATCGCCGGCCTGCTGGAAACCTTCACCGGCGGCGAATACCACCTCGACGGCATCGAGGTGAGCAACCTCAACGACAACGCGCGCTCGAAGATCCGCAACGAGAAGATCGGCTTCATCTTCCAGGCGTTCAACCTGATCCCGGACCTCAACGTGTTCGACAACGTGGAAGTGCCGCTGCGCTACCGCGGCATGAAGGCGCCGGAGCGCAAGCAGCGCATCATGGACGCGCTGGAGCGGGTGGGCCTCGCCTCGCGCTACAAGCACTACCCCGCCGAACTCTCCGGCGGCCAGCAGCAGCGCGTGGCGATCGCCCGCGCGCTGGCCGGCAGCCCCCGCCTGCTGCTCGCCGACGAACCCACCGGCAACCTGGACACGCAGATGGCCCGGGGCGTGCTGGAGCTGCTGGAGGAGATCCACCGCGAAGGCGCCACCATCGTGATGGTCACCCACGACCCCGAGCTGGCCGCACGCGCGCAGCGCAACGTGCACATCATCGACGGCCAGGTGGTGGATCTCGCCGAAGACCCGCGTTTCCACAACAGCGTGGCTGCGGCGCGCGGCAACGCCAGTCCGGCCTGATGCCTCCCGCAACCGTCGCCCCCATGCCCGCCCACTGCGAGTCCAGTCCATGCGTGTGAAGCTGCTGCCCGTGCTGCTCCTGCTCGCCGTCGCCCCGTTCCCGGGGCACGGCGAGGACCTGATGGACGCCTACCGCCAGGCCGTCGCCAACGACCCGGTGCTGGCCACCGCCGACGCCCAACGCCTGCTGGTGGCCGAGGGCGTCCCGGTGGCGCGCGCCGCGTTGCTGCCGCAGCTGTCCGCGGGGCTGGAGATGGACCAGATCCACAGCGGCGGGAGCACCCAGACCACCTCCGGCAACGGCAACATCGTGCAGACCGGCGGCGCTGGCCACGTGCGCGACCGCAGCCTCACCGGCAACCTCAGCCAGCCGATCATCGACCTGTCCGCCATCGCCAACCTGCGCGCGGCGCACGCCGCCCGCGACGCGCAGGAGCAGACCTACCAGGCCGCGTTGCAGAACCTGTACGTGCGCGTGGCCAACGCCTACTTCAACGTGCTGGTGTCGCAGGACCTGCTGGATATCGACCGCGCCTACGAGGACGCCTACAAGCAGGAGTACGACCAGACCTCCTCGCGCTTCAAGAACGGCTTGTCGATGGCGGCGGACGTCAGCCAGTCGAAGGCGCTCTACCTGTACATCAAGGCGCAGCGCATCAGCGCGGAGGACAGCCTCAAGGATGCGCGCCGGGCGCTGCAGCAGATCACCGGCAAGCCGGTCGGCGAGTTGAAGAAGCTGCGCGATGACCTGCCCATGCAGGCGCCGCAGCCGGACAGCGAGCAGGCCTGGGTGGACGCGGCGCTGAAGACCAACCCCACCGTGCTCGCCGCGCGCTACGCCGTGAGCAGCGACGAGCACAAGGTGACGGCGGCGCGCGCCGGCCACCTGCCTACGCTCACCGCGGGGGTGGGCTACAACAAGTTCGGCCAGTGGTCGAGCGCCATGCCGGGCACCGGCGCTTACGGACCGGCCACCACCACGGTGGGCCTGACGCTCACCATCCCGCTGTTCAGCGGCGGGCTCACGCATGCGCGGGTGAAGCAGGCGCTGTACCAGCGCGATGCGGACCAGGGCGTACTGGAAACCCAGCGCCGCCAGGCCGCGCGCGATGCCGCCAACTACTTCAACCTGGTGGTGGACGGCATCGAGCAGGTGGACAGTGCACGCGATTCGGTCCAGGCCGCGCAGAAGACGGTGGCCTCGATGCGGGCGGGCTACACCATCGGCACGCAATCGCTGACCAACGTGGTGTTCGCCATCCAGTACCTCGCCAGCACGCAGAGCGAGTACACCGTGGTGCGCCACCAGTTCGTGCTCAACAAGCTGCTGCTCAAGCAGGCCGCCGGGACGATCGACATGAATGACCTGCAAGCGGTCAACAGCTTGCTGCAATGAGTTTTGCTTCCTCTCCCGGCAAGCCGGGGGAGGGAAAAACCGACAGAGGAACGTGATGTTCGCCTACTACTTCCAACTTGGCCTGCGCAGCCTGCGCCGTAATCCGGCCCTCACTTTGCTGATGGTGATGGCGATCGGCTTCGGCGTGGCCGCGTCGATGATCACGTATTCCGTGTTCCGCGCGGTGTCGGGCAATCCGATACCCGACAAATCGGCGCAGCTGTTCATTCCGCAGATCGACGGCTGGGGCCCGCAGCAGAACCTCAAGGGCGAACCGGCGGAAGCGGTGAGTTACATCGACGCGATGGCGCTGCTGCGGGCACATGAGGCAAAGCGCAAGACGATGCTGTACCAGGTGCTGATGTCGGTGATGCCGGGCGGCAATCGCGAGCTGCCCATCGCCGTCAACGGCTATGCCGTGGGAAGCGATTTCTTCCCCATGTTCGAGGTGCCGTTCCGTTATGGCAGCGGCTGGAGCCTGCGGGACGACGAGGCGCGTGCCGCCGACGTGGTCATCAGCAGCGAGCTCAACCAGAAGGTGTTCGGCGGCGCGAACAGCGTGGGCCGCACGCTCGACCTCGGCGGCCACGACTACCGCGTGGTGGGTGTCACCAGTCACTGGAACCCTCGCCCGCGCTTCTACGACCTGTTCAGCACCAACGGTTTCGCCGATGAGCCGGACATCTACCTGCCGTTCACCCGCGCGATGGACCTGAAGATGTATCCCAGCGGCCGCAACAGCTGCCGTGGCCAGCTCAACTTCACCAACTGGACGGATTACACGCAGAGCAACTGCGTGTGGATCACGCCGTGGGTGGAACTGGACACCCCGGCCGAGGTCGCGGACTATCGCAGTTTCCTCACCCACTATGCCGCCGACCAGCAGCATGCTGGCCGCTTCAACTGGGCGCCCAACGTGCGCCTGCGCGACGTCGCGCAGTGGCTGGACCACGAGCATGTGGTGCCACCCGAGAGCCGGATTTCGCTGGCGGTGGCGCTGGGCTTCTTCCTGATCTGTCTGGTCAACACCATTGGCCTGCTGCTGGCGAAATTCATGCGCCGTGCGAGCGAGATCGGCGTGCGCCGCGCCCTGGGCGCCACCCGCAAGGAGATCTACGCCCAATACCTGGTCGAGGCGGCCACGGTAGGCCTGGTCGGCGGCGTGCTGGGCCTGCTGCTCACCGCGCTGGGCGTGTCCGGCGTGGGCGTGCTGTTCCCACCGCAGATCGCCAAGCTGGCTGAGCTCGACGTCTCGCTGGTGGGGCTCACCCTGGTCGTGGCCATCGTCGCCACCGTGCTGGCTGCGTTCTACCCGGCCTGGCGTGCGGCGCACGTGCAGCCGGCCTGGCAGTTGAAGTCGAGCTGAGGAGAGGACGATGAGCATCCAGATCCGCCCCATCCTCACCGCGCTGCGCCGCCACAAGGCGGGCACCGTGCTGATCACGTTGCAGATTGCGTTGACGCTGGCCATCGTGTGCAACGCGCTGTTCATCATCCACGCTCGCCTGGCCAGCCTGTCCGAGGTCAGCGGCGTGGACGAGGCCAGGGTCTTCGTCATCAGGAATCAGTGGGCGGCCGAATGGCCCACCGCACAGGTCGACGCGCAGGTGCAGGCCGATCTGCTCGCACTGCGGCAACTACCCGCCGTGCGCGATGCCACGCCGGCCAACGGCTACCCCTTGCAGGGCGGCGGCTGGGACAACTTCGTCACGCTGGCGCCCGAGCAGACCCAGCCGACCACCGACAGCGCGGTGTACCTGGGCGACGAGCACTTCATCGACACGCTGGGGCTGAAGCTGGTCGCGGGGCGCAACTTCCGTCCCGCCGAAGTGATGGTGATGGGTACCCAGCAGGCGATCACCCCGCCCACGGTGATCGTGAGCCGGGCGCTGGCCGACAAGCTGTTCCCAGGTAGCAACGCATTGGGCAAGAGCTTCTACGCGATGGGCAGCACGCCCAGCACCATTATCGGCATCGTCGATCCGCTGCACCGCCAGGGCGTGAGCCCGTGGAACAAGCCCTATGCCGGGCAGTCGCTGATCTGGCCGCTGCGGTCGGCCGATTCGCGCGGCCTCTACTACATCGTCCGTGCCAAACCCGGCCAGCTCGCCGCCGCGATGCGCGAGGCGCCGAAGGCGCTGTATGCGCAGAGCCACCTGCGCATCATCGACGCCAAGGACGGCATCCAGGACTACGCCACCATCCGTCACAAGGTGTACGACAGCGACCGTGGCATGGCGATACTGATGGGCATCATCTGCGCCGTGCTGCTGGCGATCACCGCCGCCGGCATCGTGGGCCTCACCAGCTTCTGGGTGGGCCAGCGCCGCAAGCAGATCGGCGTGCGGCGCGCGCTGGGCGCCAGGCAGCGCGACATCCTCGCCTACTTCCTCACCGAGAATTTCCTGATCAGCGCGGCGGGCGTGGGGCTGGGCGTGGTGCTGGCGTTCGCCTTCAACCTGTGGACGGTGACCCGCTTCGCGCTGGATCGCATGCCGCTGGGCTACGTGGGCATGGGCGTGATCGTGCTGCTGCTGCTGGGACAAGGCGCGGTGCTGGCGCCGGCGTTGCGCGCGTCGCGCGTGTCGCCGGTGGAGGCGACGCGCAGCGTGTGACGCATTTACTCCCTCCCCTGTGTGCAGGGAGGGCTGGGGTGGGGTGCTTTCGATCTCGGGGAAGCACCCCCTCCCGACCTCCCCCTGGAAGCAGGGGGTGGAGACAAACAACTGGAGAGAACGAAATGTTCGCCTATTACCTGGATCTGGCATTGCGCAGCCTGAAACGCAGCCCCGGCCTCACCGCCCTGATGGTGCTGGCGATCGGCTTCGGCGTGGCCGCGTCGATGACCTCGTGGTCGGTGTTCCGCGCCGTGTCGGGCGATCCGATCCCGTGGAAATCCGCGCAGCTGTTCGTGCCGCAGGTCGACAACTGGGGGCCGAACGGCCGCCAGCCGGACGGCGATCCGCCGAACGCGATGGACTACGCCGACGCGACGGCGCTGATGCGCGACCACCGCGCGAAGCTGCAGTCCGCGATGTACCAGATTTCGCCGTCGATCGTGCCGGCGGAGGCCACCAAGCATCCGATCAACGTCAGCGGCCACGCGGTGTACAGCGAGTTCTTCCCGATGCTGGACGTACCGTTTCTGTACGGCAGCGGCTGGAGCGCCAGCGACGACGCCAACCGTGCGCAGGTGGTGGTGATCAGCAGCAAGCTCAACCAGAAGCTGTTCGGCGGCGCCAGCAGCGTGGGCAAGAGCGTCAACATCGAAGGCCGCGACTACCGCGTGGTGGGCGTGTTGAACGACTGGAACCCGCAGCCGCGCTTCTACGACGTGGTCAACTCGGGCGGCTTCAACAGCCAGTCCGACGACGTGTTCCTGCCGTTCCAGACCGCCATCCAGGCGAACATGCAGAACGACGGCAACACCAACTGCAACGCGATACCCAAGGAATCCGGCTTCGTCGGCCTGCAGCACTCCGAGTGCGTGTGGATCGCCTTCATGGCCGAACTGGACGATGCCTCGGCAGTGTCGGCCTACCGCAACTACCTGCAGGGCTATGCGCGCGACCAGCAACAGAACGGGCGCTTCGGTTGGGCGCCGAACAACCGCCTGCGCAACCTGCCGGCATGGCTGGACAACCAGCACGTGGTGCCCAGCGACACCAAGGTCTCGCTGCTGGTGGCGCTGGGCCTACTGCTGGTTTGCCTGGTCAATACCATCGGCCTGCTGCTGGCGAAGTTCCTGCGCCGCAGCGCGGAGATCGGCGTGCGCCGCGCGCTGGGCGCGCCGCGCAAGGCGATCTACGCGCAGTTCCTCACCGAGGCCGGCATCGTCGGTGCCGCCGGCGGCGTGCTCGGCCTGTTGCTTACCTGCGTAGGCGTGGCCAGCGTGGGCTGGGTGATGCCGAAAGACATCGCCGCGCTGGCGCGACTGGACGTCTCGCTGCTCGTGTTGACCCTGCTGGTGGCGGTGGCCGCCACCATGCTCGCCGGCCTGTATCCCACCTACCGGGCCTCGCGCGTGCAGCCCGCGTGGCAGCTGAAGAGCAACTAGTGCGCTTCCGTCGAATTTCGCAAGGAACAACACTATGAAACTGCATCCCATGATCGCGGCATTGCGCAAGCACAAGGCGGGCGTGGTGCTGATCGCGCTGCAGATCGCGCTGACCCTGGCGATCGTCTGCAACGCGATCTTCATCATCGGCCAGCGTATCGACCGGGTGAACCGCCCCACCGGGCTGGACGAGAGCAACCTGTTCCTGGTTACCCAGCAGTGGGTGGGCGCGCCCAGCGCCGACACACCCGACGGCGTGGCCAAGCTCGATGCGATGCAGAAGGAGGACCTCGCCGCGCTGCGCAACCTGCCCGGCGTGGCCTCGGTGACGCCGATCAACTCGCTGCCGCTGCTCAATTCGTCTTGGAACGGCGCGGTTTCGACCAAGCCGGACCGGAAGTTCAGCGACAAGGGCGACAACATACGCACCACGTACTACTTCACCGACGAGCAGGTGATGTCCACGCTGGGCCTGAAGCTGGTGGCCGGCCGCGCGTTCAACGCCGGCGACGTACAGCACCAGGGTTTCCGCGACAATCCCCCGCGCCCGATCGTCATCGTCACCAAGGCGCTGGCGGACAAGCTGTTCCCGCAGGGTAGCGCGGTGGGCAAGGCGATCTATGTCGACGGCAGCAGCTCGCCCAGCACCATCGTCGGCGTGGTGGCCCGCCTGCAGGTGCCTTCCACCGGCACCTGGGTCAACGGCTTCACCTGGAACGCCACCCTGGTGCCCACGCGGCTGAACGCGGGCTTCTCGCGCTACGCGGTGCGCGCCAAGCCGGGCCAGCTGGAAGCGGCGATGCGCGCGGCGGCACCCACGCTGTACCAGGTGAACCCGCTGCGCGTGCTCGACGACGACAGCGTCAAGTCGTTCGCCGACATCCGCGCCGAGGCCTACCGCGCCGACGTGGGCATGGCGATCCTGATGGGCGTGATCTGCCTGGTCCTGCTCAGTGTCACCGCCGCGGGCATCGTGGGCCTCACCAGCTTCTGGGTCGGCCAGCGCCACCGGCAGATCGGCGTGCGCCGCGCGCTGGGCGCTCGCAAGGTCGACATCCTGCACTACTTCCAGCTGGAGAACCTGCTGATCGCGGGGGGCGGCGCGGTGATCGGCATCGTTATGGCGATCGGACTCAACCTGGGGCTGATGCGCCTCTACCAGATGGATCGCCTGCCGGTGATCTACACCTTGATCGGCGTGGTGGCGGTGCTGGTGCTGGGCCAGTGCGCCGTGTTCGTACCTGCGCGGCGCGCGTCCAACGTGCCGCCGGTGACGGCCACGCGCGCCGCGTAAGTTTTCCCCTCCCCCTCCGGGGGAGGGTGCCCGCGAGGGCGGGAGAGGGTACGGGCGAAGCGCAGCGTCGCGCGCTGGCCGAACCCTCTCCCCCAGCCCCTTTCCCGCAAGCGGGCGAGGGGAGTTCGATCAAGGAGACGTGGAATGTTCGGCTACTACCTCGACCTCGCGCTGCGCAGCCTGAAGCGCAACCGCGTGCTCACCCTGCTGATGGTGCTGGCCATCGCGGTTGGCATCGGCGCCAGCATGACCACGCTGACGGTGGTGCATCTGCTGTCGGGCGACCCGATGCCCGGCAAGAGTGGCGTGCTGTTTTTCCCGCAGGTGGATCCGGAGAACCCCGTCGTGGGGGGAAGCACCGAGCCGCGTCCGGCGATGGATTACCGCTCCGCCATGGACCTGTGGGGCGCGCATCGCGCCGACCGCCAGGCGATCATCACCAGCAGTACCGTGAAAGTGCGTCTGCCGGACAGCGGCCAGCCGCCGTTGATGCCGAGCATGCTTTCTACCTCGGCGGATTTCTTCCCGATGTTCGACGTGCCGTTCCAGTACGGCTCCGGCTGGAGCGCCGACGACGACGCGCACCATGCACGCGTGGCGGTGATTTCGGCCGACCTCAACCAGAAACTGTTTGGCGGCGCCAACAGTGTGGGTCGCATCCTGCGCGTGCGCGATGCCGACCTGCGCATTGTCGGTGTGCTCAAGCCATGGCGCCCCGCGCCGCTGTTCTATGACCCGTGGAGCCAGAATTTCAGCAAGTCGGAAGATGTTTTCGCGCCCTTCACGACCAGCCTTGAGGTCAACAAGGGCAACTTCCAGGCCTACACCTGCTGGCATGTGCCGAAAACGCTGGGCGATCTGCAGAACGCCGATTGCGTGTGGGTGTGGCTGTGGGTGGAGCTGGACAGCCCGGCCAAGGTTCGTGACTACGCGCGTTTCCTGGACGATTACGCGAACACGCAGAAGTCGCTGGGCCGCTTCGCCGTGGGCAGTGAGCATGCGCGGCTGCGCGACCTTATGACCTGGCTGACCTTCCATGGCCAGGTGCCCGGCGACGTGCGCCTACAGGCCTGGCTGGCGTCGGCCTTCCTGGTCATCTGCCTGTTCAACGCGGTGGGCTTGCTACTGGCGAAGTTCCTGCGCCGCAGCAGCGAGATCGGCGTGCGCCGTGCGCTGGGCGCCACCCGCAGCGCGATCTTCGCGCAGTGCCTGGTCGAAGCAGGCCTGATCGGCCTACTCGGCGGCTTCTTCGGCTGGCTGCTGACCTTGGTCGGGCTGTGGCTGGTGCGACAGCAACCGGTGGATTACGCCCATCTTGCACACCTGGACACCGCCATGTTCCTCGTCACGTTCGTGCTGGCGGTCGGTGCCAGCGTGCTCGCCGGGCTGATACCAGCGCTACGCGCCAGCCGCGTGGTTCCCGGCTGGCAACTCAAGGCACTGTGAGGAGGCCGACCATGCAGATCAAACCGATACTCGCGGCGCTGCGCCGCCATCGTCTGGCCACCTTGCTGATCGCGGTGGAAATCGCGCTGGCCTGCGCCGTGTTGTGTAACGCCTGCTTCCTGGTTGCGCAGCGCTGGGCGATGATCCAGATCAACAGCGGTGTCGACGAGAACTCCTTGGCTGTGTTGACAGTCAACGGCTTCGACCCGAGCCAGGCCGCCGATGTGAACGCGCGCATGCTGACTGGCTTGCGGGCCATTCCGGGCGTGCAGTCGGCCACCCTCATCAGCGAAGTGCCGTTCGGACCGCAAACGGGTGCGGCAGGCGTCACGCATGAGCCGAGCGATTTCAAGAATCTGATCGGTGTAGTGGATTTCGTGCTGGCCGGACCGGGCACGTTCAAGGCATTGGGCCTGAAGCTGGTCGAGGGACGCCTCCCACAGCCCGACGACTATCAGCCCGCCACCAGTTTCCTCCCCAACGATGCACAGGTCCTGGTGACGCGCCAGTGGGCGGAACATGCATGGCCGGGCGAGAATCCGCTGGGCAAGGACTTCTGGTGCGACAAGATGCACTTTCGCGTCTTGGGCGTGGTGGACCACTACGCGCGCGCGCAGCCTGGTCAATACCATCCGGGGCAGGGAGAGTGGACGGTGTTCACGCCGGCCGTGCCAGGCGGCTCGCTGTCAGGCACCTACCTGCTGCGGGCCAGGCCGCAGGATGTCCAACGTGTGCTGCAGACAGCGCGTGCCGCCGTGCAGAAGATCGCCCCCGACGTGGTGTTGGACCAGGACAACAGCAAGACCTTGAGCGACCTGCGCGCTAACTACTTCAAGACCGATCGCATCATGATCGGCCTGCTGCTCGGCGTGGTCGTCCTCATGCTTGGCGTCACCGCACTGGGCATCGTGGGCCTCACCAGTTTCTGGGTGGCGCAGCGGCGCAAGCAGATCGGCATCCGCCGCGCGATCGGCGCCACGCGCGGCGACATCCTGCGCTATTTCCAGACCGAGAACTTCCTGATCGTCACGTTCGGCATCGCGCTGGGGATGCTGCTGGCCTTCGTGCTCAACGCGGTGCTGATGAAGTTCTACGAGCTGCCGCATTTGCCTTTGTATTACCTGCCGCTGGGCGCGCTGGCGCTGTGGGGGCTGGGTCAGGTCGCGGTGCTCGGCCCGGCGTTGCGCGCGGCCGCCGTGCCGCCCGTGGTGGCGACCAGGAGTGTGTGAACGCTTTTCCCTCGCTCGCTTGCGGACGCGTAAAAAGGTGTCGAGGAGCGAGGGAAAGGGTCCGAGGGAGTAGGGCTGGCTGCAATGCCGCGAACGCCCTCTCACTCAGTTCCTCTCCCGCAAGCGGGAGAGGGGCAAGACGGGGCCTCTCCCGCAAGCGGAAGAGGAGAGTTCGATCAAAAGGGGCACGGGATGTTCGGCTATTACCTCGACCTGGCATGGCACAGCCTGCGCCGCAACAAGGTGCTGACGGCGCTGATGGTGCTGGCCATCGCGGTGGGCATCGGGGCGGCCATGACCACGTTCACGGTGTTGCACGTGCTTTCCGGCGATCCGCTGCCCGGCAAGAGCGCCCATCTGTACTACCCCCAGGTCGATCCGCAGGATGCCCGCGGAATGATGCCGGGCAAGCTGCCTCCGGAGCAGGTGACCCTGGTCGACGGCATGAACCTGTTGCATGCGAAGCGGGCGGACCGGCAGGCGCTGATGGCGGGCGGTGCGGTGCCGATCCAGCCGGATTCCTCGTCGCTCGATCCGTTCTACGTGGAAGCGCGCTACACCACGGCGGATTTCTTCGCGATGTTCGACGCGCCGTTCCTGCACGGCCAGGGCTGGACCGGCGCCGACGACGAGGCACATGCCCGCGACGCGGTGATCACCCGCCAGCTCAACGAGAAGCTGTTCAAGGGGGCAGACAGTGTCGGGCGTGCGTTGCGCATCAAGGGCACCACGTTCCGCATCGTCGGCGTGCTCGACCGCTGGAGCCCCAACCCGCATTTCTACGACCTCACCACTGGTGCGTACAACTATCACGAGCAGGTGTTCCTGCCGTTGCAGACCGCGCTGGAGCTGCATTTCGACAAGAACGGCTCCGATGACTGCTGGGGCAACGGCACCGGTGGCGTGGAAGGCGGCGCCTACCCCTCGGCGGCCTGCGTGTGGCTGCAGTTCTGGGTGGAACTGGACAGCCCGGCCAAGGCCGCGGCGTACCGGCTGTTCCTGATCCACTACTCGGAGGAACAGAAGACGCTGGGCCGCTTCGAGCGTGCCCCGAACGTGCAGCTGCGCAACTTGATGCAATGGCTGGACTACAACGGCGTGGTGCCGGGCGACGTGCGCCTGCAGGCGTGGCTGGCGTTCGGCTTCCTGCTGGTGTGCCTGGTCAACACCGTCGGCCTGATGCTGGCGAAGTTCCTGCGCCGCTCAGGCGAGCTGAGCGTGCGGCGCGCGCTGGGCGCGTCCAAGCGCGCGCTGTTCGCGCAGCTGCTGACCGAATCCGCGGTGATCGGTATCGCCGGCGGAAGCGGCGGCCTGCTGCTGGCCTTGTTCGGCCTGTGGATGGTCCGGCATCGCGCGTCCGACTACGCCGCGCTGGCGCACCTCGACCCCGCGATGCTGCTGCTCACCTTCGCGCTCGCGACCGGCGCCAGCCTGCTGGCCGGGATACTGCCCGCGTGGCGTGCGTGCAACGTTGCGCCGGCGCTGCAGCTCAAGAGCAACTGACATGGAACTGCGACCGATACTTGCCACGTTGCGCCGGCACAGGGTCATCCTCTGGCTGCTGATGCTGGAGATCGCGCTGAGCTGCGCCATCATCTGCAACGGCGTGTTCCTGGTGGCGCAGCGGCTGCAGCACATGGACATGCCCAGCGGCGTCGCGGAACACGAGGTGGTGCAGATCCAGCAGGCGCCGATCGCGCCGCTCCCGGACCGCTATGCGCGGGCGCAGGAAGATCTCGCCGCACTGCGGAAGATCCCCGGCGTGCAAGCCGTCGGCATGAGCAACCAGGTGCCGTTCGGTGGGAGTTCGTCGAACGGCAACGTGATGCTCTCGCCCACGCAGCCGCACCGGACCTTGAGCACGGCCACCTATTTCAGCGAAAACCTGGTGCCCACGCTCGGACTGCGCCTGGTGGCGGGGCGCGCGCTCAAGACAGACGATTACGTCGATGCGGACGTCGTGCTCAAGTCGCTCGCCGAAGGCAGCGACAAGGGCTTCCCGATGCCCACCGTCGTCAGCCAGGCGCTGGCTGAGCGTCTGTGGCCGCGGCAAAGCGCGTTGGGCCAGTTGATCTGGCTGACACCCACCGCGAGTTTCCGCGTGGTGGGCGTGGTGGCGACGCTGGCGCGCGCGAATGCCTACGACACGGCCACTGCGCAGTATTCGATGATCATTCCGCTGCACATGGGGGCCGCCAAGGACCAGAGCTACCTGCTGCGCACCCGGCCGCAGGACCGGCAGCGCGTGCTTGCCGCGGCGGCTGCGGCGCTGAAACGCGCCGATCCCACGCGCGTGATCACGCATACGCGTACCTACGACCAGATCCGCAGCGACTACTTCAGGGACGACCACGCGATGGCGGGCATGCTGGTCAGCGTGATCCTGGCGGTGTTGCTGGTGACCGGGCTTGGCATCGTGGGGCTGGCCAGCTTCTGGGTCGCGCAGCGGCGCCGGCAGATCGGCATCCGTCGTGCGCTGGGCGCCCGGCGCGCCGACATCCTGCATTACTTCCAGACCGAGAATTTCCTGATCGTCACGTTCGGCATCGGACTGGGCATGGCGCTGGCCTACGCCATCAACCTGTTCCTGATGCTGCATTACGAATTGCCGCGGTTGCCGGGCATCTACTTCCCGGTCGGTGCGCTGGTGCTGTGGGCCATCGGCCAGCTCGCCGTGCTCGGCCCGGCGCTGCGCGCCGCGGCGGTGCCCCCGGTGGTGGCGACGCGTTCGGTGTAGGAGCGCACCTTGTGCGCGAATGCTTTTGCTTCGATCAATGCCGCAGCGATCGCGCACAGAGTGCGCTCCTACGGGAAAAACGCAAGGAGTGACGCATGTTCGGCTACTACTTTGATCTGGCCTTCCGCAGCCTCAGGCGCAACAAGATGCTCACCGCGCTGATGGTGCTGGCGATCGCGCTGGGCATCGGTGCCTCGATGACCACGCTCACGGTGCTGCACGTGCTCTCCGGCGATCCGCTGCCGGGGCGCAGCAACACGCTGTACTACCCGCAGATCGATCCGCGCGACAGCCTAGGTTACGTGCCCGGCAAGTCACGGCCGACGGACCAGATGACCTGGGTCGACGGCATGAACCTGCTGCAGGCCAATCGCGCCGACCGACAGGCGCTGATGACCGGCGGCAGCGTGTCGGTGCAGCCAGACAACAGCACGCTCGATCCGTTCTTCGAGGTGGCGCGCTACACCACCAACGGCTTCTTCCCGATGTTCGGCGTGCCGTTCGCCTATGGCCATGCCTGGGACGCCGCGGACGACGAGGCGCACGCCCGCGTCGCGGTGATCAGCAGCCGGTTCAATACCCGGCTGTTTGGCGGTGGCGACAGCACCGGCAAGACGCTGCGGCTGGATGGCGTGGCTTTCCGCATCGTCGGCGTGATCGGCGACTGGAACCCCAACCCGCAGTTCTACGACCTCAACCGCAAGAGTTACAACGAGAATGAAGGTGTGTTCGTGCCGCTGTCGACCTCGCAGGATCTGGGCATGTCCCACGACGGCGGCATGAATTGCTGGGGCAACGGCGGCGGCGGGGACACGCCCGACCACAACGCGCCCTGCGTGTGGCTGCAGTTCTGGGTGCAGCTGGACAGTCCGGCGAAGGCGGCCGCGTACAAGGCCTTCCTCGTCCATTACTCGGAGGAGCAGAAGGCGCTGGGGCGTTTCCAACGGCCGCCGAACGTGCAGCTGCGCAACGTAATGCAGTGGCTGGACTACAACCAGGTGGTTCCCGACGACGTGCGCCTGCAGACCGGGTTGGCCTTCGGCTTCCTGCTGGTGTGCCTGGTGAACACGGTGGGCCTAATGCTGGCGAAGTTCCTGCGCCGTGCCGGCGAACTGGGCGTGCGCCGCGCGCTCGGCGCCTCGCGGCGCGCGCTGTTCGCGCAGTTGCTGGTGGAGTCCGGCGTGGTCGGCCTGGTCGGCGGCACCGGCGGCCTGCTGCTCGCGATGGCCGGCCTGTGGCTGGTGCGCCGGCAGCCGGCGGAATACGCGCCCCTGGCGCACCTGGACCTCGCGATGCTGCTCGCCACCTTCCTGCTGGCGCTGGTTGCAAGCCTGCTGGCCGGCCTGCTGCCTGCATGGCGCGCCTGCCAGGTAGCGCCTGCCCTCCAATTGAAGAGCAACTGACATGGAACTGTGGCCCATCCTCTCGACCCTGCGGCGACACAAGATCACCGCGTGGCTGCTGATCCTGGAGATCGCGCTGACCTGCGCCATCGTGTGCAACGCGGTGTTCCTGATCGGCCAGCGCCTGCAGCAGATGAATCTGCCCAGCGGCATCGCCGAACACGAGCTGGTGCAGATCAAGCTCGGCCACATCGGCAAGACCCCGGACGCCATAGCGCAGTCGCTGACTGACCTGGCCGCGTTGCGGCAGATCCCCGGGGTGGAGCAGGCGACGGCGATAAACCAGCTTCCCTTCAGCGACGGCGGCTCGTCCAACAGCGGCATCCGGCTGAGCCCGGACCAGCAGCAAGACACGCTCGAGGTCGCGACGTTCTACGGCGAGGGCGTGCTGCCGACGCTGGGGCTGCGCTTGCTGGAAGGGCGCGACTTCCAGCACGACGACTACGCTGATTTTGAGACTGTCATCGCCGACCTGCACGACGGCAACCTGAAGGACCTACCTTCGACCATCATCGTCACCCGCGCGCTGGCCGAGCGGTTGTGGCCAGGCAAGGACGCGCTCGGCCAGACGCTCTACGTCGGCAAGGGCCTGCCGTTCCGGGTCGTTGGCGTGGTGGCCGACCTGGCGCGGCCGAACAACCTGAACCTGGGCGCGGACTACAGCACGGTGTGGCCGATACGCATGACGGTGGCCGACGGCTCCGGCTACGTCCTCCGCACCGCGCCGCAGGATCGCGACGCGGTACTCAAGGCCGCCGTGGCGAAGCTCAAGCAGCTCGACCCCAACCGCGTGGTGCTGGTGAAGCGCACCTACGACGAGGCGCGCCACGCGTTCTTCGCGAACGACCGGGCGATGGCCGGCATCCTGGTGGGCGTGATCGCGGCCTTGCTCACGGTGACCGCGCTGGGCATCGTCGGCCTGGCCAGTTTCTGGGTGGCGCAGCGGCGCCGCACCATCGGTGTGCGCCGTGCATTGGGCGCGACGCGCGGTGACATCCTGCGCTACTTCCAGACCGAGAACTTCCTGCTCGCCACGTTCGGCATCGTACTCGGCATGGCGCTGGCCTACGGCATCAACCTGTTCCTGATGCTGCATTACGAATTGCCGCGGTTGCCGGGCATCTACTTCCCGGTCGGTGCGCTGGTGCTGTGGGCCATCGGCCAGCTCGCCGTGCTCGGCCCCGCGCTGCGCGCGGCGGCGGTGCCGCCGGTGGTGGCGACGCGTTCGGTGTAGGAGCGCACCCTGTGCGCGAATGCTTTTGCTTCGATCAATGCCGCAGCGATCGCGCACAGGGTGCGCTCCTACGGGCAAAACGCAAGGAGTGACGAATGTTCGGCTACTACCTCGACCTGGCCCTGCGCAGCCTGAAGCGCAACAAGGTGCTCACCGCGCTGATGGTGCTGGCGCTGGCGCTGGGTATCGGCGCGACGATCACCACGTTGACGGTGCTCAGGCTGCTGTCGGGCGACCCGATTCCGCAGAAGAGCGCGCAGCTGTTCTATCCGCAGCTGGATCCCTATCCGGCTAACCAGCCGTTCTCGCGCAGCGGGAAGCGGATGCCGTACCTGATGAGTTATGTCGACGCCATGAACCTGGTCCGGGCGCACAAGGCGGAGCGGCAGGCGGCGATGGCCATGTCACAGGTCAAGCTGACGCCGCCAGCGGGTGCCGGCAAGCCGTTCTATGCGCAGGGTGTGCTGGCGACGGCCGACTTCTTCCCGATGTTCGACGTGCCGTTCCGGTACGGCTCCGGCTGGTCCGCGGCGGACGACGACAGCCGCGCGCAGGTGGCGGTGATCGCGGGCGACCTCAATGACAGGTTGTTTGGCGGCGCGAACAGCGTGGGGCGGATGATCCGCATCGAGGATCACGACTTCCGCATCATCGGCGTGCTGCGCGCGTGGGCGCCACAACCGCGGTTCTACGCGGTGCACCTGGGAGGACGCAGCTACGGCAAGGGCGATGCGGTGTTCGTGCCGCTTCAGGGTGCGCGCGCCGACGGCCTGATGCCGAGCACGATGATGGGCTACGGCAAGTCGATCGACGTCGAGCATCTGGAAACGGCTCCGGCGATCTGGCTTGGCTTGTGGGTGCAGTTGCCGGATGCCGCCCATGTCGCGGCCTACAAGTCGTTCCTTAGCAATTATGCGAAGGAACAGGTGGCATTGGGCAGGTTCCAGAAATCCCACATGGCCTTGTCGGGCCTGATGGCATGGATGCGCAGCGAACATGTGGTGCCCGAGGACGTGCGCCTGCAGACGGGTCTTGCGTTCGGCTTCCTCCTGATATGCGTGGTGAACACGGTGGGTCTGCTGCTGGCCAAGTGCCTGCGCCGTTCGCGCGAGATCGGCGTGCGTCGTGCACTGGGCGCGTCGCGCGGCGCGATCTTCGCGCAGTTCATGGTCGAGGCCGGCATCGTGGGCGTGGCCGGCGGCGTGCTGGGCCTGGTGTTCGCCGAACTGGGGCTGTGGGGCATACGCCACCAGCCGGCGCAGTATGCCGACCTGGCCCGCCTTGACCTGACGATGTTCCTGTTCACCTTCTTGGTGGCATTGGTCGCCAGCCTGGTCGCCGGCCTGCTGCCCGCGTGGCGTGCCTGCGCGGTGGCTCCTGCGCCACAACTGAAAAACGTCTGAGGAGGATGCTCGTGGAAATTCGTCCGATTATCGCCAGCCTGCGCCGCCATCGCATCCCTGCCGTGCTGATCGTGCTGGAGATCGCGCTGGCCTGCGCCGTGCTGTGCAACGCGGTGTTCATGATCGGCCAGCGCATGGCGGACATCCACTGGTCGAACGGCATCGACGAGCGCGGCCTCTCGGTCGTTACGGTGAACGGCACCGAGCCCGGGCGTGCCGCCAGCGACATCCCGCGTGACCTGGCCGCGCTGCGGGGCATCGCCGGCGTCACGGCGGTGTCGGTCGTGACCAGCATGCCGCTGGACCAGAATCCGGCGCTGACCGGGTTCACCGCCACGCCGGACGGCAAAACCACAGTGAACACCTCGGTGTATTTCCTCGGCAGCGGCGGCGAGCAGGCGCTGGGGCTGCACCTGCTGCAGGGGCGCTTCTTCAACGCCGACGAGTACGCGGACAGCGGCCTGAAGAATTTCCAGTCCACCAGTCACGTCCTGCTGGTCACGCAAACCGATGCGCAGCGGCTGTGGCCCGGCCAACCTGCGCCGGGCAAGACGCTGTACGCCAACGGCGAAAGCTGGACGGTGGTCGGCGTGGTCAGCGACGTGCTGGCACAGGATCCCAAGTTCAGCGGCCCCGGGGGGCGGTATTCCAGCGTGTTCTACCCGTCGCGTCCCGACGACATGATGGGCGACTACGTGCTGCGCAGCGCTCCGCAGGATCGCGACCGCGTCGTGCGCGAAGCGGTGCAGGTGCTGGGCCGGCTGGAGCCGGGGGCGGTGGTGGAAGGCAAGACCTACGCGCAGATGCGCTCCGACTACTTCGCCGACACCAGCAGCATGGTGTGGATGCTGGTGCTGGTATGCGTGGTGATGCTCGCGGTGACCGCGTTCGGCATCGTCGGCCTCACCAGTTTCTGGGTAGGGCAACGGCGCCGGCAGATCGGCATCCGCCGTGCGGTGGGCGCTACCCGCGGCCACATCATGCAGTACTTCCAGACCGAGAACTTCCTGCTCAGCACCGCCGGTGTGGTGCTCGGCCTGGTGCTGGCCTTCAGCATCAACCTGTACCTGATGAGCCACTACGCGACGGACCGCATGCCCTGGTACTACCTGCCGGTCAGCGCCGTCGCGTTGTGGCTGCTCGGCCAGCTCGCCGTGCTTGGCCCAGCGCTGCGCGCCGCGGCGGTGCCGCCGGTGGTGGCGACACGGAGCGTATGAGGTTTTCCCTCTCCCGCATGCGGGAGAGGGTGCCCCGGATGGGGCGAGAGAGGGCGGCGGCGGAGCGTGGCGTTGCACGCCGGCGACGGCCCCTCTCCCCCAACTCCTTTCCTGCGCGCGGGAGAAGGGGCACGGCATGGCCTTTCCCGCCAGCGGGCGAGGGGAGTTCAATCATGGAGAGATGGAATGTTCGGCTATTACCTCGATCTTGCACTGCGCAGCCTCAGGCGCACGCCTGTCCTCACCAGCCTGATGGTGCTGGCGATGGGGCTGGGCATCGGCGCGTCGATGACAATGCTGACCGTGCTGCACGTGATGACGGACGATCCGCTGCCGGCGCGCAGCGCCCATCTGTACACGCCTCATCTCAATCCGTTGCCGCTCAAGGGCAACTTTTTCGCCAATGGTCATGACCCCTCCGATCATCTTACTTGGCCAGATGCGATGGCCCTGCTCAATGCACATCGCGCACAACGGCAGGCGGCGATGGCTGCGGGTTATTTGTTGGTACGTCCATGTGCAGACAGACATCCGTTTTACGTGGGTGGCCGCTACACCACGGCGGGTTTCTTCGCCATGTTCGGCGTGCCATTCGAGCATGGCAGCAGTTGGAGTGCGGCGGACGATATGGCCAGCGCGCACGTGGTGGTGCTGGCCGATTCGCTGGCGCGCAGGCTGTTCGGCAACGCCGACGCCATCGGCAAGATCGTCAGGATGGGCGAGAACGATCTTCGCGTGATCGGCGTCACCACCGACTGGCAACCGTCACCGTTGTTTTATGCCGACAGCCGGGCCAAGCGGTATAGCGCTCGCGATCTGTTCTTCCTGCCGCTGTCCACGGCGGTGGACTTGAGCTTGAACACCGATGGCAGCGAGGATAGTTGGGGAAAGATGCCCAATGGCGACATGCGCAGTGCGACTACCACGTGGCTGCAGTTCTGGGTGCAACTGGATACGCCAGCGCAAGCGGCGGCATATAAGCAATTCCTGATCGACTATTCCGCGCAACAGAAATTGCTGGGCCGATTCCAGCGTCCGGCGACCGATGCCACGTTGTACAGCCTGATGGGCTGGCTGGTGCATGAGAACCTCGTGCCTGGCGACGTGCGGCTGCAAACGTGGCTGGCATTCGGTTTTCTGTTCGTGTGCATGGTGAACATCGTGGCCTTGCTGCTGGCGAAATTCCTGCGTCGCAGTGGCGAGATCAGCGTGCGCCGTGCCCTGGGTGCACGGCGTCGCGACATCTTCGCGCAGTTCGGCATCGAGTCGGCCGTCATTGGCGTGGCCGGCGGCGTGCTGGGTGTACTGATCGCGGAACTAGGTTTGTGGAGCGTGCGGCATCGGCCCGACGACTACGCCCGCATCGCACACATGAATACGTCGATGTTGCTGGTGACCTTGGTGCTGGCGGTCTTCGCCAGCGTGCTGGCAGGCCTGCTGCCGGCGTGGCGTGCTTGCCACGTGCAACCGGCCCTGCAACTCAAGGCATCGTGAGGTGACGGCCATGCAGATCAAGCCCATCCTCTCCACCCTGCGTCACCACAGGCTCACGAGCACTCTGCTGGTGCTGCAAGTGGCCCTCACCTGCGCCATCGTCTGCAATGTGGCTTTCATGATCGCCAATCGCATTGCGGATGTTTCGATGCAGACCGGCATTGCCGAAAGCGAGCTGTCTGCGATCCAGAGTGTCGGCACTGATCCCAAGCAGAACGCACAGGCGCTGCACAACACCGATCTTGCGGCATTGCGTGCGATCCCAGGTGTGGAATCCGTCGCGGCGCTGAGCAGTGCATTGCCGCTGAACAACAACGATTCGTTTGGCCCCGCATGCCCCGACCGACAGGCGTTCGAGCAGGCGATGCGCACGTCCTCGTTGTTCAAGGGCGGCGATTGCCCACTGTCCAGTTTTTACGATGGCACGCCGGGGCTGCTCCACACGCTGGGACTGCAACTGGTGGCAGGGCGTGACTTCCTTCCCGACGAATACACGACAAAAGACAATCCGTCCGTCGTGATCGTCAGTCGTGCGTTGGCCGACAAGCTTTATCCGGGGCAGGACGCACTTGGCAAGGTGATGATCATGGGCGGGAATCCCTTGCAGGTGATTGGCGTCGTCGCCACGCTGGCGCGCCCGGAGCTGCATAGCATGGGAGATGGTTACTACAGCGTGATCACGCCGCAGTTTCCCGACAGCAATAGCGGAATCTACGTGCTGCGCAGCGCGCCGCAGGATCGAGAGCGCGTGCTCAAGGCCGCAGAGGCGGCGCTGTTCAAGGTCGATCCCACCCGTGTCATCGACCCGGATCAGGTGCAGACGTACACGCAAATCCGTGACGCCTACTTCCAGCGCGACACCACCATGATCGACCTGCTGATCGCCTCCGCGCTGGGCCTGCTGTTCGTCACCGCGCTTGGCATCGCCGGGCTGGCCAATTTCTGGGTGCAGCAGCGCACACGCAGCATCGGCATTCGCCGCGCCATCGGCGCCACCCGCGGCGACATCCTGCGCTACTTCCATACCGAGAACTTCCTGATCGTGACTGCCGGCATCGTGCTGGGCACGCTGCTTGCGGTTGTGCTGAACCTGCTGCTGATGACCCACTACGAACTGCCACGCCTGCCGTTGTGGTACCTGCCGATCGGCGCACTGGCGCTGTGGGGGCTGGGCCAGCTTTCGGTGCTGTCGCCAGCACTACGCGGCGCGGCCGTACCACCGGTGGTGGCGGCGCGGAGCGTGTGATGCGGACAAGTTTTCCTATACGTAGGCCGATGGTCATGGCAACCTTTTCGACTGGAGCGGCATCCATGTCCGCATGTGCAGAGCCAAGATGACGCGAACCGTACTGATCATCGACGACAACCCGGCCGTGGGCGAGGCGCTGTCGCTGCTGCTGTCGCTGCATGACATCCGCCCGCTGGTGGCGCTGAACCAGGCCGAGGGCCTGGCCGCGCTGGAGCGCGAGCGGGTGGACGTGGTGATCCAGGACATGAACTTCACCGCCGACACCACCTCGGGCGAGGAGGGCGTGGAGCTGTTCCGCGCGATCCGCGAGCGGCACCCCGACCTGCCGGTGATCCTGCTCACCGCGTGGACGCACCTGGAGACCGCGGTGGAACTGGTGAAGGCCGGCGCCGCCGACTATCTCGCCAAGCCCTGGGACGACCACAAGCTGCTGGCCACGGTGGAGAACCTGCTGGAGCTCTCCGAATCCACCCGCGAGGTGAGCCGTGCCCGGCGCGAGCGCCGCCGCCGCCGCGAGGTGCTGCAGAGCACCTACGATCTGGACGGTCTGGTGTTCGCCTCCGAGGCGATGGCACGCACGCTGGAGCTGGCCTGCCAGGTGGCGCGCGCCGAGGTGCCGATCCTGATCACCGGACCGAACGGTGCGGGCAAGGAGCGCATCGCGGCGATCGTGCACGCGAACTCGCTGGTGAAGAAGGGCCCGTTCGTGGCGGTGAACTGCGGTGCGCTGCCGGGGGAGCTGATCGAGGCCGAGCTGTTCGGCGCCGACGCCGGCGCCTACACCGGCGCGAACAAGGCACGCGAGGGCCGCTTCGAGCTGGCCGACGGCGGCACGTTGTTCCTCGACGAGATCGGCAACCTGCCGCTGCCGGGCCAGATGAAGCTGCTGCGCGTGCTGGAAACCGGCCAGTTCGAGCGCCTCGGCTCCGGCAAGACGCGGCATGCCAAGGTACGCGTATTGAGCGCGACCAACGCCGACCTCAAGGCGATGATCCGCGCCGGTACGTTCCGCGAAGATCTCTATTACCGCCTCAACGTGATCGAGGTGAACCTGCCGCCGCTGGCCGAGCGCGTTGACGATGTGCTGCCGCTGGCCGAGCATTTCCTCGCCGACCGCGCCACGCTGGGCGACGCCGCGCGCGAAGCGCTGCTGGCCTATCCGTGGCCGGGCAACGTGCGCGAGCTGAAGAACGCGATCGAACGTGCCGCGCTGCTGGCCGGCGGCAAGCCGATCACGCCGGAGCTGCTCAACCTGCCGCAGGTCGCCCCGGCGGTGGCGCGCAACCTCGACGAGCCCAGCCGCGAGGCGGTCGAGGGCGCACTGCACCAGGCGGAGGGCGTGGTGAGCCGCGCCGCGCAAGTGCTGGGCCTGTCGCGCCAGGCGCTGTACCGGCGCATGGAACGCTACGGGCTGACGGCATAGTTACGGTATAACTGCGCACGGTCGGGTGTCGGGTTTTCACGGTCGCCAATGGAGCAGACATGAACCAGCGGATGTTGCCGGCGTTGTTGCTCTTACTGTTTTGCGCGGGCGCCTGCGCACAGTCGATGGTCGCGCCGGTTGTGCAGCATCCGCGCCTGCCGGGAGGCACGGACTCTTCCTTGGCCGGCAAGGTCCAGTTCCATTTCAAGGATGGCGATGGCCCTCGTGCGCGCTGGGCGCGGCAGATGGGGCAGGGCGTGGCGCGTGTCGTGGCGGAGCAGCACAGGATGACCAACCACACCCTGGTGCAATACGGGCGCCCCGGGGTGGAGTGCAAGGTTTCGGCGATGAAGCCGGAGTGCCCGTAGGTGCTCGGTGATGCGGTCGAAGGCTGCATCATCCTGAAATATCGACAGACGCCGGATGGGTCGTTCAGGGGTCAACATGCGAATCCGAAGCCTCGCTTCTTTGCCGCTGTGCCTGCTGGCCTTTGCGGCCGTGGCGCAGACGGCTGCGCCCGCTGGCAGCGGGCAGGACGACGTGTGGAGCCGTCCCGCGGCCACCCCTACCGCCACGCCTGGCCGCAGCTTGCCCAACCGCGATGCGGCGGCCAAGCCTTCGCCGTTCAAGTTCAAGAGCGAGCGCAAGACATGGATGAAGGAGCCGCCGCCGCCGCGTGCCAACGACCAGAACGCGGTGATGGGTACGTCGCGCCCCTGGCAGGACGGCAAGCCGCCGCTCAGCTGCGCGCAGACGCCGCAGGATCCAGCATGTCGTTGAATCCGGCCGCGCGCAGCGCGAGGCGCCGCTGATGTGGCGCCGCCTGTTTTCGCTGCAGGCCCGGCTGACCCTGCTGCTCGCGGTGGCCGCGGTGGCTGGTGCGCTGGTCTACGTGGGCCTGACCCAGTGGCCGCTGCCGCAACTGTTCGACTGGCTGCACAAGGATTTGTCGGTGTCGCTGCGCACGCCGGCGCAACTGGGCGTGTACGGCGGCCTGGTGGTCAGCGCGCTGGTGCTGTTGCCGCTGGCCTGGTGGTTGGCCCACCTGGTGATGTCGCCGCTGAGCCGCCTGCTGCGCGCGCTGGAGGGCGCGGTGGCGAGCTACCGCGACGGTGATTTCAGCTTCTCCATCGCGGCCCGTCGCAGCGACGAGCTGGGCGAGCTGATCCGCATGCACAACGCGCTGGGCCAGACCCTGCGCGAGCAGCGCCAGCACCTGGTGCAGCGCGAGCTGCTGCTGGAGACGGTGGTGCAGAACACGCCGGTGGCGCTGGTGCTCACCGACGGCAGCGGCCGCGTGGTGTATTCCAACATCGCCTCGCGCCACCTGTTCAACGAGGGCAAGAGCCTCAACGGGCTGGACTTCGCCGAACTGCTGACCGAGGCGCCGGAGGCGCTGTCGCGCGCGGTGGAAAGCGGCGAGGACGCGCTGCTCAGCGTGGAGATGGACGGCAGTGAGGAAACCTTCCACCTGTCCCAGCGCGCGTTCCGCCTGCAGGGCCGGCCGCACCGGCTGCACCTGTTCCGGCGCATGACGCGCGAGCTGTCGCGGCAGGAGGTAGCGACCTGGAAGCGGGTGATCCGGGTGATCAGCCACGAGCTCAACAACTCGCTGGCGCCGATCTCCTCGCTGGCCCATTCCGGCGCCGAGCTGGCGCGTCGCGGCAACCTGGAACGGCTGCCCGGCGTGTTTGCCACCATCGGCGAACGGGCCAAGCACCTGCACGGTTTCATCGCCGGCTACGCCAGTTTCGCCAAGCTGCCGGCGCCGCAGCCGCAATCGGTGGAGTGGGAACCGTTCCTCGCCTCGCTGGCGCTGCACTGCCATTACCAGCTCGCCGCACCGGCGCCCTCGCATCCCGGCCGCTTCGATCCGGTGCAGATCGAGCAGGTGCTGATCAACCTGATCAAGAACGCGCACGAGTCCGGCAGCGCGGAGGACGAGGTCAGCCTCGCGATCCTCGACGCCGGCAGCGAGCTGCGCATCGAGGTCGCAGACCGCGGCCCGGGCATGAGCGAGACCGTGCTGGCGCAGGCGCTGCTGCCGTTCTATTCCACCAAGCGCTCCGGCACCGGCCTCGGCCTTGCCCTTGCCCGGGAAATCGCCGAGGCGCACGGCGGCCGCGTGGTGCTCGCCAACCGCGAGGGCGGCGGCCTGCGCGTGAGCCTGCGCCTGCCGCAGTTCGGCGGTCGCCAGTCCTGAACCCCGTGTAGGAGCGCACAGGGTGCGCTCCTACAGTGCTCATCGCGCTCGCCTATACTGCGGCTCTTACCGGGGAATGGAGCAAGTCATGGGATCGTTTCTTGCGTTGGTCATCGTGGTGCTGGTGGTCGTCACCCTGCTCAAGATGGTGCGCATCGTGCCGCAGGGCTACGAGTGGACGGTGGAGACCTTCGGCAAGTACACCCGCACGCTCACGCCGGGCCTGCACCTGCTGATCCCGGTCTACCAGGGCGTGGGCCGCAAGATGAACATGATGGAGCAGGTGCTGGACGTGCCCAGCCAGGACGTCATCACCAAGGACAACGCGGTGGTGCGCGTGGACGGCGTGGTGTTCTACCAGGTGCTGGACGCGGCCAAGGCGGCCTACGAGGTGGCCCAGCTGGAACAGGCCACCCTGGCGCTGATCATGACCAACATCCGCACCGTGCTCGGTTCGCTGGACCTGGACGAGAGCCTCAGCCAGCGCGATGCGATCAACGCCAAGCTGCTGCGCGTGGTGGACGAGGCGACGCACCCGTGGGGCGTCAAGGTCAACCGCATCGAGATCAAGGACATCGCCCCGCCGCGCGACCTCGTCGACGCGATGGCGAGGCAGATGAAGGCCGAGCGGGAGAAGCGCGCGAACATCCTCGACGCCGAGGGTTTCCGCCAGGCGGCGATCCTCAAGGCCGAGGGCGAGAAGCAGTCGGTGATCCTGGCCGCCGAAGGCGAGAAGGAAGCCGCCTTCCGTGCCGCCGAGGCGCGCGAGCGCACCGCCGAGGCAGAAGCCAAGGCCACCACGATGGTCTCCGACGCGATCGCCAGCGGCAACGTCAACGCGCTGAACTACTTCGTCGCCAACAACTACGTGGACGCCCTGAAGGCGATGGCCGCCTCGCCGAACCAGAAGATGCTGCTGCTGCCCATCGAGGCCACCGGGGTGATCGGGGCAATGGCCGGCATCGCCGAGCTGGCCAAGGAATCGCTGGGCCAGCAACAGGCCGCCGCGAAGACGGCCCCGTCGCTGCCGCGCTGATGCGCCTTGCTCCTTTCTCCCGCTGGCGGGGGAGGGGAGTCAAATCACCGGATGCCTCCCATGCTCGGACAGATTGCAACGCATTACCTGTGGTGGATCCTCGCCTTGCTGCTGATCGCGGGCGAGGTGATGGTGCCCGGTTATTTCCTGCTGTGGATCGGCATCGCCGCCGCGGCGATGGGCGTGCTGTTGTGGCTTGTGCCCGGCATGGGCCTGCTGCTGCAGGCGGTGCTGTTCGCCGTACTGGCGCTGGCCGCCTGTTTCGCCTACGCACGCTGGCTGCGGCCACGGATCGAGCGGCGCGCACCCGGCAGTGACCGGCTGAACCGCCGCGGCGAGCAGATGATCGGCCAGCGCTACGAGCTGGTCGAGGCCATCGTCAACGGTCGCGGCAAGGTGCGCGTGGGCGACGGCCAGTGGCTGGTGAGCGGGCCGGACCTGCCGCTGGGCAGCACGGTGGAGGTGGTGGCGGTGGACGGCACCACGTTGAAGGTGCGCGCCGCCGCATGAATGCGCCATCTGCCGCGGGCGCCCGGCAACCTTCCGTCACCGCGGCGCTGAACACGCGCATCGCCTTCCTGCTGGAACTGGCGCGGCGGCTGCACCAGTACGGCACCTCGGCGCCGCGGCTGGAGATGGCGATTGATCTCTCCGCGCGGCGGCTGGGCCTGCAGGCCGACGTGTGGTCCAGCCCCACGGCGATCATCATTTCCTTCTCCGACCTGGGCCAGGGCGACGAGGGCGTGGCGCAGACCACCCAGGTGATGCGGCTCGCCCCGGGCGACATCAACCTGGCACGCCTGTGCGAGGCCGACGCCATCGCCGACCGCGTGATCGCCGGTGAACTCGACCTGCGCGAAGGCTTCCGCCTGCTCCGTGCGCTGGGCGCGCCGGACACGCGCAGGGCGAAGATCAACACCGTCGCCAGCTATGGCCTGTCCGCCGCGAGCATCGCCGCCCTGTTCCTGCACAGTTCCTGGGTGGACCTGGTGGTGGCCGCGGTGATCGGCATGCTGATCGGCGCGATCACCCTGCTGGCGTCGACCCGGCCGCGACTAGCCGTCGCCAGCGATGCGATAAGCGCGGTGGTGGCGACCGCGGTGGCCGTCCTGGTGAGCGCGTTCGTGGTGCCGCTGGCGATCAAGTCGGTGGTGCTGGCGGCGCTGATCATCCTGGTGCCTGGAATGTCGCTGACGACCGCGGTGCGCGAGGTGTCCAGCGGGCACCTGGTGTCCGGCATGGCGCGCCTGGGCGGCGCCACGGCGACCTTGCTCAAGCTGGTCTTCGGCACGGTGGCCGCCACCGAGGTGTGTGCCGCCTTCGGCGTCCATGCACGCGATTTCGCGCTGCCGCCGCTGCCGGGCTGGACCGATGGACCGGCGCTGCTGGTGGCGGCGGTGGCGTTCGCGATGCTGTTCCGCGCGGCGCGGCGCGACTGGCCGGCCGTGGTCGTGGCGGTGATCGTCGGCTACCTCGCCACGCGATGGGGCGGCGAGTTCTCCGGCCGTCTGCCCAGCGCGCCGTTCGGCGTGTTCGTGGGCGGCCTGCTGGTCAGCGCGCTGGCGAACCTCTACGCGCGCGTGGCCAAGCGACCAGGTGCGGTGATCCGCGAGCCGGGCATCCTGCTGCTGGTGCCGGGCAGCGTGGGCTTCCGCAGCGTGTCCTTCCTGCTCGAACGCGACACCAGCCTGGGCATGGACACCGCGCTGCTGCTGCTTACCCTGCTGGTGTCGCTGGTTGGCGGCCTGCTGTTCGGCGAACTGCTGGTGTCGCCCAGGCGCTCTCTCTAAAAAGAGCCTGTCGAAGCCGCGGGTTCCGGATGTGCGACTGCTGAATCAGGATGAATCCGTCCGGCCCGTCCGGTTCCTCTCCCTTCCGGGGCGCCGGGAAGGGGGCGGAGGAGGCCACGCTGCGACGACTCCGTCTTTGATTGCGGTAAAAAAACGCCGACCCGTGGGTCGGCGTTTCCATGACAGTGCGTCTCGTGAAAAGTGCGGCCACGGATGGCCGCCCGTTTGATCCTCGCGATCATGGATGATCGCAAAGGACCCAATCAGATCAGCAGATCCTTTTCCTTCTTGCCGGCCTTCAGCGCCTCGTTGAACCAGCGCGGACGCTTGCCGCGACCGGACCAGGTCTGCTCGGCATTCGCCGGATTCCGGTATTTCGGCGGCACGGTGCCGCCGCTGCGGCGCTTGCCGCGGGCGCTGCCGAAGATGTCGTCGAAGCTGTAACCCTCGGCCTTGATCAGGGCATGGATCTTTTCGCGCAGCTTGACCACCTTTTCCTTGCGCAATTCATGCTGGCGCGACTGCGCCTTGCTGATCAGGTCATTGAGCTGATTGTGGTTGAGATTCTTGATATCGACGGCCATGGGAGACTCCCGGAGCGATGAAATGGTGTTGGCTCGGATCAATGCAGGTAATGGCATCGCCGGCGCGGTGGCCATTCTTGCGCAAATAAACCGCCTTTGCAAAGCGAGCGGTTTCACAAAAAAACCATGCTGGCATGGCGCTATTGCGCCTTGCCATTAACCGGGATAATCGAACGGGGAAACACCAGGGCGGTGAAAACAAACGGCCGCGCATGGCGGCCGTTTGTCGCAGCATTGGATTGGCGGCCGGCCTTAATCGAGCAGGCCGAGCAGTTCGTCGCGGGTCACGGCGCGGCTTTCCGTATCAGTGCGGGCGCGGTATTCCAGTGTGCCGGCGGCGAGGCCGCGTTCGCTGACCACCACCCGGTGCGGAATGCCGATCAGTTCCATGTCCGCAAACATCGCACCGGGGCGCAGGCCGCGGTTGTCCAGCACCGTCTCGACACCGCGCGCGGCGAGCTCCTGGTAGAGCGATTCGGCGGCGGCGGCGACCTCTGGATTGCCCTTCGGATTGATCACGCAGACCGCCACGCGCCACGGTGCCATCGCCTCCGGCCAGACAATGCCGGCCTCGTCGTGACGCTGCTCGATGGCAGCGGCCACGATGCGGCTGATGCCGATGCCGTAACAGCCCATCAGCATCACCTGGGCCTTGCCCTGGTCGTCCAGCACGGTGGCGCCGAGCGCCTCGGCGTATTTGGGTCCGAGCTGGAACACATGGCCCACCTCGATGCCGCGGGCGAGGCGCAGCGTGCCCTTGCCGTCGGGCGAGGGATCGCCCTCGACCGCTTGGCGGATGTCCTCGATGCGGGTGATGCGCGCGTCGCGCTCCCAGTTGGCGCCGGTGTGGTGGGTGCCGTCCTGGTTGCCGCCGCAGACGAAGTCGGCCAGCACGGCGGCGCTGCGGTCCACGATCACTGGGATCGAGGCGGGCAGGCCGGCCGGCCCGATGAAGCCGGGGCGCGTGCCGGTAGCGGCGAGGATTTCCGCCTCGCCGGCGAGCGCGAATTCATCCGGCAGTTCCGCCAGCTTGCCGGCCTTCACCTCGTTGAGTTCGTGGTCGCCGCGCAGGCACAACGCCACCAGTCCGTCGCGGCCCTTCACCAGCAGGGTCTTCACGCATTGCGCGGGCGCCACCCCGAGGAAGGCGCTGACTTCCTCGATGGTTTTCTGGATCGGCGTATCCACCCGACGCAATTCAGCGGCGGGAGCGGGGCGAACCGTCGCCGGCGCCAATGCCTCGGCCTTTTCCACGTTCGCGGCGTAATCGGAGCCGTCGGAGAACACGATGGCATCCTCGCCTGAATCGGCGAGCACCTGGAATTCGTGGCTGGCATTGCCGCCGATCGCTCCGGTATCGGCCTGCACGGCGCGGAATTCCAGTCCAAGCCGGGTGAAAATGTGCGCATAGGCGTCGTACATCGCCTGATAGGTTTCCGCCAGCGAATCCTGGCCAAGGTGGAAGGAATAGGCGTCCTTCATCAGGAATTCGCGCGCGCGCATCACGCCGAAGCGGGGGCGGATCTCGTCGCGGAACTTGGTCTGGATCTGGTAGAAATTCACCGGCAGCTGCTTGTAGCTGTTGAGCTCGTTGCGCGCGTAATCGGTGATCACTTCCTCGGCGGTGGGCGCATAGCAGAATTCCTGCTCCTTGCGGTCCTTGATCTTCAAAAGCTGGGGACCGAATTTCTGCCAGCGGCCGGTTTCTTCCCAGAGCTCCCGCGGCTGGATCGTGGGCATCAGCATTTCAACCGCGCCGGCGCGATTCATTTCCTCGCGCACCACGTTTTCCACCTTGCGCAGCACACGCAGGCCCAGCGGCGACCAGGTGTAGAGACCGGAGGCGAGCTTGCGGATCATGCCGGCGCGCAGCATCAGCTGATGGCTGGCGATCTCGGCGTCGGCGGGCACTTCCTTGACGGTGGCCAGGTGGAATTGGCTGAGGCGCATGCGGGGCGGTTCCGGCGTTGAAAGAGCCGGATTATAGCGGTCCGCGGAGCTGCTCCCGCCGGCTCCGCCAACCAGCATGGCTTGCTGCGGCCCTGGTCACCCGGATTGCGCCTGCGGCGGTCCTTGCGGAGAACCGGCTACAACCACGAAACGTCCTTATTTCCCGGCGCAATACTGTTGGTACTGCGCATTCGCGGTATCGATCTGCTGCTTGCGCTGGGCGTCGTCCAGCAACGCGGGCTTGCCGCCCTGCTGCATCACCACCGGGCCGCTGCCCTGCAAGGTGCTGAGGTTGGATTTCAGCGTGGCACACAGCGTGGTGCGGTTGGATGGCGTGTCGGCTACCGGGGTCGCAGCGGGGCTGTCGGCCGGGGCCGGCGTGGTTTCGGCGGCCGGCTGTGCGGGGGATTCCACGCCGCCGGCCAGCTTGACCTGCTGGAAGCGGGTGCCCTCGGGTGGCGCCGACTGCGAGTAGTGCACCGTGCCCCTGGCGTCCGTCCACTTGTAGATCTGCTGGGCGACGGCCAGCGGGGCGACCAGCAGCAGTGTGGCGGCGAGGGCGAGGCGGCGCATGGCGTTCTCCGGGATCAGGGGGCGGCGGTGCCGCGACGGTTTCCGCAAGCCGCTAGTTAACCGCCCGTACCGCCCGGACACAAGCGGGCGATGGTTTACACTGAGTCTATTCCGTCACGGATCGATCCATGAGCGACCCCCTGCCTGTACGCCAGCCCCGGCATCGCGGCATCTACCTGTTGCCCAACCTGTTCACTACCGGGGCAATGGCGGCCGGCTTCTACGCGATCGTCGCCAGCATCGGCGGCCGTTACGGCGACGCGGCGATGGCGGTGTTCATTGCCGCGTTGCTGGACGGCATGGACGGCCGCGTGGCGCGCCTGACCGGTACGCAGAGCGAATTCGGCGTGCAGTACGATTCGCTGTCCGACCTGGTGAGCTTCGGGCTGGCGCCGGCGCTGGTCATGTACACCTGGTCGCTGTCCACGCTGCGCGACTTCGGTCCGCTGTGGGGCAAGCTGGGCTGGGCCGCCGCCTTCATCTATGCCGCCTGCGCCGCGCTGCGGCTGGCCCGCTTCAACACCCAGGTGGGCGTGGCGGACAAGCGCTATTTCCAGGGGCTGGCCAGCCCGGCCGCGGCGGCGGTGTGCATGTCCTTCGTGTGGAGCATGGACAAGTCGGAGGTTTCCGGCGCCGAGCTGTGCTTCATCACGCCGTGGATCGCAGCGATCACCGGCCTGCTGATGGTCAGCCGATTCCGCTATTTCAGCTTCAAGTCGCTGCCGCTGGGCGACCGCCAGCGCGTGCCCTTCGTGTGGATCGTGGCGGCGCTGCTGATCCTCGTGCTGCTCTACCTCGATCCGCCGCGCGTGCTGCTGGCCGGTTTCACGATCTACCTGCTTTCGGGCCCGGTGCTGACGCTGTGGGGCCTGGCCGCGCACCGCCGGCGCGGACGGCGCGGGGGCGTGGCATGAGCGCACGGGCCGCGTACTCCGCTGGCGTCCACCGCGTACGCGTATTGCGCGCGCTGGGCCTGACCCCGTGGCAGCGCCGGTCGGCGGCGGCAGGGGATGCGGGGGAGGCGGCGCATGACGAACCCTTGCAAGTCGCAACTGCCGCCGATTGCGTGGTGCTGTTGCCGGCGACCTGCGGCACCCGCGAGCTGGATCTGCTGGGCCGTGCCCTGAATTCCGCCGGCGCCGCCCTGGCCCGCGCCGGGCGCGTGCAGGTGCAGCCCGGCGCGGCGGAGATCGCCGTGCCGCAGGCGCGTGCCTACCTCGCCTGCGGCGAGGCGCAGGCGCACGCGCTGGGACGCAGCCTGCCGATGCAGGCGACTGCGCAGGCGCAGATCGTGCTGGTGGACGAGCCGGGCCGCCTGCTGGGCGACACCGCGGCCAAGCGGCGGTTGTGGATCGCCCTGCGCACCCTGCGCCGCAGCCTGGCCACGACGGGGCACTGAGCGCCATGGTCGCGGTGGCCCGGCCGGCCAGCCACATGCGCCTGATGCGCATGGACGACCTCGACGAGGTCGCGGCGGTAGAGCAGGCCTCCTACGACTTTCCCTGGACACGCGGCATCTTCGCCGACTGCCTCAAGGCGGGTCATCCGTGCTGGGTGCTGTGCGTCGACGAGGAGGTGGCCGGTTACGGCGTGCTGTCGGTGGGCGCGGGCGAGGCGCACGTGCTCAACATCTGCATTGCCGGCAAGTACCGCGGCCGCGGCCTGGGCCGGCACCTGCTGGGGCGGCTGCTCGACGTGTCGCGCTGGAGCGGCGCGCAGCGTGTGTTCCTCGAAGTGCGGCCGTCGAATCCGCTGGCGAAGGCGCTTTACGAGTCGGTGGGGTTTCGCGAGATCGGCCGGCGCCCGCGCTATTACCCCGCGAAGGAAGGGCGGGAAGACGCGATCGTGATGGCGCTCGATATTGCCTCCTCGATATCGCCGTAGGCGATATCGAGGAATAGGCAAAGGGAGCTTCTGCTCTCGTTGCAGGCACGGCAAAAGCCCCTCTCCCCCGACCCCTCCCCCGCAAAGCTGAGGAGGGGAGAAAGAGGCTCAGCTGGCCAGCTTTCCCGCCTGCTCCCGCATCGCCGCGAGCTGGGTATTCCAGTCCACGATGCGCTGCCGTTCCTGCGCGACCACCTCGGCCGGCGCATTGGCCACGAAGTTCGCGTTGCCCAGCTTGCCCTCGCATTTCCTGATCTCGCTCTCGACGCGGGCGATTTCCCTGGCGAGGCGCGCCTGCTCGGCGCCGAGGTCGATCAGGCCGGCCAGCGGGATCAGCACGCGCAGCGAGCCGACCACCGCGGCCGCGGCAGCAGGCTCCGTGGCGCCCGGTTCGATCCACGCCGGCGCTTCGGTGCGTGCGAGGAAGGCGACCTGCGTGGCGAACTTCGCGGCACGCGTGCGATCCGCCGCCTCGCCGCCGGCGAGCAGCAACGGAATGACCTTGCCCGGTGCGATGTTCATCTCCGAGCGGATCCTGCGGATGCCCGAGAGCACCGCCTTGAACCACTCGATCTCGGCGGTGGCCGCCTCGTCCGAGGCGAAGTCGACGGCGTGCGGATAGGGACGCGCGTAGACGCTGGCTTCGGCCAGGCCGAGGCGCGGCGCGACTTCCTGGTAGATCTCCTCGGTGATGAACGGGATCACAGGATGCAGCGCGCGCAGCACCGCTTCCAGCACCACCAGCAGCGTGCGGCGGGTGGAGGCCGCGGCCGCCACGTCGTCGCCGTTGAGCGCGGGCTTCGAGAGTTCCAGGAACCAGTCGCAGTATTCGTTCCACACGAATTCGTAAAGCGCCTGCGCCAGGTGGTCGAAGCGGTACGAGGCGAAGTGCTGCTCCACCTCGGCCAGCGTCTGCCCGAGGCGGGTGAGGATCCAGCGCTCGGCCTCGGTGGCGGGTGCGCCGGCAGGCGCGGCGAGCTGGCCTTCGGGCAGGTTCATCAGCACGAAGCGCGCGGCGTTCCACAGCTTGTTGCAGAACGCCTTGTAGCCCTCGGCGCGCTTGAGGTCGAAGTTGATGGTACGGCTGTAGCTGGCCAGCGCGGCGAAGGTGAAACGCAGCGCGTCGGTGCCGATCGCCTTGATGCCGTCGGGGTAGTCCTTGCGGATGCGCTTCTCCACCTTCTCGCGCACCTGCGGGATCAGCAGCGACCTGGTGGACTTCTCCACCAGCGGCTCCAGCGCGATGCCGTCGATCAGGTCCAGCGGGTCCAGCGTGTTGCCCTTAGACTTGGACATCTTCTGGCCTTCGGCGTCACGCACGATGGCGTTGATGTACACCTCGCGGAACGGCACCTGGCCGGTGAAGTACCTGGTCGCCATCACCATGCGCGCGACCCAGAAGAAGATGATGTCGAAGCCGGTGACCAGCACGGCGCTGGGCAGGAAGATCCTGTCGGCCTGCCAGTCGGCGACGACTTCGCCGCGCTCGTTCCTGACCGGGCCGTTGGCCGGCCAGCCCAGGGTGGAGAATGGCCACAGCGCGGAGGAGAACCAGGTGTCGAGCACGTCGTCGTCCTGCCTCAGCGCGCCCACCGGCGCGACGGTGGCATGCGTGCGCGCGTCGGCCTCGTCTTCGCCGACGAAGATGTTGCCCTGCTCGTCGTACCACGCCGGGATGCGGTGGCCCCACCACAGCTGCCGGCTGATGCACCAGTCCTGGATGTTGTCCAGCCACTGCGTGTAGGTCGTGCTCCAGTTCTCCGGCACGAACTTGATCTCGCCCGAACGCACGGCATCGAGCGCGGGCTCGGTGATCGCCTTGCGTCCGCCCGGACGGCCGTCCGCCTGGACGTCCGAAGTGAGGTCGACGAACCACTGGTCGGTGAGCATCGGCTCGATCACCGCATCCGAACGCTGGCTCACCGGCACCTGCAGCTTGTGGTTCTTCGTCTCGACCAGCAGGCCGGCGGCTTCGAGGTCGGCGAGCACCTGTTTGCGAGCGTCGTAGCGGTCGAGGCCGCGGTAGGCCTCCGGTGCGTTGTCGTTGACCTTCGCGTCCAGCGTGAAGATGGTGATCGGCGCAAGCCTGTGGCGCTGGCCGATGGCGTAGTCATTGAAATCGTGTGCCGGGGTGATCTTCACGCAACCGGTGCCGAACTCGCGGTCCACGTAGTCGTCGGCGATCACCGGGATCTCGCGGCCGGTCAGCGGCAGCTTCAGCGTCTTGCCGACCAGGTGCGCGTAGCGCTCGTCCTCCGGATGCACGGCCACGGCGACGTCGCCCAGCATGGTTTCCGGGCGGGTGGTGGCGACCACCAGCGACTCGTCGCTGCCGGCGACCGGGTAGCGGATGGCCCACAGGTGGCCGTCGCGCTCCACGTTGTTCACTTCCAGGTCGGAGACGGCGGTGCCCAGCACCGGGTCCCAGTTCACCAGGCGGTTGCCGCGGTAGATCAGGCCGGCGCGGTACCACTCCACGAACACCTTGCGCACCGCGGCGGAGAGGCCTTCGTCCATGGTGAAGCGCTCGCGCGACCAGTCGGCGGCGGCGCCGATGCGGCGCATCTGGTGGGTGATGGTGGAGCCGGACTCCTCCTTCCACTGCCACACGCGCTCGACGAAAGGCTCGCGCCCCAGGTCGTGGCGCGTCCTGCCCTCGGCGGCGAGCTGGTTCTCCACGATCTTCTGGGTGGCGATGCCTGCGTGGTCGGTACCCACCTGCCACAGCACGTTCATGCCGCGCATGCGCTGGTAGCGCACCAGCATGTCCATCACCGTCTGCTGGAAGGCGTGGCCCATGTGCAGGGTGCCGGTGACGTTCGGCGGCGGCAGCAGGATGCAATAGGGCTCGCCCTGGGCCGACGGCTTGAATGCGCCGCTGGCTTCCCAGCGGGCGTACCAGGTCGACTCGATTTGGGCGGGTTCGAAACTCTTTTCCATGGGGACTCGCGATGGCGCGCCGCAGGCGGCGCGCGGTTCGGGTGGCGAAACGGCCATTGTACGTGGCGGCGCGTGGGGCGCCAAAGCGGCTTATTTCAGCTTGTCCGCGATGACGTAGGCCGCAATGGCGCAGGCGCTGGCCACGTTCATCGAGGAGTTCTCGCCGCACATGGGAATGTGCACGGTGGCATCCGAGGCGTCCAGCAGCGGTTGGCAGACGCCGGCGCTCTCGTTGCCGAGGATCAGGCAGATGCGGTCGCCGGGCGCGACGGGGAGCTGGGCGAGGTCAATGCTGACGGAGCTGATTTCAAGGCTGACTATGCGGTAGCCGGCCTGCTTCAGTGTCGCCACGACCGGCAGCGGGTCGGCGGCATGGGTGAAGGGCACGCGTTGCTCGGTGGTGCGTGCGGCCTTGCGCGCCTTCGGATGCGCCGGCGTGCAGGAGCGGCCGGTGAGGAAGAGTTTCTCCACGCCCAACGCGTCGGCGATGCGGAACAGGCTGCCCACGTTCGCGGGGCGCTGGACGTTGTGTGCCAGCAGGCAGAGCGCGTGCTTTGCCGTCGTGGACCGGTGCGCGCGGTGGTCGAGCTGGGTGTTTTGCATGCTGGCGGCGGCTGGTGCTGTTGCAGGAGCGCACCCTTTGCGCGAAAGCTTTTCGGCTTCGATCAAACGCCTAGGCCATCGCGCACAGGGTGCGCTCCTACGGAGGAGCCATCAGGCTGCGTGTGTGCGATGGCGGTTGATGGTGTCGCGCAGGTCTTGCGCGGCCGCGCGCGCGGCTTGGGCGAAATCCTCGCCGTTGCCGGCGTACAGGATGGCGCGCGAGGAGCTGATCATCAGGCCTGTGCCGTCGGCGCTTAGGCCGTGCTGCAGCACGGCTGCCACGTCGCCGCCCTGGGCGCCTATCCCGGGCACCAGCAAGGGCATGTCGTCCACCACGTCGCGTACCTGGCCTAGTTCTTCCGGCCAGGTGGCGCCGGTGACCAAGGCGCAGTTGCCGTGGGCGTTCCAGTCGCGGGCGATGGTCTCGGCCACGCGCAGGTAGAGCGGGACGCCGCCGCAGTCCAGCGCCTGAAAGTCGGCGCCGCCGGGATTGGAGGTGCGGCACAGCAGGATCACGCCCTTGTCGGCACGCTCGAGGAAGGGCTGCGCCGAATCGCGACCGAGGTAGGGGTTCAGCGTCACCGCGTCGGCGCGATAGCGCTCGAACGCCTCGGCCGCGTAGTGCTGCGCGGTGCTGCCGATGTCGCCGCGCTTGGCGTCGAGGATCACCGGCACGCCGGGGTGCTTGCCGTGGATGTGCGCGATCAGCCGTTCCAGCGCCTCCTCGGCGCGCAGCGCGGCGAAGTGGGCGATCTGCGGCTTGAACGCGCAGGCGAGATCGGCGGTGGCGTCGACGATGGCGGCACAGAAGTCGAACACAGCGTCCGCGCGCCCTTGCAGGTGCACGGGGAACTTCGCCGGCTCCGGATCGAGGCCCACGCAAACCAGCGTGCCGTGCTCGTGCCAGCGCTGCTGCAAGCTGTCGTGGAAGCGCATGGCACGGGCCTCGGGCAAGGGAGTGGCCGGGTAGTTTAAGCGAAGCGCATCGGACGCGCGGCAGGCGAACGGGTTGGCAAGATCGCAGCGGCGGGCATGTTTGGCCTTCCATTTGTCCGTTGCCGGACCTAAGGTCCCAAGGCTCATGCCGGATCCATCGGGATATTTCCTGCACCTTCCGCCGATTGCGCCGCCACCGACCAAGGGTTTAATCATGTCCAAAAAAAGCATGCCTCCCGTCGACGCCTCCGCGGCCGTCGACCCCGCGCGCCGCAACGTGCTGCGGCTCTCGGGCATCGCCGGCCTGGCATTCGCCGGCTCGGCGCTGCTGCCTGCCGAAGCGAAGGCCGCGACGGCGGCGACATCGGCCGCACCGGTGGCGAACGAGGCCGGCATGGCCGCGCAGCCCGCCATGGCGACGCCGATCCGTCCGCCGGCCGTGCCCCTGGCGGTGCGCCAGCCCTATCTGAGCACCTGGTTGCCGGCGACCTTGCTGCCCGGCAACTCGCCGCAGTTCTGGCAGGGCAGCTCCACCGGGATGGTGGGCCTGGCGCGCATCGATGGTGAGGCCTGGCTGTTCATGGGCGACGGCAAGATCCTCCAGGCCGTTCCCGACGGCAACCACGGGAAGCAGGCCACCGTAGAGGACTTTCCGCGCGCCATGCGGCAGACCGCGCTGCGGATCACGGCGACGCGGTCCTGCTTCACCCTGCAGGGCGGCGGGGTCGAGCTCTTGGTGGAGTTTCTCTCGCCGGTGGAGCCGGGCGACAGCCGCCGCCAGTCCATCCCGATGAGCTACGTCCGCGTCTCGGCACGAAGCATGGATGGTGCATCCCACGCGGTGCAGGTCTACATGGAGATCACCGGTGACTGGGCCAGCGGCGATGCCACGCAGGAGGTGATGGTCGCGCGCGGCGACTCGGCGACCGCCCGGACCTGGACGCTGGCGCTCGCCAGACCGCAGCCGCTGGCGGAGCAGCACGAGTTCGCGGCCTGGGGCCGGGTGCTCTGGTCGACGCCGGCGCGCGCCGGCGTGAGCCTGCAGGCGGGCGACCGGCTGAAGCTGCGGGCGAGGTTCGCCGGGCACGGCTCGCTCGACGGCAGCAACGGCGCGGCGCGCAGCACGATCAAGGCGCTGCCGGCGCTGGCGCTGGCCGTCGACCTCGGCCATTGCGGCGCTGCCGCGAAAGACGCGGATTTCGTGGTCGGCCAGGTGCGCGAGCAGTGCATCAACTACCTGGGGCGGCCGTTGCGCGCATTGTGGACGAAGCATTTCGGCGACTGGAAGGCGATGCTGGATTTCTTCCATAGCGACGCCGCGGCGGCGCGCCGGCGCGCCGATGTGCTCGATGCGCGCGTCAGTCGCGACGCGCGCGCTGCCGGCGGCGAACCCTACGAGGGCCTGTGCGTGCTCGCGCTGCGCCAGGCCTACGGCGGCACCGAACTGGTGCTGGGGCCGGACGGTTCGCCCTGGGCCTTCCTGAAGGAGATTTCCAGCGACGGCAACGTGTCGACCGTGGACGTGTTGTACCCGGCCTCGCCGGTGTGGATGTACCTCGATCCCGACTACCTGCGCATGCTGTTGCTGCCTCTGCTCGACTATGCCGGGCAGGGTGGCTGGCCCAGGCCTTACGCCGAGCACGACCTCGGTTCCGCCTATCCCCAGGCGACCGGCCACAACGACGGCAAGGAAGAGGACATGCCGGTGGAGGAGAGCGGCGACATGCTGATCATGGTCGCCGCCTGGTTGCGGCGTGCGCCGCGTGCCGAGGCGCAGGCCTTCGCCGCGCGCCATTACCCGCTGCTGGAAAAATGGGCGCGGTACCTGGAGCGGAACCTGCCCGATCCGGGTATCCAGAACCAGACGGACGACTTCGCCGGCTCGATCGCGCACAGCGTCAATCTGGCCCTGAAAGGCATCGTGGCGCTGGCCGCGACGGGGCAAGTCGCCGGGCTTGCCGGCCGCGACGTCGACGCCGCGCACTACCGCGACCGGGCGCGCAAGGACATCGCGTACTGGGCGGCGCGAGCGAGGGACCCGCAGGCCCCGCACCTGGACCTGACCTACCACGACGCCGGCGGGCAGGGCACCTGGGGAACGCTCTACAACGGCTTCGCGGACACCTTGCTCGGGACTGGCCTGATTCCGGCGGAAATCCGCGCGATGCAGGCGGACTGGTACCGGCAGCATTGCAATACCTTCGGACTTCCGCTGCAGGTGCCGCACAGCTACGCCAAATCCGACTGGGCGCTGTTCACTGCGGCGTGGCTGGCCGATCAGCCGGTGGCGCAGGAGCTGATCGACCGCGTCTACGCCTATGCCGACGGCACGCCCGACCGCGTGCCGTTCTGCGATCTCTACAACACCGTCACCGGTGGCCGTGTCGCTTTCCAGGCGCGCCCGGTGCAGGGCGGCATCTTCGCGCCGCTGGCCGTGCGGAGCATGCAGGGACGTGTTCGCTAGCCCGACCTGGGATGCAGCCCGGGGACCGGCCTGGTCGCGCAGTCTTGCGGGGTTGCCGGCCCACCATGGAATGGCGGGACGGCCGGGGCCTGCCGACCCGCTGCAGCCCTTTTTTGCGCCGCAGCGTGACTTATCGAGTCCGGGGTGTAGCTTTCGGCTGAAACGTTAAGATCGATCCAAGTCACTGTGATCCACATCACGCCAGTGATACGAGGGATGGGTACGGCTGCGGCCGCGTGACGGTTGGGCAGGGGTGGGCTGCCCGGGATGTCATTGCTCGTGTCGGTCAGGTCGACGGGGTTTGAGAGATGCAACCACCTAAAGCCATCGGTATTTCCACGATGACGTGCCTGCATGCACCAAGTGCGTGCGGGCTCGTGGGCGGAATTCCTGTCCCGGCAGGTTCCGCGGCGACTGGCCGCTGTCGCGGCCTTCGATCCGGGCAATCGCAGTAACGCATTCGGGATTTTGAAGTGTCGTTTGACGACGGGCGACCCGCCCGTTGGCTGATGAAAATTTGGATCGATTCAGGTTCGGATTAGGAGTAACAACCGCGGCAATCACGCATCCAGTTCATGCGATCGAACGGAGCGCCTTGCGCCGATTCCAGAAGAACGCACATCAACGGAGATACTGAAGATGACGTACCTGCCCCATGCCTTTGCCCGCAAGCCGCTCTACGCCGCGTTAGCCGCGGCGATCCTGTCGCTCGGTGGTCTCGGGATCCCGGCGGCCGCGTTGGCCGCGCAGACGGAGACGCCTGCCGCGACCGCGACGCCACCTCCGGCACAAACCTCCGACGGCACGCAAACTCCAGACGGCAATGCGGCAAAGGCGGCAGGCAGGAAAAAGAACGACAAGAACGGCAAGCCTGTCCTCCTGCCGGGCGTGGTCGTCACCAGCTACCGCCAGTCGATCGACCAGAACCTTGAGGACAAGCGCGATTCCAATGCCATCGTCGAGGTCATCAACGCGCAGAACATCGCGCAGTTCCCCGCCAAGAACATCGCCGACGCGCTGGCGCACGTGCCCGGCGTGGTCATCACCCGCGAATCCGGCGAAGGCAAGACGGTCAGCATCCGCGGCCTCGCGCCCGAGCTGACGCTGACCGAATTGAACGGCAACTACGTGGCCTCGGCCGACACCTCGGCCGGCCTGACGCGCTCGTTCAACTACTCGATGATGCCGGCCAACATGTTTTCGGACATCAAACTCTACAAGAGCCAGGAGGCACGCCTGGACGAGGGCGGCATCGGCGGCAACGTGGACCTGCGCACGCGCCGCCCGCTGGAGATGAAGGCGAACGACGGCTTCGTGTCCGTCAACGGCGCGGGTTCCGACAACAGCGGCAAGATCACGCCGCAGGTCTCGGCGTTGTGGTCATGGAAGAACAAGGATCAGACCTTTGGCGTCCTGCTCGCGGGCACCTACCAGAAGCGCCGGGACATCGACTACACGGCCAATGCGTCGAGCTGGCACTGGTGGGCCGACAACTGCTCCAACGTCGCAACGTGCGCCCAGCCGCCCACAGATGTGCATGGCAACCAGTACGACCCCGCCGTGGCCTCCAACATCGACCTGTGGGGCAACGGCGAGGTCGACCAATCCGGCAGACAGTATTCGGGCTACTGGATGCCGCAGCAGTTCTCCACCAGCCGGAACCAACTGGACCTGAAGACCAAGGGCGTCCAGGCCACCATGCAGTTCAAGCCCAGTGACCATTTCCTGCTGACGGGCAACTACTTCCGATTCCAGCGGCAGCAGACCCAGATCACCAACACCCTGGAGGTTCCCGAGTGGGGCCTGCCCAGCAACAACAATTTCAACGACCAGCAGGGGCGGCTGCTCGCGCCCAACGGCCTGACCTTCGACCCATCGGGCACCGTCGTTACCGGTGCGAACTACGTGCTGCCGCCCCCGGGCCAGGGTTGCAACGCGACGACGAATCCCAGCACCGGCGCACAGAGGCAGCCGGTGGATGTCTGCTCCACGGAGATCCCGTGGCTCAATGGCAACTACTCCGTCGAGAAGGCCACCTCGCAGACCATCAACCTCGAAGGCGAGTGGGACGATGGCGGCGACCTCAGCGGCACGTTCAACGTCGGCCGCACCTGGGCCACGGGCGGCCCGTCGATCGAGCTGGGCATGGCGGCCAAACCGCGCAACTTCGTCAACGGCCAGTGGGTGGACGGCAGCAACGGCGCTGCCTGGACGCTGAATGGCAGGCCGACCATCACGGCAGCGCCGGACGTGCTGCAGAACATGCTGGCCGGCGAGGGCCAGGTGGACCTCGGCTCGACAGGCTCCAACATGGTCAACACCCGCAATTCGCAGAACTTCGCCCAGGTGGACTTCACCTGGGCCTTCGACAACGGCTGGCTGCAATCGCTGCAGTTTGGCGCGAAGTACCGTGACAGCAATGCCGAGCAGCAGAACAACGAACTGCGCTGGTACTGCAAGGGCACCACGCTGCAGTTCCAGACCTGCGACCCGAACGCGGGCCAGCTGCCGGCGGGCTTCCTCGAGCCGACCATGCTCGATGGCAACACCGAGGCCTACAACGACAGCATCTTCCCGGCGATCAATTTCCCGGCCTACTACAACCATCTCAACTCGACCTACGACCGGGTGGTCTACAACCACCCCGAAGACAAGTCCACGATCAAGGAAAAGATCTCGGCGGCCTACGTGCAAGCGAATTTCGACACGGGCACGCTGCGCGGCAACGTGGGTCTGCGCTTCGTCAGTACGCAGCAGGACCTCACCGTCGCCGACCAGATCACCACCAACAACGCGGTGTACTACCACGACGCGAACGGCAACATCCTGATCTGCCCGGCCAGCGGCGTGAACGCCGGTGGCGGCCCGTGCGCGCCGGGCGATTTCCAGTACCTGCCGCGCGAGCAGTCAGTGGTACAGACGTATTCCAACGCCACTACCAACAAGCGCTACAACAAGCTGCTGCCCAGCTTCAATGTCGCGTGGACGCTCGCGGACAACTTCGTGCTGCGCGCCGCCGGCTCGCAGGCGATGGCCCGCGCCAACTACACCGACCTGGCCGAACTGGGCAGCCTCACCAACAACACGCAGGCGTACTACAACGACCGCAAGCAGTTCGGTGCGCCGCCCCCGGGCTGGTACGGCAGCGGCGCCAACGCCGACCTCAAGCCGTTCACCGCCACGCAGTTCGACGTGGCGGGCGAGTGGTACTACGCGCCCGAGTCGGTGGTCGGCCTGGACCTGTTCGACAAGAAGGTGAAGAACTTCGTCGTGCCGGTCACCGTCAACAACATCAACGTGAATGTCGGTGGTACCCAGGAGAACTTCCTGCAGTACAGCACCAATGCCAACGGCCGCTCGGGCACATCCAAGGGCGTGGAGCTGTACACGCAGCACACGTTCCACTCGGGCTTCGGCTACATCGCCAACTACACGCTCAACAAGACCAACGAGACCGCGGTTTCCCTCGGCGACACGCAGGTGGGCAAGTCGGAACTGATCGGCAGCGCCAAGTACGCGGCGAACGTGTCGCTGTTCTACGAGAAGCACGGGCTGCTGCTGCGTGCCACCAGCAACTGGACGGGCCGCACCATGCAGGGACTGGCTGCCGGCCTGCCGATCTACACGGAGCCTTACAACCAGGTCGATCTGAACGGTGACTACCAGATCAACAAGCACCTGATGGTGACCGCGTCGATCATCAACCTGACGAAGGCCAAGCCACGTTCGTACCTGGGCGGTGACACGACGGCGCGGCTGTACCAGTTCGAATATGCCGGGCGCCAGTACTACATGGGCGTCACGTACAAGTTCGGTTCCGGCGACTGACGCGACCGGCGGGCTTGCTCATGGCCCGCCGGGCCTTGTCCCCTCTCCCTTCGGGAGAGGGGCGGGGTGAGGGGGCAAGCCCAAGGAAGAACAGCATCGAAGCGCGTTTCCCGATGCCCCGTTCCCGCGAGCACCCGCCCTTCGCCCCGGCCTTTTCCCCATGGGGGGAGGAAGGGGCAGGTCGCAGCCTGCATGACAAAGGGCGCACGTTCATTCATGTCCAAACCGGAGAGGATCATGCATTCATCCCACGCACGCCTCTGCCGTCGTAGCTCATCGATCGGCACGCGGTCCATCGCCCTGGCAGCCGCGCTGGCGCTCTTTGCGCTGGCAAGCACCGGCGTGACCCATGCCAACGATGGCGCCGTACCGCCGCGCACGACGCAGGCCGTCGACGAGGCGAACCCGCTGGTCGGCACCGCGCCGCTGGACCGCCAGGCGCTGATCGGCAACGCACCCCCGCCGGGCGAGCCGTTGTACTCGGGCATGACGTCTCCGGGAGCGACCTTGCCGCACAGCTCGACCGAGGCGACGCCAGTCAACCTCAACGTCGATCTCAGCTATCCCGCCGGCGTCGGCATGTCGTACTACTACCCCAATCCGACCATGATCGGATTCACCGGCGGCGGCTCGACCTATGGCGGTCAGGCCTCGCCGATGATCATGCCGGTAGTGGGCGACTGGACCGTGCCGCCCGACTATGCGCAGTCGACCTACGACAAGGCGGGCGAGAAGGCTTCACCGGGCTACTACGCGGTCGATCTCGCCACGTTCCACACCAGGGTCGAGCTCACCGCGACGCAGCGCGCCAGCCTGATGCGTTTCACGTTCCCGGCGAGCCATCGGTCGAATGTAGTCATCAACCTGCGCCGCGCCGGCGGCAACGTGGAGGTGGTCGGCGACCACACCATCCGCGGCGTCGCCGCGGGCGGGCGTCCGCAGCGCGACTCGGACGGCTCCTGGTTCGTTGCCGAGTTTTCCAGGCCGTTCGCCGCATTCGGCACCTTCCGTGCCGACCATGACCACGAGGGCTACGGCATCGGCGACGCCGACGTACAGCAGAACCGGCGCGCGGCGTCCGGCAGTTACGCGGGGGCCTACGTCACCTTCGACACCAAGGCCGGCGAACAGGTACTGGTGAAGATCGCCCACGGCCACAGTGCCGAGGAAGCCGAGCAGCGGCTGCGCAACGAAGAACCGGGCTGGGATTTCGAGGGCGTGCATGCCAGGGCGCGCCAGGCATGGGCGCAACTGCTCGACCGCGTCGAGGTCACCGGCGGCACGCCGAAGCAGCGCATGCTGTTCTATTCGACGCTATACCACTCCTTCGCCAGCCCGCGGCTGCTGGCGCGCAAGGGCGAGCGCTTCACCGGCGCGGACGGCAAGGTCCAGGTCGCCAGCTACGATCGCTACGGTCCGGTGCCGTTCTGGGATACCGGCCGCAACCAGATCGTGCTGCTGATGCTGCTGGAGCCGAAGGTGGTGCAGGACATCATGCGCTCCGAGCTGGATCGCGCGCGCGAAAGTGGCTACATGGATACCTCGTTCCACGGCGACCACGCCGTGCTCCTCTACGACGGCGCGTGGCAGCGCGGCATCCCGTTCGACTACGCCGCCGCCTACGCGTACCTGCGCAAGAATGCGACCGATCCCCAGGGACCGCGCGGCTACCTCGCGGAGTACATGAAGAACGGCTGGATTTCCGACATCGTGCCGCCGGGCAATCCCAGCCCGCCCTATGCCGGCGGCAAGGCAGGGGTCGCCACCACGCTGGAGTACGCCTGGGACGACCATGCGCTGGCCGACGTGGCGCGCCGGCTCGGCAGGGCGGACGATGCCCAGATGTTCCTGCGCCGTGCCGCGAACTACCGCAACGTGTTCGATCCGTCGACCGGCTTCATGCGCGGCAGGACCGCGGACGGCAAGTGGATTTCGCCGTTCGATCCGGGCGAGCCGTACTACAACTTCATGATGAAGGAGGCCTCGGGCTGGTCCACGCTGTGGCTGGTGCCACAGGACGTGCAAGGCCTGGTCGACCTGCTCGGCGGTCGCGCCGCGTTCAACGCCAAGCTCGACGCGTTCTTCTCCACGCCCTACACGGCCAGGGGCATCTGCCGCGACTGCACCGGCCTGATCGGGCAATACGTGCAGGGCAACCAGCCGGATCAGCAGGCGGCCTACCTCTACGCCTGGAGCGGCCAACCCTGGAAGACCCAGGCGCTGGCGCGGCGCATCCTCGCCGAGATGTACGGCAGCGACGCCAGCGGCTACGGCTTTCCCGGCATGGACGACCGGGGCTCGACTTCGTCGTGGTACGTGCTGAGCGCAATGGGCTTCTATCCGGTCGACCCGTCCATGCCCGACTACATCCTGGGCAGCCCGATCTTCGACAAGGTCAGCCTGCGCATGGGCAATGGCAAGCTGCTGGAGATCGTCGCGCACAACAATTCGGCGAAGAACCTCTATATCCAGTCCGCCACGCTCAACGGCAAGCCATGGAACAAGCCCTGGTTCAGCCAGGCGGACATCGCCAACGGCGCTACGCTGGTGCTCACGATGGGGCCCGAGCCGAACAAGGCCTGGGGCGCCGACCCGGCCGATGCACCACCCTCGATGTCGGTGCAGGGGCATGCTGGCCGGTAGCCCGTCGCAGTAGCGGGGGCAGGGAAGGGCGGCACCCGTCCGTGAGGGATATGCGCTTCGCGGGCGGAGACGTCGCGGCGGGGCGCCGGCCGGCGCAGCCGCCCATGCCACCATCCGGCGCGGGACCCGGTTTCCATGGCATCACGTTTTCCAGAGGAGTTGCGCCATGCGCCTGCTGCCACGCCTTTTCCTGATCGCCGGGCTTGCGTTCGTCTCTGGCCTGGCCAGCGCCGCCGGCGCCCACGATCTTCGTGTCATGACCTTCAACGTGCGCTATGGCGAGGCGGACGACGGCATCAATGCCTGGCCGTCTCGCCGCGACCTGATGGTCCGGGTCATCCGCAAGGAGCACCCAGACATCCTGGGCACGCAGGAACTGCTGTCGCCGCAGGGCGACTACCTGCAGCGGCACCTGCCCGGCTACACCTGGTTCGGCATGGGCCGCAACGGCAACGAGGTCAACGAGAACGACAACGAGCACATGGGTGTGTTCTACGACCAGGCGCGGCTGAAGGTGCTCGCGTCCGGCAACTTCTGGTTCTCGGATACGCCGGACAAACCGGGAAGCAAGAGCTTCGGCCAGCCGTTGCCGCGCATGGTCACCTGGGCGAAATTCCAGGACCGGCGCAGTGGCAGGCAGTTCTACTACTACGACACCCACTTCCCCTACCAGGATGGCAAGAAGGCCGAGGCCATCCGCGAGCGTTGCGCCGCGGAAATCAGGCAGCGCATGGCAGGGCTGCCGGCGTCGCTGCCGTTCATCCTGACCGGCGACTTCAACACCACCCCGGACAGCCGGACGCATGCGGTCTTGACCCGGGTCCTGCACGATGCGCGTGAGTCGGCGCCGCGGCGCGAGGGCCCGGAAGGCACCTTCCACGGCTTCTCCGGCCATGCGACCAAGCGCATCGACTGGATCCTCTACCGCGGCATGAAGGCCGACGACGTGCGCACGATCACGACGCACGACGGCAAGGTCTACCCGTCGGACCATTTCCCGGTGGTCGCCGATTTCAGCTGGTAGGCGAGGGTCGGCGCGCCGACTTGCAACCGGCGCGCCCGAAAACCACGCGGCAGCGCACCCTGTGCGCGATGGCTCTGGTGCTTGATCAGCGCCAAGAGCTTCCGCGCACGGGGTGCGCTACTACAAAAGCGGTTATCGCTTCCGGGCCCGCGACCCAGGGACGGCCCGGATCGGCCGCTCCTGCTTGGTCCGGTCAAGCCAGCTTCTTGTACTTCACCCGGTGCGGCCTGGCCGCTTCGTCGCCCAGGCGGCGCTTCTTGTCGGCCTCGTACTCGTTGTAGTTGCCGGGGAAGAACTCGACGTGCGAGTCGCCTTCGAACGCGATGATGTGCGTAGCGATGCGGTCGAGGAACCAGCGGTCATGCGAGATCACGATCGCGCTGCCGGGGAATTCCAGCAAGGCGTCTTCCAGCGCGCGCAGGGTTTCCACGTCGAGGTCGTTGGACGGCTCGTCGAGCAGCAGAACATTGCCGCCCTGCAGCAGGGTCTTGGCCATGTGCAGGCGGCCGCGTTCGCCGCCGGACAGGCTGCCTACGATCTTCTGCTGGTCGGTGCCCTTGAAGTTGAAGCGGCCGATGTAGGCGCGCGACTGGATCTCGAAGTTGCCGATGGTGAGGATGTCCGAGCCGCCTGAGACTTCCTGCCACACGTTGTTCTTCGGATCGAGCGCGTCGCGCGACTGGTCGACGTAGGCCAGCTTGGTGGTGTGGCCCAGCTTCACCTCGCCGGAGTCGGGCTGCTCCTTGCCCATGATCATCTTCATCAGGGTGGATTTGCCGGCGCCGTTCGGGCCGATCACGCCGATGATGGCACCCGGTGGCACCTTGAACGACAGATCCTCGATCAGCACGCGGTCGCCGAAGGACTTGGTGACGTTCTTGAACTCGATCACTTCCTGGCCCAGGCGCTCGCCCGGCGGGATGAAGATCTCGTTGGTCTCGTTGCGGCGCTGGTAGTCGACCGAGTTCAACTCCTCGAAGCGGGCCAGGCGCGCCTTGCCCTTGGACTGGCGGCCCTTGGCGGCCGAACGCACCCACTCCAGTTCCTTCTCGATGGCCTTCTGGCGTGACTTTTCCTGGTTGGCTTCCTGTTTCAGGCGCGCGTCCTTCTGCTCCAGCCACTCGGTGTAGTTGCCCTTCCACGGGATGCCGCGGCCGCGGTCGAGTTCCAGGATCCACTCGGCGGCGTTGTCGAGGAAGTAGCGGTCATGGGTGACCGCCACCACGGTGCCGGGGTAGTCGTGCAGGAACTGCTCCAGCCAGTCGACGGATTCGGCGTCGAGATGGTTGGTGGGCTCGTCCAGCAGCAGCATGTCGGGCTTGGACAGCAGCAGGCGGCACAGCGCTACGCGACGCTTCTCGCCGCCGGACAGCGGGCCGACCTTGGCGTCCCACGGCGGCAGGCGCAGCGCGTCGGCGGCCACTTCCAGCTGGCGCTCCAGCGCGTGGGCGTCGTTTGCAGCCAGGATGCCTTCCAGCTGTTCCTGCTCCTTGGCCAGCGCGTCGAAGTCGGCGCCTTCCTCGGCATAGGCGGCGTAGACCTCTTCCAGTCGTTTCTGTGCATCGAGGATCACCGACACGCCTTCTTCGACCACTTCGCGCACGGTCTTTTCCGGGTTCAGATCCGGCTCCTGTGCCAGATAGCCGACCTTGGTGCCGGGTTGCGCACGCGCTTCGCCCTGGAAGTCGGTATCCACGCCGGCCATGATCTTCAGCACGGTGGACTTGCCCGCGCCATTGACGCCGAGCAAGCCGATCTTCGCGCCCGGGAAGAAGGACAGCGAGATGTCCTTGATGATCTGGCGCTTCGGGGGAACGATCTTGCTCACCCCGTTCATGGTGTAGATGTACTGCATGCTGGCTCCCGTAGGGCGGTCCGCAAGCCGCATCGAAACGCGGCCCGGCAAGGTAGAAACAAAGGGGAAAGGCCTCCGATTATCGCCGATCGGCCCCCGCGCCGCCATGGCGGCGCCTCGAAAAATACCGGTCGGGTGGCGAGGCTGCAGCCTTCTGCGTGGAATGGGGAGGCTGCGGAAATTATGGCGACGATTCCGCGCGGTTCAAGCGCGGGCCGCCGGTGGTCGCGGCTGGATTTTGTCCTGGCGGCCCGCGCCGCCCACTGCGGCCGCGTCGGCGCGTTCGTGTACGAGTTCCTCTGCTTCGGCCTGAAGCAGGCGTCCGCCTGCCTGTTCGGCGGCCTGATGGTGGCCCTGCTGGTCGCCAGCTGGCGCCGGTATCCGGCTCATGCGCCGCTTGCGCGCTACGACTTCCTGACCCTGGCCGCGCTGGCGATCCAGGGCATCCTGCTGGCGGCGAAGCTGGAGAGCCGCGAGGAGGCGAAGGTGATCCTGCTGTTCCACGTCGTGGGCACGGTCATGGAGCTGTTCAAGACCGCGGTGGGCTCCTGGAGCTACCCGGAGCCCTCGCTGCTGCGGCTGGGCGGCGTGCCGCTGTTCACCGGCTTCATGTACGCGGCGGTCGGCAGTTACATCGCCCGCGCGTGGCGCCTGTTCGACTTCCGCTTCATCCGGCATCCGCCGTTCGGCGCGACGGTGGCGCTGGCCGCGGCGACCTACCTCAATTTCTTCGCCCACCATTGGCTGCCGGATGCGCGGCCCCTGCTGTTCCTGGCGGTGGCGTGGCTGTTCGGGCCGTGCTGGGTCCATTTCCGCATCCGCCACGTGTACCGGCGCATGCCGCTGCTGCTGGGCTTCGTACTGGTGGCGCTGTTCATCTGGCTGGCGGAGAACCTGGGCACCTTCAGCCACGCCTGGCTGTATCCGGCACAGCGGCATGGCTGGCACATGGTGCCGTTCGGCAAGCTCGGCGCGTGGCTGCTGCTGATGATCATCAGCTACGTCATGGTATCCGCATTGCACCGCCGGCCGCCGGGCAGTGGCTGCAACCTCCCGGCGGCGTTACAATTTCGCGATTCATCCCCGCCCCCTTGCCCGCAGAGGCCCGAATGTTCCCGAAGGACTGCACGATCGCCGGTTACGACTCCGAACTGGCCCAGGCCATCGCCGACGAAGGGCGGCGCCAGGAAGACCACGTCGAGCTGATCGCCTCGGAGAACTACGCCAGCCCGCGGGTGATGGAGGCGCAGGGCTCCAAGCTCACCAACAAGTACGCCGAGGGCTACCCGGGCAAGCGCTACTACGGCGGTTGCGAATACGTGGACGTGGCCGAGCGCCTGGCCATCGAGCGCGTGAAGCAGCTGTTCGGCGCCGACTACGCCAACGTGCAGCCGCATTCCGGCTCGCAGGCCAACCAGGCGGTGTACTTCGCGCTGCTGCAGCCGGGCGACACCATCCTGGGCATGTCGCTGGCGCACGGCGGCCACCTCACCCACGGAGCCAAGGTCAACCTGTCGGGCAAGATCCTCAACGCCGTGCAGTACGGCGTGGACGGCAACGGCATCGTCGACATGGACGAGGTCGAGCGACTCGCCGTGGAGCACAAGCCGAAGATGATCGTGGCCGGTTTCAGCGCCTATTCGCAGGTGATGGATTGGGCGCGCTTCCGCGCCATCGCGGACAAGGTCGGTGCCTACCTGTTCGTGGACATGGCCCACATCGCCGGCCTGGTCGCCGCGGGGGTGTATCCCAGCCCGCTGCCGCATGCCCACGTGGTCACCTCCACCACCCACAAGACCCTGCGCGGCCCGCGCGGCGGCATCATCGTCGCCAGCAGGCAGGGCATGGGCGAGGCGAGCGAGGAGATCGAGAAGAAGCTGCAGTCGATCGTCTTCCCGGGCATCCAGGGCGGCCCGCTCATGCACGTGATCGCCGCCAAGGCAGTGGCCTTCAAGGAGGCGCTGGAACCGGCCTTCAGGGAGTACCAGGCGCAGGTGGTGAAGAACGCCAAGGCGATGGCCAGGACCATCATCGCGCGCGGCTACAAGATCGTTTCCGGCGGTACCGAGAACCACCTGATGCTGATCGACATGATCGGCAAGGGTGTCACCGGCAAGGACGCGGAGGCCGCGCTTGGCAAGGCCCACATCACGGTCAATAAGAACGCCGTGCCGAACGACCCGCAGAAGCCCTTCGTCACCTCCGGCCTGCGCGTGGGCACGCCCGCCGTCACCACCCGCGGCTACCAGGAAAGCGACTGCGTCGACCTGGCCAATTGGATCTGCGACGTGCTCGACGCGCCGGGCGACGAGGCGGTGATCGCCGCCGTGCGCGCCAAGGTCGAGGCGCAGTGCAAGAAGTACCCGGTCTACGGCTGACCTGCCGGCGTGCACTGCCCCTTCTGCCAGCACGAAGATACCCGCGTGATCGACTCGCGGCTCACCGAGGACGGCGCCACCGTGCGCCGCCGTCGCGAGTGCCCGGCCTGCGGCGAACGCTTCAACACCTTCGAGACGGCCGAGCTGAAGCTGCCGGCGATCGTGAAGAGCGGCGAGCGGCGCGAGGCCTTCGACGAACGCAAGCTCAGGGTGAGCTTCGAGCGTGCGTTGCAGAAGCGGCCGGTGGCCAGCGACGCGGTGGACGCGGCGGTGCGCGAGATCATCAACGACCTGCGTCGCAGCGGCGAGCGCGAGGTGCCTTCGCGGCAGGTCGGCGAGCTGGTGATGCGCGAGCTGAAGAAGCTCGACCAGGTAGCCTACGTGCGCTTCGCCTCGGTTTACCGCAAGTTCGAGGACGTGCAGGCCTTTCTCGAGGAAATCGCGAAGCTGGAGCACGACCTGCCGGAGCTGGAGAAACTGCAGCTGTCGCTACTGGCCGGTGGCGAAACCACGGAGCCACGCCGTCCCCGCAAGGGCTGACCGTTTTCCCCGCTCTCCTGCGGGGCGGGACCGGGTCGAGGCGCGGTCCGGCCGCGTCGCAAGCCCGTGGCGTGCTCCGGTGCGACACTGTCGCCGGTCCACCCGCCTAGTCCGGTCCTTTCCCCGGGTTCGCGGGGCAGGGCCGTCCATGGTCCTTCTCCGCGTCCCGGAGGGGAGAGGAAGACCTGCATGAGCTTCACCGCCACCGACCACCAGCACATGGCGCACGCGTTGCGTCTTGCCGAGCGTGGCCTGTACACCACCCAGCCGAACCCGCGCGTGGGCTGCGTGATCGCGCATGGCGAAGAGATCATCGGCACCGGCTGGCACCAGCGGGCCGGTGCGCCACATGCCGAGGTGTACGCCCTGCGCGAAGCCGGTGAGCGTGCCGGCGGCGCCACGGCCTACGTGACGCTGGAACCGTGTGCCCACCATGGCCGCACGCCGCCCTGCGCAGATGCCCTGGTCGCCGCCGGCGTGGCGCGCGTGGTGATCGCGGCGGAAGACCCGTTCCCGCAGGTGGCCGGGCGCGGCATCGGCAAGCTGCGCGCCGCCGGCATCGCCGTGGACACCGGCCTGCTGCGCGACCAGGCACGCGAGCTCAACTGCGGCTTCTTCAGCCGCATCGAGCGCGGCCGCCCGTTCGTGCGGGTGAAGCTGGCGATGAGCCTGGACGGGCGTACCGCGCTGGCCGACGGCGAGTCGAAGTGGATCACCGGCGAAGCGGCCCGCGCCGACGTGCAGCGCTGGCGCGCGCGTAGCGGCGCCATCCTCACCGGCTCGGGCACGGTACTGGCCGACAACCCGCGGCTCACCGTGCGCGCGGGCGAAAGATTTTCCCACTCCCACGCGGAGCGGGGGCAGGGTGGGGCACAGGTGCTCGCGACGGGCTTTGCTGGCGACGAGTCGCCACCCGTTGCCCCTCCCATGCGTGTGATCCTCGACCGTCAGTTGCGCACGCCGGCCGGCAGCCATGTGCTCGATGGCTCCGCACCCACGCTGGTGCTGCATGGTGCGCAGGCGACCCCGACCGACGAGCGCTTTGCCCAGGTCGAACGCGTCGAGGTGGCCGGGTGCGATGGCGTACTCGATCTCCGTGCGGTGCTCGACCTGCTGGCCGCGCGCGACGTCAACGAACTGCACGTGGAAGCGGGCCCCACCCTGTGCGGCGCGCTGTTCGCACAAGGCCTGGTCGACGAACTGCTGCTCTATGTCGCGCCGGTGCTGCTGGGCGACACCGCCCGCCCGCTGCTGCACCTGCCGCCGCTGGCCGACATGGCCGGGCGCTGGCGGCTGCAGGCGATCGACCAGCGCATGCTGGGACAGGACATGCGCCTGCGGTTGCGTCCTGCTGCCTGAGGCGGCGAAGATCCTCCAGCCGCCGCATGCCGGCATCACCGCAAGGAGCCCGTTGTCCATGAGTCGTGACGCGCAGGCACGCACCATCCGCTGGGGCATCATCGGCTGTGGCAACGTTACCGAGGTGAAAAGCGGCCCTGCCTTCCAGAAGGCCGATCGTTCGGCCCTGGTGGCGGTAATGCGCCGCGATGGCGCCAAGGCGCGTGACTACGCGCAGCGCCACGGCGTGCCGCGCTGGTACGACGACGCGCAGGCGCTGGTCGACGACGCAGAGGTGGATGCCGTCTACGTCGCCACGCCGCCTTCCACGCACAAGGCCTACGCCTTGATGGGGATTGCCGCGGGCAAGCCGGTGTACGTGGAAAAGCCGATGGCGATGGACGCCGCCGAATGCGCTGACATCATCGCCGCCGGTCGCGCGGCGAACGTGCCGGTGTTCGTGGCGTACTACCGGCGCATGCTGCCGCGCTTCCACAAGGTGCGCGAACTGCTGTTCGACGAGCGTGCCATCGGCATGCCGCGCGCGCTGCATGTCCTGCATTCCGCGCCGCACCATCCGCGCTACGACGATCCGCAGGGCGGCCACTGGCACGTGCGCCCGGAGATTTCCGGCGGTGGCATCTTCGTGGACATCGGCTGCCATACGCTGGACATCCTCGACTGGCTGTTCGGTCCCGTCGCCCGCGTCAGCGGCCACGCCAGCAACCAGCGCGGCGTGTACCCGGCCGAGGATGGCGTGGCCATGTCGTTCGCCTTCGCCAACGGCATGCTCGGCACCGGCCTGTGGCAGTTCGATGCCCTCCATCACCACGATCTCACCGAGGTGATCGGCGATGGCGGCCGGCTCTCGTTCGCCACGTTCGGGGACGGCCCGATCCGGGTGGAGAACGCCGCCGGCACGCGCGAGTACCGGGTGGCTAATCCGCTGCATATTCAGCAGCCTCTTATCGAGACCATCGTGGCCGAGCTGACCGGGCATCCCGGCGCCTGTCCCTCCACTGCCGAAAGCGGGGCGCGCACCAGCTGGGTGATGGATCAGGTGTTACGCGATTACCGGCAGGAGAGGGGGCAGTGACTGGGCGCCTGAGGGTCCTTGTCGTTCCGAAGAGGGCGGCCAGGAGAAGGCGCCGGATCAATGAAGGTAAGCTGGGAAGCGCGGCAGCAGGGTGATATCGCGTGGGTCGTGCTGGATCACTACCCGTGCATGGCTGCGTTTGGCAATGGCTTCGAACCGGACCATCGAGGCCAGGGTGGCCGCCAGGTCCGTGTTGACCCTGGGCACCCGATGCAGCCGGCGCGCTTCGCGGCTGTGGTACAGGTCGCCGCTGAGCAGTACCGTGCCGGCTTGCCGCAGATGCAGTTCCAGCACCTGGTGGCCGGGCGTATGGCCGGGCATCAGCAACAATCGCACGCTGCCGTCGCCGAAGACGTCGGCGTCGCCATCGACGATGCGCGTCCTGGCGCCTCTGTACGCGCTGACCGGGGCCAGCGCCTCGAACGGCGGTGGCGTGGGGCCGGTCGCCGCCGCCAACTCCTTGCGCTGAAGTATCCAGGTGGCCTCGCCGAACAGGTTGGCGTTGCCGGTGTGGTCCTCGTGCCAGTGCGAGAACGCCAGGTAGTCGATATCCGACGGCGTCAGGCCCAGCGTCTTCAGCTGGTCGACCAGTTTCACCCGCACTGTGGCGCGGATGCCCGGTGCCGGTTCGACGCCGCCGGGATGGTCGGCGATGGCGTCGCCCAGGCCGGTATCCCACAGCAGGTCGCCCTTCGGGTGGCGGATCAAAAAGCAGGGAGCCGACATCTCGCCGGGCTTGCCATCCAGCGCGCCGCTGTCATCGAACAGGCGCATGTCGCCAAAGTGCAGATGGCCGCAGTCGAGCACGTACACGCGGACGGCGGGTGGCACGTCGGCGCCGTGGGCGAACGCGGCGAACGCCACCGGCAACAGGAGCAGCAGGCCACGCGCGGCGCGGCACAGGGAGGGAAAGAAGCGCATGGAGTGATTCTCAGCGGTTGAAATCGATGGCGAGCTTGCCGAAGTGGCGGCCGGCGACGAGGTGCTCGAAGGCCTCGCGCAGCTGGCCGAAACCGTAAGTGCGGTCGATCACCGGCACCAGGCCGGTGGCCTCGAGCGCTGCGACCATCCGCTCGTGCGCTTCCAGCGACGCCACCGAGATGCCTTGCAGATGCACGCGCTTGAGGATCGCCTGGGTGAGCGGCAAGGTCGCCTCGCTACCGCCTATGAAGCCCACCAGGCCGACGAAGCCGTGCATGCGCACCGCGTCGATCGACTGGGCGAGCGTGGCGCTGCCCACCGTTTCGACCACCGCATCGACGCCCACGCCGCCAGTGGCTTCGCGCACCTGCACACCCCACTGCGGATGCCGCGCGTAGTTGATGCCGAGGTCGGCGCCCAACGCGGTGGCACGCGCGAGCTTGTCGTCGCTCGAAGACAAGGTGATCACCCGCGCGCCGCGCAGCTTAGCCAGCTGCAGCGCGAACAGCGCGACGCCGCCGGTGCCGAGCGTGAGTACCGTCTGCCCGGTGGTGACGTGCGCCAGTTCCAGCGCCTGCCAGGCCGTGAGCGCGGCAATCGGCAGGGTCGCGGCCTGTACGCTGGACAGGTGCGCCGGTGCGTGCGCCAGCGAGTAGGCGTCGAGGCAGACCAGTTCACGCATCACGCCCGGCTCCGGTCCGCCGATTTCCGCGCCCTCCCATTCCGGGCGCATGGCGCCGGCCAGCCAGCGCGACTTGTAGAACGTGGTGACGCGGTCGCCCGGCTTGAAGCGGGTGACCGCGGCGCCGACCTCCAGCACCGTGCCGGCGCCGTCGGATACCGGCACGATCGGCAGTTGCACGCCGCGGTACAGCTTGCCGGTGGCCAGCAGCAGGTCGCGGTAGTTGAGCGAGGCGCCCTCCATGCGCACCAGCACGTCGTTCGGGCCGGGGCGCGGCGCGGGAAGATCGATGGTTTCGAGGTGGTCAAGGCCGTAGGCGGTGAGCTGGATGGCGCGCATGGGCGGGCTCCGTGGTTAGGGACGAGCGCATGGTGCGGCAGCCCGGGTCTGGCGATAATCCACAAAGAAACCATTTCTTTTGTTCAGGCCATGAACGAATCGATCGACCTCACTCCGGGCCGCCTGCGGGAACTGCGCGCCTTCGCCGCCGCGGCGCGGCGGCTCAACTTCTCGCAGGCGGCGCGCGAGGTGGGCTGCACGCCCTCGGTGCTGAGCCGGCGCATCGCAGCGCTGGAGGCGGCCAGTGGCGGGCGGCTGTTCTTGCGCACCACGCGGCGCATGGCGTTGACCCGTCGCGGCGAGCAACTGCTGGTGCAGTGGCAACGGCTGGAACGCGTGATGGCCGAGCTTGCCGCGGACCTGCGCCCGCCCGGGGGCGAACTGGCCGGCCGACTGTGCGTGCACCTGCCGTTGAACTACGGCCGCCAGCGCATTGCGCCGCTGCTTGTCGGCTTCCTGCGCCAGCACCCGCAGGTGCGGATCGAGGCGGTCTACGACGATGGCTTCGTCGACATGGTGGTGGGCAGGGTGGACCTGGCCGTGCGCCTGGGGCCGTTGGGCGACGCGCGGCTGGTCGCGCGGAGGGTGGGGGCGATGCGCCGCTTCCTCTGCGCCTCACCCGACTACCTCGCCTCGGCGCCGCCGCTGCGCGATCCCAACGACCTCAAGCAACATCGCTGCATCGGTTTCAGCGGCCTGCGCACGGGCACGCTGTGGCAGTTCAGCCGCCAGCGCCAGCGCCGTTCGGTGCGCATCGACCCGGTGCTGGCCTGCAACGACGCGCAGGCCATCCGCGACGCCATACTGGCGGGCGCCGGCATCGGCCTGCAGGGCGACTACATGGCCGACGCGTTGGTCGGCGAGGGGCGGCTGGTCGAGGTGCTGCCGGGCTGGCAACTGTCGACCCTGCCGGTGCACCTGCTGTGGCTGCCCGGCGCCGAGCGCACGCCGCTGCTGCGCCATCTGATCGACCACCTCGCCGGCGCGCTGGCGCCGGCCTGAACCGGCCGGATGCTAGAATGCGCGGGCCGGCTCCTGCCGGCACCAAACCACGACGTCTTCAGGGCGGGGCGAAATTCCCCACCGGCGGTAGGTGCTCCGAAGGAACCGGAGCACGAGCCCGCGAGCGCCTTCGCATCCAGCGCGAAGGGTCAGCAGATCCGGTCCGATGCCGGAGCCGACGGTCAGGCCAATCCGGTTCGCCGGGGTGGCCACAGTCCGGATGAAAGAAGACGGCAGGTCGCACCGCGGCGCGCTCGCCAGATCGCTCGCGGCGGTGCGTCGGCCTCATGCCTTGGGGCGTTTTTCGCCGACCCATGCGGAGAACGTTTCATGTCCCATATCGCTTGCATTGCAGCCGCCTCCGGCAGGAGGGTGCGCTGATGTTCACCGGCATCATCCAGTCCGTAGGCCGCGTCGCGCGGCTCGAACCCCGTGGCGGCGACCTGCGCCTGTACGTCGACACCGCCGACCTCGATCTCGCCGACGTGCAGCTGGGCGACTCCATCGCCGTATCCGGCGTGTGCCTCACCGCTGTGGCCCTGGAGGCGCGCGGCTTCGCCGCCGACGTCTCCAACGAGACGCTTTCGCTCACCACGCTGGGCACGCTCAAGGCGGGCGACCCGGTGAACCTGGAAAAGGCCTTGCGCCTCGCCGACCGGCTGGGCGGGCACCTCGTCTCCGGTCATGTCGATGGCCTGGGCAAGGTGGTGTCCGTCGCGCCCGACGGCCGCTCGCTGCGCTGGGTGTTCGAAGTGCCTTCCAGCCTCGCGCGCTATATCGCCGCCAAGGGTTCGGTGTGCATCGACGGCACCAGCCTCACCGTCAACGAAGTCGCCGGCACGCGCTTCGGCGTGAACCTGATACCGCACACCGTGGAGCACACCGCGTTCCATGCGAAGCACGCGGGCGACGCGGTGAACATCGAGGTGGACGTGATCGCGCGCTATGTCGAACGGCTGGTCGGCGGTAGCGAGGCGGCCGGCATCGACGTGGATTTCCTCAAGAAACACGGCTTTGCCTGACATGAAGCCCCTCTCCCTTTGGGGGAGGGACTGGGGTGAGGGTGCGAGCGAAGCATGACGCTTCGCCTCGCCCGAGCCCTCATCCGCCCCTGCGGGGCACCTTCTCCCAAAGGGAGAAGGAAAACCACACACGGATACGCCATCCATGCCTTTCAACACTATCCCAGAAATCCTCGACGACATCCGCGCCGGCCGCATGGTCGTGATCCTCGACGACGAAGACCGCGAGAACGAGGGCGACATCGTGATGGCCGCGCAGATGGTGCGGCCGGAGGACGTGAACTTCATGGTGCGCGAGGCGCGTGGCCTGCTGTGCCTCACGCTCACCGAGCAGCGCACGCGCCAGCTCGGCCTGCGCCCCATGGTCAGCGACAACACCTCGCCCTACCACACCAATTTCACCGTCTCGATCGAGGCCGCCGAAGGCGTCACCACCGGCATCTCGGCGCACGACCGCGCGCGCACCATCCAGGTGGCGGTGAAGAGCGATGCGAAGCCGCAGGACCTCTCCCAGCCCGGTCACGTCTTCCCGCTCACCGCGCAGCCGGGCGGCGTGCTCACCCGCGCCGGCCATACCGAGGCCGGCTGCGATCTCGCCGCGCTGGCGGGGCTGGAGCCGTCGGCCGTACTGATCGAGATCCTGCACGAGGACGGCTCGATGGCCCGCCGCCCCGAGCTGGAGGTGTTCGCGCAGAAGCACGGCCTCAAGATCGGCAGCATCGCCGACCTGATCCGCTACCGGCTGGAAACCGAGAAGACCGTAGAGCGGGTGCACGAAGAAGAAGTGCAGACCGAATTCGGCCCGTTCCGGCTGGTGGCCTACCGCGACGCGATCCGGCGCGGCGTGCACTTCGCTCTGGTGCGTGGCACGGTGGACGACGGGGCGCCGGTGCTCAGCCGCGTGCATGTGCGCAACACCTTGTCCGACGTGCTGCACCTCAAGCGCGACGACCTCGGCCTCACCGTCACCAGTGCGCTGCGCCGCATCGCCGACGAAGACCGCGGGGTGCTGCTGGTGCTCTCTGGCGAGGACACGCCGGACGCGTTGCTGGCCCGGCTCAAGGGCCTGCCTGCGACCCTGGCGCCAGAGGACGCGCAGCAGCAGGAATGGCGCCAGCTCGGTCTGGGCGCGCAGATGCTGGCCGACCTCGGTGTGCACAAGCTGCGCGTGTTGGGCACGCCGCGCAAACTGGTGGGCCTGGCCGGCTTCGGCCTCGAAGTGGTGGAACACGTGTAGGAGCGCACCCTGTGCGCGAATGTTTTTGGCTTCGATCAGGCACCATGGCCTTCGGGCACAGCGTGCGCTCCTGCGGAATCGCCCGGCATGCGCCATACACAGGCCATGCCCCGGGCGCCCGGTGCCCGCATAATCGAGGCATCCGAGCTGCCCGACTATCCCTATGCCCGCCACTCGCGTCCGCCTGATCGCCCCTTCCGGTTACCCGCACGATCGCGCAGCGATGAGCCGCGGCGTGGCGCGCCTGCGCGAGGCCGGCTGCACGGTGGACGGCCTGGAGGTGCTGGAGCGCAGGGAGTTACGCTACGCCGGCAGCGACGCCGAACGCGCGGCCGACCTCAATGCGCTCGCCACGCTGGACGCGCTGCCCGATGTCGCGCTGGCGATCCGCGGCGGCTACGGTGCCACCCGGCTGCTGGAACACCTGCACTACGATGCGCTGCGCGAACGCCTGGGTGGTGCCCGCATCGCGCTGGTGGGCCACAGCGACTTCACCGCGATCCAGCTGGCGCTGCATGCGAAAAGCGGGCTGGTCACGTTCGGTGGCCCCATGCTGGGTCCCGACTTCGGTGCGGAAAAGCCGAGCGAGCTGACCCTGCCGCACTTCTGGCGCACGGTGCGCTCCGCACAAGGCAGCGCCGAATGGGGCAGCAGCGGCGAGCATGCGCTGGATCTCGAGGGACCGCTGTGGGGCGGCAACCTCGCGATGCTGTGCAGCCTGCTCGGCACGCCGTACTTCCCGCGCATCGAGGGCGGCATCCTGTTCGTGGAAGACGTGGGCGAGCCGCCGTTCCGCATCGAGCGCCTGCTGTACCAGCTGCACCTGTCCGGCGTGCTGGGGCGCCAGCGCGCTCTGATCCTGGGCGACTTCACCGATTGCCGGCACAGCGCCTACGACAACGGCTACGGCCTGGACGAAGCCTTCGCGCAGATCCGCCGCGTGGCCGGCATCCCGGTGCTGGACGGCCTGCCGTTCGGCCACGTGCCGGACAAGTTCACCTTGCCGTTCGGCGTGCCGTCGCGGTTGCGCGTGGAGAGCGGCGCGGCGCGGCTGGATTTCTCCGGTTACCCGCATTTGCCCGCCGCGCCCGCGCCGCACCCGTAGGAGCGGCTTCAGCCGCGACCGGCTGGACGAATCGCGACTGAAGTCGCTCCTACGACCGATTCCGATTGGCGGCGAGCGTGAGGTAACGCAGATGCAGTGCCGCCACGGCTTCATCCAGCGCGCTCTCGTCGCCGCCGTTGTCGATCACATCGTGGGCCAGCGCCAGCCGTTCCTCGCGCCGTGCCTGTTGCGCCAGCATGCGGTGGGCCAGCGCCTCGTCGATGCCGTCGCGGGCGATCAACCGGGCCAGCTGCTGCCCCGCCGGCGCATCGACCAGCAGCACGCGGTCGACCCAGCGGTAGTGTTCGATGTTCTCGGCCAGCAGCGGGATCGCCAGCAGGCAATAGGGCGCGGTGTCGGCCAACGCGCGTTCGTGCAGCCAGTGGCGCACGCGGGGGTGGATGATGCCTTCCAGCGTCCGTCGCGCCGCCGGATCGGCGAATACGCGGCGGCGCATCGCCGGGCGGTCCAGCCGGCCTGCCGCGTCCAGCACCTCGTCGCCGAAGGCGGCGACCACGGCGGCCAGGCCTTCGCTGCCCGGCGCGACCACCTCGCGCGCGGCCACGTCGGCATCGTGCACCGGCACGCCCAGTGCGGCGAAGCGGCGCGCCACCGCACTCTTGCCGGCGGCGGCGCCACCGGTGAGGGCGACGATGTAGCTGTTCATCGCAAGCCGGTCAGTTGCAGGTAGGCGTGCAGCAAGGCGTCGCCCGCGATGAACCAGACCCAGCCGGCCATCGCGATGAACGGACCGAACGGCATCGGCACGCCGCGTTCGTGGCGGGAGAGCGCGATGAGGCTGCCGCCCACGATGGCGCCGATCAGGGAGGAGAGCAGCACGATGGGCAGGATCGCCAGCGGACCCATCCAGGCACCCAGCGCGGCCAGCAGCTTGAAGTCGCCGTGGCCCATGCCTTCCTTGCCGGTGAGCAGCTTGAACAGCCAGTACACGCTCCACAGGCTGAGGTAGCCGATCGCCGCGCCGAGGATGGTGGTGGTGGGCTCCACGAACAGCGGCTTCAGCGCCAGCAGCAGGCCCAGCCACAGCAGGGGCAGGGTGAGCTGGTCGGGCAGCAGCTGGGTGCGGAAGTCGATACCGGACAGCGCGATCAGCGTCCAGGTGAACACCAGTCCGGCCAGCCCTGGCCAGGTCGGACCGAGCTTCCACACCACGATGGCGCTCAGTGCGCCGCCCAGCAGTTCCACCAGCGGGTACTGGATCGAGATATTCGCCTTGCAGTAGCGGCAGCGCCCGCGCAGCAGCAGCCAGCCGAGCAGCGGGATGTTGTCCGCCGCCGACAGCGGGTGCTTGCAGTGCGGGCAGTGCGAACGTTCCCGCACGATGCCCGGCGGCAGGACCTCCGCGGCGGCCTCCAGCTCCAGCACGTCGCGTGCCTCGCGCCGCCATTCGGCCGCCATGCGCTCCGGCAGGCGCAGGATCACCACGTTGAGGAAGCTGCCCACCAGCAGGCCGAGCACGGCGGCGAGGGCGATCCAGGCGGTCAGGGGCAGGTCGGGCATGCGTGTCGGATCGCAGTGGCTACGAGACGCCCAAGCTTACGGACTTGCCGGCAGGAGCGCACCCTGTGCGCGATGGTTCCGGCGTTGATCGGAGCCAAAGCAGTCGCGCACAAGGTGCGCTCCTACGATCAGCCGACCGTGCCAGCCAGCTTGAAGATCGGCAGGTACAGCGAAATCACCATGCCGCCCACCACCACGCCCAGGATCACCATGATCATGGGTTCGAGCAGGGTGGAGAGGGTGTCGACCGCGTTCTCGACCTCTTCCTCGTAGAACTCGGCGACCTTGAACAGCATGCTGTCCAGGGCGCCGGATTCCTCGCCGATCGCGGTCATCTGCACCACCATGTTCGGGAACAGATTGGTCTGGCGCATCGCCAGCTGCAGCTGGTGGCCCACCGAAACGTCGTCGCGGATCTGCTTCACGGCGTCGCCGTAGACCACGCTGCCGGTGGCGCCCGAAACCGAATCTAGCGCCTCCACGAGCGGCACGCCGGCGTGGAAGGTCACGCCCAAGGTGCGGGCGAAGCGGGCGATCGCCGATTCGCGCATGATCTTGCCGAACACCGGCAGCTTCAGCGTCACGCGATCGAGGAAGTGGGCGAACTTCACCGAGCGGCGTTTGCCTGCGATCAGACTCACTACGCTGCCTATGATGACGAGCATCACCAGCCACCACCAGCTCTTCATGAAATTCGAAGCGCTGATCACTATCTGGGTAGGGGCCGGCAAGGCGGCTCCGGCGTCATGGAAGGTCTGTGCGAACACCGGCACCACGAACAGCAGCATGATCATGCTGACCAGGAAGGCCACCGCCACCACCATGATGGGGTAGAACAGCGCTTTCTTGATCTTCTTCTTCAGCGCCTCGGTGCGTTCCTTGTAGGTGGCCACGGTGTCCAGCACGGTGTCCAGCACGCCGGAGGCCTCGCCGGCCTGCACCAGGTTGCGGTACAGCTCGTCGAACTGCACCGGGTAGCGGCCCAGCGCTTCGTGCAGCGCCTGGCCGCCCTCGAGTCCCTGCTTGACGTCCAGCAGCATGTTCTTGAAGCGGACGTTCTTCTGGCCGTCGGCGATGATATCGAAGGACTGCACCAGAGGCACGCCAGACTTCATCATCGTGGCGATCTGGCGGCTGAATACCGCCACGTCGCGCGGCTTGACCGAGCTGCCAGTGGCGCCGAACAGCGGCTTGGCGCGTTCGCGCACGGTCTGCGGGTTCATGCCCTGGCGGCGCAGCTCGGCCTTCACCAGCGAGGCGTTCTTCGCCGGCATGTCGCCCTTCATGCGCTTGCCGCGCTTGTCCAGCGCCACCCACTCGTAGACGGTGAGCTTGCTGACCCCGGCGCGCTCGGCGCCGAGTGCGCGCGGATCCTTCTTTGCCGTTGCGGTAGCCGTGGCCATGCGCTGTCCCCTTGGTGGTGCGTTCCGGCAGGCTCTTCAGGCCGCGGAACCGTTCTCGTACCGAAGCTTACGTCATTTTCCTGCCGCGAAACCGTGGCGGCCGCCGCAGCTTCGCGGCAAAGCCCGGGCGGCTACTCTGTAAGAGCGCACCCTGTGCGCGATAGCCCCGGTTCTGATCGAAACCAAAAAACCGTCGCGCACAGGGTGCGCTCCTACACAGGACGACAACCTCAATCCTTGGTCACCCGGTCGATCTCGGTGAGGCTGGTAAGCCCCTGCTTCACCTTGAGCAGCGCCGAGGCGCGCAGGTCGTTGATGCCGGCGGCCTTGGCCACCTCGGCGATCTGCAGCGCGTTGCCGCCTTGCAGGATGATCTTCTGGATCTCCTCCAGCATCGGCATCACCTGATAGATGCCCACGCGGCCCTTGTAGCCTTCGTTGCACTCGTCGCAACCTACTGCCTCGTAGAGGGTCAGGCCTTCGTCGATGTCTTTCTGGCTGAAGCCGGCCGCCAGCAGTACCTGGGGTGGCAGGTTCTGCGGCTTCTTGCAGCTGTGCAGGCGGCGCGCCAGACGCTGCGCGATGATCAGGGTGACCGAGGAGGTGATGTTGTACGGCGCGATGCCCATGTTCATCAGGCGCGCAATGGTCTGGGCCGCGTCGTTGGTGTGCAGGGTGGACAGCACCATGTGGCCGGTCTGGGCCGCCTTGATCGCGATCTCGGCGGTTTCCAGGTCGCGGATCTCGCCCACCATGATCACGTCAGGGTCCTGGCGCAGGAACGAGCGCAGCGCAGCGGCGAAGGTCATGCCGCGCTTGACGTTCTGCTGCACCTGGTTGATGCCCTCGACGCGGATTTCCACCGGGTCTTCCACGGTGGAGATGTTGCGCTCGGCGGTGTTCAGCATGTTGAGGCCGGTGTACAGCGACACCGTCTTGCCCGAGCCGGTGGGGCCGGTGACCAGCACCATGCCGTAGGGCTTGTGGATCGCGTCCACGTAGAGTTTCTGCTGATTCGGCTCGTAGCCCAGCTTCTCGATACCGATCTTCGCGGCCGAGCCGTCCAGAATACGCAACACGATCTTCTCGCCAAACAGCGTGGGCAGCGTGCTGACGCGAAAGTCCACCGCCCGGCTCTTGCTGAGGTTGAGCTTGATGCGACCGTCCTGCGGCACGCGCTTCTCGGCGATGTCCAGCTGCGCCATCACCTTCAGGCGCGAGCTGATGCGACTGGCCAGTTTCAGCGGGGGGCTGGCCACTGCGCGGAGCATGCCGTCCAGACGCAGGCGCACGCGGTACTGGTTTTCGAATGGCTCGAAGTGGATGTCCGAGGCGCCGCGCTTGATCGCATCCACCAGGATCTTGTTGACGAACTTCACCACCGGAGCATCGTCGTTGGCGGTGGCGTCGATACCGCCCGGCGCCTCGTCGCCGTCGCCGCCTTCGGTATCCAGTTCCCCCAAGTCGTCGTCGCCCATGTCGGGCATCACGTCGTGCATGCTGCTGAGCGCGACGTCGATCGTGCGGTTGAGCTGGCTGCGCTCGACCAGGATGGGCTCCACCATGCAGTTGGAGTGGAACTTGATCTCCTCCAGCGCATCCAGTTGCATCGGGTCGGCGATGCCCACGAACAGGCGCTTGCCGCGCCGAAACAGCGGCAGCGCACGGTGCTTGGTCAGCAAGGCCTCGCTGATCAGGTTGATGGGCAACTGCGCCGGGTTCAGTGCAGTCACGTCCAGCATCGGCATGCCGAATTCGGCCGACGAGAGGCGCAGCAGCCGCAGCCCGTCCACCAGGTTCTGGTCCAGCAGCCACGAGGTCAGGGTGACGCGTTGCTGGCCGCTTTCCAGCACCGCGCGACGCGCGTCCGCCTCCGGCAGCAAGCCCTCTGCCACCAGCCGGCGCGCGAGCCCGGTCAGTCCCGTGAGCGGTGATTGCATTGCAGATGACATGAGATGACGGTCCCCGTACCCTATGGTACCGAATCTACCCCAGTCTGCCCCGCAGGTCATCCGGGCAGCGCGACCGGCCCGGCAGTCGTGACGCCTGCTTCACGTTATCATCCTCCCCAATTCCGGGGAGCCGACCGTTGAACCGCCTCAGCATCATCCTGCCCGCCAAGAACGAAGCCCCCGCACTCGCCGACCTGCTGCCGCGCCTGCGTGCCGCCCATCCCGAGGCCGAGATCGTCGTAGTGGACGACGGTTCCACCGACGAGACTCCACGGATCTGTGCCGAAGCCGGCGTCGCCTGCTTGTCCTCGCCGTACTCGATGGGTAACGGAGCGGCGATCAAGCGCGGCGCCCGCGCCGCCCGCGGCGACATCCTGGTTTTCATGGATGGTGATGGCCAGCACGATCCGGCCGACGTCGGGCGCCTGCTGGCCAGGCTGGCCGACGGGTACGACATGGTGGTGGGCGCGCGCGACTGGGAAGGGCAGGCCGGCATCGGGCGGGGCCTCGCCAATACGTTCTACAACTGGCTGGCCTCGAAGATGACCGGCCACCCCATCCTCGACCTGACATCGGGATTTCGCGCCGCGCGCGCCGACAAGTTCCGTGAATTCATCTATCTGCTGCCCAACGGCTTCAGCTATCCCACCACCAGCACCATGGCGTTCTTCCGCAGTGCCTTTCCGGTCGCCTACGTGCCGATCAGGGCCGCCGGGCGCGTCGGCAAAAGCCATATCAAGCCGGTGCGCGACGGCTTCCGGTTCCTGCTGATCATCTTCAAAATCGCGACCTTGTATGCGCCACTGAAACTGTTCGCGCCAACCGCCGTCGCGTTCTTCGTGCTTGGCTGGGCATATTGGGCTTATACCTTCCTTGAATTCCATCACCTGAGTCTTATCAGCGTGGCTCTGTGGAGCGCTTCGGTCATCATCTTCCTGATCGGCCTGATCTCGGAGCAGATCACATCGCTGACCTATCGGCGTGACGCCTAGGCCGATCTGCATGATGCGGTCATGAAGAAAATGCGCGTGCTCGCATTGACGACGTCGTATCCGCTGTATCCGGGTAGTTCCGCAGGCGTGTTCGTCCAGAGCCTCTATCGGCGCCTTTCGGGCGAATTCGCGCTGGACGTGGTCTGCCCTGGCGATTCGCGGCTCGCGAAGGCGACGCTTGCCGATGACACCTCGACGGACATCCGCATTCATGCGGTGCGCTACGCCCCCAGGGCGTGGCGCAGGTTGGCGCAGGAGTCTGGCGGGGTCGTTACCGGCCTGCGACGTGCGCCATGGCAGGTAGTGTTGTTGCCGGCGTTGCTGCTCGGCCTGTTCTGGCGTTGCCTGTCGCGCGCGGGCGACGCAGACCTGATCCACGCCAACTGGGCCATCTGCGGAGCCCTGGCGGGTATCGTGGGGCGCCTGCGGGGGAAGCCGGTGATCACCACCTTGCGCGGCAGCGACGTGGCGCGCGCGACGCGCTCGTGGCTGGATCGGGCGGTCCTCGGCCTGGCCGTGCGCAACAGCCGGTTCGTGGTCTGCGTTTCGCAGGCGATGGCCGAGCGGCTGCGCACGCAATTCCCCCATCGCGCGGCCGACATCCATGCCTGCCTCAATGGTGCCGATGAAGCATTTTTCCGGATCGACAGGGCGGCTTCCGGCACTCCCGGTCTGCGGGTGCTGGCCGTGGGCAATCTGATCCGCCTGAAAGGCTTCGATGTGTTGATCGAGGCGATCGCACGCGCACGTCATCGCGAGCAAATGCGCGTATGCATCGTCGGCGGCGGGCCCGAGCGGGAACCCTTGCTCGCCCTGGCGGCGTCACTAGGCGTGTCCCACAGTTTCACGTTTGCCGGAACCGTGCCGGCCAGCGACATGCCGAAACATGTTTCCGAGGCGGATGTGTTCGTTCTTTCCAGCCGTTCGGAAGGACGACCCAACGTCGTCGTGGAAGCGCTGGCCGGCGGCTTGCCGGTGATCTCCACCGATCTGGAGGGTGTGCAGGGAATGGTCAGGAATGGCGACAACGGCTGGCTGGTCGCAGTCTCCGACCCGGAGGCATTGGCTGCCGCGCTGGATCAGGCGGTTGCCGATCGCGCGGAACTTCGTCGCCGTGGCGAACGCGCGCGGGCCTTCGCCTGCGCCCGGATCGGAACGTGGGCAGACACTGCGCGTTGCTACGAGGCGCTGTTCCGGACGGTCTTCACTCCAGGCGGGAGTCCGCGTTCCCCATGTGTGGAATAGCCTATCTTCGGGCCCCGGCGCTTTCATCCGGGGAGCGCCACGAACGCATGGATGCCGCCTTGAAGCGTCTCAGGCATCGGGGCCCCGACGAATCCGGGTGCCTTGCCGGCGGCGATTTCGTGGCGGGACACACGCGGCTGGCGATCATCGACCTCAAGGGCGGTCACCAGCCCATGCGCGATCCGGGCGGGCGCTGGGTCCTGGTATTCAACGGCGAGATCTACAACTACCGGGAGCTTCGGGCGCAGTTGGCCGGGCGATGGAATTTCCGGGATGACAGCGACACCGAAGTGGTGCTGGCCGGGCTGGTCACGGAAGGGGCACGGTTTGTCGAGCGTCTGGACGGCATGTGGGCGTTCGTGCTGCACGATGCCGCCACGGGCGACGTGTTGCTGTCCAGGGACCGTTTCGGCAAGAAGCCGCTGTATTACCGCTGCGGGCACGGCATGTTCGCCTGTGCCTCCGAATTGCCGGCACTGGCGGCGCTGGTCCCGGATGCGGTTCCCGCGGAAGATGCCGCAGGCATCGCGGATTATTTCCGCTACGGCTACACGCTGCCCGGAACGACCTGCCTGGCAGGCGTCAGGGAAGTGTTGCCGGCACACACGCTGCGGCTGCGCGCGGACGGCTCCATCGCCCAGGAACGCTATTGGGCGCCATCGGTCGAACCCTGGACCGGCAGCTTCGACGAGGCCGCCGGGCAGGTCCGCGAGCTGCTGACGCAAGCGGTGCGCAGGCGCCAGCTGGCGTCCGATGTCGAAGTCGGGGCGTTCCTTTCCGGCGGCGTCGACTCGACGACCGTGTGCGCGCTTGCGCAGGAATCCGGATTCGGAAGGCTGCGCACGTTTACGGCGGGGTTCGCCGAGCCGACCTTCGACGAACGCGCGCCGGCGGCGCGGGCGGCAGCCGAGCTGGGTACCCTGCACACCGCCGAAGAGATCAAGCCGGATATCGCGGCCACCCTGGCGACGGAACTCCCGCGACGCATGGGCCAGCCGTTCGGCGATTCCTCCCTGGTTCCCAGCGCGCTGGTCGCCTCGGTGGCGGCCCGCCACGTCAAGGTGGTGCTGACGGGCGATGGCAGTGACGAAATCTTCGGGGGCTACGCCAGGTACGCGGGACGCCTGCTGCGCCAGCGGTACCGTCGGCTGCCGGCCCCGTTGCGCTCTATCGTCGAGCGCGGCGTGCTGTCGACGCCCGAGCCCTACGCACACCACAGCGGCAGTTTCCTGAAGCGCGCGCATCTTTTCGTGCGGCTGGCGCGGGAGGACCGGGATGCCTACATCGGGCCGCCGGCCATCCGCAAGGAGACGCTGGCGCAACTGGTGCCTGGGCTTGGCGCGGGGAACCCGATGCCCGATCTGCCGTGGCCCGACGACCCGGACGAACTCAGGCATATGCTCTTGATGGATTGCCTGGTCTACCTGCCCCAGGACATCCTGCAGAAAGTCGATCGCGCGACGATGATGTTTTCGCTCGAGGCCCGTAGCCCGTTCCTGGACAGGGAGCTTTTCGAATTCGTGATCAGGCTGCCCTGGCAATGGCACTTTTCCCGGCTGCGCGGGAAGCGGTTGTTGCGTGCGGCGATGCAGGGTCGCGTGCCGGATTTCATCTGGGACCGCCGCAAGCAGGGATTCGCCTCGCCGGTCAGTCACTGGCTGCGGAACTGGCTGGGAGACGATCTGCTGGCGCTGACGGATTCGGGGGATACCGGAGTCGTGGATGCGGCTGGGTTGCGCATGCTGCTGCGCGAGCACCGCGCGGGGCGTGCCGATCATTCGCAACCCCTGTGGCTGGCGTATTCCTATCTGCGCTGGCGCGCAGACGCCTGCGGTTGACACGGTGACTGCCCGCGCCGAGCGCATAATGCTGGTCCTGCCTAGCCTCGAGCGAGGCGGCGGAGAGCGCGTGTTGCTGCAACTGGCGCGATCATTCCTGGCCGCTGGGCGGGAGGTGCATGTGGCCACCTTGCTTGGCGGTGGTCCGCTGCGCTCGGATGTACCTGACTCCGCAGTCCTGCATGAACTGGTCGATCCCGGTCATGCCACCAGGGGGCTCGCGTTGGCGAGCCGGGCATTTCCCGGTTTGGTATCGCTCCTGCGCGCGGTCCGGCCGCATGCCGTACTGAGTACGATGACGGGTACCAATTTGCTGACGGCCACGGCATGCATGCTGGCGCATGGTCGTGGGCGCCTCGTCCTCCGCGAGGCGTCCAGCATCGTCAATACGCGCAGCGCCATCAAGCGCGTGGCCATGCGCTGGTTGTACCGGAGAGCCCATACCGTCGTCGCCGTCTCGAACGGGGTCGCGGAGGATTTGCGCGGCATCGGCGTGCCGGATGCCCGCATCCGCGTCATACGCAATCCGGTGGACCAGGAACGGTTGCACCACCTCGCGGCTGTCGGCCCCATGTTGCCGGGAGTCGAGGCCAGGCCTTATGTCATCGCACTGGGGCGTTTGACGGCGGCCAAGGATTACCAGACCTTGTTGCGGGCGTATGCGGGCAGCAAATTGCGGCGCAGCCATCTTCTGCTGGTCGTTGGCGAGGGCGAGCAACGTGTCATGCTGGAAGGCATTGTGCGTGACCTTGACCTTGGCGATTGTGTGCTGCTTCCGGGGGCACTGGACAACCCGTTTCGAGTGCTGGCGGATGCTGCGTTGCTGGTGCTGTCGTCTCGCTGGGAAGGTTATCCGAATGTATTGCTCGAGGCCCTGGCGCTGGATGTGCCGGTGGTCGCCACGGACTGCACGCACGGTCCACGGGAGATTCTCGGCGGTGGTCGTTATGGTCGCCTTGTGCCCGTTGGTGACACCAAAGCGTTGACCCATGCAATGGACGAAGGGGTAGAACGGCCATCATTCGGGTCCGAAGCAGTTCTCGCCGCCCACAATCCTCTGGCGGCGGAGTCGGACTACCTGGCGTTGCTGGATGGCATGTGCATGATCGGTCGCTAGCAACGTCGCCCCTGCGCGCGAAGTCGCGCGGTTTGAGCGCCGCGCAACGCGATCATAGAGGCGGTCTTCGAAGTGCATTGTGGCTGGCACTTCACAATCACAAGGTCATGTGCGCTCGATTGTAACAGTGGAGCCGTGCTTGATGATTCTTGCCGGAACACCTACCGCCACGGCATTGCTGGGTACGTCGGTGAGGACAACGGCGTTTGCACCTATCCGCACGTTGTCTCCTATCGATATTCCGCCGAGGAGCTTTGCGCCCGTGCCAATGACACAGTTATTGCCGACTTTGGGTTGTGCATTGCCCGACGGATCTTCGGTGTCCTTGTTTCCAAAGGTGACAGAGTTGAATACTTTGCAGTTCTCGCCGATGACCACGTCCGATCCGATAACGATATCCTGGCCGTGCATGACGTGAAAGTAGCGACCGATCTTTGCTTTGCATGAGATGTCGCTCGCGTATACGACACGGATAAGGTACTCGGTCATGGCGCCAACGACGTTACCTGGCGCGCCTAGGTAGGATCGGCTCCAGCAGCCGAATCTAATCAAAACGGTCATGTGAAACGTATGGGTACACAGCGCGGCCTTGAATGCACGAAAACCTTTGGCGTGGTTTGTTATGGCCGACAGGTCCGAACGGATATAGTCAAACATCGCGAACCCGCAGTGCGTGCATGAAATAAAGTCCACGGAGGAAATACAGCACGCCTGCAAAACTGAACGTTTGAACGAACGTCAGGAGGAACATCAGCCAAGTCGACCTGGCTTGGCGTAGGTCCGCCACGAGGTACGTCAAAGCGGCTGCATTCGTGCGTGCGCGGAGCTTCGGATATTTGCGGGAAAACAGCAAAAAGCATTCACGCAAAACATCTCGTGTTTCTCGGCCCTGCGAGGAGATCCCTATGCCTGATCGATATACCCCGTAGTATCCGTCGGCGGCAAATCGTGCGTATCCATCTCTTATTTGTTCTACATTGGCGTAATAATCGACGATCGGAAACGATGGGGTCGCGTAGTGACGGACTGACTTCCTGTACATCTTGGAGCTGTTCAAGCCTACGGCTATGAATTGCAGTATATCGCCCCGGTCAAGTCGTATGTGTGAGAGCTTGTCGCCGGAAAGATGTGGCGGCCCGTTGTGGAGCTTTTCATCGTTTACCAAGATCTGCATGCGATGCCAGACGATGTTGCATCCTGGGTCGGCATCCAAAATCCGCGCCTGACTTTGCAGTTTTCCGGGCAGGCAGTAGTCGTCGCCATCCACGTGCGCGATGTATTCTCCCGTCGCTTGGTCGTGTGTGACTTTGTAATTCGCGCCAGCGCCTATGTTCCTTTCATGGAATAGTGGTTTCACTATTCCTGCGTACCGTTCAGCAAATTCCGACACGATGGCGCGTGTGCCATCGGTCGAGCAGTCGTCACCCACGATCACTTCGAAGTCGAAATCGGTTTCTTGATCGACAATGCTCTGCAGGCATTGTCGAATATATTTTTCTTGATTATAGGTGGCGACACAAACAGAAACCTTTGGCGTGTCGGAGGGCTGGTTTTTGCGTTTAAGCGACATCGCGTTTTGCTCGGCGCAACATGGTGAGTTGATGGAGGAGTGTCAGGCGATCGGCAAGCAGGTAGGTCAGTATCATCATGGCGATGCTGGCGGCGGCGAGTTCCGCGGCGAGCCACGTACGGTTCTGACTCCAGGCAATCCACCACATGGTGGCCGTAGCAACTATAAGTGCAGGTATGGAAGGTCGCGCGACGTCCCGCAACAGCCAGCCCCAATGCAGGTCGGGTGCGAAGCGGTGGTGCACCATGGGCGTCCACAGCAGAAAGTAAATAATGTTGGAGGCCAGCCATGCCCAGCCGGTACCGATCATCCCATAGTGAATGGCAGACCAGACGATGGATGGAATCAGCAGCGCGGCGAAAAAGATGTTACCGATGAGGTGAAGGCGCAGGTTGCCCTTGGCGTACTGCAGGTAGTAGGGAAATGCGCCCACGGTGAGAATGCCGTAGCCAATGGAATACAAACGGAGCACGGTTGCCACCTTGTCCACGAGCACCGTATTGCCTGTCCATGCCCACAACACCTGATGTGGGAAAAATGCCAGCACCAGTGTGATCGGAATCGTAGTGACGACGATCAGCTGTGTTGCCTTGCGGTAAGTGGCGATCAACTGCGTGTGGTCCCCTCGGGCTTCGAGGTTCGTCATTCGCGGCATGATCGCATTGCTGACGGGGCCGGAAACAATCATCAGCCCGCTGGCCACGAGGATGGCGGCTGTGAAGTAGCCATAGTCCGCCAACGGTAACAGTCTGGAAAGTACCAGCTGGTCCGACTGTGTTACGAACACCCACACCGTGGAAGTAAAGGCGATAGTGAGCGCAAAGCCAATCACTGGCTTGAGTGGAGTCCAGTCCCATTCCAGCTTTTGATCGTGAGGTACGTGGGGCAGCAAACGGCTACTCATCCACATCAATCCGATGATCTCGAACGCAGCCGCGCCCAGCTGGAAGCCGAAAAACACGGTCGGCGTTGCACTCACCAAGATCAATACGGGTACTACGGCAACGAAGCGCAACGTTGCAACCAGCGACGTAAAGCCACTGAGCCACACTTGGTGTTCTGCGCCCATCACCGCGCCGCGATACAGGCCCCCCATCCAGCGCAGTGCCACAATAATGGCGATCATCTGAAGGCATGACGCCACTTCGCCGAGCGGCATGGACTTGGCTTTCAACCAATGTCCGCCAACCCAATGCGCGGAGACGAACAACAGCCCCCCGCCAAGCAAGGCTACCGCGAAGAAAATGCCCTCCAGCGTGCGCACCAGCCGCCGATAATCCAGCGCACTCAGCCCACCGCCATGAAAACGCGCGGTTTCGTGCGCCATGGTCGGCGTAAGCCCCATGTCCAGAACATTGAACCAGCGTTGCAGCATCGCATAAAAACCAACCAGGCCGTAAGCCTCGGCCCCCAGGTACTTGAGATACAGTGGCACGAGTGCCACGCCGATGATGGCGATGTAGCCTTGGCTAAGGTAGTTGGCGGCGAGATTATGCTTGAGTGACAAGGTATCGTACCGCTATTTGGACAGCGGGCGTGCGGGGTTACCCACAACCGTTACGCCAGGAGGAACGTCCTTAGTAACAACCGCACCCATGCCAACTACTGCACGCGAGCCAATGACAAGGGGCTTTTCGTACGTTCCCTGCTTGATTACTGAACCTGCACCGATAAACGCATAATCACCAATATGTACATGGCCACCGCACCTCACCCCTGGCGCGAACGTAACATAATTACCGATGATGCAGTCGTGCGTAACGGATGAATACGGATTCGCGTGGAAGAACTTTCCGATTCTTGCGTTAGAAGTTACCAGGCAATTGGGAGAAAGGACGACGCCTTCGCCGATCTGGTTCTCTTCGAGAATAATCGCATTTTGTGAAATGACGGCAATAGGTCGGGCCCGGCTGCTTATCAGTTCAACGACTTTTGCGCGCGCGTTGCCGTCCCCGATAGCGACATTGAAATAGCGGTCGTCCGGCAGGGCAAGGAATGCGTCCAGCGAAATGAGTGGGCGGCCGTTGCACACCGGTTGCTTGGGTTCCCAGGTCTCAATGAAGTAGACCTTTACTTCCGCTTCTCGAACACCCAGTTGTCGGGCGACGCTTTGGGTTGCGTAAGGCATGACCTCGCGCCCGAAGCCGCCAGCGCCAACCAGCCCAAAATGGATTGTCATGTAACACCAGGCCCGTCGATCACGATCGTGGCGACTCTTTGAACATCTGCGTCGGTCAAGGCCGGGAATATGGGCAGACAAAGCACCTTGTCGGCGGCGGCGGCCGCAACTGCGAGATTGTCGCGTCCCGCCGAGGGCAGGCCACGGTACATAGGGAAGTCCGCGATCAACGGGTAAAAGTAGCGGCGTGTAAAGATGTGGCGATTTTTCAGTGCCCGATACAGCGCGTCGCGGCTCATTGGGTAGTCCGGTTCGATCAGAATGGGGAAATAGGCGTAATTGGCGATACGCTGACCTGCTTGCGGCAGGCAGCGAATGCCCTTCACGCCATCGAATGCTTCGCGGTAGAGAGCGTCGATGGCCGCGCGGCGGCGCAGGATTTCCGGCATGTGCTTGAGCTGAAGGAGGCCGAAAGCAGCGTTCACTTCGCTCATCTTGGCATTGATGCCTGGCGCGACCACGGTGGTTTCGTCCACGAATCCGAAGTTCTTGAGGTGGTCGATGTGCTGCTTGGTCTTGGCATCGTGGCAGACGATCGCGCCGCCCTCGAACGTGTTGAATACCTTGGTGGCGTGGAAGCTGAGCACGGAGAGGTCGCCGTGGCGGAGCACGCTACCCTCATCGTCCTGCACGCCGAATGCATGTGCAGCGTCATAGATGACGCGCAGGTTGTAGTTGTCGGCGATCTTCTGGATCGCTTCGACGTTGCAGGGATTACCGTAGCAATGCACCGGCAGGATGGCCGTGGTGTTAGGCGTGATGGCGGCCTCGATCTTCTCCGGATCTAGGTTTAGCGTACGGGGCTCTATATCGACGAATACAGGTTTGTTGCCGCGCCAAAGTAGCGAATGGGCGGTGGCAACGAACGAATACGGTGTGGTGATTACTTCACCGGAGACGCGCAACGCTTGCAGGGCGGTGATGAGCGCAAGCGTGCCGTTGGCGAACAACGCCACGTGCTTGACCCCGAGATGCTCGCACAGCGCTTCCTCCAGCTGCTGATGGAAAGGTCCGCCGTTGGTAAGCGTATGGCTTTGCCATATGCGCTCAAGATACGGAGCGAATTCCTCTAGCGGAGGCAAGAACGGCTGCGTGACGTAGATAGGATTGTCGGGCAAAAAGGCGCCTCCGCTGGGTGCTTCAGATCATTCTTATCTGACTCTGGGGATATGGTAGTGGTGTCGTCGGGGGCGGCAAACATCTCCCTGGGACCCACATGCGTTCCTGCGGCAGCTCGGGTACAGCCTTTTGGGTTCATGCGGCCCGCCGAGTTACGACGCGGCAAGGCCGCCCTCGCCCTGCTTGATGAACCCGGTGACCTGCTCCTTGGGGCTCGTCTTCATGCCCACTCACTGCGATCGATGGACTTTGTGGCTTCGCCTGATACGGCCATGCAGGGCGCGTCAGTACGCATTGCCGGTCGTGCCGCTATGGCCCGGTACTTTGGACATGCCTGGTAACGCGCGCAATTCAGAAAGGTTTCGGCTCAACCGGTTGCCTACATTCAAACGATAAAGTGGTTGAAGCGCTTCGTGTGCCTGGTCGATATTGCCGGCCGCGACCAGCATGCGTACTAGAGTAATGCGATAGGCAGGTTCATCCGGAGCGTCCTTCACGGCACCCTCGATCATGCGGAGCCCCAAGGCGTGGTCATTCAGTGCGTTCCATGCATAGTCGCCGTAGGTGGCCTGCAATCGCGCGCTGGGCCCGGGGTGATCCAGCGCGGCCTCGAAGGCCTGCACCATGCGGTCGGTGGGCAGGGGGCAGGCACCATCCCGGGCGCATTGGGCCAGCGCAGCCAATGAGCTTTCGTCTTGCACCCCGGGTTTCCGCGCCTTGAGCTTGGCGACCATGCTGTCCCACCACTGCGGCTTGAGTGGCAGGCCCATGCGCGAATTCATGAAGATCAGCGCCTGCTGCGGCAGGATCGACGACTCCGGGAAGCCCGCGGCCTTTTCCAACGGGGCATAGGCCAACCGCGTATACGGCGAGGCCGGGTCGTAGTGCGAGTAGATGATGTAAGTACGGCCCAGTTCGTACTGGGCACGGGGAGAATCCGGCGCCCGCGCTGCCAGTTGCTGGGCCAGCCGCAACGGATCGCCCCAGGCATAAGCCGTAGCCGCGGTCAATCCGCACCACCACAGGAACAGGCAGGCCAGCAGCGTGCGTCGCGGCAGCAGCCAGCGGTGCCGGGGTGCGGATGGCTGCGCAGCCCCGGATGGGATCGCCGCCAGCCAGGGAACCACGGCCAGCAGCACGCCGAGGCTGGCGAAGTAGTTGCGGTGCTCGTAGACCAGTTCCAACGCGATGATCGTGCCGGTCATCACATGACAGCCCAGGCACAGGGCGATTCCGAGCGCCACCAGCGGTTGCCGCCGGCGCAGCCCGAACACCAGCGCGACCAGCGCGGCGATTCCGAGCAGACCGAACAGGGTTGTCCACGGCGACAGCAAGCCGGTCGAGACGCGGAACTGGTCGTGATAGAAGGACAGTGCCTGCGGCGTGGGCAGCAGCGTCCAGATGATGTAGTCGCAGACAATGCGCGCTTCGCTCAGCAGGCGCGTGCCCAAGGTGAAGTCGCGCGTGGCCCAGCTGGCGGCATTCAGCACGTTGGGCAGCAACCAGGTCAGTCCAGCCAGCAGTGGCAAGACCAGTACCGCCAGGAACAAGACCGCGATCCGCCAATCCTTGCGGGAGCGCGCCCCGCGAGCGGCCAGGCCCTCGCCTGATGCGTTATCGCGCACTGGGTGCGCCCCTGCGGCGCGAGACGCACAGTCGAAGCGGAACACAATCCATTCGACCAGAAAGGCATACAGCGGCAGCATCGCCGCCGTTTCCTTGGCCAGCAGGCCGGCCAGGGAGGCCAGGATGAGGCTTGCGGCGCAGAGCGCAAGGCCAAACCACCCGCTGCCCTCGCGGGAGCGGAGCATGTGTCGCCGTGCAGCCACATATCCCGCCAGCCCCAGCAGCACGAACAGGTTGGCCATGCTCTCCTCGCGCTGCACCACATACAGCACGGCGGTAAGGTTGATGGGCAGCAGCATCCAGGCCGCCGCGATCAGCGCGGCGACGATGTCCGATCGTCGTCTCTCTCCTTCATTTGCCAGTGGGCAAGAGGGTGAGGGCGCCGCCAACAGCAACATGCTTGCGAGCAGGAACACCAGCACGCCGTTGAGCAGGTGCACGACGAGATTGAACAGCTTCCAGCCCCAGGGATTCAGCCCGCCGGCCAGGTAGTTCGCGGCGAAGCTCAGCGAGGCGAGCGGCCGCTTGAATTCGCTGGCCGGCGACGAGAGCGCGGCGCGCACCAGCGCCGGTACGCTGACTCCGTGCGGTTGCACGCCGGGGTTGTCAACGATGTTGGGGTAATCGTCGAACAGCCAGCCCCCGGAGAGGCCGGGCCAGTAGACCGCCGTAGTGATCAACAGTGCGATCGGCAGCAACCAGCGCATCACGGGTGTCTTTGGGGAGTGGATCATGTCGTCACGGCGAGGGATGGATACTCCATTTTGCCGCATGACTTCATTGGCCTGGCTATCCGGCCTTGTCTGTGGATTTGCCCGCTGCATCCTTGCGCATGTTTTCGATCTCGGCGATGTCAGCTGCATTGATCGCGCGATCGTCCACCAAAAGGCGTCGCAGCAGTGGCAGGCGGCTGTAGTCCGTCTGGCGCAAGACATCGATGGCTTGGTCGTACAGACCGGCGCTGACGAGGTACTTGGCTTCCAAGCGGGGAATGTTGGCGTCCGGATCGTTCCGGTAAGCAGCCTTGAGTTCATGGATCGCCATGTCGAGGTTACCCTGGCTGACGGCCCAGTAGTGCTTCTGGTAGTGCAGGAATCCCGCGGCGATACCGTTGTCGCGGTAAGCGGGGTTGGCCAGCATCGTATCGGCCAGTTTCAGCCAGTTCCTAGGTGTCAGCGCAGAACATTGCCCATTGGCTGCGAACAGTCGCAGCGGTTCCATGCCCTCCGTACCGCCACGGTCATAGGGTGCCGTTCGCAGCATCGCATCCAGTCCATTCAAGTCGATCTCGGTGAGGCTGCCCTGCTTGCATTGGACGAACGCGCGATTGATGGCCAGCGAGGCATCGTCCGGATGACGCCTCGCAGCTTGGTCGAGTACCTGCAGTGCCGGAACCAGTTGGCCGTGCTTGTAGAGCCGCTCCGCCAGATAGGTCTGGGCCCGCACCGAGTTTGGTTGATCGTTGGCCCACGTCAGCGCCAGGCTGTCCTCCGAGGCATAGGCGCGGGCGCTCAACCAGGTGGTGAAGCCGCAGGCTAGCAGCCACACGCCCGCGAGTGCGAGCGCCATGCGTTGCAGCCGCCCTTGGTGCATGCGCGTCACGGCCAGCGCTAGAGCCATCACGGGGCCGATCAGCGGCATGTAGTTGCGGTGCTCGAAATACAGTTCGAGCGTGATCGTGGAGCTTTCCAGCATTTGGCCGCCGAGGTACCAGAGCACGGCCAGTGCAAACAGCGGCCATCGTCGCAACCCGGTCATGGCGGCAACCAGTGCGCCAAGCAGTGCCAGCAGTGCAGGCAAGGTGGTCCACGGCGAAAGCAGGTTGCGCGATACGGTGTAGCCGTCGTGGTACAGACCGTATCGGCCAAAATGCGGCAGGAAAATCTTATCCAGATAATTGAACAGGATGCGCGGTTCGGTCAGCAGTCGCTGCCCCACGGTGAAGTCACGGGCGCCTTGGTGCCCCCACTCGACCGGCAGGATCCATAGCAGGAAGCCGATCACAAACAGCACCGCCGGCCAGATCAGCAGGCCGCGCAGCCAGGCCAGCAGGGGTGGCAGGCGTTGCACGTCGGCGCGCAGCAGGGTGGCATCCAGCACCAGCGCATACAGCGGCAGCAGGATGCCATTTTCCTTGCTCAGGTAGGCCAGCACCATGCATGGTCCCAGTCCGAGCGCCATCCAGACGCCACGGCGCCATGCAGGCAGAGAGGTTTCCAAGAGGCCGCGCAAGTAGGCCAGCAGGCCCAGCAACGTAAAAAGACCCGTCAGCAAAGTCATGCGTTGCACGACGAGCACGACGCCGGAAAGTTGAATCGGGTTAAGCAGCCATGCCGCGGCCGCCAGACAGGCGGCCAGCCAGGCACGGCGGTCTCGTTCGTCAGGCGCTATCTGATCGGACAGCCAGTGGCGCGCGACTCGCCGAACCAGTGCAAACACCAGCACGCCGTTGAGCAAGTGGATGCCTACGTTGACCAGCCGGAACGGGAACGGATGATCCGGCCAATCGGCCTTCTGCAACAGAAAGCTCAGCATCGCCACCGGTCGGCCGGGGAACTGGCGCGGCTGCGAAAGGTAGATGCCTAGGTCGCGCCAGCTCGAGACGTGGTCGATGCTGGCCAGTGCCGCGAGATTGGGGAAGTCGTCGAACAGGAACGGGCCGTGCATCGCCGGCCAGTACAGGGCGGCGCAAATTACCAGCGTGATTGTCAGCGCAAGTAGCGCGCGCGTGCGTGTAGGCATCTGGGGCTGGGGCTGAATGTTTGGGCCGGCGACATCATCGCACAGCCACACCGCCACAGACGGCGCTTGGCGCCGTCACTGGCAGGTGGCAGGCAAGTACATCGCATTCGCATCACTACTGCATTGCCAGTTACTGTTGCCACCACTGCCACCGCCGGACATGGTGAAGGTGACTTCCTTGCCGCGCAGTTGCTGCGAAACCGTATTGCTGCGCATCAGCGCGGTGATGGCGCAGCCACCGGCGACGGGGGCAAGGCTGACGCCGGCAACGTATTGGCCGCTGTAGCTGGTGCCTGCTGCGAAGCCACCCGAGCCCAGCGTCGGGCAGGCCCCGGTCTGGGTGTAGTACTCCGACACGTCGGACTTGAGGCCATCGGCCACGGTGAAGGCCTCGCTCAACTGCGATTTGGCGATGGAATTGGCGTACACGGTGATCGCGAGGCTGGCGAGGATGGCGATGATCGCCACCACGATCATCAACTCGATCAAGGTAAAGCCGCGTGCATGCTTCATGTTGGTATGGCCCCCTGGATACAGTCACAAAGCGAAGCAAGTGGCGGGCCAGACGCATTCCTCGACTGCGCAGTGCCTCACAAAAAAGCCCCTCGCGAGGAGGGGCTTTGGATCCAGGCAAGTATCACCCGTGCGCTGCGATTACTGACAGGCCTGCGGCTTGTACTGAGAGGCAATGCTACTGGCGCAAACCCAAGAGAACGTACCGCCGTTGTTGGTGCCGGCGAACGTCACGGTCTTCCCTTGGAGCGGCTTGGAGACGGATGCACTGTTCACGAAAGTCACTGTGATGGTGCAGTTCGCCGGGGCGGCGCCGGCGGCGACGGTCGCCGAGGCCACATACTTGCCGGCGTAGCTCGCACCGGCGGAGGCAAGGCCGCCTGCTAGCGCACCCGCACCGCCAACCGTTGGGCAGCTGCCGGTCTGGTTGTAGTACTCCACGATCGGCGTCTTCAGGCCATCCGCCACCGTCTGCGACTCGGAGAACTGCGACTTGGTGATGTAGTTCTGGTACTGCGGGATGGCGATGGCCGCCAGGATGGCGATGATCGCGACCACGATCATCAATTCGATCAGGGTGAAGCCTTTCTGCATGGTCTTCATGGTGGTTCCTTCTGTTGGCTAGCTAGCTGTTGTGGCCCCCTGGGTTCCGGCCCCGATACCCCCTAGGCGGGATCGAACCCCATCACGACATGGTCAGGAACGACCAGGAAGCTGGCGGAATCGAAGCATCTAACATGCCACGACCACCGCGCCCATATTGCCTCATGCCGCGGCGCTTGTGTGTTGTGCATGCGGTCACGAAAGCCCGGCACGGGTAGTGTGGAAGCCTGGATACGTGCGCTTGCCGGCACTTCGGGTGCTCTGGGAAGCCTGGTCATTTGGGGCAGCATGTGACGCAATTTGTCAGCTTGCAGCCACTTGAGGTGACGCGGGCCATCAAAAATGCCTGCTCTGTGCTTCACCGGCTCGGCCAAGACAGCCGTCAACCGTCCGCCAGCTTGCACCGCATTCCCGGTGTGCTTACCTTGCCCCTCAACCTTCACCTGGGGAACGACCATGAAGCAAGCCCTGACGGCCGTGTTGCTGCTGGCGCTGGCGGCGTCGCCCGCGTTCGCGGCGGACACCGGCACGGTGGCGCCGACCGACACCGCGATCACGCTGGACCACGCGCCGCATCCATTCAACGTGCGCGACCTGGTGATGATGGACCGGGTAAGCGATCCGCAGCTTTCGCCGGACGGTCGCTACGCCGCCTACAGCCTGCGCAGCACGGACTACGCGGCGAACAAGGGCGTCAACGCGATCTACGTGCTGGATCTGACGCGGGACGGGGCAAGCCCGGTGAAGCTGGTGAACATGGCGGCTTCCTCGCCCCGCTGGTCGCCGGATGGGCGCAGCGTGTACTTCCTCGCCTCGGTGCAGGGCGTGACCCAGCTGTGGCGGCGCGGCGTGGGTGATCTGGTGGGCGGTGGCCATCGTCCGCCCACCAGCTTCGCGCCGGTGCAGGTGAGCCACGGGCCGCTGGATGTGCAGGTGTACAAGCTGGCGCCGGACGGTGGCAGCGTGTTGCTGTCCTACGCGGTGTTCACCGACTGCGGCACGCTGGCCTGCAGCAAGGGCAGGCTCGATGCCCGCGCAAAGGACAAGGCCACCGGCACGCTGTACAGGAAGCTGTTCGTGCGGCACTGGGACACCTGGTCCGACGGAACGCGCAACCAGCTCTACCTCGGCCGCTTCGATGCGCGGGGCCAGTTGCCCGCGGAGCCGACCCTGCTTTCGCGCGGCATCGACGGCGACATCCCCAGCAAGCCGTTCGGGGATGACAGCGAGTTCGCGTTTTCGCCCGACGGCAAGACGGTGTACTTCGACGTGCGCATCGCGGGCAACAGCGAGCCATGGTCCACCAACTTCGACATCTACAAGGTGCCGGCCGATGGTTCGGCCGCACCGGTGAACCTCACCGCCGCGAACAAGGCTTGGGATGCCTGGCCGGTGCCTTCGCCGGACGGCAGGACGCTGTACTACCTGGCGCAGAAGACGCCGGCGTTCGAATCCGACCGCTTCGCCATCATGGCGCTGGACCTGGCCACCGGCGCGAAGCGCGAAGTCGATCCGCAGTGGGATCGTTCGCCGGGCGGCATGGGCATCTCCGCCGACGGCAGGACGCTGTACGTCACCGCCGATGACGAGGGCCAGCATCCGCTGTTCGCGGTGGATACGGCCAGCGGCGCCGTGCGGCAACTGGTCGGCGACGGCGAGGTGGAGGGCTGGTCGTTGGCCGGCCCGCGCCTGCTGCTGGCGCGCAACGATCTCAAGCACCCCACCGATCTCTACACCGTGGGCACCGGCGGCAAGGATCTCCGGCAGGTCACCCGCTACAACGCCGACCTGCTGAAGAACGCGCACGAGGGCGATTTCGAGTTCTTCACCTTCAAGGGCTGGAACGACGAGCCGGTGCAAGGCTATGTGGTGAAGCCCGTGGGTTACCGGCCCGGCAGGAAGTACCCGGTGGCCTTCATCATCCACGGCGGTCCGCAGGGTGCGATGACCAACAGCTGGAGCTACCGCTGGAACCCGCAGACCTACGCGGGACAGGGCTTCGCAGTGGTCACCATCAACTTCCACGGCTCCACCGGCTACGGCCAGAAGTTCACCGACTCCATCTCGGGCGACTGGGGCGGCAAGCCGCTGGATGACCTCAAGCTGGGCTGGAGGGCGGCCTTGGCGAAGTACAGCTTCCTGGACGGCAACCGTGCCTGCGCGCTGGGCGCCAGCTACGGCGGCTACATGACCTACTGGATCGCCGGCGTGTGGAACAAGCCGTGGAAGTGCTTTGTCGACCACGACGGCGTGTTCGACACGCGCATGATGTACTACGCCACCGACGAGCTGTGGTTCGAGGAGCATGAGAACGGCGGCCCGCAGTACGAGGTGCCGGCCAACTACGAGAAGTTCAACCCGCTCAACCACGTCAAGGATTGGCGCGTGCCGATGCTGGTGGTGCATTCCGGCCACGACTTCCGCATCCCGCTGAGCCAGGGCCTGGGCGCCTTCACCGCGCTGCAGCGCCGCGGCATCCCCAGCGAATTCCTCACCTTCCCCGACGAAAGCCACTTCGTGCTGAAGCCGCACAACAGCGTGCTGTGGCACGACACGGTGAACGCCTGGCTGAAGCAGTGGACGGCGGAGCCGGCGACCAAGTAGAGCAGGGAAAGCACCCCTCCCCGACCCTCCCCTGCAAGCAGGGGAGGGAGCATGGCGCGGCACTTCAATCTCCTCCCCCTGCTTGCAGGGGGAGGTCGGGAGGGGGTTAAGCTTTCTCCCTAGCGAATGGCAAGGACCAGCCATGCAACGCAAATGGGAACGTGCCGTCAGCTGCGCCATGCAGCCACCGACGCCGAACGACACCTGTGGCGCCATCTGCGCCACGAGCAGCTCGGCGGTTTCAAGTTTCGCCGGCAGTATCCGCTAGCTGGCTACATAGTCGATTTCGCCTGCATTCCGGCGCGGCTCGTGGTGGAGCTCGACGGTGGCCAGCATCTCGATGCGGCCGACTACGAAGCGGAGCGCACATGTGCCATCGAGGCGCTGGGCTATCGGCTGTTGCGTTTCTGGAACGACGAGGTGCTGCTGCGCACCGATGTCGTGCTGGAGGAGGTGTTTAGGCATCTGGAAGTACAGGGCAGTTGTGAAGCGACCCCACCCCAGCCCTCCCCTGCAAGCAGGGGAGGGGGCAGACCGTGCCATGCGAGGATTCCCCCTGCATCCAGAGGCTTTGCACATCTCCTCTCCAAGCTCGCAGAGGTTTCGCACTTCTCATTCCCTGTTTGCAGAGAGCCCGTACTTTCCCTGCTTGCAGAGCGAGCTTTCGTCCCATCCCCCTGCTCGCAGGGGGGAGGTCGATAGGGGTGACCCTACAACCACTTGGCCCGCTTCAATCCGATATAGATGCCGCCCACCACGCAGACCACCACGCCGATGATGAGCGGGTAGCTCCAGGGCTTGGCGAGCTCGGGCATGTGGGTGAAGTTCATGCCGTACCAGCTGGTGATGAGGGTGGGGGCGGCGAGCATCGCGGCCCAGCCGGCGAGCTTCTTCATCACCTCGTTCTGGCCGAAGGTGACCAGCGACAGGTTCACGCTGATCGCCGCGGTGAGCATCTCGCGCATCGAGCTGATGGCGTCGTTCACGCGCGTCACGTGGTCGTGCACGTCGCGGAAGTAGGCGCGCAGCTCGTCGGGGATCAGCTGCGGATGCAGCCGCACCAGCTGGCTGATCACGTCCTGCAGCGGCGACACCGCGAGGCGCAGCGTCATCAGGTCGCGCTGCATGTCGTACAGCCGCCGCACGGTATCGCGGTTGAAACTGGCGGCGAAGATGTCCTGCTCCAGCTCCTGCAGCTCCTCGCGGAAGTCGCGCACGATCGGCATCAGGTTGTCGACGATGAAGTCGAGCACGCCGTACAGGCCGTAGCTCGGCCCCAGCGACAGCAGGCGCGGCGCGTGCTCGCAGCTGCGCCGCGCGGGCGTGTAGGAGAGCGAGGCGCCATGGCGCACGGTGACCAGGTAGCGCGCGCCCAGGAAGATGTGCGTCTCGCCGAACGCAATGTGGCCGCCGGTGAGCTGGGCGGTCTGCACCACGATGAACAGGGAGTCGCCGTACGCCTCGATCTTGGTGCGCTGGTGCGCGCTCTGCGCGTCCTCGATCGCGAGGTCGTGCAGGTCGAACTCTTCCTGCAGCTTCAGCAGCAGCGCCGCATCCGGCTCGTGCAGGCCCACCCACACGAAGGTGTCGGGTTCCTTCAGCACCTCGCTGATCGCCTCGATGCCCACGTCGCCGATGCGGCTGCCGTCGTTGCGATAGGCCACGCAGTTGACCACCATACGGGTGTCGGTGTCGCTGGATGTATCGGGCGCCGGCGCTCTCATGAGCGAATGATGCCGCGCGGGTCGTGAGGTGGCAACGAAGATGCCTGTTGTAGGAGTGCACCCTGTGCGCGAATGCCATGGTGTACCGATCAAGGCCAGGAACATTCGCGCACAGGGTGTGCTCCTACGCAGCCCGCCGCAGGCTCCATGCCAGCGCCGCCCATACCGGCAGGGCGAACAGGATCCAGGGCTGGTTCTGCTGCACGGTGCCGGGCAGCAGGTGCAGCAGCACGGCGACGAGCGCGGCGGCCAGCTGCAGGACCAGGGCGGCGTTGGCGAGGCGCGACGGCGCGAGGCGGTGGCGGGCACGCCACACCGCGCGCAGCAGCAGGAAGGCGAGCGGACTGAACAGCAGCAGGTTCGCGTTGGCCCACGCGGAGTGGTGGCTGGTGAGCGTCCACAGGGTCAGCAGCAGCAGGCCGACCAGCCCGGCGACGACGAGGTAGAGGGTGGCGAGCAGGGCGTGGAGGAGTCGCGCGCGGCGCGCGGTGATCGCGAGCACGCCGGCGAACGCGAGCCCGGCTGCACCCAGGGGCAGGCGCAGGTCGGGTGCCTGCGCCGGCGGCACCGCCAACCGGTTGGGCGAGAGCAGTTCTTCGTCCTGCACCAGCGGCTGCATGCCGCCGTGGCCGTCGGGCACGCGGATACCGCGCAGGTTGGTCTGCAGCTCGTAGGGCAGGAAGCTTTCGCTCCAGGCGTTCATCGGCTGGTCGGCGTAGGGACCGAGGCCGAGGTCGAGCAGCAGCATCAGCCAGGGCTGCGCGCTCATCAGGCGGTCGGTCTGCTGGCGGTAGCTCATGCCGCCGGCCTGGGTGGCGAGGTGCGCCTTGAGGATGCCGCCCAGCGCCTTGTCCAACGCGTCGCGCACGCGGGTGGTGCAGTTGTCGATGTAGTAGTCGTAGTTGTAGCCGGCGTTCGCGGGCCGCAGGTTCCACAGCAGGAAGTCGCGCAAGGCGGCGGCCTGCGCCGGCGTGAACGCGAGGCGCTGGCGGGTGATCGAGCGGCCCACGTCGACGTAGTAGCTCTCCTCGTCGCCGGTGGACTCGGCATCCATCAGGTAATGCATGCGGCCGCGCGCGAAGTTGAGGAAGAAGTTCTTCTCGTTGAAGTCGAACACCCCGTAGTTGAAGTTCACCGCCTCGCCGCTGACGGTGTCGCGCAGCTCGATCGCGTCGTGGCCGAAGCGTTCCCAGTAGATATCGCCCGGGCCGTAGGTCACCAGCGAGACTTCCAGGTTCGCACCGGGAGCGTTCGCGACGCCGGCGCGGGCCGAGGCGACGGTCAGCAGGAGCAGGGCGAGCAGGGATAGCAGCTTGGCTAAGGGCGGCATGATTGTCCGTATTCGTAGGAGCGCAGCCCGTGCGCGAATGACCCGGCGACTGATCGGGGCCGGGGCTCCTCGCGCACAGAGGGCGCTCCTACACCATCAGGCTTCGCGGCGGGTGACGCGGAACTGCTGCACGCGGCGGTCGTCGGCTTCGGTGACATGGAACAGGAAGTCGCCGGCGCCGGCCTCCTCGCCCGCCTCGGGCAGGTGGCCGAATTCGGCGGTGAGCAGACCGCCGATGGTGTCGAACTCCTCGTCGGAGAACGCCGCGCCCACTTCTGCGTTGAAGTCCTCGATGGGGGTGAGCGCACTGACCAGCCAGGAGCCGTCGGCCTGGGCGTGGATCAGCGAGGGTTCCTCCTCGTCGTCGTGCTCGTCGTCGATCTCGCCGACGATCTGCTCCAGCACGTCCTCGATGGTGATGAGGCCTGCCACGCCGCCGTATTCGTCCACCACCAGCGCCATGTGGTTGCGGCTGCGGCGGAACTCCGCCAGCAGCACGTTGAGTCGCATCGACTCGGGAATCAGCACCGCGGGGCGGAGGATCGCGTGGATGTCGAAGTCGGCGCCGTTGCCGAAGAACTTCAGCAGGTCCTTGGCCAGCAGGATGCCGAGGATGTCGTCCTTGTCCTCGCCGTGGACGGGGAAGCGCGAATGGCCGGATTCGACCACGGCGGCGAGGATGTCCTGCAGCGGTGAGTCGGCGGCGACCATCACGATCTGCACGCGCGGCACCATCACATCGTCCACGCTCAATTCGGTGACCTTGAGCGCGCCCTCCAGCATGGGCAGCGTGTCGGCGCCGAGCAGGCCGTTGACCTGGGCGGTGCGCAGCTCGTCGATCAGTTCCGCGCGGTTGCGCGGCTCGCCGGAAAACAGGTGGCCCAGTCGATCCCACCAGGTGCGATGGGCCGGGCCGCTGGTACTGCCGGGGTCGTCGTTCATTACTCGGGTTGCAACTGCCCGATGCCGGGCGGAAATGCAAGTCTAGCGGAAAATCCGTGACAATTCAGGGTGTAGGAGCGGCTTCAGTCGCGACTGCCGGCACGAATCGCGGCTGAGGCCGCTCCTGCGGATACCGGTGCACGGGGTCAGGCGTAAGGGTCGGCGAAACCGAGCCCGGCGAGGATGCGCGTCTCCAGCGCCTCCATCGCCTCGGCCTCCGCTTTCACGACGTGGTCGTAGCCGAGCAGGTGCAGCGTGCCGTGCACGGTGAGGTGGGCCCAGTGGGCGTGCGCGGGCTTGCCCTGCTCGGCGGCTTCGCGCGCCACCACTGGTGCGCAGATCACCATGTCCCCGATCAACGGCAATTTGAGATCCGGCGGCAGCTCGGCCTCGAAGGAGAGCACGTTGGTGGCGTAGTCCTTGCCGCGATAGTCGCGGTTGAGCGTGCGGGCCTCGCCCGCGCCGACGACGCGGATGGAAAGTTCCGCCGGCCGGCGCCGCTTCGCCCCGCGCAGCGCGGCCTCGACCCAGCGACGGAAGCTCGACGGCGCAGGAATGCCCGCGCGCGGCACGGCATAGCCCAGGTGTACCGTCGCCGTGCTCATTTCGCGTCCTCGTCCTTCTGCTCGAAGGCCTCGTAGGCGCGCACGATCTTCGCCACCAGGGGGTGGCGCACCACGTCGCGCGAGGTGAAGAAGGTGAAGCTGATGCCGTCCACGCCGCGCAGCACCTCCACCGCGTGGCGCAGGCCCGAGCGCACGTTGCGCGGCAGGTCGACCTGGCTGACGTCGCCGGTGATCACCGCCACCGAGCCGAAGCCGATGCGGGTGAGGAACATCTTCATCTGCTCGACGGTGGTGTTCTGCGCCTCGTCCAGGATGACGTAGGAGTCGTTCAAGGTGCGGCCGCGCATATAGGCCAGCGGCGCGATCTCGATCACGTTGCGCTCGATCAGCTTGGCCACCTTCTCGAAGCCGAGCATCTCGTACAGCGCGTCGTACAGCGGGCGCAGGTAGGGGTCGACCTTCTGCGTGAGGTCGCCTGGCAGGAAGCCCAGCTTCTCGCCGGCCTCCACTGCCGGGCGCACCAGCAGCACGCGCTGCACGCGGTTCGCCTCCAGCGCCTCGACCGCGCTGGCGACGGCAAGGTAGGTCTTGCCGGTACCGGCCGGGCCCACGCCGAAGCTGATGTCGTGGCGCGCGATGGCATGCAGGTAGCGCGCCTGGTTCGGGCCGCGGCCCTTGATCACGCCACGCTTCACCTTGATGACGACATCCTGCGCGCCCTCGACGGCGTCCTCGGCGAGCGCATCCACGCCGGATTCGGCCAGGTGCAGGTTGATCTTCGCGCCGTTCAGGGTTTCGTTCTCGGTGACGATGTACAGCGCGCGCAGCACTTTTTCGGCGGCGCGCGTGCCGGCCTCCTCGCCGATCACCCGGAACAGGTTGCCGCGGTGGTCGATCTCCACGCCCAGGCGCAGCTCGATCTGGCGCAGGTGTTCGTCGAACGGCCCGCACAGGCTGGCGAGCCGGGCATTGTCTTCCGGATCGAGGGCGAAATCGCGTTCGTTGAGGCTCGGTGTCATGCTTTTTTGGCTCCCTCTCCCTCCGGGGAGAGGATTGAGGTGAGGGGATGATCTCGCGGAAAACTTGTGGAGCGCGCGGCCAGATGGGCCCATCACCCCCCACCCTCTCCCTGGAGGGGAGAGGGAGTAAAGCTCAGGCTGCCGCCTCGGCCAGCGCGTGCACGCGCCCGCGCAGGGAGTTGGTCATGGCGTCGGTGACCAGCACGTCGACGAACCGACCGATCATGCGCGCGTCGCCCGGGAAGTTCACATAGCGCATGTTCTCGGTGCGGCCGGCGAGTTCGTTCGGGTTCTTGGCGCTCGGCTTTTCCACCAGCACGCGCTGCACGGTGCCGACCATGGCCTCGTTGATCCGCTTCGCGTTGGCGTTGATCGCGGCCTGCAGGCGCTCCAGCCGCGCGTGCTTCACCGCCATCGGGGTGTCGTCGGCGAGGTTCGCCGCCGGGGTGCCGGGGCGCGCCGAGAAGATGAAGCTGAAGCTCTGGTCGAAGCCGATGTCCCCGATCAGCTGCATGGTCTTGCCGAAGTCCTCGTCGGTCTCGCCGGGGAAGCCGACGATGAAGTCGGAGCTGATGCAGATGTCCGGGCGCACGGCGCGCAGCTTGCGGATCTTCTGCTTGAACTCCAGCGCCGTGTAGCCGCGCTTCATCGCGGCGAGGATGCGGTCGGAGCCGGCCTGTACCGGCAGGTGCAGGAAGTTGGCGAGCTTGGGCACGCTGGCGTAGGCCTCGACCAGCGAGTCGGAGAACTCCAGCGGGTGCGAGGTGGTGAAGCGGATGCGGCCGATGCCCTCGATCCGCGCGATGGCGTGGATCAGCACGGCCAGGTCCGCGATGCCGCCGTCGTGGGTGGGGCCGCGGTAGGCGTTGACGTTCTGGCCCAGCAGGTTGACCTCGCGCACGCCCTGTTCCGCGAGCCGGGCCACCTCCACCAGCACGTCGTCGAACGGACGGCTGATCTCGGTGCCGCGGGTGTAGGGCACCACGCAGTAGCTGCAGTACTTGGAGCAGCCTTCCATGATCGAGACGAAGGCGGTGGGGCCCTCGGCGCGCGGTTCGGGCAGCTTGTCGAACTTCTCGATCTCGGGGAAGGAGATGTCCACCTGCGGCTGGTGGGTGGCGCGGTTGGCTTCGATCAGCTCGGGCAGGCGGTGCAGGGTCTGCGGGCCGAACACCAGGTCCACGAAGGGCGCGCGCTTGATGATGGCCTCGCCTTCCTGCGAAGCCACGCAGCCGCCCACCCCGATGACCACTTGCCGGCCGCCCTGCTTGTGTTCCTTCCAGCGGCCGAGCTGGCTGAACACCTTCTCCTGCGCCTTCTCGCGGATCGAGCAGGTGTTGATCAGGATCACGTCCGCCTCGGATTCGTCCCGGGTCAGCTCCAGGCCGTGGGAGGCCTTGAGCACGTCGGCCATCTTGGCCGAGTCGTACTCGTTCATCTGGCAGCCGTGGGTCTTGATGAAGAGTTTGCCACTCATCGTGCTGGTTACCGTGGTTCCGCGGGGCGCGGCGCGGATGGCGCCGAACCGGGCAGTCTACGCCGACGCATCGATTGCCGCCAGCAATCCTGCCCGGCGGATCAGGGACTTGGGGCTGCTCCGGGCGTGCATGCCGCACGAAACCGCGTGCCCGCTCTTGGCGCGGAGGCTACGCGGCGGCACACTGCCGCCATGTCCGATGCCGTACGCCATAGGGGGAGTGCCGGCCGGCTCGTCGCAGGCTCCCCGTCAGCCCGTCCGATTCCGCGGTGGGTCGCGCTGGGCTGCGCCCTGCTGGTCGGGGTGCTGTGGCTGCGGGCGGCGCATGCGGGCAATCTGTATCACTGCATCGGCGCCGACGGAGAGTCGGTATTCTCCGGCAGCACCGCGGGCTACCACCACTGCCGCAAGCTGGGCAGCTACGGCGCGCCGGCGCGGCGCGCGCCCGAGGTGTCGCTGCAGCGCGTGCAGGGGGCGGTGGTTGGCACGAAGCCGCGGGCCGATGCCGCCGTGGCGTCGCTGGCGGCGGTGCGTGGCGGCGTGCTCAGCACCGCGAAGCTGCCGGCGACCGATCCGCTGCCGCCCGCCGCGGCGGCACCTGCGGCCGGGGGCGTTGCCGCGGTACCGGTGGCCCTGCGCGGGCATTGGACCTACCAGCAGGCCAGCGGCGGCGCCGGCGCGCTGCCCGATGTGCCGGCCGCCACGGCGCCGGGTGACCGCGTGCTGCGCGGCGCGGTGTACCGCATCGCGCGCGCCGACGGCAGCGTGGAGTACACCAACATCCGCCCGGCCGGCCGCGCCGCGCAGCAGGCGAAGGTGCTGTTCAGCTATATCGCCACCTGCTTTGCCTGCAACCTGCATTCGACCATCCACTGGGGCAGCGTGCCGCTGAACCTCACCGCCTATGCCGACGTGATCCGCGCGGCCAGCATGGAGTACGGCGTGGACGAGGCCTTCCTGCGCGCGATCATCCACGCCGAAAGCGCCTTCAACCCGCGCGCGCTGTCGCTCAAGGGCGCGCAGGGGCTGATGCAGCTGATGCCGGGCACCGCCGGCGACATGGGCGTGCTGGACGCGTTCGACACCGGCCAGAACATCCGCGGCGGTGCGCGCTACCTCAGCCTGCTGCTGCGCGATTTCGGCGGCAACGAACGCCTGGCCGCCGCGGCCTACAACGCCGGCCCCGGCGCGGTGCAGCGCTACAACGGCGTGCCGCCGTATGCGGAGACCCAGGTCTACGTGCAGCGCGTGGACACCTTGCGCAAGCGCTACGAGGCGGCGCTGCATCCGCCGCTGGCGGCGGCACGGCCGGGTTGAATTACTGCTGGGTGTCGCCGCCGCTCGTGGTCGCGGCTTCCACGCTCATCGGCGGGCGCTCGGTCAGCGTGGCGCTGGTGTGGAACGGGCTGCCATTGCGCAGACCGGAGATCTCCATCGTGGTGCCGGGCTTGATCGCCGCCTCGCGCCGACGCAGGTCGGCGGGGTCGCGGATATCGTCGTTGCCGATGCGCAGCAGGATGTCGCGCGGCTGGATGCCGGCCAGCGCTGCCGGGCTGCCGGGGTAGACATCGGTGACCAGGGCGCCGCGCGCCGCCGCGGGCAGGCCGCTGTTGGCGGCCACCGGCACGAAGGTGTAGTCCGCGCCCAGCCAGCCGCGCACCACGTGGCCGGTGGCGACGATCTGATCCAGCACCCGCTTGGCGGTACCCGCCGGGATCGCGAAGCCGATGCCTTCGGCATTGGCGGCCTTGCCAATCAGCGCCGTGTTGATGCCCACCAGTCGGCCCCCGGCATTGACCAGCGCGCCGCCGGAGTTGCCAAGGTTGATCGCCGCGTCGGTCTGGATGAAATCCTCGGCACTGGTACCGTTCAACTGGCGCCCCACCGCGCTGACGATGCCCATGGTCACGGTCTGGTTGAGGCCGAGCGGATTGCCGATCGCCAGCACCACGTCGCCCGGGCGCGGCTTCTGTTCGGCAAGCCGGATCACCGGCAGGTTGCCGGCGTCTATCTTGAGCACCGCGAGGTCGGTTTCTTCGTCCGAACCCACCACGCTGGCCTTGGCCACGCGGCCGTCGTACAGCAGTACCTGGATGTCGGTGGCGTGCGAGATCACGTGGTAGTTGGTCAGCACGTAGCCCTGCGAGCTCACGACCACGCCCGAGCCCAGGGTCTGCTCGCGGCGCGCGTAGGTGGTCAGCGTGCCGCCCAGCAGCTGCTGCAGGATCGGGTTGTCGTACATCTTGATCGCCCGCTCGTTGACGATCTTGTTGGCGTAGATGTTGACCACCGAGGGAGCGGCGGCGGCGACCGCGTCGGCGTAGGAGGTGGGCGCGGCGACGGCCGGCGCGACGGCTACCGGTGCGGCGGGCAGCCCCAGCCGCGCGCGCAGGCGCTCGCCGCTGCCGGGCCAGAACAGGCCGATCACGAACGCTGCCGCGAGGCCGATGACGACACAGCGGGCGAGGAAGGCGAGCGTGCCGGCGGCATGTTTCATGTCGTGCTGCAATCCGTGACGGGCGGGCGGACGGTAGGGTAGGCTGGCCGTGCAGCCGAGGCCGGGCGAGGTTCCCCCAGCGTCGATACGCCGCGGCACTTTTATTGTACGGTGTGGGGGCTGACGCTAGACTAACGCGATTTTCAGGGGTTCCACACCATTGCTGGGCGCAAGCCCATCCTGACGCATCAAGTACCGGAGAGCCTGATGGCGAACGAAGTCGTCGATCATGGCCGCCGCCGGTTTCTCACAGCCGCCACTTCGGTGGTGGGCGGTGTGGGAATCGTCTCGGCAGCCGTGCCCTTCATCAAGTCGTGGGAGCCCAGCGCGCGAGCCAAGGCCGCCGGAGCACCGGTCACCCAGTCCCTCAAGAAGATCGAACCGGGCCAGCAGCTGATCGTCGGCTGGCGCAGCCTGCCGGTGTTCATCGTCAACCGCACCCCGGCGCAGCTGGCGGCGCTGCCGAAGCAGGACCCGCGCCTCGTCGACCCGAAGTCCGACGGCGCCTCCGCCACCCAGCAGCCGAAGTACGCGCAGAACGAGACGCGCTCGATCAAACCCGAGTGGCTGGTGATGGTCGGCATCTGCACCCACCTCGGCTGCGTGCCGAACTACGTGGGCGAGATCAAGCCCGAGCCGTTCGACCCGAACTGGCAGGGCGGCTACTACTGCCCCTGCCACCACTCGCGCTACGACATGGCCGGCCGCGTCTACCAGGGGGTGCCCGCGCCCAAGAACATGGAGATCCCGCCGTACCACTTCATTGACGCCACGACCGTGCAGATCGGCGTGGGTCCGGAGGGAGCAGCGTAATGGCCAAGGTATTCGCAAGCATCGGCGAGTGGGTCAACGAGCGGGCGCCGGGCCTCGCGCCCGTGTACCGCAAGCACATGACCGAGTACTACGCGCCGAAGAACTTCAACCTCTGGTACTACTTCGGCTCGCTGGCGATGCTGGTCCTCGTCAACCAGATCGTCACCGGCATCTTCCTCACGATGAACTACAACCCGAGCGCGGCCGGCGCCTTCGACTCGGTGCAGTACATCATGCGCGACGTGGAGTGGGGCTGGCTGATCCGCTACATGCACTCCACCGGCGCGTCGCTGTTCTTCGTGGTGGTGTTCCTGCACATGTTCCGCGGCATCATGTACGGCTCGTACAAGAAGCCGCGCGAGCTGGTGTGGCTGCTCGGCATGCTGATCTTCCTGGTGCTGATGGCCGAGGCCTTCATGGGCTACGTGCTGCCGTGGGGCAACATGTCGTTCTGGGGCGCCAAGGTGATCGTGTCGCTGTTCGGCACCATCCCGGTGATCGGCGGCCACCTGGTCGAGTGGATCATGGGCGATTTCCTGCCTGCCGACGCCACCCTGAACCGCTTCTTCGCCCTGCATGTGATCGCACTGCCGATCGTGCTGCTGCTGCTGGTGGTGCTGCATCTGGCGGCACTGCACGAGGTGGGCTCGAACAACCCCGACGGCGTGGACGTCAAGCACGGGCCCAAGGGCAACCGCTGGAGCGCGAGCGCGCCGGTGGACGGCATCCCCTTCCACCCGTACTACACGGTGAAGGACCTGTTCGGGGTGGGCTTCTTCCTGATCGTGGCGGCCTTCATCATCTTCTTCGCGCCGACCTTCGGCGGCTGGTTCCTCGAGCACGACAACTCGATCATGGCCAACAACCTGGTCACCCCGGCCGAGATCAAGCCGGTGTGGTACTTCACCCCGTTCTACGCGATCGTGCGCATGATCCCGTCGTTCGCGGGTACCGCCGTGTGGGGCGTGCTGGCGATGTTCGGTGCGATCGCGGTGCTGTTCCTGCTGCCGTGGCTCGACCGCGGCCAGGTCAAGTCGATCCGCTACCGCGGCACCGGCTACAAGGTGGCGCTGGGACTGTTCGTGATCGCGTTCTTCGGCCTCGGCGCGGTAGGCGCGGGCATCACCGCGGAAGTGATTCCGGCCTGGTTCGGCAATGTGGACCTCACCGTGTGGGAGAACGCGTTCGGCCGCACGATGACGCTGATCTACTTCGGCTTCTTCGCGTTCCTGTGGGCCTATACCTATTTCGGCTGGGAGAAGACCAAGCCGGTTCCGGATCGGGTGACGATGCATGACTAAGCCGACGCTCTTGATGAAACCCAGGCTCCTGGTGAAGCAACTTCTTCCCGCGGTCGCGCTGACCCTGGGCCTGCTGCTCGCCGCTCAGCCGGCGGCACGGGCCGAGGAAGGCGGGCTGATGGCGTCGGGCTCCAACGTGCGCGACCAGGCCTCCCTGCAGCGCGGCGCCAAGCTGTTCTTCAACTACTGCGTGGGCTGCCACTCGCTGAAGTACATGCGCTACTCGCGCATTGCCGACGATCTCGGGCTGACCGAGCAGCAGGTGATGCAGAACCTCAACTTCACCGGCGCCAAGTTCGACGATCCGGTGATCTCGCACATGCCGGCGGAGGACGCGTCCAAGTGGTTCGGCAAGGCTCCGCCGGACCTGTCGCTGGAAGTGAGCGCGAAGGGCGCCGACTGGGTCTACACCTACCTCAACACCTTCTACCTCGATCCGAAGAGCCCGATCGGCTGGAACAACACCACGCTGCCGAGCGCCGCGATGCCGTTCCCGCTGTGGGAGCTGCAGGGCCAGCAGGCCGCGGTGACCAAGCCCGGCAGCGACGAGGTGGAGAAGCTCGAACTGGCCCATCCGGGCAAGCTGACCCCGGCGCAGTACCAGCAGGCATCGCGTGACCTGGTGAACTTCCTGGAGTACGTTTCGGAGCCGGCCGCCATGCAGCGCCACCATTATGGCGTGTGGGTGCTGCTGTTCCTGGCGCTGTTCACCCTGCTGGCCTACTTTCTCAAGAAGGAATACTGGAAAGACGTGCACTGATTTCCGGGGAAACACCCATCGAATGCGGCAGCCTCGGGGCTGTCGCGTTCGTGCAACCGCAACAGGGAATATCGCGCATGGTTCCAAGCGCCCGCTCGCGTACCGCACTCACCCTCTACACCACGGCCGACGGCATCCAGTGTCACCGTGCCCGTCTGGTGCTGGCCGCCAAGGGCGTCAGCTACGAGCGCGTACTGGTGGACCCGGGCAAGCCGCCGGAAGATCTTCTCGATCTCAACCCCTACGGCAGCACGCCGACCCTGGTTGATCGCGACCTCACCCTGTACGACGCGGGCGTGGTGTGCGAATACCTCGACGAGCGCTACCCGCATCCGCCGCTGATGCCGATCGATCCGCTGTCCCGTGCGCGGCTGCGCGTCGCCGCGGTGCGCATCGAGAAGGACTGGCTGACGGAGGTCGACACCATCCGCGCCGGCGGCCGTTCCGCCGAGCCCGCGCGCAAGCGCCTGCGCGCGCATCTGCTGGCCGCGCTGCCGCTGTTCAAGGCGGCGAAGTTCTTCCTCAATCCCGAGATGAGCCTGGCCGACTGTCTGGTGGCGCCGGTGGTGTGGCGGCTGCCCTGGCTGGGCGTGGACCTGGGCCGCGAGGGCAAGCCGATCGTCGACTATGGCGAACGGCTCTTCCACAGCCAGGGTTTTGCGCGCAGCATGACCGAGCAAGAAAAGGCCATGCGACCCTGATGAATGAAGCCACCCATCCGATGAGCTCCAATCGCCCGTACCTGCTGCGGGCGATCTACGACTGGATCAGCGACAACGGCCTGACCCCGTACCTCCTGATCGATGCCACCGGCGAAGGCGTGCGGGTGCCTCCACAGGTGGTGAAGAACGGCCAGGTGGTGCTGAACATCGCGATGCGCGCGGTGGCGAACCTGGAACTCGGCAACGACTGGATAGGCTTTTCCGCGCGCTTCTCTGGCGTCAGCCATTCGGTGCGCATCCCGGTCGGTTCGGTGCTGGCGCTGTACGCCCAGGAAAACGGCCAGGGCATGATGTTCCCGGCGGAAGAGGAAGGTGGCGACACGCCGCCGCCCGCGCCGGCGCCCGATGAGCCGCCGTCGGGCCAGGGCGGCAACGGCGACGACAAGCCCAAGCGCGGCGCGCCGTTCCTGCGCGTCATCAAGTAGCAGCAGCTCCCGCCGCGATACGCTGCGGTCAGTGCAGCGTGTCGCCGCCGGAACGGCGGTGCGGTCGCAGCGGCACCACGTTGCTGCCCGGTACGGGTCTGCCCGGATCGCCCGCGGGCGTGGCGGCCGGATGACGCGATTCCATGCCGATGGGCGGAGTCCGCACCGGTTCCGGCGGAGTCAGCACCACGGTGGGCAGCCGCAGTTCGCTCAGCGTGCCGCCCAGCATCCACAGCGAGCCTTGCTCGCGATCCGCGCCGTCGATGCTCACCTCGAAGCCGTAGCAGCGTTCCAGCCTGCGACGCCCGGTTACGCGGCGCAAGCGCAGCGCCCGCAGGCCCACGGTCTCGTCCAGCAACTGCAGCCCGTAACGTTCGCATTGCTGCCGCGCTTCGGTGGTCGCGCGTTCACGCGCCGCGCTCAGCTTCAGCCACAGCCCGGTCACGGCGATCAGCGCCAGCAGTATCAGCAAATCGTTGACGTTGCCCATGTCCGCAGTGTGTGGGCGCGCAGGTCGGCGCGCAAGCGGAACCCATGCGGAGCCGTAGTAGTGCACCTTGTGCGCGAATGCCCTGGCGCCTGATCGGAGCCGAGAGCTTTTCGCGCGCGGGGTGTGCTCCTGCGGGGGCTCTCAGCCCAGCCGCAGCCGCAGCGAGAGGTCGACCGCGTGGACGTGCTTGGTCAGTGCGCCCACCGAGACGTAATCGACGCCGGTGCGGGCGTACTCGCCAATGGTCGTCAGGTCGACGTTGCCGGATACCTCCAGTGGCACGCGCCCGGCGTTGATCTGCACGGCCTCGCGCATCAGCGGCACGGTGAAGTTGTCGAGCATGATGCGGTCCACGCCGGCAGCCAGCGCCTGCTGCAATTCGTCGAGGTTCTCCACCTCGACTTCGAGCAGCAGGCCGGGATGCAGGCGGCGTGCCGCCGTCGCCGCCGCCGCGATGCCGCCGGCGGCGATGATGTGGTTTTCCTTGACCAGGATCGCGTCGTACAGACCGATGCGGTGGTTGTGGCCGCCGCCGCAGCGCACCGCGTACTTCTGCGCCTGGCGCAGGCCGGGGATCGTCTTGCGGGTGTCGAGCACGCGCGTGCCGGTGCCGGCCACCGCCGCCACGTAGGCGGCGGTGGCCGTGGCGGTGGCGGACAGCAGTTGCAGGAAGTTCAGCGCCGAGCGCTCGGCGCTGACCAGTGAGCGCGCGTGGCCGGAAAGCCTGCAGATCACCGTGCCGGGCGCCACGCGTTCGCCGTCGCGCGCCTGCCATTCGATGCGTACCGCCGGATCCATGCGCCGGAAGCAGGCGTCGAACCAAGGCGCCCCGGCGAGCACCGCCTCGTCGCGGCAGGTGAGCGCGGCGGTGGCCAAGGCGTCGGCCGGCAGCAGTTCGGCGGTGGCGTCGCCTTTGCCGAGGTCCTCGGCAAAGGCGCGTTCCACATCGGCGGCAATCAGTTCGGGGGAGGGCGGAGCGAACGGGAGGCTGGAATTCATTCGGTATCCGTGCCGGACTGGGGCGTGCCGGGCTGGCGCAGGCGGCTGACGATGGCGCTCATCGCGCGGTCGAACAGCGCGTTGGTGGCCAGCACCTGGGCATGACCGCCGGCCAGCAGCACCGCCAGCTCCTGCGGCGCGTAATCGGCCACTTTCAGGCCGCGCCGGTTGACGAACAGGTAGCGGCCGCTCATCGGGCTGATCCAAGACAGCTTGGCGCGCACCATTGGTTCGTCCGGCAGCTGGAATTCGAGCCAGACGCCAGGTTGCAGCGCCTCCACCTGGTGCCACTCGGGGCTGTCGGTGGCAACCGGCACGCTCTCCTCGGGCAGCTCGTCCTGCTCGGCCGGTGGCTCGACGATGGGCTGGATGCTTTCCGGGATCGCGGCAACGGCGGCCGCGGCAACCTCGGCGGCCGGCCGGGCAGCGCGTGCCGGTTCGCCCAGTTGCAAGCCGTACCAGTCGCGCAGCTGTGCGAGCAGGCGCTCGATGTCCTGCGGCTGGAAGGCCACGTTGACCAGGCCCTGGCGCAGCGAACGCTCGATGCCGGGCAGCAGCTGGCGCAGCTGCTGGCGCGCGACGGCGTCCTGCGCCGGCCGCGTGCTGGCGATGAAGTCGTCCACGAAGCGCAGGGCGTCGCGGAACTCGCCGGAATCCTCGCCCTGGCGCAGCAGCACCAGCACCAGGTGATTGGCCCAGGCGCGCGCCAGCACCTCGTGCACCAGCGGTGGCAGCTTGCGGCCGTCGATGCGTTCAACGATCTCGCGGGCGGCGCGGCGGCGCGCCTGTTCCAGCTTCTCGCGGCCGCGGGTGGATTCGGCCACGCGCTGCTCGGCCAGTTCGGAGCGTCGACGGTTGGTCTCGTGGAATTGCTGCAGGTCGAGCAGCAGGCGTTCGAAGATGCCGAGGTCGTCGTCGAACTCGTGCAGCAACTGGTCGACGATGGCCTTGACCTTGTCGTGCAGGCGCCCGTCGCGGTCGGATTCCGGCGACCAGCCCTTGGCCTGCTCGGCCAGGGCATCGAGCAGGCGACGCGCCGGGTGCTGGCGATGCGCGAACAGCTTGCGGTCGAGGATCGCCGCCTTGAGGTAGGGGATCTGCAGCCGGGCCAGCAGCACCTGCATCTCGGCCGGCAGGGTGTCGTCCTCGAGGATGAACTCGAACAGCATGCCGACCAGGTCGATGGTGTCCTCGTCGATGCTGGCGACATGGCTGGGCCGCGCGCCGCGCAGCGCGCCAAGCTGGCCCAGCAGCTGCTCCTTGAGCTGCGCCACGGCCTCGCGGTCGAAGCTGCCGTTGCCGGCCACCATGGACGGTGCCGCCATGCCGCCCGACGCCAGCTGGGTCTGCAGCACGCTGAGCGCGCCCAGCAGCTCGCCGACGGAGGGTGGCGGGCCGCCGGCGTCGCCGGCCTGGGCGAGCGGAGCGGCGACGCCGCCGCGCCGCGCGACGAACAGGCCGTGCAGGGTCTGCAGCAGTTCGGCGGCCGCGGGATCGGTGACCTCGTCCGAGCCGGCACCGGCCATCGCGCCGCCAGCGGCTGGTGCCGCCTGGGTGCTGCCGCGGGGCGCACCGGCCCCGCGCGATGCCACCGGACGGAGCTGCGGCAGCACCCCGGCACGGGCCAGGTCGGCGTTCGCCTCGGCATACAGCTCTTCCAGCGAGGACAGCGCGTAGCGGTCGAACAGCTTGTAGATGAGCAGCTTGACGCGCATGTCCGCGCCCAGTTCCTTCAGCGCCTGGCGGAAGGCCTGCGACAGCGCCGCCGGGGCGATCGGATTGTCGGAGTCGTCGATCTTGCGGCCGCCGCAGATCACCGAAAGGCGCTGGTTGATCGCGAACAGGTCGCGCGCCAGCCGGCTCTCGTGCTTGCTGCTCATGCTGGTGATCGCCAGCGATTCCTCCAGTTCCGAATCGGCGACCAGCGACAGCTCGGCCATCGCGGGCGCGGGCGCCGCGGTGTTTGGCGCGGCGCGCCCGGCCAGGTTGCCCAGCTCGCGGTTGACCGTGGCGAGGAAGTTGCGCTCGATCGCCGGACGGCGCTTGCGCACCTCGCGCATGCCATCGAAGTAGTGGGTCTGGGTGGCGTTGTTTTCGGCCTTCTCGGCAAGGTCGAACAGTGCGTCGTCGACGTGCTCGAACAGGTTGCCCAGGCATTGCTGCAGGCGCTTGCCGGCGATCCCGCGCACGGCGTTCAGCAGTTCGCCCACGCGCTCGCCGCCGGCGGCGTCGAGGCGCGGCGCCAGGGGCACGATCTTGGGCGGTTCGTAGGCTTCGTTCATGGCCACACCGGAAGTTTGTCGTTGGCGCTGCGGCGTCCTGCGGGCGGGTCGCCGGTCCATCGGCGATGGGTCGGGGCGTGGGGAGGCTGCTTCAGGGGGTGGCCGGGAAATCGTTCAACTGGGTGGTGCCGATGCCTTCTTCGGGCAGCATCACGGGGATGCCGTCGTCGACACGGTAAATCAGCTTGCGGTCGGTGGTGATCAGGCCTTCGTCGAGGCGTTCCCGTACCGGGCTGCCGGCCGTGGTGACCACGTCGCCGGCCACGATGGCGCCGTTCAGCGCGTCCAGTTCGGCACGGGCAAGCAGGCGCACCGGCGTCTTGCTGACCGGGCAGCACAGGATGTCGAGCAGGCGCTTGTCCATGGGGCTAAATCGTTGCGGAACCGGAAAGCCCGTACAATAACCACTTTTGGACGGCCGGACCATGACAGCTACGACGGAAACGCCACGAGTGGGCGTGGTGATGGGGTCGCGCTCGGACTGGGAGACCATGGAGCACGCCTCCGGGGTGCTGACCGAGCTGGGCGTGGCGCACGAGGTGCAGGTGGTATCGGCCCACCGCACGCCGGACCTGCTGTTCCGCTATGCCGAGCAGGCCGCCGGCCGCGGCATCCAGGTGATTGTCGCCGGCGCCGGCGGCGCCGCCCACCTGCCGGGCATGCTGGCGGCCAAGACCCGGCTGCCGGTGTTCGGCGTGCCCGTGCAGTCCAAGGCCCTGAACGGCATGGATTCCCTGCTTTCCATCGCCCAGATGCCGGCCGGCATCCCGGTGGGCACGCTGGCGATCGGCCGCGCCGGCGCGGTGAACGCCGGCCTGCTCGCGGCGGCGGTGCTGGCGTTGCACGATCCGCGCCTGACCCAGGCGCTGGAGCACTGGCGGGCGAAGCAGACCCAGGCCGTGCTCGACCAGCCGGACCCGCGCGCATGAGCGCCTCGCGGCAGCCCGTGCTGGGCATCCTGGGCGGAGGCCAGCTGGCGCGCATGCTGGCGCTGGCGGCCGCGCCACTGGGCGTGAACACCTTGGTGGTGGACGGCGCCGCGGACGCCTGTGCCGGCCAGGTGGCGCCGCTGGTCAAGGCCGACTGGACCGACTACGCCGCACTCGAGGAGTTCGCGCGCCGGGTCGACGTGATCACCTTCGACTTCGAGAACGTGCCGGCCGAGACGGCGCAATGGCTGGCCGGGCGGGTGGCGGTGTTTCCGAACCCTCGCGCGCTGGCGGTGGCGCAGGACCGGTTGGTGGAGAAGACCACGTTCCGCGAATGCGGGCTGGCCACCCCCGAGTTCATGGCGGTGGACGATCGCGCCGGCCTCGACAGCGCGCTGGCCGCCGTGGGCGCGCCGGCGGTGCTCAAGACGCGTCGCCTCGGCTACGACGGCAAGGGCCAGTTCCGGCTGAGGACGGTTGCGGATGCCGACGCCGCCTGGGCTGCGCTGGGCGCACAGGCCGCGAAGCACGGGCTGATCCTGGAGGCCTTCGTGCCGTTCCAGCGCGAGCTGTCGGTGCTGGCCGTGCGTGGACGCGACGGCGATTTCCGCACCTGGCCGCTGACCCGCAACTGGCACGTGGACGGCGTATTGTCGATGAGCCTGGCGCCGGCGCCCGACATCAATGCTTTGCAGCCGCGCGCCACTGCGTTGGCGCGCACCCTGGCGGAGCGGCTGGACTACGTGGGTGTGTTCGCGCTGGAGCTTTTCGTCAAGGACGGCGAGCTGCTCGGCAACGAGATGGCGCCGCGCGTGCACAATTCCGGCCACTGGACCATCGAGGGTGCGCACGCGAGCCAGTTCGAGAACCACGTGCGCGCCGTGCTTGGCCTGCCGCTGGGCGATACCGGCGCGCGCGGCATGTCGGCGATGTTCAACTGGATCGGCGAACTGCCGGATGCCGTGCCGGTGCTGCGCGCCGTCGACGCGCATTGGCACGACTATGGCAAGCAGGCGCGACCGGGGCGCAAGGTGGGGCATGCCACTGTGTGTGCGCCGGATACTGCGCAGCTGGCGCAGCGGCTGGAGACGCTGGGGCGTGAGCTGAGTCGCGAGGCGCAGGTGGCGCCGACGCTGGAGGCGCTGCGGGGGTGAATCGCTCGTGGTTTCGGACACGAAAAAGCCGCGGGGGTCCGCGGCTTTTTCGTGTCCGGCTGTATGGCAGACCAGAGTAAGGGCGTCCGTGCCTGAGGGTCAAAAAAGGGGCTCCTGCCCCTTTTTTTGACTCGCCAGATTCGCAGGGCGAATCTGGCTCCGCTTCGCGTGCGCCCATCCGTGGGCGCGAGGCGCAGGGCTTGCGTGGAGGTGCTTAGACCTGCATCGCCTTGGCGACTTCGGCCAGATAGTCTTCCTGCACCTTCTCGATGCCTTCGCCCACGGCCAGGCGCACCACCGAGACCACGTCGGCGCCTTCCTTCTTCAGCACGTCGCCCACGGTGACGTTGGTGTCCAGCACGTAGGGCTGACCGACCAGGGTGACCTCGGACACGATCTTGTTGATCTTGCCCGCGACGATCTTCTCCAGGATCTCGGCCGGCTTGGCCTTTTCCTTGTCCGACATTGCGGCCAGCGCGATGTCCTTTTCCTTGGCGATGAAATCGGCGGGGACGTCCTCGGCCTTCACGTAGGGCGGGTTCATTGCCGCCACGTGCATTGCGATGCCCTTGGCCAGCTCCTCGGAACCGCCCTTGATCGCCACCAGCACGCCGATGCGGCCGCCGTGGATGTAGCTGCCGATGGTGCCGTCGGTCTCGATGCGGGCCAGGCGGCGCACTTCGATCTTCTCGCCGATGGTGGCGACCAGCGCCTTGGCGCCTTCCTCGACGCTGGCGGCGCCTGGATAGGCAGCGGCCTTCAGCGCGTCGATGTCGGTGGCGCCGGAGTTGAGGGCCACGTCGGCGACGGTGTCGCTGAACTTCACGAAGTCGGGGTTCTTGGTGACAAAGTCGGTTTCGCAGTTGACCTCGACCAGGACGGCCTTGCCGGCGGCCTGGGCGGCCACGATGCGGCCCTCGGCGGCCACGCGGCTGGCCTTCTTGTCGGCCTTGGCGAGGCCGGACTTGCGCAGCCACTCCATCGCGACCTCGATGTCGCCGTTGTTCTCGACCAGCGCCTTCTTGCACTCCATCATGCCGGCGCCGGAACGCTCGCGCAGTTCCTTGACGAGTTGGGCGGAGATATTGCTCATCGTTGTTCCTCGAATGCTTGAGGCGTCGTGGCGGCAGGCGCCACGACGCCGGGATGGCTTGTCGTTGCGGCGGCGGTTGCCCGTCGCTGCAGCGGCTTACTTGGCGTCGCGCGGAGCGCGGCCTTCGCGGCCACCGTCACGGCGCGGCGCGCCGGCACCCTTGCGCGGAGCGGCGTCGCGATCGCGGCGCGGCGGGGCGCTCTTGCGCTCGGCCTTGGCGACCGGGTTGCCTTCCTCGTCCAGCTCGACGAACTCGTCGGCGTCGCCCTGGGCGGCGGTCGGCGCGGCGGCCTTGCCTTCCAGGATGGAATCGGCGGCGGCACGGGCGTACAGCTGGATCGCGCGGATCGCGTCATCGTTGCCGGGGATCGCGTAGTCCACCAGCTCCGGGTTGTAATTGGTGTCGACCACCGCGATCACCGGGATGCCGAGCTTCTTGGCTTCCTGCACCGCGATGTCCTCGTGGCCGATGTCGATCACGAACAGCGCGTCGGGCAGGCGGTTCATGTCCTTGATGCCGCCCAGCGAGGCCTGCAGCTTGTCGCGCTCGCGGCGGCGGGCCAGCACTTCGTGCTTGACCAGCTTGTCGAAGCTGCCGTCGGTCTCGGCCGCTTCCAGTTCCTTCAGCTTGGCCACCGACTGCTTCACGGTGCGGAAGTTGGTGAGCATGCCACCCAGCCAGCGCGCGGTGACGAAGGGCATGCCGGCGCGGGCGGCCTCCTCGGCCAGCGCCTCGCGGGCGGAACGCTTGGTACCCACGAACAGGATGGTGCCGCGCTTCTGCGCCAGGCCCGACAGGAAGTTCATCGCGTCGGTGAACAGCGGCAGGGTCTTTTCGAGGTTGATGATGTGGATCTTGCCGCGGGCGCCGAAGATGTACGGGGCCATCTTCGGATTCCAGTAACGGGTCTGGTGGCCGAAATGCACGCCGGCTTCGAGCATTTCGCGCATGGTGACTTGAGCCATGGTGTAACTCCTTGCAGTGGGCCTTGTGAGGTGCGGCCCGGGGGTTGGGACCTCCACGCATCCCCGGCTTCGACCGCGACAGCGAACTGGCGCGGCACCCCGAAGGCGGTGCCGATGCGTGTGTGGCGTTGGTTTGGGCTTGTGCCGCGGCGCGGTTACAATCCCGTCTCGTTTTGCATTGCGCGGGCGTCAATGGCGCCGGATGCAGTCTGCAAAACCGCGCAATTGTAGCCGGTGCGCCGGCAATGCGGCAAGTCGCTGGATTTCCGGCGTTTGTGCCGCCACATAGGCGAAATCATGGCGATTACCCTGAAATCCCCCAAGGACCTCGAAGGCATGCGCGTGGCCGGCCAGCTGGCCGCCGAGGTGCTGGCCATGCTCACGGACCACGTCAAGCCCGGCGTCACCACCGAGGAGCTGGACCGCCTGGCCTACGAGCACATCGTCACCGTGCAGAAGGCGGTGCCGGCCAACGTGGGCTACCACGGCTTCCCGAAGACGCTGTGCACCTCCGTCAACCACGTGATCTGCCACGGCATTCCCAGCCCGGGCAAGGTGCTGAAGGACGGCGACATCGTCAATCTCGACGTCACAGTCATCAAGGACGGCTGGCACGGCGACACCAGCCGCATGTATTTCGTGGGCACGCCCTCGGTGCTGGCCAGACGCCTGGTCGACACTGCCCACGAGGCGATGATGCGCGGCATCCGCGCGGTGCGCCCCGGCGCCACCCTTGGCGACGTGGGCCACGCGATCCAGCAGCACGCCGAGGCGGCAGGCTTCAGCGTGGTGCGCGAATACTGCGGCCACGGCATCGGCAAGGTCTACCACGACGAGCCGCAGGTGTTGCACTACGGCAAGCCCGGTACCGGTGTGGAGTTGAAGGAGGGCATGACCTTCACCGTCGAGCCGATGATCAACGCCGGCAAGCCGCACACCAAGCAGCTGCCTGACGGCTGGACCGTGGTCACCAAGGACCACTCGCTCTCCGCGCAGTGGGAACACACGATCGCGGTGACCGCCGACGGTTTCGAGATCCTGACGCCCTGGCCGGATGCGTAGCAGCCCACCCTGTGCAGGACCGCCCCGGCGCCTGATCCAGGCGAAGGCATTCGCGCACAGGGTGCGCTGCCACAGCGGGGCGGGAAGCGTGGCAGACTGACGATTCCTTCCCGTCGTCCCCGATCCCGCCGATGAGCGTCGTGCTTCCGTCCCTGCCGCGCCTGCCGCCGGCCGTGCCGCGTTCGGGCGTGTCGGCCGATGCGCGGCGTGCGCTGCGGCAATTGCTGGGGGACGTGGACCGTGCGCTGGCCACCGCGTTCCGCGACGGCGCCGACGCCAGCGCGCTGGCGCGCCGCCGCGCCGAGGCGGTGGCGCGCATCGTGGTGCACGTGTGGACGGCCTGCCTCGGCGAGGTGACGGGCGCGGCGCTGTTCGCCGTCGGCGGGTTCGGCCGTGGCCTGCTGTTCCCGCATTCCGACGTGGACCTGCTGGTGCTGGCCGAACGGCCCGGGCCGGCGCGCCTGCGCGCCCTGGAGCAATGCTTCGCCACGCTGTGGGACGTGGGTCTCAAGGTGGGGCACGCGGTGCGCGAGCCGGCGCAATGCCGCGCGCTCGCTGCCGCCGACGCCAGCGTGTTCACCAGTCTGCTAGACGCGCGCCGGCTGGCCGGCGACGCGGCCATGGACGTGCCGCTGCGCGCCATCGTGGACGATCCCGCGCTGTGGCCGCCGCGCGAATACCTCGCCGCGCGGCTGGCCGAGCGCGACGCCCGCCATGCGCGGCACAACGATACCGCGAGCAATCTCGAACCCAACCTCAAGGACGGTCCGGGCGGCCTGCGCACGCTGGACTCGCTGCGCTGGCTGGGACGCCGGCTGGCGCATGCCGGCGGCTTCGAGGCGATGCAGGACGCCGGCCTGCTCGATCCGGCCGAGCGCGCCAGCCTGTGCGACGCCGAGGCCACGTTGCGGCGCTACCGTTTCGCGCTGCACCTGGAGGCGGGGCGGCCGGAGGAGCGCCTGCTGTTCGACTACCAGCGCGCACTGGCGGGGCGGCTGGGTTTCGAGGACGAGCACGAGAAGAACCTCGGCGTCGAGCAGTTCATGCAGGGCTACTACCGTGCGGCCAGCCAGATCGAGCGGCTGGGCGTGCAGATCGCCGAGCGTTTCGTCGAGCTGCTGGAGCCGCCGGGCGAGGCCAAGCCGGTCGGCGAGGACTTCGTGCGCCACGGCACGCGCTTGTCGGCGCGCGATCCCGGACTCTTCGCGCGGCGGCCGGCGGCGCTGGTCGAGGCCTTCATCGCGCGGCTGGACGAACGGGGCCTGACCGGTTTTTCCGCCGACACCATGCGGCGCATCCACCAGGCCACCGCGCAGCATGACGGCAGGCTGGCCGACGATCCCGAGGTGCTGGCCGCGTTCCTGCGCCTTCTCAAGCGTGGCGCGCCGGCGGTGGATGCGCTGTGGCGGATGAACCGGCACGGGCTGCTGGCCGCGATCCTGCCCGCGTTCGGCAAGGTGGTCGGGCGCATGCAGTACGACCTGTTCCACGTCTACACCGTGGACGAGCACACGCTGCGCGTGCTGCGCCAGATGGCGCGCTTTGCCGATCCCGATGCGCGTGCCGAATTCCCCGTCGCCTGCGACGTCTGGGCCAGCCTGGGGCAACCGGAACTGATGTTGCTGGCCGGCCTGTTCCACGACATCGCCAAGGGCCGCGGCGGCGACCATTCCGTGCTGGGCGAAGGCGACGCGCGTGCGTTCTGCGCCAAGCTGGGTTTGCCTGCGGCCGATGGCGAGCGCGTGGCCTGGCTGGTGCGTTGGCATCTCCTGATGAGCACCACCGCGCAGCGGCAGGACATCACCGACCCCGACGTGGTGCGCCGTTTCGCCGACACCGTGGGCGACCGCGAGCGGCTGGGCCGGCTTTACCTGCTCACCGTGGCCGATATCATCGGCACCAGCCCGAAGCTGTGGAACGGCTGGAAGGACCGCCTGCTGGCCGACCTGTTGGCCGCCGCGCGGCAGGCGCTGCGCAGCGATACCCGACCCGGCCACGATGCCGCGGCGCGCATCGACGCCTGCCGCGCGCAGGCACTGATCCTGCTGCAGGACGAGGGCATCGCCGCGGAAGCGGCCGAGCGTGCTTGGAGCGTGTTTCCCGCGTCCAGCTTCCTGCGCCACCGCCCCGAGCAGATCGCCTGGCAGACCGCGGCGATCGTGCGCGCGGACGGCGCGTGGCCGCTGGTCGCCGTGCACCCGCTTTCGGTGCGCGGCAGCACCGAGCTGTTCGTCTGCACGCCCGACCGTGACGGACTGTTCGCCAGCGTCACCGCGATGCTGGACCGGCTGCACTTCTCGGTGGTGGAGGCACGCATCCTCAACTCTACCGCCGGCCTGGCGATGGACACCTTCCTGTTGCTGGAGGCGGACGGCCAGCAGCCGGCCAGCGCAGATCGCGCGGAGGAATTGCGCGCACGCATGCAGCGCGCGCTGGCGCAGGGCGGCCAGATCCTGCCGCCGCGGCGCAGCATGTCGCGCCAGCTCAAGCACTTCCAGATGCCGCCGCGGATCGACTTCCGCCAGGCCGACGGACGCACCCGCATGGCCCTGGTATGCAGCGACCGTCCGGGCCTGCTGGCCGCGGTGGCGCAGGTGCTGGTGGCCTGCGCGGTGCGCGTGCACGACGCGCGCATCGCCACCTTCGGCGAGCGGGTGGAGGATTTCTTCCAGCTCAGCGACCGCGCCGATGCGCCGCTGGACGACGCCCTGCAGGAGCGCCTGCGGCAGTCCCTGCTGGCGCGACTGGGGCAGGGCGCCTAGCCAGTCCGGCGCGTCAGTCCGCGGCGTCGGCGCCCCACAGCGCTTCCATGCCGACCCGGATGCCCAGCGACGACAGGTCCACCACTTCGGTGACGGCGTGCGCCTCGATGTCGCCGCGCCGCCGGATCGGCGAGTGCAGGCGCAGGCCGTCGTGCGTGGTGAGCGAGGCCACCACTGGCTGGTGGCCGGCCGACTGTCGCTGCAGCACCACTGCAAGCGAACCGTTGCGCAGGCGCACGCCGGTGCCGGGCGGGTAAACGCCCAGCGTCTTGATGAACACCCGGGCCAGGTGCTCGTCCAGCGCCGCCCCTTCGTTGAGGAACAGCCAGCGCAGCGCCTGCGTCGGCTGCAACGGCGGCCGGTAGTCGCGGCCCGCGACGCGCGCGCAATAGATATCGCCCAAGGCTACCAGGCATGCCGCCCGGCCGATCTGCGCACCGCGCTTGCCGTCGGGATAGCCGCTGCCGTCGCTGCGCTCGTGGTGGTCGCGCACGGTTTCGAGCCACGCGGTGCTGGTGATGCCGCGCTCGCGCAGCATCGCCACGCCGAGCCGGCAGTGCGCGCGCACCATCGCATGCTGCACGTCGGACAGCGGGCCCTCGCACGCGACCAGCGCATCGTGCAGGGCGAACATGCCGATGTTCATCGTCAGCGCGGCCGAGACGATCGCCGCTAGTTCGCCGGCATCGAGCGCCAGCGCCATGCCGGTAAGCTGGCAGGCGATCGCCGCGTTCACCGCATGACGGCTGCTGTACGGGCCGTCGGTGCGCAGCAGGATGCTGGCCAGCGCCACGTCGGGATTGAGCCGGCAGGCCTCGCGCACCTGCGCGGCGATGTCGGCCATCCCCGCCGGGAAGTCCGCCGGTTCCGGGTCGGCCAGCAGGGCCTGCAGGCGCCGGCGCGCCTCCAGCAGCCGCGCCAGCGGCGAGCGTGCCGGTTCCGGCGACGGCGGCAGCGGGCCGCGGCATTCTTCCTCGGAACCGTAGAACAGCCCGTGCTGCAGCAGCATCTCGCGCTGCGCCGCGCTGCCGATCACTTGGCCCACGCACAGCAGCAGGTTGCCTCGGCCGTCATAGGCGTTGAAGCGCATGGGCAGGCCCACGGTCAGTTCGGTTGCGTCGATCGGGCGCCGCGGCACGGCTCCTCCTTTCGTCCGCATGCGGGATCAGTGCGGCGGCGCATGTCAGGCTTCCAGCGGTTCCGCGCAAGCCCAGGAAGCCAGCACCGGCAACGGTCCGGGCTCGGGCAGGCGGGCGAATGTCGCGTGCAGTGCATCGATCGCGCTGCCCGCCGGCGGCGTGGCCACCGGCGCCACGCCGGCCCAGGCGTTGCGGCCCTGGCGCTTGGCCGCGTACAGGCATTCGTCGGCGATGTGCACCACCTGCTCCCAGTTCAGCCGCTCCGGTTCGCTGGCGTAGAACGGGTAGCTGGCGAAGCCAATCGAGCAGCTGAGGCGCACCTGCCGGCCGTTGCCCAGTTCGAAGTGCTGCGCGGCCACCGCCGCGCGGATGCGCTCGGCGAACTGCGGGCCGGCCCCGGGCGGGGCGAAGCGGGCCACGATCAGGAACTCCTCGCCGCCGCGGCGCACCGGTGTGTCCGATTCGCGGGTGACCGAGAGCAGCACATCGCGGAACTGCAGCAGAACGCGGTCACCGGTGGCATGGCCATAGCTGTCGTTGATCTGCTTGAAGTGGTCGATGTCCACCATCAGGAACAGCAGCTGTGCCGGCGGCGGATGGCCGGGCCCGAGCGATTGCCGGTCCCGGCAGTGGCGGCGCGCGGCGGCAAGGTCATGCTCGATGTGTTCGTTGAGGTAGCGGCGGTTCTTCAGGCCGGTCAGCGGGTCGGTGACGATCTGCTGGGCCAGTGCCTCGTTGGCCTCGCGCAGCGCCCGGTTGGCCTGCGCCAGCTCGGTGGTGCGCCGCGCCACCAGGCCGGCCAGCGCGCGGTTGCGCCGGCGCAGCGCGGCGGAGCGCCAGCGCACCAGCAGGCTCAGCGCCAGCATCCCGGCGGCGACCCACAGCAGCCATGCCCAGGCGGTGCGATACCAGGGCGGCAGGATGCGGAAGTCGAAGGTGGCCTCACGGCCCTGCTGGCCGTGCACGTTGCGCGCCCGCACGTGGAAGCGGTAGCGGCCGTCGGGGAGGTTGGTGTAGTCGCGGTAGGCGTCCTCGCTCCACGGCGACCAGCCGCGGTCCAGGCCCTGCAGCCACACCTGGTAACGGTTGGCGTAGGAGTACTCGTAGCTGGGCAGCGCGAACTCGAAACGGATCGAGTTCTGCGCATAGGGAATTTCCGGCGGCTGCGTGGCGGCGAGGTGGTCGGCGAACAGCACCCGGCCGCCCTGTTCGGCCGCCATGCGCAGCAGCGTCCGCGGCGGCGGGTCCGCCGCCGCGGCGCGCGCGGGCCGGTAGCGGTACAGGCCCTTGTCGCCGCCCAGCCACAAGGTGCCGTCGGCATCGTCCAGGAACACCGACATGTCGATGCCCGCCAGCGGCTGCAAAGGCGTGTCCGCCCAGCGCCAGCCCTGGCCGGCGTGCACGGCGTGGCCGGTCTGCTTGCTGCCGTCGGCGTCGGTGACGGCATATACCCACAGGCCGCCACGGCGATCCTGGCGCAGCACGTCGACCGGTTGCGGTCCGCCGGGGAAGAGCCCGGCGAACGCCGGGTCGAGCGAGAAGCGCTTGCTGGCTCCGTCGAAGCGATAGATGCCGTGCGGCGTGGTGAAGCGCAGCCGGCCGTCAATCATCACCAGGTCGTTCTGTTCCGGCGGCAGGCCCTCGGCTGCGCCGAAGCGTTCGACCTTGACGGTGCGCCTGTCGCGCGGCCCCTGCCAGTCCGGCGGCAGGCTCAGGCGGATCGCGCCGCCGACCCACAGGCTCAGCCACAAGTGGCCTTCGGCGTCCTGGCGGATCGTGCGCACTTCCTGGCGCACGCCGGCAATGCGGCCTTCGTCGATCCAGCGGCCGTCCTGCTGGCGCAGCGTGCCGATGCCGTCCGGGTAGCCCACGAACACGCGCGACGGATCGCGCGTGGAGCGGCGCAGGCTGAGAGCCGTCGTCGAGAGCGCGTTCTGGCGGGTGTCCAGCAGTTGCCGGAACCTGCCGTCTGCGAGGGCAAACACGCCGTCGCTGCTGGCGACCAGCAACTGGTCGTCCACCTCGGCAAAGCCCCAGATCTGCCCCGTCACCCGGGGCAGGCGTTCGAAATGGGCGTCGGCGCCGTCCACCAGCCGGTACAGCCCGTCGGACGTGCCCGCGTAGAGCGTGCCCGCATGGCGCTGCAGCGCCTGCACGCCGTCCGGCAGGCCGCCTCGTTCGCCGTAGTGGGTCAGCGGCGAACCGAGGTCGATCCGGCTGATGCCGTTGCCGGCGGCGATCCACAGGCCGCCTTCGCGGTCCTGGAGCTGCGCCAGCATCATGTTGGTGGTCAGGCCGCTGCCACGGGTCAGTGTGCGCAACAGGTGGCCTTGCGCATCGAGCAGGTACAGGCCGCCGCGCAGCGTGCCCGCGGCGAGCCGGCCGTCGGCCAGCCAGCTCGCGTTGTACAGCTGGCTCTTGCGGATCGCCGCGTCGGCCTCGGTGGCCCAGGGGCGGTAGCTGTCGCCGTGGCGGATGAACCAGCCCTGCGTGCGGGTACCCACCAGCAGGTCGCCGGGCTGTGCGTCCGGCCCGCGCCAGGGCAGCAGCGCATAGATCTTCTCGTCGGCGAACCGGCTGCCGCCGGGCGACAGTTCCAGTCGCTCGCCGTCCAGTTGCAGCAGGCCCAGGCCGGTCTCGCGGATGTACAGCTTGCCGTTGACCAGGAAGCTCAGGTGGAAGCTGGTCTTCGGCTTCCATACCTCCATCGCGCCGTCCCGGTAGCGGAACAGCTGGGTCGAGGTGGCGAAGAACACCCCGTCGGCCGTGGGGTGGATCGACCACACGTCGGCAAAATCGCGCTCGCTGGACGGGATCTTGTCCAGCAGTGAGACGAAACGCAGCTGACCGGCGGCGTCCGGCTCCAGGTAGCCCAGGTTGCCCACCGTGCCGACGTAGATGCGGCCGTCGGCGCCCAGCGCCAGCGAGCGTACCGCGGCGCGGTTGGGTACCGGGATGCGCTGCCAGCGCGCGCCATCGAAGGCCAGCACGGCGCCGTCGACGTTGCCCACGTAGATCACCCCCTGCCGGTCCTGCGCCAGCGACCAGTTCTGCGCCGCCGCGCCGTAGCTGCGGGGATCGAAATTGCGGATGAACGGCAGGCCGGCCTCGATCGATGCCGCTGGCGCGGACGCCGCCCACGCGGGCGCCGCCAGCACGAGGCCGGCGAGCAGGCAGTAGGCGACGAGCGCCAGCACCCGGAACAGGCGCGGGCGGCGTTTCATCTGCTTGTCTACGGAGGTGCCCCTCTCATCCATCACGCCCTCAGCATGGCCAGCCGTTGCGGGAGGCCCGGTACAGACCGGCAAGCAAGAGTCTTGCCGAGACGGGTATCGGCCATCGGCCGCGGAACTTGAACGGGGCGGAAACGGGGCGGGGGGTGCCCATCGCGCCGGGAAATCGACGACCTCGCCGGCCGGTTCCGTCCGCTGTGGGCCGGCGGGTGCTTCCGGCCGCCGTCGCGATCTGATTAAATGCTAGCGATTCTCATTTGCGAAGCTCCCGCGTGCCATTGACCCACCGCTTCCTCAAAGGCTGTCGCCTGGTGCACCTCTACCTCGGCGTGTTCACCGCGCCTGCCCTGCTGTTTTTCGCCATCACCGGGGGCCTGCAGACCTTCGGCCTACACGAGGCCAGGCGCGGCAGTGGCTACGCGCCGCCGGAATGGCTGGCGGTGGCGGGGCAGCTGCACAAAAAACAGGACATGGCCGTGCCGCCGGCCAAGCTGCGTCCGGCTACCAACCCGGCGGCGCGGGCGGCGAACGCCGCGCCGGCGCCCGTGCCGCGCCCGGCTGTCGGGGCCGCCATGCCGCGGCAGCGGAATCCGTTGCCGTTGAAGGTCTTCACCGCGCTGGTCGCGCTGGTGCTGGCCGTGTCGACGCTGAGCGGCCTCTACCTGGCCTGGAAATACACGCGCCACGCGGGACGCATCATCGTCGTCTCCGGTGCCGGCATCGTCGTGCCGATCCTGCTCGCGCTGCTCTGAGCCCGCATGCCGGCTTCGCCACGGCGGAGGACGGATCGAGGTTTCGCCGCGTGGCCCGCGCGGGCACAATGGCAGGTGCCTCCCCCGACTGATTTGGACGTCCATTCCCCATGCAAAGCATCGAATCCCTGATCGACGACGCCTTCGGGCGTCGCAACGAACTGACCCAGGCCGAGGTCGAGACGCACCTGCGTCCCGCGCTGGGCCAGGTGCTCGACCTGCTCGAATCCGGCGAGCGCCGCGTGGCCGAGCCGGATGGGCAGGGCGGCTGGAAGGTCAACCAGTGGCTGAAGAAGGCCGTGCTGCTGTACTTCCGCATCAACGGCAACCGCGTGGTGGATGGCGGGGCGGCGCTGGCCTTCGACAAGGTGCCGCTGCGCTTCGCCCACGGCAACGAGGCCGAGCTCGAAGGCCTCGGCGCGCGCGTGGTACCCGGTGCGCTGGTGCGCCGGGGCGCGCACGTCGCCAGGGATGCGGTACTGATGCCCAGCTACGTCAACATCGGCGCGCACGTGGGCGCGGGCACCATGGTGGACACCTGGGCCACCGTGGGCTCGTGTGCGCAGATCGGCGCGCACGTGCACCTCTCCGGCGGCGTCGGCATCGGCGGCGTGCTGGAGCCGCTGCAGGCCAACCCCACCATCATCGAGGACGGTTGCTTCATCGGCGCGCGCTCGGAGGTGGTCGAGGGCGTCGTGGTGGAAAAGGGCAGCGTGATCGGCATGGGCGTGTTCCTCGGCCAGTCCACCCGCATCTACAACCGCGCCACCGGCGAGATCAGCTACGGGCGCATCCCCGCCGGCAGCGTGGTGGTGGCCGGCAGCCTGCCGGCGAAGGACGGCTCGCACAGCCTGTACGCCGCGGTGATCGTGAAGCAGGTGGACGAGAAGACGCGCGGCAAGACGTCGATCAATGAACTGCTGCGGAGCGGCGAGTAGGAGCGCACCCTGTGCGCGAATCGAAGCCCCCGCTCGCCCACACGCTGGGCTCCTACAGGAAACCCGCATGACCCAGACAACCCTCTATGGCCTGCCCACCTGCGACACCTGCCGCAAGGCGCGCAACTGGCTGGACCGTTTCGCGGTGCCTTACACCTTCGTGGACTACCGCGCCAACCCGGTGCCGGCAACCACGCTGAAGGCGTGGGCGCAGCAGCTGGGCGGCTGGGAGGCACTGGTCAACAAGTCCTCCACCACTTGGCGCAACCTGCTGCCGCAGCGCAAGAACCCTGGCAGCGATCCGGAGTGGACGCTGCTGCTGAAGGAATACCCGGCGCTGATCCGCCGCCCGGTGGTGCTCAGGGAGGACGGCGGCGTCAGCACGGGCTTCAGCGACAACGGCTTCAAGAAGCTGTTCGGGCGCTGAGGCGGGCGCGGCGGCGTAACGCGACCCGTCCTCACCGGCATAAGGGCTTCATTGCTAGGCTGCGCGCCACTGCCTGCAAGCGATACGCCCCGCATGACCAAGCGCACGATCCGCCGCTACCTCGCCAACCTGCGCATCGAGCGCGACAACGCGGCGCTGTATGCGCGGCTGGCCGAGCTGGCTGCCGATGCCCAGCTGGCGCGCGCCTACCGCCGCATCGCCGAGGGCGAGCAGGCCAACGCGGCGTTCTGGGAGGCGCATCTGCGCGAGGCGGATGCAGCCGTGCCGCCGCCGCGCACCGGCTTGCGCGTGCGCGTGCTGGGCTGGTTCGCGCAAGCCTTCGGTACCGAGTTCGTGATGCCCACCGTGGTGCGGCTGGAACATGCCGACCACGACGCCACGCCAGTGGACCGCAGCGGCCATCGCGACCATTTCCTGCCGCCCCAGCCGCGCGCCGCGCGCGGCCACAGCCACCGCGCGCGCAGCGGCAACACGCTGCGCGCGGCAGTGCTGGGGGCGAACGACGGCCTGGTTTCCAACGTCTCGCTGGTAATGGGCATGGCCGGTGCCGCCACCAGCGACCGCGCCGTGCTGCTGGCCGGCCTCGCCGGCCTGGTCGCCGGTGCCTGTTCGATGGCACTGGGCGAATGGCTCAGCGTGAACAGCTCGCGCGAGTTCTACCAGGCACAGATCACCGAGCGCGCCGAACGGCTCGCGGTGGCTCCCGAGGACGGCGTCAGCCATATCGCCGGCATCTACCGCGGGAAGGGGTTGGGCCATGCCGAGGCCGAACACCTCGCCGGGCATCTCGCGGAGACGCCGCGCGCCGCGCTGGATACCGTGGTGCGCGAGGACCTGGGGGTCGATCCCGAGGAGCTGGGCGGTTCGGCGTGGGGCGCGGCGCTGTCCTCGTTCTGCCTGTTCGCATTCGGCGCCGCGTTCCCGGTGACGCCGTACCTGTTCCTGCACGGCCATGCCGCCATGCTGGGCAGCATCGCCGCCACCGGCGTCGGCCTCGCGATCATCGGTACCGGCACGTCGCTGTTCACCGGGCGCGGCATGTTGTTCTCAATGGCGCGGCAGTTCGCGATCACCGTGGCGGCGGCGGCAGTCACCTACTGCGTGGGGCACCTCCTGGGTACGGCGGTGGGTGGCTGAGCGCCGTCTACGCGCTGCTATGCTGCGGCTTCGCCACCTGCCGCCGCCGCCATGTCCGATGTGCTCGACCTCGCCTGCGAACTGATCCGCCGCCGCTCGGTGACGCCGGACGATGCCGGCTGCCAGGCGCTGCTGGCCGAGCGGTTGCGGCGCGCGGGCTTCCGCATCGAGCACCTGCGCCATGGCGAGGTGGACAACCTCTGGGCCGTGCACGGCGACGGCACCCCGACGCTGGCCTTCCTCGGCCATACCGACGTGGTCCCGAGCGGACCGGAAACCGCCTGGCAGATTCCGCCGTTCGATCCCGCCGTCCGGAATGGACGTCTATACGGCCGTGGCGCCGCCGACATGAAGGGCGCCGTGGCGGCGATGGCGGTGGCGCTGGAGCGTTTCGTGGCGGCGCATCCCCGGCATGGCGGGCGCGTGGCGCTGTTGCTCACCAGTGACGAGGAAGGCCCGACCAACCTCGACGGCGTGCGCAAGGTCGCCGACGGTTTCCGTGCCCGCGGCGAACGCATCGACTGGTGCGTGGTGGGCGAGCCCTCGGCGAAGGCGGCGCTGGGCGACCTGATCCGCGTGGGACGGCGCGGCTCCCTTTCCGGCACGCTCGTCGTGCGCGGCGTGCAGGGGCACGTGGCCTATCCGGAGAAGGCGCTGAACCCGATCCACGCCTTCGCGCCCGCGCTGGCCGAGCTGGCGGCCGAGCGCTGGGACGAGGGCAATGCGGATTTTCCGCCCACCTCGTTCCAGGTCTCCAACCTTACCGCGGGCACTGGCGCCAACAACGTGATTCCGGGCGAGCTCGTCGCGCTCATCAATTTCCGCTTCTGCACCGCCAGCCGCGCCGGGGACCTGCGCGCGCGCACCGAAGCGATCCTGCGCCGACACGGGCTGGATTTCGTGCTGGACTGGAACCTTTCCGGCGAACCCTTCCTCACCCCGCCTGGCGGCAGGCTGCGCGAGACGGTGGTGGCCGTGTGCCGCGATCTGTGCGGCACCGAGCCCGAGCAGAGCACCGGCGGCGGCACCTCCGATGGCCGCTTCATCGCGCCGCTGGGCGCCGAGGTGGTGGAACTGGGCCCGGTCAACGCCACCATCCACAAGGTGGACGAATGCGTGGACGTGGCCGACCTCGAGCGCCTGCCGGATTTGTACCAGGCGATCTGCGGGCGCCTGCTGCCGAGGTGATTGCGATCTACTTGGAGTTGGATCAGGCGGTAACCATCTTCGTAACTGCAGGATTGACTGGTACGCCCCCCCCCGGACCGGGCCGACGGCGGGCTGCGCCGCATGGGCGTGGACAAGCGGTGCGGCGGCGATCCCGATGCGCACGGCGTTGGCAAGATGCTGGCGTGCCCTGAGCAACCGGACCGCGGGCTTGCGGGCCGGTCGCGACGGCCGGGCGCGCAAAGAAGGCCGCCTCACAGCTTGCCCTGTTCCACCTGCCTTTCGCGCTGCATCAGCGTCCACTCCGCGTGCTCGGTCAGTGCCGCATCGCCCAGCGACAGCAGGATCTCGCGCTGTTCCTCGGGATCGTGCGTGCGGTCGAGCGCCGCGCGTGCGCTGGCGAAGATGCGCTGCATGAAGCGGTACTGCTTGATCAGCTCCTTGTCGGCCTTGCGGTAGGCGTAGGCCTCGCGCACGGCGGCGACGATCGACAGCACCGCCATTGCCGTCACCAGCACCGTCTTCTGCGTGTCCGCAAGGCGGAACACGAACACGGCGAGGAACACGCTGATCGCGATGCCGCCCCACAGGCTGACCGAGCCTATCGTCTCGGTGACGCGATGCAGCCCCGCGTGCTCGGCAGTCTTGTGTTCGTAGTAATGCAACTGGCCCGACTTGCCCGACTCGCCCACCCATTCCGCGATGACGCAGGCAAGCCCGGCCTCCGTCGATGCCGCCGGGGCGGCCGGCGGATGCAGTGCGCAGACCCGCATCACGTTGCGGATCCAGCCGAGTTCGACGTTCTGCCGCTGCAGGAAGTTGTCGTGCGCGAATTCGTGTTCTCCGCTCATCGAGATGTTCGCGCGCCGCCAGTACGACTGGATGCGTAGGCCCTCGGCCAGTGCGCGGTAGTCCAGGTACTTGCGGTGCCACTCGCGGCGGCGGGCGATCACGGCCACCAGGGCGCCGAGCGCGAACAGCAGCAGGAACAGGTAGATCAGGTAGTTCTGCCCCGGCAGGTGCGCGTAGCAGGCGAAGGCGATGCCCATCAGCGCGGCCAGCGTGTAGGTCGAGCGCAGCGCCAGCAGCACCCGGCGCTGGAAATGGATGGCCAGCCAGTCGGCCGCGTGGAACAGCCGGTCGACGCTCGTCGCGGCGCCCGGGCCGGTCCCCTGCGCGACGGTCGCGGAGGTCTCGATGGCCGCGGCGTATTTGGCGCAGTCGGCGTTGAACTCGGTCATGTGCGCGAACATCCGCTGGAACTCGGCCGGCTTGTCCGGATCTTTCGCCGCCGCGGAGTCGGCGCTGCGCCACAGGGTCTGTAGCGGTTGCAGGCCGGCGGCGGGTGTACCGTCGGCCGCATCGCGCGAGCAGACGATGTGGTACAGCAGGCGCTCGTCGCCGGTACCCAGCGCATGGCGCGCGCGCTGGCGTCGGCTGAGGTGACCGGGCAGCGTGCCGCTCAGGTGGTACCCCACGATCTGGGCGGTGCCGCCGATCCGGTGGGAGGGCTTGCCGTCCCAGATCGCCAGCAGGATGTGGCAATGGCTGGCGATGTAGACACCGGCCTGCGCATAGCGGCGATCGCGCGCCGTGCCGGGCGAACCGACCTCGTGCAGCGGCTGGTCCGCATGCAGCGGCAGTTCCACGACTTCGGCCCGGGCGCACAAGGCGTCGAAGCCGGCGCGTGCCGCCGGGTCGATGAAGTCGTCCTCGTACAGCTCGCGCGGCAACGGCAGCGGCGCCAGCAGCCTCGCGCCCGCGGCCAGCGCCTCCTGCGCCACCAGCTGGTCGCCGCCCTCGGCCAGTGCTGACAACAGCAGCAGTGGCAGGCCGGGGTACTCGCGCCGCAGCCGCGCGAAGAAGCTGCGCACGCGTTGCCGTATCGGTGCGATCTCGCCTACGGCCAGATTGCGATGGCTGGTGACGCCGATGACCAGGGGCACGATGATCGGGTTGATGGAGTCTGGGAGTGACATCGGCCTCGGCCGTCGGTTCGCGGGGCCGGCGTCAGGTGTTCCTGATCGTCGGATTGGCCGTGTTGGAGGCGCCGTTGGTGGCCACCCACGGCGTCTGGTACACCCGGTCGCCGAAGCGTGCGAACAACAGGTATGGCCAGTGGCCCCGACTCCCGTTGCCGGTGTGGTGGTTCATCACCCTGAGCTGGTGAGGGGCGGGCTTCGAGAAGGATCGGAAGATGCCTTCGGGTGGCCGGCTGACGGACCACTGGAAGCCCGGGTTGGAGTCGTCGAGCGCGCAGAATTCGCCGTGGCTGGCGTTGCCGACCAGGGTCCAGCAGATGCCTTGGCCCTCGGGGTGCTGGCTGAACTCGTGCAGGTGTCTGCCGTTGTTGACCACGAGATAGCCGTGGCCGGGCAGATCCGTGTTGAGGGTGACTTCGATGACGAGGTCTTGGTTCATGGCGTGCTCCCAGGCTTGAGGGTCGACGACGGCAACTCCGGCCGGATGTTGCTCCGGGCCCGGTGTTCAGCGCGGCAGGCCTGCGATACCGGCGCTGGTCGCCAGCAGTTGTTTCTGGAAACCGGTATTGGGCGGATAGCTCATACGCGCGTGCAGCACGATGGCCAGCAGTTGCGCATCGCGATAGCCGCTGCCCCTCAGTTGCCGTATCAGCGGCCGTGCGGCGGCCTTGTCGCCCAGCGCCAGCAGCGCCTGTACCTGCAAGGCCAGCAGGCGGGGGTCGTTGCGCCCGTGCGGCTGGCTCTGCAGCGCCGCCAGTGCGTCGCGGCGCAGTTGTTGCGCGATGCGCGGATCGGGGCTGACCTCGGCCAGCAGCAGGCGGGCATCGGTGGTGGACAGCAGCGTGGCGCGGTCCCGTGGTTGCTGCGCCAGCAACGGGTCGAGCTGGTCCAGCGCGGATTGCGCCTGGGTGCGCGCGGCCTCCCTTTGTCCGTCTGCCAGAAGTTGGGCGGCCTGCTCCGTGCGCGCCTCGGCGAGCTCGAGCCGGACCTCGGTGTCGGTGGGATCCTGCCGCGCAAGCTCGCCAAGGATGGCCAGCGAGCGGGCCAGCAGCGCCTGCGCCGCCTTGGGGTCGCCGTTGAGGCGACGCATCCTGGCCAGCTGCGAGGCGTAGCGTGCGAGATCCTCGCGGATGCCATCGTTGTGTGGGTCGACCTGCACCAGTGCGGTAGCGGTGTCGACGGCCTGCTGCAGGTGGCGCATGCCGTCGCCGTCGTCGCCGGTCAGGGCCAGCACGCGTCCCAGGATGGCGTGGACGACCAGCATGTTGTCCTGCTGGCTGTTGTTGCGCGGGTCGCGTGCGGCCAGCCTCGACTCGATTGCGTCGTCCGCGCTGTAGTGGGCAAGGGCAGTGGCAAGGTCGCCGTGCAGCAGCGCCAGCTTGCCGAGGTTGTTATGCGCCTGCCCGAGTTGCACGGCCCATTCCGTATCGCCGGGTCGCAGGGCCGTGAGCTGCTGCATCAGGGCCAGCATCTGTTCGTACTGGGGCGCGGCTTGGTCCAGCCGGCCACGGGCTTCGAGCACATGGCCGATGTTGTTGTCGATCGCGCTCAGCTGGAAGAACAAGGCCAGGTCGCGGGCGCCGCTAATCCTGGCGCCCTGCAGCGCCTGCTGTGCGGCTTCGAATGCCCGCTGCGCATCGTCGAGCCGGCCCTGGTACCAGTAGGTCATCCCCACATAGGCCAGGGTGCGGGAATAAGCGACCTGCCGAGGCGTGTCCCGGGGCGCCTCGCGTGCCAGCGTGCCGGCCAGCTTCGCGGCGGCCTGGTAGGCCAGCAGCGCGGCCGGCAAGTGGCCCTGTTCTTGGCGCACGCTGCCGATTTTTTCCAGCGCCTTGGCACGCTGCGTCAAAGCCTGCTCGGTGACGTCGCCAGTCGGCAGTGAGGCGAAATACGCCATCGCCTTGTCGTCGACCGCCTCCATGATGTCGAGGCGCTTGACTTGGGCCAGCTTGTCGTTGAGATCGCCGAGCATGAAGCCGACCAGGTCCTCGGCCTGTTTCTGCCGACGCTCGGCATCGAGCTGGGCGACCACGGCGGCATGCCGGGCGAACAGTGCAGCGACCGCGAGCGTGGTGGTCAGCGCCGTCACCACCAGCGCACCGGCCGTGACTGCGGCCAAGCGGCGGTTGCGCCGCCGCAGTTCGCGCTGCTTCAGGCGGTCGTAGTCCAGGTCGAGCAGGCCGGCGATCAGCTTCAGCTTGGCGTTGCCCTTGCCGTCCCTGCCGGCGCGGGCGTCGGCGGCGACCAGTTCGGTGCGCTCGTCGGTGGGTTGGCTGTCTGCATCGAGCCTGAAACGCAGCGCGGGCGCGAAACATTCCTCGGTTGCGCGGCCGGCGAGGTCGCTTGCGTTCGGTTCGCCGGCCACGATCAGGCAGAAGATGCGCTCGCTGCGGCCGAGCCGCTTGAACGCCAGCACTTCCTCGTTGACCCAGTGCGAAACCGCCGAGTGCGGCGAGCAGATCACGATCAGATTCGCGGACTGCGCCAGCGCTGCGTGGACCTTGCGGCCGAGATCGGTGGCGCTGGCCAGTTCGTCGCGGTCGCGGAAGATCGGCGCGAGACGTTTTGGAATCACGCCGGCCGCCGTGGTCTGGCCGACCAGCCGGCGCGGGATCGCGTAGGTCTCCAGCGCCTTGTGCAGCCAGTCGGCCCAGGACTTGTCCTGGTGGCTATAGCTGATGAACGCGCGATACCGGAAGTCCGGCAGCGCGGCGGAGGGCGCCATGACGCACTGCACTCCAGGGCGAGACTGCGGCACTCCCTTGCCGGGGAATCCCCACAACGCCGATCGGCAGGCCGGAACAGTGAGCGCTGTGTCGCCTGCCGGAGGTGGGCCACGTTACCACCAAAATGTGATGCAGCTCACATTTTGGTGGTAGGGGAATGCAGGTGATTCCCGCAGTGCAACAAGCACGCAGCCTGCCCGGCGCCGGGGGAGTCAGTCCAGCGTCAGCGTGTGCTGCGCGGGGCCGGGCAGCAGGGGCGTGGGGCGGCCGTGCACCCAGTCCTCATCGCCGCGGCCGTAGTACGGCGACAGCGGGTGGTCGCTCTGGCCACCCGGCATTTCCAGCACGCCTTGCGCCTCGTGGCCCGGCGACACGTCCAGGCGTTCGGAGGCGCCGAAGCCGGGGCGCGCCACACGCGGCATGTCGTCGTCGCCGGGCAGTTCGTCGTCCGGCATGTCGAGGAAGTGCGCCACGAAGCCGGGCAGGGCGCGCGACAGCGGGTGATCGATTTCCGCATGGTTGATCTCGCCCCAGCTGCGTGCGGCCAGCCCGCCGCGCCTGCTGCCCAGCCGGTCGGTGACCCGGCGCGCGGCGTCGAGCAGCAAGGCATGCCAGTTCGCGTATTCCGGATCGAGCAGGTTCATCGGCTGGCGCTGCACCAGCATCCACACCGCGGCCTCCGGATCGCCGGGGCCGGGCCAGGCGAAGCCGTGGTACTTCGCCTTGACGCGGGCGGCGAACGGCGCCAGCACCGCGTCGTGCACCTCGTTGCGAAATGCGCGTACCAGGCGGTAATCCACGCTGTCCGGATCGGCGCGGTCGCGCCAGGCGGCGGTGAGTTCGCGCAGCTGGCGCAGGGCCGGATCCCGGGTGCCTGCCAGAGTGTCCTGCAGCAGGCGCTGCCAGCGGGTTAGGAACACCGCGCGGTCGTCGAGCTGGATGTCGAGCAGGTTGCCTGGCGTGAAGTCCGCATACGCGGACAGGTCGTCGCGGATCTGCCGCGCCCGTGCGCCGAGGTCGCGGCCGCCGTCGCCGAGCAGGGCCAGCGCATCGCCGCCCACGGTGCGGTTGTTCGCCGTCCACAGGCGGCCGTCGGCGGGATCGAGCACGCGCGGATACTGCGCAGGCGCGGCCCAGCCGGTCCAGCCGGTGCCCGCCTGCGACCAGTCGGCCGGCAATTGCGGATCGAAGCCGCTGCGCAGCGGGATGCCGTTGCCGGCGATGGTCCAGCCGATGTGGCCGGCGTCGTCGGCCACCAGCATGTTCTGCGGCGGCATGCCGAAGGTGGGTGCGAGATCCAGCGCGGCCGCGGTGCTGGTGGTGCGCTCCAGCTGCATCAGGCCGAGGTTGTAGCTGCGCGGGTCCTGGGCGATCCAGGCCAGCGCCAGCGGCGTGCCGTCGGTGTCTTTCGCTACGATCGGGCCCCAGCGTGTGTCCTCCACCTTGAGCGTGCGCGGCGCCTCGCCCTTCACGCGGATGGTCTCCTCGTGCGCATGCAGCATCGCCCAGCCGCCGGGCACCCGATAGCGCGCGGGATCGTGCGGATCGCGCCGCACCCGCACCCAGTCCATCCAGTCGCCGTAACTGTTGGTGAAGCCCCAGGCGATCTGGCCGTTGGAACCCGCCACCAGTGCCGGCGTGCCGGGCAGGCTCACGCCCACCACGTCGCGCTCGCCGTGCGGGGCGCCGGGGTCGGGATAGCGCAGGCGGGTGCGGAACCAGATGTCGGGCACGCGCAGCGCCAGGTGCATGTCGTTCGCCAGCATCGCCGCGCCGGTGCCGGTGAGCCAACCCGCCACCGCGAAGTTGTTGCTGCCCGGGCGGTGCGCATCGCGGCGGGGCGCCAGTACAGCGGCGAGGTCGCCGACCGGTCTCGCCGCGGGCAGCGTGCGCAGGTCGAAGCTGCCGGCGTCGGGCGGCACCGGCTGCGGCGACAGCGGCCCGGCCAGCGGCGCCTCCCAGGTGGGATCGGGCGCCAGCAGGAAATCCACCAGCGCCGCCGGCAGCACCGCGCGCATCTCGGCGATGTGCAGCTCGCGCGTATCGCGGCCGTCGTGGTTGAGGTCGAGGTACATCGCGGCGATCACCAGCAGCGTGTCCTCGGAGCGCCACGGCTTCGGCGTCGCGCCCAGCAGCAGGTATTCCCAGGGCCGCACGCGCAGTGCGGCCAGGCCGGCATTGACGCCGTCGCGGTAGCGGTCGAGCACCTGCCGCTGTGCGGGCGGCAGGCGCGCATAGGCCGCTTCGGCCACTGCGCGCAGGCGGTGGCGGCGATGGTCGAGATCGGTGGGCAGCGCCGCCGCGCCGACCAGTTCGGCCAGTTCGCCGGCCGCGACGCGTCGGCTCAGGTCCATCTCGAAATAGCGCTCCTGCGCGTGCACGTAGCCCAGCGCATAGTCGAGGTCGCTGCGGTTCTTGCCGCTGAGCGTCACCGCACCCAGTACATCGCGCTGGATGACGACCGGCGCCTGCAGGCCGCCGGCCCGCACCCGGCCATCCAGTTGCGGGCGGCTGCCGGCGAGCAGGTACCAGCCGGTGCCCAGTGCCGCCAGCAGCAAGGCCGGCACCGCGAGCAGCAGGCCGCGCAGCCCGCGGACGCGGCGCAGGTTCATTGCGGCACGAATACCGCGAAGATGCCGGCGTAGGGCTTGACCAGGAAGGCCGGCGCGCCGGAGTAGCCTTCGCCATTGACGAAGATCTGCGAGATGCTGCCGTCCAGGTACAGCGCGTCGCGGCAGCCCAGCTTGTCGCGGAACAGCCGCGCGAACCCGTGGAAGTTCACCGGCACCTCGCTTACCGCGAACACCACTTTATGCGGCGTCTTCGCGCAGACGCCGCTGCGCCATTTCAGGCTGCCGGAGTCGTCCACGAAGCTGGGGTTGAGCTGGCCGGCTATCACCAGCATCGGGCCGGATTGCGTCGCCCAGCGCACCGGCCTGCGATCGGCCTTGAAGTCCGCGCTGGTGCGCACCGCGGCACTGCCGTCGGGGTAGATCGCGAACACGCCGTTAGGCAGCAGCGAGAAGTTGCCCGAGGCCGGGTTGCCGTGCGCCATGTTTAGCGGCACCAGCGTCTTGCCGTCCTCCACGTACAGGCCCAGCGGCGCGGCCTTGCGGTCGTAGATGCCGGCGTTGGCGGCGAACAGCAGGCGCTGGCCGTGCGCCTCGCCCCATTGCTGCAGGCTCTCGATGTCGCCGTAGGCCTCGCCGGTGGCCGGGTCGCGCCAGTGCAGGCTGAGCGGGTCGCGCTTCAGGTCCAGCGTCACCACGCGGTAGTTCTGGCCGTCGAAATTCAGCTCGCGGCTCGCCGGCGCGCGCGTCGACGCCCCGCAGCCGGCCGCGCCCCCCAGCAACGCCAGCAGCGGCAGCCAGCGCCAGCGGCGGAGACCCGCGCGGACCGGGTGATTTGTGCGGGAGGACATGCGCATCCGCCGATGGTCGCCGCCCGGTACGGGTCGATGCAAGTCCGCGGCAAGGGCAGCGCCGGCGCCGCTACAATCGACCCTTTACGCGGTCGTTTTGCCATGCCTTACACCCCCATCGTCGCCACGCTCGGCTACGTGCTTTCGCCCGACCGCACGCAGGTGCTGATGATCCACCGCAATGCGCGGCCGGACGACCAGCACCTCGGCAAGTACAACGGCCTCGGCGGCAAGATGGATCCGGGCGAGGACATCGCCGCCTGCATGCGCCGCGAGATCCGCGAGGAGGCCGGCATCGAGTGCCTGTCGATGCGGTTGCGCGGCACGCTGAACTGGCCCGGCTTCGGCAAGCAGGGCGAGGACTGGCTGGGCTTCATCTTCCTGATCGATCGCTTCGCCGGCGAGCCGCACGGCGGCAACCACGAGGGCACCCTGGAATGGGTGCCGCGCGAGCGACTGATGGAGCTGCCGATGTGGGAGGGCGACCGCCATTTCCTGCCGCTGGTGTTCGATGCCGACCCGCGACCGTTCCACGGCGTGATGCCGTACAAGGACGGGCGCATGCAGTCTTGGTCGTACGGCCGGCTGTGAGCGGCGACGCGCGTGTCGGCTCCTCATTCCGCCTGGCGGCGGAGGGCGGGGTGGGGTCGTTGCTGGCCGCAAAGTCAAAAGCCCCTGCTCCTTCCCCCTGGGCAGCAGGGGGAAGGAGCAGGGGCGGGGCTTCCGTGCATCTGCGGGGCTTCCGCAAAAGGCCCGCGTTGGGCGCAATGCTTTCGCGGTTTCCGGACCGTCAGGGCTTGAACACGGTGAACTTGCCGTAGGGTTTCAGCTGGGCGTCGATCGCCCCTGGGTCGCCGACGATCGCGATGCTCTGGTCCTTCGGATCGAAGTACTTGCGGCCCATGGCCTGCACCTGCGCGGCGGTGACCTTGTTCGCCTCGGCCACATAGCTGCCCAGGAAACTCGGCGGCAAGCCGTCCACCCAGTAGTTCGCCAGGGTGGCGGTCAGCGCGCCCTGGATCTGGTTGCGCAACAGGTAGATGCCGCCGACCAGGCGCTTGGCGCCGTCGAGCTCCTCCGCGCTGGCCGGCTGGGTGGCCATGCTGCCGTACAACTTGGCCAGTTCGGCCAGGGTGGCGCCGGTGACTTCATTGCGCACGTCCACCGTGGCCACCGTGCTGCCGCCGACGCGATTGGCACTGAAGCGCGACCAGGGGCTGTACGAGTAGCCCTTGTCCTCGCGGATGTCCTGGGTGATGCGGCTGGTGAAACCGCCGCCCAGGATGGTGTTGGCCACGGTCAGCGGGATGTAGTCCGGGTCGTCGGCCGGCACGGCCGGACGGCCATAGCGGATGTTGCTCTGCACCGCACCGGCGCGCGGCACGATCAGCCGTTGCGGGGCCGCTGTGCGCGGCGCCGGCGCGGTGTCGGCGAGTGCCTTGCCGCTGGCTTTCCAGCCGCCGAATTGCTGCTCGGCGAGACGGAATGCCGTGTCGGCGTCGATACGCCCCACGATCACCAGCAGGGCACGATCGGGCCGGAAACGCGCGTCGTGCAGTGCCTTCAGGGCAGCGGGCGTGGCCGCCCGGACGCTGGCCTCGTCGAGCGAGTCGCGCGCATAGGGATGGTCGCCGTAGACGGCGTGGCCGAAGGCGCGTTGGGCCTGCCAGTCCGGATCGGCCTCCTGCACTTTCAGTTCCTGCATGGCGTTGGCCCGGGCCAGGGCAACCTCGTTGGCCGGGAAGGTCGGATGCAGCGCGGTGTCGGCGACCAGCGCCAACAGCTGCGATGCGTGCGAGGACAGCGCGCTGGCACGGATGTTGACCGCATCGCTGCCCGCGCCTGCGCCATAGTCGCCACCGATGCCCTGCAGCGCCTCGGCGATGTCGCGCGAGCTGCGGCCGGTGGTGCCCTCGTCGAGCAGGCGCGCCATCATTTCGGAAAGCGCCGGGGTGGCCGCATCGTCGGCCGCGGTACCGCCGAGCACGGACAGCGCCACGTTGACCTTGGGCAGGCCTTCGCGCGGCACCACCCATACGGTGAGTCCGTTCGGCAGGGTGCGCCGGGCGATCTGCGGGGTGGGCAGCGGCTTGTCCTGGCCGTAGGCAGGCAGGTCCTTCGGCAGCGGCGCCGTGGATGCCTGTGCGATCCCGGCCAGGGCCAGGCCGAGCGCGAGGGCGAGCGTCCTGAACGTCGTGTTCGTCTTCATGGCGGTCCTCACTTGGCAGATGCCTTGGCGGCAGGGGCGGACGCGGCGGCCGGGCGGCGCACAATCACGCTGCGGTTGGCGTCGGTGAGATAGGTGCGGGCGACGCGCCTGATGTCGTCGGAACTCACCGCCTCGATCCAGCCGGGCATCCGGTTGGCGACGTTCGCGTCGCCCCACAGCGTCTGCAGCTTGGCCAGGGTGTCGGCGCGACCAAGGAAGGATTCCAGCCCGCCGTACCAGTCCGACAGCATCTTGGTCTTCACCCGGGCGAGGGTGGCGTCGTCGACGCCGTCGCTGGCGACCTTGCCGATTTCCTCGTCGATCGCGGCCAGCACCTGCTGCGGCGTGGCGTTCGGCTTGTACAGCGCGAACAGGTCCAGCAGGGTCGGGCCGGCGTAGTCGCTGCCGTCGCCGAGCGGAAAGTTCATGCCGCCGTTGATGCTCAGCAGCAGCTCGCGGCCCTTGACCAGGCCCTGGTAGAAGCGCGAGGCGTCGTCACCCACCAGCAGTTGCGACAGCACCATCATCGGCACCTGGTCCTTGCTGCCGCGGGCGGGCATTTTCCAGCCGATCGCCAGCGCCGGCACCTTGGCCAGGGCATCGGTCTGTTCCTCGTGGCGTGGCCTGGTGTTCAGCGGCTCGGAAACGTCGGGCCGCGGCGGCAGCGCGCGGGAAGGCAGCTTGCCGAAATATTTCTGCGCCAGCGCGAAGGCCTGCGCCGGGGTGACGTCGCCGGCGATGCCGAGCACGGCGTTGGCCGGCTGGTAGTAGGTGTCGTGGAAGGTCTTCACGTCGGCGATGCTGGCGTGGTCGAGGTCCTTGAACGAGCCGTAGCCGTCATGGTTGTTGGCCCACTTGTCGAAGGCGAGGCGGTTGAGGTCGGTCCAGTAGAACAGGCCGTAGGGCTGGTTCTTCACGTTGACGCGGATTTCCTCCTTCACCACGTTCTGCTGGTTGGCGAGGTTTTTCGCGCTGAAATCGAGCGACTTCATGCGGTCCGCCTCCATCCAGAGGATCGGTGCCAGCGCGGAGGACGGCGCGGAGGCGATGTAGTTGGTGTAGTCGGCGCGGGTGGAGCCGTTGAACACGCCGCCGCCGCCCTGGATCACGCGTTCGAAGGTGCCCTTGGGCGCGTCCGGCGTGCCTTCGAACATCAGGTGCTCGAACAGGTGGGCGAAGCCGGTGCGGTTCTGCGGCTCCAGCCGCATGCCGACGTGGTAGACCATGCTGATGCCGACGGTGGGCGAGCTGTGGTCCTCGGAGACCACCACGATGAGGCCGTTGTCGAGCTTCTTCACCGCGATCGGCAGCTTCCAGGCGTCGGTGTCGGCCGCGTGCGCGGCGAACGCCAGGCAGAGCCCGGCGACCAGTGCGGGTAGTCGTGCAGCGCGCATCTACTTCTCCTTGTCAACGCGAACGGAGCACGGATCGTCCTGCGATCGACCGGGGGGCTACAAGTGACGAATGGGGGAGGGGGGCGCCGCGCACGGGCGCCACCGAGCGAACGGCTGCTGCTGCGTGTGGGTGCCCGGCTGTCAATTTTCGTCGCCGTCGCGCCTTGCCTCGTCGTCAGGCACCCAGGCCAGCAGGTCGCCGGGCTGGCATTGCAGGAATTCGCAGATCCGGCCCAGGGTCTCGAAGCGCACGCCCCGCACATGCCCGGACTTGAGCAGGGACAGGTTGGATTCGGTGATGCCCACGAACTGGGCCAGTTCGCGCGAGCGGACCTTGCGCAGCGCGAGCATCATGTCGAGTCGGACGACGATGGCCATCACCGCCTCACACGATCGAGCGGCTGTCGTCTTCGAGGCGTGCCGCTTCGTCGAACAGCCGGGCCACCAGGAAGAACACGGCCGCGGGCAGCAAGGCCAGCAGGTCGCCGCCGTCGAACGTCAGCGCAGTGGCGTGCCGGCCTGCACGCAACGCCAGTGCGATCGTGGCGAGCGCGGGCAACAGCACGCGCAACAGCGCCGTCAACGCCAGCAGCCCGGCGAAGCGGCGGAAATGGCGCACGGCCGCGGCGTCGAACAGCGTCTGTGCCTGCAATCGTCCCAGCATGCGCGCCAGTTCGATCAGCGCCGCGGTGCTGAACACCGCCAGCAACAGGGCGATACCGGCGGCCCAGCGTCGCGGCAGGTCGCCGCTGGACAAGGTGGCGGCCGCCGGCGCCGTGCCGTCGGTGGGCCCCAGCACGGCAAGCAGGGTGACGACCATGCAGGCGATGGCGGCGAACCAGGCCACCACGCGCAGCAGGCGGGCGGCCCTGATGATTTTTTGGCTTGCTGTTGATCGCATAAAGTTTTCTGTATTACGATAATTTTTAATTGTCAGACGAGATGACTCTACCATGCCACGCCGATTCCACCCGCGGCCGCTGCGCCGCGTCGCCATGCGTCTCCTCACCGGGCTGGCCCTGCTGCTGGCCGATGCCGCCGTGCTGGCGATGCAGCCTGCGCAGCCGTTGCCCGACACCGCGGTCGTGGCACTGCTGTCCAGGCCCGAGTACGAGATCTTCGCGCTGCAGGCGGCGCTGCCGCGCATCGGCACGCCGTCGCTGGCGCTGCTGGCCCGCGCCCGCCTGGCGGCGGCGCGGCTGGACGCCGCGGAGGCGCGCCGGTTGGTCGACCGGATTCTGGCCGGACACCCGCACGATCCGAAGCTGCGTGCGCTGGCATGGGCGACGGCTTCCGAGGCCGCCTTCGCCGCGGGCGACTACGCGGCAGCGGCGAAGGCGGCGCGGCAGGAAGGGCTGGCCCTCGCGGCCAGCGGCGGCGACCTGGAGGAGCGCGCCAACGCCGCGCAGACCGGTGCGATGGCCACGCGACTGGCGGCTGCGCCGGCGCAGCGGGTGATGTCGTACCGCCCGCAGGCGGTGCCGGTGCATGCGGACAAGGTGGGGCTGCCGCGCGCGACGGCGGTCATCGACGGCGTGGCGCAGGAAGCCGTGCTCGACACCGGCGCCAATCTCTCGGTGGTCTCGCTGTCCACCGCGCGGCGGCTGGGGCTGCACATGCAGCAGGGCGGGGCCAGCGTGGGCAGTGCCAGCAAGTCCGCGGTGCCGGTGCGGCTGGGTGTGGCCGATACGCTGGACTTCGCCGGCCTCAGCCTGCACAACGTGGCCTTCCTGGTACTGGACGACCGGCAATTGGCCATGCCCGTCCCCGGCGGCTACCGCATCGATGCGATCCTCGGTTACCCGGTGCTGCGCGAACTGCAACGCTTCCGCGTCACTGCCGCCGGCCGGCTGGAACCGGCGCTGTCGCCGGCGGCGCCGGCGGATGCAGCCACCGGCAACTTGCGCATGGTGGGCAATGACCTGTATGTGCAGGCGGAGGTCGGCGGAAAGGCGGTCGCGATGCACCTGGACAGCGGCGCGGCGGCCTCTTCGCTGTCGTCCGCGTTTGCGAGTCGCCATGCGGAGTTGCTGCAGGGGTTGCAACAGCGCCGTCAGCACGTGGCCGGTGCCGGCGGCGCGATGGTCAGCCATGCGCTGGTCTGGCCGGACGCGCACATGCGCGTGGCCGGGCGCGGGACGGTGCTGGCCACGCTCGCCGTGGAGCCGGCAGGCAACGGAGGCTCGCCGAGCCTGCTTGGCGAAGACGTGCTGCATGGATTCGACTGGTGGTCGGTGGACTTCGGCCGGATGCGTTTCGAGCTCGGCCCGCCGAAGCGGCCGCTGCCGCCGGTGAACCCGGTCGTTGGGCCAGGCCGGGCCCATTAGCATTCACGTCGTGCCCGTCGGCGCTCAATGGAAAAACACCCCGGCCACCGCCCGCGTCGGGCAGGTGGCGGCGAAGACGCTGACCGGCAACGACAAGGCCATGGTGAAGCGACGGGCGGACCGGCTGAAGTCGCTCACCGCCTCCGTCGAATCCCGCAACTCGAAAATGCCGGTCTTTGCATCGCCAACGCACAGGGAAAAAGTACGTCATGCCGTTGAATGCCCATGATCTGTCCGTCGGCGTGTTCCTCCGCGGACTGAGCAATTTGAAAACGCAGCTGGCGAAGGCCGAAGAGCATGCCTCGGCAACCGGCAGCGGTGAGTCCGCGTTGCTCGGCGCCAAACTCGCCACGCAGGTCCCAGGTGTCGCCAGCAGCCCGCCGAATGACCTGCATGCGTACACGCTTGCCGCTCAAGTGCACTGGGCGGCGGAATGTGCCCGGTTGGCGATCGCGCGGTTGCTGGATACTCCGGCCATACCGACCGCGCACGACGCGCAGAGCTTTGCGGGTCTGCACCAGCGACTCGATGCGACGATAGGCTATCTCCGCGAGGTCGCGCCAGGCGACCTCGAAGCCGGCCTTGATCGAGTGATCGTCAGCGAGAGCCGCCACGGCTCGACGCGTTGCAGCGGTGGCCAGTTCCTCATCGCGTACGCGATCCCCCATTTCTTCTATCACGTGACAGCCGCCTACGGCATCTTGCGCAACCAGGGCGTGCCGCTCAGGATGGGCGACTTTCTGGGCAGCTGGGAAACCCCGCTGCAGTGACTGGCGGCCAGGCCCAGCCATTCCTTTTCCGGGAGCATCCGATGCCGCAGGAACCTTTATCCGCAGCAGTGGCCGCCGTATAGGTATCGCCGCGTCCACAGAAGACCATCTATCCCGAACCGTTCGCGTCCCGGGTCGCCGGGCGCGAGAAGCGCGCACTCGGCGACGCTTTTGGACTCAAGAACTTCGGCGTCAACCTCACCCGGCTCACGCCCGGTTCGATGTCTGCACTCCGACACGCACACACGAAGCAGGACGAGTTTATCTACGTCCTGGAGGGCAGCCCGACGCTCCACACGGACCGGGGTGCCCAGAGGCTTCTGCCGGGAATGTGCGCTGGCTTCCCGTCGGGTACCGGCAATGCCCATCACCTGGTCAACGAGAGCGACCAGGACGTGATCTATCTTGAGATCGGCGATCGGACGCCTGGGGACTCGTCGGTCTGGCCCGACGACGACCTCCAGGTGGTCGAGATCGACGGCAAGAAGCACATGGCCCACCGGGATGGCACGCCCTACTGAAGATTGGCCACGCAACGGCGCCACCGGCAGGACCGGTCCCGCCCGGGCCCGGCTGGATTGCTTCTACGACATTGAGTGCAAAGCGGTATCGGTAATCCAGGCCTGCGTGCCGAACTTGTCCAGCACCAGCTGGCGTGCCTGCGCCAGTTCGTCCTCGCGCAGGCGGTCGTCGGCGAGGCCATGCAGACGGCGGAAGGTGGCCAGCATGCGCTCCACCACGGCGGTGCGCGGCAGGCCGGTCTGGCTGCGCAGCGGGTCGACGCGCTTGGCCGCGCTGGCGGTGCCTTTGTCGGAGAGCTTCTCGCGGCCGATGCGCAGCACGTCGAGCATCTTTGCCGCGTCGATGTCGTAGGCCATGGTGACGTGGTGCAGCAGCGCGCCGCCGCGGCGGGTCTGCGCGGCGCCGCCGATCTTGCCGACGGTGGAAGCGATGTCGTTGAGCGGTTGGTACCAGGCCTCGATGCCCAGCTCGCGCAGCGCCTCAAGCACCCAGGCGTCCATCAACGCGTAGGACTCCTGGAAGCTCAGGCCCTCGACCATCGACAGCGGCGCGTAGATCGAATAGGTGATGGTGTTGCCGGGCTCGATGAACATCGCGCCGCCGCCCGAGATGCGCCGCACCACCTCGACGCCATGGCGCCGCGCGGCATCGCCGTCCACCTCGTTGCGCAGCGACTGGAAGCGGCCGATGACCACGGCGGGAGACGCCCATTCCCACAGCCGCAGGGTGGGCGGGCGCCGGGCCGCGCCGACCTCCACCAGCAGCACCTCGTCCAGCGCCATGTGCAGCAGCGGCGGCTGGGGTGCGGCGTGGATCAGCTGCCAGTCGTGCTCGCGCCAGTCGCTGCGGCTCATGCAGGAGTCCCTTCCTGCAACGCGCGGCGCAGCGCGACGACGATGGCTTCGCTGGAGATGCCGTACATCGTGGTGCCCGCGGGCAGGCCGGCATCGATGGCAGCGACCAGCGTGGCGTCGCCGATGTCGACGGGCTGGCCTTCCAGCGCGGCATCGATCGCCGATAGTGCGGCGTCGGGTTCCAGGAAGAAATCGCCGCTCAGTCGCACATCGGCGAGACGGCCGCCGCGCAAGGCGAGATCGACCACCACCAGCTTGCCGCCGGGCATCTTGTACTCGCCGTGCATCGCCTGTGCGTCCGTGGCGTCCGGCAACGCCGGAACGGGAAGCGCGATTTTAGCGCGCCGGCGCTACCAGCCGCGGCCGTGGAAGTGGCCCTGGCCCACGCCGATCGAGAAGTTGACGCTGCCGCTGGGATGGTCGCAGTCGCCGAGGTTCTTGCTGACACTGACTGTGCCGGTCTGGTAGTTGCCGCTGGCGTGGTTGCCGGCCACCACGCCCATGCCCACGCTGCCGTGCATCTGTGCCTGGTTGTAGGTGGAGTCGTCGCAGCGCTGCAGGCCGGCGCCGCGTTCGTCGGCGTGGCTGGTGCTGCCGCTGGTGTCGCCGTAGTACATGCCGGGCGCACTGCTGGCGGCCCTGGTCGTGCTGCCGGCGTGGGCGGGCAGGTCGGTCGGCGGCATGTCGCGCTGCGGCGGCAGCTTGAGGTTGAGCGGCTGGCCGGCATTCTGGCCCAGGGCCGCGGTGGCCAGGAGGCTGGCGGTGAGGGCGATGACCAGGCGTTTCATGGGGCGATGCTCCGGGGATGGCGTGTACAACGCGCGACGCGTCGTCGCGGTGGACACGCCATCGCCTTGGACGGCATGTCGTGGGCGGAAGTTCCGGCGCAACCGGTCAGCCCGTGGTCTCGATGCGCTCCACCCGGCGCAGGCCGCGCGGCAGCAGGCCGCCGCGGGTGGCGCGGTTGCCGCCGTACTCGACCAGGTCGGCCCACTTCAGGGTGAGCTTGCGCGCGCCGGCGTACATCGTCACCTCGCCCTTGCCCTCGGCCACCACGGCAACGCCGGCGACGCGCTCGCCCTCGGCAAGCTGTTTCTTCGGAATCTCGATCAGCTTGTTGCCCTTGCCCTTGTCGAGTTCGGGCAACTCGGCCACCGAGAACATCAGCAGGTGGCCTTCGGTGGTGACCACCACGATGCGGTCGCGCGCCGGGTCGGCGCTGGCCTGCGGCGCCAGCACCCTGGCGCCGTCGCTGAGGCTGATGATCTGCTTGCCGGCCTTGTTGCGGCCGGTGAGCGCCTCGAAGCGGGTGACGAAGCCGTAGCCGAAATCGGTGGCGAGGATCAGGCGGGTGTCGTTGTCGCCGGCGGCCAGTGCGTCGAAGCGGGCGCCCGTCGGTGGCGTGAAGCGACCGGTCAGCGGCTCGCCATTGCCACGCGCGGAAGGCAGCGTGTGCGCGGGCGTGGAGTAGCTGCGGCCGGTGGAGTCGATCACCGCCACCTGCTGGGTGGTGCGCGCCCTGGCCACCGCCAGCAGGCCGTCGCCCTCGCGGTAGCTGAGGCCCTCGGCGTCGATGTCGTGGCCCTTGGCGGCGCGGATCCAGCCCTTCTGGCTGAGCACCACGGTGACCGGCTCGCTGGCCACCAGCGCGCTCTCGTCCAGCGCCTGCGCGGCCTCGCGCTCGACCAGCGGCGAGCGTCGCGCGTCGCCGTACTTCTCGGCATCGGCGCGCAGCTCGTCCTTGATCAGGCCCTTGAGCTTGGCCGGCGACTTCAGCAGTACGTTGATGCGCGCGCGTTCCTCTTCGAGCTGGTCGCGCTCGGCGTTGATCTTCATCTCCTCGAGGCGGGCCAGCTGGCGTAGCCGGGTCTCGAGGATGTAATCGGTCTGTTCCTCGCTGAGGCCGAAGCGCGCCATCAGCACGGCCTTCGGCTCCTCCTCGGTGCGGATGATGCGGATCACCTCGTCCAGGTTGAGGTAGGCGATGCGCAGGCCTTCCAGCAGGTGCAGGCGGCGCTCGACCTTGGCCAGGCGGTGGTTGAGTCGGCGCGTCACCGTCGAGGTGCGGAAGGTCAGCCACTCGGTGAGGATCTTCCGTAGGTCCTTCACCTGCGGCCGGCCGTCCAGGCCGATCATGTTGAGGTTGACGCGGAAGCTCTTCTCGAGGTCGGTGGTGGCGAACAGGTGCGGCATCAGCTCGTCGGCGTCGACGCGACTGGAGCGCGGCACCAGCACCAGGCGGATCGGGTTCTCGTGGTCGGACTCGTCGCGCAGGTCCTCGATCATCGGCAGCTTCTTCGCGCGCATCTGCGCGGCGATCTGCTCGAGGATCTTTGACGGGCTGACCTGGTGCGGCAGCGCGGTGATCACGATGTTGCCTTCCTCGCGCACGTACACCGCGCGGGCGCGCACCGAGCCGGTGCCGTTCTGGTACATCGCCAGCAGTTCGCTGCGCGGAGTGATGATCTCCGCCTCGGTGGGGTAGTCCGGGCCTTTCACGTGCTCGCACAGCTCGGCCACCGTGGCCTCGGGCTCGTCCAGCAGGCGGATGCAGGCGGCGGCGAGTTCGCGCAGGTTGTGCGGCGGGATGTCGGTGGCCATGCCCACCGCGATGCCCATCGAGCCGTTGAGCAGCACGTGCGGCACGCGTGCGGGCAGCCACGAGGGTTCCTCCAGCGTGCCGTCGAAGTTCGGCACCCAGTCCACCGTGCCCTGGCCCAGCTCGCCCAGCAGCGCCTCGGCGATCGGACTGAGCTTGCTCTCGGTGTAGCGCATCGCCGCGAAGCTCTTGGGATCGTCCGGCGAGCCGAAGTTGCCCTGGCCGTCCACCAGTGGGTAGCGGTAGGAGAACGGCTGTGCCATCAGCACCATCGCCTCGTAGCACGAGGTGTCGCCGTGCGGATGGAACTTGCCGATCACGTCGCCGATGGTGCGCGCGGATTTCTTCGGCTTCGCGCTGGCGGCGAGGCCCAGTTCGCTCATCGCATAGACGATGCGCCGCTGCACCGGCTTCAGGCCGTCGCCCACGAAGGGCAGGGCACGGTCCAGCACCACGTACATCGAATAGTCGAGGTAGGCGCGCTCGGCGTATTCCTTGAGCGGGATCTGTTCGTAATTGGCTTGCAGGTTCATGCGGGGCGGCTTCGGGCGCGGGTAACCGCAGGATGGTGCCAGATCGGCCGGGTGGGTGACAGCTTGACGCGGGGGATTGCCTGGCGACGGCCTCCCCGCACGGAGGCGCCCCGGCGACGTGTGGTGCCGCGAATCGCCCGCGGCCGATGGTCGGCCGACCCCTATTTGTGCACGTAGCGCACGTGCGTGGCGTCCGGGCCATCGAGTACCCGCTCGATGCGAAATCGCGGCGTGGGCTCGTGGAGGTTCTCGAACAGGCGCCGCCCGCCACCGAACAACACCGGCGCCAGCGCGATTTCCAGCTCGTCGACCACGCCCAGGTTCAGGTATCGCTGGATCACGTCCGCGCCGCCCGCGATGCGGATATCGCGCGTGCCGGCGGATTCCCGGGCCACTTCCAGCGCACGCTCCACGCCCGCGTTGACGAAATGGAACGTCGTGCCGCCGGGACGCACCCAGGGTTCGCGCTGCTCATGGGTGAGCACGTACACCGGAGTGTGGAACGGCGCCTCCTCCGGCCAGCTGACCTCGCCCTAGTCGAACGTCCGCTTGCCCATGATGTTGGCGCCGATGCGCTCGAAGGTGCTGCGAAGCAGGTCGTTGACCGGGCCGGTTTCGCCGCCGGGCCCGAGCTTGAGAAGGTGCTCACGGAAATACTGCTGACGGATGATCCAGGCCATCATCGCGCCCCATTTGGCACCCCAGTTCTTGTAGTCGGGCTTGTCCATGGTCGTGCCTTCCGGCGTCATGTAGCCGTCCAGGCTCAGCCCGATGTTGACAAATACCTTGCTCATGCGTCCTTCCTCGCGGGTTCGACTATCGGCCCGACGCATGAGCGGCCGCGCGTCGCGACATCCGCCGTGGTGGGCCTCAGCCCTCTGTCTCGTGGCAAACCACCTCGATGTTGTGCCCGTCCGGATCGATCACGAACGCCGTGTAATACCTGCTGCTGTCGTTCGGGCGCTGGCCGGGCGCGCCGTTGTCCCGGGCGCCCGCTTCCAGCACCGCGCGATGGAGGCCTCGACCTGCTGGCGGTTTTTTGGCGATGAACGCCAAGTGCAGATGCGCCGGCTTCTCCTCGGTAGGGAACAGGCACAGGGAGCACCTGCCGTCCGTGCTCATCTCGATGCCGAGCGGACCCTCCGCGACCACCGCCATGCCGATCGGTTCGAGTGCCTTCAGGTAGAGCGCATCGCTAGTCGCGTAGCCGCCGACGCCGAAGACAACGTGGTCGAACATCGGGTTCTCCTGAGGTGGGCGGTGTTGGCCACGGGTGCCGCTGTCCCGAAACTATCCGGCGTTGCCCGCAATCGCATGCACGAAATAGGTTCGATCCGTCTCGTTTTGCTGCGTCGAAGTCGCAGGCGTCCGTGCTGCGAAACGGCCATAATTTGCCTCCGATGCTCCGGGCTGCATCATCCGTACGCTCGGCCAACCATTTCCGGTGAACAGACTCTCGGGGTCATCCGTGCAGAACGGCAGGGGTTTTCCCGCCTGTTCGAGCCACTGCAGGTACCCCTGCATCGCTGGCGTTGCCAGCAGTCCGGTCCCGAATACATCGGCCAGAAACAGGCTTCCCGCAGCTGAGCATGCGCGAGCATCGCGTAGCAGCGCCGAGACGCTCGCTGCCGGAAGGTAGAACAGGACGCCTTCGGCAATCCATGTCGTTGGTCGCGCACGGTCGTATCCGGACGCAGGCAGGGCGGCTACCCAATCGCTGGCCAGGTCGGCGGCGACCGTGCGCCGGTCGCACTGCGGTTGGGCTCCGTGCTGCTGCAGCACCGCCTCCTTTTCGGCAAACAGCTCCGCACGGTCGAGTTCGATGATGCGCGCGCGAGCCGGTAAGGGCAGGCGATAGGCGCGAGTGTCGAAGCCCGCGCCGAGCAGAACGATCTGGCTGCGCTGTTGAAGGCCCGCGAGGAGTGCATCGTCGAAATGGCGCGTACGAACGGGAAGGTACCGATTCTCGCCACCGGCAGCCTGCTCGGAGCGCGCCAGCATGGCGTAACCGGCCTCCCCGGCGAACAGCTCGGCAAACGGATCAGAAAACAGGCAGTCGGTACGGCGAGTCTCCCTCGCACGCGCGGCGGCGATCCAGCGAGCGGTAGTGGCGAATGGCTGGCTGGGCTGGGTGCGGTTCATGCGGGCGAGCTGGCATACATGCGGCTAACGCCGGAGTCGATCGACGCGCGGTACGCGCGTCGGCTCAGGCGAGTCGACAGGCGGCCGTCGGTTACTTGCCGAGCTCGCCAGACACATATGCAACCAGCCCCGTGTTTTTCGCAAACTCTGCCTGCAGATCAATGGTACGGCCCCGCTTTCGTAGACGATTAGGCGCTGCTTTTTGAATTGATCTCCTCAAACATCATGGGCGCAAGACCGCCCAAGTGTCCATGCCGTCGCTGACGGTTGTAGAACACCTCAATGGCGACAGTGTCAAGCGTGAAATTTCATGCGCAGGTCACACTTACGCCGCCTGACTCCTTACCGGCACGCTGGATTGCGTATCGCACGAAACGGGGCGGATATCCTTTTATCACGCCGAAAAAGCACATACGCGCCTGTCGCTGGGAGGCGCGATGCAAGGCATCCGTGCTGCGTGAGTGCCCGGGCGCAGCCCTCAACGCGGCACGCGCAAGCCGCCCGGTACGCCGTTCGGGCTCAGCACCAGCTGCCAGAGCTGGTCGCGGCGGCTGCGGAACACCGCGGCAGAGGCGGCGAGGTAGTAGTGCCACATGCGGCGGAAGCGCTCGTCGTAGTTCTTCGACAATTCCGGCCACGCGGCGTCGAAGTTCGTGCGCCAGGCGGTGAGCGTGCGGTCGTAGTCGGTGCCGAAGTTGTGCCAGTCCTCGACCACGAACAGGCCTTCGAGCGCGGCGGTGACCTGGCTGGCGGCCGGAATCATCGAGTTCGGGAAGATGTACTTCTCGATCCACGGATCGGGCTGGGCCGGCGTGCCGTTGCTGCCGATGCAGTGCAGCAGTGAAAGGCCGTCCTCTTTCAGGCAGCGCCGCACGGTCTCGAAGTAGGCGCGGTAGTTCTTGCCGCCGACGTGCTCGAACATGCCGATGGAATACACGGCGTCGAACGTCTCGTCGACCTCGCGGTAGTCCTGCAGGCGGATCTCGACCGGCAACCCCTCGCACAGCGCGCGGGCGAACTCGGCCTGCTGTTCGGACACGGTGATGCCCACGCCGCTGACGCCGTATCGCTCCGCCGCGTACTTCAGCGCCTCGCCCCAGCCGCAGCCGATGTCGAGCACGCGCTGGCCGGGCCGGAGCCGCAGCTTGCGGCAGACCAGGTCGAGCTTGGCGGCCTGCGCGTCGTCGACGTTGTCCGCCTCGGCCCAGTAGCCGCAGGAATACACCAGCCGCTTGCCCAGCATGGCGCGGAACAGGTCGTTGCCGAGGTCGTAATGCGCCTTGCCGATCTCGAACGCGTGCTCGCCGCGCTGCAGGTTGATGAAGCGCGCCCTGAGGTGGGCGATCAGGGTGTCCAGCGTCTTGAGGTGTTCGTCCAGGTGCGAGGAGAGCAGCCTCGTCATGAAGCCGGGCAGGTCGTCCACGTCCCACCAGCCGTCCATGTAGGCCTCGCCGAGGCCCAGTGAACCGTGCGCGAACACGCGGGCGTAGAGATTCTCGTGGTGCACGCGCACGTCGGTGGGCGCGTCACCGTCGATGCGGATGCCGGCATGCCGCAGCAGGTCCTCCGCGCGCAGCTTCAGCGTGTCCTGGCTCATGGGGCTTCCTCGTTGCCGAGCACGCCGAAGCGTGCGGGTATGCGTGCATACACCAGCTCCACGCCGGCCGCGCGCACCTGTTGCAGCAGGGTCGCCGCCTCGCTCTCGCGCAACAGGAATTCCACCGCCACCGGCAGGTCGTCGGCGAGCTCGAAGAACGCCTCCTGGTGCAGCACGCCGTGGCGGCCGAAACCGGCGATGGCGCGGAACACCGAGCCGCCGCCAAGCTTGTGCCGCTTGGCCAGCTCCAGCAGCCACTCGGACACCAGCAGGCCGTCGTGGCGCGCATGCATGTGCACGTAGAAGCGCAGCTGCACGCCGTCGATGAGGGTTTCTGTGCTCATGGATGCTTGCTCCTCAATGCCGCAACAGTCCGCGGGTGAGCGCGATGCCCACGATGGTCATGCCCAGCGTGCCCATCAGGTGCAACGCCACGTGGCCGCCGAACCACAGGTACTGCTGGCGCAGCAGCAGCGTGTCGGCCTCGGCGGAGAATGTGGAAAAGGTCGTGAGGCCGCCGAGAAAGCCGGTGAGCACGAACAGCCGCAGCTCGGGCGGCAGGGTCTGGAAGTGCTCGAAGATGCCCATCATGCAGCCCATGATCAGGCCGCCGAGCAGGTTCGCCGCCAGCGTTCCCAGTGGCACGGTGGGAAAGACCGGGTTGAGCGCGATGCCGAGCAGCCAGCGCAGCCAGCAGCCCAGCGCACCGCCCAGGCCCACCGCGAGGAATCCGTTGAGGTTCACGTGTCATGTCTCCTATCCGCGAGTCGAGGTACCCGCGACGACAGGCACGCCTGCGCCGCCGGAATCCGGTGGTGCAGGCATCATCAGCTTCGGTGCGTTCGCACTGGAGCGGTTCGTCCCGCAAAGGGAACGGGAGGCATGCCATCTCCCACATGGAGCCGAATGCTAGCCGATGCGGCGGGGCCGAGGTCAAGCGGCGCCGGGCGGCGCCGCGACAACGTCGTCGCGCAGCGCCTGCGCCAGCGTCGGCGAGAGATAGTCGGCGGCGAGCCGGGCATGCCGCCACACCGACTCGTCCACGGTCTCGTTGACGCCGTTGCCGATCACCCGGTTGAACGGCGGCTTGAACGTCTTGTAGATGCCGTACATGAATTCGCCGTAGGAGTCGCGGGGCACGCCCGCGGCGGCATCGGGCGCCGGCACGCAGAGTTCGGTGCAGGCCAGCCCGGCCGCCATCGCCTTGCGCTGCAGCCAGGCGAGCGCGAGTTCAGGCAACGGGTCGGGCGCGCGACCTGCGCCGTCGTGGTCGTTGCCGCCGCCGACATCGGCATGCGCGCCGATGAACCAGCGCTGCTCGACTTCGATCTGCCCGGCCTTCTTCGCGGTGGGCGATTCGCCGGGGGCGAGCGTGTCGGGATTGCGTGTCCAAGTGGCCGGCGCGAAGTCGGCGCGATGCTCGTCCAGCGCCAGCGCCTGGTAGGCGTGCTTGACGATGCGGCTGAGCTCGGTGTCGTGGAACTGGTAACGCGCGCGGGCGAACGGGAACCACGAGGCGGTGTGCGGTATGCCCAACGAGCCCACGGTGTCCCAGACGCCGATGAAATGGATGTCCGTTTCGGTCGAGCGCGCGGCGCGCCAGGCGACCGCCGCGGCATCGCCGGGCTTGATCGCGGTGTCGCGATAGAACGTGTAGGCGGTCGCGACCGCATCGCCGGCGATGGTGCCGCCGCCGTCGCGGCGCAGCAGGCCGCACTTGCGGATCAGGCCGCCGAGGCTGCGCGCGCTGTAGGCGCCGCGGCTGAAGCCGAACAGCCAGATCTCGTCGCCCGGCTGCCACTCCCGGCACAGCCAGCGGTAGCCGTCCTGCACGTTGCCGGACAGTCCGTAGCCGAACGCGCCGCCGAGCAGGTGGGTCAAGCCTGGCGTCACGCCCACGCCGGGAACGTACTCGACGAGCTGCCCGATGCCGGCCGCATCGCGTGGCGCGATCAGCCGGCGCAGGCGTTCCACGTTGGTGTTCGACTCGGGCTTGTTCCAGGTGCCGTCGAACAGCACGACCAGTCGGCGCTTGCTCATGTCGTCCTCCGTGGCGGCACGCTGCCGCGTCCGTCGAAACGTCGATTCATCCGGTCAGCCGCCCGCGGGCCCGTGCCTTGCGCAGCGTCACAGCACCGGCGAGTCGTCGCCAAGCATCGCCTTGCGCACGATCGCGATGGGTGCGAAGCCCTGCTGCATGAAGGCGTCGTGGAAGCGTTCGAGGTTGAAGTCCTTGCCCTGCTTCTTCTCCAGGTCGGCGCGCAGCTTCTGGATCTCCAGCTTGCCCAGCGTGTAGTAGAGGTAGGTGGGGTCGCCGGTGCCGCGTTTGGTCTCCACCTCGCCCACGGCGCGCGACTGGTAGCCTTCCTTGACGAAAAAGTCCACCGCCTGGTCCATTGTCATCTGGCCGGTGTGCAGCTTGATGCCGACGATGAAGCGCGCGTTGCGCAACAGCGCGTCCTGCAATTGGCCCAGCCGCAGCAGCAGTTGCTGGCGGCGGTCGTGCGGATAGAGGAACTGCGCCAGGCCCTCGTCCAGCATCATCTGCTCGCTGTAGTGCGCCCAACCCTCCACGTTGGTATTGGCGCCCAGCAGCTTGCGCACGCGGTCGTCGAGGTGGTGCATCCACAGGAACTGGATGTAGTGACCGGGATAGGCCTCGTGCGTTGCCACGCTGTTGATCACCGGGTAGCTGAATTGCGCCATGAACTCCTGCGTGCGCTGCTTGCTCCACGACGGGTCGGGCAGGGTGACGTTGAAGTAGGCCTCCTTCGCCACCGTCTCGTAGGGCCCGGGCGTGTCCATTGAGGCGAACGTGGTGGCGCGCATGAACGGCGGTGTTTCCTCCACGATCGGCTGCATGTCGGACGGGATGGTGATGATGTGCTTCTGCCTGATGAAGGCGATCAGCCGGCCAAAGCTGCCGCGGAAGGTGTCGAGCAACTGGTCGCGCGACGGATGGTCGGCGGCCAGTTCGGCCAGCACCTGCCGCGGCGTCTTGGAGGGGGCGAGCTCGTGCGCCACCTTGGCGAACTGCTGCTGGTTCGCACGCATGTTCGCGGTGTCGATCGCGACCAGCCGGTCCAGCGGCAGGGTGACCATCTCGTCGTACTTCAGCTTGTCGCGGAAGGCCTGCGCGCCGATGCGGAAGTCGCCATGTGAGCGCGGCAGCAGGTCGGTCTTCAGCCAGGCCTGGTAGTCCTGCAGCGCCTTGACCACCGCGCCGTTGCTGGCGGCAAACTGCTTCTTCAGGCCTGCGTCGGTGACATCAGCGAACGCGGACGGCACGTCGTGCTGGAAGAAGCTCACCAGGCCAGGCAGTTGCTCCAGCGCGATCCGGGTGAATATCTCCGGCGGGTTGTCGAGGTTCCTGCGGGCGTCGGCCAGCACGCCCGGCATCTGCTGCTCGCGGGCGATCAACGCGCGCAGTCGCGTCGCCGGCGGCGCGAACTTGCGTTCCATCAGGGTGAATGCGCTGCTGGTGATGCCGCTGGAGTAGCTGTCGGGGTTCTTCTGCCAGGGCCGGATGATCTGCAGCGTGAGCAGGGTGCTGCGGATGTTGTTGAGTACCAGTTCGCGGTCGCCCTGCACGAACTCGCCGAGCGCCCTCGGGTCGGTCGCGGCGATGCGCGCCTCCCACTGCTTGAGCGCCTTGATGTTGGCGTCCACGCCGGCGCGCGAGTAGTCCTCAAGCTTGCCGTCCCATGCGTGCAGGCCGTCGGCGGTGGCCACGCTGGGGTTGGCGGGGAAGTAGTAGTCGTCGAAGTAGTGGTCGGCCAGCTGCGTGAAGGCCTGGTCGGCGCGCGTGGTCGTGGTGGTGGCGGACGCGGCTTGTTCGGGTTCTGCGGCGAGGGCGGCGCTGCCCAGCGACAGGGCGAGGGCGCAGGCAAGGGCGATCCGGGACAGCGACTGCATCATGGTGGGGTTCCCCGTGGTGGACCGCACCCGCGCGTGGCGGCACGGCAATGCACGCAGCCTAACGCAGCGCGGCACGCACGCGCAGTGCCACCGGGCACATCGTCGTCGTGCGAATCAGAGGTGGGCGGCGAGCTCGCGCGCCACCGCCTCGGGGGCGAGTCCGTAGGCGTGGATCACGTGGTTGCCGGGGCCGTAGGGGCCCCATTCGTCGGCGCGGGTGGTGGTGAAGATGCCCAGCGTGGGCACGCGCGAGGCGCAGGCCAGGTGCATGATGCCGCAGTCGAGGCTGAGGTAGCCGTCGAGGTTGGCGAGCACGCCGCCGAGTTGCCGCAGGTCGGTGGAGAAGTAGCCCGGATAGCGCGAGTCCAGCATGGAGCGCCCGGACATCGGCACGATTTCCACCAGCCGGCAATCCGGGCGCAGCTGCTCCAGCGTCGCCAGCAGCGGGTTCCACCAGTCGGCGCCCAGCAGCTTGGGGCCGGTGGCGTTGGCGAACACGCCGACGGTCTTGCGGTGCCGCGCGTCGACCGGCGCCGTGGCCAGCACGCGCTCCAGCACGCGGCGGCCACGGGCAAGCTCGGCCTCGTCGAGGCGGATGTCCGGCGCGGGATAGTCGGTCGCGGCGCCGGCGCCCAGCGCCTGGCGCAGCAGGTAGACCGGGCGCTGGCCCTTGCTCTGCACGTGCTCGGGCACCTCGACCGCATGGGTCACGCTGCCGCTCTTCTTCGGGCCGCTGAAGCCCAGCGTCCAGGTGGCCCGTGCCTTCAGCAGCAGCAGGCGGCCGGTCTGCGACTGTGGATCGACGTCGATCGCGAGGTCGTAGTGCGCCTTGCGCATGCCGCGCAGCCCGCGCAACCACTGGCGCGGATGGCCGAAACCATGCGCAGGCAGCTGGAACACCTGGCTGACCCGATCGTAGTGGCCGTAGAGCTCCCGGCCGACCTGGCTGCGCGTGACGATGTCGACCTGCGCGCCGGGGTAGGTGGCTTCCAGTTCCCGCAGCAGCGGCGTCAGCAGCAGCGCGTTGCCCAGGGTGTGGCTGACGTGGCAGACCAGGATGCGGTAGATCCCCTGCCGCGGCAGCGGCGCGCCGCTGGGCTCGGCCGGCTTGCCGAACAGCAGGCGCATCAAGGCCCGCGCCGCGCGGCGCCGCAGGTGGTCGAGGTCGAAGGAATCGTGCGGGGATCTCGCCACGGCGGGCCTGCGTAACATGGGGATTGGATCAGGCGGCCGCGTCGGCCGCCGCGGGAAGTCTGCCGTCGATTTCGAGCAGGCCGCGCTCGGCCAGCCAGCGCCGCGCGTTCTCGGCGTCCTGCTCGAACCAGGCGCGGGCGGAGCCGAGCCGGAAGCTGTAGCCCCAGGCGTCCATGTCCGCCATCAGGCGTGCGCGGCCCACGCCGGGCAGCTCGTCGGCCAGCACGATCTGCAGGTAGCAGGCGGCGTCCTCCTCCGCGACCGAGTCGGTGGCGTCGGTGTGCACGGCGGCGCGCCGCTCCGGCGGCAGCACGAGCAGGTGGCAGGCCTCGTGCAGCAGCGAGTGCACCGGCGTGTCGCCGCGGGCGTACACCGTGTGGCCGATGATGCCGGCCTCCTCGTCGCCCCAGTAGCTGCCCGGGATGGGCGCGCCGTCGGGCACGCGCTCGAGCGCGACGCCATGGCGGGCGAGCAGGGCAGCCGGCGCGGCCCCGCAGAGATCGGCGAGGCGCAGCACGCCGGTGGCGGTAGCGATGGGGGACATGGATGAAGCCGCCCCAGTGGCCCGGGGCGGCGCGGCGCTCAGGTGGCCGGCGTGGCGGCGGCCTGCTTGCCTTCCGGCAGCGCCACCGACAGCTCCAGCACCTCGTGCCCGCTGTCGCGCTCGACGTTGATGTTGATCGCGTCGAGGTCGACGTGGACGTATTTCTTGATGACCTCGAGCAGCTCGTTGCGCAGCAGCGGCAGGTAGTCCGGCGCGCCGCGGGTGGAGCGCTCCTGCGCCACGATGATGCGCAGGCGTTCCTTGGCGAGGCCGGCGGTGGGCTCGGGCTTGCGCTTCAGGAAGTCGAGTATGCCCATCGTCAGCCTCCGAATACGCGTTGCAGGAAACCTTTCTTCGGCACGTCGAGGAAGCGCAGGGCGCGTTCCTCGCCGAGGATGCGGGCCACGGTGTCGCCGTAGGCCTGGCCGGCGTTGGAGGCCTCGTCGAGGATCACCGGCACGCCGGAGTTGGAGGCGGCCAGCACCTGTTCCGACTCCGGGATCACGCCGACCACGCTGATGCCGAGGATATCCTCGACGTCCTTCACGCTGAGCATGTCGCCGTTGGCCACGCGCGCCGGGCTGTAGCGGGTCAGCAGCAGGTGCTGCTTGACCGCGTCGCCGCCGCGTTCGGCGCGGCGGGTCTTGCTGGCGAGCAGGCCGAGGATGCGGTCGGAGTCGCGCACCGAGGAGACTTCCGGGTTCACCACCACCACCGCGTGGTCGGCGAAGTACATCGCCAGGTGTGCGCCTTTCTCGATGCCGGCGGGCGAATCGCACACGATGTAGTCGAAGCCGTCCTGGGACAGGCCGTCGAGCACCTTTTCCACGCCTTCCTGGGTCAGCGCGTCCTTGTCGCGGGTCTGGCTGGCGGCCAGCACATACAGGTTGTCGTGGCGCTTGTCCTTGATCAGCGCCTGCTTCAGCGTGGCCTCGCCGTGCACGACGTTGACGAAGTCGTACACCACGCGGCGTTCGCAGCCCATGATCAGGTCGAGGTTGCGCAGGCCGACGTCGAAGTCGATCACCGCGACCTTCTTGCCGGCTATCGCGAGGCCGGTGGCGAGCGAGGCGCTGGTCGTGGTCTTGCCTACGCCGCCCTTGCCCGAGGTGACAACAATGATTTCAGCACTCAAGGAACCATCTCCCGGGAACGTTCTTGTCGTTGTGGTTGAAGCGCCCGCTCACAGGCGGGCAAGCAGCAGTTTTTCGCCTTCCAGCCAGCATCGCACGGATTGGCCTTCGAGGTCTTTCGGTATCTGCTCGAACACGCGGTAATGGCCGGCGATGGCCACCAGCTCGGCGCGGAAGTCGTGCACGAAGATGCGCGCATCGGTGTCGCCCTGAGCGCCGGCCATGGCGCGGCCGCGCAGGCCGCCGTAGATGTGGATGTCGCCGTCGGCGATCGCCTCGGCGCCGTTGGCGACGGTGCCGGTGACTACGAGGTCGCGGTCGCGCGCATAGACCTGCTGGCCCGAGCGCACGGCGCTGTCGTGGTGCAGCGTGCCCTGCGAGCGCTCCTGCGCGGGTTCGGCCGCGGGCGCCTCGCGCACCGGCGTGGCGGCCGGCTCGGGGTCGGTCGTGGGGGCGCCGCCGCCCGACGGCTCGTAGGCGGCGCGGAACTTGGCGATCAGCGGCAGGCCCATGCGCCGGGCCAGCGCCTCGGTCTCGCTGGTGCCGTAGGCCAGGCCCACCGGCAGCATGCCGGCGCTGCGCACGGCCTCCAGCAGGGCGTCGACGGCGCCGTCGTCGGGCAGCTTCAGCAGGTGGCTGAGGTCCAGCACCACGGCGGCACGGGCGAACAGCTGCGGCGCGGAACGCACCCGGCGCTCCAGTTCCTCGCACAGCGCGGCGGCGTCGACGCGCTTGATGCGCACGTTGGCGATGCCCACCTGGCCGAAGCGCAGGTCGCAAGCGTCGGCAGACTCCACGGCGGCGGTCATGCGTGGCGCTCCCCGGCTTGCCTGCGCGGTTGGGTGGTCGGTGCCGGCCGCCGGCGTTCGGCGAGCCAGGGGAGGTCAGGCAGGCCGCCGTGTTCGAGCCAGGTCTCGCGCACGTAGGCGTAGCTGGGCAGCTCCTTGGCGAGCAGGCTGACCTGGCGCTCCTGCCGTGCCATGCGCTGCTGGCCCACTTCCTGGAAGCCATAGGTGCCGTGGAACAGCACGATGACGTCGTCGCGAGGCTCCAGGAACACCTCGCAGGCGAGCAGCGGCACGCGTACCTCCGCGTAGCTGGTGACGTCGCAGTAGAAGATGCGGCCGAGGCCGTGGCGGCGGTAGGCATTGGCGATCACGATCCGGTCGATGTACACGAACGCGGGGTAGTGCTCGCTGAACCAGACGTAGTTTGGACTGCGGTAGTCGCTGCCTTCGCGCAGCGCGATCAGGAAGCCGGCGATATGGCCGTCGATCTCGGCGACGCGAAAGTAGTCCGCACGCTCGAAGAAGTAGCGCAGCTGCGCGGCGTCGAGGGCGATGATGGATTGACCGGCAGCGTTGTTGAGGGCCAGCACGGCGTCCAGGTCGTGCTCGCTGACGTCGCGGATGGCGAGGGCCATTCGTTGCTCCGCAGGGATGAGGTGGGCCGAGGCCGGCGTGGCCTCGCGGCAAGGGCGCATTATGGCATGCACCCGCCACCGGCACACCTCGCGCCGCCACATGTAAAGCGCGCGTAAAGCCAGTGCGTGCCTTTCGGCAGGGATGACTTCCCGCGCATTGCGCGGGCCGGGCGCGTGTCCAATGATGGAGGGTATGTCCCAGGTCAATTTCAGCCATATCCGGCTGCTGCGCTTCGCCGGATTGTTCACCTATCTGTGCGTGGGCACGCCGTTGCTCACGGAGTGGGCGCCCGACCGCCTGAGCCAATTGAATCGCCCCGGGTTCTCGCTGCTGATCTGGACGCTGTGCTACCTGTCGTTCGGGGTGTTGTACTGGGCGGTGACCTACGACCTGGGTTCGCGCCGCCACGTGGGGCTGAGGCTGGTCGGCGTCCTGGTGATGAGCGCCGCGGCGGTCGCCGTCGGCTGGTACAGCCACAGCGGCCTGGTCGCGATGCTGTTCGCGGTGACGTCGCTGGTGCTGCCCTGGCTGCTGCCGCTCTGGCTCGGCGTGTTCTGCATCGTGTTGCAGTACCTCAGCCTGATCGCGGTGTTCGTGCACTTCCCCGAGTTCGGCCACAGCTTCATCAAGGTGATCCTGCAGACCATCATCTACCTGGGCATCTGCGCGCTGGCGTTCATCGCCTCGGTGGTGGCCAGCCAGCAGACCGAGGAGCGCGAGGCGCTGCGTCGGCTCAACTCCGAGCTGCGCGCCACCCGCGCACTGCTGGCCGAGTCCAGCCGGCTGGCGGAGCGCATGCGCATTGCACGCGAGCTGCACGACCTGATCGGCCACCACCTGACTGCGTTGAGCCTGAACCTGGAAGTGGCCAGCCACGTCTGCAACGAGGACGCCGGCGCGCACGTGCGCAAGGCACAGGCCACGGCCAAGCACCTGCTGACCGACGTGCGCGAGGCGGTGAGCGAGTTGCGCCAGGACGACGCGATCGACCTCACCCAGGCGCTGCGCAGCCTCACCGAAGGCGTGCCGGGGCTCCAGGTGCACGTGAGCATGCCGCCGCGCTTCAGCGTGGAGGATCCGCGCCGCGCCCAGGTCCTGCTGCGGTGCGCGCAGGAGATCATCACCAATACCGCGCGGCACGCCGGCGCGCGCAACCTGTGGCTCACCTTCGCCTATGCCGGGCCGAGCCTGCTGGGGCTGCATGCGCGCGATGACGGCCGCGGCGCCACGCAGCCGGAGGCGGGCAACGGCCTGTCGGGCATGCGCGAGCGGCTGGCCGAGTTCGGTGGCAGCCTGGTGCTGGAAACCGCGCCGGGCGAGGGTTTTGCGCTCACCGTGCGCCTGCCGCTGGGCGAGCAGCCGGAACTGGCGCACGCGCCGTCGCGGACCGAGCCGCCGGCGCTGAGTGTGCCCTGATGCTCACAATGAGTTCGCGCCGCGCGCTTTTCGCATGCCAGAATGCGCCGGTTCGGACGCCGCATTACTCCCCCAGTCGTTCGCCGCTGCGCCGGAACGACGACCGCTTCGAGGATCCGCGATGATTTCCGTCTGTCTCGTCGACGACCAGAACCTGGTGCGCCAGGGCGTGCGCTCGCTGCTCGATCTGGCCCAGGACATCCGCGTGGTGGCCGAATGCGCCGACGGCGCGCAGGCGTTGCAGGAGATTCCCCGCGTCAAGCCCGACGTGGTGCTGCTCGACCTGCGCATGCCGAACATGAGCGGCCTGGAGGTGCTGCAGTCGCTCGCCGCGCGCAGCGAGCTGCCGCCGACCATCATCCTCACCACCTTCGACGACGACCAGCTGGTGCTGCAGGGTCTCAAGGCCGGCGCGCGCGGCTATCTCCTGAAGGACGTCTCGCTGGAGCAACTGGTGGAGGCGGTGCGCACGGTCGCCGTAGGCGGCTCGCTGGTGGCGCCCATGGTCACCCAGCGCCTGCTGGCCGGGGTGGGGCGCATGCAGAACCAGTTCACCAGCCTGGAGCAGCCCGACCCGCTGACCGAGCGCGAGACCGAGATACTGCGCCTGCTCTCCGGCGGCTACTCCAACAAGGAGATCGCCAATTCGCTGAAGGTGGCGGAGGGCACGGTGAAGAACCACGTCTCCAACATCCTCTCCAAGCTGGGCGTGCGCGACCGCACCCGCGCCGTGCTGAAGGCGCTGGAGCTGGGCATCGTCTGAGTCACGGCGTGCCGCTGTTTCCATGCGCCTGCGGATGCTGCGGCGCAGCGTCCGGCGCGGGGCTGCAAGCCTGCTGCAACAAGGCCTTGCGGCCGTCCATACGGCATGCCGGAACCCGATGGCGTTCCGGCGCATGAGCAAGTAACATCCAGTCCTTCGGCGTTTGCCGACCCCCGGTCATCTCCCCGCGATCGAGCCGTAGCCAAGGCCCGCGCGACGGCTGGGGCAACACCTGAGTACCGCGTACAGACGCTCGGAGACCCTGGAATGATGCGTGTTCGTGTTCTTGAATTTCTGATGGCGTGCGCCATCGTCATCGGCGTCGGCGTGCTGGCCGCGGTGATCATGCCCGGCAGCGGCCACATCGAGCGTTCGCTGGTGGTCGGCAAGGACATGCGCCAGGTCTACGACGTGCTGGACAACTTCCATCGGCTGCCCGAGTTCTCGGTGCTGAACTCGTACGACCCGCACGTCAAGTACAGCTGGTCCGACAAGGCTTTCGGCCCCGGCGCCACGATGAGCTGGTCCAGCAGCGATCCCCGCGTGGGCAGCGGCTCGCTGACCATCGACAGCGCCACCCCGGATTTCAACAAGGTCGACGGCACTGCCAAGAGCGCGAAGATCGTGTGGGACGTGGACAACGGCTGGAAGGGCTACGACAAGACCTTCACCTTCGACCTTGAGCGGCAGGGCAGCCGCAACCAGCTCACCAACATCACCTGGTCGTACGACGTGAAGTACGGCTGGAACTTGGTGAACCGCTTCGCCAACCTGTACATCCACGGCGATCCCGACTCGTTCATCGAGTACGGCCTGAACAACCTGCAGAACACGCTGGCCACGGTGCCGAACGTCAGCTATGGCGACCTGATCCCGTACATCCGCCAGACCCAGCAGACCCCGGTGCTGCTGGTGCCGGCCTCGATCCAGCGCAAGGACGGCATCGAGGGCCTGGCCGACACCGTCAACAAGGCGGTGGCGCAGATCCAGGCCACGGCGAAGAAGCTGGGCGTGAACATCACCGGTCCGCGCATCATCTTCACCACCAACTACGGCGACACCACCTACACCTTCGACGTGGCGATGCCGATCGATTCGAGCACCGTCAACGTCAACGGCCAGACCCAGCAGCTCACCGCGCCGACGCCACCCGCACTGGACAGCAGCGCCCCGGCCGATGCCGGCACTGCTGCGACCCCGGCCGCCCCGGCCACGCTGAACCCCGGCGACCACGACAAGTTCGGCCGCCTGGTCGTCGACGGTGACGTGCGCGCCACCCTGGCGTTCGGCGGTCCCGCGCTGGAAGGCGTGTGGAACGGCACCGCCGCCGGCGTGCCGCAGACCCGCGACATGCTGAAGGCCTATGCGCTGACCCACGGTTACAAGTTCGACGACGTGGTGAACCGCATGTACGACATCCTCGCCAAGCCCGAACTGAAGGACGCGCAGGGCAACATCACCAGCTACGCCGAGTACGACGTGTACCTGCCGGTCACCAACGCGCCCGACCAGACCCCGGAGCAGGCCGCCGGCATCAAGCAGCCGACGCTGGAAGTGGAAGGCCCGGCCGCCGCCGGCAGTGCACCGGCCCCGGCCGGCACGGCCCCGGCGCCTGCCGCCAGCAGCCACTGAGTCGCGTCTGGCGTTCCATCGAAAGGCCCTTCCCCGGAAGGGCCTTTTGTTTTGTGCCGCGATGTGCCGGCGCGACTGAACCTTCCCGCTGCCTTGCGGTACATTGCAGGTGATCCCGCCGCCCGCCCATCCATGATCGAGACCGAACGACTCACCCGCCGCTACGGCCAGCTCACCGCGGTGGACGCGCTGAGCATCCGCGCCGAACCCGGCCAGGTGCTGGGCCTGCTCGGCCCGAACGGCGCCGGCAAGTCCACGGCGATGCGCATGATCGCCGGTTTCCTCGCGCCCACCAGCGGTACCGCGCGGGTCTGCGGCCACGACGTGCAGCGCGAGCCGCTGGCCGCTCGCCGCGCGCTGGGCTACCTGCCCGAGGGGGCACCCAGCTACGGCGAGATGACGGTGCGCGAGTTCCTCGTGTTCATCGCGCGCATGCGCAAGCTCACCGCCGAGATGGGGCGCCGCCGGTTCGACGAGGTGGTGGGCTGGCTGCAGCTGGAAGACGTGCTGGAGGCCGGCATCGACACACTGTCCAAGGGCCTGCGTAGGCGCGTTGGGCTGGCCCAGGCGATCCTGCACGATCCGCCGGTGCTGATGCTGGACGAACCCACCGACGGCCTCGATCCCAACCAGAAGCACACCGTGCGCCAGCTGATCGACGCGATGGCGCGCGAGCGCACCATCCTGATCTCCACGCACCTGCTGGAAGAGGTCCACGCGCTGTGCAATCGCGTGGTGATCGTCGCGCGTGGCCGGCTGCTGGCCGATGCCACGCCGGCCGAACTGGAGGCGCGCTCGCGCTACCACGGCGCGGTGTCGTTCAGCGCGCCGGGCAGCGGGGTCTCGCAGGAGATGCTGGGCCGGCTGCCGCAGGTGGCGGCGATCGAGGTGGATCCGCTGGACGGACGCATCACCGTGTTCCCGAAACCTGGCGCCCGCATCCTGGAGCCGGTGGAGCAGTTGCTGCGCGAGCAGGGACTGGAAGTTTCCGAGATCCAGCTCGAGCGCGGGCGGCTGGACGAAGTGTTCCGCCAGATCACCACCGCGCAGGACGGGGCGAGGGCGAGCGCATGAGCCCGGTCAACGCGGTAATGCGGCGCGAGCTGCGCAGTTTCTTCGTGACGCCGATGGCCTATGTGTTCCTGGTCATCTTCCTGGTGCTCGCGGGCATCCTCACGTTCTACACGGGCGATTTCTACGAGCGCGGCCAGGCCGACCTGCAGCCGTTCTTCGTGGTGCATCCCTGGCTGTACCTGATCCTGGTGCCGGCGGTGACCATGCGCATGTGGGCGGAGGAGGCCAAGGGCGGCACGCTGGAACTGCTGCTGAGCCTGCCGCTGACGCTGTGGCAGGCGATGCTGGGCAAGTTCCTTGCCGCGTGGCTGTTCATCGGGCTGGCGCTGGCGCTGACCTTTCCGATCTGGCTCACCGTGAACTACCTCGGTTCGCCCGACAACGGCGTGATCTTCGCGGGCTACCTCGGCAGCTGGCTGATGGCCGGCAGCTTCGTGGCGATCGGCGCCTGCCTGTCCGCGCTCACCCGCAGCCAGGTGGTGGCGTTCGTGCTCACGGCCACGGTGTGCGTGCTGCTGATCCTGGCCGGCCAGCCGCAGGTGCTGGACTTTTTCTCCGGCGCGCTGCCGCGCCGGCTGATCAACGCACTGGCCTACCTCAGCATGTTGCGGCACTTCGAGGCGATCGCGCGCGGCGTGCTCGACCTGCGCGACCTGGCCTACTTCGTGCTCAGCATCATCGGCTGGCTGGTCGCCGGCGTGCTGCTGCTCGAACTGAAGCGGGTGCGCTGACGATGGGCCGCCTGCGCCTTCCCGCCGCATTCACCACGCCGCTGCGCTGGAACCGGCGCGCCACGCTGTACACGGCGCTGATATTGCTGACCCTGGTCTTCGTCTCGCTGATCGTGTCGAGCGGACACTGGCTGCGCGCGCGACGCATCGACCTCACCACCGACCGGCTGTACACGCTCTCGTCCGGCACGGTGCAGATCGTCGACCACCTGCAGCGGCCGCTGCGCCTCACGCTGTACTTCTCCGAGCACGCCACCCGCGACCTGCCCAAGCTGCGCAGCTACGAGCAGCGCGTGCGCGACATGCTGCAGGAGATCGCGGCCCGCTCGCACGGGCGCGTGCAGCTCGCGGTGGTCGACCCAGTGCCGTACTCCGACGACGAGGCCAGCGCCGAGGGCGCCGGGCTGACCCCGGCCAGCGGCGGCAGCAACGGCGAACGGGTGTTCTTCGGCCTCGCCGGCAGCGTGCTCGCCGGCGGCGCCGACGGCGAGACGGCCGAGGCGGCGCCGGAGCGCACGCTGGCGATCCCGTTCTTCGACCTGTCGCGCGAATCCTTCCTCGAATACGACATCGCCAAGCTGCTGTACGAGCTGAGCCAGGCCAGCAAGCCGCACATCGGCGTGATCAGCTCCCTGCCGGTGGAGGGCAACCCGGTGCTGGGCCAGCAGCCCTGGGTGGCGATGCAGCAGCTGTCCCAGCTGTTCGAGGTGAAGACGATCAACCCGGACCAGCTCAAGCAGGTCGGCGCGGACATCCGCGTGCTGCTGCTGATCCATCCCAAGCAGTTGCCGGCGGACGCGGTGTACGCGATCGACCAGTACGTGCTGCGCGGCGGCCACCTCGTGGTGTTCGTCGACCCGGATGCGGAGCTGGACGACACGCCGGGCGATCCCGCCAGCGGCACCTTGCCCGACCACAGCTCGGACCTACCGCGGCTGTTCGCGGCCTGGGGCGTGCGCTACGACCCGCACGAAGTGGTGCTGGATCGCGCGCACGCACTGACCATCGAGCTCAACGGCAACAACATCAGCCATCCGGCGATGCTGGGGCTGGACGCGCAGCAGCTCAACCACGGCGACGTGGTCACCGCGAGCCTGCAGCGCATCGACTTGTCGACCGCCGGCCACTTCGACCTTGCCCCCAACGCGAGCGCGCGGCTGATCCCCTTGCTGCAGAGCAGCGCCGACGCCGAGGCGGTGCCGGCGGTGCGGGTACTGCAGGCCAGCGACAACCCGGCGCTGTTGCTGCAGGACTACAAGCCGGACAACACCAACTACGTGTTCGCCGCGCGCCTGCGCGGCAGTTTCACCAGCGCGTTTCCCGAACGCGCGAAACAACCCGGCCACCTGGCGCGCTCCGCGGCCGACGACGAGGTGATCCTGGTCGCCGACACCGACCTGCTCAGCGACCGCCTGTGGGTGGAGCCGCAGACCATCCTGGGCCAGACCATGATGCGGCCGTTCGCCAACAACGGCGAGTTCGTCAGCAACCTGGTGGACAACCTCAGCGGGTCCTCGGCGCTGCTGTCGGTCCGTGGCCGTTCCGCCTCGCAGCGGCCGTTCACCCGCGTGGAGGCGCTGCGCAACGTGGCCGACCAGAAATTCCTGCAGAAGGAGCAGGAGCTGGAACGCGAGCTGGCCGAGACGCGGCAGCGGCTGGAGGAACTGCAGCCCGGCAAGGGCGCCCACGGCGGCAACGTCAGCTCCGAACAGCGGCGCGAGATCGAGCAGTTCCGCCAGCGCCAGCTGGCGATCAACAAGGAGCTGCGCGACGTGCAGCACCAGCTCAACGCCGAGATCGACGCGCTGGGCCTGCGCCTGAAGGTGATCAACATCGTCGTGGTGCCGGCGCTGGTGGCGTTGCTCGGCCTGCTGTACGGCTGGCGCCGCACCCGCCGCAACCGGCGGCGGCCGTGAGCACGCCGGTGCCGCGGGCGGCAATCCGCCGCAATGGGCGCGCCATCGCCCGCGCTATGCTGGGCTGATGGCGACGTTGCTGAAATGGTTCGTGCCGTGGGAGTTCTCGTGGGTATTCCTCGCGAGCTTCCTCATGGCCGGCGTGCTGTACTGGCGCGGCAGCCGGCGCCTGCGCGTGGGTCGCTGCCGACGCGCGGCGTTCTGGGCCGGCATGGCGATCATCTGGCTCACGCTGCAGACCTACCTGGATTTCTACGCCGAGCACGAGTTCTTCGTCCATCGCCTGCAGCAATTGCTGCTGCATCACTTCGCGCCGCTGCTGATCTGCGCCTCGTTCCCCGCCAGCGTGCTGCGCGCGGGCCTGCCGCGGCGCTGGCGCGTGCGCTGGCTGAAACCGCTGCGCCGCTCGTGGCCATGGCGCGCCACCAGCGGCGTGCTGTTCCAGCCGCTGTTGGCGTCGACGCTGTTCGTGTTCTTCGTGCTGATCTGGCTGGTGCCGTGGGCGCAGACGCTGGCCATGCTGGACTGGCGCGTCTACCGCTTCATGAACTGGACGATGCTGCTCTCCGGCTTCGCCTACTGGTCGCTGATTCTCGACCACCGGCCGCACCCGCCGGGACGCATGGGCGCCGGCATGCGCGTGCTGTCGCCGGGCATCACGATGGCGCCGCAGATCCTGGCTGGCGCGATCGTCACGTTCTCGCGAGCCGACCTCTACCCGATCTTCGAGATCTGCGGGCGCGCCTTCAGCTTCAACGTGCTCACCGGCCAGATGATCGGCGGCGTGATCACCTGGGTACCGGCGGCGCTGCTGGAGTCCGTCGGCGGCCTGCTGGCGCTGCGCCAGTGGCTGCGGCTGTCGCGCAACGGACGCCTGCCGCGCAAGACATGGCAGGCGACGCGCCTTACTCAGTCCTGATCGCTCAGGGCGCCCGCAGGCCGCGCAAGGAAATCCACCGGCAGCGTGGAGCCGTCGCCGAACTTCAGCGTGACGCGCACGATGTCGCCCGGCCGCACCGGCTGCTTCGCGTCCATCAGCATCAGGTGGTAGCTGCCCGGCGCGAGCGCCTGCGTGCCGTGGGCGGGAATGGCCAATGCATCGACCATCGTCATGCGGCTCATGCCGCCCACGCGCGAACTCTCGTGCAGCATTGCCCCGCCGTAGGCAGGGCTGCTGGCGCCGGTCAGCGAGACGGGCCGGTCGCCGTCGTTGCGCAGTACCACATAGGCGCCGGCTGGCAGTGCGCCAGGCAGCACGCGGATCCAGGCGTGGCTCGCGCTCACGTGTCCCGTCTCGGCATGCGCGAAGCCCGCGACCAGCAGGCCGACCAGCAGAAGCGGCAGGGCGATACGCTTCATGCGGAAGTCCCCGCGTCCAGCAGCAGCTGCACGTCGTGCACCAGGTCGTCCTGCGGCGTGATGGGCGTGGACAGCACGCGGGCGCGGCCGTTGCGGTCGAACACGTAGATCGCCGAGCTGTGGCTGACCTCGTAGTTGCCGTCCTTGCCGCCCGGTTCGCGGGTGAACGAGGCGCGGTAGCGCTTGACCAGGCCCTCGATCGCACCGGGGCTGCCGGTAAGGCCCACTGTGTGCTTGTCGAAGGCGTTGACGTAGGCGTGCAGCACGGCCGGCGTGTCGCGCGCGGGATCGACGCTGACGAACAGGATGCGCACGTCGTCGGCCTGTTTGCCCAGCTTCTGCATCACCACGTGCAGGTGGGCCAGGGTCAGCGGGCAGACGTCGGGGCAGTGCGTGTAGCCGAAGTACAGCAGGAGCACCTTGCCGCGGTAGTCCGCGGCGCTCACTGCCTTGCCGTTGTCGTCGGTGAGCCGGAACGCGAGGTCCGGCATGTGCCCGCTGATGTTGGTGAGCTTGAACGGCAGAGCGTCGCGGTGGCAGCCGCCCAGCAGCAGGGCGCCGGCCAGCGGCAGCCAGAGCAGGGCGAGACGCAGGAGGCGCGGGAACTTCATGCGAGAATCCGTGGACTGCAAGCGCCCAAGCATACGCCAGCGCGTCTGCCGTGCGACCGCCTGTCCCCGGAGTCCGGCCATGCTGCGACAAACTGTCCGACCCCCTGCCGATCGTTCCCGCGCCGGCCTCGCGGCCGGCTTCGCGGGCGCCAGTGCGGTGCTGCTGGGCGCGTTCGGCGCGCACGCGCTGCGCAACCTGCTGGACCCCGCCCACCGCGAGTTGTGGCACACCGCGGTGGAATACCATGCATGGCATGCGCTGGCACTGGTCCTCGCGGCGGGGCTCGGCACGGGGCGCGCCGGTCGCTGCGCGGTGAGCGCGTTCGCGCTCGGCATCGTGCTGTTCAGCGGCAGCCTGTACGCGCTGGCGCTGGGGGCGCCGCGCTGGACGGGCATCGTCACGCCGTTCGGCGGCGTTGCTTTCGTGGTCGGCTGGCTCGCGCTGGGCCTGGCGCTGCGCCCGCAAAAGGCCTGACACCGGCACGACGTCATGCGCGTGTCATGCGGCGGCGCGAGCATGACCGGCATGCCTGCCGTCGTGCCTTCGTCCCTGCGTTGCTGGTGGCCTGCCCTCGCCCTGTGGGCGGGCCTGCTGGCGATCGTGCTGGGTGGCTTCGGCCTGGCGCACCCCCCGCCGGGCTCGGGGCAGCTGATGCGCTGGCACGATGCCGGCCACGACTGGCTGCTGGCTGCCGACGACGAGGCTGACCAGCTCAATGTGTACGACGCGGCCGACGGCCGCCTGCTGCACCGGCTGGACGCCCGCACGGTGGGCGACATCGCCGCACTGGCCCGGCGCGACGGGCGCCTGTACGTGGTGGACGACGACGGCAGGCGCAGCGAGCTCGGCTTGCCGCAGCTGACGGTGGCGATGTCCGGCAGCCACTGAGCGGGCATGCCGTCGCCTCAGCCGCCGGAACCGATGCCGTTGCCGGATGCGCCGGCAGGCGAGGCGGGAGCGCTGTCGATCGGTGCGTCGAAGAGTTCGGTGACCGACTTGATGCTGTCGATGCGCAGGTGGCCGAACAGGTCGGTGACGCCGTAGAAGTGCCACGGGTCGCCGTCGCCGCTGTCCAGCGCGACATGGGTGCTGTCGAAGCGCCGCAGCGCGGCGTCGTAGCTCTGCCAGCGCTTGCCCGTCCACGCCTGCACCCAGGCATGCGGCACGAACACGCGCGCGGCGCTGCCGTAGCGGTCGGCGTAGACCATGCCGGTGACCACGCGCGCGGGCACGCCCGCGGCGCGCGCCATCGCCGCCAGCAGCACGGCGAACTCGGTGCAATCGCCCTCGCGGTTGGTCGCCACTTCCAGCGCCGAGGCGTAACCCACGTCCAGCCCGTGCTGGGTGATGTAGCCGCTGACGAAGTCGCGCAGCCGGCGCATCTTCAGCACCGGCGTGCCGGCGTTGCCGATCGCCACCGCGGTTAGTTCGCGGATCAGCGGCGCACCGGATTGCAACCAGGCATTGGCCGCGAGGTCGTCCGGCTGTGGCGGCGGTTGCCCATGCTCGTGCGGGCCGCCGGTGTCGATCTGCCAGTCGCCGTGGCCCAGTGCGGTGACGCGCTGTTCGTCGGTGTCGATGAACGGCTGCGATGCGTTGCCGTCGACGTGCACGCGGTAGCGCAGCGAGCTGCTGCGCAGGTTGGGCGTCAGCGCGCGCGGCGAATCCGCCATCGCCGCGTGGAACATGTCGATGCTCTGTGCCGGCGCCTGCGCGCAGGCGCGATCGCAAGCCAGCATTTCCATGCGGCTGCCCAGCATGCCGAGCAACCCCTTGCGCACCTGGCCACGCGCATCCAGCCACAGGTCCAGCACCTGGTCGCCGCGTGCCTGGTGCAGCACCTGGCGCTGGTGGTCCAGGCGCTCCGCGCCGCCGGGCAGCTGCACCGTCTCGACACCGAGTACCTCGGTGTCGACGTCCATCACCTGCCGGCTGGCCGGGTCGAACATCGACAGCCGGTAGTGGCCGCCGGGCTGCCGGCCGGCGGCCCGCATGGCCAGGCGCTGGCCTTCGGCGAGCAGGGCGCCGGCGGGCCAGTCCATGGTTTCCTGCCGCGTGGCGCCGCCCACGGTGATGCCGACGCGGAAGCGGCCGTCGGGCAGGCGCGCGCCCTCGACCACGCTGTCCATCGCCGACATCGTGGTGCGCGCGCCGAAGCCCAGCGGCTGGCCTGCCGCCGTTTCCACGCTGCGGATGGTGTTGCCCAGCGGGATGCTCTTGCCGTTGCGGGTCAGCAGGATGGACAGCGTCTGGATGGTGGTCACCGTCTCCCCGTCGCGCTGGCGCTCGACGTGCAGGCTGCCGATCTTGCGGCCGCCGAGCAGCACGCTCATCCAGGTTTCCTCGCTGGTCGTCGTGCTGCTTGCAGGGGCGGTGGCGGGAGCCTGCGCGCGGGTCGGCGCGACGAACGCGCAGGCCAGGCACAACGCCAGCCAGAACAGGGCGTTCGGGCGATCCATGGGACGGCTCCGCGGGGACGGGTGCGGCCAGTGGAAGCCGCGGCGCGGGCGCGGTCAATGCGCGGCGCAGCAAAATCTTGCGTCGACGCGGCGGCCACCGTGCTCCGCCTACAATGCGCTCCCGCCCAACGACGGATCACCTCCATGAAACCCTTCGGCACGCCCCATTCCGACCATGCCGTGCGCGTGCTGCTGCTGGGGTCCGGCGAGCTGGGCAAGGAGCTGGCGATCGAGCTGCAGCGCTACGCGGTGGAAGTGATCGCGGTGGACCGCTACGCCGCCGCGCCGGCGATGCAGGTGGCGCATCGCAGCCACGTGGTCGACATGCTGGACGGCGCCGCCTTGCGCCGCGTGATCGAGGCCGAGCACCCCGACCTGGTGGTGCCGGAGATCGAGGCGATCCACACACCCACCCTGGTCGAGATGGAGCGCGAGGGCTTGCACGTGATCCCCACGGCGCGCGCCGCGTGGCTGACGATGGACCGCGAGGGCATCCGCCGGCTGGCCGCGCAGGAGCTGGAACTGCCCACCTCGCCGTACCGTTTCTGCGACAACGAGGCCGACTACCGCCGCGCGGTCGCCGACATCGGCTATCCGTTCGTGATCAAGCCGGTGATGAGTTCCTCGGGCAAGGGCCAGAGCATCGTGCGCGGCGAGGCCGAACTGCAGCACGCCTGGGACTATGCGCAGTCCGGCGGCCGTGCCGGGCAGGGCCGGGTGATCGTGGAAGGCTTCGTCGACTTCGACTACGAGATCACCCTGCTCACCGTGCGCCACCAGGCCGGCACCAGCTTCTGCGCCCCGATCGGCCATCGCCAGGAGGACGGCGATTACCGCGAGTCATGGCAGCCGCAACCCATGAGCGACAAAGCGCTGGCCGAGGCGCAGCGCCAGGCGGCGGCGGTGTCGAACGCGCTGGGCGGCTGGGGCGTGTTCGGCATGGAGTTCTTCGTCAAGGGCGACCGCGTGATCTTCTCCGAGGTCAGCCCGCGCCCGCACGACACCGGCCTGGTCACCTTGATCTCGCAGGACCTGTCGGAATTCGCGCTGCATGCGCGCGCGATCCTGGGGTTGCCGATCCCGGCGATCCGCCAGCTCGGCCCTTCGGCCTCGTGCGCGGTGCTGGTGGAAGGCGAGGGGCGCGCGCCGCGCTACCACGGCGTGGCGGCCGCACTGGCCGAGCCGGACACCCAGTTGCGCCTGTTCGGCAAGCCCGAGGTGAAGGGCCGCCGGCGCATGGCGGTGACGCTGGCGCGCGACGCCGATATCGAGGCGGCGCGTGCCAAGGCCGTGCGCGCGGCGGGATGTCTTCACGTGGAATTGTGATACGCCTCGCCGGCATCGGCTAGGCTTGGGCGGTTCATCGCGCACGGGAGTCGCTCATGCAATCGACGGGTTTCGCACACTGGCTGGTGGTGCTGGTGGAGACGTTCGCGGCGCTGTTCGTCGTGCTGCTGGTGGTGGCGTTGGTGGTGGTCGCGGCGGTGTGGGTGGTGGACCGCAACCAGACCTCCAACGCGGTACTACGCAACTTCCCGGTGATCGGACACTTCCGCTACGGCTTCCTGCGGCTGGGCGAGTTCTTCCGCCAGTACCTGTTCTCCAGCGACCGCGAGGAACTGCCGTTCAACCGCGCCCAGCGCGTGTGGGTGTACCGCGCGGCGAAGAACGCGGAGAACACCAACGCGTTCGGCTCCACCCGCGACCTGCGTGGCGAAGGCGTGCCGTTCTTCGTCAATGCGGCGTTCCCGGCGCTGGGCGACCACCACGTGGAGTCGAAGCCGGTGCGCATCGGCCCCTATGCGCGCGAGCCCTACGACCATGCCGCGTTCTTCAACATCTCCGCGATGAGCTTCGGCGCGCTCGGTGCGCCCGCGGTGCGCGCGCTGTCGCACGGCGCAGCCAAGGCCGGCATCTGGGTGGACACCGGCGAGGGCGGGCTGGCGCCCTACCACCTCGAAGGCGGCTGCGACATCGTGTTCGAGATCGGCACCGCCAAGTACGGCGTGCGCACGTCGGACGGCAAGCTCGACGACCAGAAATTGCTGGCGATCTGTGCGCACAAGCAGGTGAAAATGGTCAGCATCAAGCTCGGCCAGGGCGCCAAGCCCGGCATGGGCGGCCTGCTGCCGGCGGCCAAGGTGACGCCGGAGATCGCCGAGATCCGCGGCATTCCGGTGGCGCAGGATTCGCAGAGCCCGAACCGGCACCTGGACATCGGCAACGTGACCGAGCTGCTGGATGCGATCCGCCACATCCGCGAGCTCACCGGCAAGCCCACCGGTTTCAAGGCGGTGTTCGGCGACATGGCGATGATCGAGGAGCTGTGCGACGAGGTGCGCAAGCGCGGCATCGAGAGTGCGCCCGATTTCATCGTCGTGGACGGCTCCGAGGGCGGCACCGGCGCCGCGCCGCAGACCCTGATGGAAGGTGTGGGCCTGCCCTTGCACGAGGCGCTGCCCGCGCTGGTCGACACGCTGGTCGTCAAGGGCCTGCGCGAGCGCGTCAAGGTGATCTGCTCGGGCAAGCGCATCACCGCCTACGACGTGGCCTGGGCGCTGTCGATGGGTGCGGACTTCGTCAACTCCGCGCGCGGCTTCATGCTGGCGCTGGGCTGCATCCAGTCGCTGCAATGCAACCGCAACACCTGCCCCACCGGCATCACCACCCAGGACCCGAAGCTGCAGCGCGGCCTGGTGGTCACGGACAAGAGCGAGAAGGTGGCGAACTACGCGAAGAACGTGATGCACGAGGTGGGCATCATCGCCCACAGCTGCGGCGTGGACGACCCGCGCCAGCTCGACCGCACGCACTGCCGCGTGGTGGGCGACGACGGCATCTCGGTGCCGCTGGTGAAGCTGTTTCCGTATCCGGAAGTGCACGAGGCCTGAATCCGCAGGGGTGCACCCTGTGAGCGAAGGCTTTGGCTTCGATCAAGCATCAGAGCCTTCGCGCACAGGGTGCGCTCCCGCGTCAGGGCATCACCTGCCAGCCTTCGGCCGTGCGCAGTTGCAGTGGCCGGAAGCGCCGTTTGTAGTCCATCTTGGGGTGGCCTTCGATCCAGAAGCCGAGGTACACCCAGGGCAGGTTGCGCCGCTGGGCCAGTTCCACCTGCTTGAGGATGGCGAAGGTGCCGAGGCCGCGGGCGTCTTCGTCGGGATCGTAGAAGGTGTAGACCGCCGACAGGCCGCTGCGGCAGACGTCGGTGACCGCCACGCCCAGCAGCCGCCCGTGCAGGCGGAACTCCAGGAACGCGGTGGGGCTCCACGGCGCGGTGAGGAAGCGGCGGAAGTCGCTGGCGTCGGCCTCGTCCATGCCGCCGCCGGGATGGCGCCGACGCAGGTAGCTCTCGTACAGCGCATGGCGCTCGGCGTTGTAGCCGGCCTGGCATTCGGTGACGGCGAGGTCGGCATTCCGCTTCAGGCAGCGCCGCTGCGAGCGGTCCGGCGCGAAGTGCAGCGCGTCGATGCGGCAGGGCGTGCAGGCATGGCACTCCGGGCAGTGCGGAAAATACAGGTGCCCACCGGCGCGGCGAAAGCCGCGTTCCAGCGCCGGACCGTACAGCCGGTCCAGCTGCGGCGCGGCCGGATCGATCACCAGGTTCTGCGCCGTACGCTCGGCGTAGTAGCCGCAGGCGTGCGGCAGGGTCTGGAACAGGCGGACGTGTTCGGAGCGCATGGGCCGATTCTAGGCCGGAAGATGCGCTCCGCGCATGGGGCGGTGCGGCAGGCCGCCCCGGGGCTCAGATCACGTGCAGATAGCGCAGCGTCATCATCGCGACGATGCCCAGGATGGCCAGCAGCACGATGCGGCGCACCCGTGCCACCGTGTACCGGCGCCGGGCCTGCGGCGTGGGGTTGCGCGCCTCGGCCAGGTCCTGGCCGTGGCGGATCACCGGCTCGATGCCCAGTTCGCGCAGCAGGGCGCGGGCGCGGGTGTAGTCGTCGGCGCGGGCGATCCACACCTGCTCCCAGCTGCTGCGGTCGGTGTCCGGCTCGCGGTAGCTGAAGCGGCGGTGGCCTTGTTTCCGCCAGTTGGAGCGGTTCTCCACCGTGGCCTCGATGCCGTGCTCGGCCATCAGGGCGACTACGCGGTCGATGTTCTCGGGGCGGGGTGACGTGTAGATCTGGCGCATGTCGTGATTTTAGCCTTCGCGCAGGCGGATCAGGCCTTCCTGCGCGGTGGATGCGACCAGCCGGCCGTCGCGGCTGAAGATCTGGCCGCGCGCCAGGCCGCGGCCGCCCTGGGCGGTGGGGCTGTCGAAGGAGTACAGCAGCCATTCGTCCACCCGGAACGGACGGTGGAACCACAGCGCGTGGTCGAGGCTGGCCATCTGCACGTTGCGGGTCATGTAGGAGATGCCGTGCGGCAGCGTGGCTGTGCCGATCAGGTGGAAGTCCGAGGCATAGGCAAGCAGGGCGCGATGCAGGATCGCCGGGTCCGCGACCGGCGCGGTGAGCCGGAACCAGATGTGCTGGATCGGCGGCCGCTTCACCGGGTGCAGCTCGTCGCGCGGCCACACCAGGCGGAATTCGAACGGGCCGTCGATGCCCAGCCAGCGTTGCAGCTTCACCGGCAGCCTGGCCAGCTCGTCCGGCGGCAGCGGGCGCATCGGTTCCACGTCTTCCGGCGCGGGCACTTCCGGCATCGCGGTCTGGTGCTCGAAGCCCTTTTCCGGCACCTGGAACGAGACCGAGCCGTTCAGGATGGGCTGGCCGTGCTGGATCGCCAGCACCCGCCGCGAGGAGAACGAGCCGCCGTCGCGGGCGCGCTCCACGCTGTAGACGATGGGTGCGTCGATGTCGCCCGCGCGGAGGAAATACGCGTGCAGCGAATGCGCCTCGCGCGAGGGGTCGACCGTCTGCTGCGCCGCCGACAGTGCCTGCCCCAGCACCTGGCCGCCAAACACGAAGCGCGTGCCGATGTCGCGGCTCTGGCCGCGGAACAGGTTGTCCTCCAGCCGTTCGAGCTGCAGCAGCTCGACCAGTTCGTTGACGTGGGCTTCGCGCATGGCGGGTCCTTGAAGGGGATTCGCCAGTATACCGGGGCGCCTGCCGGCTTCGCGTCAGGCGGGCACGGCGGCCTCCATGCCCTCAAGTGCCACCGCGACGCCCGCCGGCGCGAGTGCGGACAGGAAGTCGCGGGCATCGAAAGCCTGCCCGGCGGCCAGCGCGCCACAGCCGCGTACGCGGCCTTCGAGGAGGCGCTGCAGCGCCTCGACCAGCAACGGGGCGGTGACGGCGTAGATGTCGCGCCCGCTGGCCGTGGCGCGGCCGTGGCGTGCGCCGCGGCGCACCCGCACGTCGACCATGAAGCGCTGCGCGGAGCGCCCGCGGTCGTCGGCGGCGACCGGCGGTGGCGTGGCCGGATCGCGCAGTTCGCGCAGCGGGGCCAGGTTCATCCACGCGTGCAGGTTGCGGCAGGCGATGTGGTGCGGCACCAGCACGGCCTCGGACAGCGTGAGCAGCACGGTGTCCTGCGGTCCGAACGGCGCCGGAAAGTCCGTGGTACGCACCGGTGGCGGGTCGGGCAGCGTGCGCACGACTCCCTGCTCGATGTAGCTGCGCGGGTGATGGTTGCGCTCGCCGGTGAGGCGGGTGCCGCGCGTGGGACGCCAGCCATCGAGCGCGACGGCGATGTCCACCGCGTCCGCCTCGGGGGAGCCGTCGAGCGCGGCGCTGGCCAGCAGGTCGGCGAGGCCGCCGTAGAAGGCCATCGCGGGTAGCACCGTCACGCCGGCAGCCCGCGCCTCGGCGTCACGCGCCAGGGTGTCGGCCACGGCGCGCTGTTCGGCCGCCACGTCGAGGTAGTGGATGCGTGCGCGCAATGCGGCGTCGAGTACCGGCGCCGCGGTGTCGAGGAACGGACCGGCGCAGTGCACGACGGCGGCGGTGCCGGCGAAGGCGGCGTCCAGCGCAACGGGGTCGTCGGTAGCGGCCACGCGGGTCTCGAGGCCAGTGGCGGTGGCCAGCTCGTCCAGCCGGGCCGCGTCGCGTCCGCAGGCCACCGGCACGAAGCCGCGGCAGCGCAGTTCGTCCAGCACGAAGCGGCCGGTGTGGCCATAGGCACCGTACACCGCAATGCGATTGTGGCGGGTTGCGCTCATGCCAGTTCCTTCCAGAGTTTGAGTGCTTCTTCGGCGATCACGTCTGGGCGTTCCTCGGGCCAGAACAGCTTGCTTTCGGTCAGTCGGCGGACGCCTTGCGAACGTCCGAAGGCGCGGTCGAGGACGTCGGCGTTGTCGGCGGTGAAGATCGTGTCGGCGTCGCCCCAAACGATGCGCACCGGCATCCTGGCGCGCGCCAGGGCGGGCCCGATGCCGGCCAGCGCGTTGTGCTCCAGCGCGATGGCGTAGGCGTGCGCCAGGTCGCGGCTGCGCTGCGATGCCAGCAGCGGTGCGAAGTAGGTTGCGATGGCCTCGTCGGTAGGATGCGCCGGATCGGCGTAGCACATGCCGCCGATGCCTGCGGCCGAGCGCGCAAGGGCATGGTCGCGGTACCAGCGGCCCAGCCAGTCGTCGACGAAGCGTCCCTGCTTCGCCAATGCGATCACCGGCAGCATGGCTGGCGGCGGGCAGTCTTCCTCGGTGTCGCAGTTGGTCAACAGCAGGCTGCGCACGCGTTCCGGATGGCGGGCGACCAGCAACTGCGCCACCGCGCCGCCGCTGTCGCTGGCGACCACGTCGGCGCGCGCGACCCCCAGTGTGTCGAGCAAGGCGACCAGCATCGCCACCTGTGCATCGGGTGCGCAGGACTGTCCTTCGGCCACCCGGGTGTAGCCCAGGCCGAGGAAGTCGGGCGCGACGCAGCGCCGGTATGGCGCCAGCCTCTCCAGTGCACCGCGCCACTGGAAGCCATTGAGCGGGAAGCCGTGCAGGAACAGGGCGGCCGGCCCGCTGCCGCGCTCGACGTGGGCGATGTCGCCGAACGCGGTGTGCGTGTAGCGGCGCGCGGCATGGAAGGCCGCGGCATCCATCGCCGGGGCGTCGGCGCGTGGCCGCCGGACGCACCCGGCGAGTCCGGCCACGCTCGCGCCCGCCGCCAAGACGAGGAAGCGGCGCCGACCCGGGTCTGGGGCCGGCACCGTCGCGGTGGACGAAAAGGCTGCGCCGCTCACGGCTGTGCCGCCGCCTCGCGCAGCTTTTGCGCGCATTCCTCGCAGCAGACCTCGACGGTGCGCCCGCCGATCGTCACTTCGATGGCGTTGCCGTCAAGCGGATAGTCGCAGGCGGCGCAGGTGGTCTCTTTCGCTTGCATGGTGGTGCTCCGGTAATACCCGCGATCGGGCAGGCACAGGAGACCACCGGGCGGCTTCGGCGGCTGTCAGGATCTTTAGCCGTTCACCGTTTCGTAGCCAGCGCCGCCTGGCGGAATTCGCTGGGCGTGCGTCCGTAGGCCTGGCGGAACGCGGCGCTGAAGTGACTGTGGCTGGAGAAGCCCAGGTCCTGCGCCAGCGCGGCGACGTCCTCGCAATCGGCGATACGGTCCAGTGCGCGCGCCAGGCGCAGGCGCAGGTGGTAGCGGTACAGCGGCAGGCCCTCGACCTGCTGGAAGGCCTGGGTGAGGTAGACCGGCGAGCCGCCCACTTCCGTCGCGATTTCGGCCAGCGTCCAGCGCCGGGTCAGGTCGCTGGCCAGCAGCAGCTTGGCGCGGTCCACCAGCCGCTGCCGCGCGTGGGTGGCGCCGGGTGCGTGGGTGGTGCGGGGACCGAGGCTGCGGCATACCAGGGTCAGCGCCAGGCTCTCGGCTTCCAGCGGCTCGATGCTGCCGCTGCGCAGGCTGTGGCGCAACAGCGCCACCAGCACCTGGGCGCGCTCGTCGATGCGCAGCGACTGACCATGGAACACCGGGGCGTCGCGTCGCTGCAACAGCGCGGCCGGCGCCAGTTCGAGCAGCAGCGGCTGCGAGACAGACAGCGACAGGCAGGCGTCGCCGCCGGTCACCGGGTGGCTGACCTGGTAGCCCTCGCCGGCGTTGAAGAACAGCACGTGGTTGGCGTCGGCCACCGACTGCGTGCTGCCGACATGGCGCAGGAACAGGCCGCGGTAGGGGAACACCAGGTGGGTGGCGTTCGCGCATTCCTCGGCGCTGCGGTGGCGGCATTCGCCGCGGCAATGCACGTCGTGCGCCGCGACGGTGGCGGACCGCAGCAGCGGCTGGACGGTGAACTCGGGCATGGGGCGCGAGCCGGAGGACGGTGGGCGCAGTCTAGCGCAGCCGTTCCAGGCCGCTGGCGGGGACAATGGCGTCCCACGGGAACATCGGGCCGGGATCGAGCTTGCGGGGCACCAGCTTCGACGGGTCGTCACTGGCCGCCACGCGGACGGTGTCCAGGTCCTCGTGGCCGGCGATCCGGCCCAGGTTGGGGAATTCGCCGCGCAGCTGCAGCAGCAGCGCGCGCAGCGCGCCGACCTGCTCCGCCGCGTACGGCTCGGTCATGGTCTGCCGGCGCGAGTCGAACCAGTCGGGGTAGCGGCCGGTGTTCACCAGCTCGATGCCGATGGACGGCGGGTTCCAGCCGCGCACGTGATGGGCGATGCGCGTGCCGGGCACGTAGCGGTACACCGCGCCGTCGCGGTCGATGTAGTAATGGCCGCTGTTGCCGGCGCCGCTGTCGTACAACACTTTTTCGCCGTATTCGCGGGCCATCGCGAGGTCCGGCAGCTCGGTGCAGTGGATCACCACCAGCGTCACCGCGGCAGCGGGGCGCTCGGGCAGTTTCGCCGCGTAGGGCAGGAACTGGTCGTGGATGGCGAGCGTGGGCATCACTTCGTCATTTGGATTCATGAGGTTGAAGCCGGTCTGTGCGCGCGCATCCCTTCCCCGCTCCTCAAGGCCGTGGCCATCCGTGGCCACCCCCGCGTGTGGCCCGCCGTCTCGACAGGCAGCCCGCCTGCCTTCGACTCCCTAAGTGTGGCATGGCACCCGGTTATCATGGGCGCCTTGCAGCCTGTACCGGAGACCGCCATGCGCGGCCAGATCATTCTTTCGCACGGTTCGGATTCCGGTCCGGGCGCCACCAAGATCAGCGCGCTGGCCGACTGGGCCGAGGCCTTGGGCTGGCGCACGCAACGCCCGGATTTCCGCGCGCACGATGGCCACGGTTACGCCGCGGCCGTCGCGCCGCGCGTGGCGCAATTGTGCGAGGTCATCGCGACCTGCGATGCGCCGCCGGTGCTGGTGGGTTCCAGCATGGGTGCGTTCGCCTCGGCGCTGGCCTCGCTGGAGGCGCCGGTGGCGGCGCTGTTCCTGCTCGCCACCCCGCCCGCGATTCCCGGCTGCCCCCGGCCGCTCGATCTCCGTGCCGGCGTGCCCACGTTGCTGGTCCATGGCTGGCGCGACGAGCTGTGCCCGGTGGCAGGCGTGCAGGAATTCGCCGCGCGCCGCCGGCTGCCCCTGCTGCTGCTGGACGACGACCATCGCCTGCTGGCCAGCATGGACACGATCGCCGCGCAGTTCGGCACGCTGCTGGGAGCGCTGGCATGAGCCGCTGGTTCGCCACCTGCCCCAAGGGCCTGGAATACCTGTTGCGCGACGAGCTCGTGCAGCTCGGTGCGACAGAGGTGCGCGAGGCGCTGGCCGGCGTGCATTTCGAGGGGCCGCTGGCGACCGCCTACCGCGCCTGCCTGTGGTCGCGCCTCGCCAGCCGCATCCTGCTGCCGCTGGCCGAGTTCGACGCGGCGACGGACGAGGCCTTGTACGCCGGCGTGCAGGCGATTGACTGGTCGACGCACCTGGCCGCCCACGCCACGCTGGCGGTGGACGCGCACACCGCGCTTAGCAAGCTCACCCACAGCCAGTTCATCGCGCAGCGGGTGAAGGACGCGGTGGTCGACCAGTTCCGCCAGCAGGGCGGCACCCGCCCCGGCGTGGACACCGAGGAGCCGGACGTGCGGCTCAACCTGCGCCTGAAGCGCGACCGGGCCACGCTTTCGCTGGATCTCGCCGGCAGTCCGCTGCACCGCCGCGGCTGGCGCGAGCTGCAAGGCGAGGCGCCGCTGAAGGAAAACCTCGCCGCGGCCATGCTGCTGCGCGCGCGCTGGCCCGAGGTCTATGCGGCAGGCGGCGCCTTGCTCGACCCGATGTGCGGCTCCGGCACCTTGCTGATCGAAGCCGCGCTGATGGCGGCCGACGTGGCGCCGGGCTGGCGCCGCGACTACTACGGATTCCTCGGCTGGCAACAGCACGATCTCGCGCTGTGGCGCGGGCTGCTGGACGAGGCGCGGCAGCGCGCCGAGGCGGGACTCAAGGTCTTGCGCTCCTGCTTCTTCGGTTCGGACGCCGATCCGCGCATGGTGCAGACCGCCAAGCGCAACGCGCAGGAGGCCGGCGTGGCCGGCTTCCTCACGCTGGAGAAGCGCGACGTCGCCCACGTCGAGCCGCCGGTGGGCGTGGAGCGCGGCCTGGTCATCACCAATCCGCCCTACGGCGAGCGGCTGGGCGAGCGGGCGCAGATGCCGGCGCTGTACCACGCATTGGGCGAGCGCCTGCGCGCGCGATTCGCCGGCTGGCGCGCCGCGGTGCTGGCGGGCGACGCCGAGCTGGGTCGTGCGCTCGGCCTCGCCGCCGACAAGAAATACGTGCTCTACAACGGCGCGCTGGAGACCCAGCTGCTGACCTTCGAGATCCGTCCGCGCGATGCAGCGCCGCGCGAGCCCAAGCCGCTCTCCGCCGGCGCGCAAATGCTGAGGAACCGGCTGGACAAGAACCTCAAGCACCTGCGCAAGCGGCTCGCGCGCGAAGGCATCGTCTGCTTTCGGGCCTACGACCAGGACCTGCCCGAATACGCCGCCGCGATCGACGTCTACGCGAAGGAGGGCGGTGAACCCTGGCTGCATGTGCAGGAATACCGCGCGCCGGCCGAGGTGCCGGCCGAGACCACGCGCATCCGCCTGCGCGAGATCGCCCGCGTGGCCGGCGAAGTGTTCGGGGTGCCGCGCGAACGCATCGCGGTGAAGACCCGCGAGCGCGGCAAGGGCGGCTCCAAGTACGGTCAGTTCGACCAGCGCGGCGAGTTCGTCGAGGTGGAGGAGGGTGGCCTGAAGTTCCTGGTCAACCTCACCGACTACCTCGACACCGGGCTGTTCCTCGACCACCGCCTGGTGCGCGCCCGTCTGCGCGAGCTGGCCGATGGGCGGCGCTTCCTCAACCTGTTCGCCTACACCGCCACCGCCAGCGTGTACGCGGCGGCGGGCGGTGCGAAGGACACCACCAGCGTCGATCTCTCCGCGACCTACCTCGACTGGGCCTCCCGCAACCTCGCGCTGAACGGCTACACCGGCGCGAAGCACCGCCTGATGCAGGCCGATGCCCTGACTTTCCTGCGCCAGGACCGCGCTCACTACGGGCTGATCTACGTCGACCCGCCCACCTTCTCCAATTCCAAGCGCGCCGACGACTTCGACGTGCAGCGCGACCACGTGGCGCTGCTGGAGGCCTGCGGCGAACGTTTGGTCAACGACGGCGTGATCGTGTTCTCCAACAATTTCCGTCGTTTCAAGCTGGATGAGGCGGCGCTGGCGGAGCGTTTCGATATCGAGGACTGGAGCGCCGCCAGCATCCCGTTCGACTTCGCGCGCCGCGCCGACATCCACGGCTGCTGGCTGCTCAGGCCCCGTCGCGCCGCCGAAGTCGATCCGTGGGCCACATCACGAATCAAGCGCTGAGGTTTTGCTTAGGCGAATCCTTCAGTGCGGATTAAGCGCATCGGTCACAGCATCAGCACCGAAACAACGGAGGTACAAGTCATGTCCAAACGCAATGTCGGTAAGGTGATGGCGATCGGTCTGGCCGTGGCCGCCGCAGTGGCGATGCCGCTGAGCGCGTCGGCGCATGGCTGGGGTCACGGCGGTGGCTGGGGTCATCGTGGCGGCTGGGACCATGACGGCTGGCGCCATGGCGGCTATTACCACCACGGCGGTTACTGGAGCGGCGGCCGCTGGATCGCCGGCGCGATCGTCACCGGCGCCGTGGCCGGCATCGTCAGCGACGCGCTGGCGCCGCGGCCGGTGTACTACGCGCAGCCGCCGGTGGTCTACGGGCCGCCCACGGTGGTCTATGAAGATGCGCCGGTGGTGACGCGTCGCGTGGTGACCCGCACTGTGATCTACGACAACGGCTACCCCACGCGCTACGTGCGCGATGACGACGATGGCGATTGATCAGTAGTCACTGATGCGCAAGACGAAGAGCCCGGCCCAAGCGCCGGGCTCTTTTCGTTTGCGCGGGTCACGGCTGGGTGGGCTGGGTGGGCTGGTTGGCGCCGCTGCCGCTGCGGCTGGCATGCGCACTGAGCCGGTCGAACTCGGCCTTGTCGATCTTGCGCACCGACTGGATCGGGCAGGGTGGCTGGTGCAGCGCGCGCACCGACTCGCCGGCTTCGCCGCAGATGCTGAACGGGATCACCGCCTGGTTCGCGGGGTTGGAATGGAACAGCAAGGTGGGCGGCCCGTAGCTCAGCCGCGGGCAGGCGACCTGCAGCTTCACCAGGTAGCGGTTGGGGCCGGTGCGCACCGTGACGGTGCGCGGGTCCACGATGTGCCACTCGTTGATGCGGTCGGTGCGCAGGCAATCGGCAACCGGGCGCAGCGGCGTATAGGCGGGGACTTTCGGTTTCGCCTGGGCGAGGGCGACGTTTGCGGCCAGCGCGAGCGGGAGTGCGAGCAGGCCGGGCAGGGCGGATTTCATGGGAACACCTCATCAGCGGATGTGGTGGATCGTGGTGATGCGCATGGTGGCATCGCCGCGATCATCGGCCAGCGAGGTACCACGCGAGGTGAATGGAAAGGCGGTCCTCTCTCCCCGCCGTTCTCTCGCACAGGGGAGGGAGCGGCAACCCGAACCCCTCTCCTCGCTCCTCAAAGCTGGCGCCATCCATGGCGCCCCCGCGTGCCCGCTTGCGGGGAGGGGGCTGGAGAAAGGGGGCAACCCGGGGGAGGGCCAGGAAAGGACAGGCGAACCGGTGTCCGCGATCACCGCACCCCGTACAACGCCTTCACGTCGCGCAGCAGGTCGGCCTGGCTGGCCGGGCGGGCATAGAACATATGGCCGCCGGGGTATTCCTTGACCTGCACGCGGGTGGGGTCGCCCATCGCCGGCATCTGGTCGACGATCAGCACCGAGGCCATGAACGGGCAAGACAGGTCGTCCCAGCCGTGGGCGATCAGCACGCGCAGGCCGGGATCGTTCGCCACCGATTCGCGCAGCTGCTTGGTCGAGCCGAGCCGGGCGTCATCGTCTTCGTGCCACAGCCGGTTCACCTCGTAGCTCAGCGCGTTGTAGCGGCCGTCGTACTTCCAGCCCACGGTCCGGGTGATGAAGTTCACCATCGCGGTGGTGGTGGGCGCGATTATGCCGTTGAGGATGGGGTCGCCCGAGCGCTGGTGCGGCGCATACGGGAACGGGTCCCAGGCGGTGACGTTGGAGTCGTAGCGGCTGCCCAGCTTGCCTTCGGCGCGGTACACCTCGCGCAGGTAGGCCTGGGTTTCCAGCCTGCCGCCGGAGCGCTGCACGAACACCGGGTCGAGGCCGGTGAGCTCGGTGACCTTCTTGATCATCGCCTCGGCGGCCGCCGGGTTGCTGCGGCCCTGCATCAGCGCGGTGGCGTAGGTGGTGCGGGTGTAGTCGATGATGGGCTGCATCGCCTCAGCCGTGAGCTTGTGCTCGCGTTCCAGGTGGGCGGCGGCGATGGACGGCAGGGTGAGCATCCACGGCAGCGGCGAAACGTTCTCGTCGTCCGACGCCGCCGGGTCGAGGTAGGGCGACAGCAGCACCACGCCGTTCATCGCCACGCCCAGCCGGGTCTGCAGGTAGTCGGTGATGCGCGGACCGCGGAAGCCGCCGTAGCTCTCGCCCACCAGGTACTTGCGCGACTCCATGCGGCCGTTCTTCACCAGCCAGTCGTAGACGATGCGCGAGAGGTACTGGATGTCGCTGTCGGTGCTGTAGAAGTCCTTGGTGGCCTGCTTGTCGTCCACCAGCGCGCGGCTGAAGCCGGTGCCCACCGGGTCGATGAACACCAGGTCGGTGAAGCCCAGCCAGGTGCCGGGGTTGTCGTGCAGCACGGCCGGATCGGAGGGATTGTCGCCCTCCACGCCGAACTTCACCTTCTTCGGGCCGATCGCGCCGAGGTTGAGGTAGACGGACGAGGCACCGGGGCCGCCATTGACCGCGAAGGTCACCGGGCGGTCCTTGCCCGGCATGGTGTAGGCGGTGAACATCACCTGCGCGATCACCTTGCCCTTCTCGTCGCGTACCGGCAGCGTGCCCACCGTGGCGGTGTACTTCAGCGTGTGGCCGTCCACCGTGGCGGACTGGGCGACGTGCGCGTCGACGGGGAAGGGCGGCAGGTGGAAGCCGTCGCTGGCGCCCGGCGCCTCCGCTGGGGCCGGCGGCTTGGCAGCGGCGGCCAGCGCCGAATGGTGGAATCCGGCCAGCAGCAGGGCTGCCAGCAAGCTCGTCTGCAGCGGCTTGCGCACGGGTCTTTCCTCGCGGGGGCAAAGCCCCAAGCCTAGCGAGCCGCGGCGGCGCGCAACCGTGCCTTTAGGCATGGATTGGCACGGCGCGTGCATTCGGTGGCCGCAGGCGCCGGCGGGAATTTCGCTCACCGGGCGTTGGCGCCGCCCGGACATGCCCTATTATCGCGCGATGCCATCGACTACCTCGCCATCCCTGCACGACACCCGCCGCGGCAGCCTGAGCTGCGTGGGCCTGGGCATGACCCTGGGCTCCCACCTCACGCCGCTGGCGCGCAGCCATATCGAGCAGGCGGACGTGGTGTTCGCGGCGCTCTCGGATCATGTCGTGGAGTTGTGGTTGCAGCGCATGCACCCGGACGTGCGCAGCCTGCAGCCGTATTACGCCGAGGGAAAGTCGCGCAAGAAGACTTATCGCGAGTGGGTAGCGCTGATGATGGCCGAGCTGCGCGCCGGCAAGCGCGTCTGCGGCGTCTTCTACGGCCACCCCGGCATCTTCGCGTGGTCGCCGCACAAGGTGATCGAACAGGCGCGCGCGGAAGGCTACGAGGCGCATATGGAGCCAGGTATCTCGGCCGAGGATTGCCTTTACGCCGATCTCGGCATCGACCCAGGTCGTTACGGTTGCCAGCATTTCGAGGCGAGCCAACTTCTGTTCTACGAGCGGCGCATCGATCCTGCTGGCTATCTGGTGCTATGGCAGGTCGGGCTCACCGGCGATCGTTCGCTGGGGCGTCGCTCGACCGGGCCTGCCTACAGGCAGTTGCTCGTGGACTTGCTGAGTCGCGATTACCCGCTGGACCACGAGGCGATAATCTATCGCGGCGCTACATTGCCGATCGAGCGCCCACGTGTCCGTCGAGTTGCATTGCGCGATCTGCCCCACGTTCCACTGAGCGCCGAGGAAATGGTGGTACTTCCCCCAGCCTTGCCGCTGAAGCTCAACCTCGCCATCCAGGCACAGCTGGAGGCGTTGGACGAGCAAGAGCGAACCAGTATCGTTGCATGAGATGATGGGGGTTGAGGGGAAGGGCATCACTGATTCGCGATGTCGGCAGCATGGAGGGTGCTCTGGCGCCGAGTGCATCTATGCGGGCATCGACAGTCATGTTGTGCCTCCAGGCAATCGAAAGTTCATGCGTTGCAGATGCCGTCCATAGGCGGTTGCAAGACCATCACGGGGAATCAAGGGGAATACACATGGCAGACACGATTGAATTGCTGGAGGCCATTGGCCGCGACGCTTTGCTGCGCCACGCTTCGGCAGAGGAGCTGGGCAAGGTCCTGAAAAAGTCACAAGCGTCAGAGGCCCTCACGGCTGCCGTCGTGTCCGGCGACAGCTCACGGCTGACGCAGGAGTTCGGGCAAAAGCGCATGGACCCGCCCAATGTCTCCCAGGGAATTCCCGACGAGGAGGATGAGCCTGATCAGGAAGAAGGTGAAGAACCACTCGGCCCGCCGGCCACTGATCGTGGCAAATCGTCCCTGCAATAGACGATCCCGACATGTTTCGGCTGTCCCGCAGCCTCCGGTCATGGCTCCTATGGATGGGGCTGCCTTGGTGCGTGTTTGCACCGATGGGGTGGGCCACCATTGCCGATCCAGGTCGATTCCTTGACCGTGTCGAGAGCCTGCGCACGGCCGATCATCCGCGATTCGTGCAGATGCTGAAGCAGATCCACCGCGAAGCACCCCAGTTGAGCGTGGGCGAGCGGTGGCATCTGCGTTACCTCGACGCCTGGGAGACCATGTACGAGGGTGGCTATGCCAAATCCGAGGCGCAGCTGCGCGACATCATCGATCATTCCGATGATGTGGCTTTGGGGGCGAAGGCGTCGGCACTATTGTTGAGCAACCTTGGGATCAATCGGCGCTATACGGAGGCTTTCGAACTTGCCAATCGTCTAACGATCGCCTTGCCGAGAGTCAAGGATCCGCAGGCTCGCTTCGCGTTACTCACAAATTTGTCGCAGATGTCGGATCTGGCTGGCCAGATTGATCTGGCTATTCAGTATGCGCGTATGGCGGAAGATGCTGTTCCGGCGGGCGAAAGTTTGTGCCGCCCACTCTCCATGGAAGTTGCCGCGCTATACAACGGCAAGCGGCTAACCTCGACCAGTCCAGTATTGCAGCGCGCGATCGATATATGTGTCGTAAGTCGGCAAGTGGTCGTTGCAAACACCATGTGGCTCGTACTAGGCAGCGTTTATATCGATGAAGGTCAGCCTACAAGAGCTTTGGCTTTGTTCGCTCGTATCGCTTCTGACATCAACAACAGCCACTACTACCCGCATATGCTGTCACTGCAGGTGGAGCAAGCCGAGGCCTTTGAGAAGTTGGGCAATGACAACAAGGCCAAGCAGTCGGCCCTTGCTGCCGTGGGCATGAGCCATCCGGGTGACATCAGTGACTGGTTGATGGTGGCTTATCAACTGCTTTACCGCGTCGAGAAAAAGCAGGGCAACATCGCCGCCGCATTGGCAAATTACGAGCACTACGTTGTCCAGAACCAGGGGCATCTCGATGACGTCAATGCCCGCACGCTGGCCTATCAGACGGTACAGCAACACCTGTTGGCGCAGAAGCTGGAGACGGAAACGCTGAGTCAGCAGAATGCCATGCTGCGCATGCGACAGACGCTGGACGCCAAGACGGTCGAAACCAACCGCCTGTACCTCGCACTGTTGCTGATGGCGCTGGCTTTCGCTGTGATCTGGATGTTCCGGCTCAAGCGCTCGCAGCTGCGCTTCAAGAAACTGTCCCATCTCGACGGCCTGACCACGGTGTTCAACCGCCAGCATTTCATGGGCGAGGTGGAGCGCACGTTGCACCTGCTGGAGAAGCGCGGCGGCACGGCCTGCCTGGTGTTCATCGACCTGGACCACTTCAAGCACATCAATGACACCCACGGCCATGCCATGGGCGACGAGGTACTGCGCCAGGTGGTGGTGGTCGCCAAGCAGCAACTGCGCCCGGCCGATCTGTTCGGCCGTCTCGGCGGCGAGGAGTTCGGCATCCTGCTGGTGGGCTGTTCGCACGGGCAGGGCATGGCCATCGCCGACCGCATCCGCTGTGCGATCGAGGCGACGACGGTGGAGTGCGAGGGCACCGCCATCGCGATCTCCACCAGTGTGGGTCTGGCCTGCACCGGCGCCTGTGGCCACGGTCTGCGACGCCTGTGCCGCGAGGCCGACGCCGCGCTGTACCGTGCCAAGCGCGGCGGACGCAACCGGGTGGAAGCCGGTGCCGAGGACAGCATTCCGGTTGAAGCTTAAAGTGCACTGCCCAAGGCATGGCGACTGAGGCGCGGTATGCTCACCGCCACCTGCGACGTCTGTGCAAGGAGATGGATGTAGCGCTCTAGCGAACTAAGGGCAGCGGGCGCAATCGCGTGACAGCCGACATGTCTACATGCGCGATCTCGTCGAAGCCCGATTCGCCCAGGAGGGAGTGCTGGCACCGGTGCGCCTACGTTGCACAGTAGGCGACCATGCATTGGCCGGGTCGCATTGCCACGCAATGCTGTTAACACACAAGGGGCACTTGATTGCGCTGGAACTGTCGCGTATCCCTGCGCAAGGCCAGACGCGACGTGCTGATATGTTGCGGTGATGTCGTTACGGGGGAGATATGACGCGTCCGGATATGATCATTTCAGCGCCATAGCGCCGGTCGGAAAGACATGTTCTGGCGGCTGGACAATCTGCGGTCATGGTTCGCCTGTGCGGGCCTCGTCTGCTGTCTGTGTTGGCAGGTTGGCTATGGCACCGTGCTCATCACCAACTTGGATGCCTACCTCACGCAGACCCAGGCGCTGGCAACCACGGATCATCCGCTTTTCCTTCGGCGATTGGCGTCTCTCAATCAGGAGGCGTCCACGCTGACGAGGGATCAGTTGTGGCACCTACGGTACTCGAACGCGTGGGAGGCCATGTACGAAAGCGACTATGTGAAGTCGGAAGTGCTGTTTAAAGACATCATCCAGCATTCTGGCAACTCAGCCTTGACTGACCGTTCGTCCGCCATGCTGCTCAGCCAGTTTGGGATCACCCGGCATTACACGGAAGCGTTCGAGCTAGCCAATCGCGTCGCGTCGCGTTTGCCGCAGGTCACGGACGCAAAGGTTCGCTTGTCGATGCTGATGAACTTGTCGCTGTCGTTGGGCCTGGCCGGTCAGACAGACTTGGCCGCGCACTATGCACGCATGGCGATGGCTGCCGTTCCTGCTGGCGATAGTCCGTGCTATCCCGTTACCGTTCTGGTCGAGGCACTTTTCAACGCTCATCGGCTCAAGTCCGATAGCCGGGAGTTGCAGCAGGCCTTTGGTGCCTGCCCTGCGGCCAGCGAACCAGTATTCAATGCGGATCTGTGGCTCACGCTCATCGATCTTTACACGCAAGAGGGGAAGCCGCGCGCGGCGCTTGCTGTACTCGACAGGATTGCGCCCGTTCTTGATGCCAATGGCTATGCACCTAATAAACTCTCTGCGCTTGTGGAAAGGGCAAAGGCTCTGGTTGCCATAGGTAACTATAACGCCGCCCGGAAGGCAGCTCTGGCCGTCATCGCCACGAGGTCTTCGAGTGATTTCGGTGATTGGCTGAAAGATGTGTATAAGGTGCTTTGCCGCGTCGAAGAAAAGCGGGGCAATACCGCCGCCGCGCTCACTTACTACAAGAAGTACGCCGCGCTGGACAAGGCCTACCTCGACGATGTCAATGCGCGCGCAATCGCCTACCAGACCGTGCAGCAGCATCTGCTGGCGCAGAAGCTGGAGACGGAAAAACTGGATCGGCAGAACGCGCTGTTGCGCGCACGGCAGGCACGGGATGCCCAGAAGGCGGAAGCCAGCCATCTGTACCTGGCGCTGCTGTTGATGGCGCTGGCCTTCGCCGCGCTGTGGATGTTCCGGCTCAAGCGCTCGCAACTGCGCTTCAAGAAGCTGTCCCACCTCGATGGGCTGACCGCGGTGTTCAACCGCCAGCATTTCATGGGCGAGGTGGAGCGCACGCTGCGCCTGCTGGAGCGGCGCGCGGGCTCAGCCTGCATGGTCTTCATCGACCTGGACCATTTCAAGCACATCAACGACACCCACGGCCATGCCATGGGCGACGAGGTCCTGCGACACATCGTGGCCGTCTGCCGGCGGCACTTGCGCGCCACCGACCTGTTCGGCCGTCTCGGCGGCGAGGAGTTCGGCATCCTGCTGGTCGAGTGCGCGCGCGGGCAGGGCGCGGCGATCGCCGAACGCATCCGGCTCGCCATCGGCATGGCCAAGGTGGAGAGCGACGGCGTGGCCCTCGGGGTGTCCACCAGCGTGGGCCTGGCCTGCACGGACGACTTCGGCTATGACCTGCAGCGCTTGTGCAAGCAGGCCGATGCCGCGCTGTACCGCGCCAAGCGCGGCGGGCGCAACCGCGTGGTGGTCGATGCCGCGGGCGACGATCTCGTCGAAGCCTGAAGCGCCGCGCGCCTCAGTACACCCCGACCAGTTCCACGTCGAATACCAGCACGGCATCCGGCGGCACGGCGTCGCCGGCGCCGCGGTCGCCGTAGGCCAGCCGTGCCGGAATGACCAGGGTGCGCTTGCCGCCCACGCGCATGCCGCGGATGCCCTGATCCCAGCCGTCGATGACCTCGCCCGCGCCCAGCGTGAAGCGGATCGGCTCGCCGCCCTGGGTACTGTCGAATTCCTTGCCGTGGTGGTCCTTCGCGCCCGCGTCGTACAGCCAGCCGGTGTAGTTCACCTGCACCGTGTCGCCGTCCTGCGCCCTCGCGCCGCCGCCGACCACCCGATCGATCTTCTGCAGCTGGGCGGGGCCATCCGCGGCAAGCGCGGGCAGCAGGCAGGCGGCAAGGGCGAGCGTGGTGGCGAGCAGCAGGCGGCGCATGCGGCGGATTCCCTGGCAATGGTGGGCGCAGTCTAGCGGGGAAGCTTCCACACAACCCGGTCCCTTTTCCCCGGACGGGCCAGGGAGACCTACCGCGCCAGCTGCGCCTGCACCTCGTTGATCGAGTCGCGGATGCTCTTGGAGAACATCGAATCGAGGTGGTGGATCAGCACCAGCCGTTCGGTGGCGCGGGTCATCGCCACGTAGAGCAGGCGCGCCTCGTCGACCTCGCGCTGGTTCTCGCGCGGCAGCGAGCCCAGTCCCGGCACGATCACGAACGGGAACTCCAGGCCCTTGCAGGAGTGCATGGTGAGCAGCTTCACGCTGTCCTTGACTACGAACAGCGCCTGCTTGCCGTTGTCGTCGGCGAGGCTGGAGGGAATGCCAATGCGTTCCAGCGCATCGTGCAGCTTCTCGCCCTCCCAGCCGGCGCGGTAGATCACCGCCATCTCGCCCCAGAGGCGGCCGTGGTCGTGCTCGTCGCGCAGCTGGGCGATCAGCGCGTCGAGCTGGGCGGCGGCGCTGTCGGTGCGGATCAGCTCCGGCAGCGGGCCGCGCCGGCCGGCGCTTTCGGGGGCGATCAGCGGCACGCCGTCGTCGTCGCTGCCGCGCGCGGCGAGCAGCTCGCCGGCGAAGTTGCGCGCCACCGCGAGGATCTCCAGCGTGTTGCGGTAGTTGAGCTTGAGGATGGTGGTGCGGCCCTGCGCCTGCACGCCCAGGCTCTTCCAGCTCAGCTTGCGGCGGCCGGGCTTGCCATAGATGTTCTGCGCGTCGTCGTACAGCACCAGCAGCGAGTTGGTGGCCGGGTCGATCATCTGCACGATCAGCCGGTACCAGTCCGGCTCGAAGTCGTGGCCTTCGTCGACCAGCACCGCGCCGTACTGGAAGCGCGGGATCCGCCCCTTGTCCACGCCTTCCATCACCCGCTCCACCATCGCCTCGAAGAAGTGCTCGCCCTTGGGCGGCAGCTCCACGTGGTAGCTGGTGAGCATGCGGTGGCACCAGCGGTGGAAGTTGTAGACCTGCACCTTGTCGGCCAGGCCGCGCTCGCCGATCAGCTGCTCCAGCCGCGCCGCCAGCGTCTTGTTGTAGCAGAGCACCAGGATCGGCCGGCTCAGCGACTGCGCCAGCTGCATCGCGCGGAAGCCCAGGATCATGGTCTTGCCCGAACCGGCCACGCCGTGGATGACGCGGTGCTCGTCGCCCAGCGAGCGCGCCAGCTGTTCCTGCTGCGCGTCCATCACCTTCACCAGGTCGGGGATCTCCAGCGCGCGCGCGTCATGGCCGTCGGCGGCGAACAGGCCGAACTGGCCGCTGCCCGGTTCCACGCGGATCTCGGGGAACAGGTGCCAGCGCACGCGGTCGATCTGCGGCAGGGTGAGCGCCACCGGAAACACCTGCGGGAAAATCGCCCACAGGCGTTCCTGGAAGGCTTCGCCGTCCACCGTCTCGTACAGCTCGTCGCGGCAGATCGCCAGGTGCGCCGGGATCACCGCCTCCAGCCCGCCCTCGTCGAACTGCTTGCGGGTGATGTTGGCCAGCACCGCACCCCAGGCCCAGGGCATCACCAGTTTGCCGGCGTGGCGATGGCCTTCGGGGAAGCGCAGCGCCGGATCGCGTTCCAGCACCACGCCGATCTCCAGCGCATAGGCGCGCGCCTGCAGCAGCGGATTGGTCTCCTTCGCCAGGCCGCGCTCGGTGACCAGCGTGAACTGGGTCTTGTCGGCGTGGCGGATGGTGTCGGCCTTCCAGTCCTTTACCTCCAGCACGAGCAGGCCGCGGCGCGGGTGGAACACCACGAAGTCGGGGCGGCGCTGCCTGAGGCCGATCGGTACGTCGTACCAGAGCAGGTAGTCGTCCTCGAGCTTCTGTTCCAGGCGTTCGGACACGCGCTTTTCGCCGCCGGTCATCCGTGGCAGGCAGCTGTTGCGGGTGGGTATGAGCGTGGCCACTGGCGTCCCCTGGTCGGTCCGCCGGAAATTAGCGGAACCCGTGGATATGCGCAAAAGGACTTTGCGCGCGCCGAAAGCCTGTGCTATCACTGGCCTTCCATGACCCACGCCGCCCGCCAGTATTTTTGGTTTTATGGCTATCCGAAGCCGCTGGCGGAGGCATGGGTGCGATCGTCCTGAAGTCCTGAGACCCCATTCCGAAAGCCGCCAGCAGCAGAGGCGGCTTTTTTCATGGCCGCCGCTGGCACCCCATCCGAGGAGAGCCGCCGCCATGCCCCAGTCCGCCACCGACGATCTGCGCATCCGCACGATCACCCCGCTCGCCACGCCCGCCGAGGTCATGGACGAGTGCCCCGCCACGCCCGTCGCGCTCGCCACCGTGGGCCGGGCGCGCGCGGTGATGCACCGCATCCTCGACGGCAGCGACGATCGCCTGGCGGTGGTGATCGGCCCGTGTTCCATCCACGACCCGCGTGCCGCGCTGGAATACGCGCAGCGACTGGCGGCCCAGCGCGAGCGCCTAGGCGGCGAGCTGGAGATCGTGATGCGGGTGTACTTCGAGAAGCCGCGCACCACGGTGGGCTGGAAGGGGCTGATCAACGACCCGGACCTCGACGGCAGCTTCCACATCCGCAAGGGCCTGCGCATGGCCCGCCAGCTGCTTTGCGACATCAACGCGCTGGGCGTGCCGGCGGGCAGTGAATTCCTCGACATCATCTCGCCGCAGTACCTCGCCGACCTGGTCGCCTGGGGCGCGATCGGCGCGCGCACCACCGAGAGCCAGGTGCACCGGGAGCTGGCCTCGGGGCTGTCCTGCCCGGTGGGCTTCAAGAATGGCACCGACGGCAACGTGAAGCTGGCGGTGGACGCGGTGCAGGCGGCCTCGCATCCGCACCATTTCCTCGCGGTGACCAAGCAGGGCCAGGCGGCGATCGCCGCCACCAGCGGCAACCGCGACTGCCACGTGATCCTGCGCGGCGGCAAGCTGCCGAACTACGACGCCGCCAGCGTCGAGGCCGCCTGCGCCGCGATAGCCAAGGCCGGCCTGCCGGCGCGGGTGATGATCGACGCCAGCCACGCCAACAGCGGCAAGAAGCCGGAGAACCAGCCGAAGGTGATCGCCGACATCGCCGCCCAGCTCGAGGCGGGTGAGCGGCGCATCGTGGGCGCGATGGTGGAAAGCCACCTTGTCGCCGGCCGCCAGGACCTGGTGGACGGCCGCCCGCTGACCTACGGCCAGAGCGTCACGGACGGCTGCATCGGCTGGGACGACTCGGTCCGCGTGCTGGAGCGGCTGGCCGCCGCGGTACGTCGGCGCCGCGAGCTGGCGGGGGACGAGATGGCGGCCTGAGGGCGGCGGTATGCTTGGCGGCATCGTCCATGGAGATCGCCAATGCAGCTCGACATCCGGCACAACCGCGGCGCCAGGCGTTTCGAGGTGGAGGTGGAAGGCGTGCACTGCGTGCTCGACTACACGCTCGCCGAGGGCGGCATGGCGATCACCCACACCGCGGTGCCGCCCGCCGTGGGCGGCCGTGGAGTGGCCGGCGAGCTGGTGCGCACGGCGCTGGACTATGCGCGCCTGCAGGGATGGAAGGTGGCGCCTCTGTGCTCTTACGCCGCGGCCTGGATGGATCGCCATCCCGAGTATGCGGAGCTGCGCGCTTGAGCGGCGGCGCGGCGAAGCCCCGGCATTGGCGGCCGCTCCGCACCGTGATGGCGCGGCCGCGGCTCAGCGTGTCGTTCGCGATCTTCGTGGTGACCGGCGCGGTGCTGGTCGCGCTGGACCTGCGCGTGGCAACCGCGATCCTGCTGGGCTTCGACCTGGCGGCGGTGGTCTACCTGCTGGCGCTGGCACGGCTGTTCAACCGCTCCACGCCGGCGCACATGCGCCTGCAGGCGAAGGCGCAGGACACCGGGCGCTGGGGCGTGCTGTGGAGTGCGGTGGTGCTTTCCGCCGTGGTGCTGGTGGCGCTGGGCACCGAACTGCATGCGGCCAAGGGTGGCGGCCTGCCCGCGCTGGGCGTGGGCGCGCTCAGCGTGGTGCTGAGCTGGTTGTTCCTCAACATCATGTTCGCGCTGCACTACGCACACGGCTTCTACGGTGATTTCGGCGAGAAGCACTCCGGGCTGGAGTTCCCCGACACGCCCAAGCCCGATTACTGGGACTTCGCCTATTTCGCCATCGTGATCGGCATGACCTTCCAGGTCTCCGACGTGCAGATCAGCAGCCGCTACCTGCGCCGCGTGGCCTTGCTGCACAGCGTGATCGCGTTCTTCTTCAACGTGTTCATCATCGCGATCACGGTGAACATCGTGGCGGGGATGGGGGGATAACCGGCTGCCGCCAGACAGCCGGTTATCCCGATCCACGGAGGGATCGGACGCCGGCCAATCATGCGAATGATTGGCCGGCGAGTCGGGAAAGTGCAGGAAAGCACTTTTCCGACATCAGGCAAGGCCTCGGCTTGAATGCTTTTGCCTGTCGATCATGCGAAGGAGCGAAGCCGGATCAGCCTCAATCGCGCAGATTGTCGAACTGCAGCGGCAGCTCCACGTCGGCCTTGCGCAGCGCCGCCATCGCGGCCTGCAGGTCGTCGCGCTTCTTGCCAGTGACGCGCAGCTTGTCGCCGTTGATCTGTGCCTCGACCTTGAGCTTGGCGTCTTTCAAAGTGGCCACCAGCTTCTTGGCGACCGGCTGCTCGATGCCCTGTTTCACGGTGATCTTCTGGCGCGCGCCGGCGAGGTTGGTTTCCACCTCGCCGATGTCCAGCGCGCGCGCGTCGATCTTCCGCGAGACCAGCCGGGCACGCAGGATGTCCAGCATCTGCTGCAGCTGGAACTCGCTGGGCGCGCTCTGCGTGATCACGAACTTGTCCAGCTCGAACTTCGCGTCCTGGCCCTTGAAGTCGAAGCGGTTCGCCAGCTCGCGGTTGGCCTGGTCGACTGCATTGGTGAGTTCGTGCTTGTCGACTTCGGAGACTACGTCGAAGGAGGGCATGGCGGCGGCTCGCGGATGGAAAGGCATGGAGTGTACGCGATGCGATAATGCGCGCCTTGTGCAACGCGGGGACGCCGCCTGGTGAAAACGGACGTACTGATCGTCGGCGCGGGTGCCGCGGGCCTGATGTGCGCGATCGCGGCCGGCCGGCGCGGGCGCCGCGTGCTGGTGGTCGACCACGCGAACAAGGTCGGCAAGAAGATCCTGATGTCCGGCGGCGGGCGCTGCAACTTCACCAACCTCGGCGCCGGGCCGGCCAACTACCTCAGCGCGAATCCGCATTTCGCCAAGTCGGCGCTGGCACGCTACACACCGGCGGACTTCATCGCGCTGGTGGAGAAGCACCGCATCGCCTACCACGAGAAGGAACTGGGCCAGCTGTTCTGCGACGACTCGTCCAAGCAGATCGTGCGCCTGCTGCTGGACGAGTGTGCCGCGGCGGGTGCGCGTATCGAGACCAGTTGCAGCGTCGGACGCGTGCGCCGGACCGCCGAGGGTTTCAGCGTGCTCACCGGGCACGGCGAAGTGCACGCCGAATCGCTGGTGGTGGCCTCGGGCGGCTTGTCGATACCCAGCATGGGCGCCACGGGTTTCGGCTACGAACTGGCGCGCCAGTTCGGGCACGCGGTGCTGCCCGTGCGCGCGGCGCTGGTGCCGCTGACCTTGAGCGGCAAGCACCAGGAGCATTACGCCGAGCTCGCCGGCGTAGCGCTGCCGCTGGCCGAGGCAAGAGTGGGCAAGCGTGCGTTCCGCGCGGGCCTGCTGTTCACCCATCGCGGGCTCAGCGGCCCGGCGATCCTGCAGATTTCCTCGTACTGGCAGCCGGGCGGCGACTTGCGGCTCGATCTCGCGCCCGACGCCGGGCTCGGCGATTGGCTGCGGGCGCAGCGCGTTGCGCGCCCGGCCGCCGAGTTGAAGAACGTGCTGGCTGACGCATTGCCCAAGCGCCTCGCGCATCGCCTGTGCGAGTTGTGGTTCCCGAGCCGCCCGATGCGCGAGTACCGCGACGCCGAGCTGCACGAGGTCGGCCGGCAACTGCACGACTGGCCCATCGTCGCCAGCGGCACCGAGGGCTACCGCACTGCCGAGGTGACCCTGGGCGGCGTGGATACCGACGGGCTTTCCTCCAGCACGATGCAGTCGAAGCTGGTCCCCGGCCTGTACTTCATCGGCGAGGTGGTCGACGTCACCGGCTGGCTCGGCGGCTACAACTTCCAGTGGGCCTGGGCCTCGGGGCACGCGGCGGGCGAGGTGGCGTGAGCCCTCCGCCCGCCTGCGGGCGAGGGGCCCGGGAGCGGTGAGGCGGCTGGCGGGGTTGCGTCGCTGTCCCGTGGCCCTCTTCCGCGCTCCGCAACGCCACGGTCATCCATGGTCCGGCGCCGCGCCCGCGGGCGGGAGCAATGCCATCTCAGCGACGGCGCTGCTGCAACCAGCGGTCGAGCTGGCCGGCGAAGGCCTGCTTGTCGCGCGCGTGGAACGGCGCGTGGCCGCCGGTGTCGATGCCGGCGCCGCGCAGCTCGTCCATGAAATTGCGCATCGTCAGGCGCTGCGCGATCGTTTCGGGGGTGTGCAGCTCCCCGCGCGGGTCGAGCGCGAGCGCGCCTTTTTCGATCACCGTCGCGGCCAGCGGGATGTCCTGCGTCACCACCAGGTCGCCGGCGGCCACGCGGCGAGCGATCTCGTGGTCGGCCACGTCGAAGCCGCCGGGCACTTGCATGGCGCGGATGAAGCGGGAGGGCGGCGTGCGCAGGTACTGGTTCGCCACCAGGGTCAGCATCACTTGTTCGCGTTCGGCGGCGCGGAACAGGATCTCCTTGATGGCGACGGGGCAGGCGTCGGCGTCCACCAGGATCTGCGTGCCGGTGCTCACGCCGCGTTCCAGTCCAGCGTGCCGTCGATGATGGTGTGGCTGCGGCCGCCGATCCACACCGTGCCGTCCACGATGCGTGCCACGAGCTGGGCGTCGTGGCCGATCTCGCGGCCCTGGCTCACGGTGTAGCCGCCGGCCAGCGGGCCGCGCGGCTCGGCCTGCGCGATGTAGGCCGCGATCAGGCCGTTGGCCGCGCCGGAGGCGGGGTCCTCGATGATGCCCACGCCTGCGGGGAAGGCGCGCACCACCAGCTGGTAATCCGGATGCGCGCTGCGCGCGAACGCGCACAGGCCCATGCTGTCGCTGGCGTGGGCCAGCGCGCCGATCGCACTGTGGTCGGGCTGCCAGGCGCGCAGCGCCGCTTCTCCCTCTACCTCGGCCAGCCACCAGCGGCGACCGCCATCGACCAGGGCGGGCGGCAGCGCGCCGGTGCGGATGCCGCCCAGCGCGGCGGCGAGCAGCGGGTGCGCGTCGCGGCCGGTGCGCAGCACGCGCTCGCCGGGTGATTTCAGCAGCAACCGGCGGTCCGCCTCCTTGCCATCCGTCCGGACTTCCTCGACGCGAATGGGCAGCACGCCAGCGCCGCACTCCTGCCAGAGCAGGCCGTCCACGGGCTGGACCAGGCCGCATTCCAGCGCGGCGTGCGCACTGCCCACGCTGGGATGGCCGGCGAATGCGATCTCCTTGTGCGGGGTGAAAATGCGCAACCGGTAGCTGGCATCGGTGGCGACGGGCGGCAGCAGGAAGGTGGTTTCGACCAGGTTGGTCCAGCGCGCAAAGCGCTGCATCGCCTCGCCGCTCCAGTGCTCGGCGCCGATCACCACGCCGAGGTGGTTGCCGCCGCCGTGTGTGGCGGCAAAGACGTCCAAATGCAGGTAGCGCAGCGCGGGCATGAAGGCAGGATTCGTGGGAGAGCGCGCATGATAGCCGTGTTGGCGCATCGGGGTGCGGATTCGACAAGCGGCCCCACTGCCGCCAAGATGCCGCCATTTCGCCCCCTGGCACGGAAACCTTCATGCCGATCACCCTCATCATCCTCGCGGTCACCTGCATCGTCTCGTTCATCGCTTTCAGCAACAGCCGGCTGATGAACGACCTGATCCTGTGGCCGCCGGCGATCAGCCGCCACCGCGAATACCACCGGCTGGTGACCTACGGCCTGGTCCATGCGGATTTCGGCCACCTGCTGTTCAACATGATCACGCTGTTCTTCTTCGGCAGGTTCATGGAGGGCTTCTACGCCAGGCAGCTGGGCACGTTCGGCTTCGCGCTGTTCTACCTCGGTGCCCTGGTGGTCTCGATCCTGCCTACCTATCTCAATAACCGCGGCAACCCCAATTACCGCAGCCTCGGCGCCTCCGGTGCGGTATCGGCGGTGCTGTTCGGCTTCGTCCTGCTGGCGCCGTGGTCGCGCATCATCGTGTTCGTGGTGCCGATGCCGGCGATCGTCTACGCCGTGCTGTACACCGCTTACTCGATCTACATGGACCGGCGAGGCCGGGACAACGTCAACCACAGCGCCCACCTGTGGGGCGCCGCCTATGGGGTGGTGTTCACCCTGCTGTTGGATCCGCCCCTGGTGCTTTCGAACTTCCTCGGCCAGCTGCTGCAGCCGCGGTTCTGACCATCAGCGCCGGTTCAAGCGGGCAGGTGCAGGCTGGCGCCATCGTCTCCCGCGGAGGCCGCGTCATGAAACGCTTGCTTGGCGGTTTTGTTCTCGTCGCACTCGCTGCGCTGCTGTCGGGCTGCTACTACGACCCGGGCTACAGCTACGTGCGGGCCTCGCCGTATGCCGGCCCGGCCTATTACGGCAACGGCGTGGTGTATGGCGACGACGGCTACTATGCGGCGCCGGGCTGGTATGGCGGTTGGTACGACGGCTACGGCTGCTGCTATGCGCCGGGCGTGGCGGTCGGCGGCGTGTGGTACGGCGGCGGCAGGGGCTATCGCCACGACCGTGACGGCGACTGGCACCGCGGCGATCGCGGGCACGATCACGGGCGCGGTGGCGACCACGACCACAGGCGGGATCGCCACGACGACGATCACCGCCACTGAGTATCCGGCCGGCTGCTGCGGCATCATGGCGGCATGACCCGGCTGATGGCGAATGCGTACCGTGACCTGTCCAGGCTCATCGTGTTCGCCGCGATGAGCCTGCTGCTGAGTGCCTGCGGCAGCATCCGCTACTACGCGCAGGCGGTGCATGGGCAGGGCGAACTGGTGCTGCGACGGCAACCGGTGCGCAAGCTGCTGCGCGACCCGGCCACCGATCCGAAACTCGCCGCGCGGCTGTCGCTGGCGCTGGCCGCGCGGGAATTCGCCAGCCGCCACCTCGATCTGCCCGACAACCGCAGCTACACCAGCTACGTGGCGCTGCACTGGCCCTACGTGGTGTGGAACGTGTTCGCCACGCGACGCTATTCGGTGGAGGCGATCCGGCACTGCTTCCCCGTCGCCGGTTGCGTGGCCTACCGCGGGTGGTTCAGCGAAGCCGCTGCCGAGGCCGATGCGGCGCGCATGCAACGCCGGGGCGACGATGTCTGGGTGGGCGGCGTGCCGGCGTACTCCACGCTGGGCTGGTTCGCCGACCCCATCCTCTCCAGCATGCTGCGCTGGGACGACGACGAGCTGGCTGGCACGATCTTCCATGAGCTGGCGCACCAGTTGATCTACGCCAAGGGCGACACGGCCTTCAACGAGTCCTTCGCCAGCTTCGTGCAGACCGAGGGCTTGCGCGAATGGCGAGCTTCGCGTCACCTTCCAGCGGATGATGGCCGCGCGCAGGCAATGGCCGACGGTTTCACCAGGCTGGTGCTGGACCTGCGTAATCGCCTGAAGACGCTGTACGCCAGCGGTGTGGACGCCGAGGCGATGGAGGCGGGCAAGCAGCACGAGATCGCCGCGTTTCGTGCGCGTTATGCCGCGTGGCGCGATGCGCGCTGGCCGCACGACCACCGCTACGACGCCTGGGTGGAAAAGCCCATCAACAACGCGCGCCTGTTGCCGTTCGGACTGTACGACCAGTGGACGCCGGCGTTTGCCGCGCTGTTCCGCGAGAGCGGCGGCCAATGGCCAAGGTTCTATCCGCGGGTGCGTCAGCTGGCGCGCGAACCGAAGGCGCAGCGTGATGCGGCATTGAGGAAGTTGCTTCCGCCGTAGAAGCGCACCCTGTGCGCGAAAGCTCTCGGCTTCGATCAAGCACCGGCGCATTCGCGCACAGGGTGCGCGCCTAGGGCTTCACCTTGTGCTTCGCCATGTAACGCAGGTACGCCAGCACTGCGTCGAGGTCGGCATCGGACATTTCCTTCGCCGTCGGGAAGCCTTGCATCTTGGCCTCCGGCCAGCGGTGCAAGGTCTGTGGGTTGCGGACGAAGCCGCGCAGCAGGTCGGCGCGAAGGTATTCGGTGGGGTTCCAGGGGAGGTTGAGGTCCGGCCCCAGCCTGGCGTCGCCGGCGCCATTCATCGTATGGCAGGCGAAACAGGTGCGCTTGAACACCGTGTAGCCGCGCAGTACCTGCGCATTGGCGCGGATCCCCGGCACGATGGCCGGAAAGCGCGCATCCACGCCGGAAATCGCGCGGATCGTGGCCAGCTGGTAGGGCCATTCTTCCGTGGTGACGTGCGCGGCCTGCGGGTCGGTCCACACCAGGTAGAACGGACCGGCGCGCTTGCCGCCGTCGGTCGACGCGGGCCAGGGTCGCGCGGGATCCTCCACCGCCAGCCACGCCTGCGATCCCGTGCGATTGAGGATCACGGCAGCGGGAATCTCGGCGGCGAAACCGTCCTCGGCGACGAACTGCAGGTGCTGGTCCGCGCGCAGGCCGGGCAGCAGCGCGCGCAGCGGAACGGCTTGGTAGCGCATGGTGTGCCGGAATGCCACGTCGTCCGGGATCGTCACCGCGGTGACATCGGCGCGGGCAAGCAGTTGCGCGGTGGTCCAGACTGTCGCGCCGTGGCCGAGGTCGACGCGCAGTTCGGCCGCGTGGGTGAAGGGCGCCAGGCACAGCCAGAGCAGGCAGCACAACAGCGATTTCATGGGGAGCTCCGTCGGGGCGGGCATTGTAGACGAGCACTGCCGCCCCCAGATCTGGCAAGCAGTGCGGTGTGGCTGGCTGGAAACTGAATCGATTCGTGCGGTTTCCTTGAACTTCCGCTGCACCGGCTACACTAAGCATCACGTATCGCCGTGAGGCGACAGGAGACGGGGCAGAACATCGCACCGTCGGGGGGTCGGCCCCTCTCTCCCCTCTTGACGCGCCGACCTGACGGATCCCGGTAGCTACTCCCCTGGCTACCGGGATTTTTTATGCCCGCGATTCGCCGCCGGCATGGATAATCGTCCGCCTGGCGCCGCGTGCGCGCCGTTGCCGCACCGGATGACGGATGATCATCGAATCGCTGCTGGACACCGACCTCTACAAGTTCTCGATGATGCAGGTGGTGCTGCACCACTACCCGGCCGCGCAGGTCGAGTACCGCTTCAAATGCCGCAATCCCGGCATCGACCTGGTGCCGTATATCGACGAGATCCGTGGCGAGCTGGAGGCCCTGTGCCAGCTGCGCTTCAGCGCACAGGAGCTGGACTACCTGCGCGCGATGCGTTTCATCAAAAGCGACTTCGTGGATTTCCTGGGGCTGTTCCAGCTCAACGCGAAGTACGTGACGATTGCGCCGGCGGAGGCGGGCAACGGCGAGATCGAGATCCGCATCAAGGGACCATGGCTGCACACCATCCTGTTCGAGGTGCCGCTGCTGGCCATCGTCAACGAGGTGTACTTCCGCAACACCGAGCCCGGCCACGACCTCGCCGAGGGCCGCCGCCGGCTGCAGGCGAAGATCGCACTGCTGCACGGCACGCCCGGCTACGAGCACTGCCGCATCGCCGACTACGGCACGCGCCGGCGTTTTTCGCGGGTCTGGCACGGGGAGGTGCTGGTGGCCCTGCGCGACGGCCTGGGCACCCAGCTCGCCGGCACCAGCAATGTCTGGTTCGCATGGAAGCTGGGGCTCACCCCGCTTGGCACGCTGGCGCACGAATACCTGCAGGCGCACCAGGCGCTGGGGCCGCGCCTGCGCGACTCGCAGGTGGCGGCGCTGGAGGCCTGGGCGAAGGAGTATCGCGGCGACCTCGGTATCGCGCTGTCCGACGTCTACGGCCTGGACGCCTTCCTGCGCGACTTCGACATGTATTTCTGCAAGCTGTTCGACGGCGCACGCCACGATTCCGGCGACCCGTTCGACTGGGGCGAGCGCATGCTGGCGCACTACCGCGCCAACCGCGTCGACCCGCGCAGCAAGGTGCTGGTGTTCAGCGACGGCCTGGACATCCCCAAGGTGATGCAGCTCTACGAGCACTTCCGCGGCCGCTGCCTGCTCGCCTTCGGCGTGGGCACCAACCTCAGCAACGACACCGGACCGGAGCCGCTCAACATCGTGATCAAGATGGTCCGCTGCAACGGCCAGGCCGTGGCCAAGCTCAGCGACTCGCCCGGCAAGAACATGTGCGAGGACGAGGCCTACGTGACCTATCTGCGGCAGGTATTCGGGATACCTGCCACGCAGGGCTGAGGCTCTCAGCCGGCTTGCCGCGCCAGCGCCCATGCCACGTGCTCGCGCACGACAGGCGAGGGGTGGTCGGCGCGGGCGCCCAGCGCGTCGCGGATCGCCGTCGACTTCGGCGCATTGCCCAGCGCCACCGCGATGTTGCGCAGCCAGCCCTCATAGCCGGTGCGGCGTATCGCCATGCCTTCAGTGCGCGCCAGGAATTCCTCCTCGCTCCACGCGAACAGTTCGACCAGCCTCGCGCCGTCGAGGCTGTGGCGCGGCGCGAAGTCCGGCTCAGTGGCGTCCTGTGCGAACTTGTTCCAGGGGCAGACCAGCTGGCAATCGTCGCAGCCGAAGATGCGGTTGCCCATCGGTGCGCGCAGTTCCTCGGGGATCGACCCCTTCAGCTCGATCGTGAGGTAGGAGATGCAGCGGCGCGCATCGAGCCGGTACGGCGCCAGGATCGCTTGCGTCGGACAGATCTCGATGCAGCGCGTGCAACTGCCGCAATGCGCGCCGGCGGGTTCGTCTACCGGCAGCGGCAGGTCGGTATAGAGCTCGCCGAGGAAGAAGTACGAGCCGGCGCGGCGGTTGATCAGCACGGTGTGCTTGCCGATCCAGCCCAGCCCCGCGTTGCGCGCCAGCGCCTTCTCCAGCACCGGTGCGGAGTCGACGTAGGCGCGGTAGCCGAAATTGCCCACCACGCCGTGGATGCGCCCGGCCAGCTTCTGCAGGCGGTTGCGCATCAGCTTGTGGTAGTCGCGGCCCAATGCGTAGCGCGACACATAGCCGGCCTCGCCGTCGCGGATCACTTCCCAGGCGTTGCGCGTGCCGGGCGGCACGTAGTCCATGCGCACGGAGATCACGCGCTGCGTGCCCAGTTCCAGTTCGGCGGGGCGTGCGCGTTTCGCGCCGTGGCGCGCCATGTAGTCCATTTCGCCGTGGTGGCCGGCCGCGATGTAGGCCTCGAGGTGCCGTTCGTCGTCGCCCAGCGCCACGCCGCTGATGCCGGCGTCGGCAAACCCCAGTTCGCGCGCCCAGCGCTTGATGTCGCGGGCGAGGGCGGCGTAGTCGGTGGCGTGGATGGCGCGCATGTGCCCATTGTAGGCGGCGCGCGCTGCCGTCGCGGACAGGCACATGAGGCCCCGCGCCCCCGGGATGCGACGATATTGACCATCGGGAGCGGCGTGGCGCGTGCTACATTGCCGCATCGCGCCTGCTGACCGTCGATAGCGTGTTGCAACCCAGGACCAAGCGGCAACCCATTGCGTGGCTGGCATGGCTGGCCATGGCGCTGCTGGTTGTGGCACCGCTGGTGTCGCGGGTCATGCCCGCCACCGCGCCGATGGCGCACGCCATGGCGGGCGGGGATTGCGCGCATGGCACGATGCACGCCGGCGACCCCTGCAGGCACGACGGTGGGCAGGATCCGACGGATTGCTGCGGCTATTGCGTGTTGCTCGGACAGCAGTCGCTGCTGGCCTCCTGCGTCATTCTGTATCTGCTGCCTGCGGCGCCGCACGAAGCGGTGGCGGCCGTCTACCGGCTCCCATCGCTCGAGCCGCCCGCCCGCCTCTGGGCCAGCCCGCGCGGTCCGCCACGCCAGGCCTGAGCCCAGGCGAATGCCCGTGCGGATCCCGCGCCGGGCCAATGCCTGCCCTTCCATTCCGCAGCGCCACGCGCAGGTGCGCATGCCTTGGCATGCGCTTGGTTGCCGGCACAGGCGGGTACATCTACGCGCGCGCGAACCACGCCGCGTTCGTCGCGCATTTCCAGGTCAAATACAATGCGACTCACACCTTCGTCCGTGTGCAAGCCATCGCTTCGCTGCCCGCCATCGCGTGCCACGGTGCGCGTCGGAACATTCCTGCTCGCCACGATCCTCGCGCCGCAGCTTGCCCATGCCTGCGCGACCTGCGGATGCTCGTTGAGCACGGATGCCGCCACCGGTTACTCCACCGCCAGCGGGTGGCGCATCAATGTCGATTACACCTACATCGACCAGAACCAGCTTCGCCACGGCGGTAGCGCGGCGTCGCCCGACCAGGTGGTCAATCAGCCGGCCGATCCGTCGCTGGGCGGCGGCGAGATCGAGAAAGTGACCACCAACCGCTACATCAACCTCGGCGCGACCTACCGCTTCAATGCCGACTGGGGCGTGTCGTTGGTGGTGCCGTACGTCGTTCGCGACCACGAGACCTACGGGACGCAGCTGGCACCGTACACGCCGGAGGAGACCGGGCCCGGCCAGGTCAGCGGCACCCACGTAGCTGGCCTCGGCGACGTCAAGCTGATCGGCGGCTACCAGGGCTTCCTGCCAACGCACAATTTCGGCGTCCAGTTCGGCATCAAGCTGCCGACGGGGAACTACGGCGGCCAGACCGACGACGGCACGCTCGTGGGCCACCCGACCACCTTCCATTCGGGGCCGGCCCTGGGCCAAGCGCTGGACAGCAGTCTGCAGGCGGGTACCGGCAGTACCGACCTCATCGTCGGCGCCTACTACTACCAGCCCGTGAGCCAGGATTTCGACGTGTTCGTGAACGGGCAATTCCAGGCGGCGGTGCGCCAGCGGCTGGACCGGCCCGGCGCCGACTTCCGCCCGGGCAACCTGGCTTCCGCCAGCTTCGGCCTGCGCTACGAAGCCCATGCGGACTGGGTGCCGCAGCTGCAGGTCAACGTGTTCCACCGCAGTGCCGACCAGGGCGCCCTGGCCGATACGCCCGACACCGCCGGTACGGTCGCCTACCTCAGCCCCGGCGTCAGCGCCAGCCTGACCAGGAACCTGCAGTTCTATGCTTTCGTGCAACTGCCCGTGTACAGCCATCTGCAGGGATACCAGTTGTTTCCGCGCTGGACCGGCACGGTCGGCCTGAGCATGCAGCTGTAGCGCCCATGTTCGCCATGCCACTCCTGCGCCGCCTCGTCCTCGCCTGCCTGCTTTGCGCCAGCGGCATGTCGCCGGCCGCCTTCGGGAACGGCCTTCGCGTGGGCCAGCCTGCGCCCGACATCACGCTGCACACGCTGGACGGTCAGCAGCTCTCACTGCACGCGCTCCGCGGCAAGACGGTCGTCCTCACGTTCTGGGCGACCTGGTGCGGCCCTTGCCGCGAAGAGCTGCCGGTGTTGTCGCGGTACGCGCAGGAGCACGCGCACGACGGCCTCGTCGTGCTCGGGTTCAGTCTCGATACGCCGGACACGCTGGCGCAGGTGCGCCAGGTCGCGGCCACGCTGGATTTTCCGACCGGGCTGCTTGGCGACCCGCATGTCGAGGGCTACGGGCGCATCTGGCGCCTGCCCGTCAGTTTCGTGGTGGATCGGCATGGGCTGCTCGTGCACGACGGCTGGAAAGACCGGCAACCGGCCTTGACGCGGGAGCGGCTCGAACAAGTCGTCACGCCGTTGCTGGACGCCCCGCGGCATTGAGCGCTGCGGGGCGGCAGGCGTCCCCCCCCCCATCGCCGCCGCCGGAGGACCGTGGCAGCTGCCTATAATCGCCGCATGTCGCCGTCCTCCCATCGCCACGAGCTCTACACCGTCGCCCAGGTACGCGCGCTTGATCGTCGCGCGATCGAGGTGCTGGGCGTGCCCGGCTTCGAGCTGATGCGCCGCGCGGCCTGGGCGGCGTTGTCCAGCCTGCACCGGCACTGGCCGCAGGCGCGGCGCATCGCGGTGCATTGCGGACCGGGCAACAATGGCGGCGACGGTTTCCTGCTGGCCACGCTGGCGCGCGAGGCCGGGCTCCATGTGGATGTGCTCGCGCTGGGCGGTGCGTCGTCGGGCGATGCCGCGCTGGCGCGGCAGGCGTGGAGGGATGCCGGCGGTGCCGTGCGCCTGTGGCGGGCGGATGAAGCCCTGCCGGAGGCCGACGTGCACGTCGACGCGCTGTATGGCACCGGCCTGCGCCGGGCGCCGGAGCCGCCGGTGGCGGCGTTGATCGACGCCATCCAGGCAAGCAGTGCGCCGGTGCTGGCGCTGGACGTGCCCTCCGGGCTCGATGCCGATACCGGCGGCGTGCCGGGTGCGGCGATCCGCGCCGACGTGACCGTGAGTTTCATCGCCGCCAAGCGTGGCCTGCATACCGGCCATGCCGCGGCGCACGTGGGGACGCTGGAGCTCGACCTGCTGGGGCTGCCCGAATCGCTGTGGCAGGACACGCCAGCCGACGCGCAGCTGCTGGACGCCGCGCAGTTGCCGCCGCGCGCGCGCGACGCGCACAAGGGCGCGAACGGCCATGTGCTGGCGATTGGCGGGGAGCATGGGACGGCCGGCGCGATCCGCCTGTGCGGCGAGGCAGCGTTGCGCGCGGGCGCCGGCCTGGTCAGCGTGGCCACTCGCGCCGGGCATGTGCCCGCCCTGAATGCCGCGCGGCCGGAATTGATGGCCCACGGGGTGGATGGCCCGCAGGCGCTGGAGCCCCTGCTGGCGCGTGCCACTGTGCTGGCCGTGGGGCCGGGCCTGGGGCAGGGGGCCTGGAGCCACGCGCTGTGGCTCACCGCGCTGGACAGCGGCAAGCCGCTGGTGCTCGATGCCGACGGACTCAACCTGCTGGCGCGCGAGCCGCGCCGCTTCGCGCAGCCGGCCGTGCTGACGCCGCATCCCGGCGAGGCGGCACGGCTGCTCGGCGGCACGGTGGCCGAGGTGGAGGCGGACCGGTTCGCTGCCGTCCGCGCGCTGGCGGAGCGCTACCGGTCCGTGGTGGTGCTGAAGGGTTCCGGCAGCCTGGTCGCTGCTCCGGATGGACGTCTAGACGTCTGTCCATGGGGCAATCCGGGCATGGCCTCCGGCGGGATGGGCGACCTGCTCACCGGCATCGTCGCCGCACTGCTGGCCCAGACGGGCGATGCCTGGCAGGCGGCATGCCTCGGTACGGGGCTGCATGCGCGCGCCGGCGACCGCGCCGCAAGGTGCGGCGAACGCGGCCTGCTCGCCAGCGACCTGCTGGAGCCGCTGCGGGCACTCGGCAATGGGATGGACGCATGACCGAACAGTGCTGGACCCTGGCCGACGAGGCCGCCACCCTCGCCCTGGGCCGACGCTTCGCCGCTGCGCTGGACGGCGGCGGCATGGTGGTCTACCTGCACGGCGAACTGGGCGCGGGCAAGACCACCTTCACCCGTGCCCTGCTGGGCGCGCTTGCCGTGGGCGAGCGCATCAAGAGCCCCACCTACAGCCTGATCGAGGGCTACGAGGCGCAGGGACGGCCGGCCTGGCACCTGGATCTGTACCGCATCGCCGATCCCGGCGAGCTCGAATGGCTGGGCCTGGATGCGCTGTCCGAGCCATCCGCACTGGTGCTGGTGGAGTGGCCCGAGCGCGGCCGCGGTGCGCTGCCCGCGCCTGACCTCACCTTGCACCTCGCGTATGCGGACGGTGGGCGGCAGGCCCGGCTGCAGGCACATACCGCGCGGGGACGGGCGCTGCAACGGCGCCTGCACTGACGCTCCGCGCAAATCGCGGTTTTCCTTCGAAAAATACCTGGGATTGGGCGAGAGTCCGGCGTGTTTGCCTGCATCTGGCAAGTGCCACTTGCGACCGATAGCTAGATACGAGCTGACAAATTACTTGCAGGTTATGGATATTCAAGGAAAAACATCTTGCAATCCACAGGTGCCTGCGATTCAATGCGTCTTATGCGGGGATACCTGAACAGCTTGGGTGGGGTGCTTGTCGTCGCGCTGGCGTCCGCGCTGGCGCCGGTCGGCCTGCACGCGGCCGACGTCACCGCGGCGCGCGTCTGGGCCGATGCCAGCCATACCCGGCTGGTGTTCGACCTCGACGGCAAGCCGGACTACCGCATCGATCGCCGGAGCGACCAGGTGACGGTGGATCTCGCGCGCGGCAGGCTCGCGTCCGGCTACGCCGATCCCGCCGCGCAAGGCCTGTATCGCGGCATGCGCGAGGAGCGGCAGGGCGAGCAGCTGCGGCTCACCGCGACGATGACCGCCGGCAGCCAGGTGCGCAGCTTCGTACTCGCACCGTCCCAGGGCGACCACTACCGGCTGGTTGTTGACCTGCTGCCTGGCGGTGGCCTGGACAAGGCCGCGGCCGCGCCGGTCGTCGCCGCGAAGCCGGCGGCGACACGGGCTGCCGCGTCGCCGCCCACGGTCGCGACGGCCAGTGGTCGCCATGGCGGCAACGCCGTGGGCATGAGCCGCCAGATCACCCAGCAAGCCGCCGCCCTGCTGGACGGCCAGCGCAAGGTGGTGGTGTGCGTCGACGCCGGCCATGGCGGCAAGGACTCGGGAGCGATCGGTCCCGACGGTACGATGGAGAAGAATGTCACCCTTGCGGTGGCGCGCGACCTCGCGGCGCAGATCGACAAGCAGCCTGGGATGCAGGCCATCCTCACCCGCGACGGCGACTATTTCATCCCGCTGGCGCGCCGCTACCAGATCGCGCGCGAGCACGACGCCGACCTGTTCGTCTCCATCCACGCCGACTCCTATGCCAGCGGCGACGCGCGCGGTTCATCGGTGTGGGTGCTGTCCTCGCGCGGCAAGAGCTCGGTGGCGGCGCGCATGCTGGCCGACCGCGAAAACAGCTCCGACCTGATCGGTGGCGTGTCGCTGGCGTCGGAGGACGACAGCCTCGCCAAGGTGCTGCTGGACATGCAGCAGGGCTGGGCGGTGCAGGCCAGCGACGTCGTGGCCGGCAACGTCCTCAAGGCGCTGGGCCAGCTCGGTCCCACCCACCGTGGCTACGTGGAGCGCGCGAACTTCGTGGTGCTGCGTTCGCCCGATGTGCCCTCGATCCTGGTCGAGACGGCCTTCATCAGCAATCCGGCCGAGGAGCGCAAGCTGCGCGATCCCGGCCACCAGAAGGCGCTGGCCGAGGCGGTGATGAGCGGGGTGAAGAGCTACTTCGAATCCACGCCGCCGTTGGGCACCTGGTTCGCGGCACAGGCTGCGCGCCGCAACGGCACCGAACTTGCCTTGGCGCGGCGGCCCACCGCCGTCGCGCCGGCGGACGACGGCTCGGCGACGGCCGACGCCAATGTGCGCGACCTGCATCGCGTGGGCGAAGGCGAGAGCCTGCGCAGCATCGCGCGACAGTACGGCATCAGCGTGGGCGCGTTGAAGAGTGCGAACCACCTCGACGGCAACGTGGTGCGCACCGGCACGGTACTGGCGATACCCGCGAGCTGACCGCCGCGCAGCGGCGGCACGGGCAACGCAACTGCTAAAGTGCGCGGATGCCTGTCATCCGCCCGCTGCCCCCCGAGCTCATCAACCAGATCGCCGCCGGCGAGGTGATCGAGCGCCCGTCGTCCGTGGTCAAGGAACTGGTCGAGAACAGCCTCGACGCCGGCGCCACGCGCATCGAGGTGGACATCGAACAGGGCGGCGCGCGGCTGATCCGCGTGCGCGACGACGGCGGCGGCATCCCGCCCGACGAACTGCCGCTGGCTGTGGCCTCGCACGCCACCAGCAAGATCGGCAGCTTCGACGACCTGGAGCACGTGGCCAGCATGGGTTTCCGCGGCGAGGCGCTGGCCTCGGTTTCCTCGGTGGCGCGCTTCGCGCTCACCTCGCGCCAGCGCGATGCCGACGCTGCGTTCCGCATCGAGGTGGATGGCGGCAGGCTGCAGGCCGCGCGCCCCGCACAGCATCCGCCGGGCACCAGCGTGGAAGTGCGCGACCTGTTCTACAACGTGCCCGCGCGCAAGAAGTTCATGCGCGCAGAGCGCACCGAATTCGCGCATATCGACGACCTGCTGAAATCGCTTGCGCTGGCACGCGGCGGCGTGGAGTTCCGGCTCAGCCACAACGGCAAGCCGGTGCGCATCTGGAAGGCCGCGCGCGATGCGCAGGCGCAACTGGCGCGCATCGCCGAGGTGCTGGGGGAGGACTTCCCGGCGCAAAGCCTGCGCGTGGATCATGCCGCGGCGGGCATGCGCCTGTCCGGCTGGGTGGGGCTGCCCACCGCCTCGCGCGCGCAGGCCGACCAGCAGTACTTCTACGTCAACGGCCGCCTGGTGCGCGACCGCATGGTGGCGCATGCGGTGCGCCAGGCTTACGCCGACGTACTGTTCCACGGTCGCCATCCCGTCTTTGCGCTGTACCTCGAACTCGATCCGGTAGGCGTGGACGTCAACGTGCACCCGGCAAAGCACGAGGTGCGCTTCCGCGAACAGCGGCTGGTGCACGACTTCCTGTTCCGCACCCTGCACGAAGCCTTGTCGCAGACCCGTGCCGGCCAGGTGGAATCGCACGTGCAGGCGGACGATGGCCGCCTGCACATGGGCACCGCGAGCGCGCCGGCGCCGGGCATGCCGGCTATCGCACGCATGTCGTCGTGGCCGGCGCGCGCCGAACAGAACCGGCTCGCGCTGGGTGTACGCGACGAGCCGCTGGCCGATTACGCCGCGCTGTTGGGCGAACCGCCGCGCATGGCGCCGGTCGGCGCGAGCATGCCTGCGGCGGAAGAGGGCGAGGCGCCACCCCTGGGTTACGCGATCGCCCAGCTCAAGAGCATCTACGTGCTCGCCGAGAATGCGCAGGGCCTGGTGCTGGTGGACATGCACGCCGCACACGAGCGCATCACCTACGAGAAACTCAAGGGCGGCCGGGCCAGCAGCAACCTGCGCTCGCAATTGCTGCTGGTGCCGCTCAACCTGGCGGTGAGCGCGAAGGAAGCCGCCGCCGCGGAAGAGCACGCCGACGCGCTGGCCGAGTGGGGGTTGGAGCTCTCCCGCAGCGGTCCGTCCGGTGTGGTGGTGCGACGCATCCCGGCCCTGCTCGAAGGTGCCGACGTGGCCCAGCTCACCCGCGACGTGCTGGCAGAACTTGCCCAGCACGGCAGTTCGCGGCGGCTGCAGGAACTGGAGAACGAGCTGCTCTCCACCATGGCATGCCACGGCTCGGTCCGTGCAGGGCGCCGCTTGACGATCCCCGAAATGAACGCGCTGCTGCGCGAGATGGAAGCCACCGAACGCTCCGGCCAGTGCAACCATGGCCGGCCCACCTGGACGCAATTGTCCTTGTCCGAACTGGACAAGCTGTTCATGCGCGGTCGCTAGCTGCTTGCCGGGCCCGCGTTTGGACGTCCATACTCAATCCTTCCGTCGCTTCGGATCGTCCCCATGTCGCGATTCGCCGCTTTCCTGTTCGCCCTGATTTCCGGAGTCGCCGCCGTGTCCGCCGCCGAAACCCCGTCCTACACCCACGAAATCGAAGCATGGCGCGCCGCACGCGTGGCGCGGCTCACCGCGCCGGACGGCTGGCTGAGCCTGATCGGGCTGGACTGGCTGCACCAGGGCGCGAACCGGGTGGGTAGTGCGGCCGACAACGACATCGTGCTGAAAGCCGGTCCCGCGCACCTGGGCACGGTGACGCTGGCGGCTGATGGCGCGGTGCGCATTGCGCTGGCCGGTGACAGTGGCGCCACCATTGACGGCAAGCCCGTCGCCGAGGCCGCGCTGGTCGACGACATGCACGTCGCGCCCGGTGCCGCGCCCACCACGGTGCGCTTCGGCAATGCCAGCTTCTACGTGGTCGACCGCGACAACCGCAAGGCGCTGCGCGTGAAGGACAGCGACGCGGAGGCGCGCCGCGACTTCAGCGGCATCGACTACTTCCCGGTCGATCCATCCTGGCGCATCGAGGCCGACTGGGTGCCGTTCGTGCCCGCGCACGACCTTGAAATAGGCACCGCCATCGGCACCATCGACAAGGTGAGCGTGCCCGGCAAGGCGATGTTCCATCGCGACGGCCGCACGTTCGAGCTGCTGCCCTACCAGGAGGAGCCGGGCGGCGAATTGTTCTTCGTGCTGGCCGACCAGACCTCCGGCAAGCAGACATACGGCGCGGCCCGCTTCCTCTATGCGGCGCTGCCTGCCGGCGGCCTCGGCAAGCCGGGCAAGGTCGTCCTCGATTTCAACAAGGCCTACAACCCGCCTTGCGCGTTTACGCCGTTCGCCACCTGCCCGCTGGCGCCGCCGGAGAATCGGCTGGACCTGGCCGTGACCGCGGGCGAGAAGAAGTACGCCGGCGGCCACTGACCGCTGCGTTTTCCACCACCAGAGCCCGTCGCCTGATTTCCTGTCGTCGCGGGATGCGGCGGTCAGGCGCCCCTGAACGCCGCCTTGCGTTTCTCCAGGAACGCAGCCGTGCCTTCGCGCATGTCTTCGGTGGAAAACATCAACGCGAAACCCTGGGTCTCGAACTCCAGACCCTGGTCCAGCGGGGCCTCGCCGCCCTGCAACACCGCGTCGAGGATGCCGGCGGCGGCCAGTGGCGCCGCGGCGGCGAGTTGTTCGGCCAGCGCGGCCACCGTCTCGTTCAGTGCCTCGGGCGCCACCACGCGATTGACGATGCCAAGCTCGTACGCACGCTGCGCGTTGATGGTCGCGCCGGTGAGGCACAGCTCCAGCGCGGCGCTGCGGCCGGCGAGGCGCAGCAGTCGCTGGGTGCCGCCGAAGCCTGGGATCAGGCCGAGGTTGATCTCGGGCTGGCCGAATTTCGCCTTCTCGCTGGCCACGCGCAGGTGGCAGGCCATCGCCAGCTCCATGCCGCCGCCCAGCGCGAAGCCCTGGATGCGCGCGACCACCGGCTTGCCCAGCCGCTCGATGCCGGTCATCAGGCGCTGGCCGGCGCGCGAGAAACCCTGCGCCTGCACCGGCGTGTAGCCGTTCATCTCGGCGATGTCGGCGCCGGCCACGAAAGCCTTCTCGCCGGCACCGGCCAGCACCACGGCGCGCACGGCATCGTCCTGGGCGGCCTGGGCGAAGGCGATGGTGAGCTCGTTGAGGGTGTCGCGGTTCAGCGCATTGAGCTTGTCGGGACGGTTCACCGTGATGGTGCGTACCGCGCCGCGGCTGGCGATCTCGAGGTTGCGATAGGCCATGCTGGAAACTCCGACTGACTCGAAACGTGCATTTTAGCAGGGGGAACCTTTGTCGCTGCCGGGTTTCTCATGCCACGGGCGCTGCACGCGGTGCGCGAAACGCTTACGATGGGGCGTCCCGGAGTGGCCGCGGCGAGCGGCGAGGCGAGATGGAGAACGGCATGACACGACTGCGTTGGCTGCTGCCCTGCCTGCTGGTGGCCGGCATGGCGCATGCGCAGGGCCGCCCGCAGCCGCCGGCTCCAGTGAAGCTGGACAAGACCAAGCTCTCCTATGCGATCGGCTACCAGATCGGCAGCCAGTTCGTGGACGGCCGCACCCAGGCGGGCATTCCGGAGGTCGACATCGCCACGCTGCAACGTGCGATCCAGGACGCCTACAACAAGCGGGCGCCGGCGGTATCGATGCAGGCGATGCACCAGCAGCTGATCGCCTTCAACCAGCAGCTGCGCGCCGACGCGCAGGCCGAGTTCGAGCAGATCGCAGCGGCCAATGCGCGCAAGAGCGCCGCCTTCATGGCGCGCAACGCCAAGCAGCCCGGCGTGATCCAGCTGCCTTCCGGCATCCAGTATTCGGTGATCAAGCGCGGCGACAGCACGGCCAGCCCCACGGCCACCAGCACGGTGGTGGTGGATTATCGCGGCATGCTGGTAGACGGTACCGAGTTCGACAGCACCTGGGCGCACGGCGCCCCCGCGAGCATCACCGTGGACCATATGATCCCGGGCTGGCGCGACGTGATCCCGCGCATGCACGTGGGCGACCGCTGGAAGGTGGTGATCCCGCCGCAGCTGGCCTACGGCAAGGAAGGCCAGCTGCCGCGCATCGGCCCCAACGAGGCGCTGGTGTTCGAGATCGAACTGCTGGCGATCAAGCCGCCGACGCCGGATGAAGGCACGCGCTGAGAGCCTGCTCAATATCTCCGCGTCATCCGCGCCGGCTACGTGGAAATATTGAGCAGGCTCCAAGCCGCGGGGCGGGGGCGGCCTGCTGCTAACATCGCTTGCCATGTCGAACGAACTCCTCACCGCGCCGTCATCCCCGGCCACGCCGTGCATTGGCGTTTGCCGGCTGGATTCGCAGGGCTGCTGCATCGGCTGCCGCCGCACGATCGAGGAGATCGGCCGCTGGGGCGGCATGAGCGAGGCCGAGCGCCTGCACGTGATGCGCGAGGTGCTCCCCGCGCGCGCCTGCCCATGAACGACGAGTTGCTGCAGGCCTTGCGGCCGTTGTCCGTGCCGCCCATCGCGCCGGGCTGGAACCATGCCGACATGAGCGAACTGCTGGGCAACACGCGGCGTCGCCCGGCTGCGGTGCTGCTGGGCCTGCGCGAGGGCGTCCAGCCGCGGCTGGTGCTCACCGTGCGTACCGACCACCTGCAGTCGCATGCAGGGCAGGTGGCGTTTCCCGGCGGGAGCATGGACCCCGGCGACAGCGATGCGCTGGCCACCGCACTGCGCGAGAGCGAGGAGGAGATCGGACTGGATCGCACGCTGGTGACCCCGCTGGGCTACCTCGACAACTTCGAGACGATCAGCGGCTATCGCATCACCCCGGTGGTGGCGCGCATCGCCGCGAACGCGCAACTGCGCGCCTCGCCTGCGGAAGTGGCCGAGGTATTCGAGGTGCCGCTGGCGTTCTTCCTTGAACCGGCGAATCTGCGCCGTTATGTCATGGAATACCGCGGGCACCGGCGCGACATGGTGGAGTTCGTGCACGGCGGGCACCGCATCTGGGGCGCCACCGCGGCGATCCTGCTGAACCTGCTGAAGAGGATGGGACGCGCATGAAGAGCACGCTGGTCTCCGCGGCCGAACTGGCGGCGCTGCCGCCTGGCGAAGTGCTGGTCGTCGACTGCCGCAAGGATCTTGCCGATCCGGCGAAGGGGCGGCTCGATTACCTCGCCGGTCATATCCCTGGCGCGATCTACGCCGAGCTCGACACCGATCTCTCCGACCTTTCCCTGCAGTCGCAGGGGCTGGGCCGTCATCCGCTGCCGTCCGCCGCGGCATTCGCCGCCGTGCTCGGCCGCTGGGGCTGGCACCCGGGCCTGCAGGTGGTGGCCTATGACGCTGGCAGCAGCGCGCTGGCCGCCGCACGGTTGTGGTGGCTGCTGCGCTACGCCGGCCAATTCGCGGTGGCCGTGCTCGATGGCGGCCTTGCCGCGTGGCAGGCCGCGGGCCTGCCGGTGGAAACCGCCGTGCCGCAACGCGTGCCGAGCACGGTTTCGGTGCGCTTCGATCCCACGCGGGTGGTGCTTGACCACGCGGCGCTGCATGCCGCGCCTGCGCCGCTGCTGCTCGACGCCCGCGCCGCGCCGCGCTACCGCGGCGATACCGAGCCGCTCGACCCCGTCGCCGGTCACGTGCCCGGCGCGCTGAACCGCCCGTTCGCCGACAACCTCGCCGCGGATGGCTGCTTCAAGGGCGTGTTGGAGCTCCGGCACGATTTCCTCGCGGTGCTCGGCGCACGCGCGCCATCCGACGTTGTGCACATGTGCGGCTCCGGCGTCACCGCGTGCCACAACCTGCTGGCGATGGAACACGCCGGCCTGGCCGGTTCGCGCCTGTATGCGCCGTCGTGGAGTGGCTGGGTGAGCGACCGCTCGCGGCCGGTGGCGACAGGCGGGTCGTGAGCAGCGTGCGATGACCTCGGCCATGGGGTCGCACGGCGTCCGCGTCGCAGGTTTCGATCCGCGCCGGCGCGAGGCGTTCGCCACGCTCAACATCGAATGGCTGGAGCACTGGCTCGTGGTCGAGGACTACGACCGCGAAGTGCTGGGCAACCCCGGGCAGCACATCCTCGCGCATGGCGGCCACATACTGTTCGCCATCGACGGGGAGGAGCGCCCACTCGGCACGGTCGCATTGAAGCACGAGGGCGACGGCGTCTACGAACTGACCAAGATGGCGGTGTCGCCCGAGGCGCGTGGCCGCGGCGTCGGCCGCTGATGGACGCGGCGCTGGACCTTTACCGCACACTGGATGCGCGCGAGCTGTACCTGGAATCCAGCAGCCTGCTGCGGCCGGCGCTGGCGCTGTATGAGAGCGTCGGCTTCCGCCATCATCCCGCGCCACGCGCGGAGTCTCACTACGCGCGAGCGGATGTGCACATGATCTGGGAGCCTTGAGCGGGGTCAGGCCTTGCTCTTGAGGCGCGCCACCAGCGCCTGCAGCGTGGCCTGCGTCTGCGGGTGGTAGAAACCCTCGACGAAGTCGTCGATCGGCAGCGCATCCACGTCGGCCCATACCTCGACCAGGTCGGCACGCGCGAGGCGGCGCGTGGCGAGCATGGCATGTGCCGGGAGTGCCAGCAGTTCGTCCATCCAGTGCAGCGCCCGGGTGGCCACCTGGTCGATGCCGGTGGTCTCGTCGACGAAGCCGCAGGCCAGCGCCTCCTGCGCGTCGACCATCGCACCGGACACCAGCAGGCGCTCGGCGCGGTACGCGCCCACCACGCGGCGCAGCGCGAGCTGGATGCAGTCGGGCACGGTGAGGCCTACCTGGACCTCGTTGAGGCCGATCTTGTACGGGCCCTGCGCCATCACGCGGTAGTCGCACATCAGCGCCAGCACGGCGCCACCGGCGGGGCTGTGGCCGGTGATCGCGGCAGCCACCGGCACCGGCGAACAGGCCAGTGCGGCGGCGGTGGCGAAGAGCTCGCGCCAATAGGCGCGCGTGCCGGCGCGATCCATCTGCAGTACTGCGGGCACGTCCACGCCGGCGGAAAACATGCCCGGTACGCCGGAAATCACCATGCCGCGCGCGCCGCCGGCAAGAGCGCCGGAAACCGCCGAGCGCAGCGCGTGCAGCAGTTCCAGGTTCAGCGCGTTGACCGGCGGGCGGGCCAGCCGGATTTCGGCGATGGCGTCGTGCTGGATGACTTCGAGCATGGCGGACTCCGGGTTATTCGGTTGTCGTAGGAGCGCATCCCGTGCGCGATGGCTCTGGCGTTGGATCGAAGCAAAAGCCATCGCGCACAGGGTGCGCCCCTACGGTTTCTCAAGGCTGCGGATGCTGGTCCGCGGTCCAGCTGTAGCGTACGGCGTAGTCCAGCACGGCCTTGCCGTTGGCGGGCACGGCCACGCGGAACTCCAGCGTGTCGGTGGTCTGCCGGCTGGGCTGCTGGCTGGACGAGACTAGCTTCCACTCGCGCCAGCGGTTGGGGTGCTCGCGCACGGTAACGGTGCGCGCGCTGTCGCCGGCATTCGTCAGCGTGATGCGGAAGGCTTCGTCCAGCGTACGGCCGGCCTGGTCCACGTGGAAGGCGGTGCGCTCGCGCCGGGCGCGCAGGTCGAAGGCCTGGCCCAGCGCGATGGTGGCCTCGCCTCCCTTGGGCGTGTCCTCGATGCGGCCTTCACCGATGAATTGCGGCATGCCGTGGCTGTCCTGCGCGAGCACGCGCAGGTAGCCGGCCGGCAGGCTGTCGAAGGCGTTGAGTTTCAGGGTGCCGACGATGGTGCCGCTACCGTCGCTGCCGCTGAAGTCGCGGCCCAGCATCGGCTGCGGCGGCTGCCAGCCACCGCCGTTCTCGATCAGGTTGGTGCGCTCGCAGCGCAGCGAGCGCGTGGCGTACAACGGTACCTGGCTGACGCTGCCGTCGGGCAGGTTCACAGGCGCGGGCAGGGTATAGCTGCGGTAATTGTCCATCTGCGCCTGTTCGGGCATGGGCGCGGCGGCGTAGGCCTTGGCCTGCATCATCATCGGGCGCGGCGCCGAGGCTTTGGCGAAGTTCGGTTCGCCCGCGACCAGGGTGAGTCTCGCCTCGCGCCAGTCGCGGCCGCTGCGGTTGGCGATGCTGGCGCGCGATTCGAACTGCATGCGGCAGCCGTCCCCGGGTTGCAGCGTGGCGACGTAGGCGGCGCGCCAGCCCAGGCCACTGGTGGGATAGCTGAGCACCGCCGCGGTATTGCCGCCACGCGACGCATCGACGCGCAGGCGCAGGCTGGAGCCGCTGGGGAAGTCGCCGCCGCCGACGCGCACGCCGGCGTACTGGCGGATCCAGCTGGTGCCGGCGGCGCCGACTATCATCAAGCCGTCACTGCCGGCGCGCAGCAGGGTGCCGGCAGCGAGCGTCTGGCCACTGTCGCCGAGCACGGTGACCTCGCGGCCGAGCAGGCCGGTCAGTGCGGCATTGCCGCCCTGGCCCAGCAGCAGGCGCTGCGAGAGCACCCTGGCGCTGCCGTCGGGAAAACCCAGCGCCAGGGCCTCGGCATCGAGGTGGTCGGGCAGGTCGCCCAGGGTGAGGTCCTGCAGGCCGGGCTTGAGCGTGAGCGCGCGCTGTTCGCGCACCACCGCATAGCCATCGTCGACATTGCCGTCGCCGCTGCTGGCGTACAGCGCGGCGCTGTCGCTGCGGTACAGCGTGATGTCGGCGCCATTCGCGGCGGGTGTCGCCGCGCGGACCGGCGTGGCGAAGGCCAGGCCGGCGACGCAGGCGAGCGCGAGGGCGGAGAGAACGGGCTGGTTCATGGTGCAGCTCCTTGGGGAGGGAGTACGGAGGCAACCGGGAAAGAAGCATGCCTTGCCGGGCGGCCACGCGCGCGGATTCCACCGCGCCCGCTGGCATCCCGCATCCGTTCAGCGCCGCTGTGTGGTGGCGCCGTAGTGCAGGATGTCGGATATCTCGGCGGTAGCCTTGCATAGCGCCTCGACGGTGCGCTGGCGGGTTTGCGCCGAGGCGCGCTGCTCGATGAACGGCACGGTGAGGGCGCACACCGCGCGGCCGTGCTGAAGCACCGGGGCGGAGAGGTCGGTGACCGCATCCACCACGTGGCTGCGCGCGCAGGCGTAGCCCTGGCTGCGGACCTGCGCCAGCTGGCGGACCAGCTTCTTGCGGTCGAGGTCGGGCTCCTGGGCGGCGATCAGGTCCAGCCAGTGTTCGCGCACCTGCTCGTCCTGGAAGGCCAGCAACACGTGGCCCGAGGTGGCCTGGGACATCGGCCGGCGATGGCCGATGCGCACCACCAGGGCGATCTCGCCCGGCGGATCGGCGCGGGCGATCACCACGATCTGGTCGCGCGAGGGCACCACCAGGTGGCAGGCCTGCTCGGTGGTCTCGGCGAGCCGGTGCATCACCGGCAGGGCCGCCTCGATCGCGCTCTTCACCGGCGGCTGCTCCATCGCGAGGCGGAACAGCCGCGGCGTGATGCGGTAACCGCCGTCGCCGTCGGCGCGGGCGAGGTAGTCGCGTTCTTCCAGCACCTGCAGCATGCGGAAGATCTCGCCGCGCGAGCGGCCCACCCCTTCGGAAATCTCCACGATGCTCAGCGGCTGGTGTGCGCTGGCCAGCAGTTCGAGGATATCCAGGCCCTTGTCGAGCGCGGGAGCGCGGTATTTGGGAGCGGGTTTCGTCATGGTGCCCCTAGCTTGCCGCATGCTGCGGGTGGCCGTCATGTGGAATTCCGCATGTTGCGGCGCGTCTTGTTATGCTGGTGAATAACTGTTTCATATTTGCACGTCGGTGCGAATCCTGCGCAGGCATGCATCGCCGGCCGCCGGCGCCACGCAACGGGAGAGAGGGGTGGATGTGCAAGTGATGACGGAATCCCCGGCAACGCCTGTTGCCCCCGCGCCGCAAGGCGTCCGCCGCTGGCTGCCGCTGTTCCTCATCGTCGGCCTGTTCTTCCTGTGGGGTGGCGCGAACAACCTCAATGATGTGCTGATCGCGCAGTTCAAGATGGCCTTCGTGCTGGACGACTTCCAGGCGGGTCTGGTGCAGAGCGCGTTCTACCTCGGCTACTTCCTGGTGGCGATGCCCGCGGCCATGTTCATGCGCCGCTACGGCTACAAGGAGGCGGTGGTGGTGGGTCTGGTGCTGTATGGCGCGGGGGCGTTGCTGTTCTGGCCGGCGGCGCAACTGCGCACTTACGGCCTGTTCCTGTTCGCACTGTTCGTGATCGCTACCGGGCTGGCTTTCCTGGAGACCTCGGCCAACCCGCTTATGACGGTGCTGGGGCCGCGCGACGGCGCGGCCCGCCGGCTCAACTTCGCGCAGGCGTTCAATCCGCTGGGCTCGATCGCCGGCGTGCTGATCGGCAAGCATTTCATTCTGGCCGGCGTGGAACACACGCCGCAGCAACTGGCCGCGATGAATGCCGCCGAACGCGCCGCCTACTACGCGGCGGCGACGCATGCAGTGCAGTGGCCCTACCTCTGCATCGGCCTGGTGGTGCTGGCCTGGGCTGCGCTGGTGCTGGTGATGCGCTTCCCCGCGGTGGCCGCGCCGCACGTGCTTACCACGCGTGCCACCGGGCGCGGCGGCGCGCTGGCCCGACTGCTGCACGACCGGAATTTCACCCGTGCGATGGCGGCGCAGTTCTTCTACGTGGGTGCGCAGGTCGGCGTGTGGAGCTACACCATCCGCTACGTGCAGGCGACGATGCCTGGCACCTCGGCGCACGCGGCGGCGAACTTCATTCTTGCCGCGCTGGTGTGTTTCATGGCGGGCCGCTTCACCGGCACGGCGCTGATGAAATACCTGGCGCCGGTGCGCCTGCTGCTGGCGTTCGCCGCGATCAACGTGGTGCTGACCCTGTACGCGCTGCTACAGCCGGGATTGGGCGGCGCCTGCGCGCTGGTGGCATGCAGCTTCTTCATGTCGGTGATGTACCCGACCATCTTCGCGTTGGGCGTGGAGGGCATGGACGACGACGAACGCAAGCTGGGCTCGGCCCTGCTGGTGATGACCATCATCGGTGGCGCGGTGCTCACCGCGGCGATGGGCGCGGTGTCCGACCTCGCGGGCATCGCGCGGGCGCTGGGCGTGCCGTCGCTGAGCTTCGCCGTGGTGGCGTGGTTCGCATGGCGAAGGCTGCCGCACGCGGGCAGGGCGCGTGCCTGATGCCGTGCCTCTACTACACGCTGGACCTGCGCGACGACGCGGCGGCCATCGCCGAGTACGAGCACTGGCACCGGCCCGGCGTGGTCTGGCCGGAAATCCTCGCCTCGATCCGCGACGCCGGCATCGAGGAGATGGAAATCTTCCGCAGCGGCAACCGGCTGGTGATGGTGGTGCAGGTGCCCGACGGCTACGATGCCGCGGGCAAGCAGGCCGCCGATGCGGCCGATCCTCGCGTGCAGGCGTGGGAGCAGCTGATGGATGGTTACCAGCAGCGCCTGCCTTGGGCGCGGCCCGGCGAGAAATGGGTGCCGATGCGCAGGATTTTTTCGCTCAAAGAGGCTTTGGTGGCGCGTGACACAAGTAGTTAGTGTCTGTTCGAGGTCATCAAAACGGTGAACCTGTCCCTGCTCTTGGATATCGACCTCGTCGTCGATGGCGCGTGGCCGGCTGCGCAGTTGCACAAGGAACCGTCATAGGTGCCCGCGCGCCAAGAAGGTGGGCACGATCTCGATGCTGTTGTCTGCGTCAGATTGAAACGCTCGGAATAACGATAGTTCGGAAGCTTGCGAGTGTCAGAGCTTCGTCAGCGAACGCTGGTCGTAATGACCAGCACGGTGTCGATCGGGTCGAGGGGCTTGGCGGGCAGAGCCACGTCGAGCTGAGTGCCGTGCTGCGTGTACTTGAGCGGGGTGTGTTGCGGATCAGCCAGCAGGTACGCGCCGGTGGCGTGGACGTTCGCATCGGCGACGCGGAACGAACTTCCCGGCCATTCGAGCAGGTGGATGTAGATCTTGCCGGGCCGGCTCGTGGCGCGCCAATCCCAGACGGGAACCCACGCGGGCTTGCCGTCGGAATCCTTCCGCGTGGCGGAGTAGCTGCCATGCGGATCGGCGAACGGCGTGGGGCCGGTGCCGTAGATCGACTCGCCGTTGACGTCCAGCCACTTGCCGATGACGCGCAGGCGCTCGGCCTCGGGCGCCGGGATCACGCCGCGCGCGTCGGGACCCACGTTCAGCAGGTAGTTGCCGCCCTTGCTGGCGATGTCGACCAGGTTGTGCAGCAGCACGGTGGTGGACTTAAAGTCGGTGTCGCCCGACTTGTAGCCCCAGGTGTCGTTGATCGTCATGCAGGTTTCCCAGTCCTTGCCGGGAAAGCCCTGTGGCGGAATGTGCTGCTCGGGCGTTTCCGTATCGCCCTGGTAGCCGCCGCCCAGGCGGTTGTTCCAGATCAGGTTGGGATACTGGTTGGTCAGCGTGACGAACTCGGAGGCGAGCTGCGGCGTCATGTCGGGCGTGGGCGTGTCGTACCAGAGGATCGCCGGGTGGTAGTTCTCCAGCAGTTCCTTCACCTGCGGCAGCGACTTGCGCCGGATGTAGTCGGCGAAACTGCCGTCCTGTGCCTTGTCCCAATGGAAGGTTGGCGGCTGGTGGTCGCCGGTCTTGAGCGCGGCGCCGCCTGGCGCCGTCCAGTCCTGATCCTGCGAGTAGTAGAAGCCGAGCTTGATACCCTGTTTGCGTGCCTCGGCGGCCAGTTCCTTCAAGGGGTCGCGCCTGAACGGTGTCGCATCCACGATGTTGAACGGGTTCGCCTTGGAGCCGTACATCGCAAAGCCATCGTGATGCTTGGCGGTGATCACGATGTACTTCATGCCCGCGGCCTTGGCCAGCGCGACCCACGCGTGCGCATCGAATTTCACCGGATCGAACTGCGGCGCGAGTGCCTGATACTCGGCGACCGGGATCGAAGCGTCATTCATGATCCACTCGCCTGCGCCTGGCACCGGCCTGCCGTGCCACACGCCCGCAGGCACCGAATACACGCCCCAGTGGATGAACATGCCGTAGCGTGCCGCGCGCCACCAGGCCATGCGCGCGTCGCGCTGCGCCGGCGTTTCGGTGTCCTGGATCGCCGCGACCGGATGCGGTCCGGTGTTCGCCGGCGTCGCGGCATGTGCCATGGCGCAGGCGGAGGCAAGCGCACAGGCGAGGACGGATTTCACGAGGCGGTACGGCAGGTTCATCACGCAGCTCCAGTCTGTCCGGATTGCCATGCCGCGCCATCCGGGAAGGCGTACTCGCGCAGCGAGGCTTCCTTCATCTGCGCGGAGAAGCCCGGCGCCGACGGCGCGATGTAGCGGCCTTCGCGGATCAGCACCGGGTCGACGAAGTGCTCGTGCAGGTGGTCGACGAATTCGATGGCGCGGTCTTCCTTCTGGCCACTGACCGCCACGAAGTCGGCCATTGCCAGGTGCTGCACCAGTTCACACAGGCCCACGCCGCCGGCATGCGGGAATACCCGCACGCCGAACTTGGCCGCCAGCAGCAGGATCGCCAGGTTCTCGTTGACGCCGCCGACGCGGGCAGCGTCAATCTGCACCAGGTCCACCGCATTGGCCTGGAACAGTTGCTTGAACATCACCCGGTTGTGGGTGTGCTCGCCGGTGGAAACCGGCATCGGCGCCACTGCGCGCCGGATCGCCGCGTGGCCGAGGATGTCGTCGGGGCTGGTCGGTTCCTCGATCCAGGCGATGTCGAAGGCGATGAGCTGCTTTAGCCAGGCGATGGCGTCGGGCACGTCCCAGCGCTGGTTGGCGTCGATCGCGATGGCGATGTCCGGGCCGACCGTTTCGCGCGCGAGGCGGCAACGGCGCATGTCGTCCGCCGCGTCGAGGCCCACCTTGAGCTTGATCGTGCGGAAGCCGTCGGCGACCGCTTCGCGGGCCAGCCGCTGCATCTTCTCGTCGCTGTAGCCCAGCCAGCCCGGCGAGGTGGTGTAGGCGGGATAGCCCTCGGCCAACAGCTGTTCGATGCGCTGCTGGCGGTGCGGCAGCGCCGCGTGCAGGATGGCCAGCGCCTCGTCGGGAGTGAGCGCGTCGCTGAGGTAGCGGAAGTCGATGGCGGCGATGATTTCCTCAGGCGACAACTCGGCGATGTAGCGCCAGAGCGGCTTGCCGGCGCGGCGCGCGGCGAGGTCCCAGGCGGCGTTGATCACCGCGCCGATCGCCATGTGCATCACCCCCTTTTCGGGACCGAGCCAGCGCAGCTGTGAATCGCCGACGAGGCGCCGGGCGAAACCGCCGAGGTCGTCGACGATGCTGTTCACGGAGAGGCCGGTGACGTGTTCGGCCAGCGCCGCCAGGGCGGCTGTCTGCACGTCGTTGCCGCGGCCGATGGTGAATACGAAGCCGTAGCCGCGCAGCTCCGGATGATCGGTGCGCAGCGTCACGCAAGCGGCCGAGTAATCCGGATCGGGGTTCATCGCGTCCGAGCCGTCCAGCTCGCGCGAGGTGGGGAAGCGCACGTCCAGCGTGTCCAGCGCCACGATGCGCGCGGCATGAGTGTCGGGGGTGGAGGCCGCGTGGCTCATGCCGGCACCGCCTCGTCGTAGGCGACGGTGCGCTGGCGCTGCCGGCCCAAGCCGGCTATGCCCAACTCCATCACGTCGCCGGGGCGCAGGTACAGCGGCGGCTTCTGGCCCAGGCCCACGCCCGCCGGCGTGCCCGTGCTGATGATGTCGCCCGGCTGCAGGGTCATGTAGCGGCTGATGTAGCTGACCAGTGCGGCCACGCCGAAGATCATGTTGCGGGTGTTGCCGTCCTGATAGCGGTGGCCGTTGACCTCCAGCCACAGGGCAAGGTTCTGCGGGTCCGGCACCTCGTCGGCGGTGAGCAGCCAGGGGCCGATCGGGCCGAAGGTGTCGCAGCTCTTGCCCTTCACCCACTGGCCGCCGTGTTCGAGCTGGAAGGCACGCTCGGACAGGTCGTTCACCACCAGGTAGCCGGCCACGTGATTCAGGGCATCCGCCACGCTCACGTGGCGGGCGGTGTCGCCGATCACCACGCCGAGCTCCACTTCCCAGTCGGTCTTGACCGAATCCTTGGGGATGATCACGTCGTCATTCGCGCCCATGATGGTGTTGGTGGCCTTCATGAACAGGATCGGCTGCTCGGGCGGCTGCGCACCGGTCTCGGCGGCGTGGTCGCTGTAGTTGAGGCCCACGCAGATCATCTTGCCGGTGTGTGCCACCGGTGCGCCGTAGCGCGGCGCGCCGGCGACTTCCGGCAGCGAGGCCGGTTCGATCGCCGCGAGCTGCGTGCGGCCGCTGCGCGTCAGCGCCCGGGCGTCGATATCGCCAATGTGGGCGGAAAGGTCGCGTAGCTTGCCCTGCGCGTCGATCAGGCCGGGGCGCTCCTGGCCGGCTGCGCCGTAACGGACGAATTTCATGATGATGTGCTCAGTTGGACCAGCCGCCATCCACGACGTGGGTGGTGCCGGTGGTGAAGGAGGATTCGTCGGAGGCGAGATACAGCGCCAGCGCGGCGATCTCTTCCGGCGTGCCGAGGCGGCCCATCGGCTGGCGGTCGGTGAAGCTGCGCCATACCGCCTGCTCGTCGCCGCCGAGCGCGCGCACGCGCTCGCCCAGCGACGGCGTCTTCACCGTGCCGGGGCAGATCGCGTTGCAGCGCACGCCGCGCGCCACGTAGTCGGCGGCGATGGAGCGGGTGAGGCCGATCACCGCGGCCTTGGTCGTGCCGTAGGCGAAGCGGTTCGGCACGCCCTTGATGCTGGACGCCACCGAGGACATGTTGATGATGCTGCCGCGGCCGCGCTCCAGCATCGCCGGCAGCACCGCGCGGCACAGGTGGTACATGCTGTCCACGTTGATGCGGAACGAGCGCTGCCAGGCATCGTCGGCGGTGTCGAGGATGGTGCCCGCATGCACGTAGCCGGCGCAGTTGAACAGCACGTCGAACGGCGCATTGGCGTCGACCAGTGCGCGGATGGCCGTGCTGCTGGTGACGTCCAGCACCTGCGTGCGGATGGCCGGCTGTTCCTGCGCGAGGCTGGCCAGTGCCGCCGCATCGATGTCGGTGGCCAGCACTTCGGCGCCTTCGCGCGCGAAAGCGAGCGCGGTGGCGCGGCCGATGCCGGCGCCGGCGGCGGTGACGAGGGCGCGCTTGCCGTGCAGCCGGGCGCTCATGGGCGTGCTCCGTGGTTGGGCTGGTGGTTCATGCGGGGGCTCCTGCAGAAGCGGGGAAGTCGGGTGCGCGTCGAGGCCGGTAGAACGCCAGCGCATTGCGGCTGAAGATGCGTTCCAGCGCGTGGGGCGCGTGCCGTTGCGCGAGCCCGCGGGCGAGTTCCAGCCACTGGGCGTAGCTGTCGCGCAGCGTCAGCACCGGCCAGTCGCTGCCCCAGAGCAGGCGCCCTGGACCGAAGCACGCGAACAGGTGCTCCACATAAGGGTCGAGGGCGCTGGCCGGCATGCCCGGCGCGAGCTCGGTCAGCAGGCCGGAGAACTTGCAGCAGAGCTTGGGCAGGGCGGCCAGCTGGCGGATGTGCGGTGCCCAGTCGTCGTAGCGGCCGTGCGCGATGTCCGGCTTGCCCGCGTGGTCGAGCACCACCCTCAGCTCGCGCTCGCGCCGCAGCCGCCGCTGCAGCGCCGGCAGCTGCAGCGGGCGTACCAGGGCGTCGAAGGCGAGATCCTGCTCCTGCAGGCAGTCGAAGGCCGCGTCGAGCGCCGGGCGCGCCAACCAGTCCGGATCGGTGTGGTCCTGCGCCATCGGACGCAGCCCCAGCAGCAGGCCGCCGCCATCGCGGGCCAGCGCGCGGATGCGGGTGGCCGCGTCCGGCGCCTCGAAATCGACCCAGCCGACCACACCGAGGATGCTGCGATCGGCGCGGGCCAGTTCGAACAGGTAGCGCGTTTCCGCCTCGCTCGCCGCCGCCTGCACCAGCACACTGCCGGCCACACCGGCGGCGCTGCGTTGGTCCTGCAGGTCGGTGGGCAGGAAGTCGCGCTGCAGCGCGGCGGGCGCATCGTGCAGCCAGGCGTAATCGCCGCGATCCACGCGCCAGTAGTGCTGGTGGGCGTCGATCAGGTTCATGGCGTGGCCTTCATGGCGTACTCGCGCAGGCGTCGAGCAGGCCGGCATGGCGCAGTTCGTTCCACAGCGCGGGAGGCAGCGGCATGTCCATGCGCTGCACGGCGCTGTCGACTTCCGCCGGCGAACGCAGGCCGCATACCACGGTGGCCACCGCAGGATGGGCCAGCGGGAACTGCAGCGCGGCGGCGCCTGCCGTGACGCCGTGCCGTGCGCAAATCGCATAAAAGCGCTGGGCCCGGGCGCGGATCGCGGCATCCGCCGGCGCGTAGTTGTAGGTGGCGCCGGGTGCGTCGTCGGCACCGAGCAGGCCGGAGTTGTAGGGGCCCGCCGCCATCACGGCGACGTCGCGCCGCATGGCTTCCGCCATCAGCTGCGTGCTGTCGCGCTGCTCGAACAAAGTGTAGCGGCCGGCCAGCATGATCACGTCCAGCGCGAACGCCGGCATCACCTGCAGGCATACCTCCTGCTCGTTGACACCGAGGCCGATCGCGCGGCAGACGCCCTGGCTGCGCAGTTCGGCCATCGCCGGCAGCGCCTCGTCCAGCGCCTGACGCAGGATGGCCGGGTGTCGCGCGCCGTGGGTCAGCGCGCCGATGTCGTGCAGCAGCAGGATCTCCACGTGGTCGGTACCGAGCCGGCGCAGGCTGGATTCCACCGAGCGCAGGATGCCGTCGCGGCTGTAGTCGAACACGGCCCGCCGGCCGCGCACCGCGAAACCGTCATCCGGCGCCGGCTCGCTGTCGTCGGCATCCAGCAACAGGCGGCCGACCTTGGTCGACAGGCTGTAGTCGTCGCGCGCAAGGTCCGCCAGCGCCTTGCCGAGGCGGCTCTCGCTGAGGCCATAGCCATAGTACGGCGCCGTGTCGAAGTGGCGGATGCCGAGGCGCAGGGCATGCCGCACGGTGTCGATGGCGTCGCCGTCCGGTACGCCGGCATACAGATTGCCGATCGGCGCGCCGCCGAAAGAGAGTCGTGGCAGCTGGCGGGGCGCCTCGCGTCCCGGTGCGCCCGGCGAGCGGGTCAGGGCGGTGTCTGCGCTGGCGTGGGTCATGTATTCATCCTGCGCTGCGGGGTGTCGCCGGGCGCGCTGCCAGCCCAGCCGGGCGGCGTCATCGAGGCTGCACATGCCGTGCGCGGCGTCGTGCATCGGAGCTTGCACGTTAGTGTGCACATATGAAACGATGATTTACAAGTGAGTATGTGTGCCGGCGCCACGGACTCCAGGCACCGGCAAGCACCGGGAATTCCCCGGTTCTCCGTCGACACCATGCGCCGGACCCGCGCCATGGCCGCCGGCTCCGTTCGAACGACGAGGGGATGCATTGATGTCGAAGATCCTTGCGCGATGCCTGCTGGGCCTGTCCACGTTTCTTCCCGCACTGGGCATCGCGGCCGGCATATCGATCATTCCCGAGCCGCGGCACCTGCAAGTGGAGCAGGGCAGTTACCGGCTGGATGCGCGCACCCGCGTGGCGGCGCCGAACGACGCCCGCAGCCGCGAGATCGCCACCTTCCTGCGCAAAGCGATCCGTGCGCAGACCGGAATCGCGGTGCAAGAGGGCGCTGGCGCGCACGCCATCGTGCTGCAGCTCGATCCCGCCGTGCAGGGCGACGAGGCCTACCGGCTCGCGGTGACGCCGCAGCGGGTCACGATCAGCGCGTCCACCGGCAAGGGCCTGTTCTGGGGCGTGCAGACGCTGCGCCAGCTGCTGCCGCTGGAGAAGGCGGCGCACGTGGAGATTCCCGCCGTGCGCATCGAGGACGCGCCGGCCTACGCCTGGCGCGGCGTTATGCTGGATGTCAGCCGTCATTTCTATCCGGTGAGTTTCATCGAGAAGCAGCTCGATCTTCTCAGCTATTACAAGATCAACACCTTCCACTGGCATCTCACCGACGACCAGGGCTGGCGCATCCAGATCAGGCGCTATCCGAAGCTCACCAGCGTGGGCGCATGGCGCACCGAGGCGGACGGCACGCGTTACGGCGGCTACTACACGCAGGCGCAGATCCGCGAGTTGGTGGACTACGCGCGCCGGCGCAACATCACAGTGATCCCCGAGATCGAGATGCCGGGGCACAGTGTGGCGGCGATCGCGGCCTATCCCGAGTTGTCGTGCACCAAGAAGCAGGTGGCCGTGACCACCGCCTGGGGCGTGCACAAGAACATCGACTGCGTGGGCGACGGGGGCACCTTCACCTTCCTCGAGAACGTGCTGGACGAAGTGCTGCCGCTGTTCCCGTCGAAGTACGTGCACATCGGCGGCGACGAGACGCCCAAGGTCGCCTGGCACGACTGCGCGTCCTGCCAGGCACTGATGCACAAGCTGGGGCTGAAGGATGAGGACGGCCTGCAGAGCTACTTCATCAAGCGCATCCAGCGTTACCTGGAGGGCAAGGGCAAGACCCTGGTCGGCTGGGACGAGATCCTCGAAGGCGGCGCCGACAGGCACGCCATCATCGAAGCCTGGCGCGGCGCGGACGAGCAGGCCAAAGCGCTGGCCAACGGCAATCGCGTGGTGGTCGCCGGGCCGTTCTACATCGACCGCGCGCTGGATTCGCTGACGGTGCAGGACGTGTTCCGCACCGACATCGCCAACGACAGCAGCCCGGATGACGCGAAGGCGGATGCGGCCGTGTTCGCGGCGCACCGCTCGCAGCTGCTGGGCGGCGAGGCGCCGCTCTGGAGCGAACGCGCGAACCCGTACAACGCCGAGTCGAAGCTGTACCCGCGCGTGCTGGCCTTCGCCGAGAACCTGTGGCGCGGCAACGCGCACGACGACGCGGCCTGGGTGGATTTCCACCGGCGCCTGCTGGCGCAGTACCCGCGGTTGGATGCCTGGCATGTGGCTTACGGCCCCGAGGATCATGCGGCGATCCAGTATGCGCTGGCGGCGGACGGGCAAGGTGGCTGGCAGCTGCGCGCGCAGCGCGGCTTCGACGACCTGGTAAACCATTACACGCTGGATGAGCGCGGCCGGGACGGCGGCACGCCCACCGCCAGCTCGCCCTCGTTCGCCGACACGATGGTGCTGCACCATGCCGGCACGCTCCAGGTGGTGCCGTTCCGCAAGGGACTGCGCTACGACAACCCGGTCAGATTCACCCTGGTGGACAACCTCGCCACCGGCAAACCGCTGAGCCTGGCCCGACCGGTGTCGCCGAAGTACGCACCCGCCACCGCGCTGACCGATGGCGTGCTGGGCGGCGACGACTTCCACAATGGGCAATGGTCGGGCTGGAACGACGCCGACGTGGACGCCGTCGTCGACCTGCAGAAGGCCGTTGCGGTCCATGCAATCGCGATGGATTTCCTGCAGGACGCAGGCTCGCGCATCCTGCCGCCGCGCGCGGTGAGCTTCCAGGTTTCCGACGACGGGAAGCACTGGGTCACGGTGGACACTGAACAACCGAAAGCCGACGTGATGGATTCGACTGCGCACCAGATCCACGTGGCGTTCAAGGCGGTCAAGCCATTGCGCGCGCGCTACGTCCGCGTCGTGGCGACCCGCTACGCCACGCTGCCGGCCAGTTTCCCGGACGGCGCCGCGAACACCTGGTTGTTCGCGGACGAGATCCTGGTGAAGTAGGTAGCGTCGCGCGCAGCGAGGTCAGGATCATCCAAGCGCGCCTCGGTCGTCTCCGGCAGACTGCCGGAACAGTCCGTGGAGGCGATCCGGCATGTCGACATCGGGAATCAGCATCGCTTCGGCGCGCTTCCCCGCGGATGGCGAGGTAGTGCGCGAGCTGTTCGTGGAATATGCGGACAGCCTCGGCATCGACCTTTCCTTCCAGGGCTTCGCGGCGGAGCTGGCGCAACTGCCCGGAAAATACGCGCCGCCGCTGGGCGACATCCTGATCGGCCGCGGTGCCGCAGGCCTGGCGCTGGGCTGTGTGGCATTGCGGCCGACCGCGATGCCGGGCACGGCCGAGATGAAGCGCCTGTACCTGCGCCCCGCCGCGCGTGGGCAGGCGTTGGGGCGCCGGCTGGCGGAAGCGGCCGTCGCCCGCGCCCGCGAGGCGGGGCATGCACGCCTGGTGCTGGACACGCTGGCTGCGATGGATGCCGCCAGGCACCTGTATGCGACGCTGGGCTTCCGCCCCGTGCCGGCGTACTACGACAACCCGCTGCCGGATACCCTTTACATGGCGCTGGAGCTGCGGTGAGGCCTCGTCACGCGGAGGCGGCCCATCCTCTGCGGAAGGTGGCCGGGGTCATGCCATAGGTGCGGACGAACTCGCGGTTCAGGTGCGGCTGGTCGTAGAAACCCGCAGCCAGCGCGGCCTCCACCACGGGAACCTGGCGTCGCAGCAGAATCTTCGCCTGCTGCAGCGCGAGCAGCACCCGGAAGTTGTGCAGGCTGCTGCCGGTCTCGCGGCGGAAGACGCGCGACAGGTGGCCGGCGGAGACAGCGCAGCTTTGCGCGACAGCGGCGACATCGGTGTGCAGCGAGCGGCGCTGGGCCAGCAGTGTGGTGGCGCGGGTGGCCAGCGTGGCGGTTTCGCGAATCGCCGTGCGTGGCGCCGGTGCGAAGCGCGAGATGAAGGCCCAGCCCTGCCGATCCAGCGGTTCGAAACGGTGGACCACGCCCGCCGGCACTATCAGCGTCTCGCCAGCGGTGACCTCGCGGCAGGCGTGGGGCAGGCGCAGCCGCGCGCGGCCGGCGAGCACACGCACGATCTCGTCGCCGGCGTGAAAGTGCGGACGGAAACGCCAGGCGTGGCATTCGCCCGCGATGGTTTCGACCGGGACGCCGGCCTCGCGTCCGACAGCGAAGGCGGTGCGGGCGAGGGTAGGGCGCGCGCGCATGCTGGCCGGCCTAACCGACTCCGGCCGCGGTGCGGATCGCCTGCGGCAGCGCCACCGGCTTGCCGGTGGCCGGGTCCATCCACACCATCACCACGTGGCCGTCGCAATACAAGGTGCCGGCGTCGGCCGCATCCACCAGGCGATGCGCGATGGTCATCGAGCTGTTGCCGATGCGTTCGCAGTAAAGCTCCACGTGCAGCTGCGCGGGCCATTCGATCGGGCGGCGGTAGTTGAGCTGGACGGCGGCCATCACCGGCATGCTGTGCTCGTCGAACCAGGGGCCGGGCACGTGGCTCAGCCACTGCAGCCGCGCTTCCTCGAGGTAGGTGAGGTAGTTGGAGTTGTTGACGTGGTTGAAGGCGTCGAGGTCGCGCCAGCGTGCGGCGATATCCGCCGTGAACAGCGGTGCCGGCGCGGCCTGCGCCACGTCGGCAACGGGAGGCGCGGCGGCAGTTTCGGCTTTCTTGCCGCGACGCGCGGGTTTGGGTGATGCGTTGTCGGTCTTGCTCATGAGGTCTTTTTCTTTCCGCGCATCGGCTTGTGCTTGTCGGCCGACGCAATGTGCTTGAGGGCGGTCTTGCCGCGCTTGGCGGCGGTCTTGGCAGGACGCGCCGGCGTCAGGTGCGGTGCGAGGAAATGGCCGGTATGCGAGCCGGGCGTGGCGGCCACGGTTTCCGGCGTGCCGGCTACCAGGATGCGACCGCCGCCGGCGCCGCCCTCGGGGCCTAGGTCGACGATCCAGTCGGCGGTCTTGATCACGTCGAGGTTGTGCTCGATCACCACCACGGTGTTGCCCTGGTCGACCAGCTGGTGCAGCACGTCGAGCAACTGCTCGATGTCGTGGAAGTGCAGGCCGGTGGTGGGCTCGTCGAGGATGTACAAGGTGTTGCCGGTGTCGCGCTTGCTGAGCTCCTTGGAGAGCTTCACGCGCTGCGCCTCGCCGCCGGACAGCGTGGTCGCGCTCTGGCCAAGCTTGATGTAGTCCAGCCCCACCGCGCGCAGCGTGTCCAGCTTGCGCGCGATGGTGGGCACGTTCTCGAACAGCTTCAGCGCGTCCTCCACCGTCATGTCCAGCACGTCGGCGATGGTATGGCCCTTGTAGTGAATCTCCAGCGTCTCGCGGTTGTAGCGCTTGCCGTGGCAGACGTCGCAAGGGACGTACACGTCGGGCAGGAAGTGCATCTCCACCTTCAGCATGCCGTCGCCTTCGCAGGCTTCGCAGCGGCCGCCGCGCACGTTGAAGCTGAAGCGACCCGGCTCGTAGCCGCGCGCGCGCGCCTCGGGCACCTGGGCGAACAGCTCGCGCAGCGGGGTGAACAGGCCGGTGTAGGTGGCGGGGTTGGAGCGTGGCGTGCGGCCGATCGGCGACTGGTCGATGTCCACCACCTTGTCGAACAGCTGCAGGCCTTCCACCGACTTGAACGGCGCCGGCTGTGCGCTGGCGCCGTTGAGCTCAGTGGCGGCGAGGCGGAACAAGGTGTCGTTGATGAGCGTGGATTTGCCCGAGCCGGACACGCCGGTGACGCAGGTGAACAGGCCGGCGGGAATCGCCAGGTCCACGTCCTTCAGGTTGTTGCCGTTGGCGCCGCGCAGGTGCAGCCAGTAGGCGTCGTCGTTGGGCTGGCGGCGCTGCCTCGGCACCTCGATGGCGCGCTCGCCGGACAGGAACTGGCCGGTGACGGAGCGCTTGGAAGCGAGGATGTCCTTCACCGAACCCTGCGCCACGACCTCGCCGCCGTGCACGCCGGCGCCGGGACCGATGTCGAGCACGTGGTCGGCCATGCGGATGGCGTCCTCGTCGTGCTCGACCACGATCACCGTGTTGCCGAGGTCGCGCAGGCGGGTGAGCGTGCCGAGCAGGCGCTCGTTGTCGCGCTGGTGCAGGCCGATGGATGGTTCGTCGAGCACGTACATCACGCCGACCAGGCCGGCGCCGATCTGCGAGGCGAGGCGGATGCGCTGTGCCTCGCCGCCCGACAGCGTGTCGGCCTGGCGGTCCAGCGTAAGGTAGTTGAGGCCCACGTCGTTGAGGAAGGTGAGCCGCTCGCGGATCTCCTTGACGATCTTCGCCGCGATCTCGCCGCGCCAGCCGGTGAGCGTCAGCTCCGCGAAGAACGCCAGCGCATCGTCGATCGAGCGGTTGGTGAGGGCGGGCAGCGCGTGGTCGGCCACGAACACGTTGCGCGCCGAGCGGTTCAGGCGCTGGCCCTCGCACTCGGGGCAGGGATGGTCGCTGATGTACTTGGCCAGCTCCTCGCGCACCGCGGCGGATTCGGTTTCCTTGTAGCGCCGTTCCAGGTTCGGCAGGATGCCTTCGAAGGCATGCTCGCGGGTCACCCGGCCGCCGCGCTCGGTGAGGTAGCGGAAGGCGATCTTCTCCTTGCCGCTGCCGTAGAGGATCGCCTGCTGGGTGGCCTTGGGCAGGCCGGTCCAGGCCGTGTCCACGTCGAAACCGTAGTGCGCGGCCAACGACTGCAGCATCTGGAAGTAGTGCGGGTTGCGCCGGTCCCAGCCGCGGATCGCGCCACCGGACAACGGCAGCTCCGGATGGCCCACCACGCGCGCGGGGTCGAACACCTGGGTCACGCCGAGGCCGTCGCAGGACGGGCAGGCGCCGACGGGCGAGTTGAAGGAGAACAGCCGCGGCTCCAGCTCTGGCAGCGAGTAGTCGCACACGGGGCAGGAATAGCGCGAGGAATAGAGCTGCTCCTTGGCCGACGGATCGTCCATGTCGGCGAGGATCACCAGCCCGTCGCCCAGCCGCAGCGCGGTCTCGAAGGACTCGGCGAGGCGCTGCTTGATGTCGTCGCGCGGACGGAAGCGGTCGATCACCGCCTCGATGGTGTGCTTGATGCGCAGGCCCAGTGGCGGCACCGCGTCGAGGTCGTACACCGCGCCGTCCACGCGCGCACGCACGAAGCCCTGCGCGCGCAGCTGCTCGAACACCTGCACGTGTTCGCCCTTGCGCTCGCGCACCACCGGAGCGAGCAGCATGTAGCGCTTCTCGGGGTCCAGCGCGAGGGTGGCGTCCACCATCTGGCTCACCGTCTGCGCCTCCAGCGGGATACCGTGGTCGGGGCAGCGCGGCGTGCCCACGCGGGCATACAGCAGGCGCAGGTAGTCGTAGACCTCGGTGATCGTGCCCACGGTGGAACGCGGGTTGTGCGAGGTGGATTTCTGTTCGATCGAGATCGCCGGCGACAGGCCTTCGATATGGTCGACGTCGGGCTTCTCCATCATCGACAGGAACTGCCGCGCGTAGGCCGACAGCGACTCCACGTAGCGCCGCTGGCCTTCCGCATAGATGGTGTCGAAGGCCAGCGAGCTCTTGCCCGAGCCGGATAGGCCGGTGATCACGATCAGCCGGTCGCGCGGCAGGTCGAGATCGATGTTCTTCAGGTTGTGCGTGCGTGCGCCGCGGATGCGGATGGTGTCCATGCGTGGGGTCGCAAGGGGAAAAGTGAACTATACCAAACTAGGCAGGTTAGTTATTGCGTAATGCAGCCCGCGGTTTCTAACTGGTCACGATTTGACCAGCGCCCCGGCGGCTCGCTACAATCCGCGGTTCGTCCAGCCCGAAAGGCCGTGACGGAACCCAAGAGAATAACGACAGAAGGGATAATCCCATGAGCTACGCAGTCATCAAGACCGGCGGCAAGCAGTACCGCGTGCAACAGGGCGACGTCCTGCGCGTGGAACTGCTGGACGCCGAAGAAGGCGCCGCCGTGAAGTTCGACCAGGTACTGCTGGTCGGCGAAGGCGAGTCGATCACCGTCGGCGCGCCGACCGTGGCCGGTGCCACCGTGTCCGCCACCGTGCGCAAGCACGGCCGCGCCGACAAGATCCGCATCATCAAGTTCCGCCGCCGCAAGCACTACAAGCGTCAGCAGGGACACCGTCAGCACTACACCGAAGTCGAGATCACGGGCATCAACGCCTGATTTAGCCGGAGCACACAGTCATGGCACACAAAAAAGGCGTAGGTTCGTCCCGCAACGGTCGCGACTCCAACCCGAAGTACCTGGGCGTCAAGGTGTACGGCGGTCAGGACGTCGAGGCCGGCAACATCATCGTGCGTCAGCGCGGCACCCAGTTCCATGCCGGTACCGGCGTGGGCCTCGGCCGCGACCACACGCTGTTCGCCCTGGTGGACGGCAGGGTGGAGTTCAAGGTCCGCGGCGAGAACAACCGCCGGTTCGTCAGCGTCGTGAAGGCCTGATCCTTTCCGAGGTTGCAGCAAGGGCCCCGCTCCGGCGGGGCTTTTGTTTTGTGAGGCGACGGCTGGACTTGCGCGAGTAAGCTTGCCCCTGCGTTTCACCCATTCCTCTCCCGATTCCCCGTTCCCGGTTCCCATGTCATGAAATTCGTCGACGAAGCCATCATCAAGGTCCAGGCCGGCGACGGCGGCAATGGTTGCGCGAGCTTCCGGCGCGAGAAGTTCATCCCGTTCGGCGGGCCGGACGGCGGCGACGGCGGTACCGGCGGTTCGGTCTGGCTGATCGCCGACGAGGGCCTGAACACCCTGGTCGACTTTCGCCACCAGCGCAGCTACAAGGCGCAGCGCGGCCAGAACGGCATGGGCAGCGACATGTACGGCAAGGGCGGCGAAGACACCACGATCCGCGTGCCGGTGGGCACCATGGTCACCAACGTCGATACCGACGAGACCATCGGCGACCTCACCGCGCACGGCCAGCGCCTGCTGGTGGCGCAGGGCGGCAAGGGCGGCCTGGGCAACATCCACTTCAAGACTTCGGTGAACCGCGCGCCGCGCCAGTTCACCCAGGGCACGCCGGGCGAGTCGCGCGAGCTGAAGCTGGAGCTGCGCTTGCTCGCCGACGTGGGCCTGCTCGGCGTCCCCAATGCAGGCAAGTCCACCTTCATCCGCGCCGTGTCGGCGGCCACGCCGAGGGTGGCGGACTATCCGTTCACCACCTTGCATCCGAACCTCGGCGTGGTGAGCCTGGGTACCGACCAGAGCTTCGTGATCGCCGACATCCCAGGCCTGATCGAAGGAGCCGCCGACGGTGCCGGGTTGGGTATTCAGTTCCTGCGCCACGTGTCGCGCACCAGCCTGCTGCTGCACCTAGTCGATATTGCGCCGATCGATGGCACCGACCCGGTGGAGCAGGTGCGCACGATCGAGCACGAGCTGGCGAAGTTCAATCCCGAACTGCTGGAGCGGCCCCGCTGGCTGGTGCTGAACAAGTCCGACGCGCTGCCCGAGGACGAACGCCGGCAGGTGGCCGAGGACATCGTGCGTCGCCTCGACTGGCAAGCGCCGTGGTTCCTCGTTTCGGCCCTGGCGCGGGAGAACACCATGGCGGTCTGCCAGCAGGTGCAGCGCTTCTTCGAGGACCAGCGCGCGGCGCGGGCGGAAGAGCGCGCCGGCATTGCGCCGGGCGACGTGCGCCTGCGCGGCGAGTGAACGGTACCTGCGCCGCGTCGCCAAAAACGCGGCCGTAGGGGCGCACCCGGTGCGCGAATGCCCCTGGCTCCGGTCGAGCATCAGCGCCATCGCGCACAGGGTGCGTTCCTACACGCTGCGGTGCAGGATCAATTCCAGCACCGCCTTGCTGCCGAAGAAGGCCAGCAACAGCACCGCCATGCCGATCAGGCACAGGTTCACCGCGCTGCGTCCGCGCCAGCCGTGCTTCCAGCGCCCCCACAGCAGCACGCCGAAGATCAGCCAGGCAAGCACGCTGAGTACCGTGGTGTGGACCAGGTGCTGGGCGCGGATGTTCTGGATGAACAGCGCGCCGCTCAGCAGGGTGAGCGTGAGCAGGCCGAAGCCGGCGCTGATCAGCCGGAACAGCAGCGCTTCGGTCTGGGTCAGCGGCGGCAGCGCACGCACCAGCCGGATCGGGCGGTGCGTGCGCAACGCACGCTCCTGCACCGCCAGCAGCACCGCCAGCACCGCGGCGATCGACAGCAGGCTGTAGCCAAGCAGGGCGATCGCCACGTGCAGGCTGATCTGCCAGTCCAGCGGATTCGGCGTAGTGGGCGGCGCGAGGAAGATGTCCAGGCCCAGCAGCAGCGCCGCCAGCGGGAACACGATGACGCCCAATCCGGCCACCGGCTTCGACAGGTTCACCAGCAGAGTCAGTGCCGCGACCACGCAGGCGACCAGCGAGAGCGCAGCGAAGAAGTGCAGATCCACCCGTCCGCCGTGAGCGCCCAGCAGCACCGAGACGTGCAGCAGCACGGCCAGCATGGCGGCGCTCAGCCCGAGGCGCCGTGGCGTGCGGGGGCAGCCGGTCATTGGAGCGGCCAGCAGTGCGGACGCGCCCAGGTACAGCACGATGGCGATGATGGCAGGAAGCGTAAGCGACATGGGTCGGAAGTTTCGCACACGCCTCCGTGGGCCGCGAACGCGCATCGCCGCACGACGGCACTTGCAATATTTAGAAAAATATCTAAACATCTAGATGTACACCCAGGATGACGCATCCAATGAAGCAGCAGGAAGTATTCAAGGCCATGGCCGACCCCACGCGGCGCGCGATCCTCAAGCGCCTGCAGGGCGGCCCGCTCACCGCGGGCGAGATCGGCGAGGCGTTCAACATCACGCCGGCTTCGCTGTCGCACCACTTCGCCGTACTCAAGCATGCCGACCTGGTGCGCACCGAGCGGCGTGGCCAGTACATCGTCTATTCGCTCAACAGCACCGTGTTCGAGGACCTCGCACGGATGCTGATGGACCTGTTTCCCTCGAAGGGAAAAGCCGGAGGCAAGCAATGAAATCCGCACGTATGTTGATCGTTTCTACTGTTTACGTGGCCATCGCCGTCGGGGTGGCGATCTGGCTATGGCCGCACATGCCGGCTCGCGTGCCCAGCCACTGGGGTATCGACGGGCATCCGAACGGCTACGCATCCCGCTTCCGGGTCGTGGCCATGTGGCCCCTGCTGATACTCGGGATGGCCCTGCTCGCGACCGTGCTGCCGCGAATTTCGCCGAAGCGTTTCGAAATGGAATCCTTTGCCGGCATCTATGCGGCGCTGATGCTGGTGATCCAGGGAACGATGCTGGTGCTTGGTGTCGCGGCCATGCTCGCCGGGGCCGGCCACGCGGTGCCCATGGCGACCATCGCCCCGTTGGCGGCCGGCGTGCTGCTGATGGTGCTGGGCAATTACATGGGCAAGTTGCGTCGGAATTTCTTCATGGGCGTCCGCACGCCGTGGACGCTGACCAGCGAGGCAGTGTGGGAGCGGACGCATCGACTGGCGGGCTGGATGTACGTGCTGGGTGGCATGGTGATGGTCGTGCTTGCCCTGGCCGGCGCCCTGTCGGGATGGGCGTTGGCAGCGGTGGTGGTCGTGCTGCTGATTCCGCACGTGTGCTCGTACTTCATCTACCGGCGCCTCGAAGTACGCCGCCCGTCGGAGGGAGATGCACCATGAAACTGTGTCGGATCACCCTCGCTGCCAGCATGCTGCTGGCAGCGCCGTTCGCGCGGGCGGGCACGGGAGGGGCGGCGGAACAGTGTGCGGTGCGCTCCGCAACACTGCTGGATGCGCTGGTGCATGTCGACTACGCCACGGCCCGCAGCGACTTCGCCCCGGAACTGGCCGGAAAATTGGATGCGGGCAAGCTCAGGCAGGCCTGGGTCGCTCTCCAGGGGCAGGGCGGCTCCTACATCGCCAGCACCCCGGCGCAAAAGCTGTACGTGAACGATCAGCCGGTGTTCGTCACGCAGATGAGCCTCGCCAAGGCGCCGCTGGACATGGTGATCGCGTGCGACGCGCAGGACCGTGTCGCCTTGTTGCGTTTCGCGCCGCCGGCGATGGTGGCGCTAATGACGCAGAAGACTGCGGCGCATGGCGTGCAGGCGCATGTCGAGGCCGACGGTGTGCGGGTGTCACCGCTGGATGTGCCGACGCCGGTCGGCCCTCTGCGTGGAGCGCTGACCCTGCCTGCAGGTCACGGCCCCTTCCCGGCGGTGGTGCTGGTGGCGGGTTCCGGGGCGCACGACATGGACGAGACCGTTGGCCCCAACAAGCCATTTCAAGACATCGCTGACGGCTTGGCGCGCGCCGGCATCGCCTCGCTGCGCTACGACAAGCGCACCTTCGACTACCCGAAAGAGTGGAGCGGCAAGAGTGCCCCCGCGATCGATGCGGAAGTGACTGACGACGCCGTGGCCGCGGCCGGTTTGCTGGCGCGGCAGCACGCGGTCGATCCGCGCCGGGTGTTCGTGATCGGCCACAGTCTGGGCGCCATGATGGCGCCGCGCATCGGCGAGCGCGATGCGCAACTGGCCGGCCTGGTGCTGATGGCGGCACCGGCGCGGGGCATCTTCGATGTGCTTGAGCAGCAGGCGCGCGAACAGTCGGCCAAGGCCGGTGAGTCGCCGGCCGCCACCGCGAAGGCGGTGCAGGCGTATGTGGCCGAGCGGAGACTGCTGGCTGCGGTCGCGCCGGGGCAGCCAGCGCCACAAGGCCAATTCGATGGCGGGCCCCAGAGCTACTGGCTGAGCTGGTCGCGGGTCGATCCGGTGGCTGCAGCAAAAAGGCTGTCGATGCCTATGCTGATCCTGCAGGGCGGCAGCGATTTCCAGATCTCGCCCACCCTGGACTTCGCGCGCTGGAAGCAGGAACTGGCCGGTCGGACGCACACGGCATTCCAGCTGTACCCCGGTTTGAGTCATCTGTTCATGTCTGCCGGCAAGACCGGTAGGCTGGACGACTACACGGCACCGGCACACGTGGATGCGCAGGTAGTCGGCGACATCGCGAAGTGGATCGAGGCACAGGCTCCTGCATCCGACGGACGCGCGATCGGCAGCCGGTGACTGCCCGGCAGGGGTGGGGGCGCCGGTCGCGGCGCCCGACCTCCGCTATAATCATGCGCTTCCCGTCTGCCTGCCGACCCCATGTTCGAATCGCTCAGCCAACGCCTGTCCACCACCGTCAACCGCCTGCGCGGCCGCGGCCGGTTGACCGAGGAAAACATCCGCGAGGCGCTGCGCGAGGTGCGCATCGCCCTGCTGGAAGCCGACGTGGCGCTGCCGGTGGTGCAGGCATTGATCCAGCGCGTGAAGGTGCGCGCGGTGGGGCAGGACGTGATGAAGAGCCTGTCGCCCGGCCAGGCGCTGGTGAAGGTGGTCAGCGACGAGCTGACTGCGGTGATGGGCACGGCCAACAGCGAGCTGAACCTCGCCGCCACGCCGCCGGCGGTGGTGTTGATGGCCGGCCTGCAGGGCGCGGGCAAGACCACCACGGTGGCCAAGCTGGCGCGCCTGCTGACCGAGCGCAAGAAGAAGAAGGTGATGGTGGTGAGCTGCGACGTCTACCGTCCGGCCGCCATCGAGCAGCTGCGCACGCTGGCCGGGCAGGTGGGCGTGAAGTTCTTCCCGTCCGAGGCGGGGCAGGACCCCGTCGACATCGCGAAGAATGCGATCGCCGCGGCCCGCCGCGAGGTGGTCGACGTGCTGCTGGTCGACACCGCCGGCCGGCTGCACGTGGACGAGGCGATGATGGCGGAGATCAAGGCGCTGCACGCCGCGATCATCCCGGTCGAGACCCTGTTCGTGGTCGACTCGATGACCGGCCAGGACGCCGCCACCACCGCCAAGGCCTTCGCCGACGCGTTGCCGCTTACCGGCGTGGTGCTGACCAAGACCGACGGCGACGCCCGTGGCGGTGCTGCGCTGTCGGTGCGCTACATCACCGGCCGGCCGATCAAGTTCCTTGGCGCGGGCGAGAAGACCGACGCACTGGAGCCGTTCCATCCGGATCGCGTGGCGCAGCGCATCCTCGGCATGGGCGACGTGCTGTCGCTGGTCGAGGAGGTCGAGCGCAAGGTCGACCAGGAAAAGGCGCAGAAGCTGGCCCAGAAGGTGATGAAGGGCAAGCGCTTCGACCTCGAGGACATGCGCGACCAACTGGAGCAGATGAACAACATGGGCGGCCTGGCCGGCCTGATGGACAAGCTGCCCGGCGTCTCCGGCCTGCCCGACAGCGTGAAGTCCAAGGTCGGCGACGGCGAGATCAAGCGCATGGTGGCGATCATCGGCTCGATGACCCGGAAGGAGCGCCGCCATCCCGACCTGCTGAACGGCTCGCGCCGCGCCCGCGTGGCGAAGGGCTCGGGCACGCAGCCCGCCGACGTCAACCGCCTGCTGAAGCAGTACATGCAGATGGAGAAGATGATGTCCAAGCTCTCCCGCGGCGGCGGCAAGGGGCTGCTGCGGCAGATGAGCGGCGCGCTGAAAGGCATGGGCGGGATGGGCGGCATGGGTGGGCTGCCGCCGCGCTGACGGGCCGAAGCCCGTGGGCCAAGGATGGCCCGTTCGTCACCCATCGCATAGCGAAGGGTGACAGTCCGGACCGGCTAGTCGGCCCGGGCGAGCCCGGAAAGGGCAGAATGTCCTTCCCGGGCACCAGGCAAGGCTCTGGCTTTCTGGCTGGTTGGTCGCCGCCGCCACGCCGCGAGCCGCATAACCTCTTCCTTTTTCAGTCACATCCCCCTAAAATGCCGCGTTTACCGCGCACGGCCTCGTGCGTGTGGCCGGCGATTCCGGCATCTCTGGAGCTTTCATCATGGTCAAGATTCGTCTTTCGCGCGGTGGCGCCAAGGGCCGCCCGTTCTACCACGTCGTAGTCACCGACCAGCGCAACAAGCGCGACGGCCGCAACATTGAAAACGTGGGCTACTACAACCCGGTCGCCTCGGGCAAGGACAAGCGCCTCGAGCTTAACGTCGCGCGCGTGCAGGAGTGGGTCGGCAAGGGCGCCCAGCTGAGCGACAAGGTCGCCGCCCTGGTGAAGGAAGCCGGCAAGCAGCAGGCGGCCTGAAAGTGATGGCAGCCGGTCGGCGCGTCCCGGTCGGACGCATCGTCGGGCTGTACGGCGTGCAGGGCTGGGTCAAGCTCGAATCCTGGACCGAGCCCCGCACGCGGATCTTCGAATATCGTCCCTGGCTGCTGGCAACGGCGCCGGACACGGTGAAGGAGATCGCGGGAGCGAAAGGGCGCCCGCAGGGCAAAGGCCTGGTGGCCTGCCTGCCCGGCGTGGACGACCGCGACACGGCAGCCGCCCTCGTCGGCAGCGACATCTACGTCGCCCGCGAGCAGCTGCCGCCTCCCGGCAAGGGCGAGTATTACTGGATCGACCTCGAAGGACTCGAGGTCGTCACCACCGAAGGCGCGGCACTCGGACGGGTCAGCCACCTGTTCGCCACCGGCGCCAACGATGTGGTGGTGGTGCGGGACGGCGAGCGCGAGCGGCTGGTCCCCTTCATCCAGGGCAGTGTCGTGCGTTCGGTGGACTTGTCCGGCGGGCGCATGGTGGTGGACTGGGATCCCGAATTCTGAAGGTTGGAGTTTGAGGTCCATGCGTATCGATGTCGTCACGCTGTTCCCCGACTTCATGCGCCAGTGCGCCGCCGTCGGTGTTGTGGGACGCGCGCAGCAGCGCGAGCTGCTGCAGGTGGAAACCTGGAACCCGCGCGACTACGCCACCGACAACTACCGTACCGTGGACGGCCGCACCTGCGGCGGCGGCCCCGGGATGGTGATGCTGATCGAGCCCTTGCGGGCGGCCCTGAAGGCCATGCGCGAGGCGGCGCCGGAACCGGCGCACGTGATTTACCTCAGTCCGCAGGGAGCGCGGCTGACGCAGGGCAGGGTGGTGGCGCTGGCGAAGATGCCGCGCATCGCCTTGCTCTGCGGGCGTTACGAGGGTGTGGACGAGCGCTTGCTGGCGCACGAGGTCGACGAGGAGCTTTCCATCGGCGACTATGTGCTTTCCGGTGGCGAGCTGGGTGCCGCGGTGGTGATCGATGCGGTGGGCAGGTTGCAGGATGGCGCGTTGAACGATGCGCAGTCCGCCGAGCAGGACTCGTTCTCGAACGGCCTGCTGGACTGCCCGCACTACACGAAACCGGTGCGGGATGCCTACGGCGAGGTGCCGGCGGTGCTGCTCTCCGGCGACCACGCGGCGATCCGCCGCTGGCGCCTGAAGCAGGCACTGGGCCGGACCTGGCTCAGGCGCCCGGATCTGCTGGCGCAACGCGTGCTGGATGCGGAATCCCGCGCATTGCTGGAGGAATTCCGTCGCGAATACCGCGTGACGGGTGGAAGCTGAAGCGTGCGGTCAGGGACGGACGCTGTGTGATTCCCGCGGTCAGGACGATCGCAATCAACCAAGACACCTTGCGGCCAGGGATTGCCGCTTACAGAACTACCGCGGCAGGGACTGCCGCAAACCATCGAGGTCGCCATGAACAAGATCATCCAGCAGTTCGAAGCCGAGCAGATCACCCGTCCCTTGCCGGAGTTCGGCGCTGGCGACACCGTGGTCGTGAACGTCAAGGTCAAGGAAGGCAATCGCGAGCGCGTGCAGGCCTTCGAGGGCATCGTCATCGCCAAGCGTAACCGCGGCCTGCATTCGGCCTTCACGGTGCGCAAGATCTCGCACGGCACCGGCGTGGAGCGCGTGTTCCAGGCGCACAGCCCGGCAATCGATTCGGTCGAGGTGAAGCGCAAGGGCAAGGTGCGTGGCGCCAAGCTGTACTACCTGCGCGGCCTGGAGGGCAAGGCTGCCCGCATCAAGGAAGACATCGCCGCCGCCGCCGCGATCAAGGCCGCGAACAAGGCTGCCGCCAGCGCCGAGTAAGCGCGGGCGCCATCGCTGCACAGACAGGAAACCCGCGGATCGCTCCGCGGGTTTCCTGTTTTCCGTTGCGTCATCGCCGCCGCCTCGCGCGGGGGGCGTCCAGAGGCAGGGCGATCAATCCAGCCGCTGCGGCACCTGCAGGAAGTTGCCCTGCACGAAGTCCACGCCCGCAGCGAACAGCAGCGAGGTGCTGGTGGCGTCCTCGACCCATTCGGCGATGGTCTGCTTCTTCAGCGAACGCGCCTGCTGGCAGAGCTCGGCCACCTTTTTCTGGTTCTCGGGGTGCTGCGGCAGGTCGGCCATGTAGCTGCGGTCGATCTTCAGGTAGTCCGCGTCGATGTGGTTGAGCAACTGGAAGGAGTTGAGGCCTGAGCCGAACTGCTCCAGCGCGAAGCGGCCGCCGAGTTTCTTCCATGCCGTGACGAACTCCTGCGCGGGGCGCAGCAAGGTCATCACCTTGCTCTCGGTCATTTCCAGCACCAGCCGGCCGCGTTTGAGCCCGGCCTGGCCGAGGCGTTCGCCCAGCCATTTCAGCATCGTGTCGTCCTGCAGCGAGGCCGCCGTGAGCTTGACGAAGAACGTGGTCGGCTGGCCCAGGCCTTCGCGCCGTTGCAGCGCAAGAATGGTCTGGTCGAGCACCCAGCGGTCGACCGCGCCGGTGAGGCCGTGCTTCTCGGCGATCGGCATGAAGAAGCCAGGCAGCACCTCGCCCTGCGGGCCGTTCATGCGCAGCAGGATCTCCGAGTAGTCGCCCTCGGCGTCCTGCAGGCTGATCGTCTGCTGGTGGTAGAGCATCAGGCCCTCGCCCTCCAGCGCCTTGCGCAGCAGGTCCAGCCAGTAGCGCTCGCGCTCCTCGTCGGCCTTCTCGCGTGCGGCGGGGTCGTGCAGCTCGACCTGGTTGCTGCCCAGGCTCTGCGCCGTGCGCAGGGCCTGGCCGGCCTGGTTGAGCAGCAACTCGGTGTTGGCGTTCTTCTCGCCGAGCAGGCTGCCGCCGACACTGGCGGTGACCGTGATCGAGCGCGACCCGGCGTCGAAGATCTCGCTGCCGATCGCGTGCTGCAGTTTGGCGATCCACTCCCGTATCGCCTCGTCCGGTCGGGGGGCGAGGATGATGCCCAGCGTGTGCTCGGCCAGCATGCCGGCGACGTCGTCGGTGCCCAGCAGCATGCGGACGCGGTCGGAGAAGCCGGCCAGCAGTTCGTCGGCCTTGGCCAGGCCGATGCCGCCCACCAGCGCCGCCCAGTTGTCCGGCTCGATCAGCAGCAGCGACTGCCCCTTCTTGCCCTTGGCGGCATCGATCACCGCGTGGTCGATGGCCTCCAGCATGTGCGGGCGGTTGTACAGGCCTGTGATCGGGTCGCGCTGCAGCTGCTCCAGCGCCGCGGGGTCGACCAACTGGCGGCGGAAGACGATCTGCAGGCAGGGTTCGCCTTCGAACGTGGCTGGGGCGAATTCCACGGAGGCATCGAACGGGGTGCCGTCGGCGCGGCGGGCGCGCAGGCTGACCTGGTTCGGCAGCTTCTCCTGGCGGGTATGCCCGCGCAGCAGGTTCTTGAATTCGTCCACGTCGGCGGCGTCGATCATGTCCAGGATGGGCATGCCGAGCAGGTCGTCGAAGCTTTCGTGGCCGAAGGTCTCGAGGTAGGCCAGGTTCGCACGCACGTGCACGCCCTCGTGCACGTAGGTGATGGCGTCGCGGGAGGAGTCGAGCAGGGCGTCGCAACGACGTTCCAGTTCGCGCTGCGTGGCTTCCAGACGGCGCAGCTGGCGCCGGGCCTGCAGGGCCTCGAATTCCCGTCGCAGCACCGCCAGCAACTGGCCCGGCATGCCTCGCGCGGCAACGCCGTGTACGCCCTGCTCGAACAGCTCGGCCACTTCGCGGTTCTCCAGCGAGCCGACTAGGCCGAGCAGGGAGTAGTCGCTGCCGTGGGCATCGAGCATGCGCACCACCTCGGGCAGGGTGATCGCGCCGTTGGCAGGGTCGAACATCACCATGTCCGGCTCCAGCTCTGCCAGCGCCGCCTGCACCTGGTCCGCGGCGGTGGCCCGCGCCGGGCGAACCGCGATGCCGGTGTTGCGCAGCAGGCTGATGATCTGCTCCGCCTCCTCGACCGAGTGTTCGATGAAGAGAATCCTGATGACGAAGTCTTTTTTCATGGGCTGCCGTATTGCGGGAAGCGATGAAGGCCGCTTGCCTTCCGGGCGAGACGATGTGCAGGCTCGGTTGTAACGGATTGGCGGCGGAACTGCCAGCGGACGGCCAAACTGGCGTGACCGGTCGCCGGTTTACAACGGGCGCTTGGACGGATCTCCGCCTACCTCGCGCACCAGCTTCGGCACCAGGTAGCCGGGCAGGCGGGCGCGCAGCGCATCGAGCAAGGCCAGCGCACGGGCGTCGTCCACCTCGAAGTGCGCGGCGCCCTGCACGCGGTCGAGCTGGTGCAGGTAATAGGGCAGCACGCCGGCGGCGAACATCCGCTCGGACAAGGTGGCCAGCGTACCGGCATCGTCGTTCACGCCGCGCAGCAGCACGGACTGGTTCAGCACGGTGGCGCCTGCCGCGCGCAGGCGGGCGCAGGCGGCGTCCACGCCGGGATCGAATTCGTTCGCGTGGTTCGCGTGCAGCACCACCACTTTCTGCAGCGGCAGGGCCGCCAGCCAGGTGGTGAAGGCTTCGTCGATGCGCTCGGGCAGCACCACCGGCAGGCGGGTGTGGATGCGCAGGCGGGTGACCTGCGGGATGTCGGCCAGGCCACGCGACAGCTCTTCCAGCTTGGCGGTGGACAGCGCCAGCGGATCGCCGCCGGAGAGGATCAGCTCGCTGATGGACGGGTCGTCGCGCAGGTGCTGCAGCGCCTTGCGCCACTGGCCGGCGGCGGCCATCTCTTCGCCGTAGGGGAAGTGCCGGCGGAAACAGTAGCGGCAGTTGATCGCGCAACTGCCGCTGGCGATCAGCAGGGCGCGGCCGTGGTACTTGTGCAGCACGCCCCGTGCCTCGCGGGCGGCCAGGTCGCCCACCGCATCGGCGACGAAGCCCGGCATCACATCCAACTCGGCCAGCTGCGGCAGAACCTGCAGCAGCAGGGGGTCGGCCGGATCGCCATGTCGCATGCGGGCCACGAAACCGCGCGGCACGCGCAGGGCGAAACCTGCATCGGCCGGCGGCAGCTTCGCTGCGAGCGAGGACAGGCCCAGCAGGGCGAGCAGCTCGGCCGCGTCGGTGACGGCCTCGCGCCACCGTTGCCGCCAGTCACCGGGCAGCGCGCCGGAGGCGGGTGTAATGCGTGCGCCTGGGCTTGCGGTTATCATGTGTGGCCTTGTCCGGGCCGTACCGGACCCTCGAACCGTCCATTCTAGCCGCTGCCGCGGCGCAGGGGCGCCGTTCGGGCCCCGACCATTCACATCCTGGAGTTCACCGCATGGCCACCGCCGGTCTCAACGACGTCAAGAAGGGCATGAAGATCCTTCACAACAACGATCCGTGGATCATCACCGAAGCCGAGTTCATCAAGCCCGGCAAGGGCCAGGCGTTCACCCGCATCTTCATCCGCAACCTGAAGACCGGCCGCACCACCGAGCAGACGATGAAGTCCAGCGACTCCTTCGAGGTCGCCGATGTCACCGATACCGACATGCAGTACCTGTACTCCGACGGCGAGTTCTGGCACTTCATGCACCAGGAAAACTTCGAGCAGCACCAGGCCACCAAGGCCGGCGTGGGCGACGCGGCGAAGTGGCTGAAGGGCGAGGAGGAGTGCGTGGTCACGCTGTTCAACGGCGAGATCATCGCGGTGCAGGCGCCGAACTTCGTGGAGCTGAAGATCACCGAGACCGACCCCGGCGTGCGCGGCGATACCTCCGGCGGTGGCGGCAAGCCGGCCACGCTGGAAACCGGCGCGGTGGTGCGCGTGCCGCTGTTCGTCGGCCAGGACGAGACGATCAAGGTCGATACCCGCACCGGCGAATACGTCAGCCGGGTCGGCAAGTGATGCAGGGCTGCGCGGCTTCGCGCAGCCCCGTATCGTGTCATCCCGGCGAAAGCCGGCGCGACGAACATGGGCGGCGCCGCGAGGTGGCCGCCCTTCGCGTATTGAAGCCTTCGGATCAGGAAGCCCAACGTGAGCCAAATCCAGCCCCAGTCCGTCGACCTGCTGATCGAAGCCCGCTGGGTGGTACCGGTGGAGCCGCACGGTGTGGTGCTGGAGGATCACGCGGTGGCGGTGCGGGGTGACCGCATCGTCGCGCTGCTGCCGATCGCGGCGGCGCGCGCGGCCTACCTGCCGCGCGAGACCGTGAGGCTGCCCGAGCACGCGCTGATTCCCGGCCTGGTCAACGCCCACACGCACAATCCGATGACCCTGCTGCGCGGCCTGGCCGACGACCTGCCGCTGATGGTGTGGCTGCAGCAGCACATCTGGCCGGCCGAGGCCAAGGTGATCGGCCCCGAGTTCGTGCGCGATGGCGTGGAGCTGGCGGTGGCCGAGATGCTGCGCGGCGGCACCACCTGCGCCAACGAGAACTACTTCTTCCCCGACGCCATCGGCGCCACTTACCGCAAGCTGGGTTTCCGCGCCGTGGTGGGCCTGCCGGTGATCGAATTCCCCACCGCGTGGGCGAGGTCGCAGGATGAATACTTCGAGCGCGCGGGCGAGGTGCACGACATCTTCCGCGGCGACGCGCTGGTGTCCACCGCGTTCGCGCCGCATGCGCCGTATACCGTGTCCGACGAGAGCTTCGAGCGCATCCGCGTGCTGGCCGACCAGCTCGACATTCCGGTGCACCTGCACCTGCACGAGACCGCGCACGAGGTCGAGGAAGAGAAGCGGAAGAGCGGCCTGCGCCCGTTCCAGCGCCTGCAGAAGCTGGGCCTGGTCAACGACCGCCTGATCGCAGTGCACATGACCCAGCTCACCGACGGCGAGATCGCCGCCTGCGCCGAGGCCGGCGTGTCGGTGGTGCATTGCCCCGAATCCAACCTCAAGCTCGCCTCCGGCTTCTGTCCGGCGGAGAAGCTGCGCAAGGCCGGCGTGAACCTCGCCATCGGCACCGACGGCTGCGCCTCCAACAACGACCTGGACATGTTCGGCGAGCTGCGCACCGCGGCGCTGCTGGCCAAGGCGGTGGCGAACGATGCCGCGGCCTTCGACGCCGCCAGCGCCTTGCGGGCGGCCACGCTGGGCGGTGCCAGGGCGATGGGCCTGGATGCAAGGATCGGTTCGATCGAGGCCGGCAAGCAGGCCGACCTCGCCGCGGTGCGCCTGTCGGACCTGGAAACCCAGCCGCTGTACCACGTGGCGTCGCAGCTCGCCTACGCCGCCGGCCGCCACCAGGTCAGCGACGTCTGGGTGGCCGGTCGCCGCAAGCTCGCCGCGCGCGAGCTGGTGGACATCGACGCCGCCGCCACCCTTGCCCGCGTGCACGCCTGGCGCGAGCGCATCGCGGGGCATTAGGTTTTGCGCTCATCCGTGAGCGCGAAGATCAAGAGGCGGCCATCCGTGGCCGCACTTTTCAACAGGCTTCCGCCATGAACCGCTATCTTGTCGTGCTGATGCGTCGTCCGTCCTTCGATCCGGCGGCCGTTCCGCTGCACCGCGAATTCCTGGAAGCGCTGCGTGCGCAAGGGCGCAACGAGTTGTCGGGACCGTTCGGTGACAAGAGCGGCGGCGCCTACCTGCTGCGCGCCGAGTCGCTGGACGAGGCGTGGACGATCGCCCATGGCGATCCATGCCACACCAGCGGCGGCTGGGAGATCACGCTGCACGAATGGCTGGCGGTTTAGCTTTTGCACCCATCCATGTGCGCACTTTTCAATAGACTCACGACCCTGCCGCGGACTCGAACATGACCACTGCCAACGTCAGCTCCGCCGAAATTGCCCGCTTTGACCAGTTGGCTGCGCGCTGGTGGGACCCGGACGGCGAATCGCGCCCCTTGCATGACCTCAATCCGGTGCGGGCCGACTATGTCGCCGCACGGGTGAGCTTGCGCGGCGCGAAACTCGCCGACGTGGGTTGCGGCGGTGGCTTGCTCAGCGAGGCGCTGGCGCACGCGGGGGCCAACGTCACCGGCATCGACCTGGGCCTCAAGGTGATCGAGATCGCGCGCCTGCACCTGCACGAATCCGGCCTCAAGGTGGACTACCGCAAGCAGTCCTCGGCCGAGCTGGCTGCGGCCGAGCCGGCGAGTTTCGACGCGGTGTGCTGCATGGAGCTGATCGAGCACGTGCCGGATCCCGCTGCCCTCGTGCACGACCTCGCCACGATGCTAAAGCCCGGCGGCCGGCTGTTCCTGTCCACGCTCAACCGCACGCCGGCCGCGTTCGGCGCGGCCATCCTCGGCGCGGAATACCTGTTGCGCCTGCTGCCGCGCGGCACCCACCACTACGCGCAGTTCCTGAAACCTTCCGAGCTGGCGCGCCTGCTGCGCCAGGCGGGCCTGGAGCTGGAGGACGTCAGCGGCCTCGGCTACAACCCGCTCAGCCGCAAGGCCTGGCTGAGCCGGGTCACCGCAGTCAACTACATCCTCTGCGCAAGGAAACCCGCGTGAAGCCGATGCCCAGTGACGTGCAGGGGGTGTTGTTCGATCTCGACGGCACCCTGCTCGACAGCGCCGTTGACCTCTATGCCGCGCTGCAGGCGTACTGCGCCGAGGTCGACGCCGTGGCACCGCCGTACGCGACAGTGCGCGAGGTGGTGTCGCGCGGCGGCCGGGCGATCCTGCGCTGCGCCTTCGCCGAGGACGACGCGGCGCTGCTGCAGCGCATGCCGCGCTACCTGGACATCTACGCGGAAATCATGGCGCGGCACACGCGTCCCTTCGACGGCATCGAGCCGCTGCTGGCCGCACTGGAAGCCGCCGAGCTGCGCTGGGGCATCGTCACCAACAAGCCCGGCTTCCTCACCGAGGAACTGATCAAGCGCATCGACTGGGACCTGCGCGCCAGCGCGGTGGTCTGCGGCGACACCTTGCCAGTGAAGAAGCCCGATCCCGCGCCGGTGCTGCTCGCCTGCGAGCACGCACGGGTCGAACCCGCGCGTTGCGTCTTCGTGGGCGACGACGCGCGCGACGTCGAGGCCGGCCGCGCCGCCGGCCTGTATACCGTGGCGGTACGCTGGGGGTACCTCGATGGCGGCGACCCCGCCAACTGGGGCGCCGACGCGGTGATCGATCATCCGCGCGACTTGGCCGGCCTGCTGAAGCTGCCGGTGACGGCATGAGCGGACGGGCGGCCACCCATGGCGCGTTGCAGAGCTACGTCGACAAATGGCTGGCAGTGCAGCCGGCGCAGCGCATGGCGCTGGCCTTCGTCGATCCGGCGAAGTATCCCGGCCATGTTGCGCTGGCCGCGCTGGAGCAGGAGCTGCTGTCTGCCGCCTATGGCATCCGCGAACCGCAGGTAGCCCTGGGCAAGCTCAACTGGTGGGCCGAGGAACTGTCCGGTGCAGCTGCCAGCGGTGGCCGGCACCCGTTGAGCCAGGTGCTGTTCGACGACGAGCGCGCCCACGCCGTTCCCGCCGAGCGCTGGCTGGCGCCGGTGCTGGCCGCGTTGGCGCAGCTGGAGCAGGGCACGGCGGCGGATTTCCCTGCCCAGCTCGCTGCGGCCGCGCAGCTGCATGGCGCGTTGGCGGCGCTGGAAACCGCGTGGTGGTATGGCGACGCGGCGCCGCCGGAGCGCGCCGGCAGGGTGGCCGTACTCAGCCATCTGCTGTACGCGCTGCGCCGGCTGGAGGACGACGCCGAGCGTGACCGCCTGCCGCTGCCCATGGCGCGGCTGGCCCGCTACAGCCTCCCCCGCACCGCCCTGCGCCAGCGCGGTGCCGCGCGCGACGAGGCGGTCAAGGCGCAACTGGCCGACCTGCAATCAGCGTGGCGTGAATCGGTGCGCCTGCCCGGGCCGCTCAGCGTCTTCCGCGCGCTGGAATCGCGCGAGGCCGAATGCCTGCTGCGCCGCGCCCATGGCGCGGCCGATCCGCTGGCCGTATTGCAGCAGGGCGGGTCGGGCGGTTTCGGTACGACCTTTGCCGCCTGGCGCGCGGCACGACGCTGGCGCGCCGTGACAGGTTGAGCGAGCGCCACGGAACGCAGCGTTTCACCGCCGCCAACTGTTGCAATGCGACAGGCTGGCCCAAAATAGGCAGCTTCGGCGGCGGTCGCGCCGCCACGTTGCACGAGCTCCCCATGCACAGCCACGAAAACACCACCCGCCTGATGCCCGACGTCGCCGCCCAGGCGCAGCCGCATCTGCGCGGCGCGCTGGACTGGGTAGGCATGGACGGCATCGAAGTGCCGGTGCGTTTCGATGCCGGCGACGGCGAGGTGCAACGTGCCAACGCGCAGGTCGGTGCGTTCGTCAACCTAGTGCACCCGGACAAGCGCGGCATCCACATGTCGCGGCTGTACCTGCTGGTCGACCACCATCTCGGCGCCCAGCCGCTGAGCGCGGCGATGCTGGAAAACCTCTTGCGCGCCTTCCTCGAATCGCATGCCGGCCTGTCCGACCGTGGCCGCCTCAGCATCCGCTTCGATGCGCTGGTGCGCCGCAACGCGCTGCGCAGCGGCCACAGCGGCTGGCGCAGCTATCCGGTGTCGATCGAGGCCAGCCTGGGTCCGGACGGCTTCCGGCTCGAACTGGGCACCGAAGTGGTCTATTCCTCTACCTGCCCCGCCTCGGCTGCCTTGTCGCGCCAGCTGATCCAGGAACAGTTCGCCAATGACTTCGATGCGGCGCATGCACTCGACCATGCCGCCGTGCTGGCCTGGCTGGGCAGCGAGCGCGGCATCGTCGCCACCCCTCACGCACAGCGCAGCGTGGCGCGGCTGCTGGTGCGCCTCAAGGAGGGCGTGCCGTTCGACCTGATCAACACGCTCGACCGTGTGGAACGGGCGTTGGGTACGCCGGTGCAGACCGCGGTGAAGCGCGAGGACGAACAGGCCTTCGCGCTCGCCAACGGCGGCAACCTGATGTTCTGCGAGGACGCCGCGCGCCGCATCCAGCTCGCGCTCGACGCCGACGAGCGCCTCGCCGATTTCCACGTGCGCGTGGAACACCAGGAAAGCCTGCACCCGCACGACGCGGTGGCCTACGCCAGCAAGGGCGTGCCGGGCGGCTTCGGTCCCTGATCGATGCGCCGCGCGTTTCAGTGCGCGTGACGGTCTGCGTGCGTCCGGCAGCGGCGGAACTGGAACTGTTCGGGCACCGGATCCTCGCCACCCGCGCACAAGGGCTGGCAGCGCAACAGGCGCCAGCCGGTGAGCAGGCAGCCGCGCCATGGGCCGAAGCGCGTGACCGCAACCCGTGCATAATCGGAGCAACTGGGGTAGAAACGACAACGCTGGCCCAAGAGGGGGCTGAGCCAACGCTTGTAGAGGCGCAGCAGGAACAGCAGGAATCGGGTCAGGACATTCACGTTGCCGGAACAGCTGGTCGCCGGTAGTGTTGCCAGTATCCCAGAAGCCGGCTTGCCGGTGTAGGACACATGGGCTATAACACCCGGCCGCCACGGCCAAAAATGGTGAAGGAATATGGCGAAAACCACGCGCAGTTCGACCACCGCCAAGGCCGGCAAGGGGAAGGTGCCGGCGCGGCCGGGCAAGGCCCCCGCCAAGGCGAAAGCCGCCGCTGCACGGACCGCGAAGGCCAGCGTGAAGGCCCCCGTGAAGAAAGTCCCCGCGGGTAAGCCGGCCGCGAAGAAGCTGGTGGCCAAGAAGCCCGTGGCAAAGAAGGCACCAGCCAGGAAAGCGGCGCCGGCCAGCAAGCCGGTCGCGAAGAAGCTCGCCAGGCCGGTGGCGAAAAAACCGGCAACCGCGAAGGCAGCCAAGCCGGCGGCGAAGAAGCCGGCGGCCAAGCCGGTCGTCGCCCGCAAAGCGGCCGGCCCCGCGCCGAAGCCGGTAGCCAAGAAAGCCGCGAAACCGGCAGCCAAGGCCGCCGCGAAGCCGTCTGCCAGGCCGGCGCCGAAGCCGGTGGCAGTCGCCAAGGCCGCCAATGGCAGGGCCGCCGCTGCGCAGCCGGTCGCCGCACCGGCCAAGGCGGCGCCTGTCGAGAAGAAACCCTCCCCGCCCACCGCCTCGCCGCTCAAGGGCAAGGTGGCGAGCGCCACGGCCATGGTGCTGCCGCGTAACGCGAACACCATGGCTCACGCATCCCACAAGCCATCGAAAAACACGTCGTCCTCAATGAACAAGCAGGCTGCAAAAATCCTAGACAACGGCGTCACCCGCGAAGACGGGCGCTACGCCTTGCCCGCCACCACCCAGATCGCGTTGCCCAAGGGTTATCGCCCCTCCAGCAAGGAGGAGTACATGAACCCGATGCATCTGGCCTATTTCCGCAACAAGCTCCGCGACTGGCGCGACCAGCTGGTCGAGGAGTCGCGCCAGACCATGGACAACCTGCGCGACGAGGTGCGCGACGTGGGCGACGAGGCCGAGCGCGCCACCCGCGAGACCGAGAACTCGCTGGAGCTGCGCACCCGCGACCGCTACCGCAAGCTGATCTCCAAGATCGACAAGGCGCTGCGTCGTATCGAGGAGGGCAGCTACGGCTACTGCGAGGAGACCGACGAGGAGATCGGCGTCGATCGCCTCGACGCGCGCCCGATCGCCACGCTGTCGCTGGATGCGCAGGAGCGTCGCGAACACCTGCAGAAGCAGATGGGCGACTGAGCAAGCCGCGTCGTTACGCGCCGCAGCAAAAAGCCCCGCTGCAAGCGGGGCTTTTTGCTGGAAGGTCGACACAAGCGGGATGCGGTGTCGGCGGGCCCGCGTGCTGGCTCCTCCCCGTTCACTCCTTGTTCGCCGCGGCGGCGGCGTAACTCTTGATCTTCGCCAGCATCGCCGCCAGTCCGTTCGAGCGGGTGGGCGAGAGGTGCTTGGCGAGGCCGATGGCCTGGATGAAGTCCGGTTCGGTGGCGATGATTTCGGCGGCCGGGCGGTCGGAATACACGCGCAGCACCAGGGCAATCAGGCCCGAGACGATGGCCGAGTCGCTGGCCGCCTCGAAATGCATGCACGATGCATTGCCGCCGGGCACGAGCCATACCATCGACTGGCAGCCGTGTACGCGCCAGGCTTCGGTCTTGTACTCCTCCGGGAATGGCGGGATCTGCCTGCCGAGATCGATCAGGTACTGGTAGCGTTCGCTCCACTCGCTGAAGTAGGCGAATTCCTCGGCGATCTCGCGCTGCGCCTCGATGGCGCCGCCGGTGGTGCTCGTGGCGATGTCGTTCATGCGCGCATTATCGCGCGCCTGTCCGCAATGCGCGATTGCCGCCGGTACGGCGGTCAGGCCTTGGCCACGCTCCAGCGCGTGCCCTGCGGGCCATCCTCGATCGCTACGCCCATCGCGGCGAGCTCGGCGCGGATCGCGTCGGCGCGGGCGAAGTCGCGGGCGGCGCGGGCCGCCTGGCGTTGTTCGATCAGGGCTTCCACCTGCGCGGCGTCGACCCTGCTGCTGCCGGCCTGCTTGAACCAGGCTTCAGGATCCTGTTGCAGCAGGCCGAGCAGCGCGCCGCCGCCGAGCAGGGCGGCCTTGGCCTCCGGCGTGCCTTGCAGCCGCGCGGCATCGGCCAGCAAAGCCAGCTCGGCCAGCGCCTGCGGGGTGTTGAGGTCGTCGCACAGGGCAGCCTCGATCGCCTCCGGCACCTGCAGCCGCATGGCGTCCACGTCAACCTCGCCGAGGTCGCGCAGCACGCGGTACCAGCCGTCCAGCGTGCTGACCGACTGCGCGATCGCGGCATCGGACCAGTCCAGCGGCTGACGGTAGTGGCCGCTCAGCAGCCGCAGGCGCAGCGCTTCGGCGGGATGGCGCTTGAGCAGTTCGTGCAGCTGCAGCACGTTGCCCAGCGACTTGGACATCTTGCGGCCGTCGAAGGTGAGCATGCCGTTGTGCAGCCACCAGCGCGCGAAGGTCTTGCCGCCGTGCGCGCAGGTGGATTGGGCGATCTCGTTCTCGTGATGGGGGAACAGCAGATCGTTCCCGCCGGCATGGATGTCGATGGTTTCGCCCAGGTGCTTCTCGGCCATCGCGGAGCACTCGATGTGCCAGCCGGGGCGGCCCCGGCCCCATGGACTGTTCCAGCCGGGCAATTCCGGCGTGGAAGGCTTCCACAACACGAAGTCGGCGGGGTTCTTCTTGTACGGCGCCACTTCCACGCGGGCGCCGGCGATCATCTCCTCGGTGTCGCGGCCGGAGAGCTTGCCGTAATCGGGGAAGCTGGCCACGTCGAACAGCACGTGGCCTTCCGCCGCGTAGGCATGGCCGTCCACGATCAGGCGTTCGATCATCGCCACGATCGGATCGATGTGGGCGGTGGCGCAAGGTTCCACGTCGGGCGGTGCGATGCCCAACTGCGCCATGTCCTCGCGGTAGGCGGCGCTGAACCTGCCGGTGATCGCCTCGATGCCTACGCCTTGCTCCAGCGCAGCGGCGTTGATCTTGTCGTCGACGTCGGTAATGTTGCGGGCGTAGACCACCTGCGGGTAATGCCGCCGCAGCAGCTTGGCCAGCACGTCGAACACCACCGGGCCGCGCGCGTTGCCGATATGCACATAGTTGTAGACGGTGGGGCCGCACACGTACATCGTCACACGCTGGTGGTCGAGCGGAGCGAACTGTTCGGTGCGGCGGGTCAGGCTGTTGTAGAGCGAAATCGGCATCGGCGGGGTTCCGGGCGGTGGCCGAGGGTGCGGCCCAGCAGCTCATCTTAACAAGGCGTAAGCACGAGGGCGGCAAGGCGTCGCAGTCGTGGAATTCTAAGCCGCGATTCAGTGTCTATTTGCTGCAATCGGTCATGCGCCGAAGTTGCGCCCGAAACACCTTCCGGAGTCAACGAGATGCCCAAGCTTCCTCTTGCCATGCTGGTGCTGGTCCTGGCCGCCACTGGCGCCCAGGCGCAGGACGCGCGCTACCCGGGCCCCCCGCCGGGGCCGCCGCAGGATGACAGTGCCCATTACGGCTGGGCCGACGTCCTGCGGGTCGACCCGGTCTACGGCGTCACCCAGACGACCGTGCCGCGCCAGCAGTGCTACGACCAGCAGGTGGTGCAGCGGGATCCGGGCAACAGCACCGCCGGCACCATCCTCGGCGCGGTGGTGGGCGGCGTGCTGGGCAACACCATCGGCAAGGGCGACGGCCGCAAGGCTGCCACGGTGGTCGGTGCGGTGGCCGGTGGCGCGGTGGGCAACCGGGTGTCCGACCATGGCGGCAGCTACGAGACTACCCAGACCCGTTGCCGGGAGGTCAGCACGGTCAGCGAGCAGCGCCAGATCATGGGTTACGACGTGGAATACCGCTATCGCGGCGAGGTCTACGAGTCGCGCCTGAACTACGACCCCGGCGAGCGCCTGCGCGTGCGGGTGAGCGTGACTCCCGCCGACTGATTTGGCGGACCGCTTGACGATGTGGCGCCGCCTTCGGGCGGCGTCTTGCTTTTATCTTTGCGATCATCCTTGATCGCGAGGATCAAATGGGCGGCCATCCATGGCCACACTTTCAATGGCATGTTGCATGGCAGCGAAAATCCCGTCATCATGGCGGCTCGCCCGACTGGAACCCCTCGTGTCCACAGCCGTCTATACCGCCAATGTCCTGACCAGCGCCCGCATGGCTGCTGGCATGACGTCGCGTGCGCGTCGACCGCTGGACGAACATCCGGCCGGGTAGGCTGTCGCACGCGTTCCATGTGTATCGACGACAAAACCCGGCCATCGTGCCGGGTTTTTTGTTCCGGGGTTTTCCAAGGTTCGACCAACCATCCTCCAAAGAGCGCCTTTGCCCATGACCATCCGCCATTTCCTCACCACTCAGGACTGGAGCCGCGCCGAGATCGACGCGCTGCTGGAACAGGCTGCCGCGTTCAAGCGCTCGCCCGCCGGTACGCAGCTGGCCGGCAAGTCGGTGGCGCTGATGTTCTTCAATCCATCGATGCGAACCCGCACCAGCTTCGAGCTGGGTGCGTTCCAGCTTGGCGGGCATGCGGTGGTGCTGGCGCCGGGCAAGGATGCGTGGCCGATCGAGTTCGAAGTGGGCACGGTGATGGACGGCGACACCGAGGAGCACGTGGCGGAAGTGGCGCGCGTGCTCAGCCGCTACGTGGACCTGATCTGCGTGCGTGCCTTTCCGAAGTTCCAGGACTGGTCGGTGGATCGCCAGGACAAGGTCATCAAGGCCTTCGCGCAGTACGCCACGGTGCCCGTCATCAACATGGAGACGATCACCCACCCCTGCCAGGAACTGGCCCACGCACTGGCCATGCGAGAGCACCTGGGCGACCTCACGAAGAAGAAGTACGTGCTCACCTGGACCTACCATCCCAAGCCGCTCAACACCGCGGTGGCCAATTCGGCGCTGCTGATCGCGACGAAGATGGGCATGGATGTGACCTTGCTGTGCCCCACCCCCGAGTACGTGCTGGACGAGCGCTACATGGAATTCGGCCGCCTGAACGCCGAGCAGAACGGCGGCTCGCTCACCGTCAGCCACGACATCGAGGAAGCCTACAGCGGCGCCGACGTGGTCTACGCCAAGAGCTGGGGCGCGTTGCCGTACTTCGGCAGGTGGGAGCAGGAGAAGCCCGTCCGTGATGCGCACAGGCACTTCATCGTGGACGAGGCCAAGATGGCGCTGACCAACCACGGCCTGTTCAGCCACTGCCTGCCGTTGCGCCGCAACGTCAAGGCCACCGACGCGGTGATGGATGCGCCGTACTGCATTGCCATCGACGAGGCCGAGAACCGGCTGCACGTGCAGAAGGCGGTGATGGCCGCGCTGGCGGGGCAGGGCTGAGCCGCCCATGTACGTACCCCAGCATTTTGCCGAAACGCGTGCGGAGGTCCTGCAAGGGCTGATCCGCGATTTCCCGTTCGCCACGGCGGTGGTGAACGCGGCGGAGGGCCTGGTCGCCAACCATCTGCCGTTCGACCTGGTGGGCAACGCGTTGCAAGGCCACGTGGCGCGCGGCAACGAACTGGCGAGGCTGGGCGGCGCCGAGGTGCTGGTGATCTTCCGCGGCCCGGACGGCTACGTCAGCCCGAACTGGTACCCCAGCAAGCAGGAGACGCATCGCGAGGTACCCACCTGGAACTACGCGGTGGCGCACGTGCACGGGCGTCTGAAAGTGGTCGAGGACGCGGCCTGGCTGCGTGCCCTGCTGGAACGCCTGACCGACCGCCACGAGGCCACGGAAGCGGAACCGTGGCGCATCGCTGACGCGCCGGCGGACCACGTCGGGAAAATGCTGCACGCGATCGTCGGCCTCGAGATCGCCATCGAGCGCGTCGAGGGCAAGTTCAAGCTCAGCCAGAACCATCCCGAGCGCAACCGCCTCGGCGTGATCGCCGGGCTGCGCCGCCGCGACGGCGACGGCGACGCGGAACTGGCCAGACTGATGGCCGTGCAAGAGGAGTCGGATACGTGAGCCACCCACACCGTTACCGCGTCGACGTGGAATGGACCGGCAACCGCGGCAGCGGCACCGACGGCTACCGCAACTACAGCCGCAACCACGTGATCCGCATACCTGGCAAGCCGGATCTCGCCGGTTCCTCCGATCCCACCTTCCGCGGCGACGCCACCCGGCACAACCCGGAGGACATGCTGGTGGCCGCGCTCTCCGCCTGCCACATGCTGTCCTACCTGCACATGGCCACCGTAGCCGGCGTGGTGGTGGTCGCCTACGGCGACAGCGCCGAGGGCACGATGGTCACCGAAGGCGACGGCGGCCGTTTCACCGAGGTCGTGCTGCGCCCGGTGGTGACCATCCGCGCCGACAGCGATCCCGGCAAGGCGCGGGCCGCGCACGACGACGCGCACCACGCCTGCTTCATCGCCAATTCCGTGAATTTCCCGGTGCGCTGCGAGCCGCGCATCGTCGTTTCCTCCGACTGACACCTTCCCCGACCAGGATTCGCAAGTCATGAGCAAAGACATCGTCCTCGCCTTCTCCGGCGGCCTCGACACCAGTTTCTGCGTGCCTTACCTCAGGGAGCGCGGCTGGGCCGTGCACACCGTGTTCGCCGACACCGGCGGCGTGGATGCCGAGGAGCGCGCCTTCATCGAGCACCGCGCGAAGGAGCTGGGCGTGGCCAGCCACGTCACGGTGGACGGCGGTCCGGCGATCTGGGCAGGCTTCGTGAAGCCGTTCGTGTGGGCGGGCGAGGGCTACCAGGGCCAGTACCCCCTGCTGGTGTCCGACCGCTACCTGATTGTGGAAGCCGCGCTGAAGCGCGCCGCCGAACTGGGCACGCGCGCCATCGCGCACGGCTGCACCGGCATGGGCAACGACCAGGTGCGCTTCGACCTGGCCGTGAAGTCGCTGGGCGACTACGAGATCGTGGCGCCGATCCGCGAGATCCAGAAGGAGCACACGCAGACGCGCGCCTACGAGCAGAAGTTCCTGGAAGAGCGCGGCTTCGGCGTGCGTGCGAAGCAGCAGGCCTACACCATCAACGAGAACCTGCTCGGCGTCACCATGTCCGGCGGCGAGATCGACAAGTGGCAGGCGCCGGGCGAGGGCGCCCGCGCGTGGTGCAAGCCGCGGGCGGAGTGGCCGTCGGGCCCGTTGCGCGTGAAGATCGGTTTCCAGAATGGGGAGGCCGTGTCGCTGGACGGCGAGAAACTGGCCGGCCACACGATCCTGGCCAAGCTCAACGCGCTGTTCGCACCCTACGGCGTGGGCCGTGGCCTCTACACCGGCGACACCACCATCGGCCTCAAGGGCCGCATCATCTTCGAGGCGCCGGGCCTTGTCTCGCTGCTCACCGCGCATCGCGCGCTGGAGGAAGCGGTGCTCAGCAAGCAGCAGAACCGCTTCAAGCCCGAGGTGGCGCGCAAGTGGGTGGAGGTGGTGTACGAAGGTTTCTTCCACGATCCGCTGAAGGCCGACCTGGAAGCGTTCCTTGCATCCAGCCAGTCCACCGTCAACGGCGAGGTCACGCTGGAGACGAATGGCGGCACGGTCAACGCCGTGGCGGTGGAGTCGAAACACATCCTCAACGCCAAGGGCGCCACCTACGCACAGTCGGCCGATTGGGGCGTGGCCGAGGCCGAGGGCTTCATCAAGCTGTTCGGCATGAGCAGCACGCTGTGGGCCGAGGTCAACCGCCCGGCAGGCAAGGGCTGAGACGAGCGCATGGTCGCCTTGCAGGTAAGCACCGACAAGGATCGGCTCGACATCGGGCTGATCCACCGTTTCCTCTCCACCGAGGCGTACTGGAGCCGCGGCATTCCGCGCGCGACGGTGGAGCAGGCGATTGCCGGCTCGCTGTGCTTCGGCGGTTACCTGGATGGGTGCCAGGTGGCGTTTGCGCGGGTGGTCACCGACGGCGCCACCTTCGGCTACCTGGCGGACGTGTTCGTGTTGCCGCAGCACCGCGGGCAAGGCCACTCCAAGGCGTTGATGGCGGCGGTGATGGCGCATCCTCGGCTGCAGGGGCTGCGCCGATTCAGCCTGGCCACCAGCGACGCACATGGGTTGTATGCCGGCTTTGGTTTCACCGCGCCCGCGCGGCCGCAGACCCTGATGGAAAAACTCGATCCGGACGTCTACACGAGGACGCCAGGCAGGACATGAATCCACTACTTCAATCCACACTGGAACACCTGCGGGCGCTGGTTGGGTTCGACACGCGCAACCCGCCGCGCACCATCGGTACAGGCGGCATCTTCGACTACGTTCGCGCGCAGCTGCCCGGCTTCGACGTCGCGGTGACCGACCACGGCGCCGGCGCGGTGAGCCTGCATGCGGTGCGCGGCCGACCGAAGCTGCTTTTCAACGTGCACCTGGACACCGTGCCGGACTCGCCGGCATGGACGGCCAGCCCGCACGGGCTGCGCGTCACGGCGGACCGTGCCATCGGCCTCGGCGCCTGCGACATCAAGGGCGCCGCTGCGGCGCTGCTGGCGGTGGCTAACGCCAGCGGCGGCGACATGGCGCTGCTCTTCACCACGGACGAGGAGGCCAACGACCCGCGCTGCATCGCCGCGTTCCTGCGCGACTTTCCCTCCCTCCCGCTGAGAGAGGGGGGGTACCAGGCGGTGATCGTGGCCGAGCCCACCCATGGTGAAGCGGTGCTGGCGCACCGCGGTATCCAGTCGGTACTGATGCGTTTCGCCGGGCACGCCGGGCACGCCTCGGGCGAGCAGAAGCCCAGCGACAGTGCGCTGCACCAGGCGGTGCGCTGGGGCGATGCAGCGCTGGATTTCGTGGCGGCGCAGGCGCACGAGCGCTTCGGCGGGCTGACCGGGCTGCGCTTCAACATCGGCCGCATCGAGGGTGGCATCAAGGCGAACATGATCGCGCCCAGCGCCGAAGTGCGCTTCGGCATGCGGCCCCTGCCGACAATGAGTCCCGACGGCCTGCTCGAACGATTCCGTGCGCTGGCCGAGCCGACACCCGCCCATTTCGAGGAGACCTTCCGCGGTCCCTCGTTGCCGGCAGGCGACACCGCCGCCGCCGAGGCGCGCCGGCTGGCCGCGCGCGACCTTGCCGACGAGTTGGAGATTCCGGTGGGCAACGCGGTGGACTTCTGGACCGAAGCCTCGCTGTTCTCCGCCGCCGGCTACACCGCCTTCGTCTACGGCCCTGGCGACATCGCCCAGGCGCACACCGCCGACGAGTGGGTGGCGCTGGACCAGCTGCAGCGTTACGCCGAGACCATCCATCAAATCATCGACAAGAGCTGATCCACCGTGGAAACGCACAAGCACACCCGCAAGACCATCGTGCGCCTGCTGTCGGCGATGGGCAGCGCCAAGGAAATCCAGCAGTACCTCAAGCGCTTCTCCGAGCTCGACGCCAAGCGCTTCGCCGTGGTGAAGGTCGGCGGCGCGGTATTGCGCGACGAACTGCAGGACCTCGCCTCCTCGCTCACCTTCCTGCAGCAGGTGGGCCTCACGCCCATCGTGCTGCACGGTGCCGGCCCGCAGCTCGACGAAGAGCTGTCCGCCGCCGGCATCGAGAAGCAGACGGTGAACGGCCTGCGCGTCACCTCGCCCAAGGCGCTCGGCATCGTGCGCCGCGTATTCCAGCAGCAGAACCTCAAGCTGGTCGAGGCGCTGCAGGCCATGGATACGCGTGCCACCTCGGTGGCCTCCGGGGTGTTCATGGCCAATTACCTCGACCGCGACGCGCTGGGCATGGTCGGCAAGGTGGAGAGCATCAACCTCGCGCCGATCGAGGCGGGCCTGCGCGCCAACTCGATCCCGGTGATCGCCAGCCTGGGCGAGACCGACGAGGGGCAGATCCTGAACATCAACGCCGACGTCGCCGCCAACGAACTGGTGCGCGTGCTGCAGCCGTACAAGATCGTGTTCCTTACCGGCACCGGTGGGCTGCTCGACGGCGAGGGCAAGGTGATCGATTCGATCAATCTCAGCACCGAATACGAGCACCTGATGGCGCAGCCGTGGATCAACGGCGGCATGCGCCTGAAGATCGAGCAGATTGCCGACCTGCTGAACAGCTTGCCGCTCACCTCGTCGGTGTCGATCACGCGTCCCGCCGAGCTGGCCAAGGAGCTGTTTACCCACAAGGGCTCCGGCACCCTGGTGCGGCGTGGCGAGAAGGTGCGGCGTTTCGAGTCCTGGGAAGGCATCGACCGGACGCGCATGCGGGACCTGATCGAATCCAGTTTCGGCCGCGACCTGGTGCCGGATTATTTCGAGCGCACCACGCCATACCGCATCTACGTGAGCGAGAACTACCGCGCCGCGATGATCCTCACCATGGAGGATGGGCTTCCCTATCTCGACAAGTTCGCCGTGCTCGACGATGCGCAGGGCGAGGGCCTGGGGCGCGCCGTGTGGCAGGTGATGCGCGAGGAGAACCCGCGGCTGTTCTGGCGTTCGCGCCACGGCAACGCGGTGAACCCGTTTTACTACGCCGAGTCCGAGGGCTGCCTCAAGCAGCCGAAGTGGAAGGTGTTCTGGTATGGCCTGGACGGCAACTTCGACACCATCGCGCGCTGCGTGGCGCATTGCGCGCAGCGGCAACCGACGTTGATCGGGTGAGTGACATGACGCAAGCGAAAAAGACCATCGGCATCGTCGGCGCGCGCGGCCACACCGGCGCGGAATTGATCCGTCTGATCGCGGCGCACCCCGCGCTGGAACTGGCCTTCGTCTCCTCGCGCGAGCTGGACGGCCAGCGCGTCAGCGAGCACGGCGACGCCTACACGGGCGAGCTGCGCTACGAGAACCTCGATCCCGCCGCCGTTGCCGCCAGGCGCGCCGACGTGGTGATCCTGGCGTTGCCCAACGGCAAGGCGGCGCCCTACGTGGAAGCCATCGACAAGGCAGTGCCCGATACGCTGGTCGTCGACCTTTCCGCCGACTACCGCTTCGACAAGGCGTGGTACTACGGCCTGCCCGAGCTCACCCGCGGCAGGTGGCGGGGCGAAAGGCGCATCAGCAATCCCGGCTGCTACGCCACCGCGATGGAACTCTCCATCGCCCCGCTGAAGGATCTGCTCGCCGCGCCGCCCGTGTGCTTCGGCGTGTCCGGTTACTCCGGCGCGGGCACTACGCCCTCGGACAAGAACGATCCCGAGAAGCTGCGCGACAACCTGATGCCGTATGCGCTGACCGGCCACACGCACGAGAAGGAAGTCAGCTTCCAGCTCGGCCTGCCGGTGGAGTTCATGCCGCACGTGGCGCCGCACTTCCGCGGCCTCACCGTCACCACCAACCTCTACCTTGCCCGGCCAATGAAGCGCGAGGACCTGCTGGCGCGTTTCCACCATGACTACGACGGCGAGAAGCTGGTGTCGGTGCTGGACGAGGCGCCGTGGGTCAGCCGCATCGCGCACCAGCACCATGCCGAAGTCGGCGGCTTTGCGCTGTCGGCCGACGGCAAGCGCGTGGTGGTGGTGGCCACGCTGGACAACCTGCTGAAGGGCGCGGCCACCCAGGCGATGCAGAACATCAACCGCGCGCTTGGCCTGGACGAATACACCGCGATACCGCTGGAGCCGTAGGAGCGCACCCTGTGCGCGACACCTGTTCCCGGAATCGATATCAAAGCCATCGCGCACAGGGTGCGCTCCTACAGGATATCCACGATGTCCCAACCCCTCTGGCAAAAATCCGGCATCCAGATCGACGCCAGGATCATGCATTTCCTCGCCGGCGACGACGTGGTGCTCGACCGCGAATTCTTCCTGCACGACATCGCCGCCAGCAAGGCGCACGTGGAAGGCCTGGCGAACATCGGCGTGGTGAGCGCCGACGAGGCCGCTGCGCTGAAGCGCGAACTGGACGCGCTGGCCGCGGACTTCAAGAGCGGCGCCTTCGTGCTGGACGAGCGCTACGAGGACGGCCACTCCGCCATCGAGGCACGCCTCACGGAACGGCTGGGCGATGCCGGTCGCCGCGTACATACCGGGCGCAGCCGCAACGACCAGATCCTGGTCGCCACGCGCCTGTGGCTGAAAGAGCAGCTCGAGACGCTGGAAGCGCACTGCCGCGCCATCGCCACGGTGTGCCTCGAGCGGGCCGCGCAGCCGGCCGTTCCACTGCCGGGCTATACCCACCTGCAGCGTGCGGTGGTGTCCTCCACCGCGATGTGGTTCGCCGGCTTCGCCGAGGGCTTCATCGACAACGCTTATCGGGCCCGCGGCACGCGCGAACTGATCGACGCCAACCCGTTAGGAACGGCGGCCGGTTACGGCGTGAACCTCAGGCTGGACCGCGCGCACACCACCGCCGCGCTCGGCTTCATGCGCATGCAGGTATCGCCGATCTATGCCCAGCTCTCGCGCGGCAAGTACGAGATGGCGGTGCTGGAGGCGATCGGTGCGGCCATGCTGGACGTGCGCCGCATGGCCTGGGACCTGTCGCTGTTCACCACCACCGAGTTCGATTTCGTGAAACTGCCGGCCGAGTACACCACCGGCAGCTCGATCATGCCGAACAAGCGCAATCCCGACGTGGTGGAACTGCTGCGCGCCAGCTACGCCAGCGTGGCGGCGGCGCGCACCGAGATCGAGCAGCTGCTGTCGCTGCCGTCCGGCTACCAGCGCGACCTGCAGTTCTCCAAGGGCTCGATCTTCCACGGTGTGCGCCGCGGCCTGATGGCGCTGGAGCTGGTACCCGACCTGCTGGCGCGCCTGCAGTGGAACGAGCCGGCGATGCGTGCCGCGATCGAGCCGGCGATGTACGCCACCGACGTGGCGATCGAGCAGGCCGCCGCCGGCGTACCCTTCCGCGACGCCTATCGGGCCGCCGCGGAAGCGTCGGCGTCGGCGGGGCAGGGGCGCACGCCCGAGGGCAGCCTCGCGCAGCGCGTGTCGCCGGGGTCCGGCGGCGACCTGCGGCTGGACGAACTTTCCGCGCGATTGCGCGCGCTCGGCGACTGAACGGGGGCAAGCGCATGATGGTGACCGACACGACGGGCGCGCGAACCGGATTGCCAGGCCAGCCGCTGCCGCCCTGGCGCCGCGCCGTGCTGAAGGTGGGCAGCAATTTGCTCGCCGCCGACGGTGGCGGACTCACCGCAAGACACGCGGCAGGGCTGGCTGCGTTCATCGCCGCCAGCCAGGCACAGGGACGCGAGGTGGTGCTGGTATCGTCCGGTGCGGTGGCCGCAGGCCGCGCGCTGCTGCGCGAGCACGCGCCGGCCTCCGGCGACCTCGCGGCGCGTCAGGCGCTGGCGGCGCTGGGCCAGGCGCCGATGATCGCGCTGTGGCAGTCGCTGTCCGAACGGCCGGTGGCGCAGGTGCTGTTGACCCACGACGACCTGCGCAACCGTCGCCGCTACCTCAATGCGCGCGCCACGCTGCGCGGCCTGCTGGCGCTGCACGTTTTGCCGGTGGTGAACGAGAATGACACCGTGGCGGTGGACGAGCTGAAGCTGGGCGACAACGACAAACTCGCCGCCATCGTCGCGGCGCTGGTCGATGCCGACCTGCTGCTGATCGCCTCGGACATCGACGCGCTGTACAGCGCCGATCCGCGGCGCGATCCCGCTGCCGTGCCACTGCCACGCGTCGCCGCGCTCACGCCGGAAATCCTCGCCATGGCCGGCGGCAGCGGCAGCGCGGTCGGCACCGGAGGCATGCGCACCAAGCTGGAAGCCGCGGCCAAGGCCGCGGCGGCGGGCATTCCCACCGCGCTGTTCGGCGGCCGCGACGAGGCCACCGTCGGCGCGCTGTCGCACGGCCATCTGCACGGCACCCTGGTCGATGCCGCGGCCACCCGCATGCAGGCGCGCAAGTACTGGCTGCGCCACGCACCGGCCGCGCCGGGTTGCATCCGCGTGGATGCCGGCGCGGCGCGCGCGCTGGCCAGTGGCCGGGCCTCGCTGCTGCCCGGCGGCATCGCCGGGGCGCAGGGCGAATTCCTGCGCGGCGACCTGGTGGAGATCATGGACGCGGGCGGCAGGGCCGTGGCGCGCGGCCTCTGCCAGTACGCCGCCGCCGAGGTGCGCCGGCTCGCTGGCCGGCACAGCCGCGACATCGAGGCCGTGCTGGGCTACACCCACGGGCACGAGATCGTGCACCGCGACGACCTGGTCACCGTGGTTCCCGCCGAAACCGCTGGAGGCATCGAGGCATGAACGACATCCGATCCCTGGGGCTGGCCTGCCGCGATGCGGTGCCGGCCATCGCCGCGCTGGACAGCGCCGCCAAGGCGGCGCTGTTGCGCGACATGGCGGCTTCGCTGGAAGCGCACCGCGCCGACGTGCTGGCCGCCAATGCGCGCGACATGGCGGCGGCTGCTGCCAAGGGCGTGCAGGGTGCGATGCTGGATCGCCTGCGGCTGGACGCGGCGCGCGTGGCGGGCATCGCCGCCGCCCTGCGCGACGTGGCCGGGCTGCCCGATCCGGTCGGCCAGGTGACGCGCCGCGAGACGCGGCCCAATGGCCTCGTGGTGGAACGCGTACGCATCCCGCTGGGCGTGATCGCGATGATTTACGAGGCGCGCCCCAACGTCACCGCAGACGCCGCCGCGCTGTGCCTCAAGGCCGGCAACGCGGTGATCCTGCGCGGCGGCTCCGAAGCGATCCACTCCAATACGGCCATCGCCGCGGCGCTGCACGCAGCGCTGCGCGCGCACGGCCTGCCGGAAGCGGCGGTGACCCTGGTCGGGGATCCCGGCCGCGAAGCCATGGTCGAGCTGCTGCAGCTCGCCGATATCGTCGATCTCGCGATCCCGCGTGGCGGCGAGGGCCTGATCCGCTTCGTGGCCGAGCATGCGCGCGTGCCGGTGATCAAGCACTACAAGGGGGTATGCCATCTCTATGTGGATCGCGCCGCCGACCTCGACCTCGCGCTGGACCTGCTGGTCGACGGCAAGACCTCGCGTCCCGGCGTGTGCAACGCGCTGGAAACCCTGCTGGTGCATCGCGACATTGCCGCAGCCTTCCTGCCGCGCGCCGTGCAGGCGCTGCGCGAACGCGGTGTGGAATGGCGCGGCGACGACGCCAGCCGCGTGCTGGTGCCCGGCATGCATGCGGCCACCGACGACGACTACGCCGCCGAGTTCCTCGACCTGATTCTCGCCGTGCGCGTGGTGGACGACCTCGACGCCGCCATCGCCCATATCCGCCGCCACGGTTCCGACCACACCGAAGTGATCGCCACCCGCGACGAGGCTGCGGCGCGGCGCTTCGTGCAGGCGATCCGCTCGGCGGTGGTGATGGTCAACGCCTCTTCGCGCTTCAGCGACGGCGGCGAGCTGGGCCTGGGCGCCGAGATCGGCATCTCCACCACCCGCCTGCACGCCTACGGCCCCATGGGGGCCGAATCGCTCACGGTGGAGCGTTTCGTGGTGCGCGGCGACGGCCAGGTGCGGCATGCGGAAAGCCGCGCAAGGTGACCCGGGGCACGCGGACGCAGCGGACGGCCCGCTGCTCCCGCATGTCCCGCGCAGCGGGAATCAGTAACCCGCGGCGAGCCCGGCGGGTCGCCTGGGGTCGTTGGCGCCTTCCAGCAGACCGGTTTCGGGATCGACCATGATCGCCTCGTCGGCGCCGATCGACCGGCGCGTCTTGAACATATAGCCCTGCGATTCCAGCGCTTTCCGGGCCTGCGGCGTGAGCAGGCCGGGCTCGACGTACACCACGTCGGGATACCACTGGTGGTGCATGCGCGGTGCGTCGATCGCCTGCTGCAGGTTCATGCCGTAGTCGACCACGTTGACGATGCTTTCCGTCGTGGTCGAGATGATGGTGGCGCTGCCGGGGCTGCCGGTGATCAGGAACGGCTTGCCGTCGCGCAGCACGATGGTGGGCGTCATCGAGCTGAGCGGGCGCTTGCCCGGCTCGACCTGGTTGATCACGCCCTGCACCAGCCCGGCGCCGTTCGCCTCGCCGGGCTTGCCGGTGAAATCGTCCATTTCGTCGTTGAGGAAGAAGCCGGTGTCGCCGGCGATCTGCCGGATGCCGAACAGGTAGTTGATCGTGTAGGTCACCGCGACGGCAGTGCCGTCCTTGTCCATCACCGAGTAGTGCGTGGTGTGGTTGCCCTCGGGCTGGCCCAGGCTGCCCTGGATCCCGGACGAGGGCGTGGCCTTTTCGGGCAGGATGGTGGCGCGCAGCTTGGCCAGGTGGCCGCCCGAGAGCAGCCGCTCGATCGGGTTGTGCACGAAGGCGGGGTCGCCCAGGTAGGTGTTGCGGTCGGCGAAGGCGCGGCGTTCCGCCTCGACCAGGTAGTGCACGCTCCTGGGCGAGCCGTAGCCCCACCGGCCGAGCGCGTAGGGCTCGACCAGCTTGAGGATCATGCACACGGTGACGCCACCGGAGCTGGGCGGGGGCGCGGAGACGATGGTGTAGCCGCGGTAGTCGCACTGCACCGGCTGGTCCCACTGCACGGTGTAGTCGGCGAAATCCTGCATCGAGAGGATGCCGTGGTTGGCCTGGCTTGCCGCGACCAGCTTGCGTGCGACCGGTCCCTTGTAGAACGCGTCGGTGCCGCCGTCGGCGATCTCTTCCAGCGTGTGCGCCAGCTGCGTCTGCACCAGGCGCTGGCCAGCCACCCACGGCTTGCCGTGATCGAGGAAGATCGCCGCCACGTTGGGATGCCTGGCGAAGTCCTTCGCGCTGTCGTCGAGGATGTTCACGTCGCCCTGTTCGAGCACGTAGCCTTCCTTCGCCAGCCGGATCGCCGGGGCGATGACTTTTTTCAGCGGCATCGTGCCGTATTTCTTCAGCGCCTCGTCCAGGCCCATCACCGTGCCGGGCACGCCCACGCCGAGGTAGGCGTCGGTGCTGCGCCCCGGGACCAGGTTGCCCCCGGCGTCCTGGAACATGGTCGGCGTGGCCTTCAACGGGGCCTTCTCGCGGAAGTCGAGGAAGACGTTGCGGCCGTCCTTGAAGTGGATGGTCATGAAGCCGCCGCCGCCGATGTTGCCGCAGCAGGGATGCACGACGGCCTCGGCATAGCCGACCGCCACCGCGGCGTCGATGGCGTTGCCGCCCTGCTTGAGGATGTCCAGGCCGACCAGGGTGGCCAGGTGCTGCGCGGTGACCACCATGCCGTGCTTCGCGGTGACCGGCCGGGCCTCCGCCAGCGCCGCCTGGGTGGCGGCGGGCGCGCTGGCGATCGCGGGCGCCTTCGGAACGGCGTCAAGGGCATGCAGCGGCAGGCAGCATGCGGCGATGGCCGCCGCCAGCAGGTGGCGTTGCCGTCCTGCAAGGATGCGATGCCGGTTCCTCGTGCGATTCGCTCCGGCTTGTGCCTGCAGCGTGCTGCTGTCGGACATCTGTTCAACCTCGACATCGGGACGAAGAAGGATAGTCACATGCGCGAAAGCCGCTCCAATGAAAAGAGGGGCATATCGCATAACCGGCAGTTGTAGGAGCAGCGCTGCCATGAACGGGCGGGGCAGGCGAGATCCTCGACCCTCGAAAGGCCGCGCGGTATCCATCGGCAGGAGCGCACCCTGTGCGCAAATGCTCTGGTGCCTGGTCGAAGCCGGGAGCTTTCGCGTACAGGGTGCGCTGCTACTCCACCGCGATGCCGGCGTCGCGCAGGCGCTGGCGCAGGCGGTCGAGCTTGTCGCCGTAGCGCGTGCTGCGCGCGGTGTCGCGGCGCATCGGTTGCCGCACCTGCGCCGCACTGGGCGTGCTCAGCACCGCGCGCGGGGTCTTGTGGAACTCCAGGCAGGCAGGGTCGAACGACAGTCCGCAGAAGTCCAGCAGGCGGCGGATGGTCGGTTCCGGTTCGGCAGTCAGTGTCTCGTATTCGAGATCGAATACCTGTCCCGGATACCGTTCCAGCCAGAAGCGGGTCAGGCGAATGAAGTCGATGCAGTAGTCGGCCATCTCGTCCAGGTCGCAGGTGAAACCGCTCTGCTCGGTGAAGAGCTGGCGAAAGCACGCCAGGCAGGTTTCCACCGGGTCGCGCCGCACCACCACCACGCGGGCCGCCGGCAGCATCGCCAGTGCGGCGCCCACCAGGTACCAGGTCACCAGGCTCTTGTCGGTGAAACGCGGCCTGGCCTTGCGCCACGGCGCGGTGCGCGCGAGGTATTCCGTGCCGAGGCGGTGCCAGTCTCCCGCACTGGCATGCGGTGTCCACAACGGGAACGCGGAGTGGCGGCGGCGCGTTTCCGCATCGATCACCTGCGACAGGTCCTTGATCTCGTTCGCGCCCTCGACTTCCGGATGCGAGGCGAGGATCTGCTCGACCAGGGTGGAGCCGGAGCGCGGCACGCTGACGATGAAGATGGCTTCGCGGCCCAGCGCGGGATCCTGCGGGGGCGGCAGGTCGTGCGAGAAGATGCGCCGGATCGCTTCCACCCGCTGCCGCTCGCCCGCGGCGTTCCAGTGCACGCGCCGGCGTCGCGAGGCGTTGGCCTGGCGGAACATCTCGAAGGCTTGCGCATAGTCGCCTTGGTCTTCCAGCGCCTTGGCCATCGAGAAAGCGAGCAGCTCGCGGTCGCGGGGCGACTGGCCGCCGCGCGCCAACGCCTGGCGCAGGCTGGCCGCATCCGCCGCGTCGAAGCGCACGGTGTTGAGGTTGGACAGCCCGAACCAGCCCTCGGCATGGCTGGGGTCGAGGCGCAACACTGCGCGGAAGCCGGCCACGGCATCGCCGATCCGACCCTGGCTGGCCAGCGCCTTGGCCAGCGACAGCCGCGCCTGCAGGTGCCCGGGGGCGAGTTCCAGCGCGCGCTGCAGCGCGGCGATGGCGTCGTCGGTGCGGGCCTGCCGCCAGCAGGCCTCGCCGAAGTTGAACCAGGCCGATGCGGAGGCGGGTGCCAATTCGCAGGCGCGCTGCAATTGCGCCATGGCGGCTTCGACCTCGCCGCGCTCGTGCAAGGCAATGCCCAGGCCCACGCGCAGCTCGGCGTCCTCGGGCCAGACCGGCAGCACCCGCCGGAAGCAGTCAGCGGCCAAGGCGTGGTCGCCGCGGTGCTGGGCCATCACGCCGAGCATGCGCAGCGCATCCGCGTCGTTCGGCGCCAGCGCCAGCGCCTGCCGGATCGAGCGTTCGGCGGCATCGGGCTGCCGTTGCCGCCATTCCGCGCGTGCCCTTGCCAGCCACTGGGCGGCTGCAGGTGGCAGGGGCGTGGGATGCGCGGTTTCGCTGCTCATGTCGTCACGCTATCAAAAAATCGCCGGGAGCGATTTTTGACATCGAGTAGCGATGGCCCGAAGGGCGGCTGCCATGGATGGCGGCTGCAAAAAAACGCCGGGCAGGGCCCGGCGCAGGGGGGGAGTTCGGCATCGCTCAGAAATCGTAGGAAACGGAGAAGCGCACGCTGCGCGGCGGATGGGTGTCCTGGATGCGGCCGTAGTCGGGGTTGGGACTGCTGGTGGTTCCGAAGAAGTCGTTGTAGAAGATCGTCGTCTGGTCGTTGAGCACGTTGAACACGGAGAGGTTGAAGTCGAGCTTCTGCTGCGCCCACTTCGGCTTGTAGTCGAGGCTGAGGTCCACGTTGTGCACCCACGGCGTATTGCCGAGCGAGCCGGGCGGCACGGGGACGCCGCCGCACCAGTAGTAGGTGTGCGAGCCGTGCAGGGCGAGCTGGGTGGGGCCATAGCCGCCGCGGCACATCACCGGCGTGCCCGAGGTGATGTACAGGTTGGCGCCGACCGTCCATTCCGGAGTGAGCGCATAGGCGCCGAAAATCTTGAACTGGTGCTTTCGGCTGTTCGGCAGCACGCCGCCCGACCAGTCCATGCGCTCCGGGAAGTCCCAGGCGGTGGTGAGGGATTCGTAGGAGCCACCCTGCTGCGAATACGTGCTTACCGGGCCTTCGGTATTGCCCCAGGTGCGCGCGAACACGTAGTCGAACTTGGCGAACCACTTGCCGTCCCAGGCGTGCTCCAGCGACAGGTCCAGCGAGTAGTAGCGGCGTTCCGGCCCCTTCGGGAAGCCCTGGGCGGCGCCGCTGAGCGTCACGGGCACGAGGCCGCCGTTCGGCGCCTTCATCCAGAGATAGTTGGTCACGCCAGGGTTGATCAGCACCAGGCTCTGCGCGTAGTCGGAGCAATCCCCCGGCGTCATCCAGGCATAGCCCTGCGCACGACCGGCCGCGCACTCGATCTGCTCGTCGTCGAAATCGTCGATGATGCGGTTCATCTTCTGATAGGTGCCGGTGGCGCCGAACACCCAGTTCGTGCCCAGCATGTGGAACTGCTGCTGCAGGCCCAGCACGTAGTTGTCGGAGAATTCGGCCCTGGCGTTGCGCGCGGCGGAGACGCGGGGGTCCTTCGCCTGGCCGTACTCGTTGTCGATCGACACGCCGGTCGACGGACTCTGCGGCAGCGGGGTGAAGCCGGTCGGCACGCCGGTCACCGGGTCGATGCCGGTGTAGGTGCCGTAGATGCCGGCATTCGTCACCGGAGCAGCGATGGACAGGGCTACCTGGGTGGGCAGCGCCAGGTAGTACCTGCCGGCGTTGCCGAACACCTTGAGGGTTGAATCACCGTGCACGTCCCAGCTGAAGCCCAGGCGCGGCGCCCATTGCGGCGTGGTCTCGCGGATGTAGGGCACGCCGGAGGCGTCGTAGTTCACGAACTGGTCGTTGCGCAGGCCCAGGTTGAGCAGCAGGTTCGGGGTGACCTGCCAGTTGTCCATGATGTACTGGGCGCGTTGCGTCACACGCACGCTGGCGACGCTTAGGTCGACGTGCTTCTGCACGTAGTAGCAGGTGCCCTGGTAGCACTGGGTGGACGGCGCGACGTAGGGCGGGATGTTCGGATCGGCACCGAACACCGGCACGCCGGGGCCGGTGGCGCCGTACATCCACTGGTAGCCCGGGCCGGTGTTCTGCGCACCGTCGTCGATGTCGTACGAGTTGATGTTGTCGATGCCGGCCTGGAGATCGTGGCTGCCCAGCTTCCAGTCGAGGCTGAGGCGGTAGTTGGTGATCGACTCGCGATGGTTGGGATCGGAGAGCTGCGAGTTGGCCTGCGAATTGACGATGCCGCCCGGCGGGGCGAAGCGCGGATCCTGCAGGGACGCGCTGGCGATGTGCGGCAGTTCCGGGTCGTAGCCCGGGTAGGCGGGCTGTACCGAGTAGTACTGCCCGTGCATCTTGCCGTAGGTCGCGTTCAGCGTGATGTCGTCGGTGAGGTAGGAGGTGTAGTTCAGCACCCCCATCTTGAACACGGTCTTGTTGTACTGACCGAGGTAGGCGAAATCGCCTTTCTGCAGCGTGTCGTAGTCGAAGTTGTAGTAGGTGCCCTGTGTCTGGTGCGCGTTCTGCAGGTAGCTCAGCGTCAGCACGTTGCTGTCGTTGATGTTCCAGTTCAACTTGCCGAACAATTTCGGGTCATGCACGCTGAACAGGCTGGTGACGCCGTTGCCGAACTCCGGGGTGTTGCGGTACCGGCTGTCGTCCTTTTCCGCGCTCAGGAAGAAGAACAGCTTGTCCTTGATCAGCGGGCCACTGACGTAGGCGTCGTAGATCGCCTCCCAGGCGCGGTCGGCATTGCGGTACACGGCCAGGTCGCCGGGCGAGTAGACCGGATCGCCCACCAGCAGCGGGTTGGCATAGTGGAGATTGTCGGGATTGGCACGCAGGCTAGCCGGCTGCCAGAGCACGCGCGCACCGAAGTGCCAGTCGTTGCTGCCGCTCTTGCCGATCTGGTTGATCACGCCACCGATGGAGCGGCCATACCGGGCGTCGTAACCGCTGATGAAAGTCTGCTGTTGGTCGATGGCGCCATAGGGCAGGGTGACGCCGCCCATGCTGTTGAGCGCCTCGGTGACGTTCATGCCGTCGACGTAGTACGCGTTCTCCGCCGCGGAGGCGCCTCCGAACACATTGATCGGCGTGCCCAGCGGGCCGGTGCCGAGTTCGGGCGAACCCATGTTGACGCCCGGCGCCAGTAGGGCGATGTCCTCGGCGGTGCGCGCCAGCGGCAGCTGCTGCAGCTGCTTGGAGGTGATCGTGGTGACCTGGTTGGTGGTGGTCACGTCGATCGGCGGGATGGCGCTGGCGGTGACCTTGATCGCATTGAGGTTCACCGCGTTCGCGGGGCTACCTGCGGCAGACGAGAAATCGACGGCCACCGCGCCCGCCGCCGCCGGCGTGACGTCGGTGCGGCTCTGCACGACCTTGCCGTCCTGCAGCAGCGATACCGTGTAGGTGCCTACCGGCAGGGTGATCGAGTATCTGCCGGACTCGTTCACCGGGATGCTGCGGTTGAAACCCGCGCCGCCGGTGATCTGGATGGTTTCGCCCGGCGCCACCGGCACCGAGCCGTAGATGGTGCCGTTGGTCGCTTGTGCCCAGGCTGTGCCTGCGGCACCGCAGGCGAGCAGGCCGATGGCAAGCGGCAGCGCCTTGCGCCTGAGAACATCGTTGCGATGCAGCGCGCTGCGGGATTTGCCCTTCATGTATGCACTCCACTGTGGTGAAACGCCAGGTGCGGCAGGTTCCGGCCCGTCAGGGCCTGTTGTTTCATCGCATCGCGTGCAGGGTGAGGGCTTGCACGACCCTGTCGATCGCAGCCGTCGCCATGCCCTTGTCAGCCAATCGATGACCCCTTGCCATGGATGGTTTGCGTACCGGCCCCGGCAACAGCGGGGCGGGCAGATCGAACGTGGGCGTGGCGTGGCCGGAACACGGCGGCATCGCGGCATGCGGAGCGACGCGGCGACGTCCTGTTGACGAAGCTCGTATCCGGCAGCGACGCACATCGAGCGGACATCCTCCATGCCCACAGTGCGCCGTCGAGCGTAGTCTGTGACAAACAGGAGTCGCCAATGAAAAATCTTGCTCGCGCCATAACTGAGGGTTATGCGTGCCATTCGGCGCTTGAAATTTTTTTCGCGAAGCGTTCCATTCGTTGCTCACGCATTCCATTCGCGCACCGGGGAAACGCATGAAACGATGGCCATTGCTGCTGGGCACGCTTGCCCTCGCCGCGTCCGCAACCTGCGTCGCGCATGCGTATGCAGGCGTCTCCTCGGGGAGCGTTGAATTGACGGTGCGACTGCCCGATCCGGCGCAGAAAGTGCTCTACGTGCACGAGACGATGCCGGTCGCGCCCGGCAAGCTCACGCTGTATTACCCCAAGTACATTCCGGGCGACCACGCGCCGGACGGCCCGATCGGTACGATGATGGGGCTCGAGATCAGCGCGGACGGCAGGCGCATCGCCTGGCAGCGCGATCCCGTGGACATGTTCACCTTCCACCTGGATGTGCCGGCTGGCGTGGACCGCATCGAGATCCGCTTCCAGTTCCCGGACACGGACCGGATCACGCCGAAGCTGATGGATCTCACCTGGGACCACGTGGCGCTGTACCGCGCGGGCGAGCCGACCAGGACGCAGATATTCCAGCCCACGCTGGAAATGCCGGCGGACTGGGGCTATGGAACGACTCTGGAAACCGCCGCGCGCGACGGTGGGCGCATCCGCTTCAAGCCCGTGCCGTTCAACGCGCTGGTCGACTCGCCGGTAATCGCCGGCAAGCATTTCCGGCAGATCGACGTCACTCCCGCAGGCTCCAGCGTGCACCGCTGGCTCGACATGGTGGGCGACAGCGAGGCCGCGCTGCAGATCAAGCCCGAACAGCTCCAGGGATACCGCAACCTGGTCGTGCAGGCGCAGGCACTTTTCCGCTCGTATCACTACAAGAACTATCACTTCCTGCTGACGCTGAGCGACCATACCTCGGTTGGCGGCCTGGAGCACCACCAGTCCAGCGACGACCGCGCACGCGGCGGCTCGCGCATGTTCGCCGACCCGGAGCATTTCATGCTCGACGGCTCCCTGCTGCCGCACGAATACACGCATTCGTGGAACGGGAAATTCATGCGTCCGGAAGCTCTCTGGCAGCCTGACTTCGAGCAGCCCGAGATTGCCGACGGCCTGTGGGTGTACGAAGGCCTGACGGTCTACCTCGGCGATGCGCTGACCGCGCGCAGCGGCTTGTGGTCGGCGCAGGACTGGCGCGACGCGGTGGCTTACCGCGCGGCGACGTTCACGCATCGCCCCGGCCGCGATTGGCGGCCGCTGTCGGACACCACCCGGGCCGCGCAGCTGCTGTACGGCGGGGACATCGCCTGGGTGAACTGGCGTCGCGCCACCGATTTCTACCGCGAAGGCCAGTTGCTGTGGCTGGCGGTGGACACGAAGATCCGCGCACTCAGCCACGACAAGCGCACCCTGGACGATTTCGCGCAACGCTTTTTCGGCAAGGACGACGGCAGCTACGTCACCCGGACCTACACCTTCGACGACGTCGTTGCCGGCCTGAATGCGGTGCAGCCCTGGGACTGGGCGAAATTCCTGCATGGCTGGATGGACGGCGTGGGTGACCAGGTGCCGCTGCTGTCGGGCATCGCGCAGAGCGGCTGGAAGCTGGTGTACACCGACACGCCCTCGCGTTACCAGGCTGCCGTGGAAAACGTGGGCAAGAGCGAGTTCAGCGTGTCCGGTGTCGACGAGACGTTCTCGGTGGGCCTGTTCATCGACCATGGCGGCAGCATCATGGACGTGCTGTGGCAGGGCCCTTCCTTCAAGGCCGGGCTCGCGCCGGGCATGAAGCTGCAGGCGGTCGACGGGCACGCCTACACCCCTCGCATCCTGCGCGACGCCATCGCGCGTGCGCAGAAGGACAGGCAGCCGATACAGGTCCGGGCGAAGATCGACGGCGTCAGCAGCACGTATGCGGTGCATTACAACGGCGGGCTGAAGTATCCGCATCTGGTACGCATACCGGGCACGCCGGATTATCTGGGCGAGATCCTCGCGCCGAAGCGGTGAGCCAGCGGTTTGCGCTCCTCGCCCGCTTGCGGAGAGGGGCTTTTGCTTGTGTGCTGACGCAAGCAACAAAGCGGTTTCGAGCGCCTGTCGGCGCCCGAGTCACTTTTCTCTTGCGTGGCCAAGAGAAAAGTAACCCAAAGAGAAGGCCACCCCGGTTGGCGCTCTCCGGGCATCCTGCCCTCCGAGTCCGTGATGCGGGGCCGGGCTTTTCGAGCGGACTCCTGTCCGCGCGAAAAGGCATCGCCTTCCATGGCGATGCCCGCTGCGCGGCCCGCTCGTCCCCACCTCCCGCCCGCCCAGGGGGCCCGGAAAAGCAGCGCGCTCCCAGCGCGCAGAAACAACGGCAACAGCCCGAACAAAGCCAAAGCGGTGCGCAGCGCCGCGAGGCTTTGTGTCCATCAGTTCCCAGATACGGCGCGGTGTGGCCGCGTCGTTTATCGCGTAGGCGGGAGCTATTCCCGAACCCTAAGCACGTCCGACTTGTAGTTCCGGCGGATTGAATGAGGTCATTTCTCTGGTTACTTCTATTTGGGCCAGCAAAGGGAGGTAACTCGGGCGCCGGCAAGCGTCCGAAATCGCCTTTTCCCTTGCGGCAAGCAGCCAGCCAGAAGGTACGCCCCAAGACTGCCGTCAATGCCAGACGTTGACGAACCCCGTGATGATGATGGCGTTGGTGAAATCGATCAGGAACGCACCTACCACCGGTGCCACCAGGAAGGCACGCGGCGCGGGCCCGTAGCGTTCGGTCAGCGAACTCATGCAGGCCACGGCGTTCGCCGTGATGCCCAGCATGAAGCCGGTGAAGCCGCTGGCCATCACCGCGGCGTCGTAGTCGCGCCCCATCAATTGCAGCAGCGGCCAGCAGCAGAACGCCAGCACCAGGATCGACTGCACTGCCAGGTTCGCCAGCAGCGGCAGCGCCAGGCCGGCCAGGTCCCACAGGTGCAGGTTCATCAGCGCCACGACGAGGAACAGCGAGAGCGCGGTGTTGCCGATCCGTTCCATCGCTTGCGTCGACAGCCCGAACCAGCCCAGGCGATCGTCGATGTTGCGGATGATCGCGCCGACCAGCATCGCACCGATGTAGCTCGGCAGGGTCACGCCGAGCCGGCCCAGGCCGTCGCCGATCCACGCGCCGATGCCCATCGCTAGCAGCATGTACACCAGGCTCTTGAGCCCCGCGTAGGCAGGGTCGGCGATGCGCCTAGGTGTCGTTGCCTCCACCGGTGCGGGAGTGTCCGCGCTTGCGGATGCGGAAGCCGGGCGCAGGCGGTGGCGCTCGATCAGCATCGCCGCGATCGGCGAACCGAAAACGGAACCGAGCACGATGCCGGCCATCGCGTTGGCCAGCGCCACGCTCTGCGCGCCGTGCACGCCGACCTTTTCGAACAGCGGTGCGAAGGCCATCCCGGTGGCGGGGCCCCCGGCGAGCGTGACTGAGCCGGTGACCACGCCGAACAGCGGCGGCAGGCCGAAGGCCTTGGCCATGCCGATGCCCAGCAGGTTCTGCACCACCGCCAGTGCGCTGGCCAGGGCGAGGAAGAGCAGGATCTGGCGACCGCCGGCCTTGAGCAGGGTCGCGCTGGCGTTGAAGCCGATGCCGGTGAAGAACGCGATCATCAGCGGCTGCTGCCACGCGGTGTCGAAGCGCACTGGTGTGATGTTCCAGTGCCGGCATGCGAGCATGAACAGCGCCACCAGCAGGCCGCCGATCACCGGCGCGGGGATGCTGAAGCGCATCAGCAGCGGCACGCGACGCCGGATCGCATAGCCGGCCAGCAGGAACAGGCCGCCGCAGGCCAGGGTCTGGATCGAGTCGAGTGTCAGCACGCGCAGCGGTCCCGGGCGACGGCGGGGATCCCGGCACTATGCCGTAAGAGCCTCTTCAATGTCTCCGCGTGGCCCGCGCCGGGAACTGTTTGCGCGCAGACCAAGAGAGAAGGAGGAAGTGGACGTCCGTCCACGGCCGGGTGATGACGCAGGGATGCGGGCAAACAGACCCGGCCCCGGAATCTACGGGTGCCGGGGTTGCCCTCGAACGGCCGCCATGGGGCAACGCACCGCGTGGCCTGCCAGCCAGGCAGGCGCTGCGCCACGCTACACCACCTGATGGCCATTCGAGGGCAACGCGAGCTGCGCGGAGACATTGAACAGGCTCCAGTTTCACCCCGGGAAGCATGCAAGGAGGTTGTCCACGATCGCCTCGACGCCGGTGGTGACCGGATCCTGGCAGGGCAGCCCGAACAGTGCGCCGATGCGTGCACAGGCCCCCTGTGCTTCGCCTGCCGGCATCTTCGAGGTGTTCAGCGCGATGCCGACGGGGCGCACCGCCGGATTGGTCAGGCGCGCGGCGGCGAGGTTGGCCTCCATGCACGCCACCAGCTCGGGGATCGGGTAATGGGGCAGTCCGCGCATGTGCTGCCGCGTCGGTTCGTGGCAGAGCACCAAGGCGTCGGGCTGCGAGCCGTGCAGCAGGCCGAGCGACACGCCAGCGTAGGAGGGATGGAACAGCGAGCCCTGGCCTTCGATCAGGTCCCAGCCGCCGTCGTTCCGTGCCGGCGAGATGGCCTCGGCGGCACCGGAGATGAAATCCGCCACCACCGCATCCACCGGAATGCCCGCGCCGGCGATCAGGATGCCGGTCTGCCCGGTCGCGCGGAAATCCGCCGCGCGGCCGCGCGCGCGCAGCGAGCGCTCCAGTGCCAGGGTGGTGTACATCTTGCCGACCGAGCAGTCCGTGCCCACCGTGAGCAGGCGCCGGCCGGCGCGCGGCTTGCCGTTGCCGACCGGGATGCCCGGCCCCGGCGCACGCGCATCGAACAGCGCGCGGCCGTTGCGACGCGCGGCGTCCACGATCTCGGCGTTGTCGCGCAGCTTGTGGTGCAGGCCGGAGACCACGTTGAGCCCGGCGTCCAGCGCGGCGACGGCGTCGGCGACGATCTCCGGGCCCATCACGCCGCCGGCATTCGCCGCGCCGATCACCATGGTGTCGGCACCCCGGTCCTTCGCCTGGGCGAAATCGAGGTCGGGCAGGCCCAGCGTCACCGCGCAGTCGGCGCGACGGTGCTGGCCGAGGCATTGCCCCGGCCGCCAGTACGCCAGTCCTCGCGCCGTCTTGATCGAGAGATCGTCGGTTGCGCTGCCCAGGTACAGCAGGTACGGAGGCCCCCATCGGACTGCGGTTTCTGCGCCTTCGTTCGACATCTGGGCCATGACTCCATCGGTTGCGGGCCGCGCTGCGCGGCGCGACGAGCATAGCCAGCGGCGGCCGCGCCTCGCCAATGAAAAGACGGCAAGTAGGCATAACCGACGGTTGTGGACGATGCAGGGCCCGCCATCCGCCGCAAGCTCGAGTTTGCCTGAAAAAACGTTATGTGCTGCACTCGAACGGTCACGCTGGGAACCGGACGGGAAGGGTATGCGCCTGCGCTACATCGAGCTGTTCCATGCCGTGCTGAGCACTGGCAGCCTGACCGGGGCGGCCAGCCTGCTGAACATCTCCCAGCCGGCCGCGAGCAAGGCCTTGCAGCAGGCCGAGAACCACCTGGGCTTCGCGCTGTTCAGTCGCGTGCGCGGCCGTCTGCAGCCGACCCAGCAGGCGTTGCTGATGCGCCATCACATCGACCGCATCATGCGGGAGATGTACGACCTGCAGCGCCTCTCGGCGAACATCACCCGGCCCGAGAGCCATCCGCTGCGCGTGACCTGCACGCCCACGCTGGCGCAGGCGGTGGTGCCCGACGCGATCGCGCGGCTGGGCAAGGTCTATCCGGGCACCATCGTCGAGCTGTACACCCAGCACTCGGCGGTGATGTGCGAGTCGCTGATGCTGCGCGAAACCGACATCGGCCTCACCCTGCAGGACCTGAGCCACCACGGCCTGCTCCAGCAGGCGCTGTGCCAAGGCAACATCATGGTGGTCGCGCCGCCGGGCTGGTGGTCGGCCCGCGAACTCGCGCGGCCGCTGCCGATCGGTGCGCTGGCCGACCAGCCGATGATCGGCATCACGGTGCAGGACGCGCTGGGCAACATGCTGCAGGGGCACCTGGCCAAGGTCGATCCCGCGCCGCGCACCAACGTCTGGGTGCAAACCTACCAGCTGGCCTGCGCACTGGTTGCGCGTGGCGGCGGCCTGGCCCTGGTCGATCCCTTCACCGCGCACTGCAGCAAGGAGCCCTTGCAGATGCGCCCGCTGAAGCTGCAGCTCGACGTCACCCTGCATGCCGCCTTCCGCCCGGACAGCCCGCTGAACCCGGTACAGCGGCGCTTCCTCGACTACGTGCGAGAGTACGCGCAAGGCGTGCTGGCGGGAGGGGCGGCGTAGTCTCTGTTCGGGCCCCCGTCCGTCTGCCGCGGCGAACCATCGCGCAGCCTCTCAGGCGCCGGCGCGGCTTCGCCGATGCGACGTCGAGGGCGGTGCCGGCCGGGAGGGGAGATGCAACATGCACGTCGCCAGACTCAAGAAGGAGCACGTGGACCTGCTGGCGACCGCCGCCTCACTGCGCGAACCGATGCAGCGCAGGGCGGGCGGGAAGGCCGAGCCGCCCATCGGCAGCTGCCGGCGTTGAATTCCGCGATCAAGCTCCGCGCCGGACGCTCGCGGAGGGCGACCTCATCCCGGCCGATGGCACACGAATTCGATCAGGCGTCCGTCGGGATCCCGCAAGTAGCCGGCGTAGTAGTCCGGGTGGATGTGCGGCGCGAGGGCCGGGGCGCGGTCGAGCCGGTGGCCGGCATCCTTTGCCGCCGCGCAAACCCGGTCGACCAGTGCGCGGCTGGCGACGCCGAACGCGAAGTGGACGTGTGCCGATGGTTCGCCCGCCACGATGAAAAGGTCCAGTTCGCGGCCATTGCCGTAGCCCTTGGCCGCGCCGTCGACTTTCCGTTCGTAACCGAGCGGGGCGAGCACGTCGTCGTAGAAACGCAGGTTGGCGTCGAGGTCGCGGGTTTGCAGTTCGAGATGGTCGATCATGGGTTCCTGCCTGTGGGGGACCGTGCGGCGAACGGCGTCGCCGGCAGCGGGGAATCCCGTTTCCGGGGTCGCAGGCATCATCGCGGTTCGTGCTGCGGCCGGGCCGCGCAATCCGGCCGTTCGCAGTTGCCTGGCCGCGATTGGAACCGATATGTTGCGGCATGGCTGAAGAACCTCTGCTCGACGATTTCGACCGCATGATCCTGCGCCGCGTGCAGGTGGACGTCCGCGCCACCGGCGAGGACATCGGCGCCGCCATCGGCCTCTCCGCCGCGGCCGTCCAGCGGCGGCTGAAGCGTCTGCGCCGGCTCGGCGTGATCGCCGCGGAGGTTGCGGTCGTCGATCCGGCGACGGTGGGGCAGGCGATGGGCTTCATCGTCGACGTGGAGATGGAGCGCGAGCGCGCCGACGTGCTCGACGCGTTCCGGCGGCAGGCCCGCGCCGATCCCAACGTGCAGCAGTGCTACTACGTCACCGGCGGGACAGACTTCGTGCTGGTCGTGGTGGCGCGCGACATGGCTGACTTTGACGCCTTCACCCGGCGCCTCCTGCTCGACAACGAGCACATCCGCCGCTACACCACCCGCGTGGTGATGGCGCGCGACAAAGTCGGGCTGGCCGTGCCCGTGTAATCAGGCGCCCCGTTCCCAGGCCCGCACCGCCTCGGCGAACACCAGGCAATCGGCAAAGCGGTTGTACAGCGGCGCCGGCGAGATGCGGATCACGTCGGGTTCGCGCCAGTCGCCGATAACGCCGCGCCCCATCAGGTATTCGAACAGGGAACGCCCGCGTTCGCGTCCGCCGCGCATGCGGATGGAGAGTTGCGCACCGCGGTGCGCGGGATCGGCTGGCGTCACCACTTCGAGCACGTCGGCGAGCTGGGTCTGCACCAGCCATTCAAGGTAGCCGGTGAGCCGCAGCGATTTCTCGCGCAGCCTTGCCATGCCGGCGCGGTGGAAGATTTCCAGCGACACGCGCAGCGGCGCCAGGGCGAGGATGGGCGGGTTGCTGAGCTGCCAGCCGTCCGCGCCGGGCGTGGGCACGAATTCCGGGCCCATGCGGAAGCGGGTGGTCTTGTCGTGGCCCCACCAGCCTGCGAAGCGCGGCAGCGCGGCGCGTGCGTGGCGTTCGTGCACGAAGGCGCCGCCCACCGCGCCGGGGCCGGAGTTCAGGTACTTGTAGCTGCACCAGATCGCGAAGTCGGCGTCGCTGTCGTGCAACCGGAGCGGCAGGTTGCCTACCGCATGGGCAAGGTCGAAGCCCACGGTGCAGCCGTGCCGGTGGCCCAGTGCAGTGATCGGCGCGAGGTCGAAGGCCTGGCCGGTGCGGTACTGCACGCCGGGCAACATCACCAGCGCGATGCGCGAGCCGTGTTCGGCCAGCGCGCGTTCGATCGCCGCCATCGACAGCGTGCCGTTCGGCTCGTCGGCCTCCAGCTCGATCAGCGCGGTGGCCGGGTCGAAGCCGTGGAAGCGGATCTGCGATTCCAGCGCATAGCGGTCGGTGGGGAACGCTCCGGCTTCCATCAGGATCGCGGGACGCTCGGGCGTGGGCCGGTAGAAGCTCACCATCATCAGGTGCAGGTTCACGCCCAGGGTGTTCATCGCGACGACTTCGGAGGGCAGCGCGCCGACCACTTCCGCGAGGTGGTCGCGCACAAACTCGTGGTAGTCCATCCACGGCAGGCGGCTCTTGAAGTGGCCCTCCACGCCGAGCTGCGCCCAGGCGTCCAGTTCGGCGGCAAGCGCGGCGCGCACCGCGCGCGGCTGCAGGCCCAGCGAGTTGCCGCAGAAGTACGCGCTGTCCTGTCCTTCGTGGGGCGGGATCAGGAACTCGTCGCGAAACGCGCGCAGCGGGTCGGCCGCATCGGCCGCCTGGGCCCAGGCGGCGGTGGCTTGGTAGTCGGACATCGGCGTTCCTGCGTGGTCGTGTGCTGGCTGTAGGAGCGCACCCTGTGCGCGAGTGCCCTGGTGCTTGATCGAAGCCAAAAGCATTCGCGCACAGGGTGCGCTCCTACGGGCGCTTATTGCAGCCGCGCGGCGACCGCATCGCAGCCGCGGTCGAACGCGGCGATCCAGGCGGTGCCGGCCTGGCTCTGCCGGGGGCGCACGCAACGCAGCTGGATTGCGTGGCCGTCCTTGAACCAGTAGCGCTCCCGGTAGCTGGACGCCACGCCGGCTTCGCGCGCGGTGTAGCTGTAGCTGTTGGGTTCGGGTGCCTTCGCCGCGGCCTGGTAATCGGGCAGCGCCGTCGCCGTGGCGGTGGCCTGGTCCATCCAGGCGCGGAAGCCGTTGATGTCGGGCACCTGCTTCACCGTCACCGTCACGCGGGCCAGCACGAGGTGGCCGGTGGGCGAGGGGTCGGGCACCTGGAACGCGCGCACTTCCGGGTCGCCGTGGGTCCGCATGATGTCCAGCCAGCCGTCCGGCGTGCTGAAGTTCACGCTGCCGCCGGCCATGCTGACGTCAGCGGCGGGGGCAGATGTGGCGGCCAGCAGGCCGAGGGCGAGCGCGGCGGCGGTGACGGTGGTGCGCAGGTAACCCATGCGGAGTCCTCAGGCGTTGGTGTCGGGTGCGAAACGGTGCCTGGGCAGGCCCAGCCATTCCAGCGCGGTGCCGTGGAACAGGCGGGCGCGGGCATCGTCGTCCAGCCCGAGGGCCTCGATGCCGCTTCCGGGCTCCTGCTCGCCCAGCGGGAAAGGATAGTCGGTGCCCAGCATGACCTGCTCGACGCCCGTCACATCCAGCAACCAGCGCAGCGCCTGGTCGTCATGCACGCAGGAGTCGAAGTAGAACCGCTTGAGGTATTCGCGCGGATTGCGAGGGTTGTCGGTGGCCACCAGGTCGGGGCGCATCTTGAAGCCGTGCTCGATGCGGCCGATCGTCCACGGGAAGCTGCCGCCGCCGTGGGCCAGCATCACGCGCAGCCGAGGCAGGCGTTCCAGCACGCCGCCGAAGACGAGGCAGCAGGCTGCACGCGACTGCTCGGCGGGCATGCCCACCAGCCACGGCATCCAGTACTTCGGCATGCTGGCCATGCCCATCATGTCCCAGGGGTGCACCAGCACCGCGGCGCCGAGATCGGCGGCGGCCTCGAAGAACGGAAACAGCTCCGGCGCGTCGAGGTTCCAGTCGTTGCAGTGCGAGCCGATCTGCACGCCCTGCAGGCCCAGCTCGTCGATGCAGCGCTCCAGTTCGCGCACGGCGAGGTTCGGCGCCTGCAGCGGCACGGTGCCGATGCCGGCGTAGTGGCGAGGGAAGTCGCGGCACATGCCGGCCATGTGGTCGTTCAAGTGCCGGTGCAGTTCCAGCGCCTGGTGTCCCGGTGCCCAGTACGAGAACAGCACCGGCACGGTGGAGATCACCTGCACGTCGACGCCAAAGCGGGCGTAGTCGTCGATGCGGGTCTGTGGATCGAAGGCGGAATCCCATACCTCGCGAAAGAACTTGCCGTCCTTGTAGATGCGGTGGCGGCCGTCGGTGTGGGTCATCACCGGGAAACGCTCGTCGCCGTACCTGGCGGCGAGGTTGGGCCAGTCGCGGGGAAGGATGTGCGCATGGGTGTCGATCTTGAGCATCCGCGCAGTCTAGAACCTCGCGGCATATGCGTCGTGCCGCGAGCGCACATCGCGGGGCGGCGCCGACGCCGGTCCGGCCGGGCCGGAAACGCCTCGCCACCAGCCGGGCCGCCGCCTCGGGGCACTGCCCACCGGCATGGCGGAGGCCTATACTCCGCGGCCTGAACGCGTGTCAGGGAGCGACGCGCACAGGGGGAAAAGCCGTGAACGAGGAGCGTCGATTACGTTACCTCCGCGCGAAACCGATCGCACTGGCGGCGCTGGACCTGGCCGAGGCGGAGCGTGAGCCCTACGTGGTCGCGTGTTGCCGCGGCGACGAGGAGATGCGGGACGAAGTGCGCTGGATGCTGGAGGCCGCCGAGGCGACCGTGGGTTGCGCCAGCCTGCCCCGCCTGGCGGCGGCGACGGACGTCGTCGGCAGCCTGATCAGCGCGGCGGGCAGCAGCGGATACCACATCCTGCGTCGCCTGGGCGAGGGTGGCGGCGGCGTGGTCTACCTGGCGGAGCGGACGCTGGGCGAGGGCACGCCGGACGAATTGCGCCAACGGGTGGCGATCAAGTTCCTGCACACCGGCGGCATCTCCGGGTGCGAGCCGCTGCGGCGCTTCACGGAAGAGCGGCGCATCCTCGCCACGCTGAACCACCCCAACATCGCGCACCTCATCGACGGCGGCACCACCAGCGACGGCCGTTCGTTCCTGGCGCTGGAGTACGTGCAGGGCGAGCGCATCGACCGCTGGTGCGAGCGCCACGAACTGCCGCTGCGCGAGCGGGTGATGCTGTTCCTCAAGGCGTGCGCGGCGGTGCATTACGCACACCAGCGCCTGGTCATCCATCGCGACCTGAAGCCGGGCAACATCCTGGTGACCGACGAGGGCGAGCCGAAACTGCTGGACTTCGGCATCGCCCGGTTGCTCGACCATGTCGGTGGCGTGGCGGCCACGCAGACGCAGACCGACATGCGCACCCTGACCCTGGCCTACGCCAGCCCCGAGCAGTTGCGCGGCCGGCCGCTGGGGACCGGCGCCGACGTGTGGTCGCTGGGCGTGGTGCTGTACCAGCTGGTTTGCGGGGTGCGTCCGTTCGGCGACGGCGAGGAGGCTTCGCCGATGAGCCTGTCGCAGGCCATCGACACCGGCAAGCTGCTGCCGCCGAGCAAGCGCCTGCGCAAGTCCGGGGCGACGCCGCTGTGGCGCGAGGTGCCGGCGGACATCGACGCGATCGTGATGAAGGCGCTGCGTCGCGACCCCTGCGAACGCTACGCGGGCGTGGACGCTTTGGCCGACGACCTGCAGCGCTACCTCGCTGCGCGGCCGGTGCGCGCCCGGCAGGGCGCGGCCTGGTATCACCTGCGGTTGTTCGTGCGCCGGCACGCGGTGGGGGCCGGCGCGGCGGCGCTGGTGCTGGCGTTGCTGGCTTCTTTCACGGTGCAGCAAATGCAGCAGATGCGGCGGCTGGAGCTGGAGCGCGACAAGACCACGGCGATCGCTGGCTTCCTGCAGAACCTGTTCGAGAACGCCGACCCCACCCATGCGCGCGGCAGCAACGTCACCGTGCGCGAGGTGCTGGACCGCGGTGCGGGGACGCTGATGGCGCGCCGCGACATCGCGGCACCCGTGCGGGTCAGCCTGCTGCTGTCGATAGGGCGGTCGTACAACCAGCTCGGCCTGGGCGGCAAGGCGATCCCGCCGTTGCAGGAGGCGCGCAAGCTGCAGGCATCCTACGCCGCCGACGTGCTGGAGCGCGGGCAGGTGCTGGCGGCGCTGGGACGCGCCTATTCCACGGTGATCAACCTGTCCGCGGCGATCCCGCTGGACCAGGAGGCGATGAAGCTGCTGGCACAGGCGCCCGGCGACCATGCCGACGAAATCCTGCGGGTACGCATCAACCTGCTGTACAACGAACTGGGCGGTTCGAACGGGGCGGCCGAATCGGTGGCCCGCGAGACGCGCCAGGTGCTCGCCCAGCTCGATGCGCGCAGGCAGCCTGATCGCGAACTGCACCTGCAGGCCCAGGCCGTGCTGGCGATGGCGCAGGGGGCGACGGGCGACGACGCCGGCGCGGTCGTTATTGCGCGGCAGGCCTTGCATGAAGCGCAACGCCTGTACGTTCCGGACGACCCCACGCTGGTCTATTACCGCTTCGTGCTGGCGCTGGTGTCGATGCGCCGGGACCCCGCCGGTTCGGTTCAGCTTTTCCGGCGCGCCATTGCCGACTACGACCGGCAAGTGGGCTCGGTCGGCCCCGGCATGTCCGGGCTGCTGACCTATTTCGGCGTGGCGCTGGAGCAGCTCGGCAGCCTGCCGGATGCACGCGATGCGCTGGAACGCTCCGCGAAGCTGGTGCAGTCCTTCGCGCATGAATCGCCCGATTTCCAGCTCTACACGCTGACCGAGCTGGCCAAGGTATACATGGACATGGGGCGCAGCGCCGACGCCTCGGCCCTGCTGCAACCGCAGATGGCGCGACTGGCGCGGCGCGCGCGCGAGGGTCCGCCGTGGGCGCGGGAAAACCGGGCCAATGCGCTGGTCGTGCTGGGCGAGGCGGCGCTCGTGCACGGCGATGCGGCGTCTGCCATGCGCAACTTCGGCGCCGCGCTGGCCCAGATGGGCACGTCGGGGCCACAGGAGCTGCCCGATGCCTGGGGCCGCACGCTGGCCGGCCTGGGCGAGGCGGCCCTGCTCGACGGGCATCCCGCGCAGGCGGCCCAGTGGCTGGCGCAACTGACCGACTTCAACCGCTCGAGCAAGGCCGCGCCTGCGTCGCGCGGCATGGCCGACGCGGCGTTGCTGGATGCCCGGCTGCGCCAGGCGCGCGGCACCAGCCGGGCGGCCACTGCGGCCGGGCAGGTGCCCGCGGCGGCGTCCCGGGAATCGTGCCGCGGCCCGCTTCCGGATGCCGGGGCAGTCGATTCGTCGTCGTCGCCGTGTCACGATGCGCCGCTGATGGTCGCCGAGCAGGCGACCGGTGGAACAGGAGTCAAGCATTGAACGACACGGTCGAGGTGACCCGGCTGTTGCGCGACGCCCAGGCGGGCGATCCGGTGGCCTTGAACGAGGCGCTGCGCCAGATGTACGACGCGCTGCACGGCATCGCCCGCGCCCAGCTCGGCAACGAGCAGATGGAGCGCACGCTGAGCGCCACGGCGCTGGTCAACGAGGCATACCTCAAGGTCTTCGGCGGCACGCAGGCGCCGGACTGGGCGAACCGCCGGCACCTGCTGGGCGTGGCCGCGCGCGCGATGCGCGAGGTACTGGTGGATTCGGCGCGCCGCCGCAACGCCGCCAAGCGGCCGCGCGAGGCGGACCGCCTGCAGATCACCGAAATCTCCATGGAACTGTCCGATGGCGTCGACTACAGCGCCCTGGTCGAGTGCCTGGACATGCTGGCGACGCTGGACCGCCGCCAGGCGGACATCGTGGCGATGCGCTTCTTCATGGGCATGAGCGCGGAGCAGATCGCGATGGCGCTGGAAATCTCCACCAGCACCGTGCAGCGCGAATGGCGGCTGGCGCGGGCCTGGCTGCAGCGCGAGCTGGCCGGTTGATCACGCGGCCGCCCGGCGCGCGCGCCGCAGCACGTGGGCCAGGGTGTCGATGTTGTCGGTCAGGCGGTCGCTGAGCCGGATCAGCGATTCGGCCTCCGCGTGGCCTTCGGCTTGCAGCGTGGCCTGCAGCGTCTGCTGCAGGGCGCGCAACCCGGGCAGGGCGTCGGGCGCGCGCTGCTCGCGCAGGGCGGTGGCGACAACCTGCACCGCGTCGGCGCAGGTGGCGACGAAGGCGTTCACGGCGACCGGCCGCGAGGGCGCCGCGTCGCCCAGCGCTTCCAGCGCCATCGCGGTACGCGCCAGCCGGTTGCCGTTGGCGAACAGCGCGCGTGCCAGCTCCAGCAGCGCATGCGGCGTGCCCGGCTCCGCCCGCATGCGTTCCAGCGAGGCCAGCGCGTTGCTGCGCGCGGTGCGCGCCAGGCTGCGCGTCTCGCGCTGCAGCTCGCGCTGTTCCGGCTGGGCCAGTGCACGCAGGTAGCCCGCGTAGGCATCCAGCATCTCGGCCAGCGCGCCGTGCGCGCGCCCGCGCTCCCAGGTGGGCCAGGCGAGGTAGGCCAGCATTGCCATGCCGCAGCCCAGCGCGGTATTGATCACGCGATCGGTCACCGCCACGCCGGAGTCGACGCCCTCGAAGGCCAGCAGGATCACCACGGTGCCGGTGAGCGCGGCGACCGCGATGCCGTAGTGCGCGTTGGCCAGCCAGCGGAACGCCATGCACAGCAGCGCCATCAGCGCCAGGTGCGCCCAGGGCGATTCCGGCGTGAGGTACAGCAGGGCGGTGGTCAGCAGCAGGCCAAGCACCGTGCCGACCACGCGCAGCAGGCCGAAGTTGAAGGTGGCCGAAAAGTCCGCGCGCAACACGATGGCGGTGGTCATCGGCAGCCAATAGCCGTGCGGCAGATGGAGCAACCTCGAGACCAGCAGCGCCGCGCTGAGGCATGCCGCCATGCGCACGGCGTGGCGGAAAGCCACCGAGCGTGGCGTGAGGTTGGCGCGCAGCATGGCGCGCGCCGAGCCACTTTGCAGCGTGCGCGGCAGTTGCGTTTCCGCGGCGGCCGCACGGAGTTCGCCGCGACTGCCCGCCCAGTTCGCATTGCGCACCGCGGCGGCAAGCTGGCCGTCCATTGCGCGCAGATGCGCGGCCAGGGAGTCGGGCACGGCCGGGGTGTCGGTGCGCAGGGTTTCCAGGGCACGTTCCGCCTGCAGCGGAGCTTCGGCGGTCTCCAGCGCGTGCGCGACCGCGTCCAGTACGCGCGCAGCACTGTCGCGCCAGTGCGCGAGCGCCGCGGAGTCGGCGTGCAGTTCCGGCATCGCCATCAGTTCCAGGCGGATGCGTTCGGCCAGTTCCAGCAGCACCGCGAATGCCTCCATCGCGCGTCCGTGCGCGCGGTAGCGGCCCAGCAGGGTGTGCTGCAGCCCGGTCATCGCGTCGGTGAGTGCGGGGTTAGTGTCGTTGTCCTGGCCGGGCTGCCGCGCCAGCGCGGCCAGTCCCGCGTACACCCCGGCCAGGGCCTGGCGCTCCGGGCGGTAGCGCTGCAGCGGCCAGGCGGCCACCGCCAGCAGGGTGAGCAGCAGACCGCCGCAGGTGATCAGGGCGGAAGCGAGCAGGGCGTTCGTGGACGAGATCGGCGTGGCGGCGGCGATCACCAGCAGGATCATGCTGGTCATGCCCACGCGCGCGGCGTCGACGCCGAACACCACCAGCATGCCGCCGCAGAAACCGAACGCGGCGGTGGCCAGCAGCATCGGCAGCAGCCGGCCGCCGATGGTGAAGCCGACCAGTGCGGCCAGCCCCGCCACCAGCGCCGTCAGCAACAGCCGGCGCATGCGCTGGCGATAGGGGCCGGGCTGGTCGGAGAACATCGTGTCCAGCGCGCCGGCGCCCACGCCAAGGCCCACTTCCGGATAGCCCACGGCGAGCCCCACGCCCAGCGGCAGCACCACCGCGAGGGTATTGCGCAGCACCACCCATAGCGGCACGTCCGGCCGCTTGACGTGGATCAGGCTCTCGACGAGCTGGGCGCGCAGTGAGTAGCCGCTGGAAGGCATGGGCGACGCTGGATGGCAGGAGAGTGGCGAGTATGGCAAAGACCGTTCGCGCTACCCAGCCGCGGGAATCAGGCCCTGCCGGCGAACTCGCCCGTCAGCGTGTTCACCCACACCTTCTCGTCGTTGGTGATGTACTCGGGCACCTGGATCTCCACGCCGGTGTTGAGCTTGGCGGGCTTGGTGCGCTTGGTGGCACTGGCGCCCTTCAGTTCCGGCGCGGTGTCGACCACGGTGAGCACCACGCTGGTGGGCACCTGCAGGCCCACCGGGGCGTCGTCGATCAGCTGCACGTAGAAGCCTTCCACATCCTCGACGATGTAGCCGGCATTGTCGCCCACCAGTTCCGGGCCGAGCAGGTACTGGGTGTAGTCCTCCGCGTCCATGAACACGAAGGCGTCGCCGTCCTTGTAGGAAAAGTTCGCGGCGCGGCGCACCAGGTCCATCTCCTTCAGGTCGTCGTCGGCGCGCAGGCTGAGGTCGTACTTGCGCCCGCCCGGGATGGAATACAGGGTGAAGCGGAAGGTGACGTTGCCGCCGCGCGCGGTGGGCGAGCTGCGCTCGATGTCGCGCACCTGGTACACGGTGTCTTCGTGTTCGACCACGTTGCCTTTCTTGACGTCGGAAGCTTTCATGGGTGCCCGGGGGAGTAGTGATCTATTTGAAGAGTGCGGCCATGGATGGCCGCTCTTTGGCTGTCGCGCTCATGGACGAGCGTACCTACTTAGCCGCCAGGCGCACCGCGCCGTCGAGGCGGATGGTCTCGCCGTTGATGTAGCGGTTGCCGAGGATGAAGGCCACGGTCCGTGCGAACTCCTCCGGCTGGCCGAGGCGCGAGGGGAACGGGATCGACGCGGACAGCGATTCCTGCACCTGGGGCGGCATGCCGTCCACCATCGGCGTCCAGAAGATGCCGGGCGCGATCGTCGCCACGCGGATGCCGAAGCGCGCCAGTTCGCGCGCCATCGGCAGGGTCATGCCCACCACGCCACCCTTGGACGCGGAGTAGGCGGCCTGGCCGATCTGGCCTTCGTAGGCGGCCACCGAAGCGGTGTTGACGATCACTCCGCGCTCGCCGTCCTCGCCCGCCTCGTTGCCCTGCATCAGCGCCGCCGCGGCCTTGGCCACGTTGAAGCTGCCGACCAGGTTCACCATCACGGTACTGGCGAAAGTGGAGAGGGGCATCGGGCCCTCCTTGCCCAGTACGCGGCCGGCGCCGAGGATGCCGGCGCAGTTCATCACCACGTTGAGCCCGCCCATCGCCTCGCGGGCCGCGGCCACGTTGGCGGCCACGCCGTCCTCGCTGGTGACGTCGGTCTTGTAGAAGCGGGCGACGTCGCCCAGCGCCCTGGCGGCGGCCTGGCCCTTTTCCTCGTTGACGTCGAACAGCGTCACCCTGGCGCCGTGGGCGACGAGGTGCTGCGCCACCGCGTGGCCGAGACCGGAGGCGCCCCCGGTAATGATTGCCTTGACCTGATCGAGCTGCATGGGTGTCCCCGAAACGGATGCCGAAAGTCGGCAATGTTAGCCGAGCGGCGGCCGTTGCTGCTGGCTGAACGCGAAACCGGCCGACCCCCGGCGGTTCATGCCGGGTTGGGGCGGCGGAGACGAGTTTTGTGCCGGGTCGCACGGGGGAACCGGGCGACCGCCAGTACGATGCAGGCGGGTTCCATGATCCAGCGAGTGGAGATCGACATGAAGAAGCTGCAGAGTCTGTCTGTCGTGTGTGGCGTGATGCTGATGCTGGCCGGCGGCAATGCGCTGGCGCAGGACTACGACCACGGGCACGGCCGGGGGCATGACCGCCAACACCGGGACGACGGCGATCGCGGCCGTGGCTACGACGACGGGGGCGCTCGTTACGTGGGCCACGACGATGGCGATGATCGCGGCCACGACCACGGTCGCGGCCACGCCTACGGCCACTACAGGAACTGGCACGATCGCGGCGAGCACGAGGGTTGGTACCGGCGCGGCGGCTACCTGCCGGTGGAATACCGCAGTACCCGCTACGTGGTGTACGACTGGCGCGATGCCCACCTGCGCGAGCCGCCGCGCGGCTACCGCTGGGTGCGCAGCGACAACGGCGACTTCCTGCTGGTGGCGATCACCACGGGCGTGATCGTCGACCTGCTGCTCAATCACTAGGGCAAATCGGAACGGACGGCGCGCCAGCGATGCGGGCGCGCCTTTTTCATGGGCTTCGGCCAAGCAGGGCCTGCAGCGCCGGCGTTGTGGCGAGCGCCCCGAACGGCGTCACTGCCGGTGGCTGGGGCGACGCAGGTTGCAGCTCCTTCTGCCACACACCCACATCCCACCACCGCCCCAGTTTCCAGCCGCATTGCCGCCACACGCCGGCGGGCGCGAAGCCCAGCGACTCGTGGAAGGCCACACTGGTGGTGCCGGGGAGGGTGATCACGCCCACCGCCTGGGTAAGGCCTTGCAGGCACATCGTGTCGAGCAGGGTCCCGTAGAGCCGGCGCGCGATGCCGCGGCGTTGCGCGCCGGGGTGCACATAGATCGAGGTTTCGGCGATCCAGTCGTAGGCAGCGCGCTCGCGAAAGCGGCCGGCATAGGCATAGGCCAGCACTTCGCCGGCTTCCTCCCACACCAGCCACGGGTAGTGCGGCAGGCGGGCCAGGACACGGTCGCGCATGGCGTCGACACCGGGTACGACGTTCTCGAAGGTGGCGACGCCGCTTTCGACGTGCGGCGCGTAGATCGCGTGGATGGCGGTGGCATCGGCGGCGCGGGCAATCCGGATCATGGCTGGGCAGCTCTCAGCATGCTTCGTATTTCCAGTTGCGCCGCTTGCCCTCGGCCAGCCACTCCAGCGTGGTGGCGAGGCGCTTCTGGCGGGTGGCATCGGTCCTGGCCGCGGTGACCCAGTCGATGTACTCGCGTTGTGCGCCGGGCGGGAAACCTGCCCAGGCCTTGCGCGCGGCGGCGTGCTGCCGTTTCGCGAGCAGTGCGGCGAGGTCGTCGGGCAGGGTCGGCGGCGGTTTGCTGCCTATCTTGGGGCGCAGGTGCTTCACGCCAGCCTCGTTCAGCGCCATCGCCTTGCGGAGCAGGGCGACCAGTTCCTTTTTCGGCGGCAGGTCCTTCAGCGAGGCAAGCTTGCCGAACTGGCCCATGCCCTCTTCGCCGCTGCCGCCGGTGACTTCCTTCGACAGCCAGAAGCCGAAGCTGCAGTGCTGCTTGAACGCGGCCATGTGGCACATCGGCGCGCCCTTGTGGCTGAAGAACGGCATGCCCCACTTGATGCCTTCCTCCACCCCGGGGCAGGCCGCATGCACGATGGCGCGCAGGTGTTCGAGGATCGGCCGGGCGAACTCGGCGGACCTGGCGATATAGGCGTCGATGCGAGGATCGTGGTTCGCCATGGCCGGCCTCACAGCTCGCGGATGAAGAAGCGGTCGCAACTGAAATGCCCGGTGCCGCCCATCGGTGCGCACAACGGGGTGAAGCCCGACTTCGCATACAGCGCCTGCGCCGCGTCCATGCCGGTGAGCGTTTCCAGGTAACAGCGGCGGAAGCCGTGCGCGCGTGCCGCGGCCAGGCAACGCTGCATCATCGCCGCGCCGGCGCCGATGCCGCGCGCCTCCGGCAGGAAATACATCTTGCGCAGTTCGCACACGTCCGGTTCGCCGTTCGCCAGCGGTGCGATGCCACCGCCGCCGATCACCTTGCCGTCGCGCTCCACCACGAAGTAGCTGCTGCGCGGCTGCGCGTAGGCTGCACTCATCGTGTCCACCTCGGCGTCGTGGATGGCGAAGCCGGGGCCGTCGGCGCCGAACTCGGGCATCACCGCGCGGATGATCGCCGCAACCGCGGCGTCGTCGCGTGGCTCGATGGGGCGGATGAGGAACGGCGGCATGTCGGCTCCGGCGGTTGGCGAAACCCGATTATTCCATTCCCAGGCGGGGACGCCAGTGGCGGTGAATCCAACGGCACGGTTCGCTGCATCCAAGCCTTAGACATCCGCGCATGTGCGGACAGGACACCATCAGGAGAGCGCAATGAGGAACCACCCCATCCATGCCCGTTCGCCCAGGACGCGGCTGCGTTTGCTGGCTTTCGTCCTGGCCTGCGCGGCAGGCATGCCCGCGGCCATGGCGGCGACCCAGGCAATGAACCCCGCGCTGCCCGACACCTCGGTCGGAAAGCTCGCCGGCATGCTGGTCCGGCATATCGATGCCGACAATCCTGCGCAGATCCGCCAGTGGGCGCCCGGCATCCTGTCGACGTCCGTCGCCTCCGACGACAAGACGGACTTCATTACCGGCCTGGTTTCAGCCGTGCGTGACGAAGGCGGCGTGGACGTGTTCGACGTGCGCACGGACCCGCACCAGCCGGGGCTGCTCGAAGTCGCCGTCAAGGGACGACGCAATGGGCAAGCCGGCCTGTTCTTTCTGATCGCCGACCCGGCGCATCCGGGCCAGTTCGCGCAGGTGCACCTGGTCGGGATGGACAATCCGCTTTTTGCCGACTGGCCCAAGGGGCCGGTGTCGCATGCGGAGCTGGGAAAGCAGATACGCGCCGTACTGGACAAACTGGCAAGCGCATCCGACTTTTCAGGTTGCGTGACCGTTCTCGATGGCGGCGAAACCGTGTTCGACGAGTGCCGCGGCCTGGCTGACCGCAGCTTCAACGTGCCGGTCGATCACCAGACGAAGTTCCATGTCGGCTCGGTCGGCAAGATGTTCACCGCGGTCGCCATCGCGCAGCTGGTCGAGGCCGGCAAGCTGTCGTGGAACGACACCCTGGCGAAGTGGGTGCCGGAATACCCCGACCAGGCGACAGCGAAGAAGGTCACCGTGTGGGAGCTGCTGCACCACACCTCGGGCCTTGGCGATTTCATGGTGCCGGACTATTTCGAGCATGCCCAGCGCTACGTCAATCCGGCGGACTACCTGCGACTGATCGCCCGCCAACCCAAGGTGGGTGAGCCGGGCAAGGGGTTGAGCTACAGCAACGCCGGCTACGTCCTGCTCGGCCGCATCATCGAGAACGCTTCCAGCGAAAACTATTTCGACTATATCCAGCATCACATCTTCGAGCCCGCGCATATGGCGTCCAGCGGCTTCGACAGCGAGGACGAGATCGTTCCCGGGTTGGCGGTCGGCTACTACCACGACGACGGGGCGTTCTCCCGGAGGTGGAAGGCCAACTGGGTGCTGGGCGTCTACAAGGGCAGTCCCGCGGGTGGCGGTTATTCCACCAATGCCGACCTGTTGCGGTTCGCCGCGGCCCTGCACGGCGGCAAGCTGCTCAAGCCCGCCACGCTGGCGAAGATGTTCGACGGCGAGGTGCCGAATGAAGGCGGCCCCGGAGCCATTGGCGCCGGTATCGACGAACGGCTCTCGCACGGCCGCCACATTCGCGGCCACCAGGGCGGCATCGAAGGCACCACGGCCGACCTGGAGATGGTCTGGGAAACTGGTGCGGCCGTGGCCCTGACCAGCAACGAAGGGCCTTCGCAGCACTGGTTGCTGGCCGAACAGATTGCCGATCTGCTTGCCGCCGAAGGCGCGAAGAACTGAGTTCCGGAAAGCGCGTCGTTCTATCGCCCGTCATCGAAGCCGTACGGCTCGATACACCTGCTGGAGCAAACCCATGGAATTCCTTTTCATTCCCTTCGTCGTGATGTCGGCCCCGGTCCTCATCGTGCTGATCCTGCTGCGCTACCGCTATCTGCAGACGCAGGCGCGCTACCGCACCCTGATGCAACTGGCCGACAAGGGCGTGGAGCTGCCGCCGCAACTGCTGGTGGAGCCGCAGATTGCCTATTGCGAACGGCGCCGGGCGCTGGTGTTGATCAGCATCGGTCTCGGACTGATGGGGATGCTGCTCGCCTTGCCGGGCCAGCTCGACAGCGGCCGCAGCATCGGCAGCCTGTGGGGACTGGGCCTGCTGCCTCTGATGACCGGCCTGGGCTATCTCGCCAGCTGGTGGTTGAACCGGCGCGAAAGCCGGCATGACTGACGGTGATGTCGAGGCGCGCGTCGACCGGGCTCTGGTGGTGCGTGCCCTGCTGGACCAGGACCGCAGTGCGTTCGAGCAGTTGCTGCGCCGCCACCAGGGCATGGTGCGCGCGCAGCTACGCAGGCTGCTGCACGGCGACGAGGCCGCAGCCGACGACCTTGCGCAGGAAACTTTCCTGCTGGCATGGCGCAAGCTCGATCAGTTCCGTGGCGAGGCGCGTTTCTCCACTTGGCTTTACCGCATCGCCTACAGCTGCTTCCTGCAGGCAATCCGCAAACGACCATGGCCTGCAGGTGATGCAGACGATGGCGAATTCGACCGGTTGCCGGCCCCGCCGTCGCCGGTCGACCTGCAATTGGACGTCGAGCGCGCAATGCGGCGCCTTTCCGCTGCCGAACAGACGGTGCTGTTGCATTGCGTGCAGCTCGGCCTCAGTCATAAAGAGGCGGCTTACGTGCTGGCGATGCCGCTGGGCACGGTCAAGACCCATGCGCTTCGCGGCAAGGCGAAACTCAAGACGTGGCTTGCGGCATGGCAAACGAATAGCGAGGAGCACGCATCATGAGCGACTGGCGCGACGACGAAATCGAGGCGCTGCTGCGCCGGGGCTTCGACGGACCGGTATCCGACGCGGGTTTCAGCGAAGAGGTGATGCGGCGCTTGCCGCCGCGCCGTCGCCGCATCGCCTGGTGGCTGGGGGGCGGCCTGCTGGCCGGGACCGGCGCCAGTTGGCTCAGCCTGCTGCGTTCGCCATTGCTGCATGCCGGTTGGCGCGCCTGGCTGCGCGGCGACTGGTCGACCCCGGCGGTCGCGTTGCTGCTGGTGGCGGGCGGCCTGTCGCTGCTCGCTTGCTGGTGGTGTGCGCTCGAGGCCGACGAGCGTTGAAGCTGATCCGGGGCGTCAGGCCGCCGTGCGCGCCCGGGTGACGCGGCTGGCGGTGTCCTTGTGCAGCTGCGCCGACAGCCATGCGCCGGTGGCGACGAGCAGGTCGAGGTCCACGCCGGTCTGCATGCCCATGCCGTGCAGCATGTACACCACGTCCTCGCTGGCCACGTTGCCGGTGGCGCCCTTGGCGTACGGGCAGCCGCCGGTACCGGAGACCGCGCTGTCCACCACCCGCACGCCTTCCTCCAGGCAGGCGAGGATGTTGGCCAGCGCCTGGCCGTAGGTGTCGTGGAAGTGCACGGCCAGCGCGGCCATCGGCACCTCCTGCGCCACCGCGCGCAGCATCGCGCGCGCCTTGGCCGGCGTGCCCACGCCGATGGTGTCGCCCAGTGAGATCTCGCGGCAGCCGAGCTCGTGCAGGCGCTGCGCCACGCGCACCACGTCGCGCACCGGCACCTCGCCCTGGTAGGGACAGCCGAGCACGGTGGAGACGTAGCCGCGTACCGCCACGCCGTCGGCCTTGGCACGCTCCAGCACCGGCACGAAACGCGCGATGGATTCGTCGATCGACGCGTTGATGTTCCTGCGGTTGAACGCCTCGCTGGCGGCGGTGAACACCGCGATCTCGCCGGCGCCGACTTCGCGGGCACGCTCGTAGCCCTGCAGGTTCGGCACCAGTACCGGGTAGCTCACGCCCGGCACCTTGCGGATCCCTGCGTACACCTCGGCGGCGTCGGCGAGTTGTGGCACCCACTTCGGGCTTACGAAGCTGGTGGCTTCGATGGTCGTCAGCCCGGTGGAGGAGAGGCGGTCGATCAGCGCGATCTTCACCTCGGCCGGCAGCAGGGTCTTCTCGTTCTGCAGGCCGTCGCGGGCGCCGACTTCGACAATGCGGGCGTGCTGGTCTGTGTTCATGGTCCGGTTCAATCCGCGAAAGTCAGCGCCACGCGCTTGTTGTGGCTGCCCTTGTTCTCGATCCTGCTCACGCGCAGCGCGCCGACTTCGCCGGTGCGTGCCACGTGGGTGCCGCCGCAGGGTTGCAAGTCCACGCCCTCGATTTCCACCAGCCGGATCTGCGGCAGGTGCAGCGGCGGGGTGACCGACATGGTGCGGATCAGCTCCGGCCGCGCGGCCAGCTCGGCGCCGCTGAGGTGGCTGACGTGCAGCGGTGCGTCGTCGGCCACCAGGCGCTGCAGGCCCGCTGTGAGCTCGTGCGCGTCGAGCACGAGGTCGAGGCCGTCGAGGTCGAAATCCAGCCGGCCGCCATGGTCGGTGAGGTTGCCGCCGGTGACGCCGGCCTTGATCAGCGAGCCGAGCAGGTGCAGGCCGGTGTGCATGCGCATGTGGCGATGGCGGCGCTCCCAGTCCAGCGTCAGCGCGACCGGGGTGCCCGGCGCCAGTCGCGGTGCGTCGGCAGGCAACTGGTGCAGGATCTCGCGTGTCTCGCGGTCGCGGCGGGTGTCGAGGACGGGCCAGGCGCTGCCGTCCGCCAGGCGCAGCATGCCGGTGTCGCCCGGCTGGCCGCCGCCGACCGGGTAGCAGACGGTGTCGGCCAGCAGCAAGCCGGCCTCGTCGTGGCGCAGTACCTGCGTCGTGCATTCGCGCAGGTAGGGATCGTTGTAGAACAGTTCGGCCACGACGAAACTCCTGGGCAGGTTCAGCTGGCGAAGCGCACCAGCACCGCGTCGGCCTCGACGAAATCGCCTTGCGCCGCGCTCACGCTCTCGATGGTGCCGGCGCGCGGGGCCTTCAAGGCCAGTTCCATCTTCATCGCTTCCATCACCAGCAGCTCCTGGCCCTCCCCGACGCTGTCCCCCGACTTGGCCTTCACCAGCACGATGCGGCCGGGCATCGGCGCGATGACCTGGTTGCCGCCGCCGCTACCGGTGGATTTCCACGCGTAGGCCGCGGCGCGGTCGAGGCGCCAGCGACGGCCGGCGGCATCGTGCAGCAGCACGCGATGCGCATTGGCGCGCAGGTCGAAGCGCTCGGCCTCGTTGTCGAAGCGGGCGCTGAGTGTGGCGCCGTCCAGCCGCGCACCGCGCACCTCGCAGTCGTCCTCGCCGTGGCGCAGGCGATAGTCGCCGGCATGCCCATAGGCCTCGATCTCGAAACGCGACTCGCCGCGGGTGAAGGCAACGACGCGCCTGCCGGCATGGCCCACCCGCCACGCGTCGGCGCTGGCCCAGGGCGAATGCGGGTCGGCCGGGTTCGCCGCGACATGCGCTTCGTCGTGCAGCAGGGCTGCGGTGGCGGCGGCGAACAGCGTGCGCGCGCCGGGTTCGCTGTGCCCGCTGACGAATTCGTCGAGGTGGCGGTCGAGGTAGCCGGTATCGATGCGGGCTTCGACGACGGCGGGATGCCGCGCCAGTCGTTCGAGGAAGGCGATATTGGATTTCGGGCCCTCGATCTCGCACCGGGCCAGCGCCTCGCGCAGACGCTCCAGTGCCTGCGTGCGATCGGCGTCCCACACGATCAGCTTGGCGATCATTGGGTCGTAGAAGATCGTCACGGTGTCGCCTTCGATCACGCCGCCGTCGAGGCGAACGTGGCGCGACGGCGCCGGCAGGCGCAGGCTGAGCAGCCTGCCCGAACCGGGCAGGAAGTTCTGCTCGGGGTCTTCGGCGTAGATGCGCACCTCGATGGCGTGGCCGGTGGAGACCACTTGTTCCTGCGTCAACGGCAGCGGCTCGCCATTCGCCACACGCAACTGCCATTCCACCAGGTCCAGGCCGTGGGTAAGCTCGGTGACCGGGTGTTCGACCTGCAGGCGCGTGTTCATCTCCATGAAGTGGAAATCGCCCCTGGGCCCCACGATGAACTCCACGGTGCCCGCGCCCACGTAATTCACCGCGCGCGCGGCGGCGACGGCGGCTTCGCCCATCGCGGCGCGCATCTCGGGCGTGAGGAAGGGCGAGGGCGTTTCCTCCAGCACCTTCTGGTAGCGGCGCTGCGCCGAGCACTCGCGCTCGCCGAGGTGGATGACGTGGCCGTGGCGGTCGCCGAACACCTGGAACTCGATGTGCCGCGGCTGCTCGATGTAGCGTTCCAGCAGCATGCTGGCGTCGCCGAACGCGGACTGCGCCACACGCTGCGCGGTCGCCAGCGCCTCAGGGAATTCCGCGTCACTGCGAACGATCTGCATGCCCTTGCCGCCGCCGCCCGCCGAAGGCTTGATGATCAGGGGGTAGCCGATCCCGTGCGCCTGCTCGGCCAGGTACGCGTTGTCCTGGTTGTCGCCGTCGTAGCCGGGCACCAGCGGCACGGCGTGCTTCGCCATCAGTTGCTTGGCGGCGGCCTTGGAGCCCATCGCCTCGATGCTCTCGGGATCGGGCCCGATGAAGACGATGCCGGCGTCCTGGCAGGCGCGCGAGAACGCGGTGTTCTCGGAGAGGAAGCCGTAGCCGGGATGGATCGCCTGCGCGCCGCTCTGCTTCGCTGCGTCCAGGATGGCGTCGATCCGCAGGTAGGAGTCGGCCGGCCGCGGGCCGCCGATCGGCCAGGCCTCGTCGGCGAGGCGTACGTGTTGCGCGTCGCGGTCCGCTTCCGAGTACACCGCGATGCTGCGGATGCCGAGCCGGCGGCATGTGCGAATCACGCGGCAGGCGATCTCGCCGCGGTTGGCGATCAGTACGCGTTCGAACATGCGGGTTCCTTGGCCGGGGCAAAGCCCCGGAAAATTAGCAGATATGCCTCGTCGCGCCGATGCGCAGCGCAGCAAAGCCGCGTGCAACCCGGACAGTCGTCAGGAGGCGACCCACGCCGGCACACGCTTGTCGAGGAAGGCAGTGAGCCCCTCCTGGCCTTCCGTCGACACCCGCAGGCGTGCGATCAACTCGGCGTTGTGGTGGTCGATGCGTTCGGCGGCGCGTTCGTCGAGGCCGCCCATGCGGAAGGCCAGTTGCTTGGCCTCGCGTTGCGCCTCGGGGCCGGCCTTGGCCAGCAGCTTGAGCGCGAGGGCCACGGCATCGTCCAGCGCCCCGGGCGCAACCACCTGGTGCAGCAGGCCGATGCGCTGCGCCTCGCCGGCGTCGAACACCTCGCCGGTGAGGAACAGCCTGCGCGCCTGGCGCAGGCCGATCGCGGCGACCACGCAGGGCGAGATCACGGCAGGCACCAGACCCAGCTTCACCTCGGTGAGGCCGAACTTCGCGTCGTCCGCGCCGATCGCGATGTCGCAGCAGGCGACAAGGCCGACGCCACCACCGTAGGCCGCCCCGTTGACCCGGGCCAGGGTGGGTTTGGGGCAGAACTGCAGGCTGCGCATCAGCCGCGCCAGGCGCAGCGAGTCGTCGCGGTTCTCCTGCTCGCTGGCTCTGGCCATGCCGCGCATCCAGTTCAGGTCGGCGCCGGCGGAGAAGCTGGCGCCGCTGCCGGTGAGCACGATGGCACGTACCGTCCGATCGCGGCCGGCGTCCTCGATGGCGGCGGTGAGTTCGGCGATCAGCGCGTCGTCGAAGGCGTTGTGTACCTCGGGACGGTGCATCGCCAGCGTACGCACGCCGGCACGGTCGGTGATCTGTACGGATGTGGGCATGGCCGGATCCTGCGAGGGGAATCCCGTCATCTTAAATCGTCGCGAGACACGCCCAGGGCGGACCTGCAACACATGCGAAATGTGGTTACAATGCGAACTATTCTTATTTGAGGTCCGATCGACCGTGCGCTTGTCCGACTTGCCGAAGGGTGCCCTGGCCGTGGTGGATCGCGTGGACGATGCCCATGCGGACGACCCGATCGCGCAACGCCTGCGCGACCTCGGTTTCGTCGACGGCGAGCCGGTGCGGGTGGCGGCGGTGGCCCCGATGGGCGGCGACCCGCTGCTGATCCAGATCGGCTACACCCGCTTCGCCCTGCGCCGCGCCGAGGCGGCCAGGGTCAGCGTGCGCAGCGAGGTGGCGGCATGAGCGCCGACGCGCTGCGCATCGCCCTGGTGGGCAACCCGAACTGCGGCAAGACCGCCCTGTTCAACCTGCTCACCGGCGGCCGGCAGAAAGTTGCCAACTACGCCGGCGTCACCATCGAGCGCAAGGAAGGGCGCTTCGTGGCACCGTCCGGCCGCATGCTGCAGATCCTCGACCTGCCCGGCGCCTACAGCTTCGACGCGGTCAGCCCCGACGAGCAGATCACCCGCGACGTGCTGCAGGGCAACTACCCGGGCGAGACGCCGCCGGACCTGATCGTCTGCGTGGCCGACGCCACCAACCTGCGCCTGCACCTGCGCTTCCTGCTGGAGGTGCGGCGGCTGGGCCGGCCGGTGGTGCTGGCGCTGAACATGATGGATGCGGCGCGCCGGCGCGGCATCGCGATCGACGTGCCGGAGCTGTCGCGCCGGCTGGGGCTGCCGGTGGTGGAAACCGTGGCGGTCCGGCGCGGCGGCGCGCAGGCGCTGGTGGAGCGCGTGGACGGCGAGCTGCCCATGCCCGCGCCGGCGCAGGCCGACGACGCGGCCAGTCGCGCCGACCTGCATGCGCAGGTGCGCGAACTGCTCGCCGCCACGGTGAGCATGCCGCGCGCGACCGCGGCGCTGGACGACGCGCTGGACCGCTGGGCGTTGCACCCGGTGTTCGGCCTCGCCATCCTCTCGGTGGTGATGTTCCTGGTGTTCCAGGCGGTGTATGCCGCCGGCAAGCCGATGAGTGACCTGATCGGCGACGGTTTCGGCTGGCTGGGCGGGCACATTGCCGCGCTGATGCCGGCGGGGCCGCTGCAGAGCCTGGTGGTCGACGGCATCTTCGGCGGCCTGGGCACGGTGCTCGGATTCCTGCCGGTGATCCTTGTGCTGTTCTTCTTCATCCTGATGCTGGAGGAATCCGGCTACCTGCCGCGGGCGGCGTTCCTGCTGGACCGGCTGATGCTGTCGGTGGGGCTGACCGGGCGTTCCTTCATCCCGCTCTTGTCCAGCTTCGCGTGCGCGATCCCGGGCATCATGGGCACGCGCAGCATCCAGGACCCGCGCGACCGTCTCGCCACCATCCTGGTGGCGCCGCTGATGACCTGCTCGGCGCGGCTGCCGGTATACGCGCTGCTGATTGCCGCCTTCATCCCCGCGCACCGCGTGCTCGACGTGTTCAACCTGCAGGGGCTGGTGCTGTTCGCGCTCTATCTCGCGGGCATCCTCGGCGCGATGGCGGTGGCATGGGTGATGAAACACCTACATCGCGACCGCAGCGAGCACGCACTGCTGATGGAACTGCCCGCGTACCGGCTGCCCAAGCTGCGCGACGTGGCGATCGGCCTGTACGAGCGTGGCGCGATCTTCCTGAAACGCCTCACCGGCGTGATCCTTGCCCTGACCGTGCTGATGTGGTTCATCTCCAGCTTCCCGGCACCGCCCGCAGGCGCCACGCTGCCGGCGATCGACTACAGCTTCGCCGGCTACATCGGCCGCGGACTCGCGCGGATCTTCTCGCCGATCGGCTTCAACTGGGAGATGAGCCTGGCCCTGATCCCGGCGTTCGCCGCGCGCGAAACCGCGGTGGCGGCGCTGGCGACCGTCTACATGGTGGGCGGCGACGTGGCCGGCAACGGGCTGGCGCACGCCCTGGCAAGCCAGGTCTCGCTGCCCAGCGCGCTGTCGCTGCTGGTGTGGTTCGCCTACGCACCGCAATGCATGTCCACGCTGGCGATCATCAAGCGCGAAACGGCATCATGGCGCAACGTGGCGATCTCGTTCGGCTACATGTTCGCGATGGCCTATGCGGCCTCCTTGCTCACCTACCGGATCGCGAGTGCGCTGACATGAGCACCGGCCTGCTGGTCCAGTACATCGTGCTCGGCCTGATCGTGGCGGCCAGCGTGCTGGTGCTGATCCGCAAGCTCGCGCCGCAGCTCGGCAATCGCTGGCAGGCAGCGGTTTCCATCCGCCTGTCGCGCCGCGACTCGCGCTTCGCGAAGGCGCTCGGCCGCCGCCTGCAGCCGAAGCAGGCCACCGGCAACTGCGCCGATGGCTGTTCCACCTGTGGGGCGTGCGGCCCGAAGAAACCGGCTGCCGTGTCGCCGGTGCCGGATGCATCGCAGGGTCCCGGTGCTTCCGGCCAGGCACGCATGGTAGTGGAGCCGATGCCGCTGCACTTTCGAACCCGCGCCCAGTAGACGCAGGCGATCGACGGGGCGATGGCGTCCCTTCCAGTGAGCAGGTGCGGCAGCGACAGCCGCCTACATGCGGAACACACCGTAGCGCTGCGGCTCGATCGGCGCATTCATCGATGCCGAGATCGCCAGCCCCAGCACGCGGCGAGTATCCGCCGGGTCGATGATGCCGTCGTCCCACAGCCGGGCGCTGGCGTAGTACGGATGGCCTTGGCGCTCGTACTGCTCGCGGATCGGCGCCTTGAAGGCGTCCTCTTCCTCCGCGCTCCAGCTCTTGCCGGCTGCTTCGATACCGTCGCGCTTGACCGTGGCCAGCACGCTGGCGGCCTGTTCGCCGCCCATCACGCTGATCCGGGCGTTGGGCCACATCCACAGGAAGCGGGCGCCGTAGGCGCGGCCGCACATCGCGTAGTTGCCGGCGCCGAAGCTGCCGCCGATCACCACGGTGAACTTCGGCACGTGCGAGCAGGCCACCGCGGTGACCATCTTGGCGCCATCCTTGGCGATGCCGGCCTGTTCGTACTTCTTGCCCACCATGAAGCCGGTGATGTTCTGCAGGAACACCAGCGGCACGTTGCGCTGGTTGCACAGTTCGATGAAGTGCGCGCCCTTGAGTGCGCTCTCGGCGAACAGGATGCCGTTGTTGGCGACGATGCCTACCGGGTAGCCGTGGATGTGCGCGAAGCCGCACACCAGGGTCTTGCCGTAGCGCGCCTTGAACTCGTGGAACGCCGAGCCGTCGACGATGCGCGCGATCACCTCGCGGATGTCGAACGGGCGCCGGGTGTCTTCCGGTATCACGCCGTACAGTTCGTCGGCCGGGTATTTCGGCTCCGCCGGCTCGCGCAGCGCCAGCGGCATCGCCTTGCCGCGGTTGAGGCTGGCCACGATGTCGCGGGCGATCGCCAGCGCGTGCGCGTCGTTCTCGGCGTAGTGGTCGGCGACGCCCGAAATGGAGGTATGGACGTCCGCGCCGCCCAGTGTCTCGGCATCGACCACCTCGCCGGTGGCGGCCTTCACCAGCGGCGGGCCACCGAGGAAGATCGTGCCTTGTTCGCGCACGATGATGGTTTCGTCGCTCATCGCGGGAACGTACGCACCGCCGGCGGTGCATGAGCCCATCACCACGGCGATCTGGGGGATGCCCAGTCCGCTCATGCGCGCCTGGTTGTAGAAGATCCGGCCAAAGTGCTCCTTGTCCGGGAACACCTCGTCCTGCATGGGCAGGAAGGCGCCGCCGGAGTCGACCAGGTAGATGCAGGGCAGCCGGTTCTCCAGCGCCACTTCCTGCGCGCGCAGGTGCTTTTTCACTGTCATCGGGAAGTAGGTGCCGCCCTTCACCGTGGCGTCGTTGGCCACCACCACCACCTCGATGCCGTTGACGCGGCCGATGCCGGTGATGAGGCCGGCTGCGGGCGCGGCATCGTCGTACATGCCATGCGCGGCGAGCGGCGAGAGTTCGAGGAAGGGAGAGCCGGGGTCGAGCAGGGCGCGGATGCGCTCGCGCGGCAGCAACTTGCCGCGCGCGACGTGCTTTTCGCGGGCCTTGGCGCCGCCGCCTTCGGCGCTGCGCGCCAGTTCCCGGCGCAGCTCCTCGGTGAGCGCGCGCAGACGCGCACTGCTGGCCTGGAACTCGGGAGAGCGGGGATCTACCTGCGAGACGATGACACTCATGCGCGGCGGCCGTCGAGATGAAACCGTGGATGATACCGGCTGCATCGTGCGGCGAAATCGCCACGCCAGAAAATCCGGCGGACGAATGCAGAGGGGCATCCAAAAAAACGGCCGCGCGAGGCGGCCGTTCTTTCGAACCTCAAAGCTGCGGATCAGTGCTTCATCGCATCCTTGGCCTTGCCGGCGGCGTCCTTCGCGGCACCGGCGGCGTCCTTCGCAGCGTCGGCAGCCTTGCTGGCGGCATCGGAGGCGTTGTCGGCGGCGCTCTTCATCTTGTCCATCGCGTTGGCGGCGGTACCGGCAGCAGCCGGGGCAGCAGCGGTGGAAGCCGGGGCGGCGGCGGTGGAGGCCGGAGCGGCGGCGGTGGCGGCCGGAGCAGCCTGCTCGGCAGCCTTCTGCGCCTGGTCGGCGGACTGCTGAGCCTGGTCAGCAGACTGCTGGGCGTTCTGCGCGGAATCCTGCGCGCCGTTGCTGCAAGCCGCCAGCAGCGCGACGAGCGCGGAGGCGAGTAGGGTACGCGTAAACTTCATGGTGGATCTCCTTTGCCGTGGAATGCCGAATGGCCGTTTATTAATAGCGCTTTCCCGCGTCCTGCGCCATAACTTTCGCAGAGTCGCTTCAGACTCCGTTGAAAGCGGATTCAACGCGCTTTCAGCGGGACAGTATCGAAACGCGGTCGTTATGGCTGCGTGATTCAGGCCAGGCACTCCACCGCGATCGCCGTGGCCTCCCCGCCGCCGATGCACAGGCTGGCGATGCCGCGCCTGAGGCCGCGGGTTTTCAGGGCATTGAGCAGGGTCACCACCAGGCGGGCGCCGCTGGCGCCGATCGGGTGGCCGAGGGCGCAGGCGCCGCCGTTGACGTTGAGCTTGTCGTGCGGGATGCCGAGTTCCCTGATCGGCGCCATCGCCACCACCGCGAACGCCTCGTTGACCTCGAACAGGTCGACATCGCTGATTTTCCAGCCGGTTTTCTCCAGCAGCTGCTGGATCGCGCCCACCGGCGCCGTGGTGAACCATTCCGGCTCCTGCGAGTGGGTGGCGTGGGCCACGATGCGGGCCAGCGGCTTCAGGCCGCGCGCCTTGGCGTCGTCGGCCGACAGCAGTACCACCGCCGCGGCACCGTCGGAGATGCTGGACGAGCTCGCCGCCGTGATCGTGCCGTTCTCCTTGCGGAAGGCGGGCTTGAGCGAGGGGATCTTGGCGATGTCGGAACGGCCGGGCTGCTCGTCGGTGTCCACCACCACGTCGCCCTTGCGGCCAGCCACGGTGACCGGGACGATCTCGCCGGCGAACGCACCGGACTGCTGCGCGGCCAGGGCGCGCTTCACCGATTCGGTCGCGAACGCATCCTGCTCTTCCCGGCTGAAGTGGTACTTGTCGGCGCACAGCTCGCCGAACACCCCCATCGCCTTGCCGTCGTAGGGGTTGGTCAAGCCGTCCCAGGCCATGTGGTCGACCAGCTTGCCGTCGCCGTAGCGGATGCCGGTGCGGGCCTGCACCATGTGCGGCGCGTTGGTCATCGACTCCATGCCGCCGGCCACCACGACGGCCGCCGAGCCGGCCTTGATCAGGTCATGGCCCAGCATGATCGCCTTCATGCCCGAGCCGCAGACCTTGTTGATGGTGGTGCAGCCGGCAGCCGGCGGCAGGCCGGCTTCCAGCGACGCCTGGCGCGCCGGCGCCTGGCCGAGGTTGGCCGGCAGCACGCAGCCCATGATGACCTCGCCGACGTCGGCGGCGCCCACGCCGGACTGTTCCAGCGCGGCCTTGATCGCCGTGGCGCCCAGCTTCGGCGTGGGCACGCCGGTGAACTGGCCGAGGAAGGAGCCGATGGCGGTGCGCTTGGCACCGGCGATGACAACACTGACGTCGGACATGGGGGGTCTCCGCGAACACGAATGGCGCATGGCGCCGGGGAAGCAGCCCGTGGATTATCGCAGCCGATGGCGCAGTGCGGCAAACCGGTTGGCGGCACGCCCGCAGGGCTGGTCACCGCCTCTGCCCGGATCGGCGTTGTGCCACACTGCGCTTCCACCGGAGCCGTGCCGACAGGCGTAGCCGAGGCCGTGACTCTTCGAGGTGGCGGGCGTCGTCCAGGGAGCAGGGGAGAGGTCATGAAATCGCAAGGGGAATGGGCCGCGCGCGGCCTGCGTTGTCGCCGGCTGGCGGTTGCCGTCGGCATGGCACTGGGCCTGGCGGCCTGCGGCGGTGGCGGCGGCGGCGGCGTCAAGCCGACCCCCGCAGCACCGCCACCCGCCTCGACCGCGCCGCCGCCGCCGCCGCTGGACGCCCAGTTGTCGATCACCAACACCTACAACGCCCACAACGCCGGCTACACCGGCGCCGGCGTGACCATAGGCGTGGTGGACAGCGGCATCATGCGCAGCAACCCGACCGTGGGCAGCCGGGTCACGCAGGAGCTGGTCTACGTCGATCCCTCGGCCAACAACACCAGCATCGACGACGTGGTCGGCCACGGCACCTGGGTGTCGGAGATCGCCGCCGGCACGGCGTTCGGCAAGTTCCCCGGCGGCATCGCGCCGGGCGCCAGCCTGGTCTCGGCGCGCATCATCGCCGACACGGCGCCGAAGGACGACGGCTCGGGCAACGGCAACCAGGTGACCGCGACCGACGCCGCTTTCTTTGCACAAACGCTCAATCCGGCGCTGATCAATGCCGGGGTGAACGTGATGAACAATTCCTGGGGCGGCATCTACTGGGATACCACCAACGCCTCGATCAACCAGGCCTTCGGCCAGGCCTACCAGCCGTTCGTGCAGCAGCACGGCGGCCTGGTTGTGTTCGCGGCAGGCAATGATTCGAAGAGCGACCCCAGCGACATTGCCAGCCTGCCCACGCTGGCGCCGGGCCTGGGCCTGGACAAGGGCTGGCTGGTGGCGGTGGCGGTGAACAGCAACAGCCCCACCCAGCTGGCGAGCTATTCCAACGCCTGCGGCCGCGCGATGAGCTACTGCCTGGCCGCACCCGGCGACGTGATCGTGCTGGACAAGGACACCACGGCTTCCAGCACTACCCAGAAGTACTGGCAGGTCAGCGGCACCTCGTTCGCCGCGCCGCAGGTGTCGGGCGCGGCGGCGCTGGTGTGGCAGGCCTATCCGTACTTCAGCAACGACCTGGTGCGGCAGACCCTGCTCGGCACCGCCGATCCGCTGGGCGGTTCGCAGCCCAACGCCACCTTCGGCTACGGCGAGCTGGATGTGGGCCGGGCGGTGAACGGGCCGATGCAGTTCAACTGGGGCGACGTCACCGTCAGCTTCAGCGGCACCTCGAACTGGAACAACCCGATCTCCGGCGCGGGCGGCCTGATCAAGCAGGGCACGGGCACACTCAACCTTACCCAGCCATCGACTTATACCGGCCTCACCCAGGTGCAGGCCGGCACGTTGACCGCCAAGGCATTGGCCGGCGCGGTCACGGTGGCCAGTGGCGGCACGTTGGGGATCCCCGCAGACAGCAACCTCTCCGTGGGCGGCAACTATGTGCAGGCTGCCGGCGGCACTTTGGCGGTTTCACTGGGCTCGGCGTTGAACGTGGCCGGTACGGCGAACATCGCCGGCAACCTGCTGGTGACCGGTACCAACACCGGCTACACGGTGAATTCGCATACCGTCGTGCTCACCGCCCAGCAGGGGCTTACCGGCACGTTTGCCGCGGTGAACCCGGCCTCGAACGTGCTGCTCATGGACACGCCTGGTTACGACGCAACCAGTGCCTGGCTTAATGTCAGCCAGGTGACCGTGACCGCTGTGCAGGGCGCCAGTTACACCGCCGCCTCGTATGGTGCGGCACAGCGCGTGGATGCGGCTTTCGGGCAAATCAACACACAGGTGGGCACGGCAGCGGCATCGGGCAGTCCGGCGTCCAGCGGCTTCATCGCCGGTGCGGCCAGCCTGCAGCAGACGGCCACGCTGGCCCAGCTGCAAAGCTCGCTGGAAAGCCTCTCCGGCCAGCTGCACGCGGCCAGCGCGGCGATGACTTTCGAGGCGATCGATGCCGGCACGCGGGCGCTGTCCAGCCGTTTCGAGCAATTGCTCGACACCCCGCAACCCGGCGCGTGGACGCAGGGGCTCGGCTACCACGGCGACATGTCGCGCAGCGGCTACGGCAACGTGGGCTACGACCTCAGCGGCTGGCTGGTGGGGCAGGACTTCCGCCTGGACGGCAGCGGCGTGGCCGGTTTCGCATTGAGTCGCAGCCAGGGCCTGGGCCGCCTGACCGAGAGCGCCGACCAGGGCTACAGCCATGCGATCGAAGGCATGCTCTACGGCGGCACGGTGCGCGGCGCCTGGTACGCGATGGGGCGCCTCGGCGTGGGCAGCTACCAGGAAACCATGCGCCGCCAGCTGCAGCTGGGCAACCGGTTCGGCGGCGTGAGCAGCGACAGCCGCGGTCGCTATGGCGTGGTCTACGGCGAGAGCGGCTACCGGTTGTGGCTGGGCGATACCCGCGTCACGCCTTACGCGAACCTGGAATATGCGCAGATCAACCGCGACGGCTTCGACGAGCTGGGCGGCGACGGCTTCGGCCTGAAGTCCGGCGCACTCACCACCGCGCGCTGGCAGGCGGGGCTGGGCCTGCGTGCCGACCGCGGCTGGCAGCTGCCGCACGGCGGCAACCTCGACCTGCAGGGACGGCTGGCGTGGCAGCAGTCCTTCGGCCTGCGCGGCGCCGTGTTCGACGCCAGCTTCAGCGGCGTGAACCAGTGGGCGCCGCTGGGTGGCATCGGGCTCTCGCGCTACGGCGGCGTGGCCGGCGCCACGCTGGACTGGAGCATGAGCCCGCGCAGCGACCTGACGCTCGGCTACGACCACTACTTCGGCCAGTACAACGAGGCGACGATGGCCACGTTGAACTACCGCTGGTCGTTCTGAAGAACCGGCCCGGCGACGGTGCCGCACGGCATCGTCGCCGGAGCTGTGCGGGGAGGCGACCTCAGCCGCCGGCGCCCCGCGTCGTCCAGCCGATGCCGCGGTACGAATCCGCCACTGCCGCGGCACCCGCGGTGATTGCGCTGGACATCAGGAAGGCCGACCAGGCACCGCTGTCGTGCGGCTGCGCGAGCAGCGGCGGCAGCCAGACCAGCACGGTGATGACGCCCAGCATCGCCGCTTCCAGCGTGGCGGCCAGCCGCGGCCAAAACCCGAACAGGATGGCGAGGGCTGCCGCCAGGTCGCCCGCGCCGGTCAGGTAGGCCCAGCCGTGCCGCCAGGGTAGCCACGCCGGCACGAAGCCGGCGGTGATGTCCGCATAGACAAAGTGCGAGAGGCCGATCGTCGGCAGCGCCAGCACGAACAGCAGGCGGGCGTTGCGGATGCCGTTGCGGCCCGCGAGGAAACGGCCACCCGGCTTCGCCAGCGCGGCGAACACCACCCAGGCGCCGGCAAGGATCACCGCGATCTCGCCCGCGCCCAGCCACACCGCCTCCATCGATGGCGCGTAGGCGATAGCCGGGAATTTCAGCAGCACCATCCACAGCAGCGCGAACACGGCCATCGTCCCTGCCGCGGTCTTCGCCACGCGCGGGATCAGGATGCCGATGCCGGTGGCCAGTTCGACCAGCGCCGTGAGATGGATGAACAAACCTTGCGCCGGCAGGTGTGCGATCGGGATGCGCTGCCAGGTGCCGGCGAAATCGCCGAACGCCAGCCCGCGCAGGCCCAGCGCGACCATCACCAGCGCCAGCAGGACCCGGCCGGGTCCGATGCCGCGCGCGATCGGGTCGTTCGTGCCGACGGCGAGGCATGCCGCCAGCCATGCGGGCGCGCCTGTGCGCCGGTCGTTCACCACGGATGCTGCGTCCATCACCCACCCTCTTGCGGAGCTGCGCGAGCACAGGGCGTCGAGCGTAGTCGGGCCGGTTCATCCGGACAACGACCACTTTGGGTGGAAATTTCAGACCAATTCGACCTGCACGCCGGCATTGCGCAGCGCCTCGACGGTCTCGGCCGGGGCGCTGCCGTCGCTGATCACCTTGTGCAGCTGGCGCACGGGCGCGATCACCGACAGGCTGCGCTGGCCCAGCTTGCTGGAGTCCAGCACGGCCACGGTCTGCCGCGACACGCGGATCATCAGCGCGTTGAGCGCGGACTCCAGCGGATCGGGCGTGGTCACGCCCACCTCGGGGTCGAGGCCGTCCACGCCGAGGAACAGCCGGTCGGCCGACAGCTTGGCCAGCGCGTGTTCCGCGTCGGGACCGACCAGCGAATAGGAGGTCTGGCGCAGCAGGCCGCCCAGCATCATCACCCGCACGTGGGGCAGGCCGGACAGCTCCAGCGCGATGTTCAGCGCGTTGGTGATCACCGTCAGCGACTCGAACTTGCGCTGGCGGATCTGCCGGGCGATTTCCACGGTGGTGGAACCGGAGTCGAGGATGATCGTCTCACCGTCGCGGATCATCGCCGCCGCCGCCTGGCCGATGCGCAGCTTCTGTGCCTGGTGGCGGGTTTCCTTGATGTTGAGCGGGATGTCGCTGCTGACCGGGATCACCGGCAACGCGCCACCGTGCGAACGCACGATCGCCGAGGCGTTCGCCAGGGCTTCGAGGTCGGCGCGGATGGTCACTGCCGAGGTGGCGAACTTGTTCGCCAGCTCCTCCACCGTGGCGCGGCCGTGTTCCTCCACGTGCTCCACGATCAGGCGACGGCGTTCGCCGAGCAGCAGGCGATGACGGGGGCGGGCGGCGGGCTTGGCGGTCTGGGGTTTGCTCATGCGGACGGAATATGCAGGAGTCGGGCGGCGTTGTCATGATAGACCTTGCGCAGCACGGCGTCCGGCAGATTCAGCCCGTAGATCGACCAGCGCCCCTGCGGCGGTACCGGGGCGGGGGCATAGTCGAAGTATTCGTCCTCGGTTTCTAGGAAGCGGTAGTAGATCTCGTACAGTTCGTCGCCGAACAGCTGCTGGGGCACGTCGTCGCCCCAGGGCGAGGGCACCGCGTCGGTGCCGAACAGGATGCGGTCCTGGTGGCGGTCGAAGAAGCGCTGGGCAATGCGCGGCTGGCGGCCCAGCTCGCCGATGCGCGCGCTGATGTCCACCAGGGTGTTCGGGAAGCGCGCCAGGCAATCCTCCACTGCGGCCAGGTTTTCGGCGTTGTTGCCCACGTGCAGCAGCACGAAGGTGGTGTTGGGGTGGCGCGCGATCATGCGGTTGCGCGCCTCGATGAGTTCCTGGTGGCTGGGGAATTCCGGGCCGTAGAACGACCAGTCCGGGTGGTTGGCCAGTTCCTCATAGCGCTCGTTCCCGCCATCGGTGGGCAGGAAGAACGCCTCCGGGTCGGACACGTGCAGGAACACCGGCATGTCGTGCGCGGCGCAGGCCTCCCACATCGGATCGAAGCGGCGGTCGTCCACACCCACCAGGGGGCCATCGTCGATGCGTTCCCGCAGGTACAGCCCCAGCGTCTTCAGCAGCTTCAGCCCGCGTGCGCCGGCGCGTTTGGCGTGTTCGATCGCGTCGGCCTGGCGTTGCGGGTAGTCCGGCTCGGGGAACAGCGCGAACGAGGGCTCGGTGAGGGTGAGGAAGCGCCCCGGCGCAGCCTGGTCGAACAGCCGGATGCTTTCTTCGAGCCCCTTGCCGACGCCGCCGGTGAGGTTCACCAGGGTGCGCACGCCTTTGCGGTCCATCACCGGCAGCAGCGCTTCCGGCGTGGTGAACACGGTGATCTCCTCGCCGACCGACACGCCGTTGCGCACGCTCTTCGACCAGGTGAGGTGGGCATGCACGTCGATCACCGGGAAACGTGGCCGCTCGATATGCGTCTGCGGCACCCGCAGCATGCTGCGCGGCTTGAAATCCTTCAGCTTGAGTTCGCCCTTGCTGGTGTCTGGGGCGGTCTGCAGCGGGTTCTTGTTGCTGGCCTCGATGCGTACCGTACCGGCGCCGGTCGGCGGGGCGCAGCAGAGGCAGGATTTCTGGTGGGTCATGCTTTTCATCTTCCTCTCCCCTCCAGGGAGAGGAGCGAGGTGAGGGGCGGGTGCTTGCGATGGTGAGGCCAGTGCAACTTGCTTCGTTGAAGCATGCCGCAAGATCGGCCCCTCACCCCAACCCTCTCCCCGGAAGGGAGGGGGAGCAAGGCTACGCTCCGTAGCCGGCTCAGCGCGGGTGCTTGGCCATGATGTCGTGCACCTGGCGCACCAGGTTCACCGCCTGGTCGAACGGGCGCAGCCACATGTTGCGGCCGAACATCACGCCGTTCGCTCCCGACTGCATGTAGTGCTCGACCTTGCGCAGCACCGCCGCGTCGTCGTCGTTCTTCTCGCCGCCGGAGAACAGCACCATGGTACGGCCGGCCGAGCGAACCACGCGGGCGCAGCGGGCGGCGGAGTCTTCCGCGAGCTTGTCGTACGGCGCCGGCACGTTCGCCACGCTGTCGTTCGGCTCGTGCAGCTTGACGATGTCGGCACCCAGTTCCAGCGCCACGCGGGCGGCGTAGTCCTGTGCATACAGCGTATTGGTGCCGCCCTTCGCATTGACCGCGCTGCCACGCGGGTAGGACCACAGTACCAGCGGCATGCCGTAGCGCTCGCAGTCGCGGCGCACCTGCTCGAACTGGCGGAACTCGTCGTGCTGGCGCGGCGAGCCCACGTACATGGTGTAGCCCACCGCGTCGGCGCCGAGGCGCACGGCGTCCTCCACCGAGGCGAACAGCGGCGAGGTGGCCTCGGCATCGCTGGGGATGTTGGTCTTGCCGTTGAGCTTGAGGATCAGCGGCACGCGGCCGGCGTACTCGCGCATGTACTTCTCGGCCAGGCCGATGCCCAGCGCGATGGCGGAAAAGCCGCCGGCCGCGGCGAGTTCGAACTGGTAGCCCGGATCGACGGCCGGCGGATGGGGAAAGAAGTCGGTGGGGCCGTGCTCCAGGCCCTGGTCCAGCGGCAGCACGAGCAGGCTGCCGTTCTTCGGACCCGAGCCATACAGCAGGCGCCACAGGCGGGCGCGCTTGCCCTGCGACAGCGACAGCTTCGAAAACTTTTCGGAAGCTTGCGAAGGGACTTGTAAGTTCTGATTCATTTCGAATACGCTGCAGTGGTGGGCGGATGGCTTCACATTCGAACGAAACAAGAAAAATGTCAATACTTGGAAATAAAACGAAAGAATTCGACAGTTTCCCCGCGCTGGCTGCGGCCGCGCCGGCCGAGCAGCGTGAACTCGGCTACGCCGACACCTTGCGCGAGATCCTGCAGCAGCCGGCGACCTGGCAGGCCACCGCGGCCCTGCTGCGCGAGCCGTCGGTGCAGGCCCGCCTGCAGACTGTGCTGACGCCACGCCCGGCGCAGATCGTACTGACCGGCTCGGGCAGCTCGATCTATGCGGGCGAATGCATCGCGCCCGACCTGCAGCAGGCGCTGGGCGTGCCGGTGCAAGCGATCGCCGCGGGCACCCTGCTCACGCACTGGCGCAGCGCGCTGCCACCGGGCGGCGGTTTGCTGATCTCGATCGCGCGCTCGGGCGACAGCCCGGAAAGCGCCGGCGTGGTGGATCAGCTGCTGGCGCATGCACCGGACTGGCGCCACCTCGCGATCACCTGCAACGCGAGCGGCAAGCTGGCCTCGCAATACCGCGACGAACCGCGCTATGCCTCCCTGGTGCTGGACGGGCGCACCAACGACCGCAGCCTGGTGATGACGTCGAGCTTCACCAGCCTGGTGCTGGCCGGCAGCGGTCTCGGCGGCCGTGCCGATGCCGATGGCTGGCAGGACGGCGTGCAACGCCTCGCCGGTTGCGTGCAGCGCGTGTTCGAGCAGCAGTCCGATGCACTGGCCACGATCGCCTGTCGCGACTTCGACCAGGCGGTCTACCTCGGAAGCGGCGGCGCCCTGGGCGCCGCGCGCGAGGCGGCGCTGAAGATGCTGGAGATGACCGGCGGGCGCGTGCACACGATGGCCGAGACCTTCCTCGGCCTGCGCCATGGCCCGATGTCCAGCCTCGACGAAAACACTTTGGTGGTGGCCTATCTCTCGCCCGATCCGGCGGTGCGCGCCTACGAATACGATCTGCTGCGCGAGCTCGGCCGCAAGCGGCTGGGCCTGGCGCGCGTACTGGTGGGCGAGGGCATCGCCGCCGACGTGATCGGCACGCAGGACCTGGCGGTGGACCTCGCCGGCCTGTCGGCCGGCGACGACGCGTTGCCGTTGCTGGCCGACGTGGCGGTGGGCCAGGTGCTGGCGTTCTTCCGCTGCCTCGCGCAGGGCGGCAGGCCGGATGCGCCCGCGCAAGGCGTGCTGACCCGGGTGGTCGAGTCCTTCGCGCTGCACACCGCGGGCGGCCCATCCGGGCAGCCCGCACAGCATGGGGAGCGCAAGGCGTGAAGCGCATCCTCGTCGCCGGCGAACTCAACGTCGACCTGGTGTTCCGGGATTGCCAGGCGTTTCCCGCGCCGGGTCGCGAGGTACTCGCCGGGGATGCGCTGGTCGTGCCCGGCAGCTCCTCGATGATCTGTGCGATGGGCTTGGCGCGGCTGGGCAATCCGGTGGTCTTCGCCGGCAAGGTGGGCGTGGACGGCTGGGGCGGCTTCTGCGTATCGGCGCTGCAGGGTGCGGGCATCGACGTGGCCGCGGTGCAGCGCGATCCCGCGCTGCGCACGGGCATCACCGCCTCGTTTTCCACCAGTGCCGATCGCGCCCTGGTCACCTTCGCCGGCGCCAGCGGCGCGCTGCGTGCCGCGGACATCGACGACGGGGTGCTGGCCGGGGCCGACCACCTGCACGTGTCCTCGTATTACCTGCAGGACGCGCTCCGCCCGGAGCTCAAGGCGCTGTTCGCGCGCGCCACTGCGCTGGGCCTCGGTACCTCGCTCGACCCGGGCTTCGATCCTGCGGAAAGCTGGGGCGACGAGTGGCGCGACCTGCTCGCCGGGGTCGACCTGTTCCTGCCGAACGACGTGGAGCTCGCCGGCATCAGCGGCTGCGAGGACGTGCGTGACGGCCTGCGTGCGCTGGACAACGGCCATACCCGCATCGTGGTGAAGCGCGGCCGACACGGCTGCGCCACGCTGGACGGCGCCGGCCAATTGCTCGAAGCGCCCGCGTTCGCGGTGGACGCGGTGGACAGCACCGGCGCCGGCGATTCTTTCGACGCCGGCTTCCTGCACGCGTGGCTGCGCGGCCTGCCGCTCGCCGAGGCGATGCGCTGGGGCAACGCCTGCGGCGCGCTCTCCACGCGCGGCGTGGGCGGCACCGCACGGCAGGCCGACGCGGCCGAGGCGCAGGCGCTGCTGGGGCACACCCCATGATCACCGTAGCCGGCTTCAACACCGCGATCGATCACCTGATACGGGTGGACACGCTGCAGCTCGGCGAGGTCAACCGCACGGTACATGAGCAGGTGCTGCCGGGCGGCAAGGGCCTGCATGTGGCGCAGACCATCGCCGCGCTGGGCGAGCCGGTGCAGCTGATCGGCCTGGTCGACGCCGCACACCGCAACCTCATCGCGCGGCGCATGAGCGAACGCGGCGTGCTGTTCCACGGCGTGGAGATCGATGCGCCACTGCGCCACTGCATCGCGCTGCAGGACGCGGCCGGCCAGATCACCGAAATACTGGGGCAGGGGCCGCAGCTGGGCGAACGCGATGGCGCGGCGCTGCATCGCGCATTCCGTCTCGCGCTGGCGGATAGCGGGCTGGCCATCCTGTCCGGCAGCCTGCCGCGCGGAATGGCCGCCGACACCTATGCCGGACTGGCGCAGCAGGTGAGCGCCGCCGGCAAGCGCTGCCTGGTCGACGCCAGCGGCGAGGTGCTGCGCAGGGCGGTGGCAGCACAGCCGTTCCTGCTGAAGCCGAACCGCGACGAGGCCGAGGCACTGTTCGGTCGTGCTGTCGGCGATCTCGATGCCGCCATCGCCGCGTTGCGCGAGCTGCATGCCCAGGGCGTGGCGACGCCGGTGCTGAGCCTGGGCGCGCTGGGTGCGGTGGCGATGGACGAAAGCGGCACCTGGCACGCCGCGGTCGAGCTGGAGCAGGTGCGCAACACCGTCGGCTCGGGCGACTGCTTCCTCGCCGGCATGGCCGTGGCCATCAAGCGCGGCGAGCCGTTGCGCGAGGCCTTGCGACTGGCGGTGGCCTGCGGCGCAGCGAACGCGATGGATGTGGAAACCGGTTACGTGCGTCCGGACCAGGTCGAGGCCTTGCTCGGCCGGGTGCGGGTGCGGGAATGGAAGCACTGAGCGGCGGCGGAGTCCGCCACTGCCGATGAGGATGAGCCATCGGCGTACGAACAATCCGTGGGCTGCGGGGGTGCTTGGCTTGCGGATATCCAGAAGCAGTTCATTACATTCCGAGGGGCATTCATGAAATCCAGCAGAAACATCCCGCTGCGACAGACCGGCCTGGCCACGGCTCTGGGTCTGTTGCTGGCGTCCACGGCCGCGCATGGCCAGTCCACCACCAGCAGCATCTTCGGCCGCGTGCCGGCGCAGTCGGGCGAAAGCGTCACCGTCAGCAACGGCGCGGGCCTGACCCGCACCGTCGGCGTCGACAGCCAGGGCCGCTACAACGCTACCCAGCTGCCGATCGGCACCTATTCGGTGAGCCTGATGCGCGATGGCAGGGAAGTGCAGCGGCGCGACAACGTGGTGCTCAAGGTGGGCGTGGGCGCGGACGTCTCGTTCAACGCGGAAGCCGCCCCGGCCAGCGCGGCGAATGCGCAGCAGCTTTCCGGCGTGAGCGTGACCGCCAGCGCGATCCCGCCGATCGACGTCAGCTCGGTGGACTCGCGCACGGTGCTTACCGCCGACCAGCTGGCCAAGCTGCCGCTGGGCCATACCGCGGAAGCGGTTGCGTTGCTGGCGCCGGCGGCGAACATCGGCGCCGGCGGCGCGAGGAGCACCACCGGCGAGTCGCTGGTCAGCTTCGGCGGTTCGTCGTCCACCGAGAACGCGTACTACCTCAACGGCTTCAACACCACCGATCCGAACCTCTCCGCAGGCGGCATCACCTTGCCGTACGGCTCGATCGAGCAGGAAGAGGTCTACACCGGCGGCTACAGCGCGCAGTACGGACGCAGCGACGGCGGCGTGCTGAACATGATCGGCAAGAGCGGCACCAACGAGTGGCATTTCGGCGGGCAGTTCCTCTACGAGCCGTCGGCCCTGCGTGCGAACCAGGACAGCACCTATTACGCGAACGGCCTGCCCCCGTCGCCGGTGGCGGGCCGGTTGTACGACCCGCGCAACCGGAACAGCAGCTGGTCCTCGGTCTACGACCTTTACGTCGGAGGCCCGATCATCAAGGACAAGCTGTTCTTCTTCGCCTCGGCGGAAATGACCCACACGCAGGGCAACACGGTCAACAGCGTCGATAGCGGCACCGATTCGCACTACCGGAACACGCTGCCCAAGTGGTACGCCAAGGTCAACTGGAACATCACCAGCAACAACCTGCTGGAGCTGACCGGCGCATCCGAGAAGAGCCTGTCCAGCGGCACCGTCTACAACTACGACTACAACAACCTCGCCGACGCGGGCTTCAAGTCCTACGCCAACAACACCAAGCACGGCGGCGACCTGTGGCTGGCGAAGTACACCGGCTACCTCACGGACAAGCTGACCCTGACTGCCATGTACGGCAGCATGAAGACGCGCAGCTACAGCGAGAACCCGGCCTACGACCCGAGCCTGACCTATCTCAGCGGCTACACGAACCAGAATCCGGCGCTGAACGGCGGCACGCCGATCACCAACAACCAGACCGTCAGCAGGATCAGCAACCCGGGCCAGAACTTCGTCACCACCAACCTGCGGGTTGCGCTGTCCTATGCCCTGGGCGACCACACGATCACCGCGGGCATCGACAACCTGCGCACCGCGGCGCGCGACCAGGCCGACCTGACCTCCGGGCCGGGCTACCTGTGGCAATACGGCCACACGAGCACGCCGGGCGATGCGTTGTTCCCAGGGCTCGGCGTAGGCGCGCCAGCCAGTTATCCGAACGGGGCGACCGGCTACTACGCCTCCAAGTACATCTTCAGCCAGGGCGGCAATCTGTTCTCCAGCGAGAAGGCCCAGTACATCGAGGACCAGTGGCAGGTCAACGACCGCCTGCTGCTTTCCATTGGCCTGCGCGACGACAGCTTCGTCAACACCAATGCCAGCGCCAGCGCCTACATGCGCCAGACCAAGCCGCAGTGGGCGCCGCGGCTGGGCTTCAGCTGGGACGTGTTCGGCGACAGCACGTTCAAGGTGTTCGGCAACGCGGGCCGCTACTACCTGGGCTCGCCGATCGCCCCGGGCGACCCCGCCAACGGCTACGTGGCCACCAACCAGTACTACACGTACAGCGGCATCGCGGCCGACGGCACGCCGACCGGCCTGACCCAGATGTCGCCGCCGGTGTCGCCGAACGGCGCCTATGGCCAGACGCCCGACCCGCGCACCATGACGGTGACCAGCCTCAAGGCGATGGACCAGGACGAGTTCATGCTCGGCTTCAGCAAGACCGCCGGCCCGCACTGGGTCTACGGCGCCAAGGTCACCCGGCGCATCCTGCGGCACGTGATCGACGATTACTGCGATGCGCAGGCGGTGGTGGACAAGGCGGCTGCGGAAGGCATCACCGACGTCAACGACGCCACCTGCTACTACATCAATCCGGGCCAGGCCAACACCTTCGCGGTGCAGGATCCCAGCGGCGCGTTCCACAGCGTGACCTTGTCCAATGCCGAGATGCATTTCCCGCATGCGGTGCGCCGCTACTACGGACTGGAAGGCTTCCTGGAGCACCCGTTCGACGGCAAGTGGTACGGCAAGATCAGCTACACCTTCTCGCGCAGCTACGGCAACAGCGAAGGCCAGGGCCAGTCCAACATCCAGGCTACTGGCGGCACGCAGAACGAGGACTGGGATTTCCCGGAGCTGATGGTCTACGCCAACGGCCCGCAGGGCAACGACCATACCAACGTGATCAAGGCGTACGGCTACTACGCGGTCACGCCCGAGTGGATGCTGTCGGCCAACCTCAACCTGACTTCGGGCGGCCCGAAGTACTGCCTCGGCTACTACGGGCCGGGCCAGAGCGACCCGGACGGCTACGGTTCCAACTACCACTGGTGCAACGGCCAGCCATCGCCGCCGGGGGCGACGGGACGGCTGCCGTGGATGAGGCAGCTTGACGTGGGCGTCCATTACCGCCCGGCCTTCGCCGACCACAGGCTCGCCTTCAGCGTGGACGTGTTCAACGTGTTCAACGGGCAGGCGCCGCTGAACCTGAACCCCCACTACAACGGCAACAGCGGCGGCACGCCGAACCCGCTCTACGGCACTCCGCTGGTGCTGCAGCCGCCGCGCTACGTGCGGCTCGGCGTCACCTACGACTACTGATCGTGGGCGGTGGCGTTCCGCGCCGCCTTGCAACAAACCACCGCCCGGCCTTGCCGGGCGGCGGCTTCGAACCGATTCGCCACGCGCACCGGCTGGTCTTGCGGTTTCGTCCGCGGCAGCAAGCCACGGACGAGCGACGCGGGCGCGGATCTCGCATGCTCTCTTTCTCACTCGGGATTACGGAGGCTTTGTGCGGAAACTCGGATATCGAATTGGCGGGCTATGGCTTGCTTGCGGTTTGTTGCTTGGTTCCAGCCTGTTCGTGGCGCCTGCGGCCGAAGCGTTGCCTGCGACGGTTCCGCTGGGCGGCAACGCGTACATCACACAGTCTAGGAACAAGCCGGACGAGACGATCGACGACACCGGACTGCACAACTGGGATTCGCCGTACACCACGATCAGCACGTATGTCGACGTGATGCAGCCGGGTGACCTGCAGGTGTCGCTGGTCGGCAGCCTGTCCGGCTCTACCCAGAGCACGGTCAAGGTATCCATTGGCGACCAGTCGCAGACCATCGCGCTGGCGCCAGCGGGCGTGGCGAACACCGTGTTCCCGGTGGGTACGTTCAGGATCAACCAGCCGGGTTACGTGAAGATCGACCTGCAGGGCGTCTCGAACAACGGCGGCTACTTCGGTGACATCTCCGGGCTGCAACTGGATGGCACGGCGACCGCTGGCGGTTTGCTCTTCGCCAATGATCCGAGCAATTTCTACTGGTCGCGGCGCGGTCCGTCGGTGCATCTGGGCTTCAGTGTTCCGGCCGCGACCGAGTATTTCTACAGCGAAGTCACCGTGCCGGTCGGGCAGGATCCGGTCGGTACGTACTACATGGCGAACGGGTTCAACGTCGGCTACTTCGGCATGCAGGTGAACGCTCCGAACAAACGCTGGATCCTGTTCTCGGTGTGGGATCCGCCGGGCGGCAGCACCACGCTCGTCGCCAAGGGCAACCAGACCATCGTCGACAGTTTCGGTGGCGAAGGGACCGGCGGCCAAAGTCACATGATCTGCAACTGGCGGGCGGGCAGCACCTACCGCTTCATCACCCGCGCCCAGCCCGACGGCCAGGGCAACACCTTGTTCTCGGCCTGGTTCGGCACGCCCCAGGGCGACAATGCCTGCGGTGACAACGGCCAGGGCGGCAACCAGGCACAGGCGGGCGTCAAATGGCATTTCCTTGCCACGTGGAAATACCCCGGTACGTCGACGTATCAGCAGGGCGTGTATTCCTTCCTCGAGGGGTTCAATCCCGACACCGGCTACCTTGGCCGCCGCGCGAGTTTCGGCAACGAGTGGGCGGTCAGCTCGACCGGCGCATGGACCGAGATGACTTCGGCCTGGTACGACGTCGACCCCACGGGCTACAACAACCAGCGCGCGGATTTCGCCGGCGGGGCCGTCGGCAATCAGTTCTATCTGCGCAACGACGGCTTCTTCACGCCTTCGGTCGCGTCGCACCAGTGGTTCTATCGCCAGCCGAATGGCATTCGGCCCGATGTGGATCTAGGCAAACTGCCGGAACAGTAGACCCGACGCATGCAGCCGGCGCAGGGAGGGGCGCCGGCTGTTTTCGGCTCAGTGATAGGACAAGCGATTTCATGTTCACGATGGCTTTCCAGCATCCCGGGGCAGCGCTGCAGAGCAGGGGCCCGTCGGCGCCTTTCTCACTCACGATGGGATGAGCGTGCTCACTTGCCTGCGGATTGGCCTGCGCCACTCCAGCTCGCGCTGTCCCGCTGTGCCGTACGGCGCTTCCAACACAGGCATCGACAAGGGCTCCACACGCAGGGCCGGTCGGTGCCACCAGTCAATACAAGAGGTCACCATGGCAGCATCGCATCCGCACTCCCTTCGTTCGCCACGTGCGGGCGCGCTGGCCTCCTGGCTGCTGATCGTGCTGGCGGGCCTCGGCCCGGCGCACGCCGAGGACAGCGTCGTCACCGGCAAGCTGGTGCTGGCGCCGGGTGCCGCGGCGTTCGCGGACCGGCAGGGGGCGGAGCGCTTCGGCAACGCCGCGGTCGAGGCGCGCTGGACGCTGGACGGCAAGCACCTCGTCGATCTGACGGTGACCGACCGCGTGCACGGCCGCACCCTGCAGGTACCCGCGCCGTTCGCGCTGGTCATGGCCGACGGCAGCACGCTCAGGGCCGCCGACATGAACCTGCTGTCGCTGCCGCGCGTGGCGGCGCTGCCGGTGGATGCCAGGTCCTCGCGACTGGCCGGGCGGATTCCCGGCAAGGCGGTCGAGGCCAGCTTCGGCGACGCGAATGGCCGCTTCCGGGTGGACTGGAAGCTGGTGCAGCGCGACGGCTCGCCTTACCTGCGCGAGGAGGTGGGCATCACCGCGCTCGGGCAGGCCGAGAAGATCGCCAAGGTCTTGCTGCTGGAGACGAAGGTGGCCGGTGCCGAAGTGGAAGGCACGGTGAACGGCTCGCCGGTGGTGGCCAGCGACGTCTATCTCGGCTTCGAGAACCCGCTGTCCGAGAGCACCGCGTACCACGACACGGTGAAACTCGCCATGGCCCGCACGCTACCGCTGGAGCAGGGTAAGACGGTGGCCTACTCGGCGGTGATCGGCGTGGTGCGCGACGGCCAGCTGCGCCGCGACTTCAATAGCTACGTCGAGCGCGAACGCGCGCATCCTTACCGCACCTTCCTGCATTACAACTCCTGGTACGACATCGGCTACTTCACCCCGTACACCGAGGCGGAGGCGCTGGACCGTATCAACACCTTCGGCCGGGAGCTCGCCGTCAAGCGCGGCGTGAAACTGGATTCGTTCCTGTTCGACGATGGCTGGGACGACCGCAGCGGCAGCTGGAACTTCAGCAAGGACTTTCCGCACGGCTTCGTGCCGCTGCGGGAGGCGGCCGCGAAGTACGGCGCCGCGCCGGGCATCTGGCTGTCGCCGTGGGGCGGCTACGGCAAGCCTTGGCAGCAGCGCGTGAAGAACGGCAAGGCAGCCGGCTACGAGACCAACGACGGCGGCTTTGCGCTGTCCGGGCCGAAGTACTACCAGCGCTTCCACCAGGTGGTGATGGATCTGCTCGACAAGGACGGCGTCAACCAGTTCAAGTTCGACGGCACCGGCAACGTCAGCAGCGTGTTCCCGGGCAGCCGTTTCGACAGCGATTTCGCCGCGGCGATCCAGCTGATCAGCGACATCCGCAAGGACAAGCCCGACACCTTCATCAACCTCACCACCGGCACCTGGGCCTCGCCGTTCTGGCTGCGCTACGCCGACACCATCTGGCGCGACGGCGAGGACGACTGGTATGCCGGGGTAGGCACGATGCGCGAGCGGTGGATCACCTACCGCGACCAGCAGACCTACCAGAACATCGTGCTGAAGGGGCCGCTGTTTCCGATCGATTCGCTGATGCTCCACGGCATCATCTACGCGCAGAAGAACCCGCGCCTCAACACCGATCCGGGCCATGACTTCGCCAACGAGGTGCACTCCTATTTCGCCACCGGCACCGAGCTTCAGGAGATGTACATCACGCCTTCGCTGCTCACGCCGCAGGACTGGGACACGCTGGCCGACACGGCGAAGTGGTCGCGCGCGAACGCCGACGTGCTGCGCGACTCGCACTGGATCGGCGGCGATCCCGGCCGGCTGGATGTCTACGGCTGGGCCGCGTGGTCGCCGAAGAAAGCCATCGTCACCTTCCGCAATCCGGACGACAAGCCGCAGCTCGCGGTGATCGACCTGCAGCGCCAGCTGCAGCTGCCGCCGGGCGTAGCGCGCCGCTTCAGCGTGCACGACGTATGGAAGAACGGCGGCGCCGATGTGCCGAAGACGCTGGATGCGGAGCACGCGGGCACGATCAAGCTGGCGCCGTTCGAGGTGCTGACGCTGGAACTGACCCCGACCAACGGAGGCTGAGCATGACCGACCTGGCCCGCCGCCGCCTGCTGCAGGCCGCCGCACTCCTGCCGCTGGCCACCGCCTGCGGCGCACGCGCATGGAGCGCGAATGCGTCTGCAGCGCAGGCCAGCTTCACACTGGACATGGGCCGCCCCGGGAGGCGCGCCGATCTCGGCCTCGCCAGCCTCAGCTACGAAACGCTGGAGCTGTCCGATCCCACGTTCTTCGCCTCGGACAACCACGGCCTGGTGCACCTGTTTCGCGAGATGAATCCGCACGGCGTGCTGCGCATCGGCGGCAACACCAGCGACGACACCGTGTGGGGTGGCTACCGCGGCCAGCCGCCGGCCCTCGTCCCGCGGAAGCGCGGGCCCGCGCAACCCTACGTGCTGCAGCCCGAGGGCCTGCAGGCGCTGGCCGGCTTCCTGCGCGCCACCGGCTGGAAACTGGTGTTCGGCGTGAACCTGCGCATCGGCTCGCCCGCGATGGCGCTGGACCTGGCGCAGGCCGTGCAACGCCTGGTGGGCGAGCAGTTGCTGGCGATCCAGATCGGCAACGAGGCGAACAACTACTTCCACGATTACGCCACGTTCGACGCGGCCTGGGTACCGTATGCCGAGGCGCTGCATGCCGCCGGCATGCCGCTGGCCGGGCCGGATACCGGCGCGAACACCGACTGGGTGATCGAGTACGCACGGCGCCATGCGAAGGAGAACGTGTTCCTCAGCCGGCACTATTACCGCGAGGCGGCGGAGAACGGCTCGATCGCGGACATGCTCGCCGGCGACCCCGGCTTTCTCGGCGAGGTCGAGGAGATCATGCGGGTGGCGGACCAGCACGGGCTGCCGTTTCGCATCACCGAGGGCAATTCCTATTACAACGGCGGCCGCGACGGCACCAGCAACGTGTTCGCCTCCGCGCTGTGGGGCGCGGACTTCATGCTGGCGCTGGCACAGCGGGGCGTGGGCGGCATGCACTTCCACGGCGGCACGCTGCACTCGGTGGAGAGCTCGCTGGGACGCACGGTGAAAACCTCCACGGGAGGCGACATCGTGGCGCAACGCAACGCGCTGGCCTCCCGCTATTCCGCTATCGCCGGCAGCCGAGTGCTGGGCTTCCAGCCGCGCCCGCTGTTCCATGGCATCGCGCTGGCGCAGCGCTTCGCCGGCGCGCGGATGCTGCCTGGGCGACTCGATGCCAGCGGCGTCAATCTCACCGCCTACGCGGCGAAGCAGGGCCACGCAGTGCTGGTCGCGCTCATCAACAAAGAGGAGGCGCGCGATGCCGCGGTCGTCGTGAGCGGTTTGCCGCACGGCGCGAAAGGCGAGCTGATGCGTTTGCGTGCGTCCGCGTTGGACAGTCGCCGTGACGTCAGCTTCGCGGCGGACGGGTATGCCGCCGCCGATGCCGGTGGCACATATCGCGTCGCGGTGCCGAAAGCCAGTGCAGTCTGGGTACGCTGGGCGTGATGATTCCCCGGGCCGGGGCGAAAGCCCGGGCAGAGAGGGAGGGAAGGGCTCTTGCTCGCAGTAGAACGTGGGCATAGAAGAGGAGTGACGGATGAACACCTTCATGAGAGCAGCCTTGACCCTGGCGCTGGCGTGCCTGCTGTCCACGGGTTCGTTCGCCACCGGCGCGGTCACGGATCAGCAGTTGCCGGTGCCGCAGGGCGGCCCACGCCCCAGCGCCGCCACCGTACAGGCCTGGCAGGCGCGCAAGTTCGGGCTGTTCATCCACTTCGGCCTGTATTCGATGCTGGGTGGTGTGTGGGACGGCAAGCGCATCACGCAGGGCTACAGCGAGCAGATCCAGTCCTTCGCGCCGGTGCCGATCGACCAGTACGAGGCGCTGGCGAAGCACTTCGACCCGGAAAAGTTCGACCCTGATGCCATCGTGGCCCTGGCCAAGGCCGCGGGCATGAAGTTCATCGTGCTCACCGCCAAGCACCACGACGGCTTCGCGATGTTCCACACCGCGCAGAACCGTTACGACGTCGTCGACGCCACCCCGTACAAGCGCGACGTGGTGAAGGCACTGGCCGACGCCTGCGCGACGGCGCACATGCCCTTCGGCGTGTATTACTCCACCATCGACTGGCACTGGATGCACGGCCAGTACCGGCCCGACAACGACAATCCGATCACGCCGGCGCAAGCCGATTTCAACGTGGCACAGATCCGCGAGCTGATGAGCCACTACGGCACTATCAGCGAGGTCTGGTTCGACATGGGCAAGCCCACGCCGGCGCAGAGCGCGCGCTTCGCCCACACCGTGCACCAGCTGCAGCCGCAGGCGATGGTGTCCGGCCGGGTGTGGAACCACCAGGGCGATTTCACCGTGATGGGCGACAACCGCGAACCGGACGAGGGCATGGAGCAGCCCTGGCAGTCGCCGGCATCGATGTTCGCGGATACCTGGGGTTATCGCTCCTGGGAGAAGCGCGGCGACCTGCCTGGCAAGGTGCGCGAGAACATCGCGCGGCTGGTGCGCGTGGTGAGCGCCGGCGGCAACTACATCCTCAACATCGGCCCGGAAGGCGACGGCTCGGTGGTGCCCTACGAGGCCGACGTGCTGCGCGGCATCGGCGCATGGCTGAGGCCGCGTGGCGAGGCGGTCTACGGCACGCGTGCCGCGCCGTTCCAGAAGCTGGATTTCGGCTACGCCACCCTGGGTACGCGGGCCTTATACCTGTTCGTGGCGAAGCCGCCGGCGGACGGCGTGCTGTATCTGCCCGGCGTGGTCGACAGCCGCTTCGGGCAGGGCCGCGTGCTGGGCGACGCGCGGGCGCGGGTCGGCCGCGTCGTGGCCGATGCGTCGGGCGTCCGCGTGAAAGTGGAAGGGCTGGCCGATGCTGGCTACATGCCGGTGGTGGCGATCCCGCTCGATGGCGCCTTGCACGTGCGGCCCGATGCCGTGGCGCCTAGCGCAGACGGCCGCGTGCACCTCGCGGCAGCGCAGGCCGAGCATTTCCTCAACTACAACGGCTACGGCTACGACGATCCCCCTACCGTCTACAAGCTGCGCTGGCAGGTGCAGGCCGGGCCGGGAGATTACCGGCTGAGCCTGCGTTGCCACGGCGCCAGGCTGGGTTCGCAGCTGGACGTATGGGTGGATGGGCATCCGCACACGCTGAGCCTTCCGGCGGCCGGTGGTGCGGCACAACTGCGCGTGAGTCGCGACGCGGGCGCCGAACCCTGGGCGATGCAGGTGGAGCTGACGCCGGTGGCGCCATTCCACAAGGGCGATCACCTGCCGGCCGGCATCGAGTCAGTGCAGCTCACCCCCATTGCGGGGTCTTCCCGATGAACTCCTTGCTGACGCGCCGGCAATTCACCAGGGCCGTCGATGGCCTCGGCGCGCTGCGGCGCGAAATCGCGGATGGCGCACCGGTACCGGGCGGCTTCCCGCGCAGCCTGCCGGGCAACGTCGAACGGAGCCGTGGCTACACCGGGGGTTTCGGCGTCACCGGGGTGGATCCCGCCTCGCAACGGCGCACGCCCACGCCCGGTTCGCAGCTCCGCCGCGACGCGGCCGGGAGGAACGCCTTGTGAAGTCACGAATGCAACGACTGTTGGCCTGCGGCCTGCTGGCATGCATCGGCATGCTCCCGGCATTCGCCGCCGCGCCGCCGAAGGCCGCGTTCGATACCGCGCCGGTACGCGCGGCGTTGCAGCGACTGCTGCCGCGCTGGCAGGCGCAGTTCACCCTGGAGACGCTCGATCCCCGGAAAGGGCCGGACCGCTTCGTGATCCGCGGCACACCCGGGCACATCGTCATTGCGGGCACCACGCCGGCGGTGCTGCTGGTCGGGGTGGAAACCTACCTGCACGAAGTGGCGCACGTCGACATCGGCTGGCCGGGCGACAGCCTCTCGCGCCTGCCTGCCACGCTGCCGGCGCCCGCCGCGCCGATCGCCAGCCGCGCCGTAGTGACCGACCGCTACGCGCTGAACGACACCGACGACGGCTACTCGAACGCCTACCTCGACTGGCCGGCATGGGAGCACAAGATCGACCTGCTGGCCCTGCACGGCATCAACGAGGTATTCGTGCCGGTCGGCACGGAAGAGGTGTATCGCCGCACCTTCCGGGATTTCGGCTACAGCGACGCGGAGATCCGCGCATGGATTCCCGCCACAGCGCACCAGCCGTGGTGGCTGCTGCAGAACATGTCCGGTTTCGACGCGCCGGCGCCGCCGCGGCAGTACGCGCGACGCGTGGCGCTGGCGCAGAAGATCGTGGCGCGCCTGCGTGCGCTGGGCATGGCACCGGTGTTTCCGGGCTATTTCGGCACGGTGCCATCGGGTTTCGCGGCGAGGCACCCCGGTGCGAACGTGGTGCCGCAGGGCGAGTGGGCGGGCTTCAAGCGACCGGACTGGCTCGACCCGCGCGATCCGCTCTACGCCAAGGTCGCGGCGGATTTCTATCGCCAGCAGCGAACGCTGTTCGGCGACGGCACGATGTACAAGATGGACCTGCTGCACGAAGGCGGCCGCGCCGGCGACGTGCCGGTAGGAGCAGCGGCGCGCGGCGTGATGGCTGCATTGCAGACCGCGCACCCGGGCGCGCGCTGGGTGCTGCTGGGATGGCAGCACAACCCGCTGCCGGCGGTGCTCGATGCGGTGGACAAGCGGCGCCTGGTGATCGTCGACGGCCTGTCGGACCGCTACGACGGGCTGGACCGCGAGCAGGACTGGCACGGCGCGCCGTATGCCTTCGGCAGCATCCCAAACTTTGGCGGCCACAGCACGCTGGGCGCGAACGCCGGCGTGTGGCTCAAGCGTTTCGCCGCGTGGCGCGACAAGCCCGGCAGCAAGCTGCGCGGCATTGCCTGGATGCCCGAAGCCAGCGGCCTCGACCCGGCAGCGTTCGCGCTGTTTACCGCGCTGGCATGGGAGCCGGTGCCGCACGACGAGGCTGCGTGGTTCAAGGCCTATGCCGACGGCCGCTACGGCGGCGCGGACGCGCATGCCGAGGCGGCGTGGCGCATCCTCGGCGAAACCGCCTATGCCATGCCCTCGAACGGCGATTCGGAGCCGCAGGACAGCCTGTTCGACGCGCGCCCTTCGCAGGACGTGGCCACGGCGGCGAGCTGGTCACCCAAGGCGATGCGCTACGACGCGGGGCATTTCTCACAGGCCATCTGCGAATTGCTGCAGGTGGCACCGGCACTGCGCGGCAGCAGCGCCTACCGCTACGACGTAGTGGACGTGGCTCGGCAAACGCTGGCCAACCATGCCCGCGTGCTGATGCCGCAGATCAAGGCGGCCTACGATGCGAAAGACGCTGCGCGCCTGCGCGCACTGGCTGCCACGTGGCTGGACGACATGACGCTGCTCGACCGCCTGCTCGCCAGCGATCCCCATTTCCTGCTCGGCAACTGGCTCGCACCGGCACGGACCGCGGCGGCCGACGACGCCGAGGCGGCGCGGTTCGAATACGACCAGCGCACGCTCGTCACCGTCTGGGGCGGACGCCAGGGCGCCGACGAAGGCGGCCTGCACGACTATGCGAACCGCGAGCTCTCCGGCCTGGTGGGCGGCCTGTACGCGCCGCGCTGGCGGCGCTTCTTCGCGTCGCTGGAACAGTCGCTGGCGACGGGCAAGCCACCCGGACGGATCGACTGGTACGCGATGGAACACGCGTGGGCGGCCTCGCGCGCGCTGGAGCAGACCCTGCCGCAGGGCGATCCTTGGCAACGGGCAACCGAAGTGGCGCGGCGGCTCGCGATCTGCAAGCCGTGAGCCGGCTATCGAAGCGGGACGGGCAATGAGCGCGCCTTCGCTATCCACCCGTCTGGCGTGGACGCTTGCGGCGCTGTCGCTGCTGCCGTGCGCATCCCTTGCGCAAACCCTGCATGTCGCACCCGGGGGGTCGACCGGAGGCGCATGCGGCACGTCGTCGCCTTGCACGCTGCAGGCCGCAAAGGCGGAGGTTCGCGCGTTGCGCAGCCGTGGGCATGACGACATCACCGTGCAGTTGCAGGATGGTACCTACCGATTGCTAGGGCCGCTGCAGTTCGATGCGTCGGACAGCGGCGCCGGCGGCCATCCCGTGCGCTGGCAGGCGGCACCGGGCGCACGTCCGGTGCTGTCCGGAAGCCGACGCGTGCAGGGAGCGCGCGACGGTGCGCTGTGGCGTTTCGCGTTGCCGCCGGGCGATGTGCCGTCCAGCATCTACGTCGGTGGCCAGCGGCGCTGGCCGGCGCGCACCGGCGCCTGCCCGCATTGCGTGGTCGATGCGAAAGGGCTGTCGAAGGTGCCGTCCACGATCCTGCAGCAGCTGCAGACCGGCTCGCTGGCGGTGCTGCACGCACGCTGGCGCGATTTCCGCTGCCGCGTCGTCAGACTCGGCCCCGGCCGCGTCGATCTCGCCCAGCCGTGCTGGCGCAACGCCACGCTGGATTCGCCCGGCAACGGCTGGGCGGTGGCCAGTCCGGTGGGCAAGTACTACGGCGGCGTGGACTGGTTCGAGAACCTCGCCGGCGATCCGGCCATGCCCGGCAGCTACACGGTCGATGCGGCACATCAGGCGCTGCGCTACCGGCCATTGCCGGACGAGGCGTCGCGCACGCCTTCCATCGAACTGCCGCTGCTGGAGCAACTGCTGGTGCTGCAGGGCTCGCGCCGCGCGCCCGTGCACGACCTGCTGTTCAGCGGCATCGGCTTTGCCGGCACCGAATGGCGCAAGCCGGCCTCGGATGACGGCTACGTAAGCCTGCAGGCAGGCTATCTGGTGGATGGACCGCGCCAGGGCGGATTGCCGGACAACGGCGAAGGCATGACGCGGATGGTCAGCGCCGTGGACGTGCAGGCGGCCCGCGACATCGTGTTCGACCGCGACCGCTTCGAGCACCTCGCCGCGGCCGGCATCGCGCTGGCGGGCGGCACGCATGGCGCGGCAGTGACCAATTCGCGTTTCACCGACCTCGGCGGTGGTGCCGTGTTTGCGGGCGATACGGAAGGACATCCCGCCGATCCGGCCGGCAAGACCTCCGACATCGTGGTCGCCGACAACCGCATCGACCACGTGGCGCTGGCCTGGCGCGACAACGTGGCGATCATGGCCGGCTTCGTGAATGGCATCGACATTGTGCACAACACCATCAGCGACCTGCCGTACAGCGGCATCTCGGTGGGCTGGGGCTGGAACTACGAAGGCACGGCGGCGGTGGAGTCGTCCATCCACATCGTCGGCAACCGCATCGAGCGGGTGATGCTGCAGCTGGCCGACGGTGGCGCGATCTACACGCAGGGGCAATCCACCCCGGGCACCTCCTGCGTGGTGCGCAACGTCACCGACATGCGCCACAGCGGCGTGGGCAACGGCATCTACCTCGACGAACACAGCTCGTATTTCGACGTGGAGCGCAACGTGGTGCTGGGGTCGTGGGTGAGCGCGTGGGCGTCGTGGAGCGGAAACCTGCGCATCGTGGACAACTGGACCGACAGCGCGGGGGGGGCCGCACAACGCCGGCCCGACCAAGGTCTGGTCGCCCAACTTCAACCATTTGAAGACGCTGCCCGCCGCCGCGCTGGCCGTGCAGCGCGCGGCAGGCGTGCGGAACGGAAGGGCTGCGCCGGCCTTGCCGATACGGGTGGCGGCGGCGTGCCCGGCGCCTTGATGCCAGTGCGCTGCCGCCGGTTCGCCGACCCTCGGTGGCCAAATGCGGGTCGTCGCGTCTTTTCTTCCGGCCACTCCGAAGCGATGCGCACCTGGTCACCACGGCCTCGCACCGCCGGGCGATGGCTTTATGCCTTGATCTGTCCAGTCTGACGGTAGAAGAATGGGCGGCAGTCCGGCCATTCCCCGCCATCGGTGTCCTCGGCGCAGGGTGAGCCGCCGGGCGCACAGGGCGGCGACGGACATGGATCCACGCAAACCGCATCAGCCGGAGAAGGCGCCTGGACACTGGTCGCAGCGGGTGACGCGGGAAAGTCACGCGCTGGAGCTGGACGAGGGCGTGTTCACCTGGGGCGATCCGCGCCGCATCGCGGCCTCGCTGAAGGCCTCCGCCGAGGCCAGCCGGCGGCGCAGGACGACGCCGTTCCGCTCGGCGATGTCCATGCTCAGTTTCTATCTCAATCGTGCCGGCGACGCGCTGCCGGAAGAGCGGCGCGCTTGCCTGGAAGCCGCCAAGGACGAACTGCGCGCGCTGTACGGGCGGCCCCGCCGCGGCATCTAGCGTCGCCGCATGCGGTCTCCGGCTCTTTTCCCGCCCGGGTTTGCGTGCAGGCCCGGACGGTGATGCGGCAAGAGGCCTCAAGGCAACCCGATATGCCGCGTCCCCAGCGTTTTCGGCCCGCTTGCCGCGACTCCCGCGACGGCGGCGAACGGCAGCTTCGCCATGGGTTTGCCGACACGCTGGACTACGTAGTCCTTGCCGGCATGGGCCCGGAAATGCAGCACGGCGTCGCCGCTTGCCTCGACCACACGCCGGCCGTGGCCGGATACGACCACCTCCGCGGCGGCGCCGGGCCAGGGATTGCGCACTGCCATGGCACCGTCGGCGCCGGCCTCGATCACTACCGTGGTCGGCACGCCGTCGCGCACCTGCAGATCGACCTTGCCGCGGCGGCTGACATAGACCGTGGCGTCGGCGTTCCAGTCCCCGGGCCAGGCGGGCGCGATGCGGATCAGGCCGTCATGGTCCTGCACCAGTGCATCCTGCAGCGCGGCCGCGACCACGCCGATCTGCTCCACGTAGAACTCCGGACCCACGAAATGAGCGAAGCCGGACGGGTATTGCTGGTATTTCTCGGTGAGCTTGACGAGCGCCGTCTTCATGTCGTCGGCAAGCCCCAGTCGGGCGGCATCGATGGGATCGAGACTCCAGTCGTTCTCGACGGTGTTCGGCCGCTGCAGGTAAGTGCGCACTGCGGTCGCATGCAAGGCGCCGCTGTCGCCGACCAGGTCATAGGGCCAGACGGGTTCGAGGCCGATGTTTTCGCTGTTGTTGATCTGCGCGCCCGGGTCGGACGACAAGCCGATCACCATGCGGTCGCCTGATTTTTCCAGCGGGAACGGCGGAAGTTTCGGCAGCGCCCGCTGCAGCCGGGCGACCAGTGCCGCATCGGTGTGCAGTTCGCGCGCGGCGGCGATGACTGCAGGAAACAGCGTCCTCATCGCCGCGATGTCGGTGGTGGGATCGTGCACGTCCCACTGGGTTTCGTGCGCGTTGGAAGGGAAGGTGTGCAGCAGGCCGTCCGCGCCAGGTTTGGCGTACGCGAGCAGGAAGCCCGCCGAGGCCGCCATTACCGGGTAGTTCGCGGCGAGGAAAGAGCGGTCCTGCGTGGCGAGGTATTGCCGCCAGATCCACAGCGACACTTCGGCGCCGGTCGTCAGCGTGCGCGCGTTGTAATACGGCCCGGACTCCGCGCTGCAGTTGAGGCCGGGCTGCTTCAGCCAGCCTTCGTCCTCGTAGCCCTGGCCGTTGAAGCGCATGGTTTCCGGCACGCAGGCGCCGGGGCGGCCGTCCATCTGCGCGCGCGTCCATGCCTCGATGTTGGCGAGGTTGCTGCGATAGAGGTTGAAGTACGGTGCGTTCAGTTCGTACAGGCCGGCGCCCAGGTTGGCGGCGACCTGCATGCGCAGGTTCCAGTGCCAGTAAGCGGAAGGCGCCCACTGGTGCCGGTCGCGCGCGGAGGAGAACAGGTCCGCGATGCCGGCCTGTGAACCGGGCAGCGGGCCGCGGCTTTCCGCCGCGGTGGCGTACAGGTCGATGGCCCGCAGGTTTTCCATGTAGTCGGCGCTGCCGTCGGCGGAGCTCAGCTTCATCAGGCCTGCGCGGTGCCAGAACGCGTTCCACCACGCGCGATGCGCGGCACCGGAAATCGTGCCGGCGACAGCGAACCGTTGCTTCGCGCGCTGCATGGCGTCGCCGCCTTTCCATTCCGGGGCGGCGACCAGCACGCGGAACGAGCCGTCTGCCCTCGGCCGGAACGACAGCTTCACCGCCAGCGGCCCTTGCGTCTCGGCACGCACGTCCCTCGCCTGCGCGGTGACCGCGGCCAACGAGCCGAAGGTCTGGCCGGAGGCGCCGGCTTCGCCTTTGTCCTGCCAGGTTTCGGCGAGCACGGCCGTGCCGCCGCTCGCGGCGGCGGCTGGCCGGCGTGGCTGCCACAGCTTGAGCAGCACCGACTGTTGCTTGTCCGGGTCGGCGCCCTGCACTTCGATCACGGCGGCGTCCGTATCGGGCTGCACGTAGACCGTCGCGTGCATGCCGCCGCCGCGTTCGCTGAATTCGCCGCGGTAGAGATCGAGGCGGCCCGCGTAGTCGGGCGCTTCGACCAGCCGCCTGAGTCCGGGCAGCACCAGCTGGCCCGGCGACAGGCGGCCGGGCCAGGTGTCCGCGCGGTTGAGCTGCACGGTCAGGCCGTCCGTCGACCACACCGCGAGACCGAGACGACCGTTGCCCAGCGGCATGGCTTCGTCGGGTTGCCGGTTCGGGCGTTTCAGCACGATATCGGAGCGGCCCACCACGCCAGCGACGTCGGCATTGAAGTGCTGGTCGTGCCACGCGGTGGTGGCGTCGGCAGCATGCAGCGCCGGTACGCCGAGGCAGGCGGCGAGCATGAGCGTGGTGGGCAGCATCGTCCGGAAGCGGGTGGCGATCGCGCCCTGGCGGACGATGGCGGTGCTGCTCATGGTTTGCTCGCTGGAATAGGGGCGCAGGCGTGCAGCATGGTCGGTACTCCGGCAGCCGCTCGGCAGGCGCAGGCCTTGTATGCAGTGCGTGCTCGACGATGCCGCCGGGTCGCGGGGCGACAATGCCGGCTTTCGCAACCGGGGCACTATTTGTACGATTATTCGACGCGCTGGTCACCCCCAGCAGGCGCGCTGGCCGGCAGCGCGGCACTGACGCAGCCCACCGAGGAGCCCGCATGCAACGACGAACCTTCCTGCGCCTGAGCGTGCTGACCCCGCTGGCCCTGGGCGCGGGCTGGCGCGCGGGCGGCGTCCTCGCCGCCGCGGCCGCGAACACCGCCAGGCCGGACGGCCGCCCGCACCGCTTCGAATTGTCCAGGCAGCAGTTCCTGCTGGACGGCGAACCGTTCCGGATCATGAGCGGCGAGATGCACCCGATCCGCATCCCCGCCGGGTACTGGCGCCAGCGCATCCGCATGGCCAAGGCGATGGGGCTCAACACCATCGCGGTCTACCTGATGTGGAATGCGCTGGAATCGGAGCCGGGCGTGTTCGACCTCACGGGCGGCAACCGCGACTTCGTCCGCTTTATCAGGCTGTGCCAGGAAGAGGGCATGTGGGTGTACCTGCGCCCCGGCCCCTACGTCTGCGCCGAGTGGGACTTCGGCGGCCTGCCGCCGTACCTGCTGCGCCACCCGCACATCCGCGTCCGCGACAAGGACGATGCGGACTACATGGCCGCGGTGCGTCGCTACATCGCCACCATGGCGCCGGTGCTGCGGCCGCTGCTGGCGGCGAACGGCGGCCCGATCCTGATGATGCAGGTGGAGAACGAGTACGCCTCGTTCGGCAAGGATCTCGGCTATCTCGAAGCGATCCGCGCGCTGTGGCAGGAACACGGCCTGCATGGGCCGTTCTCGATCTCCGACGGGCTGGGCCAGGTGCGCGAGGCGAAGACCTACCTGGCGGGCACCGCGCTGGGCCTGGACGGCGACACCGACTTCGCGGGCGCCCAGGCCATCGCGGGCGAAATGCCGGTGTGGATGGGCGAGGGCTATCCTGGCTGGATCACCCACTGGGGCGACAAGGACTTCGCGCGCGGCGATTTCGCCGGCACGCTGGGCAAGCTGCTGGCCGAAGGCCGCTCGTTCAACCTGTACGTGGTGCACGGCGGCACCAACTTCGGCTTCGGCGCGGGCGCCAACGCCAGCAACGACTATTCGCATTTCCAGCCGGTGATCACCAGCTACGACTACGGTGCGCCCATCGACGAGCATGGCGCGCCCACGACGGACTACCACCGCTTCCGCAAGCTGCTCGCGGCACACGCGGAGCAGCCCTTGTCCCCGGTGCCGCCCACGCCGCCGATGGCGGGCTTCGCCTCCTTCACGCCGCAGCCGCATGCTTCGCTGTGGGACAACCTGCCGGCCGCGAAGCCCGTGCCGCAGCCACAATCCAACGAGCTGCTGTTCGGCCAGGACCACGGCATGGTGCTGTATCGCCGCCGGGTGCAGGGCGGCGGCGAACTGACGGTCGACGGCGTGCGCGACTACGCCACGGTGTTCCACGGCGGCCGCTACATCGACTACCTGTCGCGCGTGCAGCATCCGAAACTGCGCGCGGGCGACCGCGTGCAGTTGCCGGCGGGCCACGACGAGGCGCCGCTGGAAATCCTCGTCGACAGCTTCGGCCACGTTGGTTTCGGCCAGGCCATGGCGGACCGCAAGGGCCTCGTCGGCACGGTGCAGCTGGACGGCCGGCCGCTGGAGGGATGGGAGGCGGTGAGCCTGCCGCTGGACGGCAAGTGGCTGGCGTCGTTGAAGCCGCTGCACGGCAAGCCTGCGCGGCCAGGCGTGTTCTTCAGGGGCAGGCTGTCGCTGTCACGGGTGGGCGACTGCTACCTCGACATGGCGGACTGGGCCAAGGGCTACCTGTGGGTCAACGGCCACCTGCTCGGGCGCTACTGGAACCTGGGGCCGCAGCAGCGGCTGTATTGCCCCGCACCGTGGCTGCACGTGGGCGACAACGAGGTGCTGGTGTTCGACATGCACCGCACCGGGCCCGCGGCGATCCGCAGTGCGGCATCGTTGAGTGGCTGACGAGCTGCGCGGGGCGTCTTTATGTAGAAGCGCACCCTGTGCGCGAATGCCCTGATGCCTGATCAGGGCAAGCGCTTTCGCGGACAGGGTGCGCTGCTACGGAAAGCGTGTCGTCATGCCTTGCCGTGGAACAGCTCCCGGCCGATCAGCATGCGGCGGATCTCGTTGGTGCCGGCGCCGATCTCGTACAGCTTGGCGTCGCGCAGCAGGCGGCCGGCGGGAAACTCGTTGATGTAGCCGTTGCCGCCCAGCGACTGGATCGCCTCCAGCGCCACCTGTACCGCATTGGTCGAGGCGTTGAGCAGGCAGGCGGCGGGATCGACGCGCGACTTCACGCCGGCGTCGAAATGCTGCGCCACCATGTAGGCGAAGCCGCGCGAGGACTGCAGCGCGGTGTACATGTCGGCTACCTTCGCCTGCATCATGCCGAAGGTGCCGATCGGCGCGTTGAACTGCTTGCGCTCGCGCACGTAGGGCAGGGTGAGGTCCATCGCCGCCTGCATCAGGCCGATCGGGCCGCCCGAGAGCACCAGCCGCTCGGTGTCGAGGCCGCTCATCAGCACGCGCACGCCCTCGTTCACCTCGCCAACGATGTTTTCGGCGGGGATCTCGCAGTCCTCGAACACCAGCTCGCAGGTGTTGGAGCCGCGCATGCCGAGCTTGTCCAGCTTCTGCGCGGTGGAGAAGCCCTTCATGCCCTTCTCGACGATGAAGGCGGTCATGCAGCGGCTGCCGGCGGCGCGTGGCGCGGTGCGCATGTAGACCAGCAGCACGTCGGCGTCGGGGCCGTTGGTGATCCACATCTTCGAGCCGTTGGCGACCCACACGCCGCCCTTCAGCTCGGCCTTGCAGCTCATCGAGCCGACCACGTCGGAACCGGCGCCCGGCTCGCTCATCGCCAGCGCGCCGACGTACTCGCCCGAGCACAGCTTGGGAATGTACTTCTTGCGCTGCGCCTCGTTGCCGTTGTGGAAGATGTTGTTGACGCACAGGTTGGAGTGCGCGCCGTAGGACAGGCCCACCGAGCCCGATGCGCGCGAGATCTCCTCCATCGCCACCATGTGCGCGAGATAGCCCATGCCGGTGCCGCCGTACTCGGTGGGGATGGTCATGCCGAGCAGGCCCAGCTCGCCGAACTTGCGCCAAAGGTCGGCTGGGAACAGGTTGTCATGGTCGATCTGGGTGGCGCGCGGTGCGATCTCCTTCTCGGCGAAGGCGTGCACGGTGTCGCGCAGCAGGTCGATTTCCTCGCCTAGCGGGAAGGGGCGCATCACGGACTCCTGATCGTGGGGATTCAGCCGGCGGATGGTAGCGCAGCGGAGCGGATCCGCCCTGACGCGGCGCACCAGCGGCGGGCCTTGCCGCCACCTGGCCTGCAGGCTTCCACCCGCTCTCGGAGGAAAGGACCGCCTTGCGCGGCCGGAGCATTTTCCGCTGCCGCTCCGGTGCCTGCACGTCCGGCAGGCCGGCGACGCCGTCAGCCGCAGGCGGCGCGGCGGCTCTCGCGGTGCGGCGGATAGTAGGCGAACACGTGGGTGTCGCTGCCGTAGAAGTCCATGTCGTCGATGTGCTCGCCGCCGAGGCGTTCGGCCACGCGGTCGGAGGCCTCGTTGCCCACGCGCACGAGGCTGATCACCCGCGGCGCATGCAGCTGGCGCCAGGCGAAGTCCAGCACCGCCATGCCCGCCTCGGTGGCGTAGCCGTGATGGCGGTGCTCGGGCTTGAGCATCCAGCCCAGCTCCAGGTCGGGCCAGCCCTCGGGGCAGAACAGCCCGGCACGGCCCACGAACTCGCCGCTGCCCTTCAGCTCCAGCGCCCACATGCCGTAACCGCGCAACTGCCAGTGGCCGAGCAGCATCGCCAGCGAGCGCCAGGCGTTGGTGCGGTCCAGCGGCTGGCCGTCACCGATCCAGCGGGTGCTGGCGGGATCGGCCAGCATCGCGGCGTAGTCGTCGAAATGGCGCTCGGTGAGCGCGGTCAGGCGCAGGCGCGCCGTCTCGATTACAGGGATGTCGATCATGCCAAATTAGCAAGCAAGTCATGTGCCACCGAGCAAGGCCGCCAGTGCGCGGGTGCTCGAAGCAAGGCTTTCGGTCCAGGACAATCCGGTGATTGTCTCACCAGTGGCCGCATCCGCAAAATCCTCGGTTTCGCCGGGTGGGAGCAGGTGGCGGTAGTCCACCGTGATCTCGGTGCCGGCGGGCAGGTCGGCCAGCGCGAACACGAAGCCCAGGTGCCACAGGCCGTTCGGCGCGAAGCTGTGGTTGATGTAGCACTCGTCGGGCCAGTCCGGCGACACCGTGTAGCGGTCCTCGAACCAGCGCGCGCTGGCGTATTTGAGTTTGGCCAGTTCCGGCGCGGCGAATTCGTCGTGGCGGAAGGTGCGGTCGATCGCATCGGGCGCGCTGACGATGCGCCCCGCGGCCACGGCTTCGTCGAGGAACAGGCCCTTGCCGGCGCCGGGTATGCGCGAGGCGGCGATGTGGTAGCGCGGCAGGATCATGGCGAGGATCGGCGAAAGGGCGCGACAGTGTAGTGCCTGCCGCGCGGCCTGCGGCCAGGGCGCGGGGGCGGCTTGCTAGAATGGCCCATTTCCCCGCTTTGGAGTTTCCCCCATGGATACTGCCCGCCTTTCCCGTTTTGTCAGCGGCCTATGGGACGAAGAGATCGTGCCGAAGCTGGTGGAGTACATCCGCATCCCCAACAAGTCGCCGATGTTCGACAAGGACTGGAAGGCGCACGGTCACATGGACGCGGCGGTGAAGCTGATGAGCAACTGGGCGCAGTCCAAGCTCGCCGCGCTGCCGGGCGCCACGCTGGAGGTGGTCCAGCTCGAAGGCCGCACGCCGCTCATCTATATCGAGGTACCGGCCAGCGGCGCCGGCGACGACACCGTGATGCTGTACGGCCACCTGGACAAGCAGCCGGAGATGACCGGCTGGGCCGATGGCCTGGGGCCGTGGACGCCGGTGCTGAAGGGCGACAAGCTCTACGGCCGCGGCGGCGCCGACGACGGCTACGCCATCTTCGGTTCGCTGGCCGCGTTGCTGGCGCTGCGCGAGCAGGGCGTGCCGCATGCGCGCTGCGTGGTGCTGATCGAGGCCTGCGAGGAGTCGGGCAGCTACGACCTGCCGCATTACGTCGACCACCTCGCCTCGCGCATCGGCAATCCCTCGCTGGTGGTGTGCCTGGATTCGGGCTGCGGCAATTACGACCAGCTCTGGCTCACCACCTCGCTGCGCGGCATGACCGGCGGCAACCTCACCGTGCAGGTGCTGGAGGAGGGCGTGCATTCGGGCGATGCTTCCGGCGTGGTGCCGTCCAGCTTCCGCATCCTGCGCGATGTCCTGTCGCGGTTGGAGGACCCCGAAACCGGCAGGATCAAGCCGAAGGAGCTCTACGTCGACATTCCCGCCCAGCGCGTGGAACAGGCGAGGCACGCGGCCACCGTGCTGGGCAACGACATCTACACCAAGTTCCCCTGGGCCGGGGGCATGCAGCCGGTGACCAAGGACCTCCCCGAGCTGGTGCTCAACCGCACCTGGCGCCCCCAGCTGGCGGTGACCGGTGTCGGCGGCATCCCGCCGCTGGACAGCGCCGGCAACGTGCTGCGCCCGTTCACCGCGGTGAAGCTGAGCCTGCGCGTGCCGCCCACGCTGGACGCGAAACAGGCCGGCCAGTTCCTCAAGCAGCTACTGGAAAAGGATCCGCCCTACGGCGCCACCGTCACGTTCGACCTGGAGAAAGACGGCAGCGGCTGGAACGCGCCCGCGTTGTCGCCCTGGCTGGAGCAGGCGGTGACCGAGGCCTCGCAGCACCAGTTCGGCGCACCGGCTACTTATATGGGCGAGGGCGGCTCGATCCCGTTCATGGGCATGCTGGGCGAGAAATTCCCCCAGGCGCAGTTCCTCATCACCGGCGTGCTCGGCCCGCACTCCAACGCCCACGGCCCCAACGAGTTCCTGCACATCCCCACCGGCAAGAAGGTGACGGGCGTGGTGGCCGAGGTGGTGGCGCAGCATTACGCGCGGGGCGCCAGGGGCTGACGCGATTTTCTCCCTCACCCCGCTGGGACGCGGAGCAGGGCCATGGATGGCCCTGCTTTGAGGAGCGAGGAAGAGGGGCGGGGTGAGGGGCCGATCTTGGGAAGGTCCTGGCAGAGCCTAGGCACTTCGATGCTGGTCCGCCGCAAGCACCCACCCCTCACCTCAATCCTCTCCCCAAGGGGAGAGGAGGCGAACGCAAAGAGCCGTACTCATGAATCATTCCCATCTCGCCGCCAACTGGGCCGATGTCCGCCACCGGGTGGACGAGGCCTGCCGTGCCGCCGGGCGCGATCCGGCCGAGGTTTCCGTCCTGCCGGTCAGCAAGACCTTCGGCCCCGATGTGGTGCGCGCGGCGGTGGCGCTGGGCCTGCATCGCTTCGGCGAGAACAAGGTTCAGGAGATCCGCGACAAGGCCGGCGCGCTGGCCGATTGCGGCATCGCCTGGGTGGTGATCGGCCACCTGCAGACCAACAAGGCGAAGGACGTGGCGCGGCTGGCCAGCGAGGTGCAGTCGCTGGACCGCCTGGAGCTGGCCGAGGCGCTGCACCATCGCCTGCAACTGGAGGGACGCAGTCTCGACGTGCTGGTGCAGGTGAAGACGTCCAGCGAGGAGAGCAAGTACGGCCTCCCGCCGGCCGAGCTGCCGCCCTTCCTCGACCGCCTGCGCCGGTACGACACCTTGCGCGTGCGCGGCCTGATGACCCTGGCGGTCCACGCCGCCGACCCGGCCGAGGTGCGCGCGTGTTTCCGTCAGCTGCGCGAGTTGCGCGACGCCTCCATCGCCCGCGGCCACGACATCCCCCGCTTGTCGATGGGCATGAGCGGCGATTTCCCGCTGGCGATCGCCGAGGGCGCCACCGAGGTGCGTATCGGCACCGCGATCTTCGGGCGGCGCCCCGCCGCGGGCGGGGTTGCCGGCTCCGGGCCGGGCATGGCGCAGGCCGATTCCAGCCGCTGACACAAGTTTCGGAAAAGCCTGATGTTTTCCAGAGTGTGATCGGCGTATCGGCGTTTGCGAACGGCAGGGTTCAGTTAACCCCGATCCAACAAACCGGCGGGACTGTCTTGCTAAGGTCAAACCTTCGTCACGTCGCCTGCACGCCAGGCGACACTTCCGTGAACCGTCGTCAGGGGTCACCGCCTCATGCCAATCCAGCGATTGACCGGTGTTGCCGCACTCGTTTCGATGTTGCTGCTGGCCGCACCCTCGCATGCCGCGACCCAACAGACCCCGAAGAAGCACGTCCAGCACCGCCACGCCCCGGTACACCACGCCCAGGCACATCACGTTCCTTCGCGTCACACCCCCTCGCATCACGCCCGGTCCAGCCATCCGCAATCCCGTGCCGTCGCCCGCGCTGCCGACGACAGCCATTACTCCCTGGTCACGGGCGGCATCCTCTCCTCCCCGTTGTCGCTGAACCCGCGGCCTGCGCTCAGCCCGATGCCGACGCTGGCTTCGTCCGGCGTGACGGGTTTCGCCAGCAGCACGCCCCCGGTCTTCGGCATCCAGCACAGCCTGCTTGCCCCGGTCGCCATCGCCTCCGCCGGGGCCGCCAGTCCGGCAGCCGCGCAGGCCGACGCCGACGTCGACACGATCACCGACCTGCGCAAGGCACTGATCGCGCTGGCGATGAACCTGCGCGATGTGCGCTACGTGCGCGGCGGCCACAGCCCGTCCACCGGTTTCGATTGCAGCGGCTTCGTGCGCTATGTGTTCGCACATGCGATCGGCGTGCAGCTGCCCACCAACTCCGCCTCGCAGTTCCTCGCCGGCCTGAAGGTGAAGCGCGCCGACATGAAGCCGGGCGACCTGGTGTTCTTCCACACCAGCGGCCGCTACCGTCGCATCACCCACGTAGGCATCTACATCTCCAACGGCCAGTTCATCCACGCACCGACCTACGGCAAGCGGGTGCAGATCTCCAGCCTCGACGAGGCCTACTGGGCGAAACGCTTCGTCGGTGCCAAGCGCCCCGAGGGCATGCTGGCGCTGGCGCACAACGGCTGATCCGGAGATCAGTGCGCATGCCGAAGGCCGCCCCTGGGGCGGCCTTCTTCTTGCGGCCACCCCCGATCGCGAGAGGCATACGGGCCGCCATGCCTGCCTGCACTCCTCGAATGTGTCTTTACGTACATGGCCGCAGGGCGCTGCAGCCGCTACGCTAGTGCATTGCCCTTGCCACGCGGGCACCACCGGAATCCTTCATGCCGAATCTGCCGCCGGTCACCCGCTACCTGCTGATCGCCAACGTGCTGGTGTTCGCCTTGCAGCAGCTGTTGCCGGATGCGAGTTCGCTGGCCCTCGTCGCCCATTTCGCCCTGTGGCCGCTGGGACCCTCGCCGTACTCCAACGTCGCCGGCTTCGAGCCGTGGCAGGTGGTCACCTATGCGTTCATGCACGGCGGCTATACCCACATCCTGTTCAACATGTTTGCGCTGTACATGTTCGGCGGGGTGATCGAGCGCACCTTCGGCGCACGCAACTACACGATCTACTACTTCGTCTGCGCGATCGTGGCGGCGGTGGCGCAGCTGTTCGTGGTGAAGTATTTCACCCACGGCTTCTATCCCACCATCGGCGCCTCGGGCGCGATCTTCGGCCTGCTGCTGGCGTTCGGCATGTTCTACCCGCACGAGAAGATGTTCCTGATCTTCCTGCCGATCCCGATGCCGGCGTGGCTGTTCGTGATCGGCTACGCGGCGGTGGAGCTTGTGCTGGGCGTCACCGGCACCGAGGCCGGCGTGGCGCATTTCGCGCATCTCGGGGGCATGGTCGGCGGCTATGTCATGATCCAGTACTGGCGCGGGCGGCTGCCGCTGAAACCGAAGTACCGCCTGCTGCGCTGACCTCTCCTCTCACTCGGTAACTCCATGAGCCACGACCTGCAGCGCCGCCTCACGCCGCGCCACATCACCTTCATGGCGCTGGGCATGTGCATCGGCGCCGGGCTGTTCCTCGGCTCGGCCAGCACGATCAGGCTGGCCGGCCCCTCGGTACTGTTCGCCTACGTGTTTGGCGGCGCGATGATCTTCATCATCATGCGTGCGCTGGGCGAGATGGCCGCGCACGAGCCGATCGCCGGCTCGTTCGGCGCCTATGCGCATAAGTACCTCGGACCGTTCGCCGGCTACCTTACCGGCTGGAACTACTGGATCCTGATGATGGGCGTGGGCATCGCCGAGAGCACGGCGGTGGGCATCTACATGAAGGCGTGGTTCCCCGGTTCGCCGCAGTGGATATGGGCCTTCGCCAGCGTGGCGATGATCGGCGGCCTGAATCTGCTTGCGGTGAAGGTGTACGGCGAGCTGGAGTTCTGGTTCTCGCTGATCAAGGTGCTCACCGTAATCCTGATGATCGCCGGCGGCTTCGCGATGATCTGGCTGGGCTGGGGCAATGGCGGCACGCCGGTGGGCCTGTCCAACCTGTGGACGCACGGCGGCTGGTTCCCGCACGGCGTCACCGGCATGGTGCTGGCGCTGCCGGTGCTGGTGTTCTCCTTTGGCGGCATCGAGACCATCGGCATGGCGGCGGCCGAGGCCGCGCAGCCGGAGCGCACCATCCCGCGCGCGGTGAACTCGGTGATCTGGCGCATCCTGATCTTCTACATCGGGTCGCTGTTCGTGATCATGGCGATCTATCCGTGGGACGCGATGGACGCCAATAGCAGCCCGTTCGTCACTACTTTCGCGCGGCTGGGCATTCCCAGCGCGGCGGGGCTGATCAACTTCGTGGTGATCACCGCGGCGCTGTCCAGCTTCAATTCCACCACTTTCAGCGGCAGCCGCATGTTGCACAGCCTCGCCGCCAAGGGCCAGGCGCCGGTGGCGATGGGCCGCACCAGCGCGCACGGCGTGCCGGTGCGCGGCGTGCTGGTGACCATGGCTTTCCTGCTGCTCGGCGTGTTGCTGAACTACCTGATTCCGGAAAGCATCTTCCGCAAGATCATGTCCATCCTCGCGTTCAACACGGTGTGGACCTGGGGCATGGTGCTGGTGGCGCACTGGAGCTTCCGCCGCCGGCAGGCACAGCTGCTCAAGTTCCGCCTGCGCGCGTGGCCGCTGTCCAGCGTGCTCTGCCTGGGCTTCCTCGCCTTCGTGTGGGTGATGCTGGGCTACAGTCCCGATACCCGTGTGGCGCTGTACGTGGGCGTGGCGTGGATCGCGCTGCTCACCGTGGCCTACTACGCGTTCGGTATCGAGCGGCGCATGCGGCAGGCGGTCGCGCAGCAGGCCTGAGTCCCGCGGCTCGCCGTCGCCTTCCCCATGACGCGCCTGGGCGCGGGCCTGCGTCTTGGCCGTGCGTCCGATGTTTTCTTGCAGGAGGTCCGCCATGAAATCCCGTGCCGCCGTCGCCTTCGCCCCAGGCCAGCCGCTGCAGGTCGTCGAGATCGACGTGGCTCCGCCGAAGCGGGGCGAAGTGCTGGTGAAGATCAGCCACACCGGTGTCTGCCACACCGATGCGTTTACGCTGTCCGGCGACGATCCGGAGGGCCTGTTTCCCTGCGTGCTGGGTCACGAGGGCGCGGGCGTGGTGGTCGAGGTGGGCGAGGGCGTCGTGTCGGTGAAGCCGGGCGACCACGTGATTCCGCTGTACACCGCCGAGTGCGGTGAGTGCCTGTTCTGCAAGAGCGGCAAGACCAACCTGTGCGTGGCCGTGCGCGCCACCCAGGGCAAGGGCGTGATGCCGGACGGCACCAGCCGCTTCTCATACAACGGCCAGCCGCTCTACCACTACATGGGCTGTTCCACCTTCAGCGAATACACCGTGGTCGCGGAAGTGTCGCTGGCGAAGATCAACCCGCAAGCGCACCACGAGCAGGTCTGCCTGCTGGGCTGCGGCGTCACCACCGGCATCGGCGCGGTGCACAACACGGCGAGGGTGCAGCAAGGCGACAGCGTGGCGGTGTTCGGCCTGGGCGGCATCGGCCTGGCGGTAGTGCAGGGCGCGCGCCAGGCGAAGGCGGGCCGCATCATCGCGGTCGACACCAACCCGGCCAAGTTCGAGCTGGCGCGCTCGATGGGCGCCACCGAATGCGTGAATCCGCAGGACCACGACAAGCCGATCCAGCAGGTGATCGTGGAGATGACCGGCTGGGGCGTGGACCACAGCTTCGAGTGCATCGGCAATGTCCACGTGATGCGCGCGGCGCTGGAATGCGCGCACCGCGGCTGGGGCCAGTCGGTGATCATCGGCGTGGCCGGCGCGGGCCAGGAAATCTCCACCCGGCCATTCCAGCTGGTCACCGGCCGCAAGTGGATGGGCACCGCGTTCGGCGGGGTGAAGGGCCGCAGCCAGCTGCCCGGCATGGTCGAGCAGGCGATGCGCGGCGAGATCGAACTGGCGCCGTTCGTCACCCACACCATGGGGCTGGACCGGATCAACGAGGCCTTCGAGCTGATGCACGAGGGCAAGTCGATCCGTTCGGTGATCCACTACTGAGGCCCACGATGGAACGCCTCGAACACCGCGCCTGCTTCGGTGGCTGGCAGGACGTGTACCGGCACGACTCGGCTGCGCTGGATTGTGCGATGAATTTCGCCGTCTTCCTGCCACCACAGGCGGAGAAGGAACGGCTGCCGGTGCTGTACTGGCTGTCCGGCCTCACCTGCAACGAGCAGAACTTCATCGCCAAGGCGGGTGCGCAGCGCTATGCGGCCGAGCACGGCGTGATCGTGGTGGCGCCGGACACCAGCCCGCGCGGCGCGGGCGTGGCGGACGATCCGGCCTACGACCTGGGCCAGGGCGCGGGCTTCTACCTCGACGCCACCGAACCGCCCTGGGCCGCGCACTACCGCATGCACGACTACGTGGCGACGGAGTTGCCCGCGCTGGTCGAAGCCTCGTTTCCGGCCAATGGTGTGCGCGGCGTCAGCGGGCACTCGATGGGCGGCCACGGCGCGTTGGTCGTTGCACTGCGCAACCCCGGACGCTACCGCAGCGTGTCGGCGTTCGCGCCCATTGCCGCGCCGGCGCGGGTGCCCTGGGGCGAAAAGGCGTTCAGCGCCTACCTGGGGCCGGACCGCGCGGCCTGGGCGCGCTACGACGCCACCGAGCTGCTGAAGACGGCGACCGGGCGACTGCCGCTGCTGGTGGACCAGGGCGAGGCCGACGAATTCCTCACCACCCAGCTCAAGCCCGAGCTGCTGCGCGAAGCCTGCGCGAAGGCGAACCATCCGCTGACCCTGCGCCTGCACCCGGGTTACGACCACAGCTACTACTTCGTGGCCAGCTTCATCGGCGAGCACATCGCCTGGCATGCGCGGGCGATGAAGGCGCGACATTGAGCCCATCTCTCCCAAAGTGGGAGAGGAGAGTGATTCGGGGTCTTCTCTCGCAAGCTCGGAGTGATTGGCGCGGCTTCAGGCCGGCGTCGCCAGCGCGAAGTCCACCGCGGCTGCGGCGTGCAGCGCGGCGGTGTCGAACACCGGTATCGGGCAGTCGGCCTGGGTGAGCAGCAGGCCGATCTCGGTGCAACCGAAGATCACGCCCTGAGCTCCGCCGCGCACACCCTCGGCGATGAAGCGCTTGAGGCGGCGGCGCGAAACCGGATCGATCACGCCCGCGCAGAGTTCCTCATAGATCACCCGATGGATTTCCGCCCGCTGGGCGGGCGGAGGCACCAGGCAGTGCACGGCATAGGCGCTCTCCAGCCGGCCGCGGTAGAACGGTTGCTCCATGGTGAAGGCGGTGCCCAGCAGCAGCACGCGCTCCAGGCCGGCCTTGCGGATGGCGTGGCCAGTGGCGTCGGCGATGTGCAGGAAGGGCAGGGACGTGGCGTCCGCGACCGTCTCGGCCACGATGTGCATGGTGTTGGTCGCCAGCACGATGCATTCGGCGCCGCCGGCCTCCAGCCGCCGGGCGGCGTCGGCCAGCAAGGCGCCGGCGCCAGCCCAGTCGCCGCGACGCTGCAAGTCCTCGACCACGGCGAAGTCCAGGCTGTCCAGCAGCAGCCGGGCCGAATGCAGCGGCCCCAACCTGTCGCGCACACCCTGATTGATCAGACGATAGTAGATGAGCGTCGACTCCCAGCTCATGCCGCCGATCACACCTATCGTGTGCATGGCACCTCACCCCGTTTCACGTTCGACGGCGGCCAGTATGCCGCTATCCAGGAGTCTGGGCGGCAGAAGCCGCCCAGACTCCTAGCCCTCGCCCGCTTGCGGAGAGGGGAGTAAAGCCAAGCGTCAGCGCAGCGCCAGAAAATCCGCGCTGACCACGAAGCGCACCGCGTCCAGGCGCAGCCGCGACTGCGGCAGGGCGGCGAGCAGGGCGTCGCGCTCGGCGGTCACGGTGGCGATTTCCGCGGCGCTGATCGACGGGTTCACCGCGCGCAGCGCCGCCAGGCGCGACAGCTCGGCGTCCAGCGCGGCGCCCGCCTCGGCCATGGCGGTGTCGATCATCGCCTGCCCGCGGGTGCGCGCCGCCAGCTCGGCTTTCTCCAGCATCGGCGGCACCAGCTTGGCGAGGAACTTGCGATAGCGCGGCACCTCGATGTTGCGGTCGGCGGCCTTGCGCAATGCGGCCTCGCTGGGCTCGAAGTCGGCGCGCTCGGCGAGCCGGGTGTCGATGGTGACGGTGATCGGCAGCGCGGGCAGGAAGCGCTCGGCATCCAGCCGGCGGTCAGCCACGCACTCCAGCACGAACACCGCCTGCAGCAGCGCGCTGCGCGGCGGCAGCGCGTCGTCCACCATGAAGGCGGCATTGCCCTGTTCGCCGGAGAGCGCGAGGTCGAGCGCGCCGGCGATCATCGGGTGGTCGAGCCTGAGCAGCGGCAGTTCCTCGCGCGCCAGCGCCACCGCGCGGCTGAAGGTGGCCGACTGCGGCCCCTCGGCGAAGCCGGGCAGGGCGTCGGTGGAGAGGTATTGCGGGTCGAGCAGCAGTACCTTGCCGCCCAGTTCCTCGGCGTGGATGCCGTAGGCTTCCAGCAGGCGTTGCACGAAGGCGTCGCGGGCCGGGTCCTCGTCCTCGCGCCGGAAGGCCTGGCCCAGCGCCTCGGCGTGCGGGTCGCGGCTGGCGGCCAGTTCCAGCAAATGGTCGCGGCCCTCGCGGATCAGTTCGGCCATCTGCTCGTGGGCGGCGCGCGTCTCGGCGAGCAGCACATCCAGCTCCTGGTCACGGCCGTCGTCGCCGCGCGCGTGCTGGTCGGCCAGTTGCGCCAGCGCTTCGCCGTAGCGGCGCAGCAGCTCGCGGCCGTCGGCCGGGCTGCGGCGGAAGGCATCCACGCCCTCGTCGTACCAGCGCGCCAGCACATGCTGGGCGCTGTCGGCCACGGCCAGGATGTGGATGCTGATGTCGTGGGCCTGGCCGATGCGGTCGAGGCGGCCGATGCGCTGCTCCAGCAGGTCAGGGTCCAGCGGCAGGTCCCACAGCACCAGCCGGTGCGCGAACTGGAAGTTGCGGCCTTCCGAACCGATTTCCGAGCACAGCAAGAGGCGCGCCCCGTCCGGCTGGGCGAAGTAGGCCGCATTGCGGTCGCGCTGCACGATGCCCAGCCCCTCGTGGAAGCGTGCGATGCCGGCGCCGGTGCGTGTGCGCAGTGCTTCCTCCAGCGCCAGTACCTTGGCCTGGCTGCGGCAGATCAGCAGGAACTTGTCCTGCGGATGGGCGTCGAGCAAGGCCACCAGCGCGGCCAGGCGCGGATCGTTCGCATAGTCGTGTTCCAGCACCGGCGACGGTTGCTGGATGTCGGCGTGGAATTCGGCGAGCAGAGCCTGGCGCGTGGCGTCATCGAGGCCGGCGGCATCCAGCACATGCCACTGCGGCATGCGCTGCGGGAAGCCGCCGATGCCGGCACGACGGTTGCGGAACATCGCGCGGCCGGTGCCGTGGCGGTCGATCAGCGCGGCGAGGATCTCGCGCGCGTGCTCGGGCCGGGTGGTGTCGCCGAGGCGCGCCTCCAGTGCCGCGTCGCCGGCGAGGGCCGTGCGCAGCATGGCGAGTTCAGCGGGGTCCAGCGCCTCGCCATCCAGCAGCTTGTCGGCGATCCGCGACAGCGGCTGGAACCGCTCCGCCTCGGCGAGGTAGATGTCGAGGTCGTGGTAGCGCTGCGGGTCGAGCAGGCGCAGGCGGGCGAAGTGGCCGCTGCGGCCCAGCTGTTCGGGCGTGGCGGTGAGCAGGATCACGCCGGGCGTCTTCGCGGCCAGCTGCTCCACCAGCGTGTAGCGCGGGCTGGCGTCCTGCGGCGTCCAGGCGAGGTGGTGCGCCTCGTCCACCACCAGCAGGTCCCAGGGTGCGTCCAGCAACTGCTGCGCGCGCTTCGGATTCGCCTCGAGGAAGGCGAAGTCGGCGATCACCAGCTGTTCGTCCTCGAACGGGTTGCCCGCGTTGGCGCCGGCGCCTTCGTCTGGCGGTGTCAGCGCCTCGCAGCGCTCTTCGTCGTAGATCGCGAAGCTGAGATTGAAGCGGCGCAGCAATTCCACGAACCACTGGTAGACCAGGGTGTCGGGCAACAGCAGCAGCACGCGCGAGGCGCGGCCGGTGGCGAGCTGGCGCGCCACGATCATGCCCGCCTCGATGGTCTTGCCCAGGCCCACCTCGTCGGCCAGCAGCACCCGCGGCGGCCGGCGCGCGGCGGCGATGCCGGCCACGCGCAACTGGTGCGGCACCAGGCCCACGCGTGCGGCGCCCAGGCCCCAGGTGGGCGAGCGGCGCGCCTCGGCGCGGCGGCGCAGGCCTTCGAGGCGCAGCTCGAACTGGCTCACCGGGTCGGTACGCCCACCGATCAGGCGGTCGTCGGCCTGGCTCACGCTCTGCTCGTCGTCGAGCTGGCCCTCGTGCAGCTCGCGGCCCTCGCCGCGGTAGATCAGCAGGTCTTCCTTGATCTCCACCCGTTCGACCAGGAACGCGATGCCCTTGCCCGCCACGCGCTGGCCGGCGCGGAACTCGGCGCGCACCAGCGGCGCGGAATCGGCCGCGTAGGGCCGCAGCACGCCGGCCTTGGCGAACAGTACCTGCACGCCGCGTCCTTCGACGCGCAGCACGGTGCCGAGGCCGAGCTCGGGCTCGGCGGTGGAGATCCAGCGTTGACCAGGTACGAACATTGCGCAGCCGCTTGGGTTCAAGGGCCGCCAATTATCCGCGTTGCGGGCGTCAATGCACAGCGAAGGATGCTTGTGCGCCCGGGGCCAGGGGCCCCGTGGCATGTGATCCGCGTCACCGGCGCCCCGCACCCGTTCCCCGCTTGTCGGCCAAATCCTTCCGTTGATCGACTGGCCGGTGGCGATGGCGATGGCGACGAGTAGATTGCGCGATGCATGCAAAGGGGGAGGTCCATGCGCGTTTCCTTGCCACCGCGAAGTGTTCCGGCTGCCGGTGCGCCGCATCGTGCACGCGGCTTTACCCTGGTCGAGCTGATGGTCACGGTCGCCGTGGCGGCGGTCCTGCTGATGATCGCCGTGCCGAGCTTCCGCAACATCATGAACTCCAACCGGCTTACCACGGCGGCGAACACCATGGTGGGCGCGCTCAACACCGCCCGGATGGAGGCAATCAAGCGCAATGCCTCTACCCAGTTCTGCAGCGGCTCGACCGGCAGCGACACCAGCGACACGCTGGGCTCGGCCTGCAGTGCACAGGGCAGCGGCGCGGTAGTCGTGCAGACCAGCGCCACCACCACCACACCGGTGCTCGCTGCCACGCAGGGCCTCGCAATGCCGGTCCAGTTGAGTGGAGGCATCACTGCAATCCGTTTCAACGCGCAGGGTATGGGCTATCAGGCTGGCACCACCAGCTTCACTGGCGCGCCCTACAACAGCACGGTCGCGACGCTGTGCATTGCCGGCATGAGCGGCAACAACCGTCTCACCATCAGCATGACTACCGGCACCATTATCACCACCACACCCAGTGCAGGGAGCTGCCCATGACCCAGCATCGACGACTTGGCGGGCTCGTGTGGCCCTGCAGCCAGCGCCGAAGAGCGGTCCTGGCCAACGAGGCTGGCGTGGGCTTGATCGAGGTGCTGGTGGCCGTGCTGGTACTGTCCATCGGCTTCATCGGCATTGCTGCGATGCAGGCGCGCTCGCTGTCCACCAACAACAGCGCTTACGCGCGCAGCATGGCCACGGTGGCGAGCTATTCGATCCTGGACGCGATGCGCGCCGATCGTGCCAACGCCGTTAGCGGCGCCTACAACACCGCAGCTCCGATTGCCGCGAATGCCTGCCCAGCGACGGGAGCCACTCTGGCCGCCGCCCAGATCAATCAGTGGTGCAGCACGGACCTCTCGCTATTGGGGGCCAGCGCCAGCACCACCGGCAATATCACTTGCACCGCCGCCGCCGGCACCACCACGGCCTACTGCACGGTCACCATCCAGTTCGACGACAGCCGCGCCGGCTCGGGCGGCAGCACGACGCAGACCATCGCCACCCAGGCCATGTTATGAGCGAGCAACCGATGATCCGTGGCCGATACCGCCGTCGCGCCGAGTACGGTGTACGTCACGCGCACGGCTTCACCCTGATTGAGCTGATGGTGGCGATGCTGCTGGGCCTGATTGTGATCGGCGGCGTTACCAGCGTATTCCTTGCCGGACAGCAGACCTACCGCACCAACGAGGCACTAGGCGACGTGGGCAGCGGTTCGCGCATCGCGTTCGAGCTGCTGGCACGCGATATCCGCGACGCTGGCTTGGCTGGTTGCGACAACAGTAGCGGTCGCATCGCCAATGTACTCAACACCACCACCCTCTGGTATACCGACTGGAATGATGCGCTGGTCGGCTACGACGACGCCAGCACGGATCCTGCGTTGACCGGTCTCACCACTGGCGTGCCAGTGCCAGGCACCAGTTCGGTCCACGTGCTCAGCACGGCCTCCACCGACGTGGCTGTGACATGGAGCGCAAGCAGCGGAGGCGGCTCTCCCGCCAACCTCAAGATCAGTGCGCCGACCACGCAACTGTCCACCGGCCAGATCATCATGGTGTGCGATTACGACCACGCCACGATCATGCAGATCACCGGGTATTCCGGCAACCAGGTGGTCGTGCACAACGCCAATAGCAGCGGCACTAATCCTTCTCCCGGCAACTGCACGAAGGGTGTGGGTTATCCACCCCTCTGCACGCAGAACGGCACTACATACAGTTTTGCCAACAATGGGCGCATAGCCGTGCTTACAGCCGTCGACTGGTACATCGGCACCAATCCAGTCGGAACCAAGTCGCTGTACCGTCTGAGCGTGGCCTACAGTGCCAATGGGGCAGCGCCCGGCACGCCGCAAGAGATGGTGCGCAACGTCACCAACATGCAGATCAGTTATCTGCAACCAACGGCAAGCGGCCCCGGCACCGCTTTCGGCAACGCTGCCAGTGTGACCAACTGGGCCACCGTCGATGCCGCACAGATCCAGCTCACCGTGCTGAGTTCCAATCCGCGTGCCAGCGTCAACAACGGTGCTGCACTCAAGCGGATCTTTACGTCCACCACCACTGTGCGCAATCGGGTGCAATGAGATGAACGCGTCGACTGTTACCCCCCGCCTCCGGATTAGTTCCTTGCCGCGTGGCACCCACGCACAGCGCGGCATCGCGCTGGTGGTGGCGCTGATCCTGCTGGTGCTGATCACCTTGGTGGGACTGGCAGCGATGCGCGGCACCATCATCCAGCAGAAAATGTCGTCCAACCTGTATGACCGCGAGGTTGCGTTCCAGAGTGCCGAAGCGGCGATACGCGCGGCCACTGCGCGCTTGGCAACCACGCCATCGGATATCTGGCACAACTGCCAGGCGGGTGGCGTCACCTGCCTGCCCAATCCCTTTAACGACCCGACTCTGCCCGCCACCGCCATCCATACCGTGGCCACCGGTACCGCAGCGGGCGCCTACAACCCTAGCGCAGCGGCTTCCGGATCGCCGCAGTACGTGGTGGAGAACATGGGCAACTGGGTGGATCAGAACACCAATACCGGTTTCGGCAGTACCGCCAACGTGCGCAACTACGGTGTGCAGGGCGGTTCGGGTACTGCGGTGTACTACCGCATCACTGCGCGCAGCGGCAACCCCGCCTCTGTAGGCGATCGCGCGGTGGTGACCGTGCAGGCCGTCATCAAGCAAGGCTGACCTGCAGCCAAATCGCCATAGGCAGGCCAGACGCACGGTGCGGCCTGTTGCAATCCTCCAAAGTGGGAACGCCATGAAAACGACACCGCCACCGCGTCACTGTCATGCCAGCACCTTCGGCCGGCTGCTGGGCGCTATGTTCGGCGTCTGGCTGCTGGGCGCTGTCTACACGCCAGCCGTGGCGGCCATCGGCGCCGTGACAGTGGACCAGCAACCGCTGACCCTGCAACCACCGATTCCGCCGAACGTCATGCTGATGCTGGACGACTCGGGATCAATGGCCTGGGACTACATGCCGGACGCGTGCTATCTGAATGGCGTGACGTGCACGGGCACCAGCAACGGAACCACGTCCAGCGGCAATGGCACCGACAAGGTAACTGCGGTCGTCAACAGCGCCATGATCGATGCCAGCAACAACGGCCTGTATTACAACCCGGCAGTGACATATTCGCCACCGCCGACAGCCAATGGTGGAACGTATCAAAGCTACAGCGACATCACCAATGTTCCGCAGAGTGGGTTCATTGCATCCAGTGCAATAAGGAATCTGACGACGTATTCGAGCAGCGATGTCAGGGGTGAGGCATACAACCAGTCCTACCGGATCAATTATTCGACCAACAACCAGCAGAATGTAACGGCAACCTTCAATCAGGCCGTGACCAGCCAGGGGAGCGGGTACTGGACAACCTACGCCGATGCGGTTTGCCAGAACGATTTCAATCAATACAACGGCATCGGGACCGGTCCGCAATTTACCGGAAAGACGCATGACAATCAGGGTGACTGGCTTACCGGAACTTGCGTATTCACTTACACGAATGCCGTAACTTACTACTATTTCCAGTACGCGACCGGGCCGGCCGCCGGGTCGTATACGGTCCATTACGTGGCGCCGGCGAGCCAGGGCTGCGGCACGCAGGGCAATTGCGTGCTGGATACGGACACGAGCGGCGCGGCTGCGCCCACGGGTATCGCCGCGGGGCAGAACATCGCCAACTGGTTTGCCTATTACCATACACGTATCCAGATGGCCAAGAGCGGCCTGATGACGGCGTTCTCCACGGTCAAGAAGACATTTCGCGTCGGTTTCGGCTCGATCGATGGCGGTGCCAACTCGGATGCCAACAATCTGCCGGCATCTGCCTCGTCCGTGTACACGTATAACGACACCTACAACGGCGTGACCAATACCGTCGCCAACGTGCAGCCCTTTGGTGACGGTTCTGTCAGCACTGACCAAAAGAATCGATTCTGGACGTGGGCGGCGGCCTTGTCACCGAGTGGTGGTACGCCGTTACGTGCGGCACTGGATGCCATCGGCCAATACTATGAAACGTCCCAGCCCTGGACGACGATGTCCTCCGACCCATCCTCGGTGTCTTCGAGCACGTATATAGCTTGCCGGCAGTCCTACACCATTCTGACCACGGACGGTTTCTGGAACGGCAATTACACCTCGACAACCACGACAGGTGCCAGCGATACCTCTGGACCTTCGGTGTCAGGGCCGAACGGGGAAAGTTACACCTACAACGCGGCGGCCCCTTATTCGGGAGGGGATACTGCCGATGGCAGTCCGTCCCTGGCCGACGTGGCGATGTACTACTGGAAAACCGACCTGCAGGCCGCAGGCAACAACAACATTGCCAACGAAGTGCCGACCAGCACGGCAGACCCTGCATTTTGGCAGCACATGACCACCTTCACCATGGGCCTGGGGTTCACGCCGACGGGGATATCCGGGTCGGCAACGAGCACCGGTACGCCGGCCATCACCGATACGCCGCCCACCATCAACGACATCTTCAACGCGGCCATCGGCAATGAAACGCTCAGCAGCGATTTCGGCTGGCCCACGCCGGCATCGAACTCGATCTACAACATTTCCGATCTGGCGCATGCGGGCGTGAATGGCCACGGCGGTTTCTATTCGGCGAGCAGTCCGCAAAGCTTTGCCAGTGGCCTTAGTGATGCCTTGAAGCGCGCCGACGAGCGTCAGGGCACCGGTGCGAGCCTGGCGGCTAATTCCACCCAGCTCACCAATGGCACAGTGGCTTACCAAGCGAAATATCATACCGCCGAGTGGTACGGCGAACTGCTGTCGCTGCCCATCGATTCCAGCACGGGCGCCATCGGTACGACGCTTAACTGGGCGGCGACAACCTACCTGACGGCCAGCACGGCCAGCAGCCGCAATATCGTGACCTATGTGCCACCCGCATCCAACAGCGGCACCGGAACTTTCGTGGCTTTCAAGGACAGTGACAGCACCACGCCGCCGGTCTTGTCAACTGCCGAGCTCAATGCGCTGGGCAGTACGGCCGCGGCCCAGGCAACGATGGTGAACTACCTGCGCGGCGACAATTCGCAGGAACAGAAGAACAAAGGCAGTTTCCGCAACCGCAATACCCCACTTGGCGACATCGTGGATTCGCAGCCGGTCTATTCCGGCGCACCCAATCCCAACGAGTTCGAGGGCCAGACCTTCACTGGCATCACCGCGACGACGTCGGCGGGCACGATCCCCGACAACTCGTTCCAGACATGGGCTGTGGGCTACACCGACAGCAGCGGTACGTTCCACACGAGTACCGTATCCCAGCGCGCGGCGCTGGTGTTCGTGGCCGCCAACGATGGCATGCTGCATGCATTCGATGCAGGTACCGGCGCGGAAAAATACGCTTACTTGCCCGGTGCGGTGATCACGGCTGGCCTGGCCAATCTGGCGAACACTGCCTACGGTTCGGACACCGTACCGCATCAGTACTACAACGACGGTGAGCTGACCATCGCAGATGCCTTCTTCAATTCGGCCTGGCATACCGTGCTCGTGGGTACCACCGGCCGTGGTCCAGCCGAGGCCGTGTACGCGCTGGATATCACCGACCCTACCAACATCACGCCGCTGTGGGAGCGTTCTGCTGGCGACGGTCAGACCAACAGCAACTACATCGGCCAGATGGTGGGCAAGCCGGTGATCGCCAAGGTGCAGGATGGCACTACCAACTCCGACTGGCAGGTGTTGATCGGCAACGGTTACAACAGTGCCAGCGGAACGGCGGCGCTGCTGGAGTTCAACCTCGCCACCGGTGCACTGTCGGTGCACACCACGACCAGCCGCATCAGCACGACCGGTAACGGCCTCGCCGCGCCGGTTGCTTGGATGGACGATGCCTCCACCGGCACCAGCACCGAGGCCTATGCCGGCGACCTGCAAGGGCAGGTGTGGAGCTTCCCGTTGGGACAGACCCAGACCAGCGGACACGGCTCGAGCTCCACGACCAGCTATGTGCCTGATCCGAACCCCTTGGGTGGCGTGAGCACGACCGGCACCCTTATCTTCTCGACGCCGGTCGATTCCAGCGGCAATCCGCAGCCAATCACGGCCGGCATGCTGGCCGGGCGCGACCCCACGACCGGCAACGTGTGGCTGTTCTTCGGCACCGGCCAATACCTGAGCAGCAACGATCTGGCCAACAAGCAGGTGGAAAGCTGGTACGGCGTGATTGCGCAGTCCGGCAGCCCGTCCGCCACGACGAGCAATGCGACGGTGAGCAATCTGGTGCAGCGCTATATCACCTACGAACAGGACGGCAGCCCCAATGTCACGCCTCCGACCCTGGGCGTGCGCACGGTGACAACACCGACCGACTCTGGTTATGCCGCCATCGGTAGCAAGCTCGGCTGGTACATGAACTTGGAGCAGCCCACCCTGGGCAGCAACGGCAATGTGACCGGCTATAACGCACAGGGAGAGCGGATGGTCACGCCCAACCAGTTCCAGGGCAACTTGCTGCTGGCCACCACACGCATCCCGGTGGTCACCGATGTCTGCAATCCCTCGGGCAGCGGCTGGGTGATGGCAGTCAACCCGTTCACCGGCACCAACCCAAGCGGCAGTTTCTTCGCGGGCAACGGTGGCGGCACGGTGACGCTGCCGAACGGCAAGGTCGTACCGGCGGCAGGCGTGGGCTACAGTTCGATGCCCAACAACCCGATCTTTGTGGGCGGAGATATGCTGATGAGCTTCGCTCCCGGCACCACGGCCTCTCTGCAGACCACGGGCTCGACCGGCGCCTTGACCCGCGTGTCCTGGCAGGAACTGGTGAATCCATGAACAACATCCCTTTGAACAGAGCCGACCGGATCGGTGGTGATTCGCTGGCAGGCTTCACGCTGCTGGAACTGACGGTCGTGGTGGCGATCATCGCGATCCTCGCGGCGATCGCCATACCGTCCTATTCGCGTTACGTGGTCAAGACCAATCGGGCGGCAGCCGAGGGCTGCCTTTCCGAATACTCGAATTACATGGAGCGCTACTACACCACCAATCTGCGCTACGACTCGGCTCCTGCCAGTTCAGGAACTGCGGCGAATACGCCGAATCCGATCACCACCAGTCCGCCGACCCTTACACTAGACTGTGCCACGACGGCGCAGACCGGCAGCAACTATCAGTACACCGTGCCGGCGGTTTCGGCGACTGCCTATACCGTGCAAGCAGCGCCAGTGGCTGGCAGCGCACAGGCAACGCGCGACACGCAATGCGCCAACTTGACACTGGACCAGACAGGCAGCCGCAACATCAGTGGCACGGGCACCGTAGCCCAGTGCTGGGGCGGCTGAGCCTCAGCTCTCCGCCCATTGCCGCAGCAGGTTGTGGTAGGTGCCGGTGAGCTGCAGCACGGCGTCGCGGTCGGCGCCGGTGGCAACGAGGCGCTGGATCGAGGCGTCGAGTTCGTACAGCAGGCGGCGGCGGCCGTCGTCGCGCACCAGGCTCTGCACCCAGAAGAACGCGGCCACGCGTGCGCCGCGGGTCACCGGCTGCACGCGGTGCAGGCTGCTGGACGGATAGATGATGGCGTCGCCGGCGGGCAGCTTCACCTCGTGTTCGCCGTAGGTGTCGCTGACGATCAGTTCGCCGCCGTCGTAATCGCCCGACTCGCTGAGGAAGAGGGTGCAGGAGATGTCGCTGCGCAGCTGCTCGCCGTTCGGCAGGGCCATCACCGAACCGTCGACGTGCATGCCGTATTCACCGCCGCCCTCGTAGCGGTTGAAGCGCGGCGGCAGCGTGCGCAGCGGCAGCGTGGCGGCGTGATAGAGCGGGTTTTTCGCCAGCGCGGCCAGCACCACGTCGCCGAGTTGCCGGCGTAGCGGCGAGGCGTCGGGCAGCTGCCGGTTGCGCTTCACCTGCGCGCCCTGCGCGCCCACGGTCTCGCGGCCGTCGGTCCAGTCGGCGGCGTCGAGCGCGGCACGCAGTTGCCGCAGTTGCTCGCGGTCGAGGATGTCGGGGATGTGCAGCAGCATGGTTGGCCTTGTACCGCGGTGGAGGCGCAGCTTGTGCGCGAATGCTTCGATGACTGTTCGATGCCAAGGGCAATCGTGCACAGGGTGCGCTCCTACGGAGGCCCTGCCGCTTGGCATCGTCAGAAGCGGAAGTTCGCCGTCAGCATGCCCGAACGCGGCGTGCCCGGGATGTAGCGGTAGCCGCTCTTGTTGATCGCCGCGGCGTAGCGCTTGTCGAACAGGTTGTAGAGGTTGAGCTGCAGGTCGAAATGCTTGCTGACCGGGTAGGTCGCCATGGCGTCGACCACCCAGTAGGCCTCGACGTATTGCGGCGTGCCGACGGCACCGTCGGCGCCGCGCTGCATTTCGCCGGAGTAGCGTGCGCCGCCACCGACGACGAGGCCGAACGGCAGGCGGTAGGTGGTCCAGCTGGTGAACGCGCGCTTGGGCGTGTAGGCCAGCACATTGCTGCCGTCGGCGGCGGGCGCCGATCCGCTGGTGGCGCCGCTGAGGGCGCCGTGGCTGGTGCTGGTGTGCATGCTGGTGAAGCCGGCATTGATCGCCCAGTTCCTGCTGATCTGGCCGATGGCGGTGAGCTCCACGCCCTGCACGCGCTTGTTGCCGACCTGGTACCACTGCAGCGTGGTGGGATCCTGTTCCAGCTCGTTGCTGACCGTGGTGCGGTAGAGCGCGGCGGTCAGCAGCAGGTGTTCGTCGAGCAGGTTCCACTTGGTGCCCATTTCGGCGGTGCGGGATTTCTGCGGGGCCAGCGCCGGGTTGTCCACGCTGTTTGCGGACGGGCTGAACGACAAGGTGGCGCCGCCCGGGGGCTGCGCAGCGGTGGCGAGGTTGGCGTAGATGCTGCCGTTCTCTGCCGGTTTGTAGATCACGGCGAGCTGCCAGCTGGGCAGGTTGCCGGACTTGCCGGCGTCAAGACCGGGCACGATGGCGCCGGTTGCCAGGTTGCCGCAGGCCGGCGCGTTCCTGCCGCCGCAGGCGACGGCGCTGCCGAAGTCGGTGCTGTAGTGGTCGATACGCGCGCCAGCATTGACCTGCCACTGTGCGTTGAACTTCAGCGTGTCGAACACATAGGCGCCAGCCGTGTCGGTCTTGCCGTGCGTCCAGCCGCCGTTGGGGCCGTAGGCCAGCGGGGTGGAGACGGCGGGATCCGGGTCGTACAGCGCGGCCGCGGGCCAGGTGCTGCCGTGCAGTGCGGCCAGCGTGACGGTATCCAGCTTCTCCCGGCTCAGCTCGATGCCGGTGCTCAGGTTGTGCGTGAGCGGGCCGGTCTGGAAGCTGGCGGTGAGGTTGAGCTGGTTGGTGAGGATGCGGTTGGTCTGGTCCTTGAAGTTCGGATTGCTGCGCGCCAGGGTCCAGGTGCGCGGATCGGCCGGGTCCGGCGTCAGCAGGTTGGCGGCGTTGCCCATGAACGAAGTGAGCAGGTAATCCTCGTGCGTGCGGCCCCAGCGCACGGTGTCGTGCAGCGCCAGGTCGGGCGTCAAGTCGTGCTGCAGGATCGCGGTGAACATGTCCTCGACGACGCGGTCGTGGTCCTGGTCGGTGCCGTAGAAGTTGCCCGGATCGACCATAGCCGCATGGCCGATGAAGGGGCGCGTCGGATCGGGCGACGAGTAGCCGGGCAGGCCGAGCGTGGGCACGCCGCCGTCGGGCACGTTGTCCTGCCTCACGTGCAGGTAGTCGAGATAGACGCGGGTCGGCGTGCCCAGCCCGAAGGCGAGCGAGGGCGCCACGCCCCAGCGCTTGTTCTTCACCTCGTCGCGGCCGGGCACGCCACTGTCCTGGCCGAGCACGTTGAGGCGGAAGGCGGCGTGCTCGGCGATCTGCCGGTTCCAGTCGGCGGTGGCGCGCTTCTGGTCGTCGCTGCCCCAGGACACCGAGCCGGAAACCCGGCTGCCGGATTGCGGCTGCTTGCTCACCATGTTGACCGCGCCGGAGGGTGCGGTGCGGCCGTATTCCGTGCTGTCCGGGCCTTTGGTCACCTCGACCTGCTCGATGTTGAACACGTCGCGCGAGATCGAACCGAGGTCGCGCACGCCGTCCACGAAGATGCTGCCGGAGGTGTCGAAGCCGCGCATGTAGATGGCGTCGCCGGTGCTGGTGGAGCCGTTCTCGCCCACGTAGAACGTGCCTACGCCGGGGGTGTTGCGCATTGCCTCGGTGAGCGTGGTGGCGCCCTGTTCGTGGATCAGCTCCTTGCTGATCACGACGATGGTCTGCGGCGTGTCGACCAGCGGCTGGGTGAACTTCGGCGAGGAGAGCTGATCGACCTTGTACGGCACCGCCGTGCCTTCCACGGTAACGGCCGGCAGCCGCCTGGCCGCAGCGACCTGGGCATCGGTGGCGGGCGTCGTGGCATCGGCGGTTGCCGCCATCGCCGGCAGCCCCAGCATGAGGCTGGTCGCCAGCGTGGCGGCAGTGAGCGCGGGGGCGGATGCGCGCCGCACCACCGGGTGCTTGCGGCTCTTGACGAAGTCCATCAGGAAAACTCCACGGCATGTCGGGAAGGGGAGGGCTGGGAGCCTGTGCGCGGCGACCGGCCGGATGCCCCGGGCGGGCGTCGGCGTTGTCGCGGCAGTCGGCGAACCTTGCGCATGGCAGGGCGCGGCGGGCCCTTGGCGAGCTGGCGGCAAGATAAAGCAAACGCGAATGATTCGCAATATTAAAATGGTGGCACGATGTCGCGGGCGCCGACCATGGTCGGCTCGGCAGCGGCGCTTCGCGGCGTTACCCTCGGAGACTTGTCGTCGCGAGGAGAACGGGGCAATGCGTATTCTGGTCGTGGGAGCCGGCGCCACCGGCGGCTATTTCGGCGGGCGCCTGCTGCAGGCGGGGCAGGATGTGACCTTCCTGGTGCGCGAGGAACGCGCACGGCTGCTCGCGCAGCATGGATTGCGCATCCGCAGCCCGCTGGGCGATGCCGACATCGCCGCGCCGCCCACGGTCACCGCGGCCATGCTGCGCGAACCCTTCGACTTGGTGCTGCTGAGCTGCAAGGCCTGGGACCTGCCGCAGGCGATCGCGGACATCGGGCCGGCCGTGGGCGGGCGCAGCGCGGTGCTGCCGATCCTCAACGGCATGCGCCAGCTCGACCTGCTCGATGCGCGCTTTGGCGCCGACCGGGTGCTGGGCGGGCAATGCGTGATCGCCGCCACGCTGGATGCCGACGGCGCCGTACGCCACCTCAACCGTTCGCACAGCCTCGGCTACGGCGAGCGCGACGGCAGCGAGTCGGAGCGCGTACAGCGCATCGCACAGGCGCTGGCCGGCGCGAACTTCGAATCCCGCGCGAGCAGCCATGTCGTGCAGGACATGTGGGACAAATGGGTGTTCCTCGCCAGCCTCGCCGGCATCACCTGCCTGATGCGCGCGCCGGTGGGCGACATCGTGGCTGCGCCCGGCGGCCGCGATGCGGCACTGGCCCTGCTCGACGACTGCCGTCGCGTCGCGGCGGCCTGCGACCACGAGCCGCGCGAGGCGGTGATCGCGCGCGCGCGCCAGATGCTCACCGAGGCCGGGTCCGGCTTCACGGCCTCGATGATGCGCGACCTGGAACAAGGCCACCGGGTCGAGGCCGACCACGTGATCGGCGACCTGCTGGCGCGCGGTGCGGCGCTGGGCGTGGAGACGCCGCTGTTGCGCCTGGCCTATGCACATCTGAAAGCCTACGAGGCGCGCCGGGCGCGATCCACGGATGGATCGCCCGCGGATCAGGCACCTCGTGCTTGATCCGCGGAGCCGGGTCCGCCCGGTTTCGGACTCATCGAGCCAAAAAAGGCAGGACAGCCTTTTTGGGCATCAGGCAAAGTTGCTGCTGCCTTGCCGTCGGCCTCGGGGGCTACGTCAAAACCCGTCAGCCACGGCGCAGCCTCACTGCACCTTGGCGAACTTCGCCTTGAGTTCCACGCCCGACATCAGGAAGCCCACGTGGCATTCGTAGTTCCGGCTGTCGCGGTATTCGCTGCCGTTGTAGTTGCTGACGATGTCGGTGACCGCGTTGGCGCCGACCTTCTTGGCATCGTCCTGCAAGGCGATCAGGACAGACTGCAGGGCCCAGTCGCAGGTCGCCTGGTCCTTCTTGCCGAACGCGTTGGTCTTGCGGGTGAGGTCCACGTTCTCGTTCACCACGGTGACCTGGCCAACGGGCGCGGTGCCGGCCAGGTAGAACTTCACGCTGCCGTCCAGCTTGCCGCTGGCGGTGGCGGCCTTCACCGCGTTGTCGAAGGGAAGATGCACCACCTTGTCGGCGGCGTGGCTGGCCATCGGTGCGGTGGCGAACAGGGCGGCGAAAACGAGGGTCTTGGCATGCATGCGGTGCTACTCCTTGGCTGCGTGATGACTTGCGGGTGGGGTGGATCGAGCGGCTGCGTCAGCACAGGCCGCCGTTGACGGCGAGCACCTGGCGGGTGATGTAGCCCGCCTCCGGGCTCATCAGGAAGGCCACCGCGGCGGCGACTTCCTCCGGCGTACCGGCACGCTGGGCGGGGATGGCTTTCAGGATTTCCTCCACGGGCACGTCGGCACCGAGCATGTCGGTGTCGATCAGGCCTGGCGCGACGCAGTTCACGGTGATCTTCCGTTTCGCCAGCTCCACCGCCAGCGCCTTCGCCGCGCCGATCACGCCGGCCTTCGAGGCGCTGTAGTTGACCTGGCCACGGTTGCCGACCAGGCCGGACACCGAGGTGATGCACACGATGCGCCCCGGCGTGCGGCGGCGGATCATCGGCATCACCAGCGGATGCAGCACGTTGTAGAAGCCATCGAGGTTGGTGCGCAGCACGCGGTCCCAGTCCTCGTCGCTGAGCGCGGGAAACGCGCCATCGCGGGTGAGCCCGGCGTTGCACACCACGCCGTAGGGCGCGCCGTGCTGCTCGACGTCGGCCTGCAGTGCGGCGCGACAGGCGTCGCGGTCGGCGATGTCGAACTGCAGCACGCGCGCGGCGCAGCCCATGCGCTCGATCTCCGCGCGCACCGCCTCGGCTTCGTCGCGCTTCGTGCGGCAATGCAGGATGAGGTCGTGGCCGGCCTGCGCCAGCCGCAGCGCGATCGCGCGGCCGATGCCGCGGCTGGAGCCGGTGACGAGGATGGTGTCAGCCATGCGGGGACTCCTTGGCGGAAGCTTGGAACAGGGCGCTGGCGTCGGGCGGGCTGAACACGGTGAGCCGTGCCTCGGCCAGCACGCCGGGCGCCTCGATGCGGCAGGCGAACACGCCCATGCCGCTGTCATCGTGGAAGTCGCGCCGCGCCTCGACGCGCAATTCGCTGCCGGGTGCAAACGCGGCCACGTTGCAGGTGTAGTGGCGGGTGCCGAGCAGGAAGCCCAGCCGCACGGGTTCGCCCGCCTGCTTCGCCCGGCAACCGGCCCAGACGGCGATGGCCTGGGCCATCAGTTCCATGCCCATCCATGCGGGCAGGCAGCCATCGGCATCGTGGAACAGGCCGCCAGCGGGCACGCGGCGGCTGCAAACGGCGTGCTCGGGGCCATGTTCCAGCACGGCATCGAGCAGGATCATCTCGCCTGCGTGCGGCAACAGTTCGGCGACCGGCCACGGCGTCATGCGGCGTCCCCGAGGATCAGGCAGGCATTGTTGCCGCCGAAGGCGAAGGAGCTGCTCATCAGCCGGTGCGGTTCGCCGTCGGACAGGCGCGCTCCCGCTTCGACGAAGCGCAACGCGGGAAGCTCAGGATCGGCCACGCCATCCCAATGCTGCGGCGGCAACCGGCCATCGCGCAGGCTGAGCCAGCAGAACGCGGCTTCCAGTGCACCGGCGGCGGCCAGCGTGTGGCCGGTGAGCGGCTTGGTCGAGGAACACGGCACGCCGTGCGGGAACACCGCGGCCACCGCCTGCGCCTCCATCGCATCGTTGTGCGTGGTGGCCGTGCCGTGCAGGTTGAGGTAGTCGATCTGCACGGGTTCCAGCCCGGCCTGCGCGAGCGCGGCGCGCATGGCCTGCTGCGCACCCAGGCCGGCCGGGTCGGGCGAGGACATGTGGTACGCGTCCGAGCTGGAGCCGGTGCCGAGCAACCGCACGGGCCCACGCTCGCGCGTCATCAGGAACAGCGCGGCTGCCTCGCCGATGTTGATGCCGCGCCGTTGGCGCGAGAACGGGTTGCAGCGCGCGGGATCCATCGCGCCCAGCGCATGGAAGCCGTTCAGCGGCAATCGCGCCAGCGTGTCCACGCCGCCGCACAGCACGGCATCGCAGAGGCCGTTGTCCAGCAGGCGTTGCGCGCTCGCCATCGCGCGCGCACCCGCGGTGCAGGCGGTGGAAATCGCGTAGCAGGGGCCGGCGAGGTCCAGCCAGTCGGCAAGGAACTCGGCGGGGCCGGCCAGCTCCTGGTGCGAGTAGCGGTATTCCATGGGCCACACGTTGTCGCGGCGCTGTGCGGCGAGGCCGTGGGTGGCGTCCTCGATGCCGCCGGTGCTGGTGCCCAGCACCACACCGACCCGCGCGGTGCCGTGGCTCGCGATGGCCGCGCGGATGTCCGCTTCGATTTCCTGCGCCGCGGCGAGCAGCAGGCGATTGCAGCGGTTGTCGCGCGTGGAGGCGAGCGCTCCCGTGATGGCAGGCAGCGGCGCGCGTACCGCGCCCAGCGGCGGCGCACGCTCCGGGATCCAGCCGGGTTCCGCGCGCAGCCCGTGCGTGCCGCCGGCGAACAGCGCCTCGGCCACCGCGGCCTTGCCCGCACCCAGCGCGCAGACCACGCCCAGCGCATTGAGGTAGGCGGCACTCATGCGGGCTTGCACGCGGCCACGTTCACCAGGGTTTCCTCGCGGCTGCCCGGCGGCGGTGGCGCGCGCAGGCCCCAGCGTTCGAGCAGCCCGAAGTCTTTCGCGCGGCTCCACCAGAGATACGGCAGCGAGACGTTGGCGTCGCCGAACTGGAAGCCTTGTGCGCGCAGCATCGCGAGGTAGCCGTCGGCGCTCTTCTGCACGTGCATCGGGTGGCGGAAGAACCAGCGGATCACCCAGCTGTCGATGTAGGCCTTGGTGGACTCGGCGAACAGCAGCCGGCCGCCGGGCTTCAGCACGCGCCAGAATTCGGCCAGCGCGCGTTCCTGCTCGACCAGGTGGTGGAAAGTCTGGTGGCAGAACAGCACGTCCACGCTGGCGTCGGCCAGGTCGATGTGCGCACAGTCGGCGGCGATCAGTTCCACCGCGATGCCTTCGCGCAGCGCCTCAGCGCGCGACAGCGCCAGGCTGTGCGGATCGGCGTCCAGCCCGATCAGCCGGTCCGGCGCGAAGGCATCGCGCAGCAGGCGGAACGACTTGCCCTGGCCACAGCCGGCGTCTAGCAGCACGCCGCCGCGCGGCAGCGGCCCGCCGACGAGGCGTTTCAGATCGTTGATCGCCACCCGCAGCACATGGTGCTGCCAGGTGCGCGTGGCGAGGAAGCGGAAACCGATACGGGTTTCCTCAACGTAGGTAGGGCTGGCGTAGGTCATGGGCTCGCATTGAAGAGTGCGGCCACGGATGGCCGCCCGTTTGATCTTCGCGATCATGGATGATCGCTGGAAATACAACGTTCGACAGCCTCGATCATCGCAGCCGGCGAGACCAGCTGCATCGCGCCGTCGGCCAGTCGCACCGCCACCTGCACGGTACTGGCGCGGGTGACGCGTTCGCCGCTGGCGGCGTCGGTGATCAGGTAATGGATCTTCAGGCGATTCTCCCATTCCACCAGGTCGGCGCGCACCCGCAGGCGTTGGCCGAAACGCGCGGCGCGGGCATAGCGAAGCTGCAGGTCGATCACCGGCCACGCATAGCCGGCGGCCTTCATCTGCGCGTAGTTGTGGCCGATGCGATCGAGCAGGGCGCAGCGGGCGATTTCCAGGTACTTCACGTAGTGGCCATGCCATACCACGTCCATCGAGTCGACGTCGAAGAACGGCACCACGACCTCGACCTCCGCGTGCAGTACGCCACGGCTACGCATCGGCGCCACCCCAATACGGATAGAAATTGAACCACTGCTGCGGCGCCAGCAGGCACCACTCGGCGAGACGGTCGGCGTAGCGCTGCGCCCATTCGGCGATGGCGGTGCCGCGTTGGCCGCGCGCCCACGCGGGCGCATCGAGGAAGCGTTCCAGCCGGATCTCGTAACGGTCCCCGCGCTTGACGCAGCACATCAGGTTGACCGGACAACCGAGCAGCCCGGCCAGCAGCCACGGCCCCTGCGCGAACGGAGCGGCATGGCCGAGGAAATCCACCGTCACGCGGCGGCCCTCGTGCAGCGGCACGCGGTCGCCAGCCATCGCCAGCCATTCGCCGCGCTCCAGCCGCTGCGAAAGGTCGAGCATCAGCGCGGCGTCCAGCTCGCTGACCTGGATCAGCCGCATGCGCTGCTCGCCCGCCTCGCCGAGCAGCCGGTTGAGATGCGCGACGTGGTGCGTGTGCACCAGCACGTTCAGCGGCACCTGCTCGCCCAGTTCGGCCAGTGCGCGGCAGACGTCGAGGTTGCCGAGGTGGGTACCCACCAGCAGTTGGCCGCGGCGGTTGTCGCGGCTGGCCAGCAGTTGCGCGCGGATGCCGTCGGGATCGATCAGCTGCACCTGTTCCAGTCGCAGCCTGCCGCGCCACACGTCGAGGCGGTCCAGCAGGCAGTCGGCGAAGGCCATGAACTGCGCGAACACGCGGCGCGGCGTCGGGCGCAGTTCGTCGCGCCCGCTCCAGTCGGCGAGGCGCTGCAGGTACCCGCGGATGCTGCGTCGCGCGCGGCGTCCGGTGATGAAGAAATACAGCACGATCAGGTGCAGCAGCGGCGACAGCAGGCGGCGCCCGCAACGCCGCGCCACGAAGGCGGTGAAGCGCATCAGCAGCAAGTTGCCGCGCTCGCGCTGCTCGGACCAGTGCCACGGAGCGGCTGGCTGCGCCTCGTTCATGCGATCGGCTCCAGCACGAGACGGCCGGAGGAATAGGCGGCCTCGCCCTCGCGATAGGCGAAGTGCAGCTTGCCGCGCGCGCGGTCGATGCGCAGCGTGAGCGTCACGCGGTCGTCCGGCCGCAGCAGGCGCTGGAACTTCAGCGCCTCCATCTCGCGGCACTGCGGCGAAGTGCCCAGGCGTGCGGCCGCCAGCTGCAGCGCCCAGGCGACCTGGACCGCGCCGGGCAGCACGGCCGCCCGCGGAAAGTGGCCGGGAAAATAGGCAAGGTCCGCGGGTACCTGCAGTTGCAGCGTGCATTCGTCGCCGCCGCATCGTTCGTCGAGGACCACGGGGCCGGTGCGTCGCGTGCTCATGCGCTCGCCCGCAGCCGCTTGCGCAGCAGCCATTCGCCGACGAACAGCGTCCCCATGATGAAGTACACGATCAGGCCGTTGTACAGCGTCCACCATGCCAGCGGCGCCCACAGCGTGAGTGCGGCCGACATGGCGGCATTGAACACGAAGAAGCTTACCCACACCCAGGTGACCTTGCGCGTGTAGGGAATCGCCGCGGCGGGCAAGTCCGGCTCGCGCACGCGGGCGATGCGCTCCACCACCGGCGGCCCGTACACCAGGCTCAGCCCGAACGTGAGCAGCAGGAACAGGCTGATCAGGGTGGGGTACCAGCGCAGCAGCGAGGATTCGCCGCTGACCGCCAGCAAGGCGCAATAGGCGAGCGCCACGCCCAGCATCCAGCGGCCGCCCGGCTCGCCCCACAGGAACGGCGCGCGCAGCAGCCACGCCGCGGCCAGCGCCAGCGCGAACACCGGCGGCGCCACGGTTTCCATGCCGAAATAGACCAGGAACGGATAGAGGATCCCGATCAGCGGCAACAGGATTGAGAGCCTGTTCATGGTTTCGCCCTGGTTCGCGTTGAGTCGTTGTGCCCGTGCAGTGGCTGTCCATGGCGCAGCGCCTGACTGGTGGTCAGGCCAAGCCATGGGCGGTCGCTGCGTGGGCACAGCGGCTCAACCCTGTGGGCCGGATCGGTTGGCAGGCGCCAGCCGATCCCGGCGCGGGCAGGGGAGAGGCCATGGACAGGCTCCGGAATCAGTTTGTGCATGCGGTCCGCTGGCTGGCGACGAAGGCGGCGAGACTGGCCACGCTCGCAAAATGACGGCGCGCATCCTTGTCGTCCGAAGCGATGCGGATGTCGTAGCGCTTCTGCAGCGCAAGCGCCAGTTCCAGCGCATCCACCGAGTCCAGCCCCAGCCCCTCGCCGAACAGCGGCTGTTGCGGCGGTATGTCGGCGGGCAGCAGGTCTTCGAGGTTCAGCGTGTCGATGATGAGCCGGGCGATCTCCTGCTCCAGCGCAGTATGGGCCAGCGCGGTATGGGTTGATGCGTTCACGTGGCGGCGAGCTCCCTGAGGAAGAGGTGGTGCAGGTGGTCGTTGAGGCGGCGCGAGGCGATCGGCAGTGCCGCGTCGGCGCGGAACGGAGCCAGGTCGATGTCCGCGCCCACGCGCAGCCGCACGCGGAAGCGGCAAGGCGGAATGTGGTGCCACGGCCGGCCCTTGGTCAGCGTAGGCGGGTCGACGGTGATGAACACGGGCGTCACCGTGCGCGCACCGCGCAACGCGATGGCCGCCGCGCCGCGGTGGAAGCGCGGCGGCTGGCCGGGCACCGTGCGCGTGCCCTCGGGAAACACGATCAGGCACTGACCTTCGCGCAGCACGTCGGCGGCGCGTTCGAGCATGTCCATGCTGCCGTCGTTGCCGATGTACTGCGCGGTGCGCACCGGGCCGCGGGTGCACGGATTGTCGAACAGCCCCTGCTTCACCACGCAGTTCGCGTCGCGGATCTGCGAGGCAAGGAAGACCACGTCGATCAGCGAGGGATGGTTCGCCACCACCAGCTGGCCGGGCCGCCCCAGCCGTTCCGCGCCCTCGATGGCGAAGTCCAGCACGCGGGTGCGGTACATGAACTGCACATGCAGGTGGAAGGCGTGGCTAATCGCGGCGCGCGCGCGCCGGCGCCGCGCCAGCGCGTCGCCGGGCAGGCAGGCCAGCAGCGGCAGCACCAGCACGCGCAGCAGCAGGCCGCCCAGGCCGAACAGCGCGAAACTCGCGCCGGTGGCTACCAGGCGCCAGGCCCAGGCGTCGCGACGTTGGCTCAGCGGATACGTTGCCAGCTCCATCGGCGTGTCTTCCAGTCGTGTCGGATCGAAGTTTCGCCGGCATGCAGGGCGCGCAGGAAATCCAATGCGTGCGGCCAGGCGCAGGCCGCCACGCCGTCGCCACGGGACTGCACCAGCCGCCAGTCACCCCCGGCGGGCGTCACCGAGCCCGTATCGATCTTCCCCAGCCGCAGCGCGACAGCATAGGAGAACGGCACGTCGGCGATCCACTGGGCATAGACGGGTGGCGGCAGCTCCTCGGCCACCACCACCAGGGCGGCGCGTGCGCCGGCCGCCAGTTGCAGCGCGCCTTCCAGCATGGCGTGCTCGAAGGTGTCGGCCTCGCCCGCGACCGCCACCGATTCGCCGCGCTGGCCGCGCAGGATCGACCACTGGCCCGCGATCGCGTTGTGCACCGACAGCCCGAAGGCGGTGGGCGACAGCGGCTGACCATCGGCCACCTCGCCGAGCAGTTGCCAGGTGCGCGGCGTTTCGCCGTGGCGCGAGCCGAACACGAAAGGCAGCTGCTCGGTGTCGCCGCACAGGGGCCATGCGGTTTCCATTGTCATCCGCGCCAGCCGGCTCAGCCGGCGGCGCTGCAGCACGGGCAGGAACGTGCAGGCCGGTTGCGCGAGGCCGTCGTCCGCCACCGCTTGTGGCGATTCGGCCCAGGCCTGCCAATCCGCGCCGCCTGCCAGGCCCGGTGCCCAGGCGCGCCACGCTTCGATGCGCAGCTCGATCATGCCCCGGCCCCGGCATGACGCTTGAACAGCAGGGCGGCGCAGCTGCCGCCGAAACCGAAGCTGCTGCTGAGCGCGGCGTCCACGCGCTGCGCACGGTTCGCGGCCAGCAGGGGCGCGCCGGCGAAGGCCGGGTCGGGATCGTCCAGCGGCGCGCCGGCGGCAAGGAAGCCGTGTTCCAGCATCAGCAGGCAGGCGATCGCGTCCAGTGCGCCCGCGGCCCCGGGCGCATGGCCGAGCAGGCCCTTGATCGAGGAGATCGGCGGCAACGGCATGCCGCATTCGGCGAACACGGTGGCGATGGCCTGCCATTCGGCGAGGTCGCCCGGAGTGCCGCAGGCATGCGCATTGACGTAGTCGGGGCGCACGCCGGAACGATCCAGCGCCTGCCGCAGCGCGCGGGCGATGCCAGCGGTGCCGGGGCCGGCGATGCTGGCCGCATCGGTGGCGCTGCCGTAGCCGGCCAGTTCCGCGAGTACGCGCGCGCCGCGCGCGTGCGCGTGTTCCATCGATTCCAGCACCAGCACGCCCGCACCCGCCGCCAGCGCGAAGCCGTCGCGCTCGCGATGGAACGGGCGCGAGGCGCGCGCCGGTTCCGCCTGCGGTGACAGCGCACCCATCGCGTCGAACCACATCGCGGTGCTCGGGTGCAGTTCCTCGGCGCCGCCGGTGATCACCAGGTTCTGTCGCCCGGACTGCACCAGTTCCATGGCATGCCCGATCGCCTGCGTCGCGCTGGTGCAGGCCGAGCTGATCGTGTAGCTGCTGCCGCCAACGCCGTAGGCCTGGGCGAGCCCGGCCGACAGCGCGCTGCTCATCCCGCGCGGCACGAGGAAGGGGGAAAGTTTCGCGATGCCGCGGGCGCGATGGCTTTCCAGTGCTCCCTCGTGCTCGCTGAGCGCGGCGCCGCCGCCGAGCACCAGGCCGCAGTCGGCTCCGGCCAGGCGCTGCAGCGGCACGCCGGCCTGCGCCAGCGCCTCGTTGGCCGCATGCCAGGCATACAGCGCGGGAGGAGCCAGGAAGCGGCGCAGCTTGCGTGGCGGCTCCGGCGGCAGCGCCGCTTCGTCCACCGGGCCGCCGACCGTGCCGCGCATGCCCAGCGCGGCAAAGGCATCCATGGTGCGCAGGCCATGTCGCCGCGTGCGCAGTGCGTCGAGCAGCGCGGGCACGCCCGTGCCCACGCAGCTCACCGCGCCCATGCCGGTGACCGCGACGCGTGGCAGGCCGCGTGCGTCGGCGAGATGCATCAATCGACCGCCCTGAAGATCAGCGAGGTGTTGATGCCGCCGAACGCAAAGTTGTTGTTCATCACCACGTCGGTGGCGATGGCGCGACCCGTGCCGGTGAGGTAATCCAGCTCGGCGCAGTCGGCGGCGCATTCGTCGAGGTTCAAGGTGGGTGCGAACCAGCCCTCGCGCATCATCCGGATCGCCCACCAGGACTCCAGCGCGCCGCAGGCACCCAGCGTGTGGCCCACGTAGCTCTTTATCGCGCTGATCGGCGTGCGCGTGCCCAGCACTTCGGCGGTGGCGTGGCTCTCGGCCACGTCGCCGCGGTCGGTGGCGGTGCCGTGGGCGCTGACGTAGCCGATGGCGCTGGCCGGCAACCGGGCGTCGTCCAGCGCGAGACGCATCGCCGTCGCCATCGTCTCGGCGGTGGGCTGGGTGATGTGGGCACCGTCCGAGTTGGAGCCGAAGCCGACCACCTCGGCGTGGATCGTGGCGCCGCGCGCCTTCGCGTGCTCGTACTCCTCGAGCACCAGGGTACTGGCGCCTTCGCCCACCACCAGGCCGTCGCGCCGCGCGTCGAACGGGCGCGGAGTGAGTGCCGGTTCGTCGTTGCGCGTGCTGGTGGCGAACAAGGTGTCGAACACCGCGGCACCGGGGCCGGAGAGTTCCTCCGCGCCGCCGCACAGCATCAGCTTCTGCTTGCCGTAGCGGACCGCCTCGTAGCCGTAGCCGATCGCCTGGCTGCCGGAGGTGCAGGCGCTGGAGGTGGGGATCACGCGGCCTTTCAGGCCGAAGAACACACCCACGTTCACCGCCGTGGTATGCCCCATCATCTGGATGTAGCTGGTCGCGGTGACGCCTTGCATGGAGCCGGTATCCAGCATGCGCCCCATCACCCGCACCGGCTCCACGCTGCCGCCGGAGGAGCCGTAGGCCACGCCCATGCGGCCGTCGCGGATGCTTGCGTCGTCGAGCAGCCCGGCGTCGCGCAGCGCATGTTCGCTGGCGGCCACGGCAAACTGCGAGACGCGGCCCATAGAGCGGGTCTTCTGGCGCGGCCAGGCCGGCGTCGCGAAGTCGTCCACCGGGCAGCCGAGGCGGCCGTTCAGCGCGTCGAAGTAATCCCATTCGTGCATGCGGCGCACCGCATTGCGGTGCTGGCGCAGGCGGGCGGAGATCGTGGCCCAGTCGTGGCCGAGGGGCGTGATGCCGCCCATGCCGGTGACGACGACGCGTTTCATGCGTGAGATTCCTCGGCCGGAATCGGCCTGATATTTCGTCCGCCTGCCGGCGGGCGAGTTACTTTCTCTTGCGTGCCCAAGAGAAAGTAACCAAAGAGAAGGGCACCCCGGTTGGCGCTTGCCGGGCTCCTGCCCGGCAAGTCCGTGAGGCGGGTTCGGACTTTTCGAGCGGGCTCCTGCCCGCGCGAAAAGGCGAGCCCATCCCTGGGCTCGCCCGCTGCGCGGCCTGGTCGTCCCCGCCTCACCGCCGCCCAGGGGCCCCGGAAAAGCAGGCGCGCGTCGTGCGCGCCAGAAGCAACGGCAAAAGCTAAACGCGGCGCGCCGCGAGCTCGCTGCTTTTGCTCTGCTTCCGTTTCTGCGCGCCGGGAGCGCGCTGCTCTACCCGGGGCCCCTATGGCGCGGCGGGTGGGTGGAGGAAAGTCCGCAGGATGGCCCGCATGGATGCGGGCCAGTTTTCCGCTGGCACACGGAGGTGCCGTCGGAAAACCCCGCAACCCGCTCGCGCACCCGCAGGGCAGGATGCCCGGAGGGCGCGCCATCGGGGTGGCCTCTCTTTTACTCCGGGCATCCTGCCCTTCGCCCTTCGGGTCGGCTTCGCCGTTCACGCGCGCTCCAGGCGCGCGTGTGGTTACTTTTCTCGGGCCCCGACAGGGGCTCGAAACCCCGGCCACAGCCCGGCAAGCTACCGTAGCGCGAATCATGGCGTGACCTCGCCATCGGCCCGGCTCGCCGGTACCAGCACCGCGGTGAAGGCGATGCCGAGTAGCAGGGTGAGGCCGAAATCCCGCAGCGCTGGCAACGAACTCAGCGAGAGAAGCCCGAACGAGAGCAGCGCCGTGAGCGCGGAAAGCAGCACGCTGGCGTACATCGCACCGGGCTTGTCGGCGGTGTGCGGTTCGCCTTCGTGCAGGAACACCGCGTAGTTCGCACCCACCCCCAGCACCAGCATCAACGCCATCCAGTGGAACAGGCTGAGCGGCTGGCCGAGGTAGCCCAGCGCGGCAAGGGTGAGCGCGATGCCCAGCACCGGCGGGGCCAGCACGCGCGGCGCGCGGCGCCAGCCGTAGCGCCAGCCGAACACCGGCACGATCAGCAGCACGGCGGCGAGCAGCCACACGCTGGCGTAGCCGCGGTAGCGTCCGAACAGGTGGGACACACTGGCCGCCTTGTCGACCAGGCTCACGCCGGGCAGGCCGGCGGCGGCCTGCGCAAGCAGGGCCGCATCGTCGCCGCCCTGCGGCAGCACCAGCGAGGCGCAGCCCCGCGCGGCGCAGCCCATCCACAACTGCCGGAACGGGATGGACAGCGTGGTCTTCAGCCAGTCGCCCAGTTGCAGCGGCGTGCCAGGCCACGCGGCGATCCAGCCGTCGATGGCGTCGGTGCGGAAGCCAGCGTCGGCCAGGGTCTGGCGCAGGCGCGCGGGGTCGTCGAACAGCCGCGCGAGCACGGCGTGATCCCGCGCCTGCCGCGCCTGCGAAGGTGCCATGCCGGCCAGGCCCAGCCAGCCGTCCAGCTTGCCTTTATCCACCAGGGCCTGCAGGCGTGCCTCCAGCGCCTCCTCGCGTTCGAGGGTCTGCTCGGTGTCCTTGCCCTGCACCAGGTAGAACTGACTGCCGTTGCCGAGGCCGGTGAGTTCGCGGATCTGCGCTTCCTGTTGCTGCAGCGCGGCCGGTTGCGCAATCAGGCGATGCACGTCGTCGTCGTGGCGCAGCTGCAGCCAGCCGGGCAGCGCGAGTGCCAGCAACAGCAGCACCGCCAACATGCCGCGCCAGCCGCGTGCGGGAGCGGCCAGCGCGCGCTGCAGCGCCAGCGCGCCGCGCACCAGCGTACCGTTCATCGGCCTGGCCGGGCGCTGCAACAGGGCCGGCAGCAGCCAGAACACGCTGAGGCAGGCGGCACTCATGCCGCTGATCGCGAACACCGCCATCTGCCGGAGCGCGGGGAACGGCACCAGCCCCAGCAGGGCATAACCCAGCAAGGAGGTGGCCAGCGCCAGCAGGAGGGCGGCACGCACCTGGCGCAGGCCCGCGCCCGCTTGCCACTGGGAGCCGGCGTTGGCGCGCGCGCTGAGATACTGGATCGAGTAGTCCACGGCCTCGCCCAGCAGCGCCGCGCCGAATACCAGGGTGAGCAGGTAGATCTGGCCGAACACCAGCAGCGAGAGGGTGGTGGCCGCCACTACGCCTACGGCGGTGGAGAGGAAGGCGAGCAGCAGCGGCCCGGGCGACCGGAACACCGCCAGCAGCAGCAGGGCAATGCCGATCGAGGAAATCCAACCCACCATGTGCACGTCGCGCTCGGCGCCGGCGCGCGCGGCAGCGGCGTAGAACACGGCGCCGGTGCGCAACAGGCGGGTGCCGGGGTAGTCGCGCCGGATACGCTGTTCCGCCCCGTCCAGTGCAGCCAGTACGCGGTGCTGCACCTCGTCGGAGTAGGACGAGCCGCGCAGGGTGGCGGTGACCAGTACGCAGGTCGTCTCGCCGCGGTGCGCCACCAGCAGGTCGTCCTCGGGCACCAGCGGCGAACGGCTCCACGGCTGCTGCGCCAGCCAGTGCTGCAGCCAGCCGAAGGGGTCCTGCGCCAGCGTCACGCCCACGCCGGTGAGGAAAGGCTCGTTGAGCCGTTGCGCCAGGGCCCGCGCCGGGTCGTAGCCGGGCGTGGCCAGTGCCTTGCGGTCGGCGTCGGCGAGCAGCCAGTCGCGGTGGGCGAGGTAGGGCGCACTCATCTGCGCGAGATCGAACGGCGGCAGTTCGGCCACGACCCGGTCGAACACCGGCTGCGCGGCCAGCGCCTTGCCCAGTGCGCGGGCGGCGTCCTTGGCGCGCGCGTCATCGGCGTTCTCCACCAGCAGCACTATGCGGTCGCCGTTGGCATGGGCCAGCCGCTCCACCGCGGCCTCCGCCAGCGGGTTCTGTTCGGTGGCGGGCAGCATGGCCAGTAGGTCGGTCTGGATTGGCAGCGGGCCGCGGCCGAACAGCAGGTATGCCCCCCATGCCGCGACCAGCACGCTTGCGAGCGCGAACAGCCCGGCGCGCAGCTTGAGCGTGCGCGCTGTCATGGCAGGCCGAGTGCGCGCTTTTCCAGCACCACCAGCGGGCCGGCATCGCGGGTGTGTGCAAAGCGGATCTCGGTGCGTGCACCGTCCTGCATGGCGATGGTGATGCCTTGCAGGTAGTCGTCTCCCTGCAGCTCGATGCTGCCGAGCACGCGCGCCACGCGCTCCTGCCTGGGCACGAAACGCAGGGTCCATTGCGAGGGCGCGCCGCTGGCCTCGACGCTGAACTGGCGCAGCGCCTCGTCCAGCTTGCCGCCCAGCATGCCTTGCAGCATCTGCGACACCTGGCTGACACCGCGATCGCCCCGCATGGGATGGGCGCTGCCGTCCGCGTCGATGCGCGCGCTGCGGCTGCCGGTGAGCGCGATGGTTTCCCGGTAGGGCGAAACCGTCTGCCACAGCATGCCGTGGCCGAGCACGAACAACAGGCGGCCCTGGCTTACCTGCGGCCTGGTCAGCGCGGGATTGCTGCGGGTCTGGGTGAAGTCGGCGCGCACCGCGGCGTGCCGCCCCAGTTCGGCCAGCACGTCCTGCAACAAGGCGTTGTCCGCCTGCGCATGGGCGAGCGGTGCAAGGCAGCACAGTAACAACAGGGTCATCAGGCGACGCATGCGGGTTCTCCACGCCAGCGGCGCCACAACAACCGCGGCGCCCGGGGCAGCATGCCAAGCAACAGCCGCGTGTGCATCGCCGAGATGCGCAGGTTGTCGCGGAACATGCGGAAGTGGGACAAACCATTTGCCGGATAGATCACCCGGGTCGGCAGGTTGACCACCGGCACGCCGCGCCAGGCCAGGCGCACCGCGGTCTCGGTGTCGAAGTCCATGCGCGCGGGCAACGGCTTGCGCGCGATCTCGGCGCATACGGCTGCCAGCGGGTACAGGCGATAGCCGCACATCGAATCGCGGATCGCCAGTGACAGGGTTTCCAGCCATACGCAGACGTGGGTTATGTAACGCCCGTACAGCCGCGCGCGCGGCACGCTGGCGTCGTAAAGCGGCGCGCCGCAGACCAGTGCCTCGGGGCGCGCGCGCGACTCGGCAAGGAAGCGCGGTGCGTCGGCGGTGTCATGCTGGCCGTCGGCGTCGATCTGCAGTGCGTGCGTGTAGCCGGCCGCATACGCGGCACGCAGGCCGGTGTCGAGCGCGCGGCCCTTGCCCTGGTTGTGGGGCAGCCGCAGCAGTCGCACCTCGTCGGTATCGCGCACCAGTGCGTCGAGCACGTTGCGCGTGGCGGCGTCGCTGCCGTCGTCGACGATCAGCACGGGCAGTCCATGCGCGCGCAACGCCTGCACGGTGGCCGCGATGGTGCTGCCGTGGTTGTAGATCGGGATCAGCGCGCAGGGAGCGAAGCGGCCGCAGGCGTCCGGCATGGCCCGGCTCAGCGTTCGAGCAGGCCGCGCACCGTGCCCACCACGTCGCCCACGGTGCGCACGTTCTTGAAGTCCTCCGGCTTGATCCGCATGCCGGTCATCTCCTGCACCTGGATCGCCAGGTCCACCGCGTCGATGCTGTCCAGGCCGAGGTCGGTGAACAGGTGAGCGGACGGCATGACCCGCGCCGGCTCGATCTCGAAAGTGTCGCGCAGCACTTCGCGCAGACGTTCGAGGATGTCCGCGTCGCTGATGCCGGTTGCCAGGATGGTGCTCATAGCGCGTTCTGCTCTTGTTGTTCCATGCGTGTCGTGACGCCTTCCGGGGCGGTTGTTCCGTGCGGGGCGGGCGGGCCGCTGCCGGCGGCACTTTGCCCGGACCGGCATCGGCGATGCCGGTCTTCCCGACGAGATGGATCCCCTGTGTCGCGGATGCCGACCGGAGCCGCGTGCCGCCACCCGGCGCAGTGTAACAGAGCCCCGCCGCCGACCGGACATGACGGACGGCAGGGCGGCGGCAATGAAAAGGCCGCCTTGCGGCGGCCTTTCGTGCTGTCCGGAGATGCAAGGCGGGCTCACTGGCCGCGCATGCGGCCCTGGAAGCGGGTGCCGCCGTTGCCCATGTGCGGCAGCTTGATCTTGCCGATCGCGCTGATGCGCTCCTCGGCCAGGCGGTCGGCCGCCTTGTAGGTCGGCACGCCCTGGGTCTTGCTGATCTCGAAGATGCGGCCCAGGTTGTAGTAGATCGTGCGCATCATGCGCATCGCGCGCTCGCGGTTGTAGCCGTCGATCTCCAGCGAGACGTTCATCACGCCGCCGGCGTTGACCGCGTAGTCCGGCGCGTACAGCACGCCGCGGCGGGTCAGCTCGTCGCCGATCGCGTCGGTGGCCAGCTGGTTGTTGGCCGCGCCGCAGATGATCTTGGCCTTGATGCGGTCGATGGTCTGCTCGTTGACGGTGCCGCCCAGCGCGCAGGGCGAGTAGACGTCGGCGTCCACGTCATAGATCTCGTCCAGTCCCACGGCCTCGCAACCCAGCTCGTCGACGCAGCGCTGCACCGCGTCCTTGTTGATGTCGGTGACGAACACCTTGGCGCCCTGCTCGCGCAGCAGCTTGATGAACTCGCTGCCCACATGGCCGCAGCCCTGCACCGCGAAGCTGTACTTGCCCACGTCCTCGTTGCCGTGCTTGAAGTTCAGCGCGGCCATCAGGCCCTGCAGGGTGCCGAACGCGGTGAACGGCGAGGGATCGCCCGAGCCGCCGTGCACCTGGTGCACGCCGGTGACGTACTCGGTCTCGCGGAACACGTACTCCATGTCGTTGACGTCGATACCGACGTCCTCGGCCGTGATGTAGCGGCCGTTGAGCGAGTTGACGAAGCGGCCGAACGCGCGGAACAGCGCCTCGGACTTGTCCTTGGAGGGATCGCCGATGATCACCGCCTTGCCGCCGCCCAGGTTCAGTCCGGCCACGGCGTTCTTGTAGGTCATGCCGCGCGACAGGCGCAGCACGTCGTTCACGGCTTCCTGCTCGGTCTTGTACGGCCACATGCGCAGGCCGCCGAGCGCGGGGCCCAGCACCGTGTTGTGGATCGCGATGATGGCCTTCAGGCCGGCGTCCTTGTTGTGGCAGAAGACGACTTCTTCGTGACCCGTGTTGGCGATGGTTTCGAAAATCATTGGTACGGCGACTCCATGGAGAGGTGCCCGCGGGCATCCAGGACGACGGCATCGCAGCGATGGCCGCCGGGGAACAGCAACTGCACGGATGCGTCGCTCCGGACGGGCCGGCGCGACGAACCAAGTCGACCATTCTAGTACGGCGCTCCGCGCGGGCCGTGCGGCGGCGCAGCAAGGCAGTGTCCGCGCGCGATCCTTAACGTGAATGCCGGCTGAATGTTTCCGGTGGGCGTGCCTGTCTTTCATGCGCCGTTGCGCATTGGGTAGTGAGAGGAAAACTCGGTGGCGATCGTTCCGCCGCGCTGGCCATGCCCGCGCGTGCCGGTGCGGCATGCGCCCCGGGATCAGGCTCGGCGGGGAACCGTGGCGCGCGAGGCCATCGCGCGGCGCCGTCTCCCCTGCGGCAGTTCGCGTGCACGGCAAGCCGGCACCTTGCAATCAGGCAGTACCCACGTCCCGGGAGACATCGCATGGCCAAGCAGAGCAGTCAGAAGTTCATCGCGCGGAATCGCGCGCCGCGGGTGCAGATCGAGTACGACGTCGAGGTCTACGGCGCCCAGAAGAAAGTGCAGGTGCCGTTCGTGATGGGCGTGATGTCGGACCTGTCCGGTACCAACAACGCCGAGCTGCCGCCGATCGAGGAGCGCAAGGCGCTGGAGATCGACGTGGACAACTTCGACAACCGCCTGCAGTCGATGAAACCGCGGGTCTCTTTCGCCGTGCCGAACACGCTGACCGGCGAGGGCAACCTCAGCGTGGACATCACCTTCGAGAGCATGGACGACTTCTCGCCTGCCGCGGTCGCCCGCAAGGTCGGCGCGGTGGCCAAGTTGCTGGAGGCGCGCACCCAGCTCGCCAACCTCGGCACCTACATGGACGGCAAGGCCGGCGCCGAGAAGCTGATCGCGCAGGCCATCAACGATCCGGCGCTGCTGCAGTCGCTGGTATCTGCAGCTAAGCCCGGCGATGCCGGCAAGGACGGGGAGTAAGCAACCATGGCAACCGAGAAACTGGCCGAACAGGGCGGCGCGACCCAGACCCTGGTACCCGACGACTTCGCCGCGCTGCTCAGCAAGGAATTCAAGCCCAAGAGCGACCGCGCGAAGGAAGAAGTGGAGTCCGCCGTCCGCACGCTCGCCGAGCAGGTGCTGAACAAGGCGGACATCGTCTCCGACGACGTCACCCAGACCATCAATGCCTACGTGGCCGAGCTGGACCGCAAGATCAGCGAGCAGCTCAACCTGGTCATGCACCACGAGGATTTCCAGAAGCTGGAAAGCGCCTGGCGCGGGCTGCACTACCTGGTCAACAACACCGAGACCGACACGCAGCTGAAGATCCGCGTGATGAACATCTCCAAGAAGGAGCTGGGCAAGACGCTGAAGCGCTACAAGGGCACGGCGTGGGACCAGAGCCCGATCTTCAAGAAGATGTACGAGGAGGAGTACGGCCAGCTCGGCGGCGAGCCCTACGGCTGCCTGATCGGCGACTACTACTTTGACCACAGCCCGCCCGACGTGGAGCTGCTCGGCGGCATCGCCCAGGTGGCAGCCGCGTCGCACGCGCCGTTCATCGCCTCGGCCAACCACACCCTGATGGGCATGGACAACTGGAACGAGCTGGCCAACCCGCGCGATCTGGCGAAGATCTTCTCCACGCCCGAGTACGCTTCCTGGCGCGCGCTGCGCGAGTCGGACGATGCCAAGTACCTCGGGCTGGCGATGCCGCGCACGCTGGCGCGTCTTCCGTACGGCGCCAAGACCGATCCGGTGGAGGAGTTCGATTTCGAGGAGGACACCTCGGGCGCCGACTCGTCCAAGTACACCTGGCAGAACGCCGCCTACGCGATGGCGGTGAACATCAACCGCTCGTTCAAGGAATACGGCTGGTGCTCGCGCATCCGCGGCATCGAGTCGGGCGGTGCGGTGGAAGGCCTGCCGGTGCACACCTTCCCCACCGACGACGGTGGCGTGGACATGAAGTGTCCTACCGAGATCGCGATCACCGACCGCCGCTCGGCCGAGCTGGACAAGATGGGCCTGATGCCGCTGGTCCACCGCAAGAACTCGGACATGGCCGCGTTCATCAGCGCGCAGTCGCTGGCCAAGCCGGAGGAGTACGACGATCCGGACGCCACCGCGAACGCGGCGCTGAGCTGCCGCTTGCCCTACCTGTTCGCGGCCAGCCGTTTCGCGCACTACCTGAAGTGCATCGTGCGCGACAAGATCGGTTCGTTCAGCAGCCGCGAGTCGATGCAGAACTGGCTGACCAACTGGATCATGCAGTACGTCGACGGCGACCCGACCAACTCCAGCGAGCAGACCAAGGCGCGCAAGCCCTTGTCGGCGGCGGAAGTGGTGGTGGAGGAAGTGGAAGGCGCTCCGGGGTACTACACCTCGAAGTTCTACCTCAAGCCGCACTACCAGCTGGAAGGCCTCACCGTATCGCTGCGGCTGGTGTCGCGGCTGCCGTCGGCGGCCAAGGCCTGACGGACGCCGGCCGCTGGCGCGCCCGTCGCAGGCCGTCGCGCCGGCCGCGGGCGACAGGGGTCGCGCCGGCGCTGCCGGACGCCGTCGGAAGTGCGGGGCATCGTCTGGATGACATCGCGGGGAAAGTGAAGGCAAACACGTGGCAACCGGCAAGGGAACAGCCCGGCCGGGCGGATCCATTCATCAACAGGTGATCGAGGAGAAGGTTCATGGCATTCGACATGCACATCAAGTTCGGCTCGGGCAAGGTCGAGATCAAGGGGGCGTCCAACCACAAGAAGCACAAGGGCGAGGTGCCGATCCTGGCGTGGTCGTGGGGCGTCAGCAACACCGGCGACCTGCACAGCGGCGCGGGTTCGGCCAGCGGCGGCAAGGCGCACGTGCAGGACATCTCCATCACCAAGTACGTGGACGGCTGCTCCAACGCGCTGATCAACGCCTGCTGCACGGGCGGCCGCGTGGAGAACGCCTGGCTGTACGTCACCAATGCCACCGGCGAGCAGACCGACTTCCTCACCATCGAGTTGAGCGAAGGCGTGCTGGTCACCTCGGTGTCCACCGGCGGCAGCGGCGGCGAGGACAAGCTCACCGAGAACATCACCCTGCACTTCGGCAAGTTCAAGTACTCGTTCCAGCCGCAGGACGACAAGGGCGGCAAGGACGGCGGCACCAAGGACTTCACCTTCGACATGCAGCAGGTGGCCAGCGCCTGATGCCGATCGGTCTCTTGCAGTTCCTCGTTCCACCAGCCCTCCACTAGCCGGGTGTGTGCATGACCCCAGAGAACATGCTGAAAGAAGGTCGGTTGGACGAGGCGCTGCAAGGGCTGACCGCACAGGTCCGCGGCAATCCGGCGGACGCGAAGGCGCGGGTGTTCCTGTTCCAGCTGCTGGCCGTGCTGGGGCAGTGGGAGCGGGCGCACAACCAGCTCAAGGTGAGTGGCGAGCTCGACCCGGCCAACACGCTGATGGTGGAGGCCTACAACCGTGCGTTGGCCGGCGAGCTGGAGCGGCAGCAGGTGATGGCCGGCGCGCGCTCGCCGATGGTGATCGGCGAGCCGGCGCAATGGCTGGCGCTGTTGCTGCAGTCGCTGAAGCTGCAGGCCGAGGGCCGCCACGCACAGGCGCAACCCCTGCGCGAGCAGGCATTCGAACAGGCCGATGCGGCGGCCGGCGAGATCGACGGCACGCCGTTCGAGTGGATCGCCGACGCCGACCCGCGCTTCGGGCCCTGCCTGGAGATGATCGTCAACGGCGGCTACGCCTGGGTGCCGTTCACGCGCCTCAAGAAGCTGGTGTTCGAGGCACCTGCCGACCTGCGCGACAAGGTATGGGCGCCGGTGCAGGTGACCTGGAGCAACGGCGGCCAGGCGGTGGGTTTCGTGCCGTGCCGCTACCCGGGTTCCGAACGGGCGCCGGACAGCGAACTGGTGCTGGCGCGGCGTACCGACTGGGCTGATCTCGGCGGCGATTGCTTCGCCGGTTGCGGCCAGCGCATGCTGGCCACCGACGCGGGCGAATACCCGCTGCTGGACGTCCGCAGCATCACGTTCAACGCGGCCTGAACCATGGCCGAACTCACCACCCAGGAGCGCCTGCAGCCTTCGCTGCTCGATCGCCTCACCGACGACGAGCCCGGCAAGGCCGACGAGAGCCGCGAGAAACGGGTGATCTCGGCCACGCGCCTGCGCGACTGTGTGGCCCGCGACATGTCCTGGCTGCTCAACTGCGTGAACCTGGGTGCCGACGCCGAGCTGGCGGACTATCCGGACGTGGCGAATTCCGTGCTCAACTTCGGTATCCCCGACCTCACCGGCGCGGCGCTGTCCGGCGTCAAGGCCGACGTGCTGCAGCGCCAGGTGCGCGATGCCATCCTCGCCTTCGAGCCGCGGCTGACACCCGGCACCCTGCAGGTCGTCGTGAAGGCAGATGCCGATCGCATGGATCGCCAGTCGCTTGTGTTCAACATTGCCTCGGAGATGTGGGCACAGCCGATTCCGCTGAACCTCTACCTCAAGACCGAGGTGGACCTGGAGACCGGGCGGATCAACGTGTCGGAAGGCCTGGGCTGACCGCCATGGATCCGCGCCTGCTCCGCTACTACAACCGCGAGCTGCAGCACGTCCGCGAGATGGGCGGCGAGTTCGCGCGCGAATACCCGAAGATCGCCGGTCGCCTCGGCATGGAAGGCTTCGAGTGCGCCGACCCCTACGTGGAGCGGCTGCTGGAAGGCTTCGCCTTCCTCGCCGCCCGCATCCAGCTCAAGCTCGACGCGCAGCATCCGGTGTTCACCCAGCACCTGCTGGAGATGATCTACCCGCACTACCTTGCACCGGTGCCGTCGATGGCGGTGGTGCAGCTGAACCCCGACACCAAGGAAAGCGCGCTCGCCACCGGCCCCGTGGTGGCTCGGCAGACCGCGCTGCGCGGCCTCACCGGCCACGACGAGCGCACCGCCTGCGAATACCGCACGGCGCACGATGTCACCTTGTGGCCGCTGGAGCTGGCCGAGGCGAAATACTTCGAGACGCCGGCCGCACTGGCCGCCGCCGGCGTGCCGTTGCCCAGCGACCGCACCGTGCGCGCGGGCCTGCGGCTGAAATTCACCGTCACCGCCGGCGCGCAGGCGAACATGCTGGCGCTGGACGAACTGCCGCTGTTCATCGCCGGCACCGACGAATTGCCGAAGCGCCTGTACGAGCAACTGCTCGGCAACGCGGTGGGCTACCTGGTGCGCACGCCGGGAGCGGGCGGCGTGGTCAGCGAGTTCTTCGACGGCAACTGCATCCGCGACAAGGGCTTCGCCGACGACGAGGCCTTGCTGCCGTACACCGACCGCTCGTTCAGCGGCTACCGCCTGCTGCAGGAATACTTCGCCTGCCCCGAGCGCTTCCTGTTTGCGGTGTTCACCGGCCTGAAGCCGGTGCTGGCGCGCTCGTCGGCCTGCGAGTTCGAGATTGTGACGCTGTTCGACCGCAGCGTGAGCCGCCTGCACAACGCGGTGGACGCAGGCAACTTCCGGCTGTTCTGCACCCCGGCGATCAACCTGTTTCCCCGCCGCGCCGACCGCATCCATCTGCAGCCGGGGCGCACCGAGTACCACGTCCTGGCCGACCGTACCCGGCCGATGGATTTCGAGATCCACAGCGTCGCCGACGTCGAGGGATTCGGCGATCGCCAGGAGCCGGAGCAGCGCTTCCAGCCGTTCTACGGCAGCGACGAGCGCACCTGGCACAGCGGTGCGGCGGCATTCCACACCATCCGCCGCGAACCGCGCCTGCTGTCCGCGCGCCAGCGCCTGCACGGTGCGCGTTCCAGCTACGTCGGCAGCGAAGTGTTCATCTCGCTGGTCGACGCCAACGATGCGCCGTATCCGACGCAATTGCGCCAGCTTGGCATGCGCCTGCTGTGCACCAACCGCGACCTGCCGCTGCAGATGCCGGTGGGCAAGTCGCGCACCGACTTCACCCTGGATACCGGTGCTCCGGTGGCGTCGATCCGCTGCGTGGCCGGCCCCACCAAGCCGCGCGCGCCGACCGCCAGCGGCGAAACCGCGTGGCGGCTGATCAGCCACCTGCAGCTGAACTATGTCTCGCTGCTGGGCGATGGCGGCGAGGAGGGTGCGTCGGCACTGCGCGAAATGCTCACGCTGTACTGCGACGAGTTCGACGCCGCTGCGCGCCGCCAGATCGAAGGCGTCAAGGCGGTAGCCGCGCAGCCGGTGGTGCGGCGCATCCCGGTGCCTGGGCCGATCAGCTTCGGCCGCGGCCTGGAGATCACGCTGACCTGCGACGACGGCGCCTTCGAAGGCACCGGCGCCTTCCTGCTCGGCGCGGTGATGCAGCACTTCTTCGCGCGGCACGTCTCGGTGAATTCCTTCACCGAGACCGTGCTGCGCACCCTGGAACGCAACGAGGTGGCCCGATGGCCGGCACGGCTCGGCAAGCGCCAGATCCTGTAGCGGCGGCCCGGACGGAGCTCGAGCTGGCGCTGCGGGAGCAGCCGGAGGGCTTCGAGTTCTTCGAGGCGCTGCGCCGGCTCGAATGCGCGCATCCGCAGCGGCCGCGGCTGGGCGAGTCCGCCAAGCCGGCGGAGGATGCCGTGCGCCTGTGCCACACGCCCTCGCTGGCATTCCCGCCGCGAGCCGTGGATCGCTACGAGCCGGCAGGCGACGGCCGGCCGGCCCGGCTGCACGGCCTGTTCCTGGGCTTGTTCGGGCCGAACGCGCCGTTGCCGCTGCACCTCACGGAATACGCGATGGACCGCCAGCGCAACGCGAAGGATTCCACCCTGGTGGCGTTCGCCGACATCTTCCACCACCGCATGTTGAGCCTGTTCTACCGCGCCTGGGCCAACGCCCAACCCACCGTGCAGCTCGATCGCCCGGACGAGGATCGTTTCCGCCTGTACATGGGCGCCCTGGTGGGGCTTTCCACGCAAGGGCTAGAGGCGCGCGATGCGCTGCCCGACCAGTACAAGCGCTTCTTCGCCGGCCGCCTGGTGGCGCAGGCCCGCAATGCCGAGGGGCTGCGCGGCCTGCTGGAACATTTCTTCCGCGTCCCGGTACGCGTGCTGGAGTTCGTGGCGGGATGGATGCGCCTGCCGCGGGAGGCGCACCTGCGCCTGGGCGCCACGCCCGAGGTGGCCGGCCTGGGCCGCACCGCGGTGCTGGGCGGATACGTCTGGGGCTCGCAGCAGCGCTTCCGGCTGCGCCTCGGCCCGCTGACACGCGCCGAGTTCAACAATTTCCTGCCCGGGGGCGAGGCGCTGCGCCAGCTGGTGGCCGCGGTGAGGACCTACGTGGGTGAGGAGAAGGCCTGGGACGTGCAGCTGGTGCTGAAGCGCGCCGAGGTGCCGACCACGAAGCTGGGCCAGTCTGGACGCATGGGGCTCTCCACCTGGATGGGCGCGCCGCGTCGGGATGCCGATCCGGACCACGTGATCCTGCAGCCGGTGGGGTAGGGCATGCATACCCAGGCCCACATGCGCCAAAACCCCCGCTCCCTCCGGGAGAGGGGTTGGGGAGATGGACTCCAACTCCATAGCCAGCGTCCGCGCGGCAAGTGGCGCAGCGGCATCACCACCATCGAATTCGCGGCGTTGCAGCCGCCCACGTCACTTCAGGGGTAGATCCATGGCAGAGATCAGTCGCAGCGCGCTGTTCGGCAAGCTCAACAAGCTGGCCTACCGGGGCATCGAGAGCGCCACCGTGTTCTGCAAGTTGCGCGGCAACCCTTACGTGGAGCTGGTGCACTGGATCCACCAGATCCTGCAGCTGCAGGACTCGGATCTGCACCGCATCGTCAAGCAGTTCAACCTCAATCCGTCGAACCTGGCGCGCGACGTCACCGACGCGCTGGATCGCCTGCCGCGCGGCTCCACCAGCATCTCCGACCTCTCCAGCGACGTGGAGGAAGCGGTCGAGCGCGGCTGGGTGTTTGCCACCCTGATGTTCGGCGAGGCGCAGGTGCGTACCGGATACCTCATGGTGGGCGTGCTGCGCATGCGCCACCTGCGCAACACGCTGCTGGGCGTTTCGAAGGAGTTCGAGAAGGTCAAGCCCGAGACCCTGGTGGAGAAGTTTGCCGAGGTAGTGGCCGGTTCGCCCGAGGACGGCCAGGGCGCCAGCGACGGCTTCAGGCTGGGCGGCGCCGACGCGCCGGGCGAGGCCAGCGGCGCGATGGGCCCCGCGCAGATGGGCAAGCAGGAGGCGCTGCGCCAGTTCACCGTCGACCTCACCGAGCAGGCGCGCAGCGGCAAGATCGATCCCATCGTGGGCCGCGACGAGGAGATCCGCCAGGTGGTGGACATCCTGATGCGCCGCCGCCAGAACAACCCCATGCTGGTGGGCGAGGCCGGCGTGGGCAAGACCGCGGTGGTCGAGGGCTTCGCCCTGCGCATCGCGCGCGGCGACGTGCCGCCGCAGCTCAGGGACGTGGAACTGCGCACGCTGGACGTGGGCCTGCTGCAGGCCGGCGCCAGCATGAAGGGCGAGTTCGAGAACCGCCTGCGCCAGGTGATCGAGGAAGTGCAGTCCTCGCCCAGGCCCATCATCCTGTTCATCGACGAGGCGCACACCCTGGTGGGTGCGGGCGGCGCGGCCGGCACCGGCGACGCCGCCAACCTGCTGAAGCCGGCGCTCGCGCGCGGCAACCTGCGCACCGTGGGCGCCACCACCTGGGCCGAATACAAGAAGCACATCGAAAAGGACCCCGCGCTCACCCGCCGCTTCCAGACCGTGCTGGTGGAGGAGCCGGGCGAGGAAAAGGGCATCCTGATGATGCGCGGCGTGGCCAGCGTGATGGAGAAGCACCACCGGGTGCAGATCCTCGACGAGGCGCTGGAGGCGGCGGTGAAGCTGTCGCACCGTTACATCCCCGCGCGCCAGCTGCCCGACAAGGCGGTCAGCCTGCTCGACACCGCGTGCGCGCGCGTGGCGGTGAGCCAGCACGCCGTGCCGCCCGAAGTGGACGACACCCGCAAGCGCATCGAGGCGCTGGAAACCGAGCTGGCCATCATCGCCCGCGAAAAGAGCGTGGGCGTGGAAGTGGCCGAGCGCGAGGCCTCGGCCAACGAGAAGCTCGCGACTCAGCAGGCGCGGCTGGCAAAACTCGAAGCCGACTGGCAGGCCGAGAAGGCCCTGGTGGAGCAGATTCTCGCCCTGCGCGCGAAACTGCGCGGCGACGCCGCGCCGGTGGAAGGCACCGGCAGCAAGCTGGAGGCGGCCGCCAACGCCGAGGCCGAGGCCTCGCCCGAAGTCCCTACGGGCCTCGGCGACGCCGAGCGCGCCGCCACGCTGGAGCAGCTCAAGGGACTGCAGGCGCAGCTCACCGAATTGCAGGGCGAACATCCGCTGATCCTGCCCACGGTGGACTACACCGCGGTGGGTTCGGTGGTCGCCGACTGGACCGGCATCCCGGTGGGCCGCATGGTGCGCAGCGAGCTGGAAACGGTGATGAACCTTGCCAGCATCATGGGCAAGCGCGTGATCGGCCAGGACCACGCGATGGAGATGATCGCCAAGCGCATCCAGACCAGCCGCGCGGGCCTGGACAACCCGAACAAGCCGATCGGCGTGTTCATGCTTGCCGGCACCTCCGGCGTGGGCAAGACCGAAACCGCGCTGGCGCTGGCCGAGGCGCTGTACGGCGGCGAGCAAAACCTCATCACCATCAACATGAGCGAGTTCCAGGAAGCGCATACCGTCTCCACGCTCAAGGGCGCGCCCCCGGGCTACGTGGGCTACGGCGAAGGCGGCGTGCTCACCGAGGCCGTGCGCAGGAAGCCGTACTCCGTGGTGCTGCTGGACGAGGTGGAAAAGGCCCATCCCGACGTGCACGAGATCTTCTTCCAGGTGTTCGACAAGGGCGTGATGGAAGACGGCGAAGGCCGGTCGATCGACTTCAAGAACACCTTGATCCTGCTCACCACCAATGCCGGCACGGACCTGATCGCCGGCCTGTGCAAGGACCCGGAGCTGATGCCAGATCCCGACGGCATGGCCAAAGCCCTGCGCGATCCCCTGCTCAAGATCTTCCCGCCGGCGCTGCTGGGCCGCCTGGTGACGATTCCGTATTACCCGCTGAGCGAGACGATGCTGGGCGAGATCGTCAAGCTGCAGCTGGGCCGCATCAAGAAACGCATCGAGGCGCGCTACCGCATCCCGTTCGAGTACGGCGACGACGTGGTGAAGCTGGTGGTGAGCCGCTGCACCGAGAGCGAGTCGGGTGGCCGCATGATCGACGCGATCCTCACCAACTCGATGCTGCCCGACGTGTCGCGCGAGTTCCTCACCCGCATGATCGCGGGCGTGCCGGTGACGGGGGTCAGGGTCGGGGCGGGCGAGGCCGGGTTCTCGTACGCGTTTGCCTGAGCTCGCAGGATCGTGCCGGACCGATCGCGACGGCGTGAACTTTCATCGCTTTGCCCTGTGCCGGGCAAGAAGAATTTTTGGAGGACAGGGTTGTGACCGTCTCATACCGGAATTACCAGGACAGCCGCATCAACGAACTCGTGTTTGCCGGCACCCACGATGCAGGCATCAACAAGGGCTCGGGAAACGAAAAGACACAGGATCTGGACATCGGCGGCCAGGCCGCGGCGGGCGCCCGCATCTTCGACCTGCGCATCGCGGCGAAATCCACCGGCCTCACGGGTTCGGGGGTGTTAAAGGCCTATCACGGCCAGGGCCTGCACAAGTCCATCGGCGGCAACCGCCTGGTGGCCGGCACCTGGGGCGGCGGGCTGGAGAGCATGCTGCAGGACGCCAGGCGGTTCGTGACGACCAAGTCCACCGAATTCCTTTTCCTCAAGTTCGACCACTGCAAGAACTGGGGCAAGATCGCCGAGATGTGCGTCGACGTGCTCGGGAACGCGATCTATACCGGCGGCGGCAACCTCAACACGAAAACGGCCGGCGATCTGGGCGGCAAGGTGATCGTGCTGTTCACCAACGCCGGCCTGCAGGAGATCGGCGGCGCCAGGCCGGGGCAGGGAATCGTCGGCATCAAGAGCCTGTACGAGAAAGGCGAGAACCAGAAAGCCTACGATCCGAACTATGTCGGCCTGCAGTACCACGGCAAGGGCGGTACCAGCGCCATGAACGGCAAGTCCGACGACAAGAAGATCAACGAGAACGTCAAGAAGCAGACGACCATCATCAGCTCGGGACGGAAGATCAACGGCGGCGATCCCCGGGTCATGGGGATGATCTACTGGACCTCGACTGGCTTGTTCCGGAGCATCAAGTCGCGCGACAACTTCAACTGGACCAAGGGCGGCTTCGGCGACGGCATGGTCAGGCTGTGGCTCGATGGCGTGGGCGAATACATCGACGACAACCTGCCGCTCTACATCATGCGGGATGCCTACGGCTCCGCCAGCGTGCTGAAGCGGTTCATGCCGAACTTCGTCATGATCGATTTTGCCGACAGCCAGAAGTGCGAGACCGTCTTCGCTCTCAACGAGTTGAAGGGGACGCGGCTGGTCCAGGCGGCGATCAACTACGGTGCGGTCAGCCCGGAGCGGTACCAGGACGGTCTGCAGAAGACCCTGCAGCGGGGCTGGGTGCGGGCGGTTTGATGCGATATCCGACACGAAAGCGGTGCCGCCCGGGCGGCACGGCGATCGTGTCCCTCGGTCATGAGAACGGGGTTCGACGAGGTTGCCGCTGCGCCGCGTTCTAAGCGGGGCCATGACGAATGGATACTGGAGACCGGGTATGCCGATTACTACAGGTAATCTTCAAAACAATTGCTACGACTGTATCAATCGGGGTCCTGCGATTGCAGCGGTTAACGGCACCTGCACCAAATACGACCCCTATGACCAGGTTGCGCATACGATCGGCGCACCGCTTGCCTTGAATACCGGTCTGACGCGGATCCACCAGATTTCGTTTGCCGGAGTGGCGGGAGGCGACTCGTACTACCTGCCGTTCCAGGTGGATGGAATTACATCGGTAAGCCTTCCCTTGAATCCGGGTGTCGGCGAGCCAAAGTTTTTCTTCACGATTCGGCTGACGGCGTGCGCGATCTTCATCGATGCCTATCAGCCGACTGCCGGAACGTACACCACGCCGCTCGGTGCGGCGGACAACCGGCCGCGGCTGATCATTGCCCATGCCAACGCGGCTGCACCGTATGCGCTCGGGGTGGTGGGGGTGAACGTGGGGCAGAATCCGGGGTTTTTCCCAGTGGGCGCAAAGAACCAGCTCATGAACGACCGGAATGCGATGCTTGCGACCTATCCCGGGACCAAGATGGGCCTGGCGTCCCTTTACAAGAGCGACTACAACCGCGCGGTTGCCACCGAGGTGCAGAGGCTCATCGCCAAGGGTTATGCCAATGTGGCATATGGCTCAACGACCAGTGTGTTCGGCTTCTATTCCCCGGGTGGTTGGAGGTTCTATTACCAGACGTGGGGCGGGTTCGATTACGACAAGACCCAGCCAATCCTCGGAACGAGGCATGTCGACGGTGCGACGAACCTGAGCAAGCACAAGGTGATCGAATGCCGGCAGTTTTTTCCGTGATCCGCTCTGGGCACGGCAATGCATGACGCGAATCGCCGGGCGATTGCGCATTGGACAGTGGAGGAGCCTCTATGCAGCCAGCCGCCCGCCTTACCGACATGCATGTCTGTCCCATGGTCACCGGCGTGGTGCCGCACGTGGGCGGGCCGATTTCCGCGCCCGGCGCGCCCACCGTGCTGATCGGCGGCCTGCCGGCGGCGCGGCTGGGCGACATGGCCGTCTGCGTGGGACCCCCGGACAGCATCGTCATGGGCTCGCCAACAGTACTGATCGGCGGGCAGCCGGCAGCACGCCTGGGCGACTCCTGCGCGCATGGCGGCACGATCGTGCTCGGTTGCTTCACCGTCCTGATCGCGTGAGCGGGCGCATGCATCACGATTCGGCCCAGATCGTGGCCCGCCCGGCAGCCGTGCCGGACTGGCGCGCCTTGCTGCAGCAGGCGATGCAGGCGCACCAGGCCGAGGATCTCGATACGGCCGAGCGCCTGTACCGCGAAGTGCTGGACCTGCGTGTGGCGCAGCCCGATGCGCTGCATTACCTGGGCGTGCTGTGCCACCAGCGCGGGCACAGCGACGAGGGCGCGGAGCTGATCCGCACCGCGCTGCAGGTCACGCCCAGGCATCCTGACGCGCACAACAACCTGGGCAACATCCACAAGGAATGCGGCCGCCTGCGCGATGCGGAGGCCTGCTATCGCAAGGCGCTGGAATGCGGCCCGCAGCACCACAACGCGCTGAGCAACCTTGCCGTGGTGCTGGAGGCCCAGGAGCGCCCGCAGGAAGCCTTCGAGGTCTACGAAAAGCTGCTGCGGCAGGCACCGCGGCATGCGCAGGGGCACTACTTGCTGGGGCTGTTCCTGCGCAACCACGCGCAGAACCTCGAGCACATCGAGCAATCGGTGGCGTGCTTCCGCGAGGCCTATGCGCTGGAACCCCGTTTCGTGCAGGCGCTGGAGGCGCTGAGCGTGTCGCTGTACGTGCTTGGGCGGACCAGCGAAGCGGTGCAGGTGTACCGCGACTGGGCGGCGCGCGAGCCCGACAATCCGGTTCCGCGCCACATGCTGGCCGCCTGCGGCGGCGCCGACGCGCCGGTGCGCGCGGACGACGCCTATGTGCGCGATATCTTCGACCGCTTTGCGGACAGCTTTGACGAGCAGCTGCTGCAGAACCTCGACTACCGCGCGCCGCAGGTGCTGGCGGAGGCGCTGGGTGCGGTGTTGCCGGCGCCCGCCGCCGCGCTCGACGTGCTGGATGCCGGCTGCGGCACCGGCCTTTGCGCGCCGTTGCTGCGACCGCATGCGCGCCGGCTGGCGGGGGTGGACCTTTCCGGCGGCATGGTGGAGAAGGCGCGCCAGCGCGGCGGCTACGACGCGCTCGCCGTGGCGGAGCTCACCGCCTACCTGCAGGAACGGGCCGCTGCCTGGGACGTGGTGCTCTCGGCCGATACGCTGGTGTACTTCGGCGAGCTGGACACGGTGCTGGAAGCGGCCCATGCCGCATTGCGGCCGGGTGGCTGGCTGGCTTTCTCGCTGGAGGCGGAAGAGGGCGAGCCGGACCGCGTGACGCTCACCGCCAGCGGCCGCTACCGCCATTCGCGTGCCCACGTGCTGCGCGCACTGGAGCGAGCCGGCTTCCGTGACATCCGTATCGCCGAGGACAGCCTGCGCAAGGAGTTCGGCCAGCCGGTGCGCAGCTGGGTGGTGCTGGCCCACCGCGGTGGCGATGCCGGCCAGACGAGGACGAGCGCGGGGTGAGCATGCCTGCCGAGTCCGCCGTCGAAACGGCATCGCGGCAGGAATGGCCGCGCTGGAAAAGCGACTGCAGCGGCTTCGTCCATGCGGTGGCCCGCGACCTCGGCATTGCCCTGTCGGGCAACGCCAATGCCATGGTCGACACGATGGCTGTCAAGGCCAACGGCTGGGTCGACCTGGGACACGACCCGGCACTGGCGATCGGCTACGCCAACCGCGGCTTCCTCGTGATCGCCGGCCTCAAGGCGGCCGGGCACGGGCACGTCGTGGTGATCGTGCCCACCCCGCCGGGCAGCCGTTATCCGGTGGGTTACTGGGGACGGCTGGGCGGCGTGGGACGGGAGAAGACAGGGATCAACTGGTCGTGGAATCATCGCGACCTGCCCAAGGTCGACTATTACGCGAAACCCGTGCCGGAGGGGCACTGATGCGTATCCCACGTTGCCTGCCGATCGTTCTCCTGGCGCTGATTCCGGCCGCCGCCGGTGCCTGCCATTTGCGGCCCATGGGCATCGACGGCGGGGTCGGCAAGCTGGGCAATGTGTCGGTGGCGTTCGGCGAGGCCGACGATGTGCTGCATCCGACCGCGTGGCAAGGGCCGCTGCGGATCAGCATGGGGAGTGCGCCTGCCTGCACGGTCAGCGACGAGGTCAGCATTGTCGAGGCCCCGGTGGTGCTTGGCGACGGCACGCTGTACGTGCCGACCTACTCGGGCAGCAACAACCGCCTCTACGCGGTGGACACGAAGAGCTGCCGCGTGCTGTGGCGCAGCCACCCCTTCCACGGACCGACGCGGCTGCGCAACAACCGTCTCACGATCGGTGGCCGACAGGTGACGATGGACCGGCAATGCCGCCCGATGGGCATGGCGGGCAAAGGGCGATAGCGCGGGTACCGGGTGGCGCGCCAGGGGCCGCTCCCGCTGTCGGCGCGTCGCCGCCGGAAAAGCCGCACCGGCCAGGAGGTCGGGGCACCGTCAGGGCGATTTTGACGGTGCGTGACCCGAAATGCCGTTCGATTGCGCATTACAGGGGGAGGAGTTCCCATGCCGCCCGTCGCCCGCCTTGCCAGTTCGCATGTCCGCCCCGTGTCCCGGGGCCGCTTTCCCTGTCCGGCGTCCCTGCGATGCGGGCCGTCCGGGCGCGGCGCGCCGGTCGGCGCGGCGGTGCGGCACCACCGCTGGCACGACCGGCTCCGGCCCTTTACCAGGAGCGCAGTCGCATGAGCGATCCCGTCAAGATCACTTCCAGCAAGTGCGACAACCTGATGTTCGTCGGCATGAGCGCGGACGAGGAACTTGGCGAGCTCTTCCGCTTCGACGTGCAGTTCGAAAGCGCGGACGCGGGCATCGACCTGACTTCGCTGCTGGGCTCGTCGATGACCGTGACGCTGACCCTGGAGAACAGTTTCAAGCGCCATTTCAACGGCATGGTCTGCGAGGCGTCGCAGACCGGCGTCGCCACCGTCGACACGCTGGTCTACGCGCAATACGCCGTCACCCTGGTGCCCAAGCCGTGGCTGCTGGAACAGATCGTCGACTGCCGCATCTTCACCGAGATGACCGCACCGGACATCATCCAGAAGCTGCTGGAGGAGTCCGGCTACACCGACGTGAAGAACAGCCTCACCGGCAACTACGCGCAGCGCGACTACTGCGTGCAGTACCGCGAGGACTGCCTGGGCTTCATTCATCGCCTGATGGAACAGGAAGGCATCTATTATTACTTCACCCACGACAGCAGCAAGCACACCATGGTGCTGGCCGATGGCGTGGGCGCGCATGCCGCCGCCGACGGATTCAAGAAAGTGCCGTTCGCGGCCGGTGCGGGCGGCGCGCTGGGCAAGGCAGCGACGATCGCCACCTTCGGGGCGGTGCGCGGCGTCGACGGCGCCACCTTCAAGCTGACCGACTACAACCCGCTTACGCCCAAGGCCTCGCTGCTGTCTTCGCACACCAGCGACGGCAACCAGCCGGCGACGACCCACACCGCCTTCGATTTCCCCGGCGCGCACGGGGACGCCAGCGTGGGCCAGCACTACGCCAGCGTGCGCGCCGAGGCGCTGACCGCCGCGCGCTCCGGCTACCACGGCACCACCGACGCGTGCGGCGCGGAGGCCGGCAACCTGTTCACCCTGAGCGACTACGCGCGCAGGGAACTGAACCAGGAGTACCTGCTGACCGCCACCCAGAGCTACCTGCGCGGTGGCGGCCATGCGTCGGGCAGCGGCGGCCACCTCGAGTTCCAGTGCCAGTTCCGCGCCATCCCGAGCAGCATTCCGTTCCGCAAAGCCATAAGGACGACGAAGCCCAAGGTCGTCGGCCTGCAGACCGCCATCGTCACCGGCAGCGACACCGACGAGGACATCGCGGTCGACCAGTACGGCCGGGTGCAGGTGAACTTCCACTGGAACATGCCGGACAAGCCGAACGCGAAGTGCTCCTGCCCGGTGCGGGTGGCCTCGCCGTGGGCCGGCAAGGGCTGGGGTGCGGTAAGCATCCCGCGCGTGGGCCAGGAGGTGGTGGTGAGCTTCCTCGAAGGCGATCCCGACCGGCCGCTGATCATCGGCAGCGTCTACAACGCCACGAACACCGTGCCCTACGGCCTGCCTGACAACAAGACCCAGAGCGGCATCAAGAGCCGCAGCCTGCTCGGGGGCGCCGACGACTTCAACGAGCTGCGCTTCGAGGACAAGCAGGGCAGCGAGGACTTCGTCATCCACGCGCAGAAGGACATGCACGAGGAGGTGGAGAACGACCACGTGGTGAGCATAGCCCACGACGAGACGGTGGAGGTCAAGAACAACCAGACGCTCACCGTCGACAACGACCAGACCGAGACGATCAAGCACGACCGCAAGGTTACCGTGCAGAACGACGACAAGCTCGACGTCACCGCCAACGGCACCACCACCATCGGCCAGAAGTTCAAGCTCGACGCGGGCACCGAGATCGACCTGGTCTGCGGCGCATCCAGCATCACGCTGAAGGCGTCGGGCGACATCGAGATCAAGGGCGTCAACATCAAGATCACCGGCGACGCCACGGTGAAGATGGCCGGCCAGGCCACCGTGGACATCGGCGCCGGCGCCAGCGTGAAGGTGCATTCGGACGCGATGATGAATGTGGAGGGCGGGGCGATGACCACGGTGAAAGGGGCGATGCTGCAGCTCACCGGCGACGGCATGGCGAAGCTCGGCGGCGGCATCACGATGATCGGCTGAGGAGGCAGGCCATGTCCGCGATCTTGCAAGCATCGATGCAGATGGGCCTGTCGCCCGAGGCCAGCGCGCGGCTGCGCCCGGAGATGGCGCCGCAGGCGGCGGTGCAGTCGCTGCTGGACGCCGGCGCGGCGCAGGATGCACTGAAGTTGCTGGCGCGACTGCTGCCCAAGCGCTACGCGGTGGCGTGGTTGTGCCAGTGCGCGCGCGACCAGCCACTGGAGCTGGAGGACAAGGCCGGCGCCTCGCTCGCGGAGAAGTGGGTGCGCGAACCCACCGAGAGCAACCGTCGCGCCGCGTACGAGTTCGCGAATTCCGGCGGCTACAAGTCGCTGGGCGCGTGGCTGGCCGCGGCGGCCGGCTGGTCGGGCGGCAGCCTGGCGCCCAGTGCGCAGGAGACGCCGGTGCCCCCGCCGGACCAGCTCACCGCCTGCGCCACGGTGGCGGCGATCAACCTGATGGCGGCGCTGGTGGCCGAACGCTTCGCGGCGCGGCGCGCCGAGTTCGTCGCCCGCGCCTTGAGCCTGCTCGGCACCGGCGAAGCGGCCGGCGCGGGCGGCAAGGGAGCCTGAGCGTGCCGATGCAGATCCTGACATTGGAAGTGCTGGGCCGGCAGGCCGCGCAATTCGGCAGCCGCAGCCAGAAAGCCTTTCCCGAGGTCGGCGGCAGCATCGGCCGCTCCGAGGATTGCGACTGGGTGCTCGGCGCGCCCGGTGTGTCGCGCATCCACGCGATGGTGCGTTGCCTCAACGGCATCTATTTCATCGAGGACCGCAGCACCAACGGCATGCTGCTCAACGGTGCGCCGCTGCCCAAGGGCGAGCCCTCCGCGCTGAAGGACGGCGACCGCCTGCAGATCGACACTTTCGAGATCTCGGTGCAGGTACGGGCGCCGGGCCAGGCAGCCGCCGAGGCGCCGCCCGCGCCCGCGCCGGCGATGGCGCCTGCGCCGCTGGCGAGCGATCCGCTGGATTTCGGCTTGTCCGACCTGCTGGCGCCGGCGCCGCCGCCGGCCGCGGGCGCCAGCCTGATACCCGACGCTGCCGCGGTCGGCGGCGACCTCGATCCGCTGAGTTTCCTCGACGCGCCCTATGCAACGCCGGTGGCGGAGCCCGCGCCGCCGCGGCCGGCGCCGATCCCGAGCTGGAACCACACGCCCGGCAGCGCCGACCATTTCCGTCCGCCGGTGACCGACGTGCAGCGCCAGGCCCAGGTGCTGCCTGAGAACTGGGACCTGACCATGGGCGATTTCGCGCCCAAGGCGGAGCCTGCCGCGCCCGCTGCGCCGCCCACCGCGCCGCCGGCCACCGCCGCGTTTGCCGCGCCGGCCATCGGCCCGGCGGCGACGGCGGTGCTGCCCGCGGAGCTGGAGCGGATCCTGCTGATCGTGGCCGACGGCGTGATGGACGTGTTGCGCGCCCGCGCCGAGATCAAGAACACCTTCCGCCTGCCGGTGACCATCATCCAGCGCTCGGAGAACAATCCGCTCAAGTTCGCGCCCACCGCGGACGAGGCGGTGCAGCGCATCCTGGCGCCCGCCGGACCGGCCTTCCTCTCCGGCAGCGCCGCGTTCCAGGATGCCTTCGAGGACATCCGCTGCCACCAGATGGCGATGCTGGCCGGCGTGCGCGCCGCCTTCGAATCGCTGCTGGTGCACTTCAATCCCGACCGCTTCGAGCACGAGGCCGACGGCGGCGCGAAGCGCGCGGCGTTCGGCGGCAAGGGCCGCTACTGGGACCGCTACCGCGAGCACTTCGAGGAGCTCATGGGCAATCCCGACGAATGCTTCCGCCGCCTCTTCGGCGACGAGTTCGCGCGCGCCTACGAGGAACAGCTGGCGCGATTGAAGTCGGTGCGAAGGGCGGAACAGGCGCGCCGCCCCTGACCCGGGGCAGACCGGAACAACCATGAGCGAGCAAGCGGCATGACGCAGAACAACAAGGTGATCTGGAGCGAAGGCCTGTTCCTCAGGCCCCAGCACATGCAGCAGCAGGAACGCTACCTGGAGCGCTTCGTCGAGCTGCGCGCCGGCAGCCTGCGCCCCCACGCTTGGGGCTTCCACGAGCTGGAGCTGGAGGCGGACCTGCTGGCAATCGGCAAGCTCGGCATCAAGCGCGCGCGCGGCATCTTCCCGGACGGCACGCCGTTCGCGATGCCCGGCGACGATCCGCTGCCGCCGCCGCTGGACGTGGATGCGAACTGCCGCGACCAGACCGTGTTCCTCACCTTGCCGCTGCGCTCGCCCACCCAGCCCGACAGCGGGCGACCCGAGGCGCCGGCGGAGAAACTCTTCCGCTTCCGCGTACGCGAGGCCGAGGTGCGCGATGCCTCGGGCAGCACCGACGGCGCGACGCCGCTGGAAGTGGGTGGCATGAGCAGCCGCCTGCTGCCGCAGTCGCAGCCGATGGAAGGGCTCACCCGCATGCCGCTGGCGCGCATCGTCGAATGTCGCAGCGACCGCCGGGTGACGCTGGATGACGCCTTCATGCCCACCGGCCTCAGTTGCCAGGGCGTGCCGCGGCTGGTGACCTTCCTCACCGAACTGCTGGGCCTGCTGCACCAGCGCGGCGAGGCGCTGGCCAGCCGCGTGGCGCTGACCGACCGCGGCGGCGCCGCGGAGATCGCCGACTTCCTGCTGTTGCAGGTGGTGAACCGCTGCCAGCCGCTGGTGGCGCACCTGGCCGAGGCGCCGCTGCTGCATCCGGAGGAGCTGTACCGTGTGCTGGTGGCGATGGCCGGCGAGCTGGCCACCTTCACCGCGCCCGGCAAGCGGCCGCCCGCGCTGCCGCCGTACCGCCACGAGGCGCTGCGCGAGAGTTTCGAACCGGTGATCGCCGCCCTGCGCGCCAGCCTCAGCGCGGTGATGGAGCAGACCGCCACGCCGATCCCGCTGCAGGAACGCAAGTACGGCGTGTGGGTGGCGGTGGTGCCCGACCTCACCCTGCTGGACAACGCCGCCTTCGTGCTGGCGGCGAAGGCCGACGTGAAGTCCGAGGAGCTGCGCCGGCAGTTGCCCGCGCAGTCGAAGATCGGCCCAGTGGAGAAGATCCGCGACCTGGTGAACCTGCAGCTGCCGGGCATCCCGGTGGCGCCGATGCCGGTGGCGCCGCGGCAGATCCCGTACAACGCCGGCTACCTGTATTTCGAGTTCGACCGCCACGCGGCGATGTGGCGCGAGCTGAAGACCTCCGGCGGCATCGCGTTCCACTTCGGCAGCGGCTTCGCCGGGCTGGACCTGCAGCTGTGGGCGATTCGAGGAGGGTGATGTGAGTACTCCCAAGGGTCCGTTCGACGACGATCCGATGCGCGACGCCACCGTGGTGCGTCCGCGCGGCGCCGCGCCAGCGCCGGTACCCGCGCCCGCGCAGGCCGCGCCGCCTGCGGCCGCACCGGCGCCTGCGCCCGCGCCGCGCGGCGTGGCGGCCACCCCGGCCGAGATCAGCGCCTTCCTCGGCGGCGGCATGAACCCGCTGGTACAGGCGGCCAGCCCGCTGCTGCTGCTCGCGGTGCAGCTGCGCCACAGCGCCACGCCGCCGGACGCCAGCCACCTGCGCGAACAGGTGGTGGCGCAGGTGCGCAAGTTCGAGAGCCACGCGCAGCAGGCGAACATTCCGCAGCAGACCGCGCTGGCCGCGCGCTACGTGCTGTGCACCATGCTCGACGAGGCGGTGCTCAACGCGCCCTGGGGCGAGCAGAGCGGCTGGGCGCAGCAGACCCTGCTGGTGACCTTCCACGGCGAGTCCTACGGCGGCGCGAAGTTCTTCCAGATCCTGGAGCGGCTGTGCGCGGATTTCTCGCGCCACATCGGCCTGATCGAACTGATGTACATCTGCCTCGCGCTGGGTTTCGGCGGGCGCTACCTGATCGAGGCGGGCGGCCGCGCCAAGCTGGCCGACATCCAGGACGACCTGTATCGGCGCATCCGTGCGCAGCGCGCGCCGGCCGCGCAGGAGCTGGCGCCGCACTGGCGCGGCATCCAGGACAAGCGCAACCCGCTGATCCGCTACGTGCCGCTGTGGGTGATCGTGGCCGCGGCAGCCTGCGTGCTGTTGGGCGCCTTCCTGTATTTCCACACGCGGCTGAACACGCTGTCCTCGCCGGTAAGCGCGCAGCTGGCGCAGATCGGCCTGGAAGGCGCGACGCCGCCGGCCGCCGCACAACTGGACAAGGCCAACCCGCCGCCCGTGCATCCCACGCTGAAGCAGCTGCTGGCGCCCGAGGAGCAGGCCGGCCAGCTCGCCATAGTCGAGCAGGGCAACGGCCGCGAGCTGGTGCGGCTTTCCGCAACCGGCATGTTCGCCTCCGGGGGCGTGGAGGTGAGCGATGCCGAGCTGCCGTTGCTGCACAAGATCACCGCGGCGCTGAATCAGGTGCCGGGTCGGGTGATCGTGGTGGGGCATACCGACGACCAGCCGATCCACTCGCTGAAGTTCAAGGACAACTTCGCGCTGTCCGCGGCGCGTGCGCATGCGGTGCAGCAGGTGCTCGGCGACGGCCTGGACAACCCCGGCCGACTGGAGGCCAGCGGCGCGGGCGACTCGCAGCCGATCGCGCTGCCGCCGAACCTGCCGGCGAACCGTGCGCGCAACCGGCGCGTGGAACTGATGTACATCCCCGAGGGTTGAGCCAGTGGCCAAGTTCCTGAGCTTGTTGAAGACCGGCTGGTTCATCACCTTGGTCGGTATCGTGCTGCTGGCGCTGCTGATCTGGCTGGGTGGCCCTTATCTCGGCATCGGCGCCTCGCAGCCGCTGGCCGGCGTGGCGGCACGCCTGTTGCTGATCGTGTTGATCGTGGTGGCGTGGCTGGCGATCCTGCAGATCCGCGCCTGGCGCGCGCGCGGCAAGGCGCAGCAGATGTCCGGCGAGCTGGCCGGACAGGGGGCGCAGCCCGGTGCCGGCGATCGCGACCAGCGCAGCGCGGCCGAGCGCAGCCAGCTGCAGGCGCGCTTCCAGGAGGCGGTGGACACGCTGCGCAAGACCCGCCGCGGCGGCAACCTCTATGCGCTGCCGTGGTACGTGGTGATCGGTCCGCCGGGCTCGGGCAAGAGCACCTTGCTGCAGAACTCCGGGCTCAACTTTCCGCTGTCCGAGCGCTTCGGCAAGGAGGCGCTGCGCGGCGTCGGCGGCACCCGCAACTGCGACTGGTGGTTTACCGAGGAAGCGGTGTTCCTCGACACAGCCGGCCGCTACACCATGCAGGATTCCGACCGCGACGCCGATGCCTCGGCATGGGCGGAGTTCCTGAAGCTGTTGCGCAAGTACCGCAGGCGCCGGCCGATCAACGGCGTGGTGATCGCGATGAGCATGTCCGACCTGCTGACGCTGGACGAGTCGGGGCTGGCGGAACACATCCAGGCGATCCGGCGCCGGCTGGACGAGCTGGCCACGCACCTGCGCATCGGCGTGCCGGTGTACCTCACCTTCACCAAGTGCGACCTGGTCGCAGGTTTCGGGGAGTTCTTCGACGACCTCAATCCCGAACTGCGCAGCCAGGTATGGGGCTTCTCGTTCCCGCTGCAGGAAACCATGGACGGCAGCGCCGCCAGGCGCTTCGGCGAGGAGTTCGACCTGCTGCTGCGCCAGCTGGACACGCGCATCCTCGATCGCCTGCACGCCGAACGCGACCGCAACCGGCGCGCGGCGATCCTGTCGTTCCCGCAGCAGCTGGCCGCCGTGCGCGAGATCGCGCGGCGCTTCGTGGAAGGCGTGTTCAGCGGAAACGCCTATGCCGCACAACCGCTGCTGCGCGGTGTCTACCTCACCTCGGGTACCCAGGAAGGCACGCCGATCGACCGCATGATGAGTGCGGTGGCGCGCACCTTCGGCGTGGACGCGGCGCAGCTGCACGTGCCCGGTGCGCAGCGGCGCACCTTCTTCGTCGAGCGTCTGCTGAAGGAAGTGCTGTTCGGCGAGTCGGGCTTCGCCGGCACCAACCCGGCGCTGGAGCGGCAGAAGGTGCTGCTGCAGGTCGCCTCCTACGCGGGCGTGCTGCTGCTGACCGTGCTGCTGCTGGCCGGCTTCGGCACCAGCTACGGGCGCAACCGCGCCTACCTCGCCCAAGTGCAGGCTGCGCTGCAGGGCTATCCGGCCACGAGCGACGTCGACGGAGCGACCACCCAGAAGGAGTACTTCGCGCGCGTGCTGGCCCGGCTGGAAGGCCTGTCCGCCGTGCAGGATGCGGCGAACAAGTACCGGGGCCAGGTGCCGGTGGGCATGCGCTTCGGCCTCTACCAGGGCAGCGCGGTGGGCGGGGAGGTGCACGACGCCTACTTGCGCGAGCTGAACGGCCTGCTGTTGCCGGGCGTGGCCGCGCAGTTCCGCAGCGGACTCACCGGCAACGCCGGCGATCCGCAGGCGCTGTACTACTACCTCAAGGGCTACCTGATGCTGGGTGAGCCGCAGCACCAGAACGCCGACGAGCTGGCCGCGCTTACCGACATCGAGTGGCGCAAGGTATTCCCAAGCGACACGGTGCTGCAGCAGGCGCTGGCGAAGCACTTCCACGCGCTGGTGGCCGAGCCGGGCCGGCTGCGCGCGCTGAGCCTGGACAAGACCCTGGTGGAGCAGGCGCGCAACACCTTGCGCACCGCCGACCTGCCCACCCTGATCTACGGCAACCTCAAGCTTGGCGCCGGCGGCGTGGACTATCCGCCGCTGCAGCTCGACAAGGCGCTGGGCCTCCTCGGCAACGTGTTCGTCCGCAAGAGCGGTGCGTCGCTGTCCGAGCCGATCCCCGCGCTGTACACCCAGCCGATGTTCCAGTACGAGGCGAGCAAGGGCGTCGCCCAGGCGGTCGACCAGTTCGCCAAGGACGACTGGGTGTTCGGCGCCACGCCGATCGACAGCCTGCAGAAGGCCCGCCTCGCGCAGCAGGTGCTGGCGCTGTACGAGCAGGACTACATCAAGGCCTGGGACGGCCTGCTCGCCGACCTGCAACTGCAGTCGGTCACCAGCATCCAGGACGCCAGCGCGATCGCCGCCAAGCTTGCCGGCCCCAGTTCGCCGCTGAAGGCACTGCTGAACACGGTGCGCGACAACACCAGCGACATGATGAAGGCGCCGCCGCAGGACGCCGGGGACAAGGCGCTGGCCGGCGCGCAGCAGGCGGCGGAGAAGAAGGCGGCGCAGAAGCTCACCCAGAACGCGCTGGCGCGTGCGCTGGCGGCCAGCGGCGGTGGCGCCGCCGCGACTGCGGCCGCGCCGCCGGGCGCGGCGATCAGCGCGCACTTCGCCACGCTCGACCAGTTGAGTGCCGGTGCGCCGGGCGCGGCGCCGATCGACCAGACCCTGCAGGTGCTCGACCAGCTGAGCAAGACGCTGCTGACCATGACCGATTTCAGCAACGCCGCAGGCCAGCCGAATCCGCAGTTGCTGCTGGCGCAGCAGCAGGCGTCGCAACTGCCGGCTCCGGTGTCCGGCTGGGTAGCCTCGCTCACCGGCAAGAGCGCCTCGCTGGTGGCCAGCGGCACCAAGGGGGCACTCGGCGACCAGTTCCAGCAAGCGGTGGGCAAGGATTGCGCCAGCTTCGTGCGGGGCCGCTATCCGTTCGCGCCGGACAGCCGCACCGACATCCCGCTGCAGAACTTCGGCGAGCTGTTCGGCAACGGCGGCAGCTTCGACACGTTCAACAAGCAGACCTTGTCCAAGCTGGTCGACGCCAGCGGCCGCAATTGGCAGTGGAAGACCGGTCCCGGCGCGGTGGCCGGTCCGCCCGGCATCCTGGCGCAGGCGCAGATGGCCGACGACATCCGCCAGATGTATTTCCGCAACGGCAACCAGCCCGAAGTGGATTTCACTGTGCAGGCGCCGCTGCTCGATCCCGGCATCGGCAAGCTGGAGTTCGACGTCGACGGGCAGAAATTCAGCTACCAGCCCGGCGGCGCCACCAGCATGGCGATGAAGTGGCCGGGCCCGCAGCCGGGCCACGTCACCGTGTCCGCCTGGGACAGCTCGGGCACCTTGCTCAGCACCTTCGACTATCAGGGCGACTGGGCGTTCTTCCGCGCACTGCAGGCCGCGCACCTGCAGAAGCAGTCGGACCTGAGCTTCCTCGCCAGCTTCAATTTCGGCGGCAAGACGGCGAAGCTGACCATCCAGGCCAGCAACCTGAAGAACCCGTTTCTCAACACCGAGGTGCAACGTTTCCGGTGCGGGGGGTGACCGCATGCCGAATCCGACAGGGGCGGGTTTTTTCGGCAAACTTCCCGGCACCGGCGACTTCGTGCAGCGCCGGTTGCCGGCATCCTTCGTGGACGTGTGGGACCGTCACTTCGAGCAGGCGGTAAGCGCCAGCCGCGCGCGGCTGGGCGACGACTGGCCGCAGGCGTGGCGCGAAGCCGCGGTGTGGCGCTTCCTGCTTGCGCCGGGCATCTGCGGCGATGGGGCGTGGGCCGGCGTGACGGGGGCGGCGACGGACCGGGTGGGGCGCAGCTTCCCGATGGTGATCGCCGCGCCGCTCGCGGATGAAGCTGCCGTCGAGGCGGCGTTGCGCAACGATGCCTGGTTCGCCGCCGCCGAACGCGCGCACCGCAAGGCGCAGGCGAGCGGCGAGGGCGTGGAGCCGTTCGATGCGCGCGTCGTCGCGCTGCCGGACCTGTCCGCCGCGGCGGCTGCCGTGGATGCCGTCGTGCCCCGGCTCGACTGGGGCAGCGCCGCCCTCTGGCGCCTGCCGTTGCCGCCGGTGGTGGACACGACCTTCCTGTCCGCGCTCTGGGCCGGGTTGTCGGCCTTGCCCGGGCACGCACTGTGGTGGACCACGGGCGCGCCGCGGATGCCGCCCGGCGTGATGGTCAGCCGCGGCCTGCCCGAGCCGGCCGCGCATGCCGGCATGCTCGACGCGGCCCACGCCGATGTGCCCTGGCAGAAGACGCTCGATGCCGTCACCGCGGCGCGCACGCCGCCCGCGCCTGCGGCGCCGCGGACCGCACCGGTGCCTGCGGCCGCGATGGCCGCCCCGACGCCGGTGCGCCTGCCGGACGACTTGTCCGAACTGTTTGCCGACCTCGCGCCTCATCTGGACGCGGTCGAACCCGGCGCGACCGAGACCACGCAGCGCGCCGCCGACGTGGGCGGCGCGCGCGTGCTGCACCGCTACGACTGCGCGTTGACCATGGTGGTGGCCGACGACGGCGAGCCGGATCCGCGGCGCCAGGCGGCCGCTGCCGTCAGCGAACTGATCGGCCGCTTCGTGCCCAGCGATTTCGTCGCCGGCATGCAGGCGCTGCGCACACGCCTGCTGGTGCTGCACACGCGCCTTCGGCAGCTGGCCGAGGACCATGCCGAACCGGTGCACGAGGATGGCGCGGTGATCGCCGTGCGCGTCACCGGGCGCTGGGCCGACCTGCTGCGCATCGGCACCGCAAGCGCCTGGCACTGGCGCGCAGGACAGCTGCATGCGCTGTTCGCCGCCGGCGGCGGCGAGTTGCCGGCCGATGGCGCGGGGCTGGGCGGCGAGCTGGACGACCTGCTGTTCAGCCGCACTTCGACGGTGGCACCGGGGCTGGGCGCACCCGCGCAGCCGATCTGCGACGAGATCGTCTGCGAGATCGACACCGGCGACCGCCTGCTGTTACTGGCTACCCGCAAGCTGGCCGAATTGCCGTCGTCGCTGCTGGCCGAGGCGCTGGCGCTGCCGTCGCCGCATGCCGCGTGCGCGCACATCGCCGCCGCGGCCGGGCTGGGAATCCACGCGGCCGGCTGGCCGCTGGCCGTGATCGAGGTGCAGCCATGACCCTGCATTACCTTTCCGCCGGGCGCACCGAGACCGGCAAGGTGCGACGGCACAACGAGGATTCGATCCTGCTGCGCGACGACGTCGGCCTGTGGGTGGTCGCCGACGGCCTCGGCGGCCACGCCGCGGGCGATTACGCCAGCCAGATGATCGTCGAGCGGCTCGGCGCGCTGCGGCGCACGGGCAGCGTGTTCGATTTCATCGAGGCCATCGAGGACTGCCTGCAGCAGATCAATGCCGACCTGATCGCCACCGCGCTGGAACGCGGCAGCGACATCATCGGTTCCACCGTGGTGCTGCTGGTGCACGACAAGGACTTCATGCTGTGCGGCTGGGTGGGCGACAGCCGAGCCTACTGCAACGAGGACGGCCAGCTGCGCCAGATCACCCGCGACCACGTGCACGGCATGAAGGACGACGTCACCCAGTTCGGCGGCGGCACGACATCGGCGCAGGCGGGTGCCGGCGTGCTGAGCCGTGCGGTGGGCGCCGAGGAGCGCCTGTTCATGGACTGGGTGGTGGCGAGCAACCGTCCCGGCACGCAGTTCCTGCTCTGTTCCGACGGCATCAACAAGGAGCTGGGCGACGAGGAACTGGACCGCGAATGCCGCCAGCTGCCTGACCCGTCGATGCTGCTGGCGCGCCTGTTCGACCTGTCGCTGCAGCGTGCCGCACGCGACAACATTTCCGCCGTGATCGTGCGGCTGCAGGATTGATGGCGGGGTCGCGTCGATGACGGCTCTCCACCGGTTGCTCGACGACTTCAACGCCCGGCGGCTCACCCTGCCGGGGCTGTTCGACGCGCTCGGTGCACGCGGAGCGACCAGCGCGGATGAGCACCGCGCCGAGCTGGAGCAGGTCGAGGCGATGGCGGCCGACGGCCGGCTGGACCCGGCGGTCGCCAAGGCGGTGGCCGCGAGGCTGCGCACGCTGCAGGCGCCGGTCGACGGCGGGGGCGCCCGGGTGCGCGTCGAAGCGTATCCCGCCGACGTGCCGGACGGTGCCGAAGTCACCCGGGTGGAGCCGGCGTCGCGGTCCGTGCGGCCGCTTGCCGAGGACGCCACGCGGGTGGCGCCCGTTGCCACGACGCCCACGGGTGCGTCGACCGGCGGGGCCACCGGCGCACAGCCGACCGCTTCCGCCGGCAGCTTCAACCGGACCGATCTGGAGCGGATGGTGGCTGCGGATGCCGAGGTCGCCGCCGTCGGCATGCTGCTGAAGGGGCGCTTCCTGCTCGAACGCGAGATCGGTCGCGGCGGCATGGGCGTGGTCTACCTCGCCCGCGACGAACGCAAGGTGGAGGCCCGTGACCGCGACCCCTACGTGGCGGTGAAGGTGCTGAACGACGAGTTCCGCCGCCATCCCGATTCGCTGATCGCGCTGCAGCGCGAGTCGCGCCGCGCACAGCTGCTGGCACACGACAACATCCTGCGCGTGTTCGATTTCGACAAGGACCGCACCATCGTCTTCATGACGATGGAATACGTCGACGGCACGGACCTGCGCACGCTGATCCGCGAGCGTGCCTACCACGGCCTGCCACTGGCGGAGGCGCGACCGTTGATCACCGGCATGGCCCATGCGCTGCAGCGCGCGCACGCGGCCGGCATCGTGCACTCGGACTTCAAGCCCGGCAACGTGATGGTGACGCGCGATGGCGTGCCCAAGGTGTTCGACTTTGGCATCGCACGGGCGGCCAAGCGGCTGGGCGAAGCCACCGGCGAGGAGACAGTGTTCGACGCCGGCACGCTGGGTGCGCTGACGCCTGCCTACGCCAGCCTGGAGATGACCCGGGGCAGGGAGCCGTCGCCGAGCGACGACATCTATGCGCTGGGCTGCGTGGCGTTCGAGCTGCTCACCGGCAAGCACCCGTTCGACAAGGTGAGCGCCGAGGTCGCACTGAAGGAGGCACGCAAGCCGCCGCCGGTGCCGGGACTGACGCGGCGCCAGTACAAGGCGCTGTGCGACAGCGTGGCGTTCCACGCCGGGCAGCGGCTGAAGAACGTCGAGGCGCTGGTCGAGGGTCTGCGCGAGATCCGCCTGCGCGAACGCGCCGGCCGACCGCTGGCCTATGCGCTGGCCGCCGTCCTGCTGTTGCTGGCCGGCGGCTGGTTCGCGCTCGGCCAGTGGCGCGTCCGGCAGATGGCCGAGGTCGTCGCCGGCTTCCAGCCCGGTGCTGCCCATCGCTACGCGAACGAGACCCTGGCATTCGCCGCGCTGGCCGGCCTGGGCGACGACGGGCGACGGCAGCTGATGCTGGCGCACGGCGACCTGGTGCAGTCCTACCTGCTCGAGCGCGTGGATGCGTACTGGGACCCGGCCCACGGCCGGCGCGACTACGCCGCGGCCAGCCGGGTCTTCGCCTTGCCCGCGCAACTGCACCTGTTCCTGCCGCAGCTGGAGCTTAGGCGCCTCGCGGTGGACAAGGAAAAGCACGACCTCGACCAGCCCAAGCCGGTGGCGAGGCCGGCCGGCCCACCGCGTCCGCTGGTGGTCGCGGCCGTGGCGTCGCCGCCGCCGGCGACGGCGCAGCCCGGGCCCGCGGAACGCCCGGATGCCGATGCAACACGGATGCGCAAGGTGGTGGAAGAGCTGTTGCGGGAAGGCCGGCAAAACTACGCGCAACAGAAGTATTCCGCGGCGATTGCCAATGCCAAGGCTGCGCTGCAGATTGCCCCCGGGGACACGGGGGCCAGGCAATTGCTGCAACGCGCGCAGCAGGCGCAGCAGCGGGCGATGAGCAACATCACGATCAATTGAAGGAGGTGTTGTCATGCATGCACACGAAATTCGGGGCGTGGGACTTCCGGCGATGGCGATCGCGGTGATCCTGCTCGGCGGCTGTGCTGACATGGGCGGTCTCGGCACGCCGGGCGCGGCCACTGCGAATCCCGGTGCCAGCGCCAGCGCCGGAAGCACGGCGGCGCAGGAGTGCAATCCGGTGGTGACCGGCGCCATCGGCGCGCTCGCCGGATCGCTGTTTGGCAAGGGCAAGGGGCACCTGGCGGGCGCGGCGATCGGCGCCGGCGTCGGCGCGTTCGCCTGCATGGCCTACAACTACCACAGCCGGCGGGTCCGCGACGCGCAGGCGGTGGAAGCGCAGTACCGGCGCCAGCGCGGTGCCTTGCCGGCCGTCAACACGGTCGATTCCTACCAGAGCGCGCTGGTTCCCGGCGGCACGGTCCAGGCCGGCGGCACGGTGGAGATGCAGTCGCACGTCACGCTGCTGCGCGGCGTGCACGACGTGCCCCCCCAGCTGAAGGAACAGCTGACCCTGTACTCACCCGACGGCAAGCAGCTGGCCACCGCCACCAAGGACGTCGACGCGATCAACGGCACCGGCGAGTACGAGAGCAGCTTCGGTTTCAACCTGCCCAAGGGCATCCAGGAAGGCCGTTACTCGATGAGCTCCACGCTGTACATGGACGGCCAGAAAGTGCGCACCAACCAGGTCCCCATGCTGGTGGTCGGCTGATGCCGGCGACATGCACCAGGCCCGGCAAATCCTCTGCAGCGACGCATCCGCCACGATGCCGTGATTCCGCGGCCGAAAGGAAAGACTGTTTCCCATGAGATCCATCGCTGAACTGATTGCCGACTACCAGGCCAAGCGGCTCACCTTGCCCGGGCTGTTCGAGGCGCTGGCCGCACGCGGTGCGCTGCCGGACGACGTCATGCGCGACGAGCAGGCCCTGCTCGAGGCGATGGCGGCCGATGACCGGATCGAACCGACGCTGGCACGTGCGCTCGCCGCGAAGCTGCGCAGCCTGCAGCCGGCCGCGCCGGCGCCCGCAACGCCGCCGGCACCGGCGGACGAGGACGTGACGAAGGTACAGGTGTCCGGCCGCCGCGCCGCGCCGCCGCCGGATGCCGAGATGACCATGGTGCAGCCGGCCTCGCGGCCGCCGGCGCCGGCGGGCGAGGCGGACGCCACCGTGGTCGCGCCCGCCTCGCGGCCTGCAGCGGCCGATGCGCCGCAGGCCACCGCCGTCACCGGTACCCAGGGCACCGGTTCCAGCAGCAGTTTCAATCGCACCAGCTGGGAAAAGATGGCCGCGGCCGAAGGCGGCGACTACGCCACCGTGGGCATGTTGCTGAAGGGGCGCTTCCTGCTCGAACGCGAGATCGGCCGCGGCGGCATGGGCGTGGTCTACCTCGCCCGCGACGAACGCAAGGTGGAGGCGCGCGACCGCGACCCCTACGTGGCGGTGAAGGTGCTGAACGACGAGTTCCGCCGCCATCCCGATTCGCTGATCGCGCTGCAGCGCGAGTCGCGCCGCGCGCAACTGCTGGCGCACGACAACATCGTGCGCGTCTACGACTTCGACAAGGACCGCACCATCGTCTTCATGACGATGGAGTATATCGACGGCACGGACCTGCGCACGCTGATCCGCGAGCGTGCGTACCACGGCCTGTCGCTGGTCGAGGCGCGGCCGTTGATCGAAGGCATGGGCTGGGCGCTGAAGCGCGCGCACGCGGCCGGCATCGTGCACTCGGACTTCAAGCCCGGCAACGTGATGGTGACGCGCGATGGCGTGCCCAAGGTGTTCGACTTCGGCATCGCCCGCGCAGGCAAGCACCTCAGCGAGGCCACCGGCGAGGAGACAGTGTTCGACGCCGGCACGCTGGGTGCGCTGACGCCCGCCTACGCCAGCCTGGAGATGATCCAGGGCAAGGAGCCCTCGCCGAGCGACGACATCTATGCACTGGGCTGCGTGGCGTTCGAGCTGCTCACCGGCAAGCATCCCTTCGACAAGGTGAGCGCCGAGGTCGCGCTCAAAGAAGGACGCAAGCCGCCGCCGGTACCGGGCCTGACGCGGCGCCAGTACAAGGCGTTGTGCGACAGCGTGGAGTTCCGCGCCGAACAGCGGCTGCAGACGGCGGGTGCGCTCATCGACGGCCTGCGCGAGATCGGCCTGCGTGAGCGGCTGGTGCCGTGGCTGGGCTACGGCGCGGTCGCCGCCGTGGTGATCGCCGGCGGTACCTGGGGCACGATCAGCTACCTGCACCAGCATCACCTGTCGCAGGTGATAGCGCGCTTCGCGGCCGGCAACCCGCACCACTACGCGAACGAGAACCAGGCAATGCAGGCGCTGGACGGCCTCAACGAGGATGACCGCAAGCGGCTCGTGCTGGACCAGGGCGAGGCGATCCAGAACTTCCTGCTCGCGCGCATCGATGCCTACTGGGATCCGGCGCAGGGCCGCTACGACTTCCCGGGCGCCCAGCACGTGTTCCAGCTGCGCGACCAGCTGAAGCTGTACTCGCCCAAGCTGGATGCCCGCCGCACCGCGGTGACCCAGCAGAAGAACGACCTGCTCAACACGCTGGACACTGAGCTGTCGCAGCGCATCGCCGCCGGCGCGATCTTCGAGAGCCAGCCGGACAACGCGCTGTCCACGCTGGACCGCATCCGCGCCATCGATCCAAACAGTGCGCTGTTGCACAACGCCGAGCTGGAGCTGAAGTACGACATCGCGATCGGACAGTCGCTGAGCGCCGACCTCACGGACGAGGCGCGCCGGCGGCTCGCCCTGGCCACGCGGCTGTTCCCGGATTCGACGCGGCTGAAGCAGCGCGCGGCGCAGCTGGCTGCGCTGGCCGTCCCCGTACCGGCTGCGCCTGCGGCGGCCGCGCCGGTGCAGAGCCTCACGCAGGCGCGCAGCGCGCTGGCCGCGCTGGTGGCGAGGCCCGAGTCGAGTGCCGGCTGGCAACAGTCGGTGGCAGGCGCGATGGCCGTGCTGCACAACGACCAGTCGCCGGAAACGCGCAAGCTGGTGGCGGCGCTGGGCACCGGCATCGCCGGTGCCGCGGGGCAGCAGACCGATCCGATGCACCTGCCGCAGGATCTGGCGCTGGTGAACTTCGGCCTGCAATACGCGCCGCAGTCGGCGCCGCTGCTTGCCCAGCGCGACAAGCTGGCCGCGCTGCAGAGCCAGGCGCAGGCCCAGCTCGACCAGGAGGCGGCGACCGCCGAGGTGGCCACGCGCATCGAATCGGTGCGGCGCGCGGCCGCTGCCGACGACAGCGCCAAGGCGCTGGAATCGCTGACCCGCATCCGCACCCTGCAGCCGGACAATCCCTTCCTCGCCAAGGAAGGTCCGCAACTGGTGGCCTCCGCCTATCTGGGCCAGGCCGACGACGCGTTCCAGCGCGGCAAGTACCAGGCCGCATCCGGCCTGCTGGCGCAGGGCCTGAAGGCGCTGGGCAACCGCGGCGACCTGCGCAATGCGCAGGCGCGCTACGAGCTTGCCGCCGCGCTGCTGAAGGCCAACGGCCAACCGCTCGCCGAGGCCGACTACCAGCGCCTGCGCAGCCAGCTGGCCGCCATCCGCAAGGCCGATGCGCAGGGCCTGGGCGCGCTGGAGTCCGAACTGAAGCAGCACGGCCACCTGGCGCAGGGCAGCCTGGCCGCCTTGCTGGATAGCCTCAAGCCAAGCGCCACGGCGACGGCAACGCCGACCGCCGCCGTACCCCTGCCGGCCGCGCCCACTGCACCAGCCGCCGCCGCGCCCGGCCACGCGCCGGCCGGGGCGCCGGCCACCAAGGCCACCCCGGGCACCGCCGCCACGCCCGTGGCCGCGGCGGCCGGCAATACGGCTCCGGCCGCCGCCGTCGCCGATCCCTGCGCGCGTCCTGGACTGGCCGGCAAGGGCCGCGCCTGCGTCGACACCCTGGGTGCCAGCGGCCGCGGACCAGCCCTGGTGGTGATACCCGGCAGCGGCGGCGGCAAACCGTATGCGATGTCGCGCACCGAGATCACGGTGAGCGAGTTCAACCGCTACTGCCGCGCCAGCCATGCCTGCGCCGGAGTGACCGACAGCGATGGCCAGCTGCCGGTGAGCAACATCAGCCTGGCCCAGGCCAGGGCCTACGCACAGTGGCTGAGCAGCGCCAGCGGCTATACCTACCGCCTGCCCAGCGACGCCGAGTGGATGCATGCAGCCCATGCCGGCGGCGGCTGGAAGCAGTCGCCGGACAGCAACTGCATCCCGCCCTCGTCCAGCGACGACGGCACCGCCGGGCCGATTTCCGCGCTGGGCCGCGAGCCCAATCCCTGGGGACTGGTGAACATGACCGGCAACGTCTGGGAATGGGTGACCAGCGGCGGCGGCGTGATAGTGCGCGGCGGCAGCTACAACAGCTACTGGTCCGATTGCACGGTGGACAGCCATCGGAGCGACAATGGCAGCGCGCAGAAGGATGTCGGGTTCCGGGTGCTGCGGGAGCTGAAATGAGCGAACGGGAACGACGGGTCAACCAGGGGCTGCGTGTCCTCGACGAGGCCCACTACAGCGGGCGGATCAACCGCGAGGAATACCGCAAGCGGCGCCGCCAGCTGCTCGGCTCACTGTGCGACAGCCATGGCATCACTGCCCGCAATACCTTGCGTACCCGGATCACTCAGCAGGGCGGGCGGCCGACCCACGCGGCGGCCGCGCCGGCCGAATCGCTGCCGGCGCCCTTCGCCGCCCGGTACGCCGTAGCCTGGAAGCCGCTGCTGGCCTTCGTCCTCGGCCTGGTGCTGTGCGCGCTGCTGCTGTACTGGCTGCTGCGCGCGAATTGAGGCCTGTTCCGCAACTCGCGCATCCGGTCCGCGTGGCGTGACCGGAAAAGTCGGCGTTTTGCGCATTTGAATATCAAGGGATGCTCTGGTCTACCCCAGTGCAGGCGTCACCGGTCTGTCTGTCCGCAGCCCGCAGGCGCGTCGTCGAAGGCAGGCTGGTTGCCTGTCGGGGCGGCGGGCCGACGGGATGCGGTCGGACAGACCGGCCTCAACTTCTTGAACGCAAATGACGAGGTGATGCCCAGAGGGTCCGCATATCGCCGCGCGCGTCTTGCCCAGACCACCCGTCTGGACTGCGCCACGCACGACCATCTGCGAACCCTCTGGGCATCATGCCGCCTGCGCTGGGGTTGACCAGAGCATCCCCGGGACGGTCTGGTTTCGATGATCGTGGATCCGGGCCGGAGGCGGCCCGGCGCCCGCCACCGAGCCTGCATGGCCGAACCACGGGATGGCAGGGGCGTCAACGGCGCCCGTGCATGTGCGTCATCGATCATGAAGGGGAATGCCGTGCGCAGGGTCTGTCTGGCAGCAGCGTTGGCGCTGGTCCTGGGGACCGGGGAGGCATGGGCGCAGGCGGCCGGGGGAACTCCGCCGCAGATCCTCGTCAGCGGCGTGCCGGCTGCGGCGGGAGCGACCGCGCAGTCCGCGGTGCAGGGCATCATCGACCGCGAATACCAGCAGACGCTGGCGGCGGACGGCCATCCCGCCGCCCTGACCGCGGTGCAGCTGCAGGCCCTGGCCGACCGGATCACCCTGGCCTTGCACAAGGCCGGCTACCCGAACGCGCACGCCTACCTGCCCGACCAAGTGGTGGCCTACACCGTGCATGGGGCGGCGTCCGCCGGCCAGGCTGCCGTCGCCGCGGCGGTGCCGACGCCGACGGTTGGCGCGCTGCCGGCCGCGGCGCCGGCGGCGCCCTCCGACCGGGTGGTGCCGCCACTCAAGGATCGCGATGTCGGCAGCGCGCAGACGCAGCAGATTGCGGTGAGCGGCTTCCACGTGGAGGGCGTGGGCGAGCACAAGGATGCCGGCATCACGCCGGCCAGCATGCAGGCGCTGGCGGACGCGCAGTTCGGCAAGCTCGGCGGCGGCGCCGGGCAGCCGGCGAAGCTCGGCTTCGACCAACTGCAGGGCGTGGCCGACGCGATCACCCAGCGCTACCGCAAGGCCGGTTTCATCGTGGCCACCGCCTTCCTGCCGGCGCAGACAGTCGGCGACGACCGCATCTTGCGCATCCAGGTGCTGGAGGGGAAGATCGGCAAGATCATCGTCAAGGGCACCCGGCGCTACCACCCGGGCGTGATCGCGGCGCCGGCGGAGAAGCTGCGCGGCAAGGCGCTGCAGAAGGGCGACGTGGATACGGCGCTGCTGTATGACCGCGACCTGCCGGGCGTGTCGGTGACCTCCACCTTCCAGCCGGGCGAACAGACCGGCGCCACCGACCTCATCATGGTCGCGCGCGAGGCACCGCGGCCGTTCACCGTCACGCTGGGCGCGAACAACTACGGCACCGCGCTCACCGGGCGCTATCGCGCCGAGGCGGGCATCACCTGGAACAGCCCGCTGGGCATCGGCGACAGCCTCGCCGCCAACGTGAACTACGCGCTGGACCCCAGCCAGAACGTCTACGGATCGCTGGTCTACCGCGCGCCCACCGTGGTGGTGCCCGGCCTCAGCGCGGTGGCGGGAGCCACCCGCAGCGAGCTGCAGATCAATTCCGGCCAGTTCGCCAAGCTCCAGGTGAAGGGGCCGAGCTCCTCGTATTTCACCGGGGCCGACTGGAAATTCGTCAACACCGACGACCTGAAGCTGCTCGGCTCGCTGCACTACATCCGCGAAGAGTCGAAGCTGAAGCTGGGCGGCTTCGACTTCCCGCTGTCCGACGAACGCTTCGACGTGGCCGAGCTGGGTTTCGGCATGGAACACACCGACAAGCGCTTCCACGGCGTGGACCTCCTGCAGGTGGCCGTGCGCAAGTCGATCAGCGACGACTCGAAGCAGCCAGACCTGGTCAGCCCCGACCATGCGAGCAGCTTCCTGTCCGAGCGGATCAGCTATACCCGCCTGCAATTCCTCACCCGCACCCAGCGCCTGTACTTCAAGTTCAATGGGCAATACAGCAACGACGTGCTGGCGCCGCTGGAGCAGTTCGCGATCGGCGGCCCGGACAGCGTGCGGGCCTACCCGATCGCCGACGCGCTGAGCGCGCGCGGCTACTACACCTCGCTGGAATACCACGTCGACGCACCGGGCTTCAGCAACAAGGCGTCGCCGTTCCACGGCCGGCCGTGGCGCGAGCTGCTGGAAGTGGAAACCTTCCTCGACTACGCGCGCGGCTTCCCGGTGGCGAAAGAACGCGCCAGCGGCCTCGCGCCGGTGACCTACAGCGGTGCGGGCGCCGGCTTCATCTTCCGCCTGCCGTACTGGCACCACCTCGAATTCCATCTCGACGGCGCGGTGCCGCTGGGCAGCCAGAAGGCCTCCGACGACCACGGTTACCACCTGTACGCGCGTTTCGGCCTCACGTTCTGATGCACCACGATTCGGACGGACAACGACCATGAACACGACTTCCCGCACCACCCAGCGCACGTCCCGCCGGTCGGCGGCGTCGGCGACGGCGACGGCCCTGCCGCGGCTGCGGCAGCAGCGGCTGGCGCTCAGCCTGGCGGTGGCACTCGGTTCGATGTCGTTCTGCGGCGGCGCACTGGCGGCCGCGGCCGGCGGCGTGGCGCCCGGCAGCACGCCGATCGGCGGCGTGGTGGTCGGCGGTTCCGGTTCGATCACGCAGAACGGCGTGAATACCGTGATCAACCAGAACTCGGCGCTGCTGGCGCTGAACTGGCAGAGCTTCAACCTGGGCAAGGACGCCACGGTGCTGTTCAACCAGCCCTCGTTCAACGCAGTGGCGCTCAACCGCATCCTCGACCAGAACCCCAGCCAGATCTTCGGCCACATCAACTCCAACGGCCAGGTGTTCCTGATCAACACCCACGGCATCATCTTCGGCAGCAGCGCGCAGTTGAACGTGGGCGGCCTGGTCGCGAGCACGCTGGACCTCACGCCCAACGACTTCCTCTCGAACCACTTCAATCTCGACGCGCACGGCGGCAGCGCCGGCGTCGTCAACCACGGCACCATCCAGGCGGCCAGCGGCGGTTCGGTGAGCCTGGTCGCCGGCAAGGTCGAGAACGACGGCCTGATCGTGGCGAACTACGGCCGCATCAACCTCGACGGCGCCGACAAGGCCGTGCTGGATTTCGACGGCGACGGCCTCATCAGCGTGCAGGTCACCGGCGCCCTGCAGCAGCGATTGAGCACAGACGAAACCGCAGTGGCGAACAAGGGCGCCCTGCGGAGCGACAGCGGCACGGTGGTGCTGCAGGCCTCGGCCGCGAAGGACCTGTTCACCAACTTGGTCAACAACAGCGGCGTGATCGACGCCCACGGCATCAGCACCGACGGCGGCGTGGTGCGCCTGGTCGCCAGCGGCGGCAACACCGCCAGCAGCGGCAGCATCGATGCCAGTGGCGTGCACGGTGGCAGCGTGCAGCTGCTGTCCGACCACGACGTGGGCGTGGACGGCAGCGTGGATGCTTCCGGCACGCTGGGTGGCGGCAGCATCCGCGTGGGTGGCGGTGCGGGCGGCGGCGAAGGCCTGATGCAAGCAGCCGACACCACGGTGGCCGCAGGGTCGGTCTTGAACGCCGACGCCACGCGGGCAGGCAATGGCGGCTCCATCGCCGTTTGGGGCAACCAGGCCAGCACCATCGCGGGACACTTCAGCGCCCGCGGTGGCGCCCTGGGTGGCAACGGCGGCGGCGTCGAGACTTCGGGCGGACACGTCCACGTCGCCGACGGCACCCTGGTCAACACGCTGGCGCCGCGCGGGCAGAGCGGCGACTGGCTGATCGACCCGGAGGATTTCACCATCGCCGCCAGCGGCGGAGACATCACCGGCGCCACGCTGGGCACCAACCTGGCGGCCGGCAATGTCACGCTGCAGTCGTATCAGGGGACGAAGAACGCCGGCGGCACCGGCAGCATAAACGTCGACGACAACGTGAGCTGGAGCGCCAACACGCTCACGCTCACCGCGGCCGACAACATCAATATCAATGCGCTGGTGACGGCCAGCGGAACGGCTGGCCTGACGCTGAATCCCGCGACCACGAACGGCACCGGGGCAAGCAAGGAAAACGCCGTTGCCGGCGGCACCACCCTCATCGGCAGCGGTGGCAGCCTGTCGCTTGCGGGTACCGGCGCCATGTCGATCGGCAGCCTGACCGACAACGGCACGTTCGACATCTCGGGCACCAGCAGCGGGGCGACGGCCACGAGCCTGGCGGGCAGCGGCACAGTGAACCTGGGCGGCAACGCGTTGACGTTGAGCAACGCCAGTTCCTCGGACACGTTCAGCGGTGCCATCGGCGGCTCCGGCGGCAGCCTGGTGTTGACGGCAGGCACGGAAAACCTGACCGGTGCGAACACGTACACCGGTGGCACGACGATCAACGGCGGCACATTGGCGGTCGCCTCGGACGGCGCACTGGGCGCGACCTCCGGCGGCGTGACGATCAACGGCGGCACGCTGGAGAACACGGCGGCGTTCAGCACCAGCCGCGCGATCGCGCTGGGTGCGGGCGGCGGCACGCTGCAGACCGACGCCGCGCTCACGGCGTCGGGCGTCATCGGCGGCGCCAGTGGCAGCCTGACCAAGACCGGCACGGGTACGCTGACCTTGAGCGGTACCAACAGCTACGGCGGCGGCACGACGGTGGATGCTGGCACGCTGGCGGTCGCGGCTGACGGCAATCTGGGCGCGGCCAGCGGCGGCATCGCGCTCAACGGGGGCGTACTGGAGAACACGGCGGCGTTCAGCACCAGCCGCGCGATCGCGCTGGGTGCGGCTGGCGGCACGCTGCAGACCGATGCCGCGCTCACGGCATCGGGCGTCATCAGCGGCGCGACCGGCGGCCTGACCAAGACCGGCGCGGGCACGTTGACCTTGAGTGGCACCAACACCTACGGCGGCGGCACGACGGTAAACGCCGGCGTGCTGGCGGTCACGGCGGACAACAACCTGGGGGCGAGCAGCGGTGGCCTCACGCTCGACGGCGGCACGCTGGAGAACACGGCGTCGTTCACCACCAGCCGGGCGATCGCACTGGGGACAAACGGCGGGACGCTGCAGAACGACAGCGGCACCACCCTGACCCTGGCCAATGCGGTCAGCGGCAGCGGAAGTCTCACGCAGACAGGTGCGGGCAAGCTTGCCCTGGGGGCCGACGTCACCACCAGCGGGAGCCAGACCTACAACGGCGCAGTGGAGCTGGGGGCGAACGTGACCCTTGCCAGCACCGGCAACGGCGCCATCGACTTTGCCTCGACGGTGGACGGTGCGTATGCGCTGACGGTGAACACCGGGGGCGTCACCACGTTCGGCGGCGCGGTCGGCGGCACGACGGCGCTGGCCAGCCTGACCACGGACGCGGCCGGCAGCACCTCGCTGGGCGGCAACGTCACCACGACGGGTACGCAGACCTACAACGATTCGTTGACGCTGAACAATGCAGCGACGACGCTGTCCGGCAGCACGGTGAGCCTCAACGCCGGCGTCGGCGGCAGCAGTGCATTGAGCATCGTCGGCGGCGCCGGCGGCGGCAACGCCGTGCTGAAGGGCAGTTCGACGCTGTCCAGCCTGTCGGTGGGCGGCACCACCTCCATGCAGGGCTCGGTGACCACCGCCGGGGTGCAGTCCTATACCGGCGCGGTGACGCTGACCGGCAGCTCCACCTTGGTCAGCAACGGAACCGGTGCCAACGGCGCCATCAGCTTCGGTTCACTGATGGACGGCAGCGCGAGCCTCGGGATCACCAGCAGCAACGGCAGCGTCAGCTTCGGCCAGCTTGTCGGCAGCCTCACCCCGCTGGGTTCGCTGACCGTGAATGCCGGCAGCATCAGCCTGGCGAACAACGTCAGCACTTCGGGCACCCAGGGCTATACCGGCGCGCTGAGTTTCGTGAGTGCCAGCACGACGCTTGCGGGCAGCACGGTGACGCTGCACAGCGCGCTCAACCAATCCGCCGAAAACCTCACGATCACCGGCTATGGCGTCTTCGACAGCACCGCGGATCTCGCCTCGCTGAGCGTTTCCGGCGGCACCTCGTTGAACGGCAACATCAGCACCGCCGGCACGCAGGCCTATGGCGGTGCGGTGGCGCTCGGCAGCGACGTCGTGCTGGCGAGCAGCGGGACGGGCGTCAACGGCGCGGTCGATTTCTCCTCGACTGTGGACGGTGCGCACGCGTTGATGGTGAACACCGCCGGGGTCACCACCTTCGGCGGCGCGGTGGGTGGCACGACAGCGTTGACCAGCCTGACCACGGACGCCGCCGGCAGCACTGTGCTGGGTGCCAACACCAGGACGACCGGCGCGCAGACCTACAACGATGCGGTGGCGTTGGGTGGCGACGCGACGCTGACCAGCACGGGCAATGGCGCGATCGACTTCGCCTCGACACTGGACGGTGCGCACAACCTGGCGGTGAACACCGGCGGCGTCACCACCTTCGGCGGCGCGGTGGGTGGCACGACAGCGTTGACCAGTCTGACGACGGACGCCGCCGGCAGCACGACGCTGGGCGGCAACGTCAACACGACCGGTGCGCAGACCTACAACGACGCGGTGACGCTGGGCGCCGACGCGACGCTGGCGAGCACGGGCAGCGGTGCGGTCGGCTTCGCCTCGACGGTGAACGGCGCGCACAATCTGGCGGTGAACACCGGCGGCGTCACCACCTTCGGTGGCGTAGTGGGCGGCACGGCGGCGCTGAGCAGCTTGACGACGGACGCGGCCGGCAGCACGACGCTCGGCGGCAACGTCAACACGACCGGTGCGCAGACCTACAACGATGCGGTGCTGCTGGGCAGTGACCTGACGCTGGCCAGCACGGGCGGCGGCGCGATCGGCTTCGCCACCACGCTGGACGGTGCGCACCAGCTCACGGTGAACACCGGTGGCGCGCTTACCTTCGGCGGTACGGTGGGCGGCGGCAGCGTACTTGCGGGTATCACCACGACCAGCGGCACGTTCAGCGCAAATGCGCTGAACGTCGGCTCCAGCGGCTTGCTGGTGACCACGACCGGCGGCGCGATCATGCAGGGTGGCGCGTTCAGCGTGGCCGGCGCCTCCAACTTCAAGGCTGGCACCAGCGCCATCACGCTGACCAATACCGGCAACCAGTTCCACGGCACGGTGGATCTCACCGGCGGCACCACACAGATCACCAACAGCGGCGCACTGACGCTGGGCTCGCTGGGCACCGGTGCGCTGACCGCGATCAGCCTCGGCGGCGGCGTGAACCTCGGGCAGGGTACGGTGGGCGGCGCGCTGGTCGCCACGGCCGCTGGCGACATCACCGAAACGGGCGCGCTGGGCGTGACGGGCACCTCCAGCTTCACGGTGACCGGCGGCCAACACGGCATCCTGCTGAACACGGTCGCCGCGCCGAACAATTTCGGCGGCCAGACGGTCACCGTGAACGCCAGCGGCGGCGGCAGCATCGGCACGCTCAGCCTGGCCGACAGCAACGCCGCGGCGCTGTTCCCGACCCTCACGGTCGCGCCGACCAACCTGGTGCTGGACTACACCGCGGCGGCCATCGCCGTGACATCGCCGCTGACGCTGGGCGGCACCCTCGACCTGACCGCCGGCGGCGGCATCGTGCTGAACGGCGGCGTGAACACGGGCGGCACGCAGACTTACCGCAGCGCGGTGCTGCTGGGTGGCGCCAGCACGCTGACGGCCAACAACGGCGACGTGAGCTTCTCCGGGACAGTGGACAACGCGACGAGCGGTACGCCGGAAGCGCTGACGGTGAACGCCACCAACGGCCTCGTATCGTTCGGTGGCGTAGTGGGAGGCAGCAACGGCGCACTGGCTGGCCTGGCCACCAACAGCGGCTCGTTCAGCGCGAATGCCCTGAACATCGGCAGCGGCGGCCTTTCGGTGACGACCGCCACAGGCGGCATCACCCAAGGCACGGGCGTGTTCGCGGTGTCGGGGCCCTCGACCTTCAGTGCAGTGGGCCAGTCGATTAGCCTGACCAACAACAACGTTTTCGGCGGCACCGTCACGGCCAGCGGCACCGGTATTGCGATCACCGCAGCGGGCGACCTGATGATCGCCTCGCTGACCGACGGCACGAATGGTGCGCTGAGCCTGATAGCAGGCGGCAACCTCACCCTCTCGGGTGCGGCCATCGACACCGGTACCAGCGACCTGACCTTGTCTTCCGGCAGCACGCTGACGACCAGCAGCGACCTGAGCGGCGCCAACGTCTACCTCACCGGCAGCAACGGACTGAGCCTGGGCAGCAACGTCACGACGGCCGCCAATGGGACGCTCGGCCTCCACAGCAGCAATGGCTCGATCAGCCAGACTTCGGGCGTACTCACGGCGGGCACGCTGACCGGCAACTCAAGCGGCAGCACCACGCTGGGCGACCTCAACGCGGTCACCAATCTGGGCGCGTTCATTGCGAACGGCTTCAGCCTGACCAATGCGCAGGCGCTGGCGGTGGCCGCAGGCGACACGGTCAACGGCGGCAGCAGCACGACGCTGACGACGACGTCGGGTGGCCTGACGATCAACGGCACGGTGCAGGGCATGGCGACGACGCTGGTCTCGGCCAGTGCCATCAGTGAAGGTGCCGGCGGCGTGGTCGATGCGACGACGCTGGCGGGCAGCTCGACGGGCAGCACGACGCTGGGCGGCGCCAACGTAGTCACCAACCTGGGCAACTTCACCGCGAGCGGTTTCAGCCTGACGAATGCGCAGGCGCTGGCGGTGGCCGCAGGCGACACGGTCAACGGCGGCAGCAGCACGACGCTGACGACGACGTCGGGTGGCCTGACGGTCAACGGCACGGTGCAGGGCACGGCGACGACGCTGGTCTCGGCCGGTGCCATCAGTGAAGGTGCCGGCGGCGTGGTCGATGCGACGACGCTGGCGGGCAGCTCGACGGGCAGTACGACGCTGGGCGGCGCCAACGCGGTCACCAACCTGGGCAACTTCACCGCGAACGGTTTCAGCCTGACCAATGCGCAGGCACTGGCGGTGGCCGCAGGCGACACGGTCAACGGCGGCAGCAGCACGACGCTGACGACGACGTCGGGTGGCCTGACGGTCAACGGCACGGTGCAGGGCACGGCGACGACGCTGGTCTCGGCCGGTGCCATCAGTGAAGGTGCCGGCGGCGTGGTCGACGCGACGACGCTGGCGGGCAGCTCGACGGGCAGCACGACGCTGGGCGGCGCCAACGCGGTCACCAACCTGGGCAACTTGAGCGCGAACGGCTTCAGCCTGACGGATGCGCGTGCGCTGACGGTGGCTGCGGGTGCTGCGGTGGACGGCGGCACGGCCGGTACCACGCTGACGACGACAGGTGCAGGGAATGGCCTGACGATCAATGGCACGCTGGGCAACATCGGCGGCGCGACGGCGCTGGTTTCGGCCGGCGCGATCGGCGAAGGCGCGAATGGCGTGGTCAAGGCGGGCACGCTGAGCGGCAGTGCGACCGGCGACCTCACGCTGGGCGGCGCCAACCTCGTCGGCACGCTGGGCAGCGTCAGCGCCAAGGACATCTCCCTTGTGGACTCGCAGGCGCTGACCGTGGCGGGGCCGCTCGCGACGACCGGCGGCACCGGCAACGTCAGCCTGCGCACGACGGGCAGCGGCAATGTGCTGAGCGTCAACACCGCGCTGAGCGGGGGCGCCATCACGCTAGCTTCGGCCGGTGCGTTGACGGTGGGCAACAGCGTCACCGGCACGGCGGTGAGCCTCGGCGCGGCTGGCAACCTGGCCATCGATGCGGCGGTTAGCAGCGGCACAGGCACGACGACGCTGACGCAGACCGGCACCGGCGCGATCACCGAGGGAGCCGGCGGCACGATCAAGGCCGGCACGCTCAACGGCAGCTCGGCAGGTGCGACGACGCTGGGCAACGCCAACCTGATCGGCACGCTGGGGGCATTCGGCACGAACGGCTTGAGTCTGACGAACGCGCAGGCGCTGACGGTGGGCGGCGTGGTGAGCGGCGGCACCGGCACCGCGGCCATCCGCACCACGACAGGGGCGCTGACCGTGGGCAGCACCGTCAGCGGCAACGCGGTGACGCTGGCTGGCGCCAGCGGACTGGCGATCAACGCCGGGGTGAACAGCGGCGGCGGTACCACCACGCTGACTTCCGGCGGCACGATCGGCGAAGGCAGCGGCGGGACGATCACCGCCGGCACACTGGCCGGAAGCGCCAGTGGCGCGACCACGCTGGGCGGAGCCAACGCGATCGCGAACCTGGGCAACTTCAGCGCGAACGGTTTCAGCCTGACCAACGCGCAGGCGCTGACGGTGACCGGCGCGGTGGGCGGCGGCGCGGCTGGCGTCACGCTGGCCACCACCGGCGGCAACCTGACGGTGGATGGCAGCGTCAACAGCGGTAGCGGCACCACCACGCTGACTTCGGCCGGGGCCATTGGCGAAGGTAGCAGCGGCATCATCGCGGCCGGCACGCTGACCGGCAGCTCCGCCGGCGCGACCGCGCTGAACGGGGCGAACCAGATCGGCACGCTGGGCAGCTTCGGCGCGAACGGCTTCAGCCTGGCGAATGCGCAGGCACTGACGGTGGCCGGCACGGTGAACGGTGGCAGCGGTGCCACCGGCATCGCCACCACCGCAGGCACGCTCACCGTGTACGGCCGCGTTGCCGGCGGCTCGGTTGCACTGGGCGGGCAGGGCGGCCTCGGCATCAACGGCAGCGTGGACAGCGGCGCCGGCAGCACCGCGCTGAGTTCCGGCGGTGCGATCAGCGAAGGCAGCGGCGGCATCATCACCGCCGGCACGCTCACCGGCAGCGCCGGCGGCGCGACCACGCTGGGGGGCGCCAACGCGATCGCGAACCTGGGCAACTTCACGGCGAACGGGTTCAGCCTGGGCAACACGCAGGCGCTGACGGTGGGCGGCACGGTCAACGGCGGCAGCGGCGCGACCAGCCTCGCCACCACGACGGGCGCGCTCACCGTCAACGGCAGCGTCGCCGGCGGCGCGGTGAACCTCGATGGCAGCAGCGGCCTCACGATCAACGGCGGCGTGAACAGCGGCAGCGGCACCACCACGCTGGCCTCGGGCGGCGCGATCGGCGAGGGCGGCAACGGCGTCGTCACCGCGGGCACGCTGATCGGCAACGCCGCAGGCGCGGCCGCGCTGGACGGTGGCAACAGGGTCGGCAGCCTAGGCGGCTTCAGCGCGAACGGATTCAGCCTGGACAACGCGCAGGCGCTGACCGTGGCGGGCGCGGTGAACAGCGGCAACGGCGCCACCCGCATCACCACCACGGCAGGCGCGCTGACGGTCAACGGCAACGTCGCCGGCAGCGCCGTCGCCCTCAACGGCGGCAGCGGCCTGGCGATCAACGCCGGCGTGAACAGCGGCGGCGGCACGACCACGCTGCTCTCGGGCGGCGCCATCAGCGAAGGCGGCAACGGCGCGGTCACCGCGGGCATCCTGACCGGCCAGTCGACCGGCAGCACCACGCTGGACCCGGCGAACATGATCGGCACGCTGGGCAATTTCACGGCGAACGGTTTCACCCTGCTCAATGGCCAGGCGCTGACCGTCGCCGGCAGCGTCAACGGCGGCAGTGGCATCACGCTGCAGACCACCAGCGGCGGCGTGGCGATCGCCGGCGCCTTGTCCGCCCAGCTCGTCACGCTGCAATCCGCGGGCGCCATCGACGGCGGAACAGGCGGCAGCATCACCGCCGCCACGCTGACCGGCAGCGCGGCCGGCCCGACCACGCTGGGCTCGGCCACACAGTTCATGGGCAATCACGTCGGCACGCTGGGCGGCTTCTCCTCGCCGGCCGGTTTCAGCTTCACCGACGCGCAGACGCTGACGCTGGCTTCGGTGGGCGGCAGCGCGTACACGGTGAATGCCGGCACATCGCCGCTGTACCTGGGGGTGAGCGGCGGCGACCTGCTGCAGCAGGGCACCAACTGGACGTACGACGGCACCGGCACCTGGTCCTCGACCGGCCGCATCGGCACCGTCGCCGCGCCGATCTACGTCACCGGCGTGAGCGACCAGACGGTGGCCATGGTCGGCACGCCGCCGGCCTACTTCTACGCGGTGGACGCGCAGGGCAACCTGCTGCCGGTGGTCGGCGCGCCCAGCGTCAACGTGCCTACCTCTGCGCTGACCAGCCGCGCACAGAACGGCAACCATGGCGATGCCTACATCGACCCCAGCGTGATCAACGCCAACTACCGCTCGTTCGGCATCGTGCCGTCCGGCATCCTGCTGCCGGCCGACCAGCAGGCCTGCCAGCCCGGCCAGCCCGCATCGGCCGATTGCCCCGACAATGACTGAGCCGCGGCGGAGGTGGCGTCGTCCGCGCCTGTTGCCGGCGCTGGCGGGTTTCGGCCTGCTGCTGGCGGGTGGCGGCCGGGGAGCGCTGGCGCAGGATGCGGCGCGCCCCACCGGCGACTACGTGCTCGCGCAGCTCGATGTCGCGCGGCAGGCACTGGCGCAGCGCGCGACGCAGCAGCCGGATCCCGCCCTGGCCGAAGCCGGGCGACGGCTAGGGCAGATCGGCGATGCCCTGCGCCAGCGGCTGGGCGGCGCGACGGCGCAGCCCATCGAGATCCTCGGCGACAAGACCAAGGGCGCCGCGCTGCGTGCGGATGCCGCCGCGCAACGTACCCAGGCCTGGCTGAAGGCTTCGCCCGGTTGCCGCGGCAGCGACGCGAAGGCATTGGCGGCGGCGCTGGCGCTGGCCGTCGGACAGCTCGCCGCGGCGCCGGCCTCCGACAAACCTTCGCCGCCGGTGATCGACGCGGTGGAGACGACGGACCAGCAGCCGCTGTTCGTGATCCATCCCGCCCCGCAACCGCTGGCCTTCGCCATACTCGGCGCGAACCTGCTGGATGCGCAGTGCGCCAATCCCCAGGTGAGCCTGACCGATGCGCAGGGCAAGCCGGTCGACGCGCAACCCGTCATCACCGGCATCACGCCGCAGCGCATCGCGCTCAAGCTCGCCGGCACGGCCGGCCTGGCGCCGGGCGGTTACGTGTTGCACGTGGTGCCGCAGCGCAAGGCCTTCCTGGTGGGCTGCACGAAGCAGCCCGAGGCGGTGGCGACGCTGCAGGTGGCGGCGCCGCTGCACGTGGTCATCGACTATACGCTCAGCGCGACCTGCCGCGGACAGGGGCAGCTCACCCTGGGACACGGCAGCCTGCCGGCCATCGCGACGCAGGGCGCCACCGTGTCGCAGGCGATCGATGCGGCGGCCTGCACGAATCCCGAGAGCTACACGATCAGCGCCACCGCGCATTTCGGCGATGGCGACCAGGCCACGGTGGGGCCGCTCACGCAGCCGGCCGATGCCGGCATCACCGCCGGTCTGCCGGGCGGACTGACGCTGAGCTGGAACCCGGCCATCCACAGCCTGTTCGCGCGCGCCGCGGCGAACCTCTGCCGGGGCAGCGGCTGAAGCCGCCGCGGCTCACTCCTCGCCGCTGGAACCGGAGATGACCTGGAATTCCGACAGGCCGCCGGGCGCCAGTTCCTTCATCAGGTCGACGAAGTCCATGCCGACCAGCCGCTGCGCGCGCCGCAGCAGGTGCGGGATCGGGCTGGAGGGCTCGCGCCGCGCGTAGTACTCGCAGATATCGTCGAGCCGGCGGATCACGTCCTGCGGCGTTTCGATGCGGCCACTGGCCGCATTGGCCGGTGCGGCGCCCGACGCGGTGCCTTCCTCGCCGGCCGGGACCTCCGCATCGGCCGCAGGCATGCGCTTGGCGACCTCGACGTCGAGGAATTTCTTGAGCTCGTAGATCTCGCCGAGCAGCGGCTTGAGATCCGGTCCTGCCGTGCCGATGCGGTCGGTGAAGATCGCATCGATGGCGCGGGCATGCTCCATCGCCGACGCCGTGGCGTTCGCGGCATCGGCCAGCTGCTGTTCGGGGCAGTCGAGGCAGCAGGCCTCGATGTCCGTCATGCTCGGCTGGGCGGAGCCGTCTTCCGGTGCCGGGATCTTCAGCGTGCCGTTGGCGATGCGCAGGTCGCGCAGCGAGTAGCGCCCGAGGCGCGGCGACTGCACGAACGGCGTGCCGCGGAAGTAGCCGAGCACGCCCTGCATGTCGACAAGCGGCATCACCGCATTCACGCGCGCGGTGGGGTCGTTGTCGTCCTCGGCGTCCAGTTGCGGATGCACGCTGTCCCAGAGGTTTTCCAGCAGGCCGCGGATCAACGCCAGGCCGTCGGACCAGCCGGCGAGACCGTGCATGCGCGTCCATGCGGCCGTGAGGTGCACGGCCACGCGCAGGTCGCGGCTGCGGCCCAGCAGGTCTTCGCCCAGCGACGAGACCTTGTCCCAGTCGGGTTCCTCGGCGGTCTTCACGCTGTCGCCGATCGCGCGCTCGGCTTTCGGCGTGGCCGTGCGTTCCAGGGTCTGGAAGTCGGCGTCGTATTCCAGGTCGGGGCCGCTCGGGGCCTCGTCGGCAAGCGGTGTCAGCAGCGATTCCAGATCGTGGCGCGCCATCGGTTTTCCCCCTGTGCCCAAGCCACGGATGGTACATCAGGCCGGCTGCGCACGGCTTGCCGCCGGCGCTGTTTCATGCGGCAAAACGCAAGCGCACGTCCAGGGACGTGCGCTTGCGGCTGCGGGCTCAGAAGCGCCAGTCGAAACTGCCGCGGAAGCCGCTGTCCACCGCATGGCGGGCGAGCTGACCCTGCCACGACAGGTCGAACGAGGCGTGCTTCGCCAGCTGCACGGTGAGGCCGGCGTCGGCGGCCAGCGCGTTGCGGGCGATCGGCAGGCCTTGCACCACGAACGACTGGCTACCGGCGAAGGTCATCGACGTGGCGGTGACCGTGCTGCCGTAGGCGCGACGCCAGCCCAGCATGGCGTGCACGCTCAGCGCCTGGTCACCGTGCAGCGCGAAGTTGCTGGCCGCCCGTGCGCCAAGCGTGCTGTAGCTGACCGAGCGCGTTTCACCCATGCCAGTCAGGTCCGTTGTACCGCCGTGTTCCTGGAAGCCGGCGGTGTGCAGGCGCACGCGGGCGAGCTGGGCGAAGGGCTCCAGTGACGCATGCCGGAACGCGAAGCGGTAGCCGGCTTCGCCAAACAGCTGGGCAGTGTCCGCGTCGTAATGGCTCAGCTCGTGCCCGACGAGGCCTGGCACGGCGACGAAGCGGGTGCCGTCCAGCGCATGCCAGCCGTAGGCGGCACCGGCACGCAGGCCCAGTCCGCCGAGTTGGGTGCCGGCGTAGACGCTGAGGTCGAGATCGCGGCTGGACACCGAGGAGGCGCGCGCCGCCGTGTTCACCGCGGTCTGCGTGTAGCCGGCGGCGACGCCAAGCCGGGTGCCGTCGCCTAGCGCGTGGTCGGCACCGACGAGGAAACCGCCACGGGTGTGCCGGGTCGAGGCGGCATTGCCGTCGTTGTCGTGATGGCCCCAGGCCCCCACGAACTGGCCCCACCAGGCGAGCCCGCCCTGGCCGTCTTGCACCGACGGCCCGCTGCCGCCCTCACCGGCCTGGCGCAGGCGGCCGGTGACGGCATCACGCAGGTGGCGGCTGTCTTCCAGCAGCACGCCCTGCGTGGTGGCGTGGATCTCGCCGGAGAGCTGGTCGGTGGCCGCGCGCAAGGCGCCGTCGGTGGGCAGGTTGGCGAGCACGGTGTAGAGCGCAGAGGAAGGCGCAGCGCCGGCAGCCGCCGGCATCGCCACGGCGCGCCAGGCCAGCGGACGGATCCCGGCCCCGCTCGACTGGCCGGCGACGGCGCTGGAGAGGCCCTGCACCGCGCCCAGTGTGGCGCGCTGGTTGGGCGTCTGCGCGGCGTCGGTGAGGGCGCGCGTCTGCACCACGTCGAGGTAGACGTGCTGCGCATCGTAGGCGGGGGCGATGCCCAGCACCGCGCTCAGCATGTCGGCACCGGCCAGTGTGTAGCTGCCGCTGAGCCCGTGGCCTGCATCGAGCACGGTGTAATGCGCGCCCAACTGATAGAGCCCGTTGCCGGTGACGGAAGCGATTCCGATCTGCGCACCCGGCGCCAGGATGGCACTCCCGCTTACCCCGATCAGGCTGGACACGCCGGCCTGCACCGGGTCGAGCTGCACGAGGTAGGCCGAGCCCGCGGCTTGGGTGAAGTTGCCGCCCACGCCCAGCGTCAGGTACTGGCCCGGGCCGTTGCCCGGCGCCACCGTGCCGGTCGTCGCCAGGCTGCCGCCGATGCTGCCGTGGCCGATCAGCAGGCCGGCGTTGGCGACGTTGCCCGCGATGCGGCCGTTGTCGACCAGCATGCCCAGGTTGACCACGCCGCTGGCCAGCGAACCTTCGATGTCCAGCGTTGCGGGCGCGCTGACGCCGGTGGCTCCGGTGTAGGTGTTGTTGCCGGTGAGCGTCTCCTTGCCGCTGGACACGATCAGGCGGCCACCACCGCCGCCGCCGATGCCGCCGTCGGCGATCTGGCCGCTGAAGCTGCCGCTGGCGTTGGTGAGATCCAGCGTGGTGCCGCCCAGCTGCACCAGACCGGCGCCGGAAAGCGATTGCACCGTGGTGGTCTGCCAGGTGCGCGAGATGTCGAAGATGCCGTCCACGTGCACGTCTGATGAGGCAGCGATGCTGCCCGGGCCGGCCAGCGCCAGCCAGGCGTTGTCGGCGACGAGGGTGGCGCCCGTGTAGGTGTTGGTGCCGGAGAGATCGGCGATGCCGCCGGCTGCCACCTGGAACGGGCCGCTGCCCGAGATCGTGCCGGCGAGTCCCAGCGGACCCATGTCCGGTGTCACGGTGAAGCCGGTGGTGATGTCCGCGGTGGAGACGTAGAACGGCGTGTACGCAGTGGACTGGTTCGCCAGGTCATACATCACCGCGTTGTGCATGAAGAACGATAGACCGTAGATCGCCGCGTCGGGGAAGCCGCCGTAGGCCCCCAGCGTGACCACGTTGCTGTAGTCGCCCTGGCTGTCGCTGCCGCTGGCGACCGAGGCCGGCAGGCCCGAGATGACCAGGCCGTTCGCGGTGACGGCAAGACCGGTGGCGGTGAGGGTGATGCCGGGAACCAGGTTGCCGTTCGCATTGATGTTGCCGGCAGCCTGCTCGGTACTGACCAGGCCGAGGTCGCCGTTGTCGATCAGCATGATGTTCGGCGTGCCGGTGTCGAACAGCGTCATCATCGGCGCGCTCACGCTGTGGCCCCTGCCGTCGGTGAGCGTGTACAGGAAAGCGGTGTCGAACTGCCAGGCCGACGGTGCGCCCGACAGCGGGAACTGGCTGGTCTGGCCCTGAGTGGGCAGCCATGGCACCACGCTGAGGAACTGCGCGCGCAGCGCGGGTGTCAGGCCCATGATCAGGCAGGCCTGGGCGCAGGCGCCCGGTGCCTTGCCGGTGCCGTTCGCCTCCACGATGTAGCCGCTCCCGGTGAGCATGCCGGGTACGCCGTGGCCGAAATCGCCGGCGCCGAAGGTGCCGTAGAACAGCCCTTCCTCGGGCGGGTTGCCCTGGTTGAGGTTCTGCTGCCAGGTCAGGTCCTGGTACAGCGTGACGCCGCCCTGGGTGGTGACCGCCGGCCCCAGCGTGTCGCCGCCGGCGCTCTGCGGGGTGACCATCCAGTCGACGGCAGTGGCCACGGGCAGTCCCTGCGCCGTGGCGTAGCTGGCGGCCTGTGCGCCGGTGGTGGAGTTGTAGAACTGCAGGCTGGCGACGGTGGTGGATGTCTGCCAGTAGCCGTAGGTGCCGTTGCCATAGAGATAGGCGTACGGCGCGCTCTGCGCCACGCCCGGCTGGTTCGGGAACCAAGCCGGCGCGTGGCCGTTGTTGCCTGCGCCCACGTCGATGTTGAAAGAGTCCGAGCCGGTGTCGAACAGGTATTCCACCGGCGTGGCGCCGTTCACGCCCACGTTGATGCCGAGGCGATAGCCGTACTGGCCGCCGCCGTAGTTTTCCTGGATCAGGTCCAGCGGAATGCTGGTGCTGGTGCTGGTGCCGGTGGCGAACGCCTGGTGGAACGGCGCCAGCAGGCACGCCAGTGCCAACGGCAGCGGCCGCAGATTGAGCTTGCTCACGTATTTCTCTCCCCGTTTTGAATTTGCAGCGACGGCAATGCCGGATTTCGTGTGATGTATCCGTCCGCCCCCTCCGGCCCCCGGGCGGGACTCTCCTCCATCCGGGACCAGACGTTTGAAGGACGGGAAATTGAAATGCCGGTCCGCATGCCGCATGCGGTGGCAGTGGGAGGCGCCGAAGGTTCGGGGCGCCTGTCGCCGGACTCGAAAAGACGAAGGGCCCGGCGATGCCGGGCCCTTCGTCTTCGATTCGGTGGTGGGCGGTACAAGGATCGAACTTGTGACACCTGCCGTGTGAAGGCAGTGCTCTACCGCTGAGCTAACCGCCCGCCGGGAGCGCGCAAATATACGGGCTGGCGGCGGCGAGGTCAACCGGGGCGGGGCGCTCGCGTAGAATGCGTGGCTCCCACGCCCACCGGTTTGCACCATGCCCCACGATCTCGCCCACGTCCTGCAGGCCCTGCAGCAATTCGAACTCACGCCGTGGAAGGTGGTGGGCTTTGCCGGCACGCTGATGTTCACCAGCCGCTGGTTCGTGCAGCTGTACTACACGCGCAAGCACCGGCGGGTGGTGATGCCGCTGTCGTTCTGGTGGCTGTCCGTGTGCGGCAGCGCGCTGCTGCTGCTGTACTTCGTGTTCGGCAAGAACGACTCGGTGGGCATCATCTCCAACTTCTTCCCGGTGTTCGTGTCGGTCTACAACCTGGTGGTGCACCTGCGGCATCGCAAGAACAGCATGGGCGACGACGTGGCGGCATGAGCGGCGGCCAGCCGCCGGCCGTCCCGCGTGGCGCGCCCGTGTACCACGCGCGCGCAGGCGGCGATGACTAATCCGGGTCGTAATCGAGGTTCGGGGCCAGCCAGCGTTCGGCTTCCGCGAGTGTCCAGCCCTTGCGCTTTGCATAGTCCTCGACCTGCTCACGGCTGAGCCGGCCGACCACGAAATACTGGCTACCCGGGTGCGAGAAGTACCAGCCGGAGACGGCCGCCGCGGGGTACATCGAGAAGCCTTCGGTGAGTTCGATACCGGCGTTCCCCGTGGCGTCCAGCAGCTTGAACAGCATGGTCTTCTCGGTATGGTCCGGGCAGGCGGGGTAGCCGGGAGCGGGGCGGATGCCCTGGTATTGCTCGGCGATCAGCGCCTCGTTGCCGAGTGTCTCGTCGGGCGCGTAGCCCCAGAACTCCCTGCGCACGCGCTGGTGCATGCGCTCCGCAAAGGCCTCGGCGAGGCGGTCGGCCAGCGCCTTGAGGATGATCGAGGAGTAGTCGTCGAGATCGGCGCGGAAACGTTCCAGGTGCTCCTCGATGCCCAGGCCCGCGGTCACCGCGAAGCCGCCGATCCAATCGGGCCTGCCGAAGGCCTTCGGCGCGATGAAGTCGGCGAGGCAGAAGTCGGGGCGCTCGGCGGGCTTGTCGGCCTGCTGGCGCAGGTGGTGCAAGGTGGCGAGCGGCTGCGTGTGCGCGGCGTCGGCGTAGATCTCCACGTCATCGCCGAGGTTCGCCGCGGGCCAGAAGCCGATCACCGCGCGGGCCTTCAGCCACTTCCCGGCAATGATCTTGTCCAGCATCTTCTGCGCGTCGGCGAACAACTCGCTGGCCTGCGCGCCCACCACCTCGTCGGTGAGGATGGCGGGGTAGTGGCCGGCCAGTTCCCAGGCCTGGAAGAACGGCGTCCAGTCGATGTACTGGCGCAGCTCGGCGAGGTCGTAGTCGTCGAACACGGTGAGGCCCGGCTTGCGCGGCTGCGGTGGTTGGTAGTTTGCCCAGTCGCAACCGAAGCGCTGGCCGCGTGCGTGTTCCAGGGTCACCAGCTTCTTGCCCGGACCGCGCTGCTTGTGGCGCTCGCGGATCTCGGCGTACTCGGCGCGCACCTTGGCGAGGAAGCCGTCCACCAGCTCCTTCGAGACCAGCGACTGCGCCACGCCCACCGCGCGCGAGGCGTCTTTCACCCAGACGCAGGCGGTCCCGTAGTTCGGCTCGATCTTGATCGCGGTGTGCGCGCGCGAGGTGGTGGCGCCGCCGATCAGCAGCGGGATGTTGAAGTTCTGCCGCTTCATCTCCTTGGCGACGTGGGCCATCTCCTCCAGCGACGGGGTGATCAGGCCGGAGACGCCGATCATGTCCGCGTTCTCGGCGATCGCGGTGTCGAGGATCTTCTGCGCCGGCACCATCACGCCGAGGTCGACCACCTCGAAGTTGTTGCAGGCGAGCACCACGCCGACGATGTTCTTGCCGATGTCGTGCACGTCGCCCTTGACCGTGGCCATCACGATCTTGCCGTTGGACTTGCTGGCGTCGCCGCTGCGCTTCTTCTCCTCTTCCATGAAGGGCAGCAGGTAGGCCACCGCCTTCTTCATCACGCGGGCGGATTTCACCACCTGCGGCAGAAACATCTTGCCGGCACCGAACAGGTCGCCGACCACGTTCATGCCGTCCATCAGCGGGCCTTCGATCACGTCCAGCGTGCGCGTGACGGTCTGGCGCACTTCCTCGGTGTCCTCGACCACGTACTGGTCGATACCGTGCACCAGTGCGTGTTCCAGCCGCTTGCGCACCGGCAGTTCGCGCCAGGCCAGCGCGTTGCCGCTCTCCTGCTCACGCGCGCCCTTCTTGTGCTTCTCGGCGATTTCCATCAGCCGCTCGGTGGCGTCCGGACGGCGGTTCAGCACCACGTCCTCCACGCGCTCGCGCAGCTCCGGCTCTAGGTCGTCGTAGATCGCCAGCTGGCCGGCGTTGACGATGCCCATGTCCATGCCGGCCTTGATGGCGTGGTACAGGAACACGCTGTGGATCGCCTCGCGCACGGTGTCGTTGCCGCGGAAGGAGAACGACACATTGGAGACGCCGCCGGAAAGGTGCGACAGCGGAAAGCGCTTCTTCAGCTCCTTCGCCGCCTCGATGAAGTTCACCGCGTTGTCAGCGTGTTCCTCGATGCCGGTGGCGATCGGGAAGATGTTGGAGTCGAAGATGATGTCTTCGGGCGGGAAGCCCACCTTCTCGGTGAGCAGCCGGTAGGAGCGCTCGCAGATTTCCAGCCGGCGCGCCACGGTGTCGGCCTGGCCCTGCTCGTCGAAGGCCATCACCACGGTGGCGGCGCCGTAGCGAAGGATCTTCCTGGCCTGCTCAAGGAACACCTCCTCGCCTTCCTTCAGCGAGATGGAATTCACCACGCCCTTGCCCTGCAGGCAACGCAGGCCGGCCTCGATCACGCTCCAGCGCGAGGAGTCGACCATCACCGGGATGCGTGCGATGTCGGGCTCGGCGGCGATCAGGTTGAGGAACCGCACCATCGCCGCCTCGGCGTCGAGCAGGCCCTCGTCCATGTTCACGTCGAGGATCTGCGCGCCGTTCTCCACCTGCTGGCGGGCGACTTCCACCGCTTCGTCGTAGCGGTCTTCTTTGATCAGTTTCTTGAACTTCGCCGAGCCGGTGACGTTGGTGCGCTCGCCCACATTGACGAACAGCAGGTCGGGCGTGATGACCAGCGGTTCGAGGCCGGAGAGACGGGTGTGGCGGGTGGTCATGGGGAAGGGCTTCTTGCGTTGGCCTCCTCTCCCCCGGCTCCAATTTCATCTGGGGGAGAGGATTGAGGTGAGTGGCGGTTGATCGCCGTGTTGTTGGTCAAAGCGTGCTGGGGCGAGGCTTCATCGCCAGCGCGTCCCTTCATCCCGACCTGCTCCCCGGAGGGGAGCGAGGCAGGACGCGCGGCGATGCGGCGTCACGCCGCTTCCCGCTGTTCACCGGGCAGGCGACGTGGCGCGCAATTCCGCACCGCCTCGGCAATCGCCTTGATGTGCGCCGGCGTGGTGCCACAGCAGCCGCCGACGAGATTGAGCAGGCCGTCGCGGGCGAAGCCGGCGATCACGCCGGCCATGTGCTCGGGCGTCTCGTCGTATTCGCCGAAGGCGTTGGGCAGGCCGGCGTTGGGGTGGGTGCTGACGCTGCTCTCGGCGATGTCGGCAAGCACCTGGATGTGCGGGCGCAGGTCGTCCGCGCCCAGCGCGCAATTGAAACCCACCGACAGCGGCCGCGCATGGCGCACGGAGTAGTAGAACGCCTCGGCGGTCTGCCCGGAGAGCGTGCGGCCGGAGCGGTCGGTGATAGTGCCGGAGATCATCACCGGCAACCGCGCGCCGCGCTCCACGAACAGCGTATCGAGCGCGTACAGCGCGGCCTTGGCGTTCAAGGTGTCGAAGATCGTCTCGACCATCAGGACGTCGGCGCCACCATCGATCAGGCCGCTGGCGGACTCGGTGTAGTTGCGCGCCAGCTCCTCGAAGCTGACGTTGCGGAAGCCGGGGTCGTTGACGTCGGGCGACAGCGAGGCGGTACGGCTGGTGGGGCCGAGCACGCCGATCACGAAGCGCGGCTGGTCGGGCGTGAGCGCCGTGAACTTGTCGCAGGCGGCACGGGCCAGCTTCGCGCCTTCGCGGTTCAGTTCGTACGCGAGGTGTTCCAGCTTGTAGTCGGCCTGGCTGATGCGGGTGGAGTTGAAGGTGTTGGTTTCCACCAGATCCGCGCCGGCCTCCAGGTAGGCCTCGTGCACGCCGCGGATGATGTCGGGCTGGGTCAGCGTCAGCAGATCGTTGTTGCCCTTGAGGTCGCAGCCTGGGTGATCGTGGTGGTGGGCATGCTCGCCGTCGTGGCCGTGCTCGAAGCGCTCGCCGCGGAAGCCGGCCTCGTCCAGCCGGTGGCCTTGCAGCATGGTGCCCATCCCGCCGTCGAGGATCAGGATGCGTTCGGCGAGGGCGGCTTCCAGCAGGGCAACGCGCTCGGGATGCAGCCAGGGCAGGGTGCTCATCGGACGGTCCTCATCTTGGGTGTTCTCACTTCTTCTGCGCGAGCAGGCTGATGACTTCGAAATGCGGCGCCTTGCGCTCGCGGCTGAGCCGGTTGCAGCTCACCACCTGCAGGCCGGCGGCGGTCGCGTAATCCCGCAATTCCGCCTCGGTGAAGCCGAGGTTGCGGTGGTCGAACGGTTCCACCGTGGCGCGGTGGTCGTGCTTGCCCAGGGTCACCGCAAGCAGGCGGCCGGCGGGGCGCAGCAGGCGCGCGGCCGCGGCCACGGCCTGGGCCGGACGCTCGGCGTAGGTGAGCGCGTGCAGCATCAGCACCAGGTCGAAGCGGCGTTCGCCGAGGTCCAGCGCATGCATGTCGCCCCGGTGCACTTCGACGTTGCGGAAGGCCTGCAGGCGCTTCGCCGCGGCCTCGGTCACGCGTTCGCTGGAGTCCACGCAGACGATGGAGTGCGCGTGCGGCGCCAGCAGCTCGGCGGTGATGCCGTCGCCGGAGGCGATGTCCAGCACGTCGCCGGTACCCAGCAGCTGCAGCAGCGCGCGAGCCAGGGTTTCCCAGGTGCGGCCGGGCGAGTAGTGGCGTTCCATGTCGCCGGCCACGGTGTCGGCCCAGCCTTCGGCGCGGGCGCGGTTGGCCAGCACGGCGGGCAGGCGTTCGGCGTCCTCGCGCAGCAGGGCGTCGTCGATGTTCTCGCGCAGTGACGCGATCAGCGCCTGCTGGTGTTCGTCGCCCTCGGCGTTGGCGCGGTAGTAGGCGGAAACGCCGGCGCGGCGGTCGCGCACCAGGCCGGCTTCTTTCAGCTTGGCCAGGTGGGTGGAGACGCGCGGCTGCGCCAGGTGCAGCACCGCGGCCAGCTCGGCCACGGTGAGCTCCTCGCCTTCGAGCAGGGCCAGCAAGCGCACGCGGGTGGGGTCGGCCAGCAGGCGCAGCACGCTGGAAGCGGTCGCCAGATCCATCGTTATCCTTGTATCGCGATAAAGCGATGCAAAGGCTAGAGCCAGCCTGCGGAATCGTCAAGGGCGAAACCTGCGGTGCGGTGGATCGTGCAGCTCTGCTGCACCCGCACAAGGTGCGGGCGCCGCCGCGGCTAAAATGGGCGGCTTTCCATTCCCGTTTCGCTACCGGAGTCCCCCATGGATTTCAGCTTTACCGAAGACCAGTTGGCCATACAGGCCATTGCCCGCGACTTCGCCCAGAAGCGCATCGCGCCGGTGGCGGCAGAACTGGACGCCAGGGGCGAGTTCCCGCTGGACAACATCCGCGAGATGGGCCAGCTCGGCCTGATGGGCATCGAGGTGCCGCACGAGTACGGCGGCGCGGGGCTGGACCCGGTGGGCTATGTGCTGGCGATGATAGAGATCGCCGCCGCCGACGCCGCCACCGCCACCGTGATGTCGGTGAACAACTCGCTGTTCTGCAACGGCATCCTCAAGCATGGCAGCGAGGCACAGAAGCAGAAGTACGTGCGCGCCATCGCGCAGGGCGAAGCGATCGGCGCCTACGCGCTGACCGAGCCGCAGTCCGGCTCCGACGCCTCGGCCATGCACACGCGCGCACAGAAGAACGACGACGGCGACTGGGTGATCAACGGCAAGAAGAGCTGGATCACCTCAGGCCCCGTGTGCCGCTACATCGTGCTGTTTGCCATAACGACTCCGGGTATTGGAGCGAAGGGCGTGTCGGCCTTCATCATCGACACGCAGAAGCCGGGCTTCCATGCCGGCAAGACCGAACCCAAGCTCGGCATCCGCGCCTCGGCCACCTGCGAGATCGAGTTCACCGACTACGTGTGCTCGAAGGACGACCTGCTGGGCCAGGAAGGCAAGGGCTTTTCCATCGCCATGGGCGTGCTCGACGCCGGCCGCATCGGCATCGCCTCGCAGGCGGTGGGCATCGCCCGCGCCGCATACGAAGCCACCCTGCAATGGTCGCGCGACCGCAAGGCCTTCGGCCAGCCGCTGGGCAGCTTCCAGATGACCCAGGCCAAGATCGCCGACATGAAGTGCAAGCTCGACGCCGCCACCCTGCTCACGCTGCGCGCGGCCTGGGCCAAGGGCGAGGCCGAGAAGAATGGCGGCCGCTTCGGCACCGAGGCTTCCGTCGCCAAGCTGGTCGCCTCCGAGGCGGCGATGTGGATCGCCCACCAGGCGGTGCAGATCCACGGCGGCATGGGCTATTCCAAGGAGATGCCGCTGGAGCGCTACTTCCGCGACGCCAAGATCACCGAGATCTACGAGGGCACCAGCGAGATCCAGCGCATCGTGATCGCGCGCAACGAGACCGGCCTGCGATAAGCGTTGGGATTCGGGACAGCAAAAAGCCCCGGCTCGCGCCGGGGCTTTTTGCTGGCAGCCATCCGTAGCTGGATTTCGTCAGTGCCCGCGCCGCGGATCGGAGTCGAACGACTGCATGTCCGTGCCCGAGGCCGGATGCGGCTTGCCGTCGCCGTCCAGCTTGTCGCCCAGCAGGCGCCGCACCACGATGTAGAACACCGGGATCAGCAGCACGCCGAGGAAGGTGGCGAACAGCATGCCGCCGATCACGCCGGTGCCGATCGCGTGGCGCGAGTTGGCGCCGGCGCCGCTGGAGATGAACAGCGGGAACACGCCGAGGATGAAGGCCAGCGAGGTCATCAGGATCGGGCGCAAGCGCAGGCGGGCCGCGTCGATGGTCGCCTCGCGCAGCGTGCGCCCGGCCTGCTGCTCGGCCACCGCGAATTCCACGATCAGGATCGCGTTCTTTGCGGCGAGGCCGATCACCGTGACCAGGCCGATCTTGAAGAAGACGTCGTTGGGCAGGCCGCGCAGCATGGTGAACACCACCACGCCGAGCAAGCCCAGCGGCACCACCAGCAGCACCGAGACCGGGATCGACCAGCTCTCGTACAGCGCGGCCAGGGCTAGGAACACGATCAGGATCGACAGCACCATCAACAGCGTGGCGGCGTTACCGGAAAGGATTTCCTGGTAGGACTGGCCGGTCCAGTCGTAGCCGTAGCCCTTGGGCAGGTCGTTGGTGACGATCTTCTGCATCTCGTTCATCGCCTCGCCCGAGGCATGCCCCGGGGCGGGCGAGCCCACGATTTCCACTGCGGAATAGCCGTTGTAGCGGGTCAGCGCGGGCGAGCCCATCTCCCACTTCGCATGCACCACGTTGGAGATCGGGATCATCGCCGGCGTGCCGTCGGCGTTCTGCTGCGTGGTGCTCGGCGTGTAGAAGTGCTTCAGCGCGTCCGGGCCCATGCGGTAGGGGGCGTCGGCCTGCATGATCACGCGCTTCACGCGACCACCGTAGGTGAAGTCGTTCACGTACACCGGCGCCAGCATCAGGCTGACCGCGTTGTAGACGTCGCTGACCGACAGGCCCATCGACTGTGCCTGCACGCGGTCCACGTCCAGCTTCAGCTGCGGCGAATCCTCCAGCGCATTCGGCCGCACGCCGGTGAGCACCGGGTCCTGGCTGGCCTTGCCGAGCAACGTGTTGCGTGCCTGGGTGAGCGCGTCGCGGCCGAGGCCGGCGCGGTCCTGCAGGTACATGTCGAAGCCGCCGAACTGGCCCAGGCCCTGCACCGTGGGGATGTTCGCCACGAAGATGCGGGCGTCATGGATCTGGTACAGCTCCATGTTCGCGCGCTGGATGAACTGGGCGGCGGTGACGTCGCGCTTGGCCCAATCCTTCAGCTTGATGAAGGCCATGCCGGCGCTTTCGCTGGAACCGATGAAGCTGAAGCCGGTCACCTGCAGCACGCCTTCCACCGCCGGATCCTTGTTGAGGATCGCGCGCATCTGCGCCATCACCTCGCCGGTGCGCTGCTTGGTGGCGCCAGGCGGCAGCTGGATCACGGACAGCGCGTAGCCCTGGTCTTCCTCGGGCAGGAAGCTGCCGGGGAGTCGGGTGTACAGGAAGCCGGCCAGGATCGCCACCAGCACGAACACGGCCATCCAGCGCGGCGCATGTTTCACCGCGTGGCCGACGTGGCCGGTGTAGGTGCGCGTGGTCCACTCGAAGAAGCGGTTGAAGTTGCGGAAAACGACGTTCTTCTTCTTGTGGTGCTCGGGCTGCAGGAAGCTGGCGCACAGCGCGGGCGTGAAGCTCAGCGCGAGAAAGGCCGAGAAACCCATCGACACCGCGATGGTCAGCGCGAACTGCTTGTAGATGATGCCCGAGGCACCCGGCTGCAGCGCGGACGGCACGAACACCGCCGCCAGCACCACGGTGATCGCCACCACCGCGCCGGTGATCTGGCCCATCGCCTTGCGCGTGGCGTCCTTCGGCGAGAGGTTCTCCTCGGTCATGATGCGTTCGACGTTCTCGATCACCACGATCGCGTCGTCCACCACGATGCCGATCGCCAGTACCATGCCGAACAGGGTCAGCTGGTTGATCGTGAAACCGAGCACCAGCATGCCGAGGAAGGTGCCCAGCAGGGCCACCGGGATCACCAGGGTGGGGATGATGGTGGCGCGGATGTTCTGCAGGAACAGCAGCATCACCAGGAACACCAGGATGATCGCCTCGACCAGGGTATGCACCACCTCGTCGATGGAGATGCGGACGAAGGTGGTGCTGTCGTAGGGGCTGAACCAGCTCACGCCCGGCGGGAAGCTCGGTGCCAGCTGGTCCATCTTCGCGCGCACCGCGGTGGCCACGTCCAGCGCGTTGGCGCCGGGCAGCAGCTGGATCGCGAACGCGCCGATCGGCTTGCCGTCCCAGGTGGTGTCGAAGCCGTAGTTGCCCGGGCCGAAGCTGATCCTGGCGACGTCGCCGAGCTTGACCGTGGTGCCGTCGGGGTTGGCGCGCAGGATGATCGCCGCGAACTGCGCGGGCGTGGTGAAGCGGCCCTCGGTGGACACCGTGGCGGTGAGGCCCTGGCCGGGCACGGCCGGGTCTGCGCCCAGCGAGCCGGCGGCGAACTGCACGTTCTGCGCGGAGATCGCGGCGAAGACCTGCGAAGCCGACAGGTTGTAGCCCTGCAGCTTGTCCGGGTTCAGCCAGATGCGCATGGCGTACTCGGAACCGAACTGCTGGGTGCTGCCCACGCCGGGCACGCGCGAGATCTGGTCGAGCACCTGCGAGCCGACGATGTCGTTGAGGCGATTGCGGTCGATGTTCGGGTTGTCGGACTTCAGCGCCACCACCATCAGGAAGCCGGCGTTGGCCTTGGCCACCACCACGCCCTGCTGGGTCACCTCGCTGGGCAGGCGCGGCGTGGCCAGCGCCACCTTGTTCTGTACCTGCACCTGGGCGATGTCCGGGTCGGTGCCGGTCTCGAAGGTCAGCGTGATGCTGGCACGGCCGCTGGAGCTGGAAGAGGAGCTGAAGTACAGCAGGTGGTCGATGCCGGTGAGCTGCTGCTCGATCACCTGGGTGACGGTCTTCTCGGTGGTGTCCGCGCTGGCGCCGGGGTAGGTGGCGTTCACGGTGACCGATGGCGGGGCGATGTTCGGGTAGGACTCCACGCCCAGGTTGAGGATGGCCAGCACGCCGCCCAGCGAGATCAGGATGGCCACCACCCAGGCGAAGATCGGGCGGTCAATGAAGAAACTTGGCATCGTCGGACTCCGTTACTTGCCGGCAGCCGGCGCGGTGGCGCCCGCGGCTGGCTGCGGCTGCCACGGCGAGGCCTTGGCCGGCGCGTCTTCGTGCACGTTCTGCACGCCGGACACCACCACCTGGTCGCCGGCGGCAAGGCCGCTTGTAATCACCCAGTTGCTGCCGCTCATGCTGGCCGCCGTGACGTCGTGGCGCTTGGTCTTGCCGTCGGCGCCGACCACGAACACGTAGGCGCCCACGGTGTCGCGCAGCACCGCCTGCTGCGGGATCAGGAACACCTTGTGCTGTTCGCCCAGCTTCGCCTGCAGCGTCACGTACATGCCGGGCAGCAGGCTGTGCTGCGGATTGGGGATCTTCGCGCGCAGGTTCATCGCGCCGGTGGCCGGGTCGACCGTGGCGGAGGTGAAGTCCAGCGTGCCCGGTTCCGCATAGGCGCTGCCGTCGGGCAGGGTCACCCGCACGCTGGCCTCGTTGGGCTGGGCCAGGGTGACGCCGCCGCTGGTCTGCGCCTGGCGCAGCTGCTCCATGTCGGCCACGCTCATGGTGAAGTTCACGTACAGCGGGTCAATCTGGTCCACCGTGGTGAGCAGGGTGGCGCTGCCGCTGCCTACCAGCGCACCTTCGGTCACCTGCTGCTGGCCGGCGCGGCCGTCGATCGGCGAGGTGACGTTGGCGTAGCCGAGGTTGATGCGCGCAGTCTGCACGTTGGCGCGCGCCGCCTGCACCGCGGCGGCGGCGGTGCGTTCGGCAGCCAGCGCGTTGTCGAGGTCGGACCGCGAGATGTAGCCCTTCGGCGCCAGGTCACGCGAACGTTTCGCGTTGACCTTGGCGTTGGTGTACGTGGCCTGGGCCTGCGCCAGCGACGCCTCGGCCGCAGCCAGTGCGGCCTTGAGGGGCGCCGGGTCGATCTGGAACAGCGACTGGCCCTTCTTCACGTCGGTGCCTTCGGTGTAGGTGCGCTTCAGCAGCACGCCGGCGACGCGGGCGCGCACGTCGGCGCTGCGGTAGGCCGACAGGCGGCCGACCAGGTCCTTGGTCAGCGGCTCGTTCTGCGGCTGCGCGGTGATCACGCCCACCTGCGGCGGCGGCATCTGCGGCGGGCCTTGTTCCTTCTTGCCGCAAGCGGTCAGGGCCAGCAGGCCGAGGCACAACGCGGGGGCGCGCAGGGACGGGGATTTCATGGGGACTCCGAAGCGTGCTGATCGTGATGGGGTGTCGCGAGGGGAGCGCGTCCAGCCTGCGCCAGGCTCAGAGCATGACCGCACCACCACCTGCATGTCGTGTGTCAAAGGTTGAGCGTGACCCGGGCTTGACGGAGCGGGCACGGGCATGCGGGGCGCTACTATACCGTACAGTTCACAATTTATTGAAGGGCTTGCGCCGCCTTTTGCCGGCCGGCGAGTCTGGCCGGCGGCCCAGGCCCGGCACGTTTCGGTCCGGCGCGGGCACGCCGCGCGGATGCGCGGTTGCCGCAACGCATCGTCGACACCACCGCCTCGCGCTCCAGGCAAAGCTGCGCCGGTTGCAGTGGCAGTCTCGTCGCTGCATCGGTGCGCCTGCGCACGCTGCGCGCGGGTACGGACAGGCCCGGTTTCATGACGCTGTGCACCATGGTGGTGCGGTGGATTCACCCTGACGCGGAGCGTATCCTTTTGGGGCTTTGTCGCGTCACTTTCGTCCCCACTACCAGCAGATGCCATGAATGCCATTCGTGCAGCCAGTGAAGTTCCGCTTCAGTCCGCCGTCTTCGAGGCGTTGAAGCACGCCGGATACTCCACCCCGCGCCTTGATGAGGCGCAATTTTTTATCGGCGCCTTCTTCGCGCGGATCACGGAGGGCGATCGCAACCTGCATGCGCCGGCGCAATGGGCTGCCCTGACCGGCGGCCTGCTGGACTTCATGCAGCAGCGCACGCCAGGGCGAGCGGCGGTGCGCGTGCTGAACCCCGAGACGGGCCACGCGGGCCACGGCTGGCTGCAGATCGTCACCGACGACATGCCATTCCTGGTCGACACGGTGAGCATGGTGGTCTCGGCACACCTGCAGATCCACGCGGTGATCCATCCGGTGGTCACCGTAAGGCGCGATGCCGGCGGCAAGCTGCTGGGCATCGGCGGCGACGCGGGCGTGGCCGAGTCGGTGATGCACTTCGAGATCGACCGCGTGGCCGATGCGGCCGAGCAGGCGCAGCTGGTCGCCCAGGTCGAGGCCGCGCTGGAAGACGTGCGCGTGGCGGTGGGCGACTGGGCGGCGATGCGCGACAAGGCGCTGGCGATCGCCGACGAACTGCCGCGGCGCAAGCCCGCGCTGGACGAGGCCTCGGCGCGCGAGGCCGGCGAATTCCTGCGCTGGATCGCCGCCGACAACTTCACCTTCTTCGGCTACCGCGAATACGAAGTGGCCGATGCCGACGGTGACCGCGTGCTGCGCGCGATCGACAGCTCGGGCCTGGGCATCCTGCGCAAGAGCGAGCAGTCGATGGCGCCACGCTCGCTGAAGACGCTCGCGGCCAGCGAGCTGCCGCAGTCCGGGGCGACCGACGCGATCATCCTGACCAAGACCAATGCGCGTTCGCGCATGCACCGTCCGGGCTACATGGATTACATCGGCGTGCTCAGGTTCGGCGCCGACGGCCGCGCCGTGTCCGAGCAGCGCTTCCTCGGCCTCTTCACTTCCAGCGCCTACATGGCGCGCCCGCAGGACGTGCCGCTGGTGCGGCACAAGGTGGAGGCGGTGCTGGCGCGATCCTGCCTGAAGCGCGACTCGTATTCCGGCAAGTCGCTGCGCCACATTCTGGAGACGCTGCCGCGCGAGGAGCTGCTGCAGAGCAGCGCGGACGAACTGTTCGCCATCGCCACCGGCATCCTGGAGCTGCGCCAGCGCGCGCACACGCGCCTGTTCATGCGTCGCGACCGCTACGGCCGCTTCTTCACCTGCCAGGTGTTCGTGCCGCGCGACCGTTTCAACACCTCGGTGCGCGAGCGCATCGAGGCGCTGCTGGGCGAGGCCCTGCACGCCGAGCAGATCGATTCCTCGGTGCTGCTGGGCGAAGCCGCGCTGGCGCGCCTGTACATCGTGCTGCGGCCGAAGATCGGCGACCAGCCCGGGTACGACCTGGCCGCGCTCGAACAGGGCGTGGCGGCGATCGTGCGCAACTGGCACGACGAGGTGCGCGACGCGCTGGTGAGGCAGCGCGGCGAACACGAGGGCGTGGTGCTGGCGAACCGCTACGCCCGCGTGCTGCCGCCCGGCTACATCGACGACGTCAGCCCGGCGGTGGCCGCCGAGGACGTGCACCAGCTGTCGCTGCTCGAGGGCGACAACGCATTGCGCATGTCGTTCTACCACCCGCCGAAGGCGCCGGAGACGCTGCGCTTCAAGGTCTACCGCTCCGGCGGCGACATCGCGCTGTCCGAGGTGCTGCCGCAGCTGGAGAACCTGGGCTTGCGCGTGCTCACCGAGCACGTCTACGAGATCCCAGGCGCCAGCGTGCCGCTGTCGATCCAGGACTTCGAAGTGCAGCCGGTGGGCAAGCTCACTTTCGGCGTGGAGCAGGTGGGCTCGCTGTTCGAGCACGCGTTCGAGCAGATCTGGCGCGGCAACGCCGAGAACGACGGCTTCAACCGCCTGGTGCTGGGCGCCGGGCTGGGCTGGCGCCAGATCGCGATGCTTCGCGGCTACTGCAAGTACCTGCTGCAGGCCGGCAGCACCTTTTCGCAGCCGTACATGGAGGACACGCTGAACCGCTACCCGGCGATCGCCGGCCTGCTGGTGGAGCTGTTCCTGGCCAAGTTCGACCCGCGCCGCGAGTCGCTGTCGGCCGACGAGCAGACGGCGGCCGCCGGACTGCTGCACGGCGAGATGTCGGCGCTGATCCCGGCGCAGGTGCAGTCGGCGCATCCGGCACTCGTGGGCAACCTCGCCGCCGCGCTGGCGCAGCCGCGCGCCGAACAGGTCAAGGTGATCGAGGGTGCGATCAACCTGCTGCTGGAGAACGTGGCCAGCCTGGACGAGGACCGCATCCTGCGCAGCTTCGTGGCGGTGATCCACGCCACCCTGCGCACCAGCTTCTTCCAGCAGTGGGACGGCGCCTACCGCGACTACATCAGCTTCAAGCTCGACTCGCATGCCGTGCCCGATCTGCCGAAGCCGGTGCCGTACCGCGAGATCTGGGTGTGCGCGCCGCGCGTGGAAGGCATCCACCTGCGCTTCGGTCCGGTGGCCCGCGGCGGCCTGCGCTGGTCCGACCGCCGCGAGGATTTCCGCACCGAGGTGCTGGGCCTGGTGAAGGCGCAGATGGTGAAGAACACCGTGATCGTGCCGGTGGGCTCGAAGGGCGGCTTCTTCGTCAAGAAGCCGCCGGCCATCACCGGACAACCAGCCGACCGCGACGCGCAACAGGCCGAGGGCATCGCCTGCTACAAGCTGTTCATCAACGGCCTGCTCGACATCACCGACAACCTGGTCGAGGGCAAGGTGGTGAACCCGCACGACGTGGTGCGCCACGACGCCGACGATCCCTACCTGGTGGTGGCGGCCGACAAGGGCACGGCCACGTTCTCCGACATCGCCAACGCGATCTCGATCGAGCACGGCTTCTGGCTGGGCGACGCGTTCGCTTCCGGCGGCTCGAACGGCTACGACCACAAGGGCATGGGCATCACCGCTAAGGGTGCGTGGGAGTCGGTGAAACGCCACTTCCGCGCGCTGGGCCGCGACAGCCAGACGCAGGACTTCACCTGCGTGGGCATCGGCGACATGTCCGGCGACGTGTTCGGCAACGGCATGCTGTTGTCGAAGCACATCCGCCTGGTCGCCGCGTTCGACCACCGCCACGTCTTCATCGACCCGAACCCGGACACCGCGCGTTCCTTCGCCGAGCGCGAACGCATGTTCAAGCTGCCGCGTTCGAGCTGGGAGGACTACGACAAGTCGCTGATCTCCGCCGGCGGCGGCGTGTGGCCGCGCACGGCGAAGGCCATCCCGGTCTCGCCGGAGGCGCGCGCGGCGCTGGGTCTCAAGCCCGAAGTTACCCAGATGGCGCCGAACGAGCTGCTCAACGCCATCCTCAAGGCACCGGTGGACCTGCTCTGGAACGGCGGCATCGGCACCTACGTCAAGGCCAGCAGCGAGACCCACGCCGACGCCCGCGACCGCGCCAACAATGGTCTGCGCGTGGACGGCAACGAGCTGCGCTGCAAGGTGGTGGGCGAGGGCGGCAACCTCGGCATGACCCAGAAGGGCCGCATCGAGGCGGCGCACAAGGGCGTGCTGCTGAATACCGACTTCATCGACAACTCCGCCGGCGTGGACACCTCCGACCACGAGGTGAACATCAAGATCCTGCTCAACGACGCGGTGCAGCGCGGCGAACTGAGCGAGGCGGACCGCAACAGGCAGCTGGCCGCGATGACCGACGAGGTCGGCCAGCTGGTGCTGTGGGACAACTATCGCCAGAACCAGGCGATCACCCTGATGGAGCACCAGTCGGTGAAGCGCATCGGTTCGATGGCGCATTTCATCCGCACGCTGGAAGCCGAGGGTTCGCTGGACCGCCAGGTGGAGAACCTGCCGAGCGAGGCCGAACTGACCGAGCGCAAGACGCGCGGCCAGGGCATGACGCGCCCGGAGCTGTCGGTGCTGCTGTCCTACGACAAGATCCGCCTGTACCAGCAGCTGCTGGATTCCGACGTGCCGGAAGACCCGTACCTCTCCAAGGAACTGGTTCGCTACTTCCCCGCGCCGCTGCACGAGAAGTACGCCGCGCACATGCAGCGCCACCGCCTGAAGCGCGAGATCATCGCCACCGCGGTGACCAACTCCACGATCAACCGCATGGGCGCCACCTTCATGATGCGCATGCAGGAGGACACCGGCAAAGGTCCGGCGGCGATCGCCAAGGCCTACACCGCCGCGCGCGAGATCCTGGACGCGCGCGAGCTGTGGGCCGAGATCGAGGCGCTGGACAGCCAGGTCGCCGAGGGCACCCAGGTCGACGCGGTGATGCAGATCTGGTCGCTGCTGCGCCACCTGACCCGCTGGCTGCTCAACCGCCCCGGCGGCACGCTGGAGATCGCCGCCAACGTCGAGCGCTACCAGGCCGGCGTGAGCGCATTGCGCAAGGCGCTCCCGGAGGTGCTCACCGCCACCGGCAAGGGCGACTTCGCCAGCAGCCAGGAAAAGTGGGAAGGCCTCGGCCTGCCCGCCGAACTGGCCGTGCGGCTGGCGCGCGTGTCCGAATTGCGTGCCGCGCTGGACATGGTCGAGGTGGCGCAGCAGAGCGGCCAGCCGATCGAGAAGGTCGCCAGCGTGTTCTACGAACTGGGCGAGGCGCTGGACCTGGAGTGGCTGCGCGGCCAGATCGAGGCGCTGCCGGTGGAAGGCCACTGGCATGCGCAGGCGCGCGGTTCGCTGCTGGACGAACTCAACCACCAGCATCGCGCACTGGCCCAGCAGGTGCTGACCCTGGCCGGCGGCAGCAAGGACGCCTCCCCGGTGCAGGTCTGGCTGCGGCGCGACGACGCCACCCTGCAGCATACCCGCGGCATGCTGGCGGAGATCCTCACCCAGAACGCCGATTACCCGATCGCCTCGGTCGCGGTACGCCGGCTGGCCCAGCTGGCGCAGGTGCCGGTGTAATGCCTTTCACCCCCTCTCCCCTCGGGGAGGGGGTGGTGTGTGGGCGGCTCCGGGAAAACCTCCCTGTGGTGTCCGAAGCCCCGGCCAGTCCGGGGCTTCGCTTTTTCGACGTGCCATCGCACCCATGCGGTAAGCTCGGCCGCATTCCCATGGAGCCATCGCCCATGCGTTTCGCCTTCGTCGCCAGTGACACCAACGTCGCCCAGCAGGCGCGGCGCAAGCTCGTGGAGCGCTACGGCAACGTACCGGCGACGGAGGCGGAACTGATCGTGGCGCTGGGTGGCGACGGCTTCATGCTGCGCACCCTGCACGCGCATCTCGCGCTGGACGTGCCGGTGTACGGCATGAAGCTCGGCCGCGTGGGATTCCTGATGAACAAGCACCGGCTCGACGGCCTGCCGGAGCGGGTGGCGCGTGCGCACGCGGCCGAGCTTTTCCCGCTGGAGATGCTGGTCACCGACGCCGCGGGCGACACCCATCGCGCGCTGGCGTTCAACGAGGTCTCGTTGCTGCGGCAGAGCAACCAGGCCGCCCATATCGAGGTGAAGCTCAACGAGGCGGTGAAGCTGCCCAACCTGATCTGTGACGGCGTGATGGTGGCCACGCCGGCCGGCTCCACCGCCTACAACCTCTCCGCCCACGGGCCGATCCTGCCGCTGGACGCGAACGTGCTCGCGCTGACCCCGATCAGCCCGTTCCGCCCGCGCCGCTGGCGCGGCGCGATCCTGCCGCATCGCACCCAGGTCAGCCTGCGCGTGCTCGACCCCGGCAAGCGCCCGGTCAGCGCCACCGCCGATTTCCACGAGGTGCGCGACGTGCGCGACGTCGTCGTGCGCCAGGCCGAAGGGCAGGGCGTGCGCCTGCTGTTCGATCCCGAACACAACCTGGAACAGCGCATCCTCGACGAGCAGTTCGCCGCGGATTGACCGGCTTTTTGCCGACTCCCCCGGCTGGTCTGGTACCGCCTTTGCCTGCTGGCGCGCCCCGTGCGCGATGGCTCTGGTGCCTGGTCGAAGCCAAAAAGCATTCGCGCACAGGGTTCGCTCCTACGGCGAAGCCGGTCTCACGCTATGCACGTGGCATGCGCTAGATTGCCCACATGCCTGTCCACGACCCTTCCGCCGCTACCGACAACCGTCTCGTCGTGGCCATCTCCTCGCGTGCGCTGTTCGACCTCGGCAACAGCCACGAGCTGTTCGAGCGCGAGGGGCTGGATGCCTACCGCAGCTTCCAGATCGCGCACGAGAACGAGATCCTCAAGCCCGGCGTCGCGTTCCCGCTGGTGCAGAAGCTGCTCGATCTCAACAAGCTGGCGGGCGACGTGCCGCCGGTGGAGGTGATCCTGCTGTCGCGCAACTCGGGCGACACCGGCCTGCGCATCTTCAATGCGATCCAGCACTACGGCCTGGAGATCAGCCGCGCCGCCTTCACCAGCGGGGCGCCCACCTCCGACTACATCGCACCGTTCAAGGCCGACCTGTTCCTCTCCGCCAACGCCGAGGACGTGGGCCGCGCGCTGAAGGCCGGCGTGGCGGCGGCGACCATCCTGCCCAGCGTCGCGCCGCCGCGCATGAGCGAACAGTTGCGCATCGCCTTCGACGGCGATGCGGTGATCTTCGGCGACGAGGGCGAGCGCGTCTCGCGCGAGGAAGGCCTGGAGGCCTTCCATCGCAGCGAGACCGAGCATGCCGACGAGCCGCTCTCGGTCGGTCCGTTCCGCGGTTTTCTCACCGCGCTGCACCGGTTGCAGGCGGCGTTCCCCGCGGAGAATTCCCCGATCCGCACCGCGCTGGTCACCGCGCGCTCGGCGCCTGCGCACAAGCGCGTCATCCTCACCCTGCGCCGCTGGGGCGTGCGCATTGACGAGGCGCTTTTCCTCGGCGGTCGCGACAAGGGCCCTTTCCTCGACGCCTTCGGTGCCGACATCTTCTTCGACGACTCGCCCGCCAACGTGGAATCCGCGCGCAAGCACGTGGCCACGGGGCATGTGCCGCACGGAGTGAGCAACCGGTAGCAACGAACCCCAAAGGGGGAGAGGCGTGTCAGGTCTTGCAGCATCCAGCATCAGGTTCAGGCCTTACGCCGTCGCCGACTTCGCGGCTTGCCTAGACCTTTTCGACGCCAACTGCCCCGAGTTCTTCGCACCGAACGAGAGGGCGGATTACTCGGCTTTCCTGAAGCCAGGCCCGGAGGGTTATGAGGTATGTGTGGTGGACGGGGAAATCGTGGGGGCGTTCGGATTCATCGGTGATGGCGCGGGGCGCAAGCACCTGAACTGGATCCTGCTTGATCCGCGTTACCAGGGAGCGGGCATCGGCTCGGCCATCATGCATCGCGTCGAGGCCTTGGCACGCGCTTCGGGGAGTGCGCTGGTCTGCATCGCCGCGAGCCACAAATCCGCGCCGTTCTTCGGCAGGTTCGGCGCCCGGGCGATCAAGGTGGTTCCCGACGGCTGGGGGCCGGGCATGCACCGCGTCGACATGGAGCTGCGTCTCTGACCGGATGCCGGGGGCCTGCCCGCTTTCACACGCTCACCCGCCGGACCCGGCGCAGGCCGGCCCCGGCTGCGCATGTCATGGCACGGGGTGCCCCTTGCTCGCCATCCAGATGGCGTACCAGTCCTCCGCTTCGAGCTTCACGCCCAGCGCCGCAACGGCGTCGCGCAGTCCGTCGATGCGACCCGTGCCGGTGATCGGATGCGGCCGCGCGGGATGGCGCAGGATCCAGGCATAGGCCAGCGTGGCGAGGCTGGTACCGAGGCGCGCGGCGATGGCGACCATCTCGCGGCGCACGCGCACGGCCTGTTCGTCCTCGCCGCCGAACAGCCGGCCGCCGCCCAGCGGCGACCAGATCATCGGGCGCAGGCCGAGTTGCTGGGCCTGGTCCAGCGTGCCGTCGTCCAGCGCATCCATCGCCAGCGGCGACAGCTCGACCTGGTTCGTCGCGAGTGGGTGGTGCGCCTGCAGCAGCGCGAACTGGCTGGTCGTGTGGTTGGACACGCCCCAGTGCGCCACCTTGCCTTCGCCCGTCAGCGTGCGGAACGTCTCCGCCAGCGCGGCGGCATCCATCAGGTAGTCGGGACGGTGGATCAGCACCAGATCCAGTTGCTCGGTGTGCAGGTTGCGCAGCGACTGCTCCACCTGCGCGCGCACGTAGGCGGCCGAGGTGTCGTAATAGTTGATCCGGTAGGGCCGGCTGGCCGAGCGCAGGCGGATGCCGCACTTGGTGACGAGCTGCATGCGCCGGCGCAGCGTCGGTGCCGCCCGCAGGGCTTCGCCGAACAGCGTTTCGGCCCGGTAGTCGCCGTAGATGTCCGCGTGGTCGAACGAGGTGATGCCGAGCTCCAGCGCCTGTTCGATCCAGTGCACGCGTCCGGCCACGTCGAGATTCCAGTCGCGGATGCGCCAGAGGCCGGCAACGATCGGGGAGAGCGCGAGGTCGGGACGGGATGGGGTCGGCGGGGTCATGGCAGGCTCGCTGGGAGGGGAAACAGGGGGGAATCAGACCATCTTGGTGCGTTTCCACCACGAGGTGACCCGTTCCTCGCGCACCAGGGTGAACAGCCCCGCACCGAGGATCATCACGATACCGGCCAGCATTGGCCAGTCGAGCCGGTCGCCGAACAGCCAGTAGCCGAAGGCGATCGCCCACAGCATCTGGCTGTACTGGGTGGGCGCCACGCGGTTGGCGTGGGCGAGCCGGGTGGCGTACATCAGCAGCACGCCGGCCAGCGCGGCGAGCAGGCCGTAGCCGGCCAGCAGGCCCCATTGCGCCAGGTCCGGCCATACGAAGTGCGGCAGCATCAGCACGCCGCCGGCCACCAGCGGGCCGACCGCGCCGGCGCCGTACAGGCTGATGCGCTTCTCGTCGCCCCCGGCCATGCGCAGTGCCACCATCGACCCCGCCGCGGCGACGCCGCAGGCGATCGCCGCGAAATGGCCCAGCCCCAGGTGGCGGAAGCCGGGGCGCAGCACCACCAGCACGCCGGCGAAGCCCACGAACACCGCGGTCCAGCGCCGCCAGCCCACGTGTTCCCCGAGCAGCAGCACCGAGAGGATGGTCACGAAGATCGGCATCAGGAAGATCATCGAGAACACCTCGGCCATCGGCAGCAGGGTGAACGCGGTGACCGAGGCGATATTGCCGACCGCGCCGGCCAGGGCGCGCACCCACCACAGCGTCGGCCGGCGCGCGGCGAACAGGTCATGCCAGCGGTCGCCCTTGTCCATGATGAAGGGCAGGGCGGCCAGGCCCATGGCGGCGCCGATGCACACCGATTCGTACGGCGGCACGCTGCCGTGCAGGGCCTTCACGAAGGCGTCGCTGATCGCGTAGGCCGCGAAACTGGCGAAGCCCAGCAGCACACCCTTGATCATGGGGTTTCCGTGTGGCGTGGGAGGGGCTCGCATGATCGCACGACCGTCTGCTGCGCCCCGCCATGACCGGCACGGGCCACCCCGGGTAGAATCCCGGGTTTCCCTGTTCGCACTGGAACGCCCATGGCTGCCGCCCGCCTGAACCCGCTCGACCTGTACGACGTCCGCTCGCTGCTCACCGACGAGGAGCGCATGGTGCAGGACACCGTCGGCCGTTTCGTCGACGAAAAGGTGCTGCCGATCATCGGCGACTGCTTCGACCAGGCGCGCTTCCCCGGCGAACTGGTTCCGGAAATCGCCAGCCTTGGCCTGCTCGGCGCCACCATCCCCGAGAAGTACGGCTGCGCCGGCATGAGCGGCGTCAGCTACGGCCTGATCTGCCAGGAGCTGGAGCGCGGCGATTCGGGCCTGCGCAGTTTCGCGTCGGTGCAGAGTTCGCTGGTGATGTACCCGATCTACGCCTACGGCAGCGAAGCGCAGAAGATGGAGTACCTGCCGAAGATGGCGGCGGGCGAGATCATCGGCTGCTTCGGCCTCACCGAACCGCATGGCGGTTCCGATCCGGCCAACATGAAGACCCAGGCGAAGAAGGACGGCGGCGACTGGGTCATCAACGGCGCCAAGATGTGGATCACCAACGGCAATCTCGCGCAGGTCGCCGTGGTGTGGGCGCAGACCGAGGACGGCATCCAGGGCTTCATCGTGCCCACCGACAGCAAGGGCTTCACCGCCCAGCAGATCCACAAGAAGATGAGCCTGCGCGCCTCGGTCACCAGCGCGCTGTTCCTCGACAACGTGCGCGTGCCGGACGCCAACCGCCTGCCCAACGTGAAGGGCCTGAAGGGGCCGCTGGGCTGCCTGACGCAGGCCCGCTACGGCATCACCTGGGGCCCGATCGGCGCCGCGCAGGCCTGCCTGAAGGAAGTGATCGACTACACGCAGGAGCGCGTGCTGTTCGGCCGCCCGCTCGCTGCGAACCAGGCGATCCAGCTCAAGCTGGCCGACATGGCCCGCCGCATCACCACCGCGCAGTTGCTCTCGCTGCAGCTCGGCCGCCTGAAGGACGCCGGCGCCATGCAGCCCACCCAGGTGTCGCTGGCGAAATGGAACAACTGCCGCATGGCCATCGACATCGCGCGCCAGTGCCGCGACATCCTCGGCGGCGCCGGCATCACCACCGAGCACGGCGCGATCCGCCACGCGCTGAACCTGGAATCGGTGATCACCTACGAGGGCACCGAGACCGTGCACGAGCTGGTGGTGGGCCGCGAGCTGACCGGCATCAACGCGTTCTGACCATCAACGCCCTCTCCCCTGCGGGAAGAGGGCAGGGGTGAGGGCCGCTCTTGCGATGGCGCCCGCTCGAAAGGGTCTTGGCGCCGGCGAGCCGCAAGCATGAACCCTCATCCCAACCTCTCTCCCGCTGGGAGAGGGGCTTCCAGGAGCCCGAGTCTTGCGCGTTCGCGACATTTACATCGAGATCGATGGCTCGGTCCTGCGCATGGGTTGCGACGCATGAGCCACATCCCGCCCGCGCTGTTCGTCGCGCTCGCCGAGCTGGTGCCGGATCTGCACGTGCACTGTGCGGAGCCCTGGTGCCTGATCGGCAGCACGGCGGCGCGCCTGCTCGGCGCCGAGGTGGACGTGGCCGACGTCGATGTGCTGGTCTCGCGGGCCGATGCCGAGACGCTGGCGACATTGTGGGCCGACCGTCGCGACACCCTGCACGAGCCGGCCGACAGCGACCGCTTCTGTTCGCGTTTCGCCCGCTTCCGCTTCCCCGGCCTGCCGGTGGAGGTGATGGGCGGGCTGGAACTGGACCAGGGCAACGGCTGGCAACCCGTGTCGCCGGGGCGACTGGTACTGGCCGGCGTACAAGGCATGGCCGTGCCGGTGCCCTCGCTGGACGAGCAGATCCGCATCCTCGAATCCTTCGGCCGCGACAAGGATCGCGAGCGCGCTACCGCCTTGCGCCGCCTGCGCCAGCCATCCGCGCTTCCCATCGTTTCCTCTTCCTGACGGCCGCACAGCCGCTTACCGACACGACACTGCCATGACCACCACGCCAGCCCCCATCGCCGCCCGCCACAAGGGCTTCAACCGCGCCGAGATCGTCGACCAGAATTTCACCGAGTTCGTGCAGCTGCGGCAGGGCGACGTGCACGCCGCGCCCCGCGACGACGCGCCGGTGCTGCCGGGCAGCGCGCTCGACGCGCGGGGGTTCCGCGAGTTGCTGGAATCGCAGCTGATCTCGCGTCACCTGGATCTCATGGCACGCGTGCTGCGCGTGCAGAACAAGGTGTTCTACACCATCGGATCGTCCGGCCACGAAGGCAACGCGATGGTGGCGCGGCTGACCCGCCACACCGACCCGGCCTTCCTGCACTACCGCAGCGGCGGCTTCATGGCCGAGCGGTTCCGCAAGCTGCCGGGCATGGATCCGGTGATGGATTCGGCGCTGTCCTTCGCCGCCAGCAAGGACGACCCGGCCTCCGGCGGTCGCCACAAGGTGTGGGGCAGCAAGCCGCTCTGGGTGCTGCCGCAGACCTCGACCATCGCCTCGCACCTGCCCAAGGCGCTGGGCACGGCGATCGCCATCGACCATGCGCGACGCATAGGCCACAGCTTGCCGATTCCCGACGACTCCATCGCGATCTGTTCGTTCGGCGACGCCTCCAGCAACCACGCCACCGCGCAGACGGCCTTCAACGCAGCGGCGTGGACGGCTTACCAGAAGCTGCCCGCGCCGGTGCTGTTCGTGTGCGAGGACAACGGCATCGGCATCTCGGTGAAGACGCCGACCGGCTGGGTGGCCAGCAACTTCCAGTCGCGCTCCAACCTCGATTATTTCTATGCCGACGGCCTCGACCTCGCCGAAGGCTACGCCCAGGTGCAGCGCGCGGTGGAGCACTGCCGCAGCACGCGCCGCCCCACCTTCCTGCACCTGCGCACCACCCGCATCATGGGCCACGCCGGCACCGACTTCGAGATCGAGTGGCGCAGCATCGAAGAGCTGGTGGCGGTGGAGGCGAGCGATCCGCTGCTGCGTTCGGCCGCCATTGCGCTGGAGTCGGGCCTGTACACCAAGGACGCGCTGCTCGAACTCAACGAGACCATCCGCAGGCGTTGCTTCGCCGCCGCCGAGGAAGCCGACCGCCGTCCCAAGCTGGAGCGCCTCGACGACGTGATGAAGCCGCTGGCGCCGTATACGCCGACCAAGGTGAAGGCCGAGGCCGAGCGCGCCGACTACGCCGAGGCGCGCCTCAAGGCCTTCGGCGGCGCGGACAAGCTGCCGGAGAACCAGCCGCCGCGCCATCTCGCCATCCAGATCGGCCAGGCCCTGCACGACGTCATGGCCAAGTATCCCGAGTCGCTGCTGTTCGGCGAGGACGTGGCGCAGAAGGGCGGCGTGTACACGGTCACCAAGGGCTTGCACAAGGCATTCAAGAACACCCGCGTGTTCAACACCTTGCTGGACGAGACCGTCATCCTCGGCCTCGCCCAGGGCTACGCCAACATGGGCATGCTGCCGATCCCGGAGATCCAGTACCTCGCCTACTTCCACAACGCGGGCGACCAGATCCGCGGCGAGGCGGCCAGCCTGCAGTTCTTCTCCAACGACCAGTACCGCAACCCGCTGGTGATGCGCGTGGCGTCTCTGGGCTACCAGCGGGGCTTCGGCGGCCACTTCCACAACGACAACTCGATCGCCGCGCTGCGCGACATCCCCGGCCTGGTGGTGGGCTGTCCCTCGCGCGGCGACGACGCGGCCACCATGCTGCGCACGCTCACCGCGCTGGCCAGGGTGGACGGCCGCGTCTGTGCCTTCCTCGAACCGATCGCGCTGTACATGACCAAGGACCTCCACGAGGCCGGCGACGGGCAGTGGCAGTTCGCCTATCCCGCGCCGGGCGAGGCGATGACGCTGGGCGAGGGCCGCGTCTACAACGAGAAGGCGAAGGACCTGGTGGTGTTTACCTTCGGCAACGGCGTGCCGATGGCGCTGCGCGCCGCGCGAACCATCGAGGCCGAGCTGAAGTGGAAGGTGCGCGTGGTCGACCTGCGCTGGCTGGCGCCGCTCAACGACGCCTTCATCGCCGCGCAGGCGAAGGATGCGAAGCGCATCGTCGTGCTGGACGAGGGCCGCAAGAGCGCCGGAGTGGGCGAGGGCGTGATCACCGCCATCGTGGAAGCCGGCCTCGGCGCCACGCCGCTGCAGCGCGTGGTGGGTGCGGACACCTTCACCCCGCTAGCCGGCGCCGCCTTCCTGGTGCTGCCGGGCGAGGCGGACGTGGTGGCGGCGGCGCGCAAGCTGGCCTGACCGCCATCGTGTAGGAGTGCACCCTGTGCGCGAAAGCTCCTGGCTTCGATCCAGCACCAGAGCCTTCGCGCACAGGGTGCGCTCCTGCGAAAAGCCGGCTCAGCCGGCGAAGCCGCCCGCATCGAGGAATGCCTGTTCCCCGGCCGTGGTCTCGCGGCCGAGCACGGCGTTGCGGTGCGGGAAGCGGCCGAAGCGTGCGATCACGTCGTGGTGGATGCGCGCGTACCTGGCGTAGTCGCCCAGTCCTTCGCACAGCGCCATCGAACGATCCTGGTCGGCCAGCGTCTCGCTGTGCTCGAACGGCAGGTAGAAGAACACACGCAGCGCCGGCTCCACCGCGCGGTCGTGGCCGCGCGCCACGGCCTGCTTCGCGAAGGCCAGCGCCAGCGGGTCGGTGGCGAACATGTGGGCGGTGCCGCGGAAGGCGTTGCGCGGGAGCTGGTCGAGCAGGATCAGCAGCGCCAGCGCGCCATCGGCCTCGTCCAGCCAGCGGTCGAGCTCGCGCCGCGCCGCGGCCATGTGCGTGTCGAGGAAGCGCGCGGTGAAGCTGCGGTCGAACGCATCGTCCTTTTCGAACCACTTGTCGGGTCCGGCCTCGCGCCAGAAGCGGACGACGTCCTGCGGCTGATGGCTTGCGGTCATGGCGTGCCCGTCGGTGAGGTAATGCGCCATCGTCGCACAGTGCCAGTCGTCACCCCCGCGCGGCCCGCGGCTGGTGCTAAGTTGGGGAAATCCCCAGCCGTCCGCAGGTGCCGCCATGTCCCTCGCTTCGTCCGTGCGTCCGCCACGCGCCCAATGCCGCCTCGCCCTGGCCGTCTCGCTGGCGCTCGCTGCCGGCACCGCCGGCGCCCAGGTATCGCGCAGCACGCAGGTGCCGGTGCCGCAGGACACGCCGTATCCCGGCACTATCGCCATCCACGTCGATGCCAGCGACACGCGGCAGGGCATCTTCCGCGTGCACGAAACGATTCCGGTCGAGCCGGGCAAGCTGACCCTGCTGTATCCGGAGTGGATCCCGGGCAACCATTCGCCCAGCGGCCCGATCGCGATGCTGGCAGGCCTGAAGCTCAGCGCCAACGGCAAGCCGGTCGCGTGGAAGCGCGACAAGTACGACGTGTACGCCTTCCACCTGGATGTGCCAGTGGGCGCCACCACGCTCGATGCGGATTTCCAGTACCTCTCGCCGCGCGACGGCGGCTATGAGATGACCGACCGCATGCTGATGCTGGAATGGGACAAGGTGTCGCTCTATCCGGCCGGCCACTACAGCCGCGACATCCGCTTCGCGCCCAGCGTGACCCTGCCGCAGGGTTGGCAGTTCGGCAGCGCGCTGGAACGTGCCGATGCAAGCCAGGCGTCGCCGTCCGGTACACGCACCGCGTTCAAGCCGGTGAGCTACAACACGCTGGTCGATTCGCCGATGTACGCGGGCCGCTACTTCAAGCGCGTGGACCTGAACCCCGGCGGCAAGGCGCCGGTGCACCTCGACGTCGTGGCCGACGAACCGAAGTACCTGGAGATGACGCCGGAGCAGCTCGAGGAACACCGTGCGCTGGTGACCCAGGCGGTGAAACTGTTCGGCTCGCACCACTACGACCACTACGACTTCCTGTTCTCGCTGTCCGACCAGCTGGCCGGCAATGGCCTGGAGCACCACCAGTCCAGCGAGGACGGCATGGGCGCCGACTACTTCACCGCCTGGAGCGACGACGCGCCGAACCGCGACCTGCTGGCGCACGAATACGTGCATTCGTGGAACGGCAAGTTCCGCCGCCCGGCCGACCTCTGGACGCCGAACCTCAACGTGCCGATGGGCGACTCGCTGCTGTGGGTATACGAGGGCCAGACGCAGTACTGGGGCTACGTGCTCACCGCGCGCGCCGGCCTGTGGACGCCGGAGCAGTTCCGCGACGCGCTGGCGATGACGGCGGCCAACTACGACCGCAACCGTCCCGGCTTCCAGTGGCGCACGCTGGAGGACACCACCAACGACGCCACCGCCGCGCACCGCTCCGGGCTGCCGTACCGCAGCTGGCAGATGAGCGAGGACTACTACTCGGGCGGCCAGATGCTGTGGCTGGCGGCGGACGCCAAGCTGCGCGAGCTCACCCACGGGAAGAAATCGCTGGACGATTTCGCGCAGGCCTTCTTCGGCGTGGACGACGGCAGCTTCGTCACGAAGACCTACACCTTGGATGACGTGGTCGCCGCGCTGGACGGCGTGGCGAAATACGACTGGGCTGCGTTCCTGCGCGCCCGCGCCGACGCGCTGGATCCGCCGCTGCTGGACGGCCTCGCCGCCACCGGCTGGAAAATGGTCTACACCGACCAGCCCAGCGCCTACGAGAAGCAGTACGACAGCCGGCCCGAGTCCCCGCGCCACATCTACAACTTCGCCTGGTCGATCGGCCTGACCCTCACCAAGAGCGGCGAAGTCAACGACGTGCGCTGGGGCGGTCCCGCCTTCAAGGCCGGCGTCAGCACCGGCGCCACCCTGGTGGCGGTGAACGGGCAGGCCTATTCGTCCGACGCGTTGAAGGCGGCGATCGTGGCGGCCAAGGGCGGCGGTGCGCCGATCCAGCTGTTGCTGAAGTTCCAAGGCAACGTGCAGACGGTGCCGGTGGACTACCACGGCGGCCTGCAATACCCGCACCTGCAGCGCATCGCCGGTACGCCGGACTACCTCGACCAGATCATTGCGGCGCGCAAATAGCGCCGCGCCCTCACGGCGTCGGGGTGGCGCTTGCGCCCCCGCCGCCGGGATTCCAGTGGAACACCTCGTCCAGCCGCTTGCCGAACACATCGGCGATGCGGAACGCCACTTCCAGCGACGGCGAATAGCGTAGGCGATGGCCTGCGCGCTCTGTATCGCGCCGGGCCTCCCGCGGGCAACGGCAGCGCCGGGCGTTCGGCACCTTGCGCGGCTTGTCGATCGGTCGTCGCGTCATTCGTCGTCCAGACGAACGCCGCGTGCCTCGCGGCGTCGATACCCACAGGAGAGACGTGATGCGATTCCTTTCGATGGTGCGGATCAACGAACGCAACGGCCAGAAACCCAGTGCAAGACTGATGGAAGACATGGGCAGGCTGATGGCCGAGATGACGACGGCCGGTTCGCTGCTGGACACCGCCGGGCTGCATCCGACGTCAGAAGGCAAGCGAGTGCGCCTGTCGCGGGGCCGGCAGACGGTGACTGATGGCCCGTTCACCGAGGCGAAGGAGGTGATCGGAGGCTACGCGATGCTGCAGGCTGCCTCGATGGACGAGGCACTGGCGCTGACTCGCCGCTTCCTGGATGTTCATGGCGACGAGTGGGAGATCGAGTGCGAAGTGCGCCAGGTGATGGAGCCCTGCCCAGAGGCGTAAGGCTCAGTGTTCGACGAGGCGTTTCAGGCGCAGCAACGCCTGATCCCATTGCGCCGCGATCGCGTCCAGCGCGCGGCGCGCCTCGGCCAGCCGCGACGGTTCCAGCTCCCACTGTCGTTCGCGCCCCTGCCAGCTGTCGCGTACCAGCCCCGCGTCCGCCAGCACCTGCAGGTGCTTGGTGACAGCCTGGCGGGTGATCGCGGTGCCTGCGGTGAGCTGCGCGATCGACAGCGCGCCGCCGGCACACAGGGCCGCAAGCAGGCGCAGTCGCGTGGGATCGCCCAGCGCGGCGAATAACGGCGCGTTCTTCTGCCAGGCGGCTTGTTTCAGCATGGCGCGCTCAGCGACCAGCCAGGTAGTTGCGGATGTTCTGCATCTGCTCGTCCCAGCCGCCGCTGTTCATGCGGAAGGCCTCGGCGCGACGCGCCAGCGGGATGTGGTCGAAGCCGGACTCGACGAGGCGCAGCAGGATGCCGTCGGCGTGGTCTTCCAGCGTGAATTCCACCAGCGTGGTCGGTTCCTGCGAATAGTCCGCGGCGGGGTCGACCGCGTAGGGGTGCCAGCGATACGCGAACAGATGCTCGGGCTCGATCCGCTCGACCTGCACCTCGCACACCAGGTGCTCGTAGCCGGGGTAGGTGATGTGGCCGCGGGAGGTTTCGCCGGTGACGAAACGCTGCCCCTTCAGGTTCACTCCGAACCAGTCGCCGAAGCTTTCGGCGTCCACCAGGGCGTGCCAGACCTTGCCGCGCGGCGCGCGCAGCAAGATTTGCCGCTCGATGCGATCGGTGCTCGCATTCATGTGGATTCTCCGAAGCGTGACAGGATGCAACCGATGGGTTGCATATTGCCACTACATCAGTGGAAATGCAACTTCATGGTTGCCCGATCCAGGCGGGCGGAATCAGGCCTGCGCTTCCGCTGGCCGCACCCGCAAGCCGGTCATGTAACGCAGTGCCACCAGCATCGCGGCCAGTCCCGAGGCGGCGCCCACGCCCAGCGCCCAGCGCGGCCCGAAGTGGTCGGCGATCCAGCCGACGATGGGCGCGCCGATCGGCGTGCCGCCCATTGCCACTGCGATGCGCAGCGCCATCACGCGGCCGCGCATCGCCGGTTCCGTGGTGAGCTGCATCAGGCTGTTGGTGCCGGTGGCGAACACCAGCGCGGCGAGGCCGGTCAGCACCAGGGCGGCGGCGAACAACCCTTCGTCCGGCGCCATGGCGGCCAGCGCGCAGCCCATGCCGAACGCCGCGGAGGCCGCGCACAGCACGGCCATGCCAGGCTGGCTGCGGTACGCCGAGTACAGCGCGCCGCCCACCGACCCGATGGCGAACGCGGAGGTGAGCAGGCCGTATTGCCCGGCACCTCCGTGGAACGCGGTGAGCGACATGGTGGAGATGAAAATGGGGAAATTCAGGCCGAACGTACCGATCAGGAACAACATCACCAGCACGGCCATCAGGTCGGGCCGCCCCCATACGTAGCGGAAGCCCTCGGCAATGCCGCCGGGTTTGCGCGCCTTGCGCTCGCCTTGGTGCAACCGCTCCACGCGCAGCAGCCTCAGCGAGGCCAGCACGCCGGCGAACGAGGCCGCGTTGATCAGGAACACCCAGCCGCAGCCCACGGCGGCGATCAACAGGCCGGCCACGGCCGGGCCGATCATCCGCGCGGCGTTGAACGAGGTGGAGTTGAGCGCCACCGCGTTGGCCAGGTGCTCGTCGCCCACCAGCTCGTTGACGAACACCTGCCGCACCGGCGCATCAAACGCTGAAACGCAGCCGAGCAGGAAGGCGAACACGTACACCTGCCACAGCGTGACCAGGCCGGCGACCGTCACCAGCCCCAGGCCCAGCGCCAGCAGGCCCAGCGCGGCCTGCGTGGCGATCAGGAGCCTGCGGCGGTCGAGGCGGTCGGCGGCGTAGCCGCTCCACGGCAACAGCAGCAACTGCGGGCCGAACTGCAGCGCCATCACCACGCCCACCGCGCTGGCGTTGTGGCGGGTGAGTACGGTGAGCACCAGCCAGTCCTGCGCCACCCGCTGCATCCAGGTGCCGACGTTGGACACCAGCGCGCCGCCGGCCCAGACCCGGTAGTTGCGGATGCACAGCGAACCGAACATGCCGGAGCGGCTCGCGCTCACGTGCGCTCCACCGTGTTGCCGCCGTTGAAGCGGCCGAAGTGGCGTGCCATGCAAAGGCTCAGCAGCAGCGCACCGGCGAACGCCGTGGCCATGCATGCGACGTCGTGCGTGTCGAAATTGCCGACGCGCGCCAGCAGCGCGTAGCCAAGTGCGAGGTTGAGGAAGCCCCACCACACGTTCGTCACCGAGGACGAGAGCCCTTCGCCGCGCGGCCTGGCGAAAGGGCTCTGGAACGCGCGCCCCATCAGCCCGCTGACGGCGTGAGGCACGGCGTTGGCGAGCAGGGCTCCACCGAAGAACCACGACACGTAGTGGAGCCAGGGCATGGGTTGCTTCCTCCTCAGCCGCGGGAGCGCACGAGCAGGTCGATGACTTCGGCCACGCTGCCGGTCTCGCCCAGCCGCGGGAAGATGCGCGCCACGCTGTTCTCGTGCGCGTCGGCGTTCATGTCGGTCATCGCGTCGATGGCGAGGGTGACGTTGTAGCCTAGCTCGTAGGCTTGGCGTGCGGTGGACTCCACGCCGATGCTGGTGGCCACACCCACGATCACCACCTGGGTCACGCCGAGTTTCTGCAGGTGTTCGTGCAGGTCGGTGTGCGCGAAGGCGCCCCAGCTGCGCTTGGTGACGCGATGGTCGCCCGCCTGCGCATCCAGCGCCGGAACCAGTTCGGCCCAGTCCGGCGGCAGGTCGCCCATGCGCCTCGGCTGCTCGCTCCGGCCGGGCGCGCCGCCCGACACGTTCACCAGCACCACCGGTGCGCCGTGTCGGCGGAAGGCTTGCGTGATTTCCACCATGCGATCGATCACGCCGGCCATGGGGTGCGCGCAGGACAGCTGGACGATGCCCTTCTGGATATCGATGACGACCAGGGCGGTCCTGGGGTCGAGCGTGGTCAGTGCCATGGGAGGGCCTTGTAACGAGGGGGGGAAGCGGCTCAGTCGCTGGCGAGCCGCTTGAGCAGTTCGACGCCACGGGCGAGGGCGTCCTGTTCGCCGGCGTTGAAACGCTCGCGGATGGCGTGGAACAGCCAGTCCTCGCGCGCCGTGCGGATGGTGCGGATCTTTTCGTGCGCGAGCGAAGTCAGCGACAGCAGGGTGCGCCGCCCGTCGCCTGGGTCGGGCGTGCCCTCGACCAGCGCCAGCGCCTGCATGCCGGCCACCGTGGCGCCCATCGACTGCGGCCGGACGTTTTCGGCGCGGGCGAGTTCGCTGACCGTGGCACTGCCGTGGCGATCCAGGTGGATCAGCACCGCGATCTGCGACAGGGTGAGCCCCTCGACGCCGACCTTCTCGCGCAGTTGGCGCTTCAGCTTGCCGATCAGGCCGCGCAGTTCGCGTGCGGTGGCCTTGGCCTGGGCGACGCGCGGGTCGGGGCGGACGGTCTTCATGGCGCGGATGCTACGCCATGTACAGCTAAACTGCAAAGGTAAACTTCATATCTCGGCGATCGGGCGGGATGGCTTGCGCAGCGCTTCCGGGTCGAACCGCTTGATTTCAAAACTTCTTGGTTTAGTATTTCCAGACCTTGGCCGCCGCACGGTGGCCAGCGAGACGCTGGAGGCAGGCATGAATGCAGTGGCACAGGCAGCGGACGACGACATCCTCGTCGTGCGCGGGCTGGACAAGGTGTATCCGGGCGGCTTCCGGGCGCTCAAGCCGATCGACCTCGCGATCCGCCGCGGCGAGATCTTCGCGCTGCTCGGACCCAACGGCGCCGGCAAGACCACGCTGATCAGCATCATCTGCGGCATCGTCAACCTCGGCGCCGGCAGCATCACGGTGGACGGCCACGATGTGGTGCGCGACTGGCGCGCCAGCCGCTCGCTGGTCGGCCTGGTGCCGCAGGAGCTGAAGACCGACGCGTTCGAGACGGTGTGGAACACGGTGCGCTTCAGCCGCGGCCTGTTCGGCAAGGCGCCGGACGATGCGTACATCGAGCGGCTGCTGAAGGAGTTGTCGCTGTGGGACAAGCGCGACAACAAGATGCTGATGCTCTCCGGCGGCATGAAGCGGCGCGTGATGATCGCCAAAGCGTTGTCGCACGAACCGCGGTTGCTGTTCCTCGACGAGCCCACCGCCGGCGTTGACGTGGAGCTGCGCCGCGACATGTGGGCGATGGTGCGGCGGCTGCGCGAGAGCGGCGTCACCATCGTGCTCACCACGCACTACATCGAGGAGGCCGAGGAGATGGCCGACCGCGTGGGCGTGATCAACAAGGGAGAGCTGATCGTGGTGGAGGAAAAGGCCGCGTTGATGCACAAGCTCGGCCGCAAGCAGCTGCGCCTGCAGCTGCACGATCCGCTGGACGCGGTACCCGATGCGCTGGCGTCGCACCGGCTGGAACTGGCCGCCGGCGGCAACGAGCTGGTCTACAACTACGACACGCAGGGCGAGCGCACCGGCATCACCACACTGCTGGCCGACCTCGCCGCCGCCGGGATCCGCTTCCGCGACCTCAGTACGCGGCAGGACACGCTGGAGCAGATCTTCCTCCAACTGGTGAAGGAGAATGCCGCATGAACTGGTATGGCATCCGCGCGATCTACCGCTTCGAAATGGCCCGCACCGGGCGCACGCTGATGCAGAGCATCGCCTCGCCGGTGGTCTCCACCTCGCTGTACTTCGTGGTGTTCGGCTCCGCGATCGGTTCACGCATAACCAGCGTGGACGGAGTCAGCTACGCCGCCTTCATCATTCCCGGCCTGGTGATGCTGTCGCTGCTGATGCAGAGCGTCTCCAACGCCTCGTTCGGCATCTACTTCCCGAAGTTCGTGGGCACCATCTACGAGGTGCACTCGGCGCCGCTGTCGTTCCTGGAGATCGTGCTCGGCTACGTGGGCGCGGCCGCCACCAAGGCGGTGATCGTGGGGCTGATCATCCTGGCTACCGCGCGCCTGTTCGTGGACTACTCGATCGCCCATCCGCTGGTGATGGTGGCCTTCCTGCTGCTGACCACGATCACCTTCAGCCTGCTCGGCTTCATCATCGGCATCTGGGCGGACAATTTCGAGAAGCTGCAGGTGGTGCCGCTGATGGTGATCACGCCGCTCACCTTCCTCGGCGGCAGCTTCTACTCTGTCCACATGCTGCCGCCGTTCTGGCAAAAGGTGACGTTGTTCAACCCGGTGGTTTACCTGGTCTCCGGTTTCCGCTGGAGCTTCTACGGCCTGGCCGACGTCGGCGTGAGCATCAGCCTCGTCGCCACGCTGGCCTTCCTCGCACTGTGCCTGGCCGCGGTGTGGTGGATCTTCAAGACCGGCTACCGGCTGAAGGTCTGAGTGTGGTTGCTCCGCGACTGAACGATTCGGCCGCGGGCGAGTCGAAAGCGGATCGAGACGACGGCGTGGAGGTGGACGGTGACGTACCGGCGCAAATCGGGCAGCAGCGGCTGGGTACCGGCGGTGATCGCAGTGGCGGCCATCGCCGCGGTGGGAGGCTACGTGGCGTGGCGCGCTGCTCAACCGGGCCAAGGTGCCGGGCCGGCACCGGCGTCCACCGCTACCGCCGCATCGGGCACGCCGGCGCCAGCGCCGGCGGCCACCATCCGGCATCCGATCGCGCAGGCCGCCGTGCCGGCCTCCGCTTCCACCGCGCCGCTGCCGGCGCTGGTCGACAGCGACGCCAGCGTGCGTTCGGCACTGGTCGCGCTGGGTGGCGACGGGCTGCAGGACCTGCTGTTGCCGCAATCCGTCGTGAACCACATCGTGGCTACTGTCGACGCGTTGCCGCGGCACGAGCTGGGCAGCAGTTTCATCCTGCCGCTGCGCACCCCGCACGGAGCGTTCCGGACTACCGAGACCCAGGGCATCCTCACCGTCGACGCGGGCAATGCCGGACGCTACGCGCCCTACATGGCCATCGTGCAGCACGCCGATCCGCAGGCGCTGGTGGCGTGGTACGTGCACAGCTACCCGCTGTTCCAGCAGGCCTGGCGCGAACTGGGTTACCCCAAAAGCTATTTCAACGACCGGCTGATCGTGGCGATCGACGACATGCTGGCCGCGCCCACACCCGCGCAGCCGCCCGCGCTGCAGCTGGAGAAAGGGCGCTACGTCTACGTCGATCCCGCACTGGAGTCGCTGTCGGTGGGGCAGAAGCTGATGCTGCGGCTGGGGCCGGCGAACGAAGCCGAACTCAAGGCCAGGCTGCGCACGATCCGCGACCTGCTGACAGCGCGACCGCCATCGACCGCACCGGCGCATTGACGAGCCGGCGCACCGGGCCAGGAGCCCGGTCACGGCCGCCGCGCGAGCTGCGTGTAGACGGTGCGCCGGCTTTCAGTCGGTTTCGCAGAGTTTGGCGCGGCGTGCGGCCTCGTCGGCGCGGCGCGAATGCGTTTCCGAATGCCACGACACCAGCGCAGGCGGAGTCACGGGCGGGCGCTGCGGTGTCGGTACCACGGGAGTCTTTCCGGCGAGCATCCCTGCGACCCTCGATGCTCCACGTTCCACTGCGGAGCGGGTCAGCGGCATGTGCATGCTTTACCCCTCGGTCGCCCCTGCGCGACCGTCGGCAGCACTCTAACCGCATTCGCACTGCCTGCACAATTGCCTCCCGTCGGCTGTGCGTGCCATCACAGGTTGCAGGGCGCGGCAGGGCGTATCCCCCTTTGCCGGACACAAGCGGTGGGAAGCCCTGCAGGCTGGCAAAATCGGTGCCCCGGTGACGAGTGCCATGAGCCAGCCACACCCATCCCAGCATGACCTGTTCGGCGGCGGGCCCGTGCCCGCCGTGACCGTCCATCGCCTGTTCCTGGCCTTGTTGCCGGACGAACACGTGCGTGCCGCCCTGGCACGGACGGCGGCCAGCTTGGGCGCCCGGGCGGGGGCGGGCGCCGGTTGGGTGGATCCGCAGCGCTACCACGTCACGGTGCATTTCCTCGGCGACCACGCGTCGCCGCGTCCCGATCTCGTGGCGGCGACGGAGCGCATCGCCGGCCAGCTGCACGGCGCGGCCTTCGAGTGGACGCTGGACCGCGTGCGCAGCTTCCGTGGCCGGCGTCCGCCGCGCGTGCTCTGTGCCAGCGTGTCGCCCGAGCCCTTGCAGACGCTGTGGGCGAGCTGGCGCGAGGCCCTGCTGCGCTCGGTGCCGGGACTGCGGCTGGAGAGCAGCTTCGTGCCGCACGTCACGCTGGCCTACGGCCGGGAATGGCTGCCGGAGGCAGAAATCGAGCCGGTGCACTGGCGGGTAAGTGGGCTTGCGCTGATCCAGAGCGCGCCCGGACAGCACGACTACCGCACACTGGCGAGCTGGCCGCTGGGGGACTGAGGGCCTGTACCAGAGGTCATGGCCACGCCATGCGCGGATAGGGCGCACAATGCGCCTCCCCATCGCTGAAAACGGAGTTCGTCATGCGTACGACCGTTCTTGCCGCGTTGCTCGCGCTCTCCCTTCCAGCGATGGCCGCTGCGCCGCCCGGCAAGCAGGCCGCACCCGCCTATGTCACCGCCGCGATCAACGATCCCGCGCGCGCCGCCGATCGCCACGACGATGCACGTCGCAAGATCGCCGCGGTGATGAGCTTCACCCAGGTGAAACCCGGCGGCACCGTGATCGAGCTGGTACCTGCCAGCGGCTACTGGACGCGGGTGTTCAGTGCCATCGTGGGGCCGCAGGGCCATGTCTACACCGTGTGGCCGGACGAGATGGCGAAGTATTCGGCCAAGGACTATGCGAACTGGCAGCAGCTGATCACCACGCCGCACTACGAGAATGTCAGCCTGCTCAAGCGGCCCGCTGCCCAACTCGGCGTGCCGGCCAAGGCTGATCTGGTGTTCACCGCGCAGAATTACCACGATTACCACGATCCGTTCATGGGGCCGGTGGACATGGCCAGGTTCGACAAGCAGGTGTTCGACGCGCTCAAGCCCGGCGGGGTGTTCGTGGTGATCGATCACATGGCGCCGGCCGGCTCGGGCCTGGCCGACACCGACACCTTGCATCGCATCGATCCCGCCGTGGTGAAGAAGGAGGTGGAGGGCGCCGGCTTCGTCTTCGACGGCGAGAGCGACGCGCTGCTGAATCCCAAGGATCCGCTGACCAACAAGGTGTTCGATCCGTCGATCCGCGGCCATACCAGCCAGTTCATCTATCGCTTCCGCAAGCCCGCCAAGTAGCGGGATGCCGCAAGCGGACCATGGATGTCCCGCACCCGGCCGATCCTTTCATGACCGGCCGGCATCGGGAAGCGACCCTGCAGCCCGGTGCATCTTGCGAGCTACCATCGCCATATGCACCGGCTGCACTTTGACAACACGTTTCTGCGCGAGCTCCCCGCCGATCCCTCCGATGCCCCCGGTCCGCGCGAGGTGGCGGGTGCACTGTATTCCTTGGTGATGCCTACGCCCGTGGCCGCGCCACGGCTGCTCGCCCATTCGACGGAGATGGCCGCGGCGCTGGGCTTCGACGCCGGCGATCTCGCCGACCAGGCTTTCGCCCAGGTATTCGGCGGCAGTGCGATGCTCCCCGGCACGCAGTCCTGGGCGGCGAACTACGGCGGCCACCAGTTCGGCGTGTGGGCGGGCCAGCTCGGCGACGGCCGCGCGATCTCGCTGGGCGAGGCGGTCACCGACGGCGGCAGGCGCTGGGAACTGCAACTCAAGGGTGCCGGCCCCACGCCGTATTCGCGCGGCGCGGACGGCCGCGCGGTACTGCGCTCCTCGATCCGCGAATTCTTGTGCAGCGAGGCGATGCACCATCTCGGCATCCCGACCACACGCGCGCTGTGCCTGGTCGGGACCGGCGAGGAGGTCGTGCGCGACTTGCTTTACGACGGCCATCCGCACGCGGAACCGGGCGCCATCGTCTGTCGCGCGGCGCCGTCGTTCATCCGCTTCGGGAGCTTCGAGTTGCCCGCGTCGCGCGGCGACACGGCGCTGCTGCGGCAGCTGGTGGATTTCACCATCCGCCGCGACTTCCCGCAGCTCACGGGGCAGGGCGATACCTTGTACGGCGACTGGTTCGGCGAGGTCTGCGCGCGCACCGCGCGCCTGATGGCCGACTGGATGCGGGTGGGTTTCGTGCATGGGGTGATGAACACCGACAACCTCTCCATCATCGGCCTCACCCTGGACTACGGCCCATATGGCTGGGTCGACGACTACGATCCGGACTGGACGCCGAACATCACCGACGCGCATCGCCGCCGCTATCGCTACGGCCAGCAACCGAACGTGGCATGGTGGAACCTGTCCCGGCTTGCCGGCGCCCTGGCGCCGCTGTTCGGGGACATTGCCCCGCTGCAGGCCGGCTTGGACCGCTACGCGGCCGTCTACGCCGGGGCGGATCGCGCCAACACCGCCGCCAAGCTCGGCCTGGCCGCATGCCGCGACGAGGACGTGGCGCTGATGCAATCGCTGCGGTCGCTGCTGCACGAAGCCGAGGTGGACATGACGCTGTGGTTCCGCGGCCTCGTCGATTTCGATCCGCGATGTCCCGGACCGGAACCGCTGCGCGAGGCGTTCTATGACGAGGCGAAACGGCAGGCGCACGGGCCGGCCTTCGCGGACTGGCTGGCACGCTACGCCGCCCGCCTCACCAACGACCCGCTACCCGCCGACGAGCGCCGGTCCCGCCTGCGCGCCGCCAACCCGCGGTACGTTCTGCGCAACTACCTCGCCCAGCAGGCGATCGAGCGCGCGGAGCAGGGCGACTGCGGCGGCGTCCACGAGTTGCTCGACGTGCTGCGCCAGCCCTATGAGGATCAGCCCGACCGCGAAGCGTTCGCACGCAGGCGTCCCGACTGGGCGCGGCACAAACCCGGCTGTTCGATGCTCTCGTGCAGCTCCTGAGGGTGGCGCGTGTCCGCCAGGCTGGCCTCAGCTGGGCCGCCGTGCGCCCAGCAGCACCAGCACCTCCTGCGCGCTGCGGATGCGTTCGCTGGCGCCGGGCAGGTCGAGGGTGATGCGCAGCTTGTCCTGGCCGTCCAGCTTGTACACGCGCGGCAGGCGTTGGATCAGCTTGATGATCGCCATCGGGTCGACCTCGGGCTTGTCGCGGAAGGTGATGCGCCCGCCGTTGGCGCCGAAATCCAGCTTGCGGATGCCCAGCGGCGTGGCCATCAGCTTCAGGCCGGACAGCGCGAACAAGGTCTTGGTGGGTTCGGGCAGCAGGCCGAAGCGGTCGATCATCTCCACCTGCAGGTCGCGCAGCTGGTCGTCGTTGCGCGCGCTGGCGATGCGCTTGTACAGCGTCAACCGCGCGTGCACGTCGGGCAGGTAGTCGTCCGGGATCAGCGCCGGCAGGTGCAGCTCGACCTCGGTCTCGTGTTCGCTGGACAGGTCGAAGTCGGGTACCTTGCCGCTCCGCAGCGCGCGCACGGCGCGGTCCAGCAGCTCGGTGTAGAGGCCGAAGCCGATCTCCTGGATCTGGCCGGACTGCTCGTCGCCCAGCAGCTCCCCGGCGCCGCGGATTTCCAGGTCGTGCGTGGCGAGGGTGAAGCCGGCGCCGAGTTCCTCCAGCGAGGCCAGCGCCTCGAGGCGCTTTTCGGCGTCGGCGGTGATCGCCTTGCGGTCGGGCACGATCAGGTAGGCGTAGGCGCGGTGGTGCGAGCGGCCCACGCGGCCGCGCAGCTGGTGCAGCTGGGCGAGGCCGAAGCGGTCGGCGCGGTCGATGATGATGGTATTGGCCGTCGGGATGTCGATGCCGGTCTCGATGATGGTGGTGCACACCAGCACGTTGAAGCGCTGGCGGTGGAAGTCCGCCATCACGCGTTCCAGCTCGCGCTCGGCCATCTGGCCGTGGGCCACGCCGATGCGCGCCTCGGGCACCAGTTCCTCCAGCTCGCGCGCGGTGCGTTCGATGCTCTCCACTTCGTTGTGCAGGAAATACACCTGGCCGCCGCGCTGCAGCTCGCGCTGGAACGCCTCGCGGATGGTGGCCGGGTCCCACGCCGAGATGAAGGTGCGCACGGCCATGCGGTGCGCCGGCGGCGTGGTGATCAGCGAGAGGTCGCGCAGCCCGCTCATCGCCATGTTCAGCGTGCGCGGGATCGGCGTGGCGGTCATGGTGAGCAGGTCGACCTCGGCGCGCAGCTTCTTCAGCTGCTCCTTCTGGCGCACGCCGAAGCGCTGCTCCTCGTCGACGATCACAAGGCCCAGGTTCTTGAACCTGATGTCCGGCTGCAGCAGCTTGTGCGTGCCCACGATCACGTCGATCTGGCCGTCGGCAAGGCGCTTCAGCGCCTCGTTCACTTCCCTGGTCGACTTGAAGCGTGACAGCACGTCCACTTTCACCGGCCAGTCGGCGAAGCGGTCGGCGAAGTTGCGGTAATGCTGCTGGGCGAGCAGGGTGGTGGGCACCAGCACGGCCACCTGCTTGCCGGCGGTGGCGGCGGCGAAGGCGGCGCGCAGGGCCACTTCGGTCTTGCCGAAGCCCACGTCGCCACAGATCACGCGGTCCATCGCGCGCGGCGCGGCGAGGTCGCGCAGCACGGCGTCGATGGCCTGTTCCTGGTCAGGCGTTTCCTCGAACGGGAAGCTGGCGCCGAATTCCTCCACCAGCTGGCGGTCGATGGACAGCGATTCGCCGCCGCGCGCCTCGCGCTGCGCGTAGATGGCCAGCAGTTCGGCGGCCACGTCGCGCACCTTCTCGGCGGCCTTCCTACGCGCGCGCTCCCAGGCATCGCCGCCCAGCGAGTGCAGCGGCGCGAGCTCCGGCGCGGTGCCGGAGTAGCGGCTGACCAGGCCGAGTTGGGCCACCGGCACGTAGAGCTTGTCGCCCTTGGCGTATTCGATGACCAGGAACTCGCCTTCCATGCCGCCCAGTTCCATCGACAGCAGGCCCTGGTAGCGGCCCACGCCATGGTCCACGTGCACGATGGGCGAGCCGACGGAGAGTTCGGTGAGATCGCGGATGATCGCATCCGGATCGCGCGCCGCGCCGCGGCGCCGGCGGCGTTCGGTGCGCACGCGCTCGCCGAACAGCTCGCGTTCGGTGAGCACGGTGAGCGCGGGCTTCGTCAGCGCGAAACCCTGTTCCAGCGGGGCGATGGTGATGGCGAATTTCGCTCCCTCCTCGCCCCCTCCTGCCTGCGCGGGACGGAGGAACGCCGGCCAGCCGTCGACGTTTTCCGGCTTGAGCCCCGCGCCCGCCAGCATCTCCAGCAGCGCCTCGCGTCGCCCCGCCGAATCGGCGGCGACCAGCAAGCGGCCGGGGTAGTTCCCAAGGAAGCGGCGCAGCGAGGTGCCCGGCTCCTCGCCCTTGCGGTTCAGCGGCAACTCCGGCGCCGGTTGCGTGCCGGCGTCCACTGCGTGTGCGTGGCCACTCTCCACCACTTCCACGCGCAGGCGCTTGTTCAACTGCCCGCGCAGCTGCTCGGGCGAGAGGTACAGCTCGGCCGGCGGCAACACGGGACGCTCGATGTCGTGGGCGCGCTGGTCATAGCGCTCGGCGGTCTGTGTCCAGAACGCCTCGCTGGCTTCGCCCGAGCCCTCGCCGAGCACGAACAGCGCGTCATCGGCGAGGTAGTCGAACAGCGTCGAGGTGCCTTTCCCTTCCTGCGGATCCTCCGCGACACCCCGCACGTCCATGTGCGGACTCTTCACAGGGAAAAACAGCGGCAGGTAGTACTCGATGCCGCCGGGCGTGACGCCTTCCTTCATGTCCTGGTACAGCGGGCAGTGGCGCACATCGATGGGGAAACGTTCGCGCAGGGCGTTGCGGAAGTCCTTCGCCGCCGTATCGGTGAGCGGAAACTCGCGCGCAGGCAGCAGCTCCACTTTCTCCACCGTTTGCGCGGAGCGCTGGGTCTCCGGGTCGAAGCTGCGAATGGAATCGACCTCGTCGTCGAACAGCTCGATGCGGTAGGGCTGGTCGGTGCCCATCGGGTAGATGTCGATCAGCGCGCCGCGCACGGCGAAGTCGCCGGGCTCGGCCACCTGCGGCACGTTGCGGTAGCCGCTGGCCTCCAGCCGGCGCTGCTCGGTGGCAAGGTCGAATTTCTGCCCTTTCGCCACCACCAGGCCGGAGCCTGCGATGTGCGAGCGCGGCGCGATACGCTGCATCAGCGTGGCCACCGGCACCACCAGGACGCCGCGCCTCACCCCAGGCAGGCGGTACAGCGTGGCGATGCGCTGCGAGACGATTTCCGGGTGGGGGCTGAATGCGTCGTAGGGCAGGGTTTCCCAGTCCGGGAAATGCAGCACTGGCAGGTCGCCGGCGAACAGGCGCAACTCGTCCTCCAGCGCCGAGGCGCGCTGGGTGTCGCGGGTCACCGCGACCAGCAGGCCTTCGTGCGAGCGTGCCGCCTCGGCCAGCAGCAGGGCACGCGCGGAGCCGTGCGGTGGCGTCCAGTAGCGGCGCTGTTTCGGATTGGTGGGAAGCGGGGGATGCGGGATCGGGGTGGGCATGGACACGTTTGCGCTGGAGGCGCGAAGGTCGGGCCGCGCCGGGAAAGCGCCCAAGTGTAGCGTGCCGCACCGGCGCCTCTCCCGTTTGCGGGAATGGCGCCGGTGCGAGGGGGCTTTTACAGCCGCAGCATGATCTGCGCCGTGCCCGGCTCGTCGGGCATCAGGTGCTGGGCGAAACCGAGTTCCCGGCACAGTTCCAGCATCGGGCGGTTTTCCAGCAGCACGTAGCCCCAGATCTCGGCGAGGCCGCGCCGGCGGCAATCGTCGACCAGGCGCTGCATCAGCAGTGCACCGAGGCCGATGCGGCTCCAGTCGTGTTCCACGAGCACCGAGAATTCGGCGCTGTCGGCCGACTCGTCCACGTAGATGCGGCCCACGCCGCGGACCTCGGCGGGGCGGACCGATTCGTCCATCAGCACCAGGGCGGTTTCGCGCGCCGGATCGATGGTGCACAGGCGCTGCGCCATCGGCAGGGGGAGTTCGGACATCGCGTGCAGGAAGCGACGGCGGATGTCCTCCGGCGACAGCCGGGTGAAGCAGCGTCGCAGCGCCGCGACGTCGCCGGGTTCGATCCCGCGCAGCCACAGCTCGCGGCCGTCGCGGCTGCGCATGCGCTCGCCGTGGGCGGTATGCACCGCGAGTGTGGGGGCATAGCGTTCGCGGCTGCGCGGGGGCAGCGGCGGGGGCGAGGTAGTCGAGCGCAGGCTGCCGGAGATCATCTCAATACTTCTGCGTATTGTGTGCAATGCAGCATGATCCGAATCCAGCGGAGGCACAAGTCCTTGCGCCGGTTTGCCGCAGTTGCGCAGGCCTTGCGGTTCAGGCTCAACCGCCGAGCACCGGCTTGCGCGGCCGCTTCGGGCCGGGCGCGGAACGCCGGCCCTGCGCCGCGTCGATCGCGTCGATCCAGCCGGCGCGTGAATCGGGAAAGGCGTCGGCGTAGGGCACGTAGGGCTTGATGTCGAGGATGGGCGTGCCATCCAGCAGGTCCACGCCGCGCACGCGCAGCGCGCGTTCCTCCACGGCGACCAGTTCCACCGCGGACAAGCCGATCGCATTAGGCCGGTGCGGCGAACGCGTGGCGAGCACGCCGCGCTTGCCGCCGCCCCGCGGGGGCCGTACCTGCGGCTTCCAGCCCTCGCTGCGGTGGAACGCGAAGATCAGCCAGATCCGCTCGAAACCGGCGAGGTCGCGGAACGCCTCGCCAGGCAGGCCGTCCACGAACTCGATGCGCGCCTCGACCTCGGCGCCGGTCGCGGTGCCCGCCACCACGGAGGGCTGGTGTGGCGCGTCGATGCGCCGCGCGTACGGCGAACGCACGTGGGCGATGGCGTGGGCGGTGAAGGGCTCGGCTTGCGACGTCGGCATGGTCGTGCATGCGGGCCATGGTCTGGAGGCGTCATTGTAGTGGCGCGTGTCCGTCGCCGTGGCCAGCCCCGCGGGCCTTATTTTGCGCGCGCCTTGCGGGTGCGCCGTGCGGGCGCCGCTTTTGTTCCGGCTTCGCCGCGCGCCGGCCCGTGGCCCATCACCATCGTTCCCGGCAGATACCGCCTGCCCCAGCGTACGAACGCGAGCAGCACGTCGCCCAGCGCGTGGCCCTTCGGGGTCAGCGTGTAGGCGTAGCGCACCGGGCGCTCCTGGTAGGGCGTGCCGACGATGATGCCGGCCGCCTCCAGGCGTTTGAGGCGCTCCGCGAGAATGTTGGTCGGGATGTGTTCCGGCGAGTCCGCCAGTTCGCCGTAGGTGCTCTTGCCGTGCAACAGGTCGCGCACCACCAGCAAGGTCCATTTGTCGCCCACGATGTCGAGCGAATTCGCGACGGCGCAGGCGGAGCGTGCAAAGGGCTTGGGGGTACTCATTCCTGCGGTTCTCCGCGGCGGGGAGGCTTGTCACTTGCATTATGCAAGTAAAAGGGATAGCGTCGCTACAAACTTGCAAAATGCAAGTCACTAGAGGAGGGTGCCATGTCCGCCACTGTTCTTCCACGCCCGTTCGGTCCGCAGCCCGCGGGAGGCGGCAGCCGTACGGGAGTCTTGCTGTCCCTGGCCGCATGGTTCTCGCTGGTCATGCTGCTCGGCGCATCCGGCGCCTTCGTCGGGCGCCCGGGGCAGCCGCCGGTCGCCATCGCCATCGCGGTCGGTGCGCCCTTGTTGCTGTTCTTTGCGTGGTTGCGGCTCTCGCCGGCGTTCCGCGCGTTCGTTCTCTCGCTGGACCTGCGCCTGATCGTGGCGATGCAGGGCTGGCGATGGGCCGGCCTCGGCTTCCTGTCGCTGTACGCGCACGACGTGTTGCCGGCCATGTTCGCGCTGCCGGCGGGTCTGGGCGACATGGCGGTCGGTTTTGCGGCTCCGTGGATGATCCTGGCGCTGGTGCGTCGCCCGGGCTTTGCCGCCAGCCGCGCGTTCGTCCGCTGGAACGTGCTCGGCATGCTCGACCTCGCCGTGGCCATCGTCCTTGGTACCTTGAGCGCCAGCCTGTCCACGGGCGCCCCGGGCGAGATCACGACTGCGCCGATGGCGACGCTGCCGTTGCTGGTGATCCCTGCGTTCCTGGTGCCGCTGTTCCTGATGCTGCATGCCGCGGCGTTGATGCAGAGCCGGCTGGCTGCACGCAGCCAGGTTGCATAGGAAGTTGCCGCGACGAGCCGGGGCTCAGTGGATGCCCACGCCCAGCCCCACGCCGAAGCTGACATTGGGATGCCCGCTGCGCATTTCCTCGGCGGTCCACACATGCGACTGCGCGGTCTGCACCAGCGGGAACACGTAGTCGGCCTCGCCGACCTTGCCGGCGCGGCTGCCGGCAAGCTGGCCGTCGACGGTGATCGGCGCGCCATTGGGGTAGTTCATTGGCTCGGCGTAGCCCGGGACGAGGGCGATGAAACGGCCGTTGCCGCCGGCGCCGAATTTCGGCCGCTGCGAGGAATCCAGCGGGTAGGCGAGGATCTCGATTTCGCTGTGGTCGGGCAGGTTGTTCACGCCCACCACGCGGCCGCCCCAGATCACCTGGCCGTGGGCGTATTGCTCGGGCGCCTGCGCCACCTGCATCGGCGTGGCGGCGACGGTGCCCGGGGCGACCTTGTAGATCGGAGCGGGCGCGCAGGCGGCGAGGACCGGCAGCAAGGCGGCCAGGATGATGCGGGCGGAAACGGCGGCGAGGCGCATGGCGAATTCCCGGGTCGAGGCAACGGATTGAGCTTAGCGGCGGCGCGTGGTGGGCGGTAGCCGCGCGGGCTTCGCGGGCGCGCCGGCGGATTCGGCCACCAGCCAGTCCAGCGTCCACTCGGCGGGGCGTTCCTGTGCGAGCAGGCGCGCCAGCGCGCGCAGCGGTTCGCGCAGGGTTTCGTCGAGCTGCCAGGGTGCGTTGACGATCGCCATGCCGGAGCCGTTGAGGCGCAGCGGTGAATCGTCGCCGTGCACCAGCAGTTCCGCGCGCAGCACGCGCTTCGCGCCACAATGGCCGAGCCAGCGCAGGAAGGGCTGTACCTGGCTGCGCCGCTTGATCGGATACCAGACCGCATAGATGCCGGTGGGCCAGCGCGCCAGCGCTTCCTTCAGGGCCTGCTCGATCAGCCGGTATTCGGCCTCCTGTGCCTCGTAGGGCGGGTCGATCAGCACCAGGCCGCGCTTTTCCTTCGGCGGCAGCAGCGCCTTCAGTGCCTCGTAGCCGTTGCGTTCGTGCACATGCATGCGCGTGTCGCGGCGGAACAACTCGCGCAACCGCGCCGCTTCCTCCGGCTGCAGTTCGCACAGTTGCGCGCTGTCGATGTCTCGCATCGCCAACGCGGCCTGCAGTGGCGAACCGGGGTAGAGCTTGAGGGTTTCCTCGTTGCCGGGCACGGCGAGGATGCCCTCCAGCCAGCGGCGCAGCAGGTGCGGTAGAGCCGCGGCCGTGCGGGTATCGGCGTACAGGTCGGGATAAAGCAGGCGGGCGATGCCGTCCTTGTACTCGCCGGTCTTGCCGGCCTCGGCGCTGTCCAGCGCGTAGCAGCCGCTGCCGGCGTGGGTGTCGACCAGGCAGAACGGCGCAGGCTTGAGCTTGAGCGCATCGATCAACGCCAGCAGCACGGTGTGCTTGAGGACGTCGGCGAAATTGCCCGCGTGGTAGGCGTGGCGATAGTTCATGGCGGCGGTCGCGGAGATGGCGCGCAAGTATAGGCTGCGGCCGGCGTGCAGGCCGCATGAAGCCCGCTCCAGGGTTGAGCGCATGCGCCCGGCCTGGCTATGCTCCCGGCATGCGCCGTTCCCGCTTCCGCCACCTGCGCCGTTGCCGCCCGCTGTTCGTGCTGGCGCTGTGCGCGTGGCTGGGGCTGGTCGGCTCGGTGTTTGCGCAACATCGCTGCTGCGCACCCATGGGCGGCATGGCGGGCGCGACGACTATGGTGCACCACGATGGCATGCCGCTGCCGTTGCACGCGGACGGCATGCATGCCGGCTGCGTCTGTGCGCACATGACCGCGGCGACCTTGCCCGTGCCGGCGGGGGCGGCCTCGCCCCCGTCCTTTGCCGCCCAAGCGTGGCCGGCATGGCCGGCCGCCGCGCCAGAGCTTGCCCGCGCGCCACCCTTGCGGCCGCCGCCGGCCTGATCAGCTCCCGCTCGTCCGACGCCAGTCGGCATTCGCCCGTGTCCGGGCATGAGGCGGAACCCGCGGGTTCCGCGCCGGAGTGAATGATGAACAAGCAAGATCCGCGCGACGCGCTGCTGTCGCGCCGACATTTCGTGCAAGGCCTGATGCTGGGCGGCGTGGCCGCCGGCCTGGGTTTCAGGCCCGGCGCCGTGCTGGCGCAGGCGAGCCTGCCGCGTCGCGAATTGCACGGCACGCATTTCGACCTCGCCATCGGCGAATTGCCGGTGGATTTCACTGGACGCAAGCGCATGGCCACCGTGGTGAACGGCCAGTTGCCGGCACCGCTGCTGCGCTGGCGCGAGGGCGACACGGTAACGCTGCGCGTGCACAACCATCTGCGCGTGCCCGGCTCGATCCACTGGCACGGCATCCTGCTGCCGTTCGGCATGGACGGCGTGCCGGGCATCAGCTTCCCCGGCATCGCGCCGGGCGAGACCTTCACCTACCGTTTCCCGGTGCGGCAGAGCGGCACCTACTGGTACCACAGCCATTCCGGTTTCCAGGAGCAGACCGGCCTGTACGGTCCGATCGTGGTCGAGCCGGCCTGCGGCGAACGTTTTCCCGCCGACCGCGATCACGTGGTGCTGCTGAGCGACTGGACCGACGAGGATCCCGAAGCGATCTACCGACACCTGAAGAAGCAGGGCGACTACTACAACTACGCCGAGCCCACCGCGCCACAGTTCCTGCGCGACGCGGGCGATCAAGGCCTGCGCAAGGCGCTGGCCGAACGGCGCATGTGGAACCGCATGCGCATGAGTCCGTCCGACCTCGCCGATGTGAGTGGCGCCACCTATACCTACCTGATGAACGGCATGGCGCCCGCTGCCAATTGGGAGGGCTTGTTCAAGCGCGGCGAAAAGGTGCGGCTGCGTTTCATCAACGGCTCGGCGATGACGATCTTCGACGTGCACATTCCGGGCCTGAAGATGACCGTGGTCGCCGCCGACGGCCAGGACGTGGAGCCGGTGAGCGTGGACGAGTTCCGCATCGCCGTGGCCGAGACACTGGACGTGATTGTGCAGCCGGCCGACGACCGTGCCTGGACGATCTTCGCGCAATCGATCGACCGCACCGGTTATGCACGCGGCACGCTGGTGCCGCGGCCCGGCATGGCGGCGCCCGTGCCGGCGATGGACCCGCGCGTGCCGCTCTCGATGGCGGACATGATGGGCGCGATGGGCAGTTCCGGCACCATGCCGGGCGTGGACCGCGGTGGTACGGAAATGCCCGGCATGGCGATGGATGCGGCCACTCCGGCGGTGCGCCATGCCCGCACGGAGTACCGCAATCCCGGCGTGGACATGCGCGTGGACATGCCGCGCACCAACCTCGACGATCCCGGCACCGGTCTGCGCGACAACGGCCGCCGCGTGCTCACCTACGCCGACCTGCACACCGTCGGGGGCTCGCTCGACCCGCGCGAACCCGGCCGGGAGGTCGAGCTGCATCTCACCGGCAACATGCACCGTTACATGTGGTCGTTCGACGGCGTAAAGTTCTCCGACGCCAAGCCCATCCGCTTCCGTGCCGGCGAGCGGCTGCGCATGGTGCTGGTCAACGACACCATGATGAACCACCCGATCCACCTGCACGGCATGTGGAGCGAGCTGGAGAATCCGGACGGCGGTTTCCAGGTGCGCAAGCACACCGTCAACGTGCAACCCGCGCAGCGCGTGGCCTATGGCGTGACGGCCGATGCGCCGGGGCGCTGGGCCTATCACTGCCACATGCTCTACCACATGGAGGCGGGGATGATGCGCGAGGTGGTGGTGGCATGAAGACGCTGCTGCGCAACACCCTCGCCTGTCTCGCCTGTCTCGCGTGGTCGCTGTCGCTGGCCGCATTAGCGCAGACCGCGCCGGCCCCGGCCAGCAGCACTGGCATGGACATGATGGGCATGCCCGGCATGGCGCACGTAGGGCACGAACAGCCCGCGCCGAAGGGCGGGAAGGGCAAGTCGAGACCTGTGCGGCGTGGCACGCAGGGCGCGAAGCAGCACGCGCCCGCGGCGGCGCAGTCTGCCAAACCGATGGCCATGCCCATGCCTGGCATGGATCACGCGCTGCCGGCGGCGCAGCCTGACACTCATGCCGGCATGGCCATGCCGGGGATGGCCATGCCTCCGCGTGCCGCCGGTGCGCCGATGGCTCACGGCCAGCTGCAGGCCGCGGGCGCCATGCAAGGCATGGGCGCCACGCACGGTGCGCATGACATGCACGATATGCGCATGCAGGGCGGCGCAGCGCCGACGGATGCGCGCAGCGCGGATTACTCCGGCGGCATCGGCCATGGCGACATCGGTGGCATGGACATGCTGGACGCCAAACCGCTGGGCATGCTGCGCTTCGATCGGCTGGAAGCCTTCCACGCTAAACACGGCGATGGCCAGGCCTGGGAGCTCAATGGCTGGTACGGCACCGATACCGACAAACTGTGGCTGCGCAGCGAGGGCGAGCGCGAAAGTGGACAGTCCGGCGTGGGCGACGTCGAGGCGCTGTGGAGCCGCGCCGTGGCACCGTACTGGGACACCCAGCTCGGCGTCCGCCACGACTTCGGCGACGGCCCGTCGCGGCAGTGGCTGGCCTTCGGCGTACGAGGCCTGGCACCGTACTGGTTCGAGCTGGAGGCGACCGCCTATGCCGGCCCGTCCGGCCGCACGGCGGCGCGCCTGCGCGCCGAGTACGAGCTGCTGCTCACCCAGCGGCTGATCCTGCAGCCGGAGCTGGAGGCGAACCTGTACGGCAAGGCCGATCCGGCGCGTCGGATCGGCAGCGGCCTGGCCGACGCCAGCCTCGGCCTGCGCCTGCGCTACGAATTCCGGCGACAATTCGCGCCTTACCTCGGCGTGGTGTGGACGCGTCGCCATGGTGGCACGGCGGACTTCGCCCGTGAGCAACATCAACCTGTCTTCGACCGGCAGTTCGTCGCCGGCCTGCGCATCTGGTTCTGAGGATCAAGCCATGAGCAAGCTGCTCGAACGCACGCTCACCGTGGTCGCGGTGCTGCTGGTGCTGGCCGTCGGTGCGTTCGCTTTCGCCTGGTCGGGGCTCTACGACATCGGCGCGGATGTCCATCACTGGAAGCCGACCTACGCCCTCCTGGCCACCGTGCGCGACCGCTCCATCGAGGCGCGCGCGAAGCATGTCGTGGTGCCGAACCTGGACGATCCGCAGCTGATACTCAAGGGCGCGGGCCAGTACGCAGCGATGTGCACCGGCTGCCACCTCACGCCTGGCGAGGGCGATTCCGAACTGCGCAAGGGCATGTACCCGCAACCGCCCGACCTTTCCAGGACGCATGTCGATCCGAAGAAAGCATTCTGGGTCATCAAGCACGGCATCAAGATGAGCGCGATGCCGGCCTGGGGCATGGCCGGCCACGACGACCCCACGATCTGGAGCATGGTGGCCTTCGTGCGGAAGCTGCCGGGCATGACGCCGGCCGAGTACAAGGCCATCGTGGGCAGGGCGCCGCCGGACGACGACATGGATATGGACGGTGACCATCCGCCCGCCCGTGCCGATGCCGGCATGGCCATGCCGCCCGACGCGGCTACCGCCCCCGCGCCAGCCACGGCACGCAAGCCCGCTCAGTAGGCCACCGTGATGCGGCGACGCGAGGCGTCGTGCTTCTCGACGCGGTCGAGCGAGGCGATGGCGTAGTCGGCCACGCTGATGCGGCTGTTGCCCTCGGCATCGACCAGCAACTGGTCGCCGCCGATGCGATAGCTGCCACTGCGTTCGCCGTCCTCGATCAGTGCGGCGGGACTGAGCACGGTCCAGTCGATGGCCGAGTCGCTGGCGCGGAAAGCGTCCAGTGCGCGAGCATGCGCTTCGGCTTCCGGTTTCCACTCAGCGGGAAAGTTTGGCGTGTCCAGCAGGCGCAGGCCCGGCGCGACTTCCAAGCTGCCGGCGCCGCCGACCCAGACGAGGCGTGGCACGCCGGCGTCGGGCAGGCGTTCGAGCAGGGTGCGCGCATTGGCGACCAGCAGCGCCTGGTCGCCATCGCGGCGCGCCGACAGGCTGGCCACCGCCGCATCGCTACCGTGCACGGCGGCCAGCCAGGTTTCCGGGCGAGCCACGTCGCCGGTGATGACAGAGAGCCGTTCGCGGTGGCGGTCGAGGCGGGCCGGGTCGCGCACGATGGCGGTGACCTCGTGGCCGCGCGCCAAGGCTTCGTCGAGGATGGCATGGCCGATGTGGCCGGTGGCGCCGAACAGTGCGATGCGCATGGTGCTGTCTCCTGGGTGGGGGGAACGGGGACAGCATGCGCCGGCAGATTGACTTGAAAAACGGCCCGTTCGGTAATTCACTGTCAATTATTGATTGATGGTGGAGGAATGCCCATGGGGGAGGTCAACCTCAACCGGCTGGCGGTGTTCGCGGCCCTGGTGCGTGCCGGCTCGTTCACCGCGGCGGCGGACCAGCTGGACCTGACCAAGGCGATGGTGAGCCAGCACCTGGCGCGGCTGGAGCGCGAGCTGGGCGTGACCCTGCTGGTGCGCAGCACGCGGCGGATGGCGTTGACCGAGGCCGGCGCGTCCTTCCACGCCGACTGCGAGCGCATCCTCGCGGAGACGGACGCGGCCATCGCGCGCGCGGGTGAGAACCGCGCCGTGCCGCGCGGCCTGTTGCGCATCACGGCGCCGGTGAACTACGGCAGCACCGTGGTCGCGCCCGCGCTGGCGGGCTTCCTTCGCCGCTACCCGGATGTGCGCGCCGAACTGGCGCTGGACGACGGCATCAGCGACCTGATCGGCGGCCGCTTCGACCTTGCCATCCGCGGTGGCCCGTTGCGCGACTCCGGCTTGCGCGCGGTGCGCCTGGCCGGGTTCCGCCAGTTGCTGGTGGCTGCGCCGGAGTACCTCGAAGCCCGCGGCCGGCCGCGTCGACCGCAGGATCTGGCTGCACACGACGCGGTCCTGCTTTCGGTATTGAGCACGCCGGCCCGTTGGAGCTTCAGTGCGCGCAACGGCACGCAGACGCGCGTGCAACTGGCGCCGCGCGCGCAGGCCGACAGCGCGGCGGCGGTGCTTGCGATGGCGCTGGCCGGAGCCGGTGTGGCGGTGCTGCCCGACTTCATGGTGGAAGCCGACCTCGCCGCCGGCCGCCTGTTGCACCTGCTGCCCTCACAACGCCTGCCCGAGGGCAGCTTCCATGCCGTGCACGCCAATCTGCACGCGCCGGCCAAAGTGCGCGTCTTCATCGAGCATCTGCGCGCGAGCATCGCCAGCAAGGCGGGTTGACCGCCCCCGCAGCCGGAAGCGCCAGGCGCTATTCCACGATGGAGTGGCTCTCCGTGGTGCCCAGCAGTTCCGGCTGCGCCGCCAGATGCTGCTTGCGCGCCAGCAGCGGGTGCAGGAACACCGCGGCGAGGATCACCGCCACACCGGCATAGAACCAGCCGTCGAGCTGGTGCTGCTCGCCGAGCAGAAGCACCGCCAGCACGATCGCGTAGACCGGCTCCAGGTTCGTGACCATCTGCGTGCCGAACGCGCTCAGGTGGCGCAGCGCCACCAGCGCCAGCGCGAACGGCAGCAAGGTGCAGCCGAACGCCAGCGCGAGCAGCAGCAGCGCGTCGTGGGTGTCGGGCAGTACGAAGGCCGCCCCGGCGTGCGGCAGCAGCGGCGCCAGCAGGGTGAGGAAGGCCGCGCCGGTGCCCAGCTCGATGCAGGTGACGGTAAGCGGGTCGCCGTGTTCCACCAGGCGCTTGTTGAGCGAGCCGAACAGTGCAACGAACAGCGCCGACAGCACGCCCACGGCGATGCCCAGGCGCATGCCATGCGGTACGCCGCCCACCACCATAGCCACGCCGGGCACTACCGCCACGCCGATCAGCAGTTCGCGCGGGTCGAACCGGCGTTTGGCGATCCACGGTTCCACGAAGGCCAGGAACACCGGCCCCAGTGCGATGCAGGTGGCACCCACCGAAGCGTTGGCCAGCTTGATCGCGGCATAGAAGGTGAGCCAGTGCAGCGACACCAGGGCGCCAATGCCTGCATAGGCCCAGCGCAGCCGCGCCGGCATCGCGCGCAGGCCGCGCCACACCCGAGGCACCAGCAGCAGCGCGGCCGTCACCAGCAGCATGCGCCACCACACCAGCGGCAGCGCCGGCAAGGTGATCAGCTTGCCGAGGATCGCGGTGAAGCCCCACAACAGTACGCAGAAGTGGATCTGCAGGCGGGCCTGGCTGCTGGCTTGCATGGGGACGCGTCGATGGTGGAAGGCCGCATTCTACGTCGTGCCCGTGCACCCATGTATTGAAAAGTGCGGCCAGGGATGGCCGCCCGTTTGATTCCCGCGATCAAGGATGATCGCAAGGACTCTTGAAAAGTGCGGCCAAGGATGGCCACCCGTGTGATCCTCGCGATCCGTGAAGGTCGCAAGGATTCAGCGCCGGGTCGGCGCACGCATCCGCTGCAGCACCGCGGTGCAGGTGTTGGCGTCGCCGGCGTCGTGGCTGGGAACCACCACCGCCAGCAGCGCCGCTGCGGGCGCGGCGGCCACGCCCAGCGCCAGGGCGCCGGCACCGCGCGCCAGCAGCGGCCCGGCGTGCACGCCCACGTCGGGATGCTTCAGCGTGCCGCGCACATAAAGCGGAGAGCGCAGCGACAGCACGCGCAAGCCCTTGGTATGCGGCGTCACGTCCAGTTCGAGCTTCTCGTCGGCGAAGTTCACCGTGCCGTTGACGTCGATCAGCGCGTCCTGGGTGTCGAACACGAACAGCCGGGTACGGAACAAGCCGTCCTGGGCGGCGAGGTCGGCGGCGGCACAGTTGATCTTCACCGTGCGGTCGCCGAACAGCTTGCCCAGCACGATGTTGCCCACGTTGAGCCCGGCGGTTTCCAGCAGATTGCGGCTGATCGCGCCGTCGTTCATCAGCAGCTTCAGTTCGCCGCCGGCGCTGCCGAGCAAGGTGGCGACGGAGTTGCCGCGCGCATCGAGCATGGCGTCGCCGTTGATCTCGCCCAGGCTGGTATGCATCGGCTCGAAGTTCGGGAACAGCTGCTTCAGCTTGAGGTGGCGGGCGCGCAATTGCAGCGCGCCGCGCATGGCCGCAGCGCCACCGTCGAGGCGCAGCCTGCCGCCCACCTGGCCGCCGGCAAGGCCGAAGCGCAGCGGATCCAGCGTGAGCGCGCCGTCGTCCAGCACCAGGCGGGTGGACAGCGACTCGATCGGCAGCGACCGGCCGTGCTCGATGCGTCCGGCGGCGAACGTCACGTCGGCGTCCATCGCCTTCCAGCGGTCGGTGCGGAAGGCCTGCGTGGGCAGCACGCGGTCCGAGGCGGCGGCCGGCGGCGTGGTGGTGCTGGAGCCGCCGGCGCCGATCAGCGGCGCCAGGTCGGCGAAGCGCAGTTGCGTGGCCTGCATCTTGCCGCTGAGCTTCGGACGCGCGCCGCCGGTGACGTACTCGACGTCGCCGGCGAGGTCGCTGCCGCCCACGCGAGCGCGGAACCCGTGGTAGCCGAAGCGGCTGCCGTGGCGCCCCAGTGTGGCGGTGAGCCGGCCGCGGGTGGCGTAAGGCGGGGTGTCGGGCAGAGTCACCCCGAGGATGGGGTAGAGCTTCGCCATGCTGGAGCCGGCCAGCCACAGGCGCAGTTCCAGCGCGCCGAGGTGCACGGGATCGGTGAGCGTGCCGACCAGGGCGATGTGGGTGTCGCCGACGCGCAGCCGCGCCTGCACCGGGAACGGCCGGTCGGGTCGCTGCAGGGCCAGTACGGCGCCGGTCTTGCCGCTGCCGTCCAGCGCTGCGCCTTGGTAGCTGCCCTTTGCAGTCCAGGCGAACTGGTAGCGGGTTTGCCGCGCGGTCGCGTCTTCGGGGTGGTTCTGCTCCTCGTTCTTGCGCATCGTCTGGTCGGCGCCGCGTCCGGCGCTGCTGATCGCCTGCGTGCGCGCGTCCGCGGTTGCCTGCGCCACGACCTGGTCATAGGGAATCGCCTGCTGCAGCGGTTCGATGCGGGCATCGATCTTCACGCGGCCGACGGTATCGTCCAGCGCGAGCCGGCCGGCGTCGAAACCGATCGCGCCCAGATCCAACGTCCAGGCAGAGGGCGTGTTGCTTTGTGGCAGGTTGAAGGTCCAGTTGGCGCGGCCCTGCTTGTCGCGCTCCAGGTCAACGCGGGGATGCACCAGTTGCAGGGCGGGGATGCGCACGCGGTGCAGCAGCAGGTCCAGTGGCGAGAGGCTGAAGCGCAGCGCATCCAGGCGCACGAACTCGGGCTGTTTCGCCCAAGGAGGGTTGGCGATGGTGATGTCGTTCGCCGCCACCTGCGGCCACGGCAGCCAGGCGCGCAGGCCGTGCGCCTGTGGCTCGCGGCGCCAGTGCACGTCCAGATCGCCTTTGATCGCGAACGGGCGGCCGATCGCCGCGCTGACGCGGGCGTCGATGGTCGGCTTCAGCCGGTTCCAGTCGAACAGCGCGAGCGCCGCGACCAGCACGACGACGAGCACCAGCGGTATGCCGATGCCCCATGCGAGCAACTTGCGCCTGCGCCTCATGCCGGTCTCCTGCGCCACGATGGCCGTGCGTCATGGCATAACCGATGGCGCGGCAAGGTTTCGTGGTGGCAGCGCGGTTCTGCTTACGGCGCGTTCATCGGGCGCTCACGCCGCGTCGTCGTCCGTGCCGGCCTTCCAGTAGCCGCTGGCCTTGATCCAGTCCCTGGGCACGCCGCTCTGCTCCAGCCACTGGCGCATCGCGCGGGCGCGGCGCGATTCGGCGGCGATCCAGTAATAGCTGTCTCCTTCGAGGGGCGGCAGTTCGCGCAGCGCGTGTTCCAGCAGGCCGCTGTCGGCGGCCGCTGCGCCGTTGCGCTCCAGCCAGACGATCTCGGCGTCGGCACGCGTGGCGAGCGCCTGGCGGTCGGCGGCGTCGGGGATCTCGATCAGCGCGGTGGCGCGTGTGCCGGCAGGCATCGCCTCCAGCCAGCGGCCGATGGCGGGCAGGGCGGTCTCGTCGCCGAGCAGCACGTAGCGGTCGAAATCGTCGGCCACCAGGAGGGAGCCGCGCGGGCCGCCCGCGCCCAGGCGCTGGCCGGGCGCAGCCTGCGTCGCCCAGCGGCAGGCGGGGCCATCGCCGTGCAGCACGAAGTCGACCGTCAATTCGCCGCGCACGGCGTCGTGGCGGCGCGGCGTGTTGTCGCGCATCGGCGACGGCTCCAGGCCAGCCGGGAACTCCGGGCCGTTCGCGCCCAGCGTGGGCAGCACCAGTTCGCCGTCGCGATTGGGAAAGAACAGCTTCACATGGTCGTCGGCTGCGGCGCTGTGGAAGCCGCGCAATTCCGCGCCGCCGAGCGTCACCCGCTGCATGTGCGGGGTGAGGCGCTCAACCCGCAGCACGTCGAGCGTGCGCAGCCTGACCTCGTGGCGCAGGCGCTGGTGGATGTGGGGAGTCATCGTGGTTGCCTGGTGGGTGCGGCGCTGGCGACGGCTGGCGCGTCGACGGGAGGGCAGCCGCGGCCCGGCGTCCGCCGGACTCAGTCGTGCTGTCGGCCGCTGGCGACCTCGCCGGCGGCGCGCTGCAGGATCGCGGCCACGCGTTCCGCCTCGGCCTTGTCCCAGCTCGTGCGCATCAGCAGCGCATGCTTCAGCGCGTGCATTGCCTTGCGCACGGCCATGGGCGCGCTCATCTTCGCGGCCATGCGCGCGCTGTGCTCGGTGCGCGCGGTCGCCGCGTCCACCGCGGCGCGGTTCTCGTCGAGGAAGGCGCGGCCCTCGTCGGTGATTCCGTAGAGCTTGCGGTTGCCCGTCTCGCTTTCCACCCGCGCATAGCCCATGTCCTCCAGCATGGCGAGGGTGGGGTAGATCGCACCGGGACTGGGCGTGTACTGGCCGTGGAACATCTCCTCGATGGTGCGGATCAGCTCGTAGCCGTGGCGTGGCTGCTGCTCGATCAGCGACAGCAGCAGCAGCTTGAGGTCGCCGTGGCCGAACACGCGGCCGCCGCCGCGCCGGCCGCCGCCGCGCAGCCCATCCCAGCCGCCGAAAGCGTCGCCGCCGCGATGCTCGCCGAACGGACCGTGGCGGCCGGCGTGACAGCCGTGTTCATCGCCATCCATGAAAAAAGCCTGGGAGCCGTGGTGATGGTGCGAGAAGCGATGGAACAGGTGGTGCATGCGCATGGCAAACTCCGATATATCGAATCCGGGCGGTCAAGATATATCTAAGATATGTCGTATGCAAGCGCGAGCGACCGGGCAAGCCTTTTCCCGTCGAAGCTCAGCCGTTGCGGCGGCGGACGCGCCAGACCCAGGCCGGCGGCAGGTTGAGCCAGGCGCCGCCGATGCGCTCGGCCTCCAGGCCCAGGCGCTGTCGCAACGCGCGCGGCACCGGGCAGCGCAGGCCGTAGGTGAACTGGTACAGCGCACCACCGGGCTGCAGCTGCCGCTCGAACACGCCCTCGACGATCGCTTCGACCTTGTCGGCCGGAATCGACAGCAGGGGCAGTCCGCTGATCACGGCGCTGGCGCGTTCGTCGCCGAACAGCGACGACGAGCGGCCCAGCCGGGCCGCATCCATGCGCAGCACCCGTGCATGTGGGTAGCGTTGCGACAGCGTGCCGGCCAGCACCGGATCGGTCTCCACCAGAACCAGCCGATGTCCCGGCAGGCCGCGTTCCAGCAGCGCCCGGGTGAACACACCGGTGCCCGGGCCCAGTTCGATCACCGGTCCATGCGCGTGGTCGACATGAGCAGTCATCAGCCGGGCCAGCGCAGGGCCGGATGGCGCCAGTGCACCCACGCTGCGTGGGTCACGCAACCAGGCGCGCAGCAGATGCAGGCTGTCGTTCAGGGGCATCGATGGCGGGCCGGTCGGCGCATGGCGGCCACCATAACCGGAACGGCCGAACCGGATGTTCGGATACGGTTATCCCGCCGATCGCAGCCACCCGCCGGAATCTTCGGAGAACGGCTGGGCGGAATCCGCGTTTGCGACGGTACGGCGCGTCACAGCAGCTTGCCGTCCACCCGCACCGGCGCGCTGATGTCGCAGATGCCGACCTTGCCCACCGGCGTCGGATAGAACGCGTTGTGGCCATGGCGCGCGGCGTCGATCAGGGCGGCGAAGGTGGGGCTGCCGGTGCGCAGCACCTGGATGCGTTCGCGCTGTGCGGGCGGCAGGTCGGCGGCGAGCTTGACCGACAGGACAGGCGTGCGTTCGCCGGCCTTTTCGTAGAAGCCCATTGGCCCGGTGCCGCGCGGCAGTGCCGACAGGTACTGCATGCCCTGCAGCGCGCGGCCGGCCACCGCCAGGTTGTGGTCCAGGCGGCGCGGCGCCTGGCCGATGACGGCGTACAGCGCGCTGCCGTTGCCGCTGTCGGGCGGCACGTCGCGCGCCACGCCGACCATGCCGTAGCACTGCACCAGCCATTCCTTGCCGCTGGCCGGGTCGCGCGCCACCGGGAAACCGCCGGAAAAGCCGACCTGCGGTGCGTAGACGTCGCCGTCCGGCAGCGGCGTCCACGGCTGCTTAGTATCGACCGGGCGGATGAATTCCGGCGGCAGCGTGGCCTTGGCCTTGCCCAGCGGGTGCATCTTCGCCTTGTCGCCGCCGTCGTCGCCGTTCGGGTCGTCCCACTGGGTGACGAAGTTGTCCTGCACGCGCACGATGGCCAGGCCGTCGAAGTAGCCTTGGCGCACCAGGGTGCGGATGTTGGCCGCGTGCAGGGGCGTGAAGTCCGGCGCCAGCTCGATCACCACGCGGCCTTGCGGCAGCTGCATGTAGAGCAGGTTCGCCGGGTCGGGCGTGCGCCATTCGGAAGGTTTCGACGCCGCCAGCAGCTCCTTCGCGGTGGGCGTGGGCTTGTCCTGCGCGGCGAAAGTGGGTGTCGTCGCGAGGGTCAGCGTCATCGCGACCGCGGCGGCAAGATGATGGCGCATGGTGGTTTCCCCGGATCGTTGGCGTCGCGGCACGTTAGCAGGAGCGGGCTTGCCTGTGCGCTATTTGCGGAAGCGCACGAAGGCGCGCTTGGCCAGGTACAGCAGGTGCCCGGTGAGGCCAGCATCCTGGGCTTGGCGCAGCGCAGTGTTCTCGGCGTAGAGCATGCGGATGTGCCCGTCACGCTGCTCGATCAGCTGCCGGATCTCGGCCACGTCGCCGCGCGTCAGCGTGCGACCCTCGTCCAGGTGCGGCGGCAATTGGCGGTTCACGTAATAAGTGGTGTGGCGCGGCGCCGTTTCCGCGGCGGGGCGGTCCTTCGTGTAGAAGTACAGGGCGACGGAGCGGCGCGTGAGGCCGGCGTGCTCCGGTGGCAGCGCGATCCGGTCGAAGGCGTGCCAGGAGCGCTCGGAGGTCTCGAAGATCACGCAGCGGTTGAACGCCGGCGCCACCGAGCGCGCGGGTCGCGCGTCGGCGTGCGGATCGCGGAACAGCTCCAGGCAGCCGCCCCACGCCTCCTCCCAGTGCGGGTTGAGGTAGACGATGAGGTTGAGCCGCCGGTGCCAGCGTTCGCTGGGGTGGTAGTTGAAATCCACGTGCGGGTCGAGGCTCATCCCGTCTCGGTTCTCGTGGGTGCCGCCGCCGAGGTACCACGGGTCGTAGATCAGACCGTCGATGCCGGTGAGCCGGGCCACCGCCGCGAGGAATTCGGGGCTCTGGATCGCATCGTCGAGCTGCTGCCAGACCGGGCCGAGCTGGCGGATCTTCGCCAGCGTGGACTTGCCGCCCGGCTTGCCGTCGTCGCCCACGGCGTTGCCGCGCTCGAAGGCGGGAAAATTGTCCAGCAGTGCCTGGGCGAAATCCGGCGCGAGGAAATCGTCGATCACTACGTGGGGGAAGGGCACCGCCGAGGCGAACTCGGCCCGGCAAGCCTGCGCTGATTCCAGCACGCGCGGATGTATGATCGAAACTCCCGGCGAATCCTGCATGTGTCTTCCCTGCGGCGAATGGCGCGCCATTCTACTTGGCTGCCGGCACGCGCCGGCAGCCACGGATGGCTTAACCCCTTTCGCCGGCTGCTTTGCCGTCGCGCCGCTTTTTCCATGCATAGCCGATCCCCAGCAGCACGAACCACACCGGGCTGGCCAGTAGGGCGGCGCGGGTGTCGGCCTGCAGGCACAGCAACACCAGCACGAAGGCGAAGAACGCCAGGCAGGCCCAGCACATGAACACGCCGCCGGGCATCTTGTAGGCCGAGTCGGCGTGCTGCTGCGGGCGCTTGCGCCGGTAGACCATGTAGGCGCACAGGATCAGCGACCACACGAACATGAAGAGCACGGCGGACAGCGTAGTGACCAGGGTGAACGCGGTCATCAGGTTCGGCACCAGGTAGATCAGCGCCGCGCCCAGCAGCAGGCAGAAGCAGGAGAACAGCAGGCCCAGCGAGGGTACGGAAGCCCTGGACAGGCGCGCGAACGCCTTCGGCGCGTGGTTCTCGCCGGCCAGGCCGAACAGCATGCGGCTGGTGGAGAAGATGCCGCTGTTGGCCGAGGAGGTGGCCGAGGTCAGCACCACGAAGTTGATCAGGCTGGCCGCCGCCGGCACGCCGGCCAGCACGAACAGCTCCACGAACGGGCTCTTGTCCGCCTCCACCAGTCGCCACGGCGTCACGGTCATGATCGCCGCCAGCGCCAGCACGTAGAAGATGATGATGCGCACCGGGATCGAGTTGATCGCCTTGGGCAGGTTGCGCCGCGGGTCGGCGGTCTCGGCGGCGGCGGTGCCTACCAGCTCGATGCCCACGAAGGCGAACACCGCGATCTGGAAGCCGGCGAAGAAGCCGCCCAGTCCGTGCGGGAAGAAGCCGCCGTCGTCCCACAGGTTCGCCAGCGAAGCCTTGTTGCCGGCCGGCGAATGGAAGCCCCAGGCCACCAGCGCGAAGCCGACCAGCACCAGTGCGATGATCGCCACGATCTTGATCAGCGCGAACCAGAACTCCAGCTCGCCGAACATCTTCACCGTGGTGAGGTTCAGCGCCAGCAGCAACAGCACGCACAGCAGCGCCGGTATCCACGGCGCCAGGTGTGGCACCCAGAACTGCACATAGGAGGCGATCGCGATCACCTCGGCGATCGCGGTGACGATCCAGCAGAACCAGTAGGTCCAGCCGCAGAAGAAACCGGCCCACGGTCCCAGCAGGTCGGTGGAGAAGTCGATGAACGACTTGTACTCCAGATTCGACAGCAGCAGCTCGCCCATCGCGCGCATCACGAAGAACAGCATCACGCCGATGATCAGGTAGACGAAGAGAATCGAAGGCCCGGCGAGGCTGATGGTCTTGCCCGAGCCCATGAACAGGCCGGTGCCGATGGCGCCGCCAAGCGCGATCAGCTGCAGGTGGCGGTTGGAGAGGCTGCGCCTCAGGTGATCCGGTTGCTCCGTGGAGACGGTCATGCGGGCGCCGAGGTCGTGGACGGGCCGCCACGATAAAAGAAAGCCGCGATTCCCGCCAATGTCCTGTGGGCATGACGGCAAAGTCTGTGCGGGATCGGCAGCCAAAGTCTGTGCAGCACGGGCTGGCTATGCACACACTTTGCCTGGTGTCGCAGAGCAAAGTAGGTGCGCCGATAGCCGGATCAGCGGCTTAGCGACTGTCCTGCGAGGGCGGAGACCTCGCTTTGACAAGCAAGGTGTGTACATGAGCGGGCAGCCGTAGGGAGTTCGCGTCGGGGTTGACGTCGATGCGTTGCCTGAAGTCCGCCCACACAAAATCGTGGGCGCGCGCTCCCTCCAGTCACCTTGGTGTGCCCGCGCCACCCGCGGGCGTTCAGGATCGATCGATGCGGGCGGCGTAGCAACCGGGTTTGGCGTAGTGCGCGTGCAGGTAGCCGGTGCGCTCGTCGGCGAGCAGGCGCTCGATCGTGTCCCGGATGTCATCACCCGTGGCCAGGTCGGCGGCGACCAGCATGTGGTTCCGGTCGAAGGCGCGCAGCGCGATGATCCGGCGATGCATCACGTCGGGCACCTCGTCGACCACGGAATAGGCTTGTTCGGCGCCCTCGCGGATGTAGACCGCGTAACTGGCGTGGTAAGGCGTGTCAGCCGGCAGATGCGTGTAGTTGACGAGCAGCAAGGATTCGCCGACGGCCGCGTCGCGCAGCTCGATGCGTTCGGGGTAGCAGTGCGCCGCGTCGACGATACATCGCACCGCACGATGCGCCCTCAGCGTGGCGTCGCTCGCGCCGAACAGGTGACGGAAGGGGTTGGGCGAAAGCCCGCTGATGCGGAAGGACATGAGAGTTCCGTGGTTCCGTGGATGTTGATAGAGCCACTTTCCGCCGGAACGCCCGTCCCGGCTATCCGGATCTTGTACCCGTGCATGGCGAGCGGAGCGGGCGCGGCACCGTCGTGAGGTCTGATGCGTAATGTCTGCGTTCGACTAGAACCATATTCACCCGTGCACGCGAGCCGGATGACCACCGAGTGATGCTCGCAGGCTAGGCCAATCGCGCAGGCGGGACCGACGGGCGACCGCCTGTGGCATAGCGCGCCGCCAGCAGCTCACCGAGCTCGCCCCGGATCGCGTCTACCAGCACCCGCAGTTTGCGGATCGGATGATCGGGCGGCACGCGATCCTCGACCGATACATACGAAAACATGCCAAGCTGTTGGACGTCGGGGCTGCCCATCGGATCAAGCGGTCAGTGATTGACGGCGGCTATGACAGCAGCGATGCGCAGAGGGTTCTCACACCAATGTTTGAACATCGCCCCTGACACCATTGTTTGTACAACGAGCACAAACATTGTGTGTCATGCCCAAATTGGGCATGACAGCAAAGTCTGTGCGGGATCGGCAACCAAAGTCTGTGCAGCATGGGCTGGCTCATAACACGGGCTAATCACTTGCCCTAACCGCAGTTGCTCTTCAGGGTGGATCAATGGACGACCAGGCGTATCCATGGTCGTTCGACTCTGTCGAGTCTGGCGGGCTTTTCAGGTTCGACCATTTCGTCGAGATTCTGCTGGCCGAGCTGCGCGACAAACCGCTCGCCGCCGACGTCGACTGGGCCAAGGTGGATGCGTTCCGCCAGTACGGCGGCGTCCGCATCGAGGACGGCGTGGTCTGCACCGGCGACGCGCCGGAGAACCTCACGCGCGACGCGCTCGCCGCGCTCGACTGAGCGCCGGGGGACACCGAGCCCGGCCGCATGCAGCTGCAGCGTGATCCACGCATAATGGCGTCATGACGCAGGGGTGGATGCAAAGCATGGGAACGACCGACGGCATCGAACTCGATCCGGCGCTGATCGTCGAGGACGATGCCACGACGCAGCAGCGTCTCGCGCGCCTGCTTGCCGGTCTGGGCTACGGCGGCGTGCATGACATCGGTACCGCCGGCAGTATCGCCGAGGCCAAGGCGCGGATCGCCGCACAGGTTCCGCACCTCGCCCTAGTCGATATCGGCCTGCCCGACGGCAGCGGCGTCGACCTGATCCGATGGTTGCAAGACAACCACCCTGACGTGTCGACCGTGGTGGTCTCCGCCTGGGGCGACGAGGACACCGTGCTTGCAGCCTTGCAGGCAGGCGCAATCGGCTATCTGCTGAAAGAGCGCGATGACGTCGAACTGGAACTCGCGCTGCAAAGCATCCGCCGCGGCGGTGCGTCGATCGATCCCTTCGTGGCCCGACGCATCCTCACCCTGCTGCCCAACGCCAAGCCGGCGGCGCATGCAGCCGATACCTCGCCCGGAGCTTCCGCCGACACCTTGTCCGAGCGCGAAGCGGAAGTACTGCATCTAGTAGCCCGTGGCCTGAGCAACCGGGAGATCGCCAGCGCGACCGATCTTTCGCGCTTCACCATCGAGGGCTACACCAAAAGCATCTACCGCAAGCTGGCGGTGAACTCGCGCACCGCGGCAGTGTTCGAGGCCAGGGCGCTGGGGCTGTTGCGTTGAAGCCTTGGTTGCACCGGGCTGCCGTGCTGGCCCTGTTGCTGGCGTTCGCCACCGCCGCGGCCGGCCGACCGACGCCACCGCCGGCCGTGCAAGTGCTGGACCACGCCGAAGCCGCGCCTTCGGACTGGGATGCCCCGGCGCCGCCCGCCACCGGCTGGACGCCGGTCAAGCTGATGGATTTCTGGACCAGCCACTGGCCGCACCACAACGGCGTGGTGTGGTACCGCCTGCACTGGAACCAGGCGGATGCCGACACCCCGGCAGGGCTACTGCTGGACTACGTGTGCCTGGCCGATGCCGTCTACGTCAACGGCAGCCTGCTCCACCGCGACCCTAGCCTGGTCGAGCCGCTTTCGCGCAGTTGGACGCAGCCGCAGTACTTCCTGCTCGACAAGCCGCTGCTGCGCGCGGGCGAGAACACCCTGCTCGTGCGCGTCTCGGGCCTGTCGGCCTACCAGCCCGGCTTCGGCGCCGTGGAAGTGGGCGATCCGGGCGTGCTCCAGCAACGCTTCGCCGCCGGCCGCTTCACCCGCTACCAGGTTCGCCTATTCAGCATGGCGGTCAACCTGGTGCTGGGCGGACTGTTCCTGATGCTGTGGCTGTTCCGCCGCCGCGACACCACCTACGGCTGGTTCGCGCTCAGCACCTTGCTGTCATCGGCATGGGCCTGGAACTACGTCGCCACCAGCCCGTGGCCCTTCACCAGCACTGATGCCTTCCAGGCCTGGAATTCGGTGTTCTACTTCGCCGGACTGATCAGCTTCCTGACCTTCCTGCTGCGCTACTGCGGGCGCCGCTGGCCGCGCACGGAAGCCGCCCTCTGGCTGTCGCTGGCGACGATCGTCGCGTGGACGATGCTTTCCCCCGCCAGCGCCGGCGCCTGGCGCGGCGTTCCCGGCGTGGCCGGCGTGACCCTTTCCTATAGTTCTACCCTGCTGTTCGCCGTCTACGCGGTACGCAAGGGTGGCACCGAGCAGCGGGTGCTCGCAGCCTGCATGCTGCTGCCGATGTTCGTGTCCATCCACGACGTGCTGGCGTTCTACGGACTGATCCGCGCCAGCGGCTACATCGCCGCGCTGGCCTCGCCGCTGACCCTGGTCGGCATGGGCTTCGTGCTGGCCCACCGCTTCTCCGCCGCCATGCGCCGCACGGAAGGCTTCAACCTGGAGCTGCGCCGCGAAGTGGACACCGCCACCGCGCAGCTGCGCCAGACGCTGGAGCGCGAGCACGCGCTCACCGTGACCAACGCGCGCAGCGGCGAGCGCCTGAACCTGGTGCGCGACCTGCACGACGGCTTCGGCGGCAGCCTGGTCGCGGCCATCGCCCGGCTCGAACGCACGCCTTCGGCCGAGGCCGCCGCGACCACCGCCACCCTGCGCGAACTGCGCGACGACCTGCGCCTGGTGATCGACACCACCACCCAAGCGCAGGACCTGGATCTGGCCGGCCTGCTGGCGGCGCTGCGCCACCGCTGGGACCAGCGTCTGGAACTGGCCGGCATCGACGTCTGCTGGCGACTGGATGGGCTCGACGGCCTGCAGTTGGGTCCCGCCCGCAGCCTGGAGCTGCTGCGCTTCCTGCAGGAGGCGCTGACCAATGTGCTCAAGCACAGCAGCGCCTGCCGCGTCGAACTTTGCGTGCGCCATGAGGGCGCGCATCTGCATGCCGAGGTGCGCGACGACGGACGCGGCTTTGATCCCGCCGATCACCGTTCGCACGGCGCCGGCCTCGCCAGCCTGCGCAGCCGCGCCGCCCGCCTCGGCGGCCGGCTCGCCATCCAGGCGACGCCCGGCGCGGGTGCCGCCCTGCTTCTGGAATGCCCGCTGGCTTGATCCGGCACCCCTAATTTCGGGGATACCCAAGCCCTCCCCTCCCGAATAGCGTGACGCCGCTCACAAAGCGGCGCCCAAGGGCGCGCCATCCGGGAGAGGCAAGCCAGTGTTGCAACGTATCCATTTCATCTCGGGCCTGCCGCGCTCGGGCTCGACCCTGCTGGCCGCCCTGCTGCGCCAGAACCCGCGCTTCCACGCCGGCATGAGCGGCCCGCTGGCCGGCATGTTCGGCGCGCTGCTGGGCGAGATGAGCGAGCGCAACGAGTTCGCCGTCTTCCTTGACGACACCAGGCGCCGCCGCATCCTCCGCGCGCTGTTCGACGAGTACTACGCCGACAGCACGGCCGAGGTGGTATTCGACACCAGCCGCGCCTGGTGCGCGCGCATGCCGGTCATCGCCGATATGTTTCCCGAGGCGAAGGTCATCGCCTGCGTGCGCGAGATGCCGTGGGTCATCGACAGCATCGAGCGGCTGGTGCAGAAGAACCTCTACAGCCCCTCGTCGATCTTCAACTACACGCCGGGCGGCACCGTGTACACCCGCGCCAATGGCGTGGCCGGCGCCGACGGCATGGTGGGCGCTGCCTACGACGCCCTGAAGCAGGCCTGCTATGGCGCCCAGGCCGACCGCCTGCTGCTGGTGCGCTATGAAACCCTCGCCAGCCAGCCGGCGCGGGCGCTGGAGGCCATCTACGGTTTCATCGGCGAGCCGCTCTTCCCGCACGACTTCCAGCACGTCGACTACGACGTGGCCGAGTTCGACCGCCGCGCCGGCACGCCGGGCCTGCACACCGTGCGCGGCCAGGTGAAGGCCGAGCCGCGCAAGACCCTGCTGCCGCCCGACCTGTTCCAGCGCTTCGCCGGCGACGCCTTCTGGAACGACCCGCAGCGCCTGCCTGCAGAGCTGCGCGTCGTCTGACGCGATCTGCCCGTCACACCGTCCTTCACCAACACCATTTCGTCGCACTCCAGGGGGAGTCCGCCATGAACCGCATCTACCGCCTCGTCTGGAACCGCGCGCTGCACATTCTGCAAGTCGCTTCGGAGCTCACGCGCAGCGGTGAGTCCGGCGGTGGAGCGGCAGGCCCGGGGTCGGGCGTACTGCGCCAGCGTGCGCTGGTGCTGGCCTGTGCCGTCGCACTCGCCGCACTCCTGGCATCAGGCAGCGCTATTGCGGGGACCCCCGCCAAGGGGGGCGCGGGAGGCAGTGTTACGGGACAGGCAGGAAGCTCCGGCGCCACGGGTGTCGTCTCCACCGTCAGCACGCAGACCGTTCAAGGAGGCGGATACGGTGGCGGCGGTGGCGGAATGGGTGCCACCGGTGGCGCTGGCGGCAGCAGCTCCGCAGGAAACGCTGGGGGCGCCGGCGGGGCTGCCGGTACCGGTTCGACCAGCAGCACGGGGGGCGGCGTCACCACGGTCATCGGTGGCGGCGGCGGCAATGGCGGCGACGGCGTGTCGGCTTCAGGCACGACCTATGGCGGCGGTGGTGGCGGCGGTGGCGGCGGCGGTGCCAATGCCTTTACTGCCATCGGGCTCGCCGGTACCACGCTGTCCAATACGTTCATCGGCGGACAAGGGGGCATGGGCGGAGCCGGCGGCACAGGCATCGGCACAGGAACGTCGGCATCGGCAGGCAACGCGGGTGGCAGCGGTGGCGGCGGCCAGGGCGGTTATGGCTTGGTCATCCTTCAATCGGGCCTGAAGACCTTTACAGGGACGGTCAGCGGCGGAGCGGGAGGAGCTGGCGGCGGCAGCAGCAGCAACATATCGAGCTTCTATGGCGGCAATGGCGGCGATGGCGGCAACGGCGGGACTGCAGCCTATTTGAGCAACACCAGCGCACTCATCCGCGCCACGTTTCAGGGCGGCGCGGGCGGAGCCGGCGGGCTCGGCGAAAGCGGCAGCGCGGGAGGTTTGGGCGGCAGCGGCGGCAACGGCGGCGCCGGCATCAAGGCGACCGGTTCGCTGACCGGCGGTTACAGTCTGGAAAACCACGGAACACTGCTGGGCGGCGCCGGTGGCACTGGTGGCCAAAGCGGCGGCGGCCTGGTGGCTCCCCCTGGCGGTGCGGGCGGACTTGGAGGCACTGGCGTGGCGGCCGATGCCATCGCCGTCGCGAACTACGGACAGGTCCGAGGTGGCGTAGGCGGCACCGGTGGCGCCTCCAGTGGTGCCGTCATAGGGTCGAGCTCCGCCGGCGCAGCAGGTGGTGCCGGTGGTCTTGGCATCTCCCTCGCCAATTCGGCTAGCGTGGCGAATCATGCGCTGATCGCCGGGGGGCAAGGCGGTGAAGGCGGCCTTGCCGGTGCGACGATAACCCCCCTCCCTGGCGGGGGCGTGACCGTTCAAGGAGGGGGCAGCGGCGGTGCGGGAGGCACCGCCGTTTTTTCGGCAGCCGCGGCTACCGTCACCAATGATGCCGGCGCCACGATCACCGGCGGCAACGGTGGTGCAACAGCCCAGACCACAGAATCCACGGTCTCAGGCGACGGTGGCGCAGGCCTTGCCTTGGGCGCTGGTTCCCAAGTGGTGAACGATGGCGCGGTGAGCGGCGGCGACGGCGGAAATCTCGCGATCCTGGCTCAGCAGACCGGTATCAGCGTAGTTGGTGGCTCCGGCGGCGGTGGCGCCAGTCTGGGTGACGGTTCGACCCTGATCAACGCGGGCAGTATCGAAGGCGGCACCGGGCAAGGGATCAGCATGGCGCACACCGTGTCTTTCGGTGGCAACGGCGGTACGGGCTTGACGGTGGGCGGCGGTTCGGTCGTCAGCAATAACGGCCTCGTGGCTGGCGGCTCAGGCGGCCCGGGAGGAGATGCAACGATCACCACGAGCCGGGGCGAAGGCGGCAATGGCGGGGCGGGCATTACGCTGGCTGCAGGTTCGACCCTGTCCAATGCCGGCAGCGGCCGCATCACTGGCGGCAACGGCGGCAGCTATGCCCTGGACCCGTTCCTTGGCGTATCCGGGGGAGCCGCCGGCGTTGGCGTGGTGGCCACCGGCAATGACGCCATTGTCAGCGCAGGCCGCATAGGCGGCGGCCTCAGCGGCGACGCGACCCCGGTGCAAGGCGACGCCGTCGACCTTTCCGGCGGCGGCAACACGCTGACGCTGGAGCACGGCTACAGCTTCACCGGCAACGTGGTCAGCGCCAGCGGCACGAGCAACGGCGGCGACACGCTGGCGCTGGGCGGCGACAGCGCGGGCACCGGCGCGACCGGCAACGGCAGCTTCGACCTGGCACAGGTCTTCGCCACGCTGTCGCCCACTTACGCGGGCACGCAATTCGTCGGCTTCAACGCCTTCGCGAAAACCGGCAACAGCACCTGGACGCTGACCGGCAGCAGCACGGCAGCCACGCCATGGACGATCAGCGCCGGCACCCTGCAGATGGGCACCGGTGCCAGCGGCGGCGATGCCACACTCGCCGGCAACATCACCGACAACGCCGCGTTGGTTTTCAACAACACCCTCGCCAGCACCTTTGCGGGCAACATCACGGGCACCGGCACGGTGACCCAGCAGGGCAGCGGCGAGCTGGCCTACACCGGCACCAGTAGCGGGGCGGTGTGGATGGTCAACACCGGCAGCACCCTGCGGGTAGGTGACGGCACTATCGCCGCAAGCATCGTCGGCGCCGGAGGTGCCAACGGCTACGCCGGCAGCGGTGGCGGGAATGCCAGCATCGCCATTACCGGAATGGTGAACGGCACATTGTCGATCCAGGCAGGCAGTGCCGTTGCCGGTGGCGCTGGCGGTAATGGCGGTAATGACATTCCCAACGGCACTGTCGTTGGAGGCAATGGCGGCAATGGCGCGACAAGCGTCAGCGGCAACAGTTTCACGGTGACCAACGGCGGCAGCATTGCCGGCGGCAGCGGCGGCAGTGGTGGCGACGGCGACGGAGGGCATGGCGGCAGCGGCGGCAGCGGTGGGGCAAGCGTCAGCGGCAGCAGTTTCACCTTGACCAACAACAGCAGCATCGTCGGCGGTGATGGTGGTAATGGAAGCGTCGGGATCGATGGCGGCAGCGGCGGTAGCGGTGGGGCGAGCGTCAGCGGCAGCAGTTTCACCTTGACCAATAACAACAGCATCACTGGAGGCAACGGCGGCGGCGGCGGCAACGGCGCCGCCATGGGCACGGGCAGCTCCACCATCCCCAGTTCCGGCGGTAACGGCGGTAACGGCGGGACCAGCGTCGGCGGCAGCAGTTTCACCCTGATCAACAGCAGCAGCATCGCTGGCGGCAATGGTGGCGTCGGCGGCAACGGCTCAAGCAGCAACGGCGGCAATGGCGGGACAGGCGTCAGCGGCAGCGGATTTGCTTCGACCAACAGCGGCAGCATCGTTGGCGGCAACGGCGGCGGCGCTGGCCTCGTCATGTTTGGCAGTGGGAACGCCGGCAGCGGCGGTGTGGGCCTGGTCAGCACGGGCGGTTCCTCCATCACCACCAGCAACCTGATTTCAGGCGGCAGGGCCAATGCTGGCACAGGCGCGCAGGCCGACGCGGTCGATCTTTCCGGCGGCGGCAACGTGCTGACGCTGGAGAACGGCTACCGCTTCACCGGCAACGTGGTCAGCACCAGCGATACGATAAACGGCGGCGACACGTTGGCGCTGGGTGGCGACAGCACGGCCAACATCATCAACACGTTCAACGTCTCCGACATCGTGGCCTCGCTGCCGGGCAGCTATACCGACACACAGTACGTCGGCTTCCATGCATTCGAGAAAACCGGCAACAGCATATGGACGCTGACTGGCTCCGGCGCCAGCAACGGAGCGACCGGCGAGAACTGGACGATCACCGGTGGCACGCTGCAGGGCGATGCGACTGCACTGACCGGCAATATCGCGTTCCTGCCGTCCGGCAGCGCGCCGGTGGGGGTCGTGTTCGACCAGACCAGCGACGGCACCTACGGCGGCGTGATTTCCGGCAGCGGCATGCTGACCAAGATCGGTGCCGGCACGTTGGCGCTCGACGGCAACAGCAACGGCTTTGCCGGCAGCACCACGGTGGCCGCCGGCACCCTGGTGGTCGGCAGCGTCGTCGGCAACGGCGCCACGCTGGGCGGCAACGTGACGGTATATGCGAATGCCACGCTGCGCGGCCACGGTACGATCAGCGGCAATGTCGACGTGCAATCCGGCGGCATCGTGACACCGGGCGATTCCATCGGCACGCTCACCGTCGCCAGCGACTTCACCGCCGCGCAGGGCAGCCAGATGAACTTCGCCTTCGGCGCGCCGGGCGCCGGCTTCCAGACCGCCGGCATGGGCGACAGCGTGACCGTGGGCGGCAACCTCGTCCTCAACGGCGCTACGCTCAACGTCACCGATGCGGGCAGCATGGGGCCGGGCCTGTACACCGTCTTCAGCTACGGTGGCGCGCTGACGGAAACAAACGGTGGCCTGAGCCTGGGTAGCACGCCGGCAGGTCAGGCGCTGTTCCTGCAGAACCTGACAGGGCAGAAACAGATCAACCTCGTGGACACCACGGGGTACACGGTGAGCACGTGGAATGCGAATAGCCTGGCTACGTCCACACAGATGGGCGGCGGTAGCGGCACCTGGTCCACCAGCTCGCAGGTGTGGACGGATGCGACCGGTACGGTGCCGAACGGCCCGATGTCGCCACAACCGAGCTTTGCCGTCTTCGGCGGTACGCCTGGCACGGTGAGCGTGGACGACAGCGCCGGCAGTGTGAGTGTAGCGGGTCTGCAGTTCGCCACGAATGGCTACACCCTGGGCGGCGATACGCTGACCCTGGCGGCCAACGGCGGCGTCGCTCCGGTGATCCGCGTGGGAGATGGCAGCAGCGCCGCCATGACGGCGACGATCGACAGCGTCATTGCCGGCAGCGCGGGACTCACCAAGACCGACCTCGGCACCCTGGTGCTGGCCGGCGCCAATACCTACACCGGCACGACCACGGTCAACGGCGGCACGCTGTCGGTATCGAGCGACGCCAATCTGGGGGCAGCGTCGAACGCCATCGCGCTGAGCGGCGGAACATTGGAGAACAACGCAGCATTTGCCACCGCACGATCCATCAGCCTTGCGGGCAGCGGCACGCTGCAGACCGATGCCAATTTCACCGTCTCCGGAGTGATTGTCGGCGCTGGTGCGCTCACCAAGAGCGGCGGCGGCACATTGACCCTCAGCGGCACCAACACGTATTCCGGAGGTACCACGATCGCGGCCGGCATCTTGCAGTTGGGCAACGGCGGTACCGCGGGCGCGATCACCGGCAACGTGGCGAACAACGGCTCGCTGGCTTTCGAGCGCAGCGAGGCGGTGAGCTTCGCCGGCGTGGTTTCCGGCAATGGCTCGCTGGTGCAAAAGGGCAGCGGCACGCTCACGCTGACAGGCGCCAACACCTACACCGGCAGCACCACGATCAGCGCTGGCACCTTGGTGGTCGACAGCACCAGCCTGCCTGGTGCCGTCACCGACAACGCAGCGCTGGTCTTTAACCAGGCCAACGACGGTACCTTCAGCCATGCGATCAGCGGGACCGGCAGCTTCGCCAAGACCGGTGCCGGCACGCTGGTCCTGAACAGCAACAACGGTGCGTTCACAGGCTCCACTGCCGTCAACGCCGGCACGCTGGAAGTGGGCGATGCGGGTACGCCTTCGGCCGTGCTCGGCGGCAGCGTCACCGTTGCAGGCGGCGGCACGCTGCGCGGCCACGGCACGCTCGGCGGCAATGTCACGAATGATGGCACCGTGTGGGCGGGCGGCTCGATCGGCACGCTGACGATCCAGGGCAACTACACCCAGGCCGTCAACGGCGTGTTCGAGGTGGAAGCCACTCCGGGCGGCCAGGCCAGCCTCCTGAATGTCGGCGGCACGGCAACCCTGGCAGGCACGGCGCTGGTGCTGGTTGACACCGGCACCTGGGCACCGCGCACGGACTACACCGTGCTCACCGCCGCCGGCGGGGTCAGCGGCCAGTTCGCCTCGACCAGCGTCAACCTGGCTTTCCTTACGCCCGTACTGAGCTATGCCAGGAACGCGGTGACGCTGTCGCTACAGCGCAACGACATCAACTTCAACAGCGTGGTGCAGACACCCAACCAGGCCGCTGTGGCAACGACGGCGAATGCGCTGGGATTCGGCAACCCGGTCTACGACGCACTGGTGGTGCTGGACGCGCCCACCGCCCGTCACGCCTTCGATCAATTGAGTGGCGAGATCCACGCCTCCACCCGCACCGCTGTCGCCGACAATGACCATTACGTGCGCGATGCGATCAACGCGCATCTCGCCGGCCAGGGCAACAACGCGAACGGCCTGAACGTCACCGACGCCGGCGGCGTCACCGCCTGGACGGCCGTGTGGGGCCACTGGGGCAGCCATGACGGCGGCGACAACGCGTCCGACCTTGCCGCCGACGGCAGCGGCTTCCTGATCGGCGCCGACCTGCCGGTGGACGGGACGGCTCGGCTCGGTGCAGTGATGAGCACAGGGCAAGGCTCGGCACGCATCAACGCGCTGGGCTCCTCGTCGCACGTCGTCGACCAGCACCTGGGCGTATACGGCAGCCTGCAGACCGGCGCGCTGCAATGGCAGGGCGGCGCGGTCTATGGCTGGCAGAAGGTGGACACGAACCGCCTCATCGGCTTCGGCAAGTTCAACGGCACCGCCGTCAGCAGCTACCACGCGCACACCGCGCAGTCCTACGCCGATGCCAGCCTGCCCTTCGTGCAGGGCCACGCCACGCTGGCCCCGTTCGCGAACCTGGCCGTGGAACGGCTGAACACTCCGACGATCATGGAGCACGGCACACCCGCGGCACTGAACGTGACCCCGCAGCACAGCACCCTCGGCTACGGCACGCTGGGCCTGCGCGCCACGTTCGATCTCGGCGCGCCGGACCACGGCCTGCACGCCCACGCCAGCCTCGGCTGGCAGCATGCCTGGGGCGACACCCTGCCCGTGGACACGATGCGCTTCCAGAGCGGCGGCGGCAGCTTCGCCATCGCCGGCCTGCCGGTGGCGAAGAATGCAGGCGTGGTCAACGCCGGCCTCAGCTTCACCATCGCGCCCAAGGTTTCGGTAAACGGCAGCTACCAGGGACAGTTCGGCCGGCACACCACCGACCAGTCCGCCCGCATCAGCCTCGACTGGAAGTTCTAAGGTTGAAAGGGGGGACGGCCAAGGATGGCCACTCTTTTCTCACCGAGGAGCCAGCAGCGGCTCTTTCGGGACGACGGCCCAGGGATGCCGCTGGTGCATCATCCACTTGCGGCCACGCCCTCACGCCTTCCGGTCATGGTGTGTCGGCGACGTGTGTCGCACGCGGCGGGGATGAGAGCGCAGCTTGACGTACTCCACGGCGGTGAGGGCGATGATCAGCAGATCAACCAGCGCCAATCCGAGATTGCTCGGCGAGAGGGCCGCCACAGCCGTGCGGTAAAGCTGATAGGCCGCGAACAATGCAGCCAGCACGATCAGTCCCGGATAGGCCCGATTGTCAACCCGCTGTACGGGCTGCCGACGGCTGAGCTCAGGTGTTGAAGAAGGGCCTTCCCGAAAGCAGCCATTCGCGACTGGCCGAGACGGGTCGACTTCCGCCGGTCGAGCTTGCCCAGATATCGTCGATACAGCAAGCGTCATGATCAGTTGGGCTTGGCTACACCGCGGCAGCTGGCGAGTCGGTTGCTGCGGTCAGGTGCCGCTAAGCCTCGTGGCATCTGCCGGCGCTCAAGGTCCCTGAAGTTGGGCTTTTTTTGCACTTCACTTCGGCCGTTTGACACCAATGTTTGTACATCGCCCCTGACACCAATGTTTGTACAAAGTGCACAAACATTGGTGTCATGCCCACTTGGTCGGTCTGGGCGCCCATGACTTCCGGCGCATGTTCTAGGTCGAAGTCAACACTATGCTTCAGTCCAAGCTATGTGGCAGTGCGGGTGAGGCCGTGGACGACAGCGCCAGCCAGTTGAAGAAATTCCAGAAGGAGCTATCCGCCGGCACGGTCTCGCTGGTGCTGCTGGCGGTGCTGGGGCAGTCGCGCCAGCCGTTGTACGGCTACCAGATCGCCAAGCGGCTGGAGGAGGCCGGCGAGGGCGTGCTCGCCGGCAAGCAGAGCGCGCTGTACCCGGTGCTGCGCAACCTGGAGGGTGCCGGCCTTTTGGCCAGCGAGGTGGAGCCTTCGGTTAGCGGTCCCCCTCGCCGTTATTACCGCATCACGAAATTCGGCCGCGAGGTGCTGCGCGAGTGGGTTGCCGCGTGGAGCGCCACCCGCGATTCCGTCGACAAGTTGCTGCAGGGAGAGTGGTGATGAATGCATCGAGCAAGCGGACGCCGCGCACGATCGCGGAATACCTCGAGCAATTGCGTGCCGCCTTGCGCGGCGCCGATCCTGCGCTGATCCAGGACGCGTTGTACGACGCCGAGGAACACCTGCGTGCCGAGCTGTATGAGCGCCCCGGCCGCGACGAGGCGGCGATGCTGGAGCATGTGGTGGAGAGCTACGGTGCGCCGGACGAGGTAGCCGAGATCTACCGCGACCAGGAGATCAGGATCCAGCGCGCGATCCGCCCGCCGCCGCCGCCGAAACGGCGTTCGGCCGCCGGCCGCTTCTTCGGCGTGGTCGCCGACCCGCGGGCCTGGGGCGCTTTGTTCTACCTGCTGTTCGGCCTGGTCACCGGTATCGCCTACTTCACCTGGGTGGTCGCCGGCCTCGCGATGTCGCTGGGCTTCTCGGTGCTGATCATCGGCCTGCCGTTCATCGTGCTGTTTTTCGGCAGCGTGCGCAGCTTCGCGCTGCTGGAAGGGCGGCTGGTGGAGGCCATGCTGGGCGTGCGCATGCCGCGCCGGCCGCCGTACCCGCCGCAGAAGCGGGACATGTCGCTGTTCCAGCGCATCGGCGCGATGTTCACCGATCCGCGCAGCTGGAGCTCGATGCTGTACGGGCTGCTGCAGCTGCCGCTGGGTATCTTCTATTTCACGCTGATCGTGACCTGGCTTGCCGTCTCGCTGAGCTTTCTTGCCGCACCCGTCCTGAAGCTGGTCGCCGTGCGGGGGGACTGGGATGTGGGCACCTGCGTCGGCGCGCCGTGGTGGATCTGCGACAGCGTCGGGTGGCTGAACAGCTGGGGCGGCGCGACCGTGCTGTGCGTGCTGGGCCTGCTGCTGTTCTTCCTGCTGCTGCACGTGGTGCGCGGCCTCGGCCACCTGCACGGGCTGCTTGCCAAGCACCTGCTGGTGCGGAGGGCCTGACCGTGGCGATGGAGAACGCACTGAGCCGGCTGGCCGGCGAATGGGAGGGCGAAGAAACCATTGCCACCACGCGCTGGGGCGAAGGCGGCCCGGCGCGCGGATGCTTTTCCGCCCGCCTGGACCTGGGCGGCCGCGTGCTGCTGATGGACTACCGCGAAGAACGCGACGGCCGGGCCGCGCTGCAGGCGCATGCGGTGTTCACCACCGGCCCCGGCCACGACGAGTACGCGCTGTACTGGTTCGACAGCTACGGCTTTGTTCCCGCGCAACCGGCGCCGGGCCACTGGGACGGCGGACGGCTGGTGTTCCTGCGCGGCTCGCCGCGCGGGCAGACTCGGCACACCTACACCTTTCGCGAGGGTGCCCACGAGCTGACGCTGGAAAGCTCGTTTGACGGCGGCGTGCACTGGGAGCCGGTGATGCACGGCAGCTATCGACGTTCGGCCTAGCCGTCGCCCTTCCTTGCGTGCGGGGGCCGGGATGGGGTGCCGTTCGTCCGGTTGACCCCGTCCGGCCGCCTTTCTACGCTCCCCCGGTGCGCCCGTGCGCGCTCACCGGGGAAACAGCATGCGCTTGCGTCGTTCGTGCCTTCCGTTCTTCCTGCTGGCGTCGATGGCCGCGTTTGCCGCCGACGCGCCGATCAAGGGCTTTCCGCCTGCGTTGTCCGCCGCCGACCTGGTGCTGCGCGACGCCAGCATCGCCACGCTCGATCCGCTGCAGCCGCATGCGCAGGCCTTGGCGGTGAAGGACGGCAAGATCGCCTCGTTGGGCAGCGACGAGGCCATTGCCCGCTACATCGGCCCGCATACCAAGGTGCTGGACCTGCACGGCGCCTTCGTCACGCCCGGCTTCATCGAAGGCCACGGCCACCTGATGGACACCGGCGATTCGCTGATGCAGCTCAACGTGGGCATGGCGCCGAACTGGGACGCCATCGTGGCGATGGTCAAGGCCGCGGTGGCCAAGGCCAGGCCGGGCGAGTGGATCGTCGGCCAGGGCTGGCAGCAGAGCAAATGGGACAAGGTGCCGCAGCCCAACATCGACGGCCTGCCGCTGCCGGCCAGCCTCGATGCAGTGTCGCCGAACAACCCGGTGCTGCTCGCCCACACCAGCGGCCACGCGATCTACGCGAATGCCATGGCGCTGAAGCTCGCCGGCATAGTCCGCGACACGCCTGATCCCGTCGGCGGGACCATCGTGCGCGACGCCCAGGGCAACGCCATCGGCGCCCTGCGCGACACCGCGGGCGACGCGGTGTACGCCGCCTACGATCGCTACCTGGCCAGCCTGCCGCCGCAGGAGCTGGCCGCGCGCAGGGAGCAGTCGCTGAAGCTCGCCATGCAGAACGAGGTGAGCAAGGGCATCACCGGCTTCGTGGACATGGGTCAGGATTTCCAGACGATAGCCTGGCTCAAGCAGCAGGCGGCCAAGGGCTTTCCGCTGCGCCTGTACGTCAACGTCGGAGTGCTGGACGTGGCCAGCCTCGACAAGAACCTCGCCAAATATCGCATGATCGGCTACGCCGACGACCACTTCACCGTGCGCGGCGTGGGCGAGGATGTTTCCGACGGCGCGCTGGGCACGCACAGCGCGTGGTTCCTCAAGCCGTACGACGATGCGCCGGAGATCACGGGCAAGAATGTCACGCCGATGGCCACGCTGGCGCAGATCGCGCGCATCGCCGCGCGCGACGGCTTCCAGGTGTCGATCCACGCGATCGGCGACCGCGCCAACCGCGAAGTGCTGGACATGTACCAGAAGATCTTCGACGAATATCCCGCTGCACATGACCTGCGCTGGCGCATCGAACACGCGCAGCACCTCGCGCCTTCCGACATCCCCCGCTTCGCGCAGATGGGCGTGATCGCCTCGATGCAGTCCATCCACGCCTGCTCGGACGCGCCCTACGTGGTGGCGCACCTGGGCGAGCAGCGCGCGAAGGAGGGCGCCTACGTGTGGCACAGCCTGATCGAGAGCGGCGCGATGGTGCTTGACGGCAGCGACACCCCGGTGGAGGACACCAACCCCATCGCCGGCTTCTATTGCGCGGTGACGCGCGACAACGGCCGCGGCCAGCGCTTCTTCCCGGCCCAGGTGAAGACGCGGATGCAGGCGTTGCGCTCCTACACCTGGAACAACGCCTATGCAGTGTTCGAGGATCAGCGCCTAGGCTCGCTCAGCCCCGGCAAGCTGGCCGACATGGTGGTGTTTTCCGGCAACCTGCTGACCATTCCCGACGACCAGATCCTGCGCACGCGGGTGCTGTACACGGTGGTGGGCGGGAAGGTGGTGTACGAACGGAAGGGGGCGGAAGAGTGGCGTAGCGGGCAGCTGTTCAAGGCCATGCCGGAGTTCGACCACGTGAATTGAGGGGCGCCAACTCTCAGTAATCCCGCACATCCAGCACCATGGAACCGTGGACGCTGTAGTGGCCCTGCTGTGGCCATGGCAGCGCGGCCAGCGCATCGGTTCCCGCCGCCCAGGGCTCGTTGTCGAGCAGGACTTCGCAGCGTGCTTCGCCCTCCGCCGTACGGCGGTAAACCAGACGCAGCCAGTGCAGTTCGGGGGACAAGGCTTCGCGCTGCAGCGTCGTCTCGATGGCGGTCGGCACTTGCCCCAGCATCTCCAGCTCGGTGATGTCCGCGCCGTACAGGGCGAACGGGCCGGCGAACACATCCCAGGTGCGGACGCCGGTCTCCCATGCCGTGATCGTCAGCTTGCGCTCGTCGGTGACGTACCAGCAGGCGGCGAGCAGCGGATGGAGCGCGCTTTGCTCGAACGCGCGCAGGGCGGCCGTGCATGCGTCCGCGCCGCTGCCGTGGCCGGCGAAGCTTTCCTCGATGCAGCGTTCTTCGCTCAACACGACGTCGATGTCGAGGTGTCCCGGTTCGCTGGCCGTGGCCGCGTGCCACTGGGCACGCACGGAGGGAAAATCGCCGTCGGTGGTCAGCCAGCCGTCCTCGTCGGCATCGAGTTCCACACCGTTCTGCTCGAACAGCCGCAACAGGGTTTTTTGTAGTGCCGCGCCATCCATCGTCATTCCTGCGGGTTGGTGGGGTTGGTCGAAGGCAACGCGGTCGAAGGCAACTCGCGCCAGGTCAGGTACATGCGCAGGTCGAATTCCCGCTGGTGGTAGTCCGGCAGCATGTGCTGGCACAGCTGGTAGAACGCCTTGTTGTGCTCGCTTTCCTTAAGGTGCGCCAGCTCGTGCACCACGATCATCTGCAGGAACTCCGGCGCGGCGCTCTTGAACAGGCTGGCCACGCGGATCTCCTTCTTCGCCTTGAGCCGGCTGCCCTGTACGCGCGAGATCGCGGTGTGCAGGCCCAGCGCCCGCTGCACCACGTCGAGCTTGCTGTCGTACAGCACCTTGTCGATGGCCGGCGCCTGCTTCAGGTGCTGCTGTTTCAGCGCGGCCACGTAGCCGTACAGCGCCTTGTCGCTCTGCACGTCATGGCGATCCGGGTAGCGCGCGGCCAGGTATTCACCGAGGCGCTCCTGCGCGATCAGCTGGCGCACCTTGTCCTGCACGGCGGGCGGATACGCATGGAGATATTTCAGCGGGGACATCGGCGCATTGTCGCATTTCGCCGATGCGAAACCTCAGCGGTAGTTGAGATCCGGCGAAGCCAGCAGGAAGGTGTTCCATTCCTGTTGCGAGTCGGCCTTGGTCAGCGCATTGCGGGTGCCGGCGGAGAGGTGCGGCTCGATGGCGTCGTAGTACAGCCGCGTGGCGAGCATCGGGAAGCCGGACTGGCGGCCCTTGCTGCCGGGTGGCGTGAACAGCTGGGTGTTGCCGTTGCCGATGGCGGCGGCGATGTCGAAGCGGGTCGCGAGCTGGCCCGATCCCGTCCAGCTGCCGCCTTCCAGCGGCCAGCCGTCGGGCGTGATGCGGCCGTACAGCGGTTCGCCGAGCTGGTCGAGCCAGTACACCAGCGGCAGGGCGTTGGCGATGGGCTTGCCGTCGTAGGCCATGCGCACGGACGAGACCACGAAGCGCATGGGATCCATGAATTGCCTGCCGCTGGCCAGCAGTTCGCGCGAGTCGAACATGGTGCGCAGCAGCGCGGCGATGTCGCCGTCCGTCCGCTGGAAGGTCTGCGTCATGCGCGCCACCAGCGCGGGTGGCGGGTTGTCGGCCACGAAATACTGCGCGAGCTGGCGCGAGACGAACCGCGCGCAGGCGGGCTGGCGCACGATGATGTCCACCGCCTGTTTCACCTCGTCGAAGCCGCGGCCCTTGATGTGCTGACCGAGCAACAATTTGTCACGGAAGTCGTGCCGGTACGGGTTGAATTCGAACAGGCCGTGGCGCACCACCAGTGGCGCCGCCTTCGCGTTGAAGTGCTGCGGCTTGCCGGCGATGGGCGCGATGCCGACGCCGGTGAGGATCAGCGCCAGCTGCTGCACGTCCTGCTGGGTGTAGCCCGAGCCCACGCCCAGCGTGTGCAGCTCCATCAGCTCGCGCGCGTAGTTCTCGTTGACATGGCCCTTGGCGTTCTGCGCGTTGTCGAGGTACTCCAGCATCGCCGGGCTTTCCAGCGTGGCCATTACCAGGTCGCGGAACTTGCCCAAGGCATGCGGACGGATCACGTGCTGCTCGTAGTCGGCCAGTTCCCAGCGGATGCGGCCCTTGGGCGCGTACACGCTGAAGTGGTTGAGCCAGAACCACACCAGTTGCTCCTTGAGCTGGTTCGACCCGTACACAGCCTGCAGCAGCTCGGCCTGCCGCGCCTCTTGCATCAGCTCGTAGCCGTGCTTCTGCCAGGCCTTGTTGGCGGCGTCCCGCTCCGGCCCGGCGGGCAGCGCCTTGGCTTGCTCCTGGGCGTCGTGCAGGTCGGCGAGCAATTGCGGCATGGGCGTGCGCACGGCCTCGAAACCGTGGATCAGGCCCGTGACCGGCGGCGGCAGTGCGCCGGGCACGCGGTCGGCCAACTGGGCGTCCAGCAATCCCGCGCGACCGAGCTCGCGATAGCGCGCCACGTCCGCGCTGTCCACGCCGAAGCCATCGCGGCGCAGCCACGTGAGGTCGTCGCGGGTGAGGACGCTGCCCGTGTTCGCCGTATCGGAATACGCAGGTGCAGTTGCACAGGCGCCAAGCAACAGCATCAGCGACGCGAGCAGGGCGGTGCTCGCGTACCTTCGAATGCGAGAGCGGAAACGTGTCAGTCGCATGAGCTATCGACCTCGGCAGGAATGCGTTTGCGGCTGGACACGGCGAACCCGGCGACGAGCATCCGCGGCCAGACGAATCATGCGCAGCGGATTGCCATGCCGGCAATCCACAGGATCGAGGTGGCTGGATGGATACGTTGAGGCCCTCGAAACATCCCGGCTCGGCCAGCGCTGCATGGCCATGGACACCTGCGATGGCTTGCGCGCGGCGAAGGCGAGGAGTACAAACATGCAACGGTATATAACGAGATATGTATTATGGCTGCCGATGTTTTGCGCGAGCTTGGGCCTGCTTACCTTGGCAGTCGCCTCAAACGTCTTGGCGAACGCATGCAGGCGGGTGCGGCGCGGCTCACCACGGATGCGGGCCTGCCGATGCAGCCCAGCCACATGCCACTGCTTTCCGCGCTGGATGGACAGGCGTTGACGGTGGGGGAGCTGGTGCAAGCCGTGGGCACGAGTCAGCCGGGGATCACGCGCGGCGTGCGCCAGCTGGTCGAGATGGGCTTGGTCCAGTCGCAGCAGGGTGTCGATCAGCGCAAGCGGTTGGTATCGCTGACGCCGGCCGGAGTCACCGCGCTGGCACGCGCCCGTCTGCACGTCATACCGGCGGTGGAGGACGCCGTCCATGCCTTGATGGATGGCAGGCTCGACACCTTCATGGAGCAGATCAGCCAGCTGGAAAACGTGTTGTCCACGGCGCCGATCGATGTCCTCGCCGCACGCAGCCGCCGCGAAGTGCTCACGATCCGCGAGTACGACGACACGCTCGCGGCGGAGTTCCGCGACATCAATGCCGAGTGGATCAATGCCATGTTCCGTCTCGAGGCGGTCGACAACGAAGTCCTGAACCACCCGCGCGAGAAGATCATCGACGCCGGCGGCGTGATCCTCTTCGTCGAGGCGCGCGGGCTGGGCATTGTCGGTACGTGCGCGCTGCTGCAATCCGGCCCCGGCGCCTATGAGCTGACCAAGATGGGCGTGCGCGAGAGTGCGCGCGGACTGAAGGCCGGCGAGTTCCTGTTGACCGAGATCATCCGGCGCGCGATGGCCATGCGCGCCGATCCCTTGTATCTGCTCACCAACAAGCGCTGCGCCGCAGCGGTGCACTTGTACGAGAAGCTCGGTTTTCGGCACGACCAGGACATCATGGGCCGCTACGGGGCCGAGTACGAACGGTGCGATGTCGCGATGCGATATTTTCCGAACGCTCCGGAACCAGCCGTGGGTTCGTAAGCTTTTCGGGGTGCACTTCGCGTCGTGGTGTCGACATCGGTATCCGGCTTTTCCTGCCTGAGCGGCGCTCGACGTGGCACGCTCACACCAGCCGCAGATCCCTGGCCTTCGCCTGCGGGAACACCGTCTGCAACTGGCTGGCGTTCAAGCCCCACAGCCGGGCGAACATCCCACCCAGCACGTCGCGGTAGTCGTTGAGGATGGGGTAGTCGCGGTTCTGGAACAGATTGGCTTGCGTGACCGCCACCTGCTCGCCGGCGACCTTGCCGCCGGCGACCTTGCCGCCCAGCATCCAGTGCACGGTGCCGTGGCCGTGGTCGGTGCCGTGGTCGCCGTTCTCGCGGAAGGTACGGCCGAACTCGGAGAGCACCACCACGGTGGTGTCGTTCCAGTCGTCGCCCATCGCCTCGGCGTAGGCGGCGAGGCCTTCGCCGAGATTCTTCAGGTTGTAGGCGAGGCCGCCCTTGGTGCTGCCCTGATTGACATGGGTGTCCCAGCCGCCCACGTCGACGAAGCCGAGCCGGTACCGGTCACGCATCAGGGTGGCGATGCGCCGCGTCTCGGCGGCGAAGTTGTGCGCGCTGGGCGCGCCGCGGCTGGCCGCCACCATCTCGTCGCGCAGATCCCTGGAGATGCTTTGCGGCAGGGCGAGGCCGTCGGCGCTGGCCTGGGCCAGCGCCGTGCCCTTGTACATGCCGGCGAGGATCGCGGCCTGCCGCTCGTTGAAATGCGCCTTGGGGTCGGCCTTCAGCGAGATATTGGGAATGTCGTGTCTCGCGCCCTGGAAGGAGAGCGGCAGGTTGTCGGTGAAGGCGATCGCCGGCACGCCGGTGAGCAGGCCGGACAGCCGCGCGAGGAAGCCGGAGCGGTAGTTGCCGCTTGTACCTACCGGCTCGCCGCGCTCGATGTGGTCCTGCGTCTCGAAGTGGCTGCGCGAGAGATCGTTGGTGCCCGCGAAGGGGATGAAGGCAAGCTGCCTCTTCTGCCACAGCGGGTACAGCGAATCGCGCACCACGGGGTTCAGGCCCCAGTCCGCGTCCAGCGCCACGGCGCAGTCGGGGTTGCCCAGGTCGGGTTTCGCGATGGCGAGGGTGGGGCGGGATTCGTAATAGAAGTCGCTGCCGCAGGGCACCAGCAGGTTGTTGCAGTCGTAGCCGCCGCGCAGGAACACCAGCAGGAAGCGCGGCGAGCTCGCCGGCGCGGCGAACAGGCGGCCCGAGAAGGACAGGGTGGACGCGGCGGCCGCGCCGGCGGCGGCAAGCAGGAATTCGCGACGGTTCATGACGGCACCTCAACGGTAATTGAAGTCGGGCGAAGACAGCAGGAAGGTGTTCCACTCCATCGGCGATTTGGCCTGCGCGAGCGCGTTGCGGGTGGCGTCGGCGAGCCGTGGCGCGATGGCATCGCGGTACAGCGCGGAGCCTTGCAGATCCGGAGGGCCGGGCGGCGGATCGTTCGCGGGGCTGGCGCCGCCGTCAGCGCCCGCGAACAGCCGGTTGCGGCCGCTGCCGATCACGCGGGCGAAGTCGAAGCGCTTGCTCATCTGGCCCGAACCGGTCCAGCTGGCCGAATCCAGCGGCCAGCCATCGGGCGTGATGCGCCCGTACAGCGGCTCGCCCATCTGGCGGAGCCAGTTCACCAGGGGCACGGCGTTGGGAATCGGCTGGCCGTCGTAGGTCAGCCGCATCGCGGAAATCAGGAAGCGCATCGGATCCTTGAATTTGTGCCCGTCCACGGCGGCGGCTTCCTTCGACAGCAGCATCGTCCGAACCACCGCCGCGATGTCGCCGTCGGTGCGCTGGAAGGTGTGCGCCATGGCGTCCACCAGGGCGGGCGGGGGCTTGTCGGCTATGAAGTATTCGGCGAGCTGTTGCGAGACAAAGTGCGCGCAGGCTGGCTGGCGCACGATCAGGTCCACCGCCTGCCCGATCTCGGCGTAACCGCTGCCCTTGATGGTCTGGCCGAGGAAGGTCTTGTCGCCGAAGTCGTGCTGGTTCGGGTTGAACCGGAACAGGCCGTCGCGCACGAAGCCGGGGGGCTCACGGCGCATGCGGTCTGCGCGTTCGGCGAATTTCGGCGGCAGCAGGCCGGCGCCGGTGAGAATCCGCATCAGCTGCTGCACGTCGGCCTGGGTGTAGCCCGAGCCCACGCCCAGCGTGTGCAGTTCCATCAGCTCGCGCGCGTAGTTCTCGTTGGTCTTGCCTTTGACGTTGTGCACGTTGTCGAGGAACACCAGCATCGCCGGGCTCTGCAGCGTCGCCATCACCAGGTCGCGGAACTTGCCCAGCGCATGCGGGCGTATCACGTTTTCCTCGTAGTCGGCGGCGAACACGCGCACAGCTCCCTTGTTCGCGTACACGCTGAAGTGGTTGAGCCAGAACCACACCAGCTGCTCCTTGAGCTGGTCGCCGCCGTAGACTGCATGCAGCAGCTCCGCCTGCGCGGCCTGCTGTTCGAGGGCGCGGCGGTACTGCGCGAGCGCCTTTTTCGCCGCGTCCTTGGCCGCGTCGGCGGGCGTGTCCTTGAACTGCTTCTGGCGGTCGCGGAAATCCGCCCACAGCTCGGGCACCGGCGTGTTCACCGCCTGGAAGGCGCGAATCTGCGCGGCCACCCGGGGTGGCAGCGTGTCGTCGGCGCCGGACAGCTGCTCGTCGAGGAAGCGCGTGCGGCCGAGCTGGCGATAACGTGCCAGCGTGGCGCTGTCCAGGCCGAAGCCGTCGCGGCGCAGCCAGGCGATGTCGGAGAGGCTGAGGCCATCCACCTTCGCGGTGACGGTGGCGGCGGGCATGCGCTGCAGCGTGGCCTGGCCCGCGCAGGCCATCGCGGGCAGGCATCCCAGCAACAGGCCAAGCGCGAGGCTGCGGCGGCGTATCGGTGCGGCAGGCATGCGTCCGTTCTCCGGCGAGGGTGTCGAGTAGCTTCAACGGCGAGGGTGCCGGGCGGATGACCGCGGAACCGTGATGCATCGGGTGGATTCTCCGGTGATTCAGCTTTCGCAACCTCTTGCGCACCGGTCGCGCCGGTTACCATGCGCTCCCCCGCTGGAGCGATGCGATGCCCAAGACCTACGACCGCGCCTATTTCGACAAGTGGTACCGCCATCCCACGCATGCGGTTGGATCGCCGGCCGAGTTGAAGCGCAAGGTGGCGATGGTGGTGGCGCAGGCGGAGTACTACCTCGGCCGGCCGGTCCGCAACGCGCTCGACGTGGGCTGCGGCGAAGGTGGCTGGCGCGCGCCGCTGCGTGCGTTGCGGCCCGGCATCGACTATCGCGGGCTGGACGCCAGCGAGTACGTGGTGGCGCGCTACGGCCGCAGCCGCAACATCGGGCTGGCGCGTTTCGGCCAGTTGGAACACCTGCGCTTCGAAAGCCGTTTCGACCTCATCGTCTGCAGCGACGTGCTGCATTACCTCAAGCCGGCGGAAATCCGCGCGGGCCTCGTCGGTATCGCGGAGATGGTCGAGGGCGTGGCCTTCCTGGAGGTGTTCACCAGCCACGATGGCGTGGCGGGTGACCTGGATGGCTTCCACAAGCGCTCGCCGGACTGGTACCTGCGCACCTTCGCCGATGCTGGGCTGCTGCCGTGCGGGTCGCATTGCTATCTGGCGCCACGCCTGGGTCGGCGGATTGCGGCGCTGGAGCTGGCTCGGTTGCCCGCGTAGCTTTTCCGCTCTTGCGCGAGTGTCGGAGTGGTACAGGCGTCAGAATTCCAGATGCGCCCGCACCCCCGCAAATGTCGCCGGCCCGCGGTCGCGGTTATAGCCGGGGTTCCGTATCCACTGCAGGTCGGGGCTGAGCGTGAGGTGGGCGCATGGCGCATAGCTGTAATACACCTCGGCAATCTCCTCGTGCGCGTAATCCAGCGCGCCATCGCCCAGCACGAAGCCCGCGCCGCCCATTTCCAGATATTCGCGATGCGGGCGTGACAGTGCGTTGACCGCGAAGCCGACGGCCAGGTGATCGGCCGAACGGCCCCAATGCACGCCGGAAAGCTGCAGGCCGCCGCTGAGGGTGCGGTCCACCTCGGTGAACGCGAAGGACTCGGTGTGGCCGTCGTTCCAGCCTGCGCGCGCGAACAGGCCGGTCTCGCCGCCGTCGGCCAGCGGCAGTTCGCCGTTGACCGCCCAGCCGAACTTATGGCGGCCGGGGGCATCGTCGGCGCGCACGTCTGGCGCCTGGCCGGTGGCCAGCGCCCGGTCGATGGCGTCGCGGTAGCTGCCCATGCGGGCGAGGTTGCGGAAGGTGAGCAGGCGCAGCACCCAGCCGCCGGGATGCGGGTGCAGGCTCAGCTGCCATTGCTCGCCGCGCGCGCGGCGCAGCGAGCTCTCCAGCCGCTGCCCGTTCGCCTCCCAGGGCATGCGGTAGATGCCGTAGCGCAGCGTCCAGGCAGGATTGACCCAGGCCAGCATCAGGCCGTCGGTGTAGCCGCGGGTATTGGCGGCGAAGTCCCAGCTGGTGGCATTGAACAGGTCCCAGTTCATGAACTGGGTGCGCGTGCCGTTGGCGTAGCGGTTGCGGTCGAAGTCGTCGTTCACCGCCATCGTGCCCAGCTTCACCTCGAGGCGCTGCGTGGCTTGCGTGCCCGACAGATGGTCCTGGCTGCGCTCCACCGTTTCGCGCGACCCGCCCAGCGGCAGTGTCCATTGCAGGTAGCGCCGCGCCACGTAGGCGCCGCGGCCCAGCCCGGCGACGCCGGCGCGGATCACGTCGCCGTTGGTGAGTCCGCCCAGCCCGGTGGCCCCGCTGACGCCTTCGCCGCGGAACATCTCCACGTCGAAGTAGTAGGCCAGATGGGCCGGCAGCGCCACGCCGAAGTAGGCGCCGAAGGTGTGCGAGCGCCCGGTGTCGCTTCGCGCGTGCAGGCTCAGCGGGCCGGCGTAGGGCGAATGCAGCGAAAACTGGTGCTGGTCGACGAAGGTGTATTGCGCGCCCAGCCATTGCGGGACGAACAGCGGCGCCTCGCCGGCGCTTGCACTTCGGGAAAACGCGAGCGCACCGCCGAGCAGGCAGGCGATGGTGATGGCGATGAGGAGCGTGCGGGTGGCGACGCGCGGGGGAAGGGTGTTCTTGAACATGGCTTGCATCCGTGGCGGCCCGGTCGGGTGGCGGCGGATGCACGCCGGACGATCAGCCGCGCATCACGCCGGACGCCGCGGTCCGGAGTAGGGGTCGTTGACATGCGCCCGGTCGGGGCGCGGAGGGAGGTCGACTGTCGCTGGGCATCAGGGGCCTCCGTGATCGGCGGTGGCACCGGCCGAAGCATGCGGCTTGCGCATGGCGGGCGGATGGCAGGCATGGGCGGGCGCGCGACGCGCGCGAAGGTGGTCGGCAACGGGGCGGCGCGGGCGCGTCGCAACGGGGAAGCGGTGGAGCAACATGGGCTCGCCTCAACATGCGCCCGCGGCGCATGGAGGCGGCCCGTATCCCTCAGTCGAGGAAGACGCGGGCCGACCGCGCGCGGTCGCAGGCGTTCATCGGTTGGGTCGACACCGGCATACGCAAGGGCTTGCGGGCGCCGGCGCAGCTACTGGGAATACTGTCCATTTCTCGCTGGGAGTGGCCGAGGGTGCCGGCAGCCGGGCTGAAGGCGCGCGCACTGTAGTTGCGGCACGGCAGCCTGTCAACGCGACAGGATGGCTTGCCGGAAGATCCGGGTGCGAGGCATGGCGCGGCCCCGCCGGACGGCCATCCTCGCCGCCGCGGATACGGTCATGCGAGCCCGTCGGCTAGTTGTTGTCGCCGCCCAGCAGCGAGCCGACAACGCCGCCGAGCAGGCCGGCGCCGATGCCGGTCGATGCCGCCCGGTTGCCGTCGCCCGGCAGGTATTCGGCGATCTGGTGGGCCAGGCGCGAGATCGGCAGGGTCTGCAGCCATACCGTGCCGGGTCCAGTGAGCGCGGCCAGGAAGATGCCGTCGCCACCGAAGATGGCATTGCGGATGCCGGGCACGGTGGTGATCTGGAAGCTCACCGAGGCCTGGAAGGCACCGACGTGGCCGGGATGCACGCGCAGCGTCTCGCCGGGGGCCAGCTCCTTCTGGATCAGTTCGCCGGACAGTTCCAGCCACGCCGTGCCGGTGCCGCCGACGTGCTGGAGCAGGAAGCCGCTGCCGCCGAAGATGCCGGCGCCCAGCGACTGCTGGAAGCCCACGCCGATGCTGACCTGTGGCGTGGCGCAGAGGAACCCATGGCGGTGCACCATGTACTCGCTGCCCGGCGCCACCGGCACGGGCACGATATGGCCGGGCACCTTGGTGGCGAAGGCCACCATGCCGGGGGACTGCACGGCGCGGTAGTCCGTCATGAACAGGCTGCCGCCGCCGGCCACGCGCTTGAACATGCCGAACAGGCCGCCACCGCCGCCCATCTGGGTATGGGTGGTCATCTGCACCGAGGCGCTCATCCACGACAGCTCGCCGCTCTCGGCGAACACGCTTTCGCCGGGATCTAGCTGCACTTCGAGCACGGGCATCGTGGTGCCCTGGATGCGGGTCTGCATGTCGGATTCTCCGGATGATGGGAGGGGTGAGGCGATCCTTCCGCGGCAGGCAGTCGTGATCGCACGCTTCGGTGAAGACCGGCTGCATCCTACGCCCCCGGATCGCCGTCGCAAGCTCCCGATCAAGCCGAAGGCCGCCTTGCGGCGGCCTTCGGATGTAGCACGGGGCGGCTTGCTCAGCCGCCGCGCGAGGCGCGCTTGCGGTCGTTCTCGGTGAGGTGCTTCTTGCGCAGGCGGATTTCCTTCGGCGTCACCTCGACCAGCTCGTCGTCGTCGATGAAGTCCAGCGCCTGCTCCAGCGAGAACTTGGTCGCCGGGGTCAGCTGGATCGCATCATCCTTGCCCGAGGCGCGCATGTTGGTCAGCGGCTTGGGCTTGATCGCGTTGACGGTGAGGTCGTTGTCCTTGGCGTGGATGCCGACCAGCTGGCCCTCGTACACGTTGTCGCCCTCGGCGGCGAACAGCTTGCCGCGTTCCTGCAGCGGCCCCAGCGAATAGGCGGGCGTGGTGCCGCCTGCGTTCGCGATCATCACGCCGTTGAGGCGCTTGGCGATCTGGCCTTCTTCCTTCGGGCCGTAGTGGTCGAACACGTGGAACAGCAGGCCGGAACCCTGGGTGAGGGTCTTGAACTGGTTCTGGAAGCCGATCAGGCCGCGCGCCGGAATCATGTATTCCAGGCGCACGCGGCCCTTGCCGTCGGGCTCCATGTTCTTCAGCTGGCCCTTGCGCACGCCGATGCGCTCCATCACCGGGCCCTGGTGGATTTCTTCCACGTCGATCACCAGCTGCTCGAACGGCTCCATCTTCTGGCCGTCGATCTCCTTGATGATGACCTCGGGACGCGACACGGCCAGTTCGTAGCCCTCGCGGCGCATGTTCTCGATCAGCACCGAGAGGTGCAGCTCGCCGCGGCCGGACACCAGGAACTTGTCGGCGTCCGAGCCCTGCTCGACCTTCAGCGCCACGTTGTGCACCTGCTCGCGGTCGAGGCGATCCTTGAGCTGGCGGCTGGTGAGGAACTTGCCGCCACTGAGGTCCTTGTTGCCGGCGAACGGCGAATTGTTGACCTGGAAGGTCATCGAGATGGTCGGCTCGTCCACGGTCAGCGCCGGCAGCGCCTCGGGCGCTTCCAGCGCGGTCACGGTATCGGAAATGGTCAGCTCGGCGATGCCCGAGATGGCCACGATGTCGCCGGCCTCGGCGCTGTCCTGCTCGATGCGCTCCAGGCCCATGAAGCCGAGCACCTGCAGCACCTTGCCCTGGCGCTTCTTGCCGTGGCGGTCGATGATCGCCACCGGCATGTTCTTCTTCAGCGTGCCGCGCTGGATGCGGCCGATGCCGATCACGCCCACGAAGTTGTTGTAGTCCAGCTGGCTGATGCGCATCTGGAACGGGCCTTCCGGGTCCACGTCAGGCTTAGGCGCGTGCTGCATGATCGCTTCGTACAGCGGGGTCATGTCGCCCTCGCGCACGTTCTCGTCGAGGCTGGCGTAGCCGTTCAGCGCCGAGGCGTAGACGATCGGGAACTCCATCTGCTCCGGTGTGGCGCCGAGACGGTCGAACAGGTCCCACACCTGCTCCACCACCCACTCCGGGCGGGCGCCGGGGCGGTCGATCTTGTTGATCACCACGATCGGCCTGAAGCCCATGGCGAACGCCTTCTGGGTCACGAAGCGCGTCTGCGGCATCGGGCCGTCCATCGCGTCGACCAGGATCAGCACGGTATCGACCATCGACAGCACGCGCTCCACTTCGCCGCCGAAGTCGGCGTGGCCGGGCGTGTCGACGATGTTGATGCGGTTGCCCTTCCACTTGATCGCGGTGTTTTTGGCCAGGATGGTGATGCCGCGTTCCTTTTCCTGGTCGTTCGAATCCATCACCCGCTCGGCCAGCACGGTGCGCTCGGAGAGCGTGCCGGACTGCTTCAGCAGCTGGTCGACGAGGGTGGTCTTGCCGTGGTCGACGTGGGCGACGATGGCGATATTGCGCAGGTTTTCGATGGACATGGGGCAGGCTCGGGCGATGCGGGGATCGTCGCGCAGGGTTTCGGAAGGCGAATCGGTCGATTATACGCACACTTGCGTGCGCTTGCTCGCCTTGCCTCGCGCTTGCCTACCCCCGGTTCAGACCAGCCCGGTCAGCGCATACGCCGCGATCACCACGAGCACGGCCAGTGTCTTGATCACCGTGACCGCGAAGATGTCGCGGTAGGACTGGCGGTGGCTGAGCCCGGTCACCGCCAGCAGGGTGATCACCGCGCCGTTGTGGGGCAGGGTGTCCATGCCGCCGGAGGCCATGGCCGCCACCCGGTGCAGCACCTCCAGCGGGATGCCGGCCGACTGTGCGTTGGCGATGAAGGTGTCGGCCATCGCGCCCAGTGCGATGCCGAGGCCGCCGGAAGCCGAGCCGGTGATGCCGGCGAGCGTGGTCACGGTGACCGCCTCGTTCACCAGCGGGTTCGGGATGGCGTGCAGCGCGTCGGCCACCAGCTTGAAGCCGGGCAGGGCGGCGATCACCGCGCCGAATCCGTATTCCGAGGCAGTGTTCATCGAGGCGAGCAGCGCACCGCCCACCGCGGCCTTGCTGCCCTCGGCGAAGCGTTCGCGCACCGGCCGCCACGCGCACACCAGCACGCAGGCGATGCCCAGCAACAGCGCGCCCTCCACCGCCCAGATCGCGGCGATCTTGTCCACCTCCTGCACCACCGGCGCGCTCTTGCCGACCACGCTGGGCCGGAACGCTGCCGTGCTGCCGTACAGGCGCGGGATCAGGCCGGTGAGCCACTTGTTCGCCACGCCGACCAGCACCAGCGGCAGCAGCGCGACCAGCGGATGCACCAGCTTGCCGTGCTCGAACGGCGCCGGCTCGTTGACGAGGACGTTGCCGTAGCCTTCGCCCGCGCGGGCGGCCTTGCGCCGGCGCGATTCCAGGTAAGCCAGGCCGACGACCAGGATGAACACCGCGCCCAGCGTGCCCAGCCACGGCGCCGCCCAGGCGCTGGTGCCGAAGAACGCGGTGGGGATGATGTTCTGGATCTGCGGCGTGCCCGGCAGCGAGTCCATGGTGAAGGTGAACGCGCCCAGCGCGATGGTGCCGGGGATCAGCCGCTTCGGGATGTCGCTGGCGCGGAACAGTTCGGCCGCGAACGGGTACACCGCGAACACCACCACGAACAGCGACACGCCACCGTAGGTGAGCAAGGCGCAGACCAGCACGATCGACAGGATCGCGCGGCTGCGCCCGACCAGGCCGATGGTGGCGGCCACGATCGCCTTGGAGAATCCCGACAGCTCGATCAGCTTGCCGAACAGCGCGCCCAGCATGAACACCGGGAAATACAGCTTGAGGAAGCCGACCATCTTCTCCATGAACAGGCCGGTGAAGATCGGCGCCACCAGCGCGGGATCGGTAAGCAGCACCGCGCCCAGGGCGGCCAGCGGCGCGAACAGGATCACGCTGTGGCCGCGATAGGCCGCCAGCATCAGAAAACACAGCGCGGCCAGCACGATCAGGAATGCCATGCTTGCGAGTCCCCGGGGTCCATCGAGCGATGACTGCAGTATTCGGCACCACCGCGCCGCGCCGGCACTGTACGAAGGTACAAGTGTGGCGGTTGCCGGCGCTGCCTAAGCTCGCCGCAAAACCGGCATCCACGCCTGCTGGATGCGTCCACGATGAGGGGGGAGTCCATGAAGCGCACGCATCTGAGTCTGGCGGTCGGTCTTGCGGTGGGCGCGGTGTTCGCCGCGCCGGCCCGGGCGCAGCAATCCGCCGATGCCGGCAACGGCAACGCGCCGACCAAGGTGAAACAGCTGGACCAGGTGGTGGTCACCGCGCGCAAGCGCGCGGAAACGCTGCAGGACGTGCCGATCGCGGTCAGCGCCTTCACCGCCGCGGACCTGCGCACGCAGAACGTGCAGAACCTGGGCGATCTGCAGGGCAAGGTGCCCTCGCTGCAGGTGTACGCCGCGCGCGGCTCCAACACCACGCTCACCGCCTACATCCGCGGCATCGGCCAGGCCGACCCCACCTGGGGCTTTGACCCGGCGGTGGGCATCTACCTCGACGACGTCTACCTCGCGCGGCCGCAGGGCGCGATGCTGGACGTGTTCGACGTGGAGCGCATCGAGGTGCTGCGCGGCCCGCAGGGCTCGCTGTACGGCAAGAACACCATCGGCGGCGCAATCAAGTACATCTCGCGGCCGCTACCGGTGAAGACCGAGGGCTCGGCGGAAGTCACCGTGGGCACGCACGGCGAGAAGGACGTCAAGGCCAGCCTCGGTGGTGCCAGCGCCGACCAGGTCTGGCGCGGCCGCCTCGCGGTGGCCAGCCTGCACAACGACGGCTTCGGCAAGGACCTGCTCACCGGCAGCCGCAACGGCAACAAGAACACCAACGCGGCACGGCTCACCCTGGGTTTCTTCCCGTCGAACGATTTCAACGCCCAGCTGGAATTCGACGGCGTGCGCGACAACTCCAACCCGCGCGGCGCGAAGATGCTGGAGGTCAACAAGTTCTACCCGCAGTACCAGCCGCTCGCCGGCGACTTCGACACACGCAGCGGCATGCCGCAGCTCAACCACACCAAGCTGTACGGCACCGCGCTGACGATGAACTGGATCGCCAGCCAGGCATGGTCGCTGAAGTCGGTCACTGCGGTGCGCGGCTCGTCCACCGACACCAACATCGACTTCGACACCCTGCCGCCGCAGCTCACCGACGTCAACGCGCTGTACAGCGACCACCAGTTCAGCCAGGAACTGCAGGCGAACTACGACGCCGGCGGCAGCGTGCACGGCGTGTTCGGCGCGTACTACTTCGACGGCAGCGCGAACGGTGAGATCCACAACATCTTCCTCGGCTCGCCGCCGTACTCCTTGCTGGGCTATGCGCAGTACGGCAGCACCGGCGGCAGCATGGGCACCAAGAGCTACGCCGGCTATGGCGACTTCAGCTGGGACTTCGCCCCGGACTGGAGCCTGGACGTGGGCCTGCGCTACACGCACGAGACCAAGACCGCCCGCATCCAGAACTTCGGCTATGCCGATGCCACCTTCAGCACGCCGATCCTGACCCTGGCCAACTTCAACGGCTCGCACGGGTCCGACAACCTGTCACCCAAGGTGTCGCTGGACTGGAGCGTGAATCCCAACATCAAGCTGTACGCCAGCTACGGCGAGGGCTTCCACTCGGGCGGCTACAACATCCGCGCGAACTGCGCGGCGATCCCCAGCTCCTGCCGGCCGATCGACGACGAGAAGGTGCAGTCCTTCGAACTGGGCAGCAAGATGACCTTCTTCGACGACCGCCTGATGATGAACACGGCGCTGTACCGCAACGTATATTCCAACATCCAGCTGTCGGTGTTCACCTCCTACACCTTGCCGAACGGCCAGCAGGGCTTCTTCGGCGACTTCACCAACGCCGGCAAGGGCCACATCGACGGCCTGGAGGAGGAGTTCGCCTGGATGCCGAGCGAAAACACCACGCTGCGCGGCAACCTCGCCTGGATGCACACCAAGTACACGAAGTTCATGAGCGGCGGCGTCAATATCGCCGACACGCAGAAATTCACCAACGCGCCGAAGTTCTCCGGCGGCCTCACGCTGGAGCACACCATCCCGCTGGCCGGCGGCGGCAGCCTCAGCGGCCGGATCAACTACAGCTACCAGAGCCTGGTATACCCGGAGACGACCCTGTCGCCGCTGATTGCACAACCCGCCTACGGGTTGTGGAACGCCGGCGTGACCTGGCAGATCGACCGGCCGTGGTCGCTGAGCCTGCAGGGCACGAACCTTGCCAACAAGTCCTACCGCACCACCGGCTACAACATCGCGGCGCTGGGCATCGTCACCGGTTACTACGGCAATCCGCGCATGGTGACGCTGAGCGCGCGCTACACGTTCTGATGGCGATGCAGGCATGGGCAGCGGACCGAATAGGAGCAGGGCGATGCGATGGATGAACCGGTGTCTGGCCGCGACCCTGCTGCTGGCGGCGACGGCGCAGGCCGACGAGGCGGCGCCGTTGCCGAAGCTGCGGATCGATCCGCAGCGCGTGGCGGTGGCTGGCCTGTCCTCGGGCGCCTACATGGCGACCCAGGCGCAACTGGCTTGGCCGGAAATCTTCCGTGGCGCGGCGCTGGTGGCCGGCGGCCCGTACGGCTGCGCAAACGGCCAGTTGAACGCGGCGCTGGGCAGCTGCATGAAGGGCACGCCGCCGCCCGACGTGGACGCGCTGGTGGCGCAGGCCGAGCAGCGCGCCAAGGCGGGCGAGCTCGGTTCAATCGCCGCGCTGGCGCAGGCCCGCGTCTACCTGCTGCACGGGCGTGCCGACGCGGTGGTTGCCCCCGCCGTGGCCGAGGCAGGTGCCGCGTTCTACCGCAAGTTGCGCGACGACGTGCCCGGTCTCAAGGGCATGCAGGTGGTGGACGACGGCCGGCGCGACTTCGCCCACAACCTGCCGGTGGCGGCGCGCGGCGACGATTGTGGCAAATCCGAATCGCCCTACCTTGGCCACTGCGGTTTCGACGCCGCCGGCGCGATCTTCGCCCAGCTCTACGGGCCGCCGCCGCGCCCGGCCGCGGCGCCGAAGGGGCAGCTGCGCACCTTCGACCAGAATAAGCTGCGACCCGGCGGCGCCGATGCGTTCCTCGCTGCCAGCGGCTACGTTTACCTGCCCCCCGCCTGCCTCGCCGGCAAGCCCTGCGGCCTGCTGGTCGCTCTCCACGGCTGCAAGCAGAACGCCGAGGCGGTGGGCGAGGCCTTCGTGCGCGACGCCGGCTTCAACCGCTGGGCCGACGCCTACCACGTGGCCGTGCTGTACCCTCAGACCCGCGCAAGCTTCGCGCCCTTGAATCCGCAGGCATGCTGGGACTGGTGGGGATACTCCGGCACGAACTACGACACCCGCGCCGGCGTGCAGCAGCGCTGGCTGGTGAACGCGGTGCGCGCCATCGAGAAGTGAGGGTGGGCGCAGATGGCTGCGCGGTGATTCTCGCGTTGCCCGCTTGCGGGAGGGGGGTAGGGGAGAGGGCGCCCTCGCCCTCAAATCTTTGCAAGCGACAAAGCGGTTTCGAGCCGCTGCCGCGGCCCGAGTCACTTTCTCTCGCGTGCCCGAGAGAAAGTAACCAAAGAGAGGGGCACCCCGATGGCGCGCCCTCCGGGCCTCCTGCCCTGCGGGTGCGCGGGCGGATTACGGGGTTTTTCGACGGCACTTCCTGTGCCGGCGAAAAACTGGCCCGCATCCCTGCGGGCCATCCTGCGGACTTTCCTTCGCCCGCCCGCCGCGCCATAGGGGCCCCGGAAAAGCAGCGCGCTCCAAGCGCGCAGAAGCAGCGGCAACGGCACCGCGCCCCAGCCGTCCCCTGCAGGCAGAGGAGGGAGACAACATGCTCGCGCGGTTTGGCTCCTGCTCTTGCTCTTGCTTCTGGCGTGCACGATGCGCGCCCGCTCTTCCCGGGCCCCCTGGGCGGCGGTGAGGCGGGGACGAGAAGGCCGCACAGCGGGCGAGTCCAGGGATGGACTCGCCTTTTCGCGCGGACAGGAGTCCGCTCGAAAAGCCCGGCCACGGCTCACGGACTTGTCGGGCAAGGATGCCCGGCAAGCGCCAACCGGGGTGTCGTTTTCTCTTGGCTACTTCTCTTTTGGACAAGCAAAAGAGAAGTAGCTCGGCCACCGGAAGGTGGACGAAACCGCTCTGAATCTTGCGAGGGAAAAGCGCCCTCTCCCCCATTCCCTCTTCCGCACGCGGGCGAGGGGAATAAGTGGGGCGCGTCATGCTGAGCACCGCCCTCATCGCCACCGCCGCCCTGCTGTGGCTGGGCTTGCTGTTCATCGTGGCCTTGTACGGCGAACGCCATGCCAAGGTGTTCAACAAGCGCTGGGCGATCGTCTACGGCCTGTCACTGGCGATCCACTGCACCTCGTGGACGTTCTACGGCACGGTGACCCAGGCCAGCCGTTCGGGCTGGTGGCTGCCGCCGACTTTCGTCGGCGCGATTCTCGTCTACCTGTTCGCAGCGGGCTGGCTGCGGCGCCTGGTGCACATCGCGCGCGAGTACAACGCCAGCTCGCTGGCCGACCTGATCGCGGCGCGGCTGGGGCGGCATTCCGGGCTGGCGGCGCTGGTCACCGCGGTGATGCTGATCGGCATGGTGCCGTACATCGCATTGCAGCTGAAGGCGGTGGCGATGAGCTATGGCGTGCTCAGCCGCGGCCATTACGCGGGTACGCCGGCGTGGCAGGACAGCGCCTTGTACGTGGGGCTGGCGATGGCCGCCTTCACGATGCTGTTCGGCACGCGCCGCGCGGCGGCCACCGAACACAACCGCGGTCTGGTGTTGGCGGTGGCGTTCGAGTCGCTGTTCAAGCTGGGCGCGATGCTGGCGCTGGGCTCGCTGCTGCTCACCGCAGTGCCTGCGACCGCGGCGGTGGGGGCGCCGCCGCCGCAGGACAGCAACAGTTTCCCGGCGCTGATCCTGCTCGGCGCGCTGGCGATGTTCACCATGCCGCACCAGTTCCATGCCGGCGTGGTGGAATGCCGCGACGACGGCCACGTGCGCACCGCGCGCTGGCTGTTTCCGTTGTACCTGGTGCTGATCTCGCTGCCGATCCTGCCGCTGGCGCGGCTGGGCGACAGCTGGCTGCGCCCGGTCGGCGTGCCGTCGGATCTCTACGTGCTGGTGCTGCCGCTGGCGCGCGGCGAGCATGGCCTGGCGCTGACCGCGTTCCTCGGCGGGCTCAGCGCGGCGACCAGCATGGTGGTGGTCGCCACGCTCACGCTCAGCCTGATGGTGAGCAACCACTTCGTGGCGCCGCTGCTGGTGCGCGCGGGCTGGGGGCGCGGCGAGCGCGGCGACCTGCGCGGTGCGGTGCTGACGCAGCGGCGGCTGGCGATCCTCGCCATCGTGTTGCTGGCCTGGGCCTACAGTCGCGTGCTGGCGCGCAGCGACGCGCTGGCCGACATCGGCGCGATCTCGTTTTCGGCGCTGGCGGGACTCGCGCCGGCCACGCTGGCCGCGGTGTATCGACCGCAGATAGGCGCGCGCGCCGTGGGTGCGGGCCTGCTGGTGGGTACGCTCGTGTGGCTGTATGCGCTGCTTCCGGCGCTGTTCGCGCCGCAGCCGGAGTGGGTGCACACCGGGCCGTTCGGCGTGATCTGGCTGGCGCCTTCGCACTTGTTCGGGCTGGACGGCTGGAGCCGCCTGGCGCGTGCGGTGGTGCTGAGCCTCGCGGCGAACGTGGCGGCGATGTGGCTGGTGGCGCGCTCGCGCCACGCGCATCCGGCGCCGGCGCCCGGGGGCGGCGTGATGCTGATCGAGCTGCGTGCGCTGGCGCAGCGTTTCCTGCCGGCGGCGCGCGTCCGCGAGCTGTTCCGCGATGCGCCGGAGCGCGTGCTGGCCGATGCGCCGCGCATCGCGGCGGTGGAGCACGAGCTGGCCGCGGTGATCGGCGCGGCCTCCGCGCGCCTGCTGCTGGACGTGATGCGCCACCAGGGCCGGCAGGATCTCGACGCGGTGGCCGCGATCGTCGGCGAGGCGACGCAGGACCTGCGTTTCAACCAGCGCGTACTGGCCGCCGCGCTGACCAGCATGAGCCAGGGCATCTGCGTGGTGGATGCCGAGCTTTGCGTGGTGGCGTGGAACCGCCCCTACGAGGCGCTGTTCGCCTATCCGCCCGGCCTGCTCGAAGTGGGCCGCCCGGTAGCCGAGCTGATGCGCCACAACCTGGCGGCCGGGCTGGCCGGCGGCGGCGAGATCGACGCCGACGTGCGCCGGCGCCTCGCGCACATGCACGCCGGCTCGCCGTACCAGTCCGAGCGGCAGTTCCCGAACGGCGTGGCGGTGGAGATCCGCGGCAGCCCGATGCCGGGCGGCGGTTACGTGGCGACCTATACCGACGTCACCGCGTTTCGCAATGCCGAACGCGAATTGAAGCGGATCAACGAGACGCTGGAGCAGCGTGTGGCCGAGCGCACGCAGGCCCTGGCGCTGGCCAGCGACGCCGCGCAGCGCGCGAACGAGGCGAAGACCCATTTCCTCGCCGCGGTCAGCCATGACCTGCTGCAGCCGCTGCACGCCGCGCAACTGTTCTCGCACGCGTTGCAGGTGCGCCTCGCGGGCGACGAGGCGGCCGCCACCGCGCAGCACCTGGATGGCGCGTTGGCCGCCACCGAGAACCTGCTGGCCGGCCTGCTCGATATCGCCAAGCTGGAAGGCGGGCGTTTCAGCGTCCGCCCGCGTGACTTCGCGCTGGCCGAGGTGCTCGATCCGCTGGCCGCCGAGTTCCGCGCGATGGCCGAGGAGCGCGGCATCCGCCTGTGCGTGGTCGGCACGCGAGGCTGGGCGCATTCGGATCCGCAGTTGCTGCGTCGCGTGCTGCAGAACTTCCTGGCCAATGCCTTGCGCTACACCGAGCAGGGCCGCGTGCTGCTGGGCTGCCGCCGCGCGGATGGGCAGTGGCGTATCGAGGTCTGGGACAGCGGCCCCGGCATCGCGGAGTCCGAGCAGCGGCTGATCTTCGAACAGTTCCGCCGCGGCAGCGCGGCCAGCGGGCAGGGGCTAGGACTGGGCCTGGCGATCGCCGAGCGCATGGCCGGCTTGCTCGGGCATCGGCTGTCGCTGCGCTCCCGGCCCGGGCGCGGCAGCGTGTTCGCGGTGGAACTGCCGCGCGCCGCCGTCGGCCGCGTGGCGCGCGAACCCGCGGCTGCGCCGGCACGCCAGCTGCCGCAGGGGCGCGCCCTGGTGCTGGACAACGAACCGGCCGCGCTGGCGGCGATGGGCGCGCTGCTGGCGAGCTGGCAATGGCAGGTGCACGAGGCGCGCACACCGGCGCAGGCGGAACGGGTGCCGTGGAGGCCCGACTTGCTGGTGCTCGACTACCACCTCGACGGCGGGCTTACAGGGCTGGATGCGCTGGCCGGGCTGCGTGCACGTTTCGGCGCCGTGCCCGCGGTGGTATTGACCGCCGATCGCGATACCGTCCTGCGCCAGCGCCTGCTCGAAGCGGGCGTCAACGTGCTGTACAAGCCGCTCAGGCCGTTGGCGCTGCGGCAACTTATCCAGCACCACATGACGGCGTTGCGCGATACGACGCCGGCGTGACCGCAGGAGCGCGCCCCGTGCGCGATGGCTCCCGGCTTCGCTCGGGGCAACAAGCCATCGTGCGCAGGATGCGCTCTCGCCGGGGCGAAATGGGATCGCTCAGTCGACCCGGGCGGGATCGACCAGGTCCAGCGAACGCAGCAGTAGGCTGGCCTGGGTGCGGTTGCGCACGCCGAGTTTCTCGAAGATCGCGGTGACGTGCGCCTTCACCGTGCGCTCCTGGATCGCCAGACGGTCGGCGATCTGCTTATTGAGCAGGCCTTCGGCGAGCAGGCCGAGCACGCGGTACTGCTGTCCCGTGAGGCGGGCCAGCCGTGCGGCGAGGTCGCTGTCGCCCGGGTCGGGGGGCAGGGCGGCGACGCTCTCGCCCAGGTGCGGCGGCACCCATTCGCCGCAGTCGAGCACGGTGCGGATGGCGGCGGCGATCTCGTCGGGGCTGGCGCTCTTGGAGATGAAGCCGGCGGCGCCATGGTCCAGGACGCGGCGCACCACGCGCGGCTCGTCGTGTGCGGATACCACCATCACCGCCACCGCTGGGAACTGTCCGCGCAGCGCCGCGAGCCCCGACAGGCCGCGGCTGCCCGGCATGTGCAGGTCGAGCAGCACCAGGTCGGTGTCCGGCACTTCGCCCAGCGCGTCGAGCGTGGCGGGCAGGTCGCAGGCCTCGCTGATGCTGCCGTCGTCCAGCGCCGCCAGCGCGGCCTGGTGCAATGCGGCGCGGAACAGCGGATGGTCGTCGGCGATCAGCAGGTGCGGCATCAGAGGGCCTGCGCGGGATATCGGACTAGCCTACAGGGACGAGCGTAGCGGGGTTGCACGGCCATGGCATCGGACTTTCGTACCATGGCCTGCGCGTGCCGGCACGCTATCGTGCGGGGATGCCGACCATCGTCCGCCTGTCCAGCCTCGCCGCCGCCGCGCTCACGCTGGCGGCCTGCGCCGCGTTGCCACCGCCCGGGAAAACCGCCATGACGCCTTCCTTCGTGGTCAGTCCGATCCTGGAGACCGTGCACCGCGGCAGCGACGACCTGCTCAGCGCGGGCCTGGGCCTGGACGGCTTGCGCGGCGCAACGTCGGCGTATGCCGATCCCTTGCACCCGACGCCGGCGGAGCTGCGCCGCCGCGCGATCCAGGCCAGCTGGAAGGGCATCGCCGACCTCGGTCCGCTGGGCGGCTACGGCAGCGTGTACGGCACCGTGCCCGACGTGCCGGGTCGCGAGTACACCGCGTTCGCGCGTCTGCCCGGCGCGCATGCACCCCATCGCGTGCTGCTGCAGGCGCCGGATCGTTTCGACCGCGCGGCGCGTTGCCTGGTCGTCACTGCCTCGTCCGGCTCGCGCGGCGTCTACGGTGCGATCGCGCTGGCCGGCGCCTGGGGCCTGCCGAAGGGTTGTGCAGTGGCTTATACCGACAAGGGCACGGGTTCGGGTTACTACGACACCGCCGATGGCAGCGGCGTGGCGCTGGACGGCACGCGCGCCAAGGCCGGGCAGGCCAAGCTTGAATTCGCGCCGGCCAATGCGCCCGCAGACGCCGGCATCGCGGTGAAGCACGCGCACTCGGGCGACAACCCAGAGGCCGACTGGGGCCGCGACGTGCTGCAGGCGGCGCGCTTCGGACTGGCGATGCTGGATCGCGCCTATCCCGACGCCGCGCCGTTCACGCCGCAGAACACGCGGATCATCGCCACCGGGCTGTCCAACGGCGGCGGTGCGGTGCTGCAGGCGGCGGGCATCGACGACGCGGACATGCTGGCCGGCGTGGTGGCGCTGGAGCCGAACGTGCATGTGCCGGGCCGTGGCCGCGCGCTGTACGACTATGTCACCGAGGCTGCCTTGCTGATGCCTTGCGCGCTGGCCGACGCGCGCTTTGCCGAGACGCCGTTTGCGCGCGCGGACGGTGCGGTGCCGCCCGCCTTCCTCACGCGCTGTGCCAGCCTGCACGTGGACGGCGTGCTGGGCGCGGCTACGCCGATGGGCCAGGCCGCCGAAGCCTTGCAGAAGCTGCACGACAGCGGCTGGCGCGACGAGGCCGTCGCCACGGGTGCCAGCAGCACGGCGTTCGACGTGTGGCGCGCGGTGGCGGCCGGCTACGCCTCGGCCTACCTGCGCCGTGGCGTGGGCCAGATGCCCTGCGGCTACAGCTATCGCGGCGTGGCTGCGGTCGGCACGCCGGGGGCGGTCGATCCCGCGGTGAAAGCGTCCTGGTGGGCGGACGCCTCCGGCATTCCGCCTGGCAATGGCGTGGCGCTGGCCGGCGGCACCGATGCGTCGGCCGATCCCGTGCTGCCGGGCCTGCGTTGCCTGCGTGCCCTGTGGACGGGTGACGGGGCAGACGCGCGCACGCTGCATGCCTCGGTGGCATCGCTGGCGGCGCGGCTGCCGCGCGCGGGGCTGCCGGTCTTCGTGCTGCATGGCGCCGCCGACGGCCTGCTGCCGACCGCGTTCACCTCCGAGCCCTACGTCGCGTGGCTGCGTGCCGAAGGCCGCCGTCCGCTATACTGGAAAGTGCCGACGGCGCAGCACTTCGACGCCTTCCTCGCGTTGCCCGGCTTCGGCGAACGCCACGTGCCGCTGCTGCCCTACGGCTACGCCGCGCTCGACCGGCTGTGGGCGCACCTGCATACGGGCGGGCCGTGGCCGGACGAGCTGCCCACGCCAGCCGCGCGTCCCCGCGGCGCTGCCGCGCTGACCCGCGAGCAGTTGGATCTACCGCGCTGAACCCGGGGGCTTCGCCGTTTTGTGGCGCGGCGGCCCCAGGCGTTATCCTTGGCGGCCCACGCGCGCCTGTTGCTGGCGCCCCGCCAAACCCAAGGATACCCATGGCCATCCAAGTCACCCTCCACACCAACCGCGGCCCGATCCGCCTGCGCCTGCACGACGACAAGGCGCCGCTGACCGTGGCGAATTTCGTGAACCTGGCCAAGCGCGGCTACTACGACGGCCTGTCGTTCCATCGCGTGATCGCCGACTTCATGATCCAGGGCGGTTGTCCCGAGGGCAGCGGGCGCGGCGGCCCGGGTTACAAGTTCGAGGACGAGTTCCACCCCTCGCTGCGCCACGACAAGCCGGGCGTGCTTTCGATGGCGAACGCCGGCCCGCGCACCAACGGCAGCCAGTTCTTCATCACCCACGGCGCCACGCCGTGGCTGGACGGCAAGCACAGCGTGTTCGGCGAAGTGATCGATGCGAATGACCAGCAGGTGGTCGATGCCATCCGCCAGAACGACGTCATCGAGAAGGTCACGGTCGAGGGTGACGTGGACGCGCTGCTGGCGGCCAAGGCCGACCGCGTGAAGGAATGGAACGGCGTGCTGGACCAGCGCGGCTGATCCATTTGCACAGCGGAATGAACGATCGAAAGCCGCCGTGCCTGCCACGGCGGTTTTCTCGTTCACGGTGCCGTCACCGCGCCGGCGGTATTCGCCAAGCGGTTTCACCCCGTCCAACAGTCACCATCAAGGAGCACAGCGATGTCGATACTTAATGATCTGCTCGGCGGCGGCCAGGCCAATGCGGCGGGCGGCGGTTCGCTGGTCGCGGTGGCTGGCCAGCTGATCCAGCAGGCCGGTGGCGTGCAGGGCCTGGCCAGCATGTTGCACCAGGGAGGACTGGGCGAGGCGGTGCAGTCGTGGATCGGCACCGGTGCGAACCAGCCGGTGTCGGGCGAGCAGCTGGGCCAGGCGCTGCAGAATGGTGGCCTGGGTTCGGTGGTGCAGGAGGCGGCGGCCAAGCTGGGCATGGATCCTGGCCAGTTGCTGGGCCAGCTGTCGCAGGTGCTGCCGCACGCGGTCGATCACCTGACGCCGGATGGCCAGGCGCCGGCTGACGGTGGCGGTTTCAACCTCTCGATGCTGGGAGGCTTGGCCGAGAAGCTGCTCGCGGCGCGCGGTGCCTGAGGGGTGCCATCCTTGCGATCATCCTGATCGCGCGGATCAGACGGGCGACCATCCTGGCCGTACCCTCCAGATGTGCAAGGAACAAAAAAAGCGCGGCAGGGCAGCCTGCCGCGCTTTTTTATGTGCCCCAAGGTTGGCTCAGTATCCGGTGAACTTGAGCACGTACAACAGGACGATCGCGCCGACGATGGACATCAGGAAACCCGCGGTGTGGAACTTCGATCCGGGTGCCGGCTTGCTGAACAGTCTGGCGATGAACCCACCGATGATGGAACCGACGATGCCGATGATCGCGGTGACCCAGAAACCATGGTGGTCGGCGCCCGGTACGATCCAGCGTGCAATGAGGCCAACGAAGAAGCCGACGATGATGGACCAGATGATATGGAACATGCGCATTACCCCTCAGTCTGTCTGAAATCTTCAGGTGGAAGGACCGATGGCATCCACCGCCGGTTCATCTGGCGGTGGCCGCATCATGCCAGCAGTACCAGGCCCAAGCGATAGGCCGGGATCTCGACTGCAAGCGATTGACGCGCCGCCGCATGCTAAAATCCGGCGGTTCGCCGCATCGAATCCGACGATCCCCTCCCCACGGTACAGAGGAAGTCATGCCCCAGCTCGCCCAGCGCGTCGGTCGCGCCAAGCCCAGCGCGATCATGGTCATCGCCTCCAAGGCGAAGCAGCTCAAGGCCGCCGGCCGCGACATCATCAGCTTCTCCATCGGCGTGCCGAACTTCCTGCCCGGCGAGCACGTGTACGCGGCAGCCCGCGAGGCGCTCAGCCACGACAGCGGCCAGTACGGCAGCAACCGTGGCGCCGAGCCGCTGCTGGACGCGTTCCTGAAGCACATCGAGGCGCTGGGCTTCGCCGGCTACGGCCATGCCAACCTGTCGGTGGGCATCGGCGCCAAGCAGGTGCTGTACAACCTGGCTGAGGCGCTGCTGGACGAAGGTGACGAGATCGCCTTCGCCGCGCCGTATTGGACCACCTACCGCGACATCGCCGACATCGTGGGCGCGAGGGTCAACGTGCTGCACTGTGGTCCGGACCAGAACTACAAGCTGACGCCCGCGCAGCTCGACGCCGCGCTGGCGCGCAAGCCCAAGGTGTTCCTGTTCAACAATCCGTCCAACCCCACCGGCATGGTCTATATGCGCGAGGAGATCGCCGCGCTGGCCGAGGTGCTGGCGAAGTACCCGGACACCTGGATCATCACCGACGACATCTACAACTCGATGGTGTTCGACGGCATCGGCTACCACAACTTCGTATTCGCGAAGCCTGAGCTGAAGGAGCGCCTGGTCTTCGTCGACTCGGTGTCCAAGACCTACGGCATGCCGGGCTGGCGCGTGGGCCTGCTGGCCGGGCCGGAGCCGGTGGCCAAGGCGGTCACCACGCTCAACTCCAACCACATCACCAGCGTGCCGGAAGTGATCACCGCGGCGGCGGTGGCCGCGTTCACCGGCCCGCAGGACGTGCCGCAGGCCAAGTGCGCCGAATTCGCGGCGCGGCGCGACACCGTGGTCGCCGCGCTCGGCGCGATCCCCGGCGTCACCTGCCCGCGGCCGCAGGGGGCGTTCTATGCGTTCCCGGACATCTCGGTGGCCTTCGGCAAGAGCCACAATGGCACCAGGATTTCCAACGACGTGGAGTTCTGCGCCGCGCTGCTGGAAGCCAAGGGCGTGGCCTGCGTGCCCGGCTCGGCCTTTGGCGAGCCGCGCGCCCTGCGCATCTCCTACACCTGTCCGGCGACTCAGCTGCAGCCCGGCCTGCAGCGCATCCAGGAGTTCTTCGCCGAACTCGCCTGAATCCCGCACCCGTAGGAGCGCACCCTGTGCGCGATGGATGTTCCGCGGTAACCGTCGCGCACGTGGTGCGCTCCTGCCTGATCCTGCCCGTTGAAGGAGTTTCATCATGAAAGCCCCCGTTCGAGTTGCCGTTACCGGCGCTGCCGGCCAGATCGGTTACGCCCTGCTGTTCCGCATCGCCGCCGGCGACATGCTGGGTCCGGACCAGCCGGTGATCCTGCACCTGCTGGAAATCACCCCGGCGCTGCCCGCGCTGCAGGGCGTGGTGATGGAACTCAACGACTGCGCATTCCCGACTCTGGCCGGCGTGGTCGCCACCGACGACGTCAACGTCGCCTTCAAGGACGTGGACTACGCGCTACTGGTCGGCGCCCGCCCGCGCGGTCCGGGCATGGAGCGCAAGGACCTGCTGGAAGCCAACGGCGCGATCTTCGCCCCGCAGGGCAAGGCGCTGAACGACCACGCCAGGCGCGACGTGAAAGTGCTGGTGGTGGGCAACCCGGCCAACACCAACGCGCTTATCGCCCAGCAGAACGCCCCCAGCCTGGACCCGAAGTGCTTCACCGCGATGGTTCGCCTGGACCACAACCGTGCGCTGAGCCAGCTGGCTGAGAAGACCGGCAAGCACACCACCGACATCAGGAAGGTCACTATCTGGGGCAACCACAGCTCCACCCAGTACCCCGACCTGCACCACGCCTCCGTGGACGGCAAGCCGGCGCTGGGCCTGGTCGACCAGGCCTGGTACGAGAGCGACTTCATCCCCACCGTGCAGCAGCGCGGCGCGGCCATCATCAAGGCGCGCGGCGCCTCGTCGGCCGCCTCGGCCGCTTCCGCCGCGATCGACCACATGCGTACCTGGGCGCTGGGCACGGCCGAGGGCGACTGGGTGTCGATGGGCATTCCGTCCGACGGTTCCTACGGCATTGCGCCGGGCGTGATCTTCGGCTACCCGGTGACCGTGAAGGACGGCAAGTACGCCATCGTGCAGGGCCTGGCAATCAACGCGTTCTCGCAGGCGCGCATCGACGCCACCGAGAAGGAACTGCGCGAGGAGCGCGCGGGCGTCGAGCACCTGTTCGCGAAGTAAGCGGCGCAGCGTGCCTGCTTGACGGAGAAGGGCGGCCTTGGCCGCCCTTCTCCGTTTCGGCGCGGGGCGGTGCTTGCGACCATCGTCGCGCTGCCCAGGCGGTTGTACCGGAGCTAGGCTTGAAGCAGGTCGGCGCGGGAGGCGGGCATGGACTACGAATCGTTCTACCGTCAGTCGGTCGAGCAGCCGGAACTGTTCTGGGCCGAGCAGGCGCGGCGCATCCACTGGGAAACGCCGCCGCGGCAGATCCTCGACCAGTCGAGGCCGCCGTTCCGTCGCTGGTTCGTGGGCGGCACCACCAACCTCTGCCACAACGCGGTGGACCGGCATCTCGCCGAACGCGGTGAGCAGCTGGCGCTGGTTGCGGTTTCCGGCGAGACAGGCATCACCCGCGAGCTCACGTACCGCGAGCTGCACCGCGAAGTGAACGCCTTCGCCGCGGTGCTGCAGGCGCTGGACGTGGAGCGCGGCGACCGCGTGGTGATCTACCTGCCGAACATCGCCGAGGCGGTGTTCGCGATGCTGGCCTGTGCACGCATCGGCGCGGTGCACTCGGTGGTGTTCGGCGGATTCGCGGCGCACAACCTCGCACTGCGCATCGACGACGCACAACCGAAGCTGCTGGTCTGCGCCGACGCGGGCATGCGCGCGGGCAAGGTGATTCCGTACAAACCCCTGGTGGACGCGGCGGTGAACGAGGCCTCGGCGCCGCCGCCGAAGGTGCTGGTGGTCGATCGCGGGCTCGATCCGCAGATGAACCGGGTGAGCGACCGCGACGTGGATTACGCCGGACTGCGCGCGCAGCACGAAGCTGCCGAGGTGCCGGTGGTGTGGCTGGAGTCGAACGAACCCAGCTATCTGCTCTATACCTCGGGCACCACCGGCAAGCCCAAGGGCGTGCAGCGCGATACCGGCGGCTATGCGGTGGCGATGGCGATGTCGATACGCTGCATCTTCGACATCGCGCCGGGGCAGGTGATGTTCTCCACCTCCGACGTGGGCTGGGCGGTGGGGCATTCCTACAACGTGTACGGGCCGCTGATCGGCGGCGCCACCTCGCTGCTCTACGAAGGCCTGCCCACGCGGCCCGACCCCGGCGTGTGGTGGGACCTGTGCGAGAAATACGGCGTGCGCAGCATGTTCTCTTCGCCCACCGCGATCCGTGTGCTGAAGAAGCAGGACGCGGGTTGGCTGCACAGACACGACCTGTCCAGGCTGAAGTGGTTGTTCCTGGCCGGCGAGCCGCTAGACGAGCCCACCTCGCATTGGATCAACTCCGAGCTTGGCGTGCCGGTGATCGACAACTACTGGCAGACCGAGACCGGCTGGCCCGCGATCACCCTGATGCCGGGCCTGGACCTGAAGCCGGCCAAGCCTGGTTCTCCCGGCCTGCCGGCGCCCGGCTACAGGATGAAGGTGATCGACGAGAACAGCGGCCGCGAAGTGCCGCCTGGCAGCAAGGGCGTGCTGGTGCTGGAGCCGCCGCTGCCACCGGGGTGCCTCAGCACCATCTGGCGCGACGACGACCGCTACGTGCACAGCTACTTCAGCCATTTCCGCGAACTCGTCTACAGCTCGCTGGACTGGGCGATCCGCGACGCCGACGGCTACACCTTCATCCTCGGCCGCACCGACGACGTGATCAACGTGGCCGGGCACCGCCTGGGCACGCGCGAGATCGAGGAGTCCGTGGCCGGCCACCCGGCGGTGGCCGAGGCGGCGGTGATCGGCGTGCGCGATGAACTGAAAGGGCAGGTGCCGGTGGTGTTCGCCACGCTGAAGCAGGCAGGGGGCGAGGGCGCCGCCGAAGTGGCGCGCGGCATGCAGCAGTGCGTGGTGGACCAGCTCGGCAGCGTGGCGAAACCCGCACGGGTCTACCTGGTCAACGCGCTGCCGAAGACGCGCTCCGGCAAGCTGCTGCGGCGTTCGCTGCAGGCGCTGGCCGAGCAGCGCGACCCCGGTGATCTTTCGACGCTGGACGATCCGGCGGCGCTGGACGAGATCCGCAAGGCGCTGGAGCGCGGGCCGGACCAGGGAAGCTGACTGGTTCAGGGCCGCCCTTCGACTTCGGCCCTTTGGGCCTGCGCTCAGTGCGAGCGGCTTGGGGACTACTTACCCCTTTCGTCCTGAGCGTACGCAGCGAAGTCGAAGGGCTGGGTGATAGGGCCGGATAGCCCGCTTGCAGCTTGTCTTGATGCGAAGGGCGGAACTCAGGCTGCGGCCGCCTCGACCACCGGCGCCGAGGTGCGGATCAGATGATCGAATGCACCGAGTGCCGCGGTGGAACCGGCGCCCATCGCGATCACGATCTGCTTGTACGGCACCGTGGTGGCGTCGCCGGCGGCGAACACGCCGGGCAGCGAGGTCTGGCCGCGTGCGTCGATCACGATCTCGCCGCGCGGGCTGAGTTCCAGCGTACCCTTCAGCCACTCGGTGTTGGGCAGCAGGCCGATCTGCACAAAAATGCCCTCGAGCTCCAGACTGTGCATCAGGTCGTCGGCGCGGTCCTTGTAGACCAGGCCATTGACCTTATGGCCGTCGCCCAGCACCTCGGTGGTCTGCGCGCCGACGATCACCTCCACGTTGGCCAGGCTGCGCAGCTTGCGTTGCAGCACCTCGTCGGCACGCAGTTTGTGATCGAACTCGATTAGGGTGACGTGGGCCACGATGCCGGCCAGGTCGATGGCCGCCTCCACGCCGGAGTTGCCGCCGCCGATCACCGCCACGCGCTTGCCCTTGAACAGCGGGCCGTCGCAGTGGGGGCAGTAGGCCACGCCCTTGTTGCGGTATTCCGCCTCGCCGGGCACTCCCATCTGCCGCCAGCGCGCGCCGGTGGAGAGGATCACCGTCTTCGACTTCAGGCTGGCGCCGTTCTCCAACTGCACCTCGACCAGGCCGTCGGCGGACTCGCTGGCCGGCACCAGCCTGGTGGCGCGCTGCAGGTCCATGATGTCCACGTCGTAGTTGCGCACGTGCTGCTCCAGCGCGGCGCCCAGCCTGGGGCCTTCGGTGTAGTCCACCGAGATGAAGTTCTCGATCGCCATGGTGTCCAGCACCTGGCCGCCGAAGCGCTCGGCCGCCACGCCGGTGCGGATGCCCTTGCGCGCGGCGTAGATCGCCGCCGCCGCGCCGGCCGGGCCGCCGCCCACCACAAGCACGTCGAACGCCTGCCTGGTCTTGATCGCTTCGGCGGCGCGCGCGGCGGCGCCGGTGTCGAGCTTCGCCACGATCTGTTCCAGGCTCATGCGGCCCTGGTCGAAGAGTTCGCCGTTCAGGTACACGGTGGGCACCGACATGATCTGGCGGCGTTCCACTTCGTCGGGGTACAGCGCACCGTCGATGGCCACGTGCTTGATGTTTGGGTTCAGCACACTCATCAGGTTGAGCGCCTGCACCACGTCCGGGCAGTTCTGGCAGGACAGCGAGAAATAGGTCTCGAACCGGTACACGCCGTCGGAAGTCGGGCCTTCGAGGTTCTGCACCTGGGCGATGGTCTCGGCGGCGGCCCTGGACGGATGGCCGCCCACCTGCAGCAGGGCCAGCACCAGCGACGTGAACTCGTGGCCCAGCGGGATGCCGGCGAAGCGCACGCCGATGTCGGTGCCGACGCGGTTGATCGCGAACGAGGGCTTGCGCGGCTCGCTGTCGTCGCGGCGCAGGGTGATCCTGTCGCTCATCGCGGCGATCTCGCCGAGCAGTTCGTCCAGCTCGTGCGATTTCGCGCTGTCGTCCAGCGCGGCGACCAGTTCGATCGGCTGCGTGAGTTTTTCCAGGTAGCCCTTCAGCTGGGCCTTGATGGCTTCGTCGAGCATGGCGAGCACTCCGGGTTCGGATGCGGGGAAGGGGATAGGGCACTTGTGGCAGCGGCCGGCGCCATCGAGGGGGAGGGGCGGCTGCGGAGGGGGAGCGAAGCCGGGCGCAAGCCGCTGGCACAAGCATCCTCGGGGAGGAAACCGGGCGCCGCGGCGCCCGGTTCCAGTACGGCTACAGCAGGTGGATCAGATCTTGCCGACCAGGTCCAGCGAGGGCGCCAGGGTCTTCTCGCCTTCCTGCCACTTGGCCGGGCACACTTCACCCGGGTGGCTGGCGACGTACTGCGCGGCCTTTACCTTGCGCAGCAGCTCCTTGGCGTCGCGGCCGATGCCGCCGGCAGTAATCTCGACGATCTGGATCTTGCCCTGCGGGTCGACCACGAAGGTGCCGCGGTCCGCCAGGCCGGCGTCCTCGATCAGCACCTCGAAGTTGCGGCTGATCGCGTGGGTGGGGTCGCCGACCATGGTGTAGCCGATCTTCTTCACCGCGTCGGAGGTGTCGTGCCACGCCTTGTGCGAGAAGTGGGTGTCGGTCGAGACGCTGTAGATCTCCACGCCCAGTTTCTGGAATTCGCCATAGTGGTCGGCCAGGTCTTCCAGCTCGGTCGGACAGACGAAAGTGAAGTCGGCGGGGTAGAAGAACACCACGGACCACTTGCCCTTGAGGTCGGCCTCGGTCACTTCGATGAACTGGCCGGCCTTGAACGCCTGGGCCTTGAACGGCTTCACTTCGGTATTGATCAAAGACACTTGTGAGTCTCCATTGGTGGGGTGCAGTGAATCGGTGGCTCAATTGTAGGGGCTGCTTTCGATTGTTCCAATTGATTGTTGAGATTGGATGAATTGACAGAACCTATGCAGCCGCCGTGCCGGTCGTGGTCGGCAGGCCGGCGCGGCAGGCGGGTCGCGCGGATGGGAACCCCGACGTCACGCGATGTGCGCGTCGGCGACGATGGCGCGAAAGGGCGACCTTCAACGCTGGCGCGCCGGCATGGCGCCGGCGTAGTTCGCGCGCGGGCGGATCAACCCGCCGGCTTCCTGCTGTTCCAGCGCATGCGCCAACCAGCCGGCCATGCGGCCGGCGGCGAACAGCGACAGCGCGGCGTCCGCGTCCTGGTCGTGCAGGAGGGCGATCGCGGCCAGCGCGAAATCCAGGCTTGGCGCGCGGCCGCAGTTTGCGGCTGCCGCGTCGACCAGCCGCTGCACGCGGGCCATGCCCGGCAAGCGCGGGCGCGATTCGGCCAGCAGGCGCAGCAGCAATGCAGCGCGAGGGTCGCCGTCGGGATACAACGGGTGGCCGAAGCCCGGCAACTCGTCGCCATGGCGCAGGCGTTCGCGTACGCGATCCACGGGATCGCGCTCGCGCAAGGCCTGGCGGATGAACGCATGGGCACGTGCGGTGGCGCCGCCGTGCTGCGGACCGGATAGCGCGGCAAGTCCGGCGCTGGCTGCTACATGTAGGCTGGCGCCGGTCGAGGCCGCCACCCGCGTGGCGAAGGCGGACGCGTTCAGCTCGTGGTCCGCGCACAGCACCAGGGCACTGCGCAGTAGCGATGCCACCCGAGTACCCGGGTTGTGCCAGCTGGCGGCCAGCAGCTGATGGATCGGCAGCCGGCCTGGTTTCGTCGCGCAGAGCAGTGCGGCTGTCTCGCGTAGCAGTTGGGCGGCGCCGTCGCGGCGCTGCAGCGGATCAGTGCTGTGTGCGTGCGGCGCGGAGAGCGCCAGCAGCGGCAACGCCGCGGCGGTGCGTTCCAGTGGCGGCAGGCCGTGCTGGCGCAGCAGCACCCGCACGGCCGCGGGCCAGGTCCGCGGCGGCGGCGCTGCGAACGGATCGCGGTCGCCGCATTCCCACAGCAGGCGGGCGGCGTCCTCCAGGCTGGCGCCGTGGCGCGCCAGTTCGATCGCCGACTCGCCGCGGTAATAGTGCCCGCCGGGGCGGATCAGCGAGATCTGCGTCTCCAGCACCGGTAGCCCCCAGGTAAGGCTGTGCGCGGCGGCCTGGGCCGCCCCGCGCCCGGCCCGGCGCAGGTCGATCAGGCGCTCGATGTCGCCGGTGCGGTATTCGCGGCTGCGTCCGTCAGCACCCGGGCGCGAATCGACCTTGCCGCGGCTGACGTAGGCATACAGCGTGGCGACGCTGACGCCCAGCCGGGCGGCGGCATCACGGGCGGAAAGATGGTCGGCAGCCATGGCTGACATATTGATCGCTTGGATCAAGATTGATCAATATGTTTTGCAGGGGCACAGTAACGCCAGCCGCGATGCGTAGCGTTCCGGATCAAGGCGTGCGGCGGCGTGCGGGTAGTGCGCCGCCACACGGCCCGATCGGCGTATCGCCTAGAATAAGCAGTTTCGGAGTATCGCCATGTCCCCACTCGAATCCGCCGGTGCGCGCTTCCGCGCCGCCCTCGCCGCAGAATCGCCGCTGCAGGTGATTGGCGCGATCACTGCCTATGCCGGCCTGATGGCCAGGCGCGTGGGCTACAAGGCGCTGTACCTGTCCGGCGGCGGCGTGGCCGCCAACTCACTGGGCATGCCTGACCTGGGCATCTCGACGATGGAGGACGTGCTGATCGATGCGCGCCGCATCGTCGACGCCACCGGGCTGCCGCTGCTGGTGGACATCGACACCGGCTGGGGCGGCGCCTTCAACATCGCGCGCACGATCCGCAGTTTCGAGCGCGTCGGCGTGGCGGCAGTGCACATCGAGGACCAGGTGGGCCAGAAGCGCTGCGGCCATCGTCCCGGCAAGGAAGTGGTGCCGAAGGAGGAGATGGTCGACCGCGTGAAGGCGGCCGTGGACGCGAGGACCGACGCGGGCTTCGTGGTGATGGCGCGCACCGACGCGGCGGCGGTGGAGGGCATCGACGCGGCGATCGAGCGCGCGGTGGCCTACGTCGAGGCCGGCGCCGACATGATCTTCCCCGAGGCGATGAAGACGCTGGACGACTACCGCAAGTTCAGGGCCGCGGTGCAGGTGCCGATCCTGGCCAACCTCACCGAATTCGGCTCCACGCCGTTCTTCACCACCGACGAGCTGCGTTCGGCCAACGTGGACATCGCGCTGTACTGCTGCGGCGCCTACCGCGCCATGAACAAGGCAGCGCTGCATTTTTACGAGACGGTGCGCCGCGAAGGCACGCAGAAGCACATCATCGACACCTTGCAGACGCGCGAGGAGCTGTACGACTTCCTGGGCTACCACGCCTACGAGGACAAGCTCGACGCGCTGTTCGCCCGGAAAAGCTGACGCCGGTCACGCAGGGGTGCACCCTGTGCGCGAACCTTTTTGGCTTCGATCAAGCATCACGGCCTTCGCGTCCAGGATGCGCTCCGGCGGAAACACATCGTTCCACCCTTTGCAATCCACTGCATCACTGGAGACATCCGATGAGCGAGCAAGTCCTTCCCAAGGCCAAGAAATCCGTGGCGCTGTCCGGCGTCGCCGCCGGCAACACGGCACTGTGCACGGTGGGCCGCAGCGGCAACGACCTGCACTACCGCGGCTACGACATCCATGACCTGGCGGCGAAGGGCTGCTTCGAGGAAGTCGCACATCTGCTGGTCTACGGCGTGCTGCCGAACTGGACCGAACTGCAGAACTACAAGGCCAGGCTGAAGCGCCTGCGCGGCCTGCCGGCGCCGGTGAAGGCGGCGCTGGAACTGCTGCCCGCCGCGACCCACCCGATGGACGTGCTGCGCACCGGCTGCTCGGTGCTGGGCACCGTGCTGCCGGAGAAGGACGACCACAACGTCACCGGCGCGCGCGACATCGCTGACCGCCTGATGGCCAGCTTCGGTTCCATGCTGTTGTACTGGTATCACTTCAGCCACAACGGCAAACGGGTGGAGACCGAGACCGACGACGAATCCATCGCCGCGCACTTCCTGCACGTACTGCACGGCAAGGCGCCCAGCGAGCTGCACGCCAACGCGCTGGACAAGTCGCTGGTGCTGTACGCCGAACACGAGTTCAACGCCTCCACCTTTACCGCCCGCGTGATCGCCGGCACCGGCTCGGACATGTACTCGGCCATCACCGGCGCGATCGGCGCGCTGCGCGGCCCCAAGCACGGCGGCGCGAACGAGGTGGCGATGGAGATCATCGCGCGCTACCGCAACGCGAACGAGGCCGAGGCGGACATCCGCGCCCGCGTGGAGCGCAAGGAGATCGTGATCGGCTTCGGCCACCCGGTGTATACGGTGGCGGATCCGCGCAACGTGATCATCAAGGAGATCTCGCGCAAGCTCTGCACCGACGGCGGCAACCCGGTGCTGTTCGACGTCTCCGAGCGCATCGAGAGGGTGATGGGCGAGATCAAGAAGATGTTTCCCAACCTCGACTGGTACTCGGCCAGCGCCTACCACATGATGGGCGTGCCGACAGCGATGTTCACGCCGCTGTTCGTGATCGCGCGCACCTCCGGGTGGAGCGCGCACGTGATCGAGCAGCGCCAGGACGGCAAGATCATCCGCCCCAGCGCGAACTACACCGGCCCGGAAGACCAGGTCTACGTGCCGATCGACAAGCGCTGAAATACCGCAGATCCGGAACAAGAGGGAGCCGCGAGGCTCCCTTTTTCGTGAACGCGGCGCGCGTTCGCGTTGCCGCTGCCTGCAGCCGTTACAGGTGTTGCGGATCTGATACAGGTGGGCATGCCACAGATCGCCGGGCGTCGGGCCTTGTCCTGCAACGCCCAAGCAAATGCATCGACACGTCCCGCCGCCGCAACCTGTAACACTCCTGGCACACTGCTTGGGACGAGGTGGTGTCGCGTCGCTGATGAAACCGACGCAACCGCATGATTCGCAAATGAAGTTCCAGAACACGCCCGCTTGGCATTTCCCTTGCCAGTTCAGCTTGCTGCACACGCAAGACTAGGCGGGATGGCCCAGGTCAATCAGGGGATTCCCGAGCAAAACCGCAACCCGGCGCAGGCCGGAATGTGGCGGGGTGTCTGGCGCTGCAGGCAAACGGTTCCGGTTTTGGCCGGAATGGACGATGCACAGGCCTGATCAGGCATTTCGAAGGAGAACGGATCATGCGCAAGACTCTGATTGTCACGGCATTGGCTGCGATCGGCTTGGCCATCGCGGTTCCGGCGATGGCCGACCACAACTACAACAACAACAACGACAACAGCCACAACAACAACAACTCGACGAACCTGGCGTTTGTCAATGCGAGCACGCACACCAAGACCGTCACCAAGAACAAGACCATCAATGCCAATGGCAACGACCGCAACAACAGCGGCGACGCCAGTGGCCTCGGCATCGGCAATGCCGCGGCGAATAACAGCAGCTACGCCAGCAGCTCGGTCAGCGATGCCTTCAACAAGAGCGTCGCGGTGGGCAAGACCGAACTGAATGGCGCGGTCTCGAACAACGTGGTCCTCGGCATCGGCAACAGCGCGATGAACTCGGGGAACGCCAATGGCGGTCGCGGCGGCCTCGGCTTGGGCGTGGGCGCAACCTCCGCTCCTGGCGGTAACGGCGGCGATGCCCACAGCCACAGCGGTGACGGCGGAGCGGGATTGGGCCTGAGCGCCGCGGTAGGCGGCTCCAATTCGGCTGATGGCGGCAACAGCAACGGCCGGGCGGGTGATGGCAACAACGACAGCATGGCATCGAACGGCGGCCTGCTGGGCTGGAAGAAGAACAGTGGGGGCAACGGCGGCAACGACTCGAGTTCGGCTGCCGGTGGCGGTGGCTCGTGGGCGGCCGGTGCCGGTGGCAGCGGCAGTGCCGATGCGAGCAGCGGTGCGGCCTCGGGCTCTGGTGGCAACAGCGGCGATAGCGTCAGCGCGGGTGGAGCGGGCGGCGCCGGTGGCTCGGGCGGTTCGGGCATGGGCGCGGGCGGCAATGGCGGCAATGGCGGCACCGCCGCGGCTGACGCCGGTTCCTTCGACATGGCCAACAGCATGAGCAGCGTTGCCCAGGGTGCGGCTGGCATCACCACGATCGCCCAGAACAGCGGCGCGTCCTCGCTGATCCAGCAGGGCGTGACGGTGCAAGCCAACCTGAACGTGGGTCACTGAGTGGCGACGGGCCGGTGCGGCGGGGCGATCACGTCCCGCCGCACCGGACTTGGCCGGCCGGTTGCCAAGGGCGACCGGCCGGGTGGGAGTCGTTGCAAGTGCGCCGAACGCCACGGGAGGTGGGTCATGTCCGCGTCAAAGGCTTGGGTCTGGTGCTGTCTGCTGATGGCACCCATGGCGGCATCCGCCGCGAATCCGTCGGCTGGCACCGCAACCGGTGTCGCACCACATGCCGACGGCTGTGCGCAGGCAGCGCCGGTCGCGGGCCGGTGTGTCGACGGCCTCGGGCCGGTCGTGAGCACCAGCACGCTGGAACACTCCAGCGGCGGCACGAACGTCAGCAACATCCAGAACCTCAACGGTGTGGTGACGGGCAACAGCGCGACGCAGGTGGATACCGGTTCGAACTCGGTCAGTTCCAGCGCCTTCAGCGGCTCGACCGGGGTGTCGACGATCGTGCAGAACACCGGCAACAACGTGCTGATCCAGAGCGGCGTCGTCGTCAACGTGCAGTTCAAGCAACCATGAGCAGGGCCTTGCCGTCGCTTGCGATCGCGCTGGCGCTGGCCTGGTCCGGGGGCTTGCTTGCCACCGGGCCGGTGGAGATCAACAGCGGTACGGGTTCCACCTACACGCTGCATCTGACCACCCTCAAGGAGGCGAAATTCAGGAACACCATCCGGCAGAAGTACGACTTCAGCTGCGGCTCCGCCGCCGTGGCCACCCTGCTGACTTACCAATACGGCTATCCGGTCAGCGAGCAGGCGGCATTCGCGCAGATGTACGCACACGGCGACCGCGCCAAGATCAACAAGGAAGGCTTCTCCCTGCTGGACATCAAGAACTACCTGCAGACCCTCGGCTTCGAGGCGGACGGCTTCCGCCTGCCGCTGGACAAGCTCGCCCAGGAACACCTGCCGGCGATCGTGCTGATCGAGGAAAACCGCTACCACCACTTCGTGGTCGTCAAGGGCCTGCTGGACGGCCGCGTGCTGGTGGGCGATCCCGCCCTGGGCACGCGCTCGATCCCGCGGGATCGCTTCGAAAAACTGTGGAAGGACAAACTGCTGTTCGTGATTCACAACCGGCGCGATGAGGCGCATTTCAACCTGGTCAGCGATTGGCGTGCGGCGCCTCTTGCGCCGCTGAGCATGGGCATCGACCGACGCTTGATGGACTACACCACCATGCCGAAGTTCGGGCCCGGGCAGTACTGAGGTGATGGTGATGCAAAGCAAGAATCCAAAATCGAGAAAGGGTCTGCGAGTCGTGTTGCCGCTGTGCCTGCTCGGCAGCGCAGGCGTTGCCCATGCCATGCCCGGAGGCGAAGCAGGCAGCGCCGTCGCTCCGCAACCCTCGACGGCGCCGCCGGCGGATCAGGCGCCATCCGACATTGCCGGGCTCGGGCGGCCGGTCAGCGACGCCAGTCTTGACGGTGCGCGTGGCGGTTTCGACCTCGGCGGTGGCCTGGTGGCCTCGTTCGGCCTCCAGGAAGAGACCTACATCAATGGACTCCTGGTGATGTCCACGAGCATCAATATCCCGGACATCAGCAAGATCACGCAGCAACAGGCCAGCGCTCTGGCATCGACGCTCGATGGCCTGAGTCTCGTGCAGAACGGGGCGGGCAACAGCGTCCATTCCGGCAAGGCGGTAGTCACCCCCGATCCCGGCTCGAGCGCATCGAGCGGCGTCGTCGTCGGGCATGTCCCGAATCAGCCAGCCACCATCGCTCCCGTCGTGGATGCGCCACCGGGGGCGCTGGGCGTGCCCGTAGTCGGCAGCGGCGACGTCACCTCCGCAGCCACCCGGAACACCTTGAGTGCCGCCGCCGCGGCCTCGGCACTCGCGCAGGGTGGGGGATTGGCGCAAGTCATCCAGAACACCTTGAACAATCAATCCATCCAGACCCTCACCACGCTCAACGTCTCGGTGAACACCTTGCAGGCACTGCGCCAGATGAATCTGCAGAGCACCTTGCAGTCGGCGCAGATGCTCTCGCTCGGGCATTGAGCGCCATCCGAACACTGCCTGCGCGTGCCTGATGGTTCCGGAGTCTCCCAAGACCGGTTAGACAAGGAGTTGAAATGGAACGCAATCGTCGGCAATGGGCATGCGCAGCCAGCTGCGCCGGGTTGATGGCGTTCGGCGGATGGGCGAGCGCGCAGGAAGCGTCGCCACCCGCGGCGCCCGCCGAGCCGGGACACAGATCATCCGTCGACGCGGGGCGTGGCGCCCCATCGTCTTCGGCGACGATCCGCCAGCGCCTGCGGCAGCAGGATGAGCAGATCGACGCGATGCGCCACCAGATCGACGCGCAGATGGCGCAGCTCAAGCTGATGCGCCAGCAGTTGGCCCAGCAGGCGGCCGACTACGCCTCATTGCGTCACGCCGTCGGCGTGCGCGAACTGGATCGACAGCGCGGCGGCAACCTGCAGACAACAGGAGTGAATTCGCCGACGCAGCCCATGCCGGCCGCATCCGCCGTGCAGACAGTGGCGGCCTCCAGTCCGCAGGTGGTCGGCGAGGCACCGCCGAAGGACACCCGTCCGCCCGAGGTGGCCCCCATCTCCAACCAGCCCGGCGTGCTGACGCCGAGGCACAGCTTCGTGCTGGAGCCCTCGTACCAGTTCGGCTACTCCGCCGCCAACCAGGTCGACCTGGTCGGCTACACCGTCATCCCGGCCATCCTGATCGGCCTGATCGACATCCGCACGGTGCGCACCACCAGCCATACCGTGACGCTCACCGGGCGCTATGGCCTCACCAATCGCCTCGAGCTGGAAATGCGCGTGCCTTATGTCTGGGAGGGCAGCAACATCGTCAGCCGCGAGGTGTTCACCGGCACGGCGACGAACAACGTGCTGAGTTCCAGCGGCAGCGGCATCGGCGACATCGAGGCCACCGCACGCTACCAGTTCAACGACGGCGGTGCGGACAAGCCGTATTACATCGGCTGGCTCCGCTTCAAGTCCCGTACCGGTCGGGATCCCTTCGAGGTGCGTACCGATTGCCAGACGCGCTGCGTCGAGAATGTCACCGGCACGGGCCTGCCGCTGGAGTTGCCGACCGGCTCGGGCTTTTATTCCCTGCAGCCCGGGCTCACCTGGCTGTTGCCGTCCGATCCGGTGGTGATCTTCGGCAACCTCAGCTACATGTACAACTTCGAGCGGCACAACGTGTCCGAGAACCTGGTGGTCGGCAAGCAGTTCATCGGCAACGTGAAGGTGGGCAACGTCGCCGACGCCAGCATAGGCGTCGGCTTCGCGATGAACGACAAGGTGTCGTTGAGCCTCGGCTACGACCAGAGCTTCATCGGCGTGACGCGCGAGGCAGGCTCCAAGGTGCCCGGCTCGACCAAGGTCTGGCTGGGATCGCTGCTGGTGGGCGGCTCGTATCGCATCGATCCCAAGCGGACCGTGAACTTCACGCTGGGCGTCGGCGTGACCCGCGATACGCCCGACGTGCTGATGACGGTGCGCGTGCCGATGGCCTTCTGAGCGGGTCGCCGGTCAGTCAGGTTGCCCCCGGGCGCCGCCGGCGCCGCTGCAGCCAGCCGCCGCCGCAGACGCCGGCCACCAGCGCGGCGTCGAGCAGGTATTTGACCCAGCCGTGCGCGGCGAACCAGCCCGACCAGAGGTGCTCGTGGGCAATCATGCGCGCCGCGGTCCACGCGATCGCGCCGGCGCCGAGGTAGATGATCACGGGGAAGCGCTCGATGAGCTTGAGTATCAGGGTCGAGCCCCACACCACCAGCGGCACGCTGATGGCCAGGCCAAGCACCACCAGCAGCAGGTCGCCGTGCGAGGCGCCGGCGATCGCCAGCACGTTGTCCAGCCCCATCAGTGCGTCGGCGACGACGATGGTGCGCAGCGCGGCCCAGAAGCCTTCGGCGGCGGCGACGTCGTGCGCCGCTTCGTCCGGCTTCAGCAGCTTCCAGGCGATCGGCAGCAGCAACAAGCCGCCGGCCAGCATCAGACCCGGCAACTCCAGCAGCCAGACCACCGCCGCGGTAAGCACGACGCGCACGGCGACGGCGCCGAAACTGCCCCAGAACACCGCTTTCTTCTGCAGCGGTGCGGGCAGCTTGCGCGCGGCCAGCGCGATCACGATGGCGTTGTCGCCGGCCAGCACCAGATCGAGCAGGACGATGGTGAACAGGCCGGAGAGGAAGCTGGGGAGGGATTCCATGCGATGGACCGGCGCGCCGAGCACATGCAGCGACGACGGACGCGCGCAGGACCGTCGTCACCGCAAAAGTCTCGTTCGCGACATCGGCCGCCGCGGTGCCCGGGGCGAGTTGCCGCCCGTGGTGACGAACACCGCACGGATGCAGGACCGCATCCGGAACTACTCCCTCTTGGGTGGTAGCACGGTCATTCTCGTTGCCGGCAACGCAGGGGTCAAGCGGCTGCGCCCCTGCCGGCGGAACGCGCTGGATACAATCGGCGTTTCTCCCTGCCGCGGGAACCGCCATGAGTGCTCATGACATCCGTTCCGCCGTCCGCCCCGATCCCGATCAGCCGCTGGTCGACATCGCCGACTACGTGGCCGACTACCGGATCGAGTCGAAGGAAGCCTACGACACTGCGCGCTACGTACTGCTTGATTCGCTGGCCACCGCGATGATGGCGATGAAGTTCCCCGAGTGCGTGAAACATCTCGGCCCCGTGGTGCCCGGCGCCACGCTGGCAGGTGGTGCGCGCGTGCCGGGAAGCAGCCACGAGCTGGATCCGGTGCAGGCCGCGTTCGCGATCGGCACGCAGATCCGCTGGCTGGACTTCAACGACACCTGGTTGGCGGCCGAATGGGGCCATCCGTCGGACAATCTCGGGTCCATTCTCGCCGTGGCCGACTGGCTGGGCCGCAGGGCCGAGCGCGAGGGCGGCCGGGCGCTGACCGTGCGCGAGGTGCTGGGCTACGCGATCAAGGCGCACGAGATCCAGGGCTGCTACGCGCTGAAGAACAGTTTCAATCGCGTCGGCCAGGATCACGTCATCCTGGTGCGGCTGGCTTCCACCGCGGTGGCCACGCACATGCTGGGCGGCGACAGGGAGCAGATCATCACCGCCGTGTCGCACAGCTGGATCGACAACGGCGCGCTGCGCACTTACCGTCACGCGCCCAACACCGGGCCGCGCAAGAGCTGGGCCGCCGGGGATGCCTGCCGTCGAGCCGTCATCCATGCGACCAATGCGGTGTACCGGGGCGTGACCGGCTATCCGTCGGCGCTGTCGGCGAAGACCTGGGGCTATTACGACGCGGCCTTCAAGGGCAACGCGTTCGAGTTCGAGCGCCCGTTCGGCAGTTACGTGATGGAAAACGTGTTGTTCAAGATCAGCTTCCCGGCCGAGTTCCATGCGCAGACCGCGGTGGAGTGCGCGATGGAATTGCACGGGCAGGTCGCCGGCAAGCTTGACCAGATCGAGAAGGTGGCGATCGAGACCCAGGAGGCGGGTTGCCGCATCATCGACAAGACCGGCCCGCTGGCCAACTATGCCGACCGCGACCACTGCATCCAGTACATGGTGGCCGTGCCGCTGATCTTCGGCCGCCTCACCGCGGACGACTACAACGACGATGTGGCCGCCGACCCGCGCATCGACGCACTGCGCGCAAGGATGACGGTCAGCGAGAATACTCGGTTCACCAGGGACTACTTTGATCCCGACAAGCGCTACATCGGCAACTCGGTGCAGGTGTTCTTCAAGGACGGCACGTCGACCGGGAAGGTTTCCATCGACTACCCGATCGGCCACCGCAAGCGCCGCGCCGAGGGTATCCCGGTGCTGCTGAAAAAATTCGAGGCGGCCATGCGCGGCCATCTGCCGGCGCACAAGGTCAGGGCCATCCTCGAAGCCAGTCGCGATGCGGCAAAGCTGGACGCCATGCCCATCCAGCAGTTCCTCGGCTTGTTCACGCTCTGAATACGTACCGGCGGCAAACCTCCCCCAGGCCTGCGCCGCCTGACAATAAAAGCCGGCGCAAATTGTAGCGACATAGATGGCGTGTTATATTTGTGTAAAGGCGAATGGATCAATCCGGGGCGGGCGAGAGTTGCCGCACTGGAAAACAGCAGCGATTGTTTCAATACCAAAAAGGGAGAGACTTGATGAAGCACAAGGGCCTTTATTTCATGGTTGCCCTGGCCTTGGGCGGCGTGGGCGCCGTTCACGCACAGGACAACACGACGACCGCGGCCAGCAGTGACAGCGCTGCCGCCCCGGCATGGCCGAACGGCTTCGATGATCGCTGGTACATCGCGCCGACCATCGGCGGCTACTTCAACGACTCGGACCGCAACACGCACAGCCGGCAGTTCTACTACGGCCTGGGCGTGGGCAAGTTCCTGTCGTCCAATACCTCGGTGGACGTGTTCTTCGATCGCACCAAGCGCAAGATCGACCATAACGCCGGTACCTGGGCCAGCAACAACCTGGGCGTCGCCGTGCGTTACTACCTGGGCAGCGCCGCATGGCGCCCCTATCTGTTGGCCGGCGTGATGGGCAGCCATCACAAGGACCCGATGGACAGCGACTGGGCGCCGGCGGCCGAGCTGGGCCTTGGCCTGTCCAAGTCGGTGACCGACAGCTCCGACGTGCGCGTGGAAGGCGGCTACCGCTACGACTGGGACGACAAGAGCCAGCCGAGCAAGAGCGGCTACGGCGACTGGTTCCTGGGCCTGAGCATCGTCTCGCGCTTCGGCGCGGTGCCGGCCGCCCCGGCTCCGGTGGCAGNCGGAGCGTCGTGCGCAGATCGTGTACGACTACCTGACCAGCCACGGCATCGACGCGAGCCGCCTGGAGGGTCCGATCGGCCACGGTGCGGACAACCCGATCGGCGACAACGCCACCGACGCGGGTCGCGCGCAGAACCGCCGCGTGGAGCTGCAGGTCCAGCAGTAATCGGACTTGTCGCGGTGTCACGAAAAAGCCCGGCGCATGCCGGGCTTTTTCATGAGCGGGATGGCAACGGTCGATTCGACCGGATCAGCGCATTCAATACAAAAAATACACACCGGCAGGAGTAGGGAAATGGCGATGCCGACCCTGAACGTTAGTGTACCGAGTAGTGCAAAAGCTGTTTGATGCCCATGCGTGACGTTTAACGATTTTGCTACACTTGCTCCCGCTTGCAGAGTACGGACGCCAAGCATCAAGCGATACAAGCCGTCGAAGACGTTAAAAGCAACGCCATGCAGTGCCCGTTTGGCGTGTAACGGACGCGAAGACCAAATTGACGAGGAGAGACCTGATGAAACACAAGGGCCTTTATTTCATGGTTGCCCTGGCCTTGGGCGGCGTGGGTGCCGTTCATGCACAGGACAATACGACGACCGCGGCCAGCAGCGACAGCGCTGCCGCCCCGGCATGGCCGAACGGCTTCGATGACCGCTGGTACATCGCGCCGACCATCGGCGGCTACTACAACGACTCGGACCGCAACACGCACAGCCGCCAGTTTTATTATGGCCTCGGCGTGGGCAAGTTCTTCACCCCGGATCTCTCGCTGGACGTGTTCTTCGACCGTACCAAGCGCAAGATCGACCACAACGCCGGTACCTGGGCCAGCAACAATGTCGGCGTAGCCGCGCGCTGGTACTTCACCAACTGGTCGTTCCGTCCGTACCTGCTGGGTGCCGTGATGGGCAGCCACCACAAGGACCCGATGGACAGCGACTGGGCGCCGGCGGCCGAGCTGGGCCTTGGCCTGTCCAAGTCGGTGACCGACAGCTCCGACGTGCGCGTGGAAGGCGGCTACCGCTACGACTGGGACGACAAGAGCCAGCCGAGCAAGAGTGGCTACGGCGACTGGTTCCTGGGCCTGAGCATCGTTTCGCGCTTCGGCGCGGTGCCGGCCGCCCCGGCTCCGGTGGCAGCGCCGCCGCCGCCCCCGCCGCCGCCGGCTGAGGCGCCGGCGCCGCAGAAGGTGGTGATCGACCTGCGTGGCGTGAACTTCAAGTTCGACTACCCGAAGAAGGGCCACGTGCACGCTTCGGAAATCGACAAGGCGCTGGCCGTGCCGACGTCGGACTCGATCGCGATCCTGGACCAGGCGGTGGACACGCTGAAGCGCTATCCGGACGTGCACGTGACGGTGGCGGGTTACACCGACAGCGTGGGCAAGGCGGATTACAACCAGGCGCTGTCGGAGCGTCGTGCGCAGATCGTGTACGACTACCTGACCAGCCACGGCATCGACGCGAGCCGCCTGGAGGGTCCGATCGGCCACGGTGCGGACAACCCGATCGGCGACAACGCCACCGACGCGGGTCGTGCGCAGAACCGCCGCGTGGAGCTGCAGGTCCAGCAGTAATCGGACTTGTCGCAGTGTCACGAAAAAGCCCGGCGCATGCCGGGCTTTTTCTTTGGATCCACGCCACTTAGGCTTGCACGATGTCCCCCGCACGACGATCCGTAACACCAGGCGGCAAGCGCCATGGCCTGGCCCGCGTCCTGAGCAAGCTGGGCGTGTGTTCACGCAGCCAGGCCGAGGCCGCGGTGCGTGCGGGTCGCGTGAGCGTGGACAGCCGCGTGGTGCACGATCCCGAATACCCGGTCGAGGCGGATCGCCAGCAACTCAGCCTGGACGGCGTCGCCGTGGCAGCGGCACGGCGCGTCTACCTCGCATTGAACAAGCCGCGCGGCATTGTGGTGAGCGCGGCCGACGAGCGCGGCCGCGACACGGTCTACGACTTGCTGCGTGATGCGGGTCTGCCGTGGCTGGGACCGGTGGGGCGGCTGGACAAGGCCAGCGAGGGCCTGCTGCTGCTCAGCAACGACAGTGTCTGGGCCGCCGGCATCACCGAACCGGATGCGCGCCTGGACAAGACCTATCACGTGCAGGTGGCGGGGCAACCGGGCGCGGAAGTGCTGGCCGCGATGCAGGACGGCGTCCGCGAGGGTACCGACCTGCTCAGGGCGAGGCGCGTTGCGCTACTGCGTGCCGGCGAGAAGAACGCGTGGCTGGAAGTGGTGCTGGACGAGGGCCGCAACCGGCATATCCGGCGCTTGCTGGCGGCGTTGGGCATCGACGTGCTGCGCCTCGTCCGTGTGGCGATCGGGCCGTTGGCGCTCGGCGCCCTCGCCAAGGGGCAATGGCGCCACCTTGATGCGGACGAGGTGGCGCGGCTCAGGCAGCGTTAGCCGCCGATCACCCCCAGCTGCCGGCCCACCTTGGTGAACGCCGCGATCGCACGATCCAGGTGTTCGCGGGAGTGCGCCGCGCTCATCTGGGTACGGATGCGCGCCTGGCCCTGCGGCACCACCGGGTAGAAAAAGCCGGTGACGTAGATGCCTTCGTCGAGCAGGGCGCTGGCCATCGCCTGCGCCTTGGGCGCGTCGTAGATCATCACCGGCACGATCGGATGCACGCCGGGCTTGATGTCGAAGCCGGCCTTCGTCATCGCCTCGCGGAAATAACGAGTGTTTTCCTTGACCTTTTCGCGCAGGTCGCCAGCCGCTTCCAGCATGTCGAACACCTTGATCGCCGCGGCCACCACGTGCGGCGGCAGCGAGTTGGAGAACAGGTACGGGCGCGAGCGCTGGCGCAGCATCTCGATCATCTCGGCGCGGCCGGTGGTGAAGCCGCCCAGTGCGCCGCCCAGCGCCTTGCCCAGCGTGCCGGTGAACAGGTCGATCCTGTCCATCACGCCGTTGACCTCGGCCGAGCCGCGGCCGGTGTCGCCCAGGAAGCCGGTGCAGTGGCACTCGTCGATGTGAACCAGCGCGTTGTACTTCGCGGCCAGCGCGGTGATCTGGTCGAGCTTGGCGATGAAGCCGTCCATCGAGAACGCGCCGTCGGTGGAGATCAGCTTGGTGCGCGCGCCGGCGGCATCGGCAGCCTGCAGCTGCTTCTCCAGGTCGGCCATGTCGCTGTTGGCGTACCGGTAGCGCCTGGCCTTGCACAGGCGGATGCCGTCGATGATCGAGGCGTGGTTGAGCGCGTCGGAGATCACCGCGTCCTCCTCGCCCAGCAGCGGCTCGTACAGGCCGCCGTTGGCGTCGAAGCAGGCGGCGTAGAGGATGGTGTCGTCGGTGCCGAAGAACTCGGCGATCTTCTTTTCCAGCTGTTTGTGCAGATCCTGCGTGCCGCAGATGAAGCGCACTGATGCCATGCCGAAGCCGTGCGTGTCGAGTGCGTCCTTCGCAGCCTGGATCACCTCCGGGTGGTCGGCCAGGCCCAGGTAGTTGTTGGCGCAGAAGTTCAGCACCTTGCGGCCGCCTTCCAGTTCGATCTCGGCCGACTGCGGCGAGACGATCACGCGCTCGGCCTTGAACAGGCCCTGCTCGCGGATGGATTGCAGTTCGCTGGCGTAGCGCGCCTGGCCGGGGTAGCTCATGTCGGGATTCCGCTGGTAAGGAAATGAAAGAGGGATTTTATTGAACAGTGCGGCCATGGATGGCCGCCCGTTTGATCCTTGTGATCAGGGATGATCGCAAAAATCTTGTTGAACAGTGTGGCCATGGATGGCCGCCCGTTTGATCCTCGCGATCAGGGATGATCGCAAAAATCAATGCAGGCCGAAATCGACGCGGGTGGTCTTGCCGTGGTCGTCGATCCCCTTGGCGTCGAGCTTGGGCGCCAGCACGAACACGCGGCTGTCGTCGAGCTTGCCGCGCAGCCACCCGCGCACTGCGTCGGCGCGGCGCTCGGCAAGGTGGCGCAGGGCGTCCGCGTCCACCGGCATGTTGGTTTCCAGCAGCTTGCGCATCACGTCCGGCGGCTGCGACTTGGTGAGGCCGATCACGTCGCGCGGCTTGGGGAATTTCGCGTGCTTGTAGGCTTTTTTAAGGTACTTGTCATACTGGTCGGGCGTCAGCTTCGAGAGGTCGGCGCCTTCGCCCGCCTCCTGTTGTACCAGGTCGTCCACCATCACCTTGCGTAGACCGCTCTCGTCGAACTTCGGGTCGATGCGGCCGATGATGTCCAGCTTCAGCGAGGTCTTCTGCTGCAGGATCTTCACGATCTGCCCGAGCTTGTCCTGCGCTTTCGCATCGAGCACCGCCGAGCCGGGGGCGAATTCCACGTAACCCAGGTCCTGCTGCTTGCCGCCGCCCATCGCCGAGGCGATCAGGCGGAACGGCGAGGTCACGGCGCGACCGATCAGGTTGACGAAGGCATGCCAGATCAGGCTGCCCACGCTGAACCGGGGATCGTCGAGCGAGCCGGATACCGGCACGTTCACGTCGATGTTGCCGTCGGCATCTTTCAGCAGCGCAACCGCCAGTTTCACCGGCAAGTGGCTGATGCCGGGGCCCTGGATGGCGTCGCCGAAGGTGAGCTGGGTGATGAAGATGTGGTTGTCGGCATTGAGCCTGCCGTTGTCGAGCTGGTAGTGCACATCCATCGTCAGCCGGCCCTTGGTGATCGGGTAGCCGGTGTACTTGCCCGAGTAGGGCGACAAGTGGGTGAGTTCCACGCCGTCGGCCTTGCCTTTCACGTCGAGGAAGGCCACCGGCGTCAGCGGGTTGATCGTGCCAGTGATGTCCACCGGCGCGTTGTCGTCGAGCTGGCCCTGCAGGGTAAGCTCGGCGGGCGGTCCGCCGGCGGTGCCGAACGCCCCCACCTTGCCGTCGAGCTGGGTGATGTTGGCGGTGTAGTTCGGCTTGATGAAGTCATCGGTGTAGTTGAGGTGGCCGCGCGCCAGGGTGATCTGGCCGATCTGGATATCGGCGGCCGGGGCGGCGGTGGTGCCCGACGGCACCGTCGTCGTCTGCGGCTTCGGCGCAGGTACGGACGCGGCTGGCGCATTCTGTGCCTGGGTCACCGAGACGGGGGCGGCGGCCGGGTTGGCCACCACGTCTTGCAGGTTGGTCCGCCCGTTCGCGTTGATGATCACGCGGGCATAGAAGTCGTCCAGCGCCAGCCCGGCCACCGACACATGCGGCACGTCCTCGCCCATCCGCACGGTCAGGCCGCTGGCGTTGAGCGAGTTCCAGCGCAGGAAGTCCTCGCCGGTGAGCTTGTCCTGCACGCGCACATCGCCCAGCGTGACGCGGCCGCGCCAGTCCAGCAGCGCCTGCGGCCGGTGGTCGCGGTAGCGCATGCGGCCGTCCGCGCTGAGCAGGGCGCTGGTGAGCGTCACATTGAGCGGTGTCTCGACCAGCGACTGCAGCGGGGCGATGTCGAGGCGGGTGGTGCGCACGCGCAGCGCCGCATCCAGCGGCTCCGGGCGCAGCGTACCGTCGACGCGCAGGCTGCCACGGCCGATGCCGCCGTCCATCGACAGCTTCAGCGGCTTGCGCAAGTCGTCGGAGAGGCCGTCGATGCCGGCATGGGTGAGCTTGAATTCGGTACGCCCGCGCCGGCCGCGGATGCGCGGGTCGGTGAGCGCCAGCGTGCTGCCATCGATGCCGAATTGGGCGATGCTCCAGTGCCAGGCCGGCGGTGCCGACGATGGCTTGCGCGAACCGTGCGCCGGCTCCGGCTTGAGCAGGTCGGCCAGGTCGATGCCGCCATCGTGCAGGCGCCGTGCTTCGACCGCGAGACCGTGCAATGTCACGTGGTCGAGTTGCGCCGTACTGCTGGCGAGGTCGAAGCGCGTGATGCCGGCCTCGAGCGACTGCCAGGCGAGCGGCGTGCGGCCGCCCCGGCGCAGGGCGAGATCGCTGATCGTGACGCTGGCGGGCTGCAGGCTGAGGTTGAGGGCCTTGCTCCAGTCCGCCTGCAGCTGGCCGTCGGCACTCAGCGTGCCCTTGGCGAGGTCGGCATTCAGCATCGGCGGTGCCAGTGGCAGCAGCGGTGCCAGGCCCACGCCCTTGAGTCCCAGCTTGCCGACGTAGCGGCTGGCCGCGAGGTCGAGCCCGCCGGCAACCGCGACGTTGCCGCCGTTGAGCGTGGCGGCGAGATCGATGACAGCCGCGGGTGCGGCGGTGGTGGACAGGCCGCGCAGGCTGCCGTGGATGTTTTCCAGCGCCAGCGTGGCTGGCTTGCGACCGCTGGCGTCGGTGTACTCGAAGCGCCCGTCCTGCAGGGCAAGCGTGGTGATGCGCACCTCGGTGGCCGGCGCCGCAGGCACGGCGGGCCGGGCGGAAGTGCCGCCGGTCAGCGCATCGAAGTTGCTGTGACCGCCGGGCTTGCGGGTGTAATGCAGATCGAGCTTGTCCAACTGCACCGCACCCAGGCGGTAGCGCGACAGCAGCGGTTCCACGTCGTCCAGCGTCGCGCCGGCATGGGCAAGTTCGAGGATGGGGGCGCCGTCAGGTGTCGCCAGCGCGAAGTCGTCCAGCTGCAGCTGGCCGCCCAGCCGGACCTGCGGGCCGGATTTCGCCTGCGCGAAGTGCAGCTCCAGCTGGCCGGACAGCTGGCCGCGCGGAATCCCCACCGGCAGCTTTGCCGGCACGTAGCCGAGATAACGCGGCAGGTCGAGATGGTCCAGCGTGAAATCCATCGCCGACTCGCGGCTGTCCGCGAACGGCTTGGTCTGGCCGGCGATGCGCAGCGGACTGCCGTCCACGTGCATCGCCAGCAGCGGCTGCACGAACACATCGGTGTCGCGCGGCAGGTTGGCGATGAACGGGATGCCGAGCTCCAGGTGGTCGATGCGGTGCGTGGCCTGCGTCACCGCGTCGTCGAACACGACGTCGCCGTCGCGCACGCTGATGTTGGAAAGGGCGAAGCGCGCCGGCTTGCTGTCCGGCTTCGGCGGCCCGCCCGCGAACTTGTCCACCAGGTCCGAGAAGTTGAACTGCTGCGGTGCGGTGCGCGTGATGTGCAACTGCGGGTGCTGCAGCGAGAGCTCGTCCAGCACCGGCGCCATGCGGAACAGCGAAGTCCACGAGGCATTGACTACCAGCGTGTCCACGTCGACGAACGGCGAATGGCCGTCGCGTTCGGCGATGTGCAGCTTGTCCAGCTGCAGGCGCAGGGTGAACGGGTTCAGATGCACCGCGCCCACGCTGACAGGTCGGTCGAGCAGGGTGGTGAGCCGCGTCTGCAGCTGGCCACGAATGATCGGTGGAGCGGCAAAGAAGCCGAGCAGGCCGAACACGGCCAGCACGATGGCGACGATCAGCGCGGCCCGGCGCAGCCGGTGCGAGCGATACAGCCGTTCCGCCCGGCTGCGTGCCATCGCCAGACGGGAGGTGGCCGAAGGGCGAGGATCGTTCATGCTGGCGGTATCCCGTTGGCGTCATGGACCGGCGATGGTCGCCGGGTACTTCCCCGGCCGGCAGCCCTGCCGGCCGGGGAAGTTTACGCAGATACCGCGTCGAGGTGTCGCGACGGCGAGGGTCCGCCGCCGCCACGACGCCCGTTCAGTTCCAGGAGCAGACCACCTTGCCGCACTTGCCCGCGTCCATCAGGTCGAAGCCCTTCTGGAAATCGTCGATATGGATCTGGTGCGTCAGCACCTTCTGCAGCGGGAAACCGGTCAGGACCATCTGGGTCATCTTGTACCAGGTCTCGTACATGCGCCGGCCGTAGATGCCCTGCAGGGTGAGGCCCTTGAAGATCACCCGGTCCCAGTCGATGCCGGCGCCCTTGGGCTGGATGCCGAGCAGGGCGATCTTGCCGCCGTGGTACATGCAGTCGAGCATGTCGTTGAAGGCGCGCGGGTTGCCGCTCATCTCCAGGCCCACGTCGAAGCCTTCCATGTGCAGGTCCTTCATCACGTCCTTCAGCGACTGGTTGGCCACGTTCACCACGCGGGTGGCGCCCATGTCGGCGGCCAGCTTCAGGCGGTAGTCGTTGACGTCGGTGACCACCACGTTGCGCGCGCCGACGTGCTTGGCGATGCCGGCGGCGATGATGCCGATCGGGCCGGCTCCGGTGATCAGCACGTCCTCGCCGATCAGGTCGAACTCCAGCGCGCAGTGCGCGGCGTTGCCGTAGGGGTCGAAGAAGGCGGCCAGCTCGGACGGGATCTGGTCGGGGATCGGCCACAGGTTCGAGGCCGGCATGGTCATGTACTCGGCGAACGCGCCGTTGCGGTTCACGCCGATGCCGACGGTGTTCGGGCACAGGTGCTGGCGGCCGGCGCGGCAGTTGCGGCAGTGGCCGCAGACGATGTGGCCCTCGGCCGAGACGCGGTCGCCGACCTTGTAGCCGGTGACGCCGGGACCGATCTCCACGATGCGGCCGACGAACTCGTGACCGATGGTGAGGCCCGGCTTGATCGTGCGCTGGCTCCACTCGTCCCACTTGTAGATGTGCAGGTCGGTGCCGCAGATCGCGGTCTTCTCCAGCTTGATCAGCACCTCGTTCGGGCCGACCTCGGGCACCGGCACCTCTTCCATCCAGATGCCCTGTTCGGGCTTGCGCTTGACCAGGGCTTTCATCGTCTGCGGCATGGGGAGTCCAGTGGATGGCCCGCGAGGCGGGCGGGGAAGTCCGGCATTATACGGCGGCGGCCCACGGATCGCTTCCGCAGTGCGGTGTTGTCGGTGCGGCGGCTTCCGTTTAAGTTCGCGGTGGCGAGAGTCGACAGGCGGGAGAAACGTATGCAGGTGCGGGCGTTGATGCAGAGGGTGGCGCGGGCAGCCGGGGTCGGGGCGGCCCGGCGCTTCAAACGGGGCGGGCGGCATGCCCCGATGCTGCTGGTTGCCGCCTTGGCGACGCTGCCGGCGTTGTCGCTTGCTGCCACGCCGACTGCGGGGAGCGTCGCCGCGCCGCCGCTGCAGTTCCGCATCACCGAGGGGCCGATCCAGAACGCGTTCTACCAGGACGGCGACATCGCGGCCCATCTGCTGCTCAGCTCCGGCCGGCAGCCGCGCATCCTCGTGGCGTTTCCGGCGGGCAACAGCGGTACGGGTGTGTGGTTCGAGCCGACCGCCAGGCCAGTGCAGTGGACGCTAGGCAAGGTGCGCGGGCAGCACCGCACGGTCGACGGCCACGCATGGAACGGCATCGAGGCCGACGCCACGGTGACGGCCGATCGGCTGGTAGTGAAGGATGCGGTGCTGAGCAGCATCCGGGTGCTGCGCGACTACCAGCTGGAGCAGCATTATCCGGGCCAGGTCGCCGCCGTGCCGCAGTTGTCCGCGCGCTCCGTCCATTGGCAGCGCCAGCGGCTGGACGGCGCGCCCGGTTATGCGCTCAGCCTGAGCACGGACGACGGCCGCTTCGTGCGCGAAGGCGGTCGCATCGTGTTGCGGCCAGACCGCGCCGGCGCGGCGATCCACCTGCGCATCGCGGCGAGCACCGGCGAGCGGCCGCTGACACCGCTTACGCATCTGCTCGACGCGCAGGCGCAACCCGACATCCGCAGCCAGGACGTGCTGCGCTTCCTCAGCTACCGGCAGAAGTTTCTCGCCGGTTCCTGGCGCTTCGATACCTATTTCGGCCGCGACACCCTGATGTCGCTGCGCCTGCTGATGCCTGTGTTGCAGCCCGATGCGATCGACGCCGGCATCGGTTCGGTGCTGGCGCGGTTGTCGCCGGAGGGTGAAGTCGCGCACGAGGAGGGCATCGGCGAGTTCGCGGTGCTGCAGCACCTCAAGGACAGCGGCAAGCCGTCGGCAGCGCCGATCTACGACTACACGATGATCGACGGCAATTACATGCTGGCGCCGGTGGCCGCTGCGTGGCTGCTGGACGACGCACGCGGCCGTGCCGCTGCCCGCACCTTTCTCGCCGGCGGCGCCGAAGGGCGCCGCCGCGGCGATGCACTGGTGCGCAACCTGTTGTTCGTCGCCGCCCACAGCGTGGCCTTTGCGCGGCAGCCGGTGTACTCGAACCTGGTCGCGCTCAAGCCTGGCAGCCCGGTCGGGCAATGGCGCGACAGCAACGAGGGCATCGGTCGCGGTCGCTACCCTTACGATGTCAACGTGGTCTGGGTGCCGGCTGCCTTGCACGCGATCGGCCGCTTTCTCGACGCCGGCCTGCTGGACGACTACGCCACGCCCGCCCAGCGCGCCCAGCGCGCCCAGCTGCGTGCGGCGGTCGGGGGCGTGGGCGTCTGGGAAAGCAAGGCGCCCGCGCTGTTCGACGTCCGCCTGGGCGCGCGGCGCGCGGCCGGGCAGGTAAGCGCCTATGCGGCGGCGGTCGGCGTGGGCGACGCCTCCGCACTGGCCTCCCTCGGCGGGAATCCGGTGGAGTTCCCCGCCATTTCGCTGGATGCGCAGGGCCATCCGGTGCCGGTGCTGCACACGGACGTTGGCTTCCAGCTGCTGTTCGGCAAGCCGGATGCGGCGGTGCTGGATCGTCTGGTTGGCGATGTCACGCGTCCGTTCCCGGCTGGATTGATGACACCGGTCGGCATGGTGGTGGCCAACCCTGCCTATGCTGGTCGCGAGGTATGGCCGCGTTTCGGCAACCAGGCCTACCACGGCACCGTGGTGTGGTCCTGGCAGCAGGCGGTGATGGCCGCCGGGCTCAAGCGCCAGTTGGCCCGCGATGATCTGCCTTCCGCCACCCGCATGCTGCTGGACAAGGCGCAGACCGGCCTGTGGCAGGCGATCTGCGCGGCGAGCGCAGTGCGCAATTCGGAACTGTGGTCGTGGTCGTACGCTGACGGCCGTTACCGCATCGAACCCTTCGGGGCGCAAGGGGCGCACGAGGACGAGTCCAACGCCGCCCAGTTGTGGAGCACGGTGTATCTGGCGTTGCCGCCGCCGGCCGGGCGCGGCGGGGCTGCCTGCCGCTGACGCAGGCCGCGCAGGGCAGGCGGTCAGCGCCAGCTGGATGTTCGATCCGCGCTACAAGCGCGCGATCCACGTGGATCTGTGCTACATGCGCTGGCTGATGGACAAAGTCTACCCGGCGCACTGGCTGCTCGCCGAAATGGGCGTGCCGGCGAATTAGGCCATGCCATACATGGCGCGGAGGGCCGCCTTCCGGCGGCCCTCCGCTTTTCTATCCACAGCGCATGTGGATACGCACTGGACAAGCGTGTGGACAAGTCGGGTTCGCGCCGCCGCAACAAGTACTTGTCACGCATTGGCGAAGTTTTGCCCAGGCGCGCTTGGGTTACCCTTGCCGCCCTGCGCCAACGCCGATCCGCATGAGCCTCGACATCCGTCCCCCCGCGATCTTCCTGATGGGCCCCACGGCATCGGGCAAGACCGCGCTCGCCTGCGAGCTGGCGGACCGTTTCCCGGTGGGGCTGGTCAGCGTGGACTCGGCGCTGGTCTATCGCGGCCTGGACATCGGCGCGGCCAAGCCCGACGCGGTCACGCTGGCGCGCTGGCCGCACGCGCTGATCGACATCCGCGATCCGGCGCAGCCGTATTCCGCGGCGGAATTCCGCGAGGATGCGCTGGCGGTGATGCGGGCGACCACGGCGCGGGGCAGGGTGCCGCTCCTCGTCGGGGGTACCGGCCTGTATTTCCGGGCGCTGCAGCGTGGGCTGTCCGATCTGCCGCAGGCCGATCCGGCGCTGCGGGCGCACCTGGGCGAGGAGGCGGCACGCATAGGCTGGCCGGCCTTGCACGAGCGGTTGGCTAGGCTCGATCCGGCTGCCGCGGCGCGCATCGGCCCGAACGACGCCCAGCGGCTGCAGCGCGCGCTGGAGGTGATAGCGCTCAGCGGCCAACCCTTGTCCGAGCTGCAGCGCGGTGGCCGCGGCGAGGCGTTTCCCTGGCGCGTGCTCAAGCTGGCGCTGCTGCCGGGCGACCGCCGGCCGCTGCACGCGCGCATCGCCGAACGCTTCGACGCGATGCTGGCAGCGGGTTTCCTCGACGAAGTGCGCACGCTGCGTGCCAGGGGCGACCTGCATGCCGACCTGCCGGCTATCCGCGCGGTGGGCTACCGGCAGGGCTGGGAGCATCTGGACGGCTGTTCCGACGCCGCGGAATTCCGCGAGCGCGCGATCTTCGCCACGCGCCAGCTCGCCAAGCGGCAGATCACCTGGCTGCGCGCCGAGCTGGATGCACGTGTGCTCGATCCCGAGGTTTCGCCGCCGCTGGCGCGGGCGGGCGACGCGGTGCGGCTGTTCCTCGGCGCGCCGGCGTGAGTTGAATGGCCGCGGCGAGGCCTCGTTTTCGTGCGCCGATTCGCCGAAAACCGCTTCCTTCAAGCCCTTGAACCCGGTTAACATCCCCGCAGTTGGGCCGGGGCGCCACAGGCGTTTTTTCCCCGGCCGGTTCGCCGCTCAGGGGAGAACAAGAAATGTCCAAGGGACAATCGCTGCAGGATCCGTTCCTCAATGCCTTGCGCCGCGAGCGGGTGCCGGTGGCCATCTACCTGGTCAACGGCATCAAGCTGCAGGGCACGGTCGAATCCTTTGACCAGTTCGTGGTGCTGCTGCGCAACCAGGTCAGCCAGATGGTCTACAAGCACGCCATCTCCACCGTGGTGCCCAGCCGCAACGTTCGCCTCGGCAACGGCCATGACGGTCACGAGGGACATGCTGATGCCGCGCCTGCCGCCGACGCGCCGGATGCTTGATTGATCGTCGGTCGGCCCACATGAAGACGGAATCTCCCCGGTTCCGTCCACGCACAGAGGCCGTCGTCCCACGTGTTTGATCGTCAGAAGAAAGGCGAGCGCGCCATCCTCGTGCTCCCGCATGCCCGCGGCGGCGGTGACGCCGGGCGTCGCGCCGCCGAATTCGCCGAGCTGGTGAAGTCCGCCGGCGCCGAGATCCTGGGCAGTGTTGCCGCCCGCGTCGATGCTCCCAATCCGCGTTTCTACATCGGCAGCGGCAAGGCCGACGAAGTGGCCGAGATGGTGCGCGCGCTGGATGCCGACCTGGTACTGGTCGACCACCTGCTCAGCCCGGTGCAGGAGCGCAACCTCGAAAAGCACCTCGGTGCGCGCGTGGTCGACCGCGCCGGCCTGATCCTGGACATCTTCGCCCAGCGCGCCCGCTCGCACGAAGGCAAGCTGGAAGTGGAACTGGCCCAGCTCAAGCACATCGCCACCCGGCTGGTGCGCGGCTGGACCCACCTGGACGCCCAGCGCGGCGGCGCGATCGGCAACCGCGGTCCCGGCGAAACCCAGCTGGAAACCGATCGCCGCCTGCTTGCCGAGCGGGTGAAGCAGCTCACCCGGCGCCTCGAAAAAGTGCAGACCCAGCGGGGCCAGCAGCGTCGCGCACGCCTGCGCAACACGGTGCCGCGGGTGGCGCTGGTGGGGTACACCAACGCCGGCAAGTCCACCCTGTTCAACACATTGACCGCCGGCGCCGTGTACGCCGCCGACCAGCTGTTCGCCACGCTCGACCCTACCGTGCGCCGGCTCGACGACCTCGCCTGCGGTCCCGCGGTGATCGCCGACACCGTGGGTTTCATCCGCGAGTTGCCGCATGACCTGGTCGCCGCCTTCCGCGGCACCCTGGCCGAGGCGCGCGACGCCGACCTGCTGCTGCACGTCAGCGATGCCGCCGACGAGGAGCGCGAACCGCTGCGCCGCGTGGTCGACCAGGTGCTGGAGGAGATCGGCGCCGGCGACGTGCCGCAGCTGCGGGTGTTCAACAAGATAGATTTGGTTGGAGATGAAGCGGGCGACGCGGAAGCGTCACCCGCTGCGACGATGCAGCCGCGCATCGACCGCGATGCCGAGGGCCGGCCGCAGGCGGTGTGGCTGTCGGCCGCCACCGGCGCCGGCATCGAGTTGCTGCGCCAGGCGCTGGGCGAACTGCTGGGCGGCGAGCGGGTGCAGTCCGAGCTGCGCCTGCCGCTGACGGCAGGACGGCTGCATGCGCGGCTCAAGGCGGTGGGTGCGATCGCCGGCGAGCAGGTGGACGAGCACGGCTGGCGCCTGCGCATCGACGCGCCGCGCAGCGTGATCGCGCCACTCAACGGCGGCAGTGCGGCGGAAACCGAGCTGCTGCGTGCGTTGCTGGCCGCCGCAGCCCCGGATTCCGCCACGCTCTGCTAGAATCCCGGTCGTTTGCGCGGCCGAAAAACCTCGGCGCGACCCCCGACAGGCAGCCTGGTTCCGCTACATGCTCGTTGCGACCAAACCGACTCGTTCCGGCGCTCATAGCCGGCCTCCCCAGCGTCCCGAAGGAGAGACTGACCATGGCCTGGAATGAACCCGGCGGCGGGCAGAAGGATCCCTGGAACCGGCAGCGCCCGAACAGCAACAAGTTTTCGGCGGACCAGCTGCTGAAGAACCTCGGCAGCCACTTCGGTCGGCTGGGCCGCGGCCCCGGCGGCATCCTCACCGCGGTCATCGTGCTCGTCGTGGTGGGCCTGCTGATGAGCAGCTACACCATCATCGACGCGCGCCAGGTGGGCGTGGTGCTGCGCTTCGGCGAATATTCGCGCACGTTGCCGCCGGGCTTCCACCTCAAGTTGCCGCGGCCGATCGAGTCGGTGGACAAGGTCGAGGCCACGCGCATCCGCTCGGTCAACGACCGCGTCTCCATGCTGACCCGCGACGAGAACATCATCACCATCGACTTCACCGTGCAGTACCAGGTGGACGACGCGCGCAAGTACCTGTTCTCGGTGAGCGATCCGGACGGCAGCGTGAGCGCGGCGGCCGAGGCCGCGGTGCGCTCGGTGGTCGGCGGCAGCGACATGGACCAGATCCTCTCCGCCGCCGGTGCGAACCTGGTGACCGAGGCGCAGCAGGCCCTGCAGCGGACGCTGGACAGCTACCACAGCGGCCTGCGCGTCACCGAGGTGAGCTTCCAGAACGTGGCGCCGCCGGCCGAGGTGAAGGATGCCTTCGACGACGTCAACAACGCGCGCGAGGACAAGCAGAGCATCGAGAACAACGCACTCGGCTACGCCAACAAGGTGGTGCCGGTGGCGCGCGGCGACGCGGCGCGCATCGCCGCCGAGGCCCAGGGCTACAAGGCCGAGCGCATCGCGCATGCGCAGGGTGACGCCGCGCGCTTCGACCTGCTGCTGAAGGAATACAAGGCCGCGCCCGCGGTGACCCGCAAGCGGCTGTGGCTGGAGACGATGGAACAGGTGATGGCCGACAACCCGAAGGTGATCGACGGCTCCGGCGGCCGCAACATCATCAACCTGCCGGCCGGCGCGCAGGCCCGCACTGCGGCCGATGCCGCCGGCAAGGCCGCTGCTGCCGCCGCGGCTCCGGCCCCGTCCGGCTCCGGCGGCGATGCGGCTGCAGCCAAGGGAGGCCAGCCATGAAGCGGATCGTCGCGATCGCCGTGGTCGTCGTGCTGGTCCTGCTCGGCCTGAACAGCATGTTCGTGGTGAGCGAGGGACAGAGCGCGCTGTTGCTGCAGTTCGGCCGCATCGTGCGCGCCGACTATGCGCCCGGCCTGCACTTCAAGCTGCCGGTGGTCCAGCAGGTGCTGCACTTCGACAAGCGCATCCTGTCGCTGGACGCGCAGCCGGAGCGCTACTTCACCTCCGAGAAGAAGAGCGTCAACGTCGATTTCTACGTGAAGTGGCGCATCGCCGACAATGCGGCCTACTACCGGGCCACCGGCGGCGACCAGCTGCAGGCGGAGCAGCGGCTCACGCCGATCATCAAGGACGCGCTGCGCTTCGAGTTCAACGCGCGCACGCTGCAGGAGCTGATCTCGGGTGGCCGCAAGGACATCACCGAGCGGGTGCGCCAGCAGACCGATGCCTCTGCGCAGAGGAACCTCGGCATCGCCGTGGTCGACGTGCGCATCAAGCGCATCGACCTGCCGGACGAGGTGAGCGAGTCGGTCTACAAGCGCATGCGCGCCGAGCGCCTCCAACTGGCCAACGAGCTGCGCTATACCGGCCAGGAAGCGGCGGAGAAGATCAAGGCCGATGCCGATCGCCAGGGCCAGGTGCTGCGCGCCGACGCCGAGCGCGACGCCGCCAAGGTGCGCGGCGAGGGTGACGCCCAGGCCGCGGCGATCTACGCCCAGGCCTACAGCCAGGATCCGGAATTCTTCGCGTTCTACCGCAGCCTCGCCGCCTACAAGAAGTCGTTCGAGGATGGCGAAGGGGTACTGATCCTCAAGCCGGACTCGGAATTCCTGCGCTACTTCGGCAACCCGGAGCCGGCCAAGCATTGAGCGACGCGTCGCCGGGAAGGCGGCGTGGCGCGAGCGTCACTGCAAGGGTTCACGGCAGCGAGGCGCCGGCACGGTTATCTTTTCGCGCTTCAGCCAGGGGCGCTTCAACCTTGAGCGAGAACATCATGGGCAAGTCAGTAGTCATCCTCGGCGCGCGATGGGGGCGAGCCGGGAATTGACGGAATGCCTTGAATGGCATTCCGTCCTGGCGAGCGCCGGAGGCAGGATGCCGGAGGCCGGGCGACTTGCTGAGCGATGGATCGCGAAGTTAGTCGCCGACGGCGCCCCGCAACGGATCATTTCAACTTGAGCGAGAACATCATGGGCAAGTCAGTAGTCATCCTCGGCGCGCAATGGGGGCGAGCCGGGAATTGACGGAATGCCTTGAATGGCATTCCGTCCCGGCGAGCGCCGGAGGCAGGATGCCGGAGGCCGGGCGACTTGCTGAGCGATGGATCGCGAAGTTAGTCGCCGACGGCGCCCCCCAACGGATCATTTCAACTTGAGCGAGAACATCATGGGCAAGTCAGTAGTCATCCTCGGCGCGCAATGGGGCGACGAAGGCAAGGGCAAGATCGTCGACCTGCTGACCGAACGGGTCAGCGCGGTGGCGCGTTTCCAGGGTGGCCACAACGCGGGGCATACCCTGGTCATCAAGGGCAAGAAGACCGTGCTGCACCTGATTCCCTCGGGCATCCTGCGCGACGATGCGCAGTGCCTGATCGGCAACGGCGTGGTGCTCTCGCCCGAGGCGCTGATCAAGGAAGTCGCCGAGCTGGAGGAGCAGGGCGTGGACGTGCGCTCGCGCGTCAAGATCAGCCCGGCGACGCCGCTGATCATGCCGTACCACATCGCGGTGGACAAAGCGCGGGAGGCCGCCGCCGGCAAGAGCGCGATCGGCACCACCGGCCGCGGCATCGGCCCGGCCTACGAGGACAAGGTGGCGCGCCGTTCGATCCGCGTGGCCGACCTGATGTACCCGCACGAGCTGCCCGCGCTGCTGAAGACCGCGGTGGACTACCACAACTTCATCCTCACCCAGTGGCTGAAGGCCGAGCCGGTGGACTACGACACCGTGCTGAAGGACGCGCTGGCCTGGGGCGAGTACATCAAGCCGCTGGTGGACGACGTCGCCACCATCCTGCACGACGTGCGCCGCGAGGGCGGCAACATCCTGTACGAGGGCGCGCAGGGCGCACTGCTCGACATCGACCACGGCACCTACCCCTACGTCACCTCGTCCAACACCACGGTGGGTGGCGCGCTGGCCGGTACCGGCGTGGGCGCGCACGACATCGACTACGTGCTGGGCATCTGCAAGGCGTACGCGACGCGTGTGGGCGGCGGCCCGTTCCCGACCGAGCTGCACGACGAGATGGGCGAGCGCCTGCGCAAGGTGGGCAACGAGTTCGGCGCCAGCACCGGCCGCCCGCGCCGCTGCGGCTGGATCGACCTCGTCGCGCTGAAGCGCGCGGTACAGATCAACGGCATCAACGGCCTGGCCATCACCAAGCTCGACGTGCTCGACGGGCTGGAGACGATCAAGGTCTGCATCGCCTACGAATACCGGGGCAAGCGCCGCGAGCTGGCGCCGCTGGACGCGGACGGCTGGGACGAGTGCAAGCCGGTGTACCTGGAGTTCCCGGGCTGGCAGGAGTCCACCGCCGGCATCCGCGACTGGAACAAGCTGCCGGCCGCCGCGCGCGCCTATCTGCGTGCCGTGGAGGAGCTGTCCGGCTGCAGGCTCGCCATCGTCGCCACCGGCGCCGACCGCGACGACACCATCGTGCTGGACGATCCGTTCGCCTGAGTGCTTCGGTCGCCGGAGTCGTGAAACGAGGAAGGCCCCGCATGCGGGGCCTTCCTCGTTTCGCATGATGCCGTCCCGGCATCGCGGCTCACGGATCAATGCCCCTGCGCGTTCGCGTTCGCATTGCCGCTGGCTCGCGCCGAACCAGACACGCCGCCGAACGAACCGCTGGAGCTGGCCTGGCCACCGGCCGAGCCGTTCCCGCCAGCGCCGGCGCCGGAACCGGCGTTCGCGTTGCCGCTGGCGCTACCCGAACCCGAGGCACCGACCGCCGAGTTGCCGTTGGCGGCGTTGCCGAGCGAGCCCAGCTGGTTGCCCGCGCCGCTGGTGGCGGACGAGGCCGCATTCTTTACCTTGCCAGTAGCCTGCGAGCCCAGCGAGCGGGCCATGGAGCTGCCGTCGGCGGCAAGCTGCCGGGTCTTGCCGACGCCCGACCGGGCGGCGTTGCCGGCATCCTCGCGGGCATCGCCTGCCGCGCTCCGTGCGCGATCCGCCGCGTTCGCAGCGCCCTGTTTGGCCGTCGAGACGGCCGAACGCGCCTGACCAACGACAGCGTTCGCGGCATTGCCCACGCCGGCGCCATCGAGGCTGCCGGAGGCGGACGTCCCCAACCCGGCATTGCCGTTCAGCGTCGCTTGCCCGGCGTTGATGACGCCGCTGGCCGCGGCTTGGCCGCCAGCCTGGCCGGCGGCCTGTGTGACGGCATGCGTCGCCGTGGCGGTGGTCGATGCGGCGCGCTGGCGCAGGCGTTCGGCGCGCCGCTCGGCAGCGCGCGGGTTGACGCCGGGCATGCCGAGATTGCCCATGCCTTGCGCGGCGCCGCCGATCTGGCCGTTCAACTGCCCCATCGTCTGGCCCATCGTCGCGTGCAGCTGGCCGGCCGCGCCGCCCACCAGGCCGCCGCCCAGGTGCTGGGCGTGTGCGCTGGTCATCGAGGCCAGCGCCAGCGCGCCGGAGCACAGGGCGATGCCGAGGGACTTGTTGCAGAGGATCGTGTTGCGCATGTCGGGACCTCCTGCCGGCGGCGAATCCGCGGCTTCCGGGATCCACTACGCGCGGGATCGGTGCATCCTTCCGTGCCGGTCGGGCGCGGTTGCCGGGCGTTCAGTCTTGGGGCGACAGCACGCCGTAGCCGCAATGCGGGTCGCGGCCCGCGGCGCCGGACGGCCTGGCTTCGCCGATCAGCTCCTGCAGCACCTGGGCCGCCGCGCCGGGACGGGGAGCATCCAGCAGGCGGGCGGCCTTGCGCGCCACGATCGGCGCCGCGAACGAGGTGCCGCGCAAACCGTCGCGACCGCGGCCCACCACGCCCAGTGCGCAGAAGGCCACCTGCTTGCCGCTGGCGGATTCGGGCAGCACGCGACCGCGCGCGTCGACGGCGCCGACGCCGATCACGCCGGGATAGGCCGCCGGAAACAGCGGCGGTGCGGCGGGTCCGTCGTTTCCGGCCGCGCCGACCAGCACGTGGCCGCGCGCCAGCATCGCTTGCACGGCGCGCGCGAGTACCGGGTTGTCGGGACCGACCAGGCTGATGTTGATCACCGCCACGCGTTCGCGATCCATCCAGGCCAGCGCGTCCACCAGTTGCGAGGTGGCGCCGCCAACCCGGTCGGCGCACCACAGGTCGGCGGCATACAAGGTGTCCGTGTCGCCGGCGACGAGGCGGCCGGCGACGGCCGTGCCATGCCGCGATGCGTTCTTCGTTGCGCAGCCGTGGGTCTCGACCTGCGCGTGCGCCAGCGCCGGATCCAACGGATCGACGCCGCCATCGACCATTCCTACGCTGCGCCTTGCTGCGCCCGGCACGGGTGCGGTAGAACCTGCCGCAGGCGCCGCATCGGCGTCGCCGGCCGGCAGATAGAGATGCTGGTAAGTGAACGTCGCGCCCGGCGCGGCCTGTTGCAGGGCGCGCATGGCGTCCTGCGTGCCGCGGCCGCGGTTGTCGTGCAGCCGCATGAAGTCCAGTCCCAGCGTGGCGTCGGTCGCGGCCTCGCGATCCACGGCGAAGCCCCGCGCCTGCACGGCGGCAAGCTGGGCATCCGTCAGGCCGATCGCGAGGAATTCCCCGCGCAGGATCGGTGCGCCGTGGGGGTCGAGGTCCACGCGCCGGGGTTCCTCGCGCCGCAGCGCTTCGATCTGCATCTTCAGGGTGAGCGCCAGCGGTCGTCGCAGCAGATCGTCGACGCCTTGCCGGCCCAGCGTGGGCAGGGCGCCGGGCAGGGGCGCTGCCGGAAGCGGCAGGTTCGGCAGGGTTCGCTGCACCGGCCCCAGCACCTGGGCCCGTGCGCTCCCGGTCAACGCTAGCATCATGGCCAGCAGTGGAACAGACAGCAGGGGACCCGCGCGGAAAGACATCTCCGTATACCTCGGGAGCAATGGAGCCGGATGCTAGCATTGCTGCGCTTTACGCCCCCGGACCGCGCCGATGGGCGCGAGGGAAGGAATCCGCCCCGCCAGACGTAGTGGAAGGTGATGCGTGAATTCGAGCGATGCCGTGCGCGAAGGGCTGATTGCACTGCTGCCGCGCCTGCGCCGCCTGGCGCGGGCGCTGGCGGGGCAGGTGGCCGACGCCGACGACCTGGTGCAGGTGGTACTGGAGCGGGCGCTGGCCCGGTGCACGCAGTGGCGGCCGGAGGCCGCGCTGGACAAGTGGGTGTTCGCGATCGCGCGCAACGCCTGGCGGGACGAATTGCGCGCGCGCGGCCGGGAGCAACATCTGTTCGTGCCCGAGGAGGCCGGCGCGGCGGTGGCCGACGGCAGTGCCGCACATCCCGCGCAGCAGCTGGATCTGGCGCGGGCGCTGGCGATGCTGCCGCCGGACCATCGCGAAGTGGTGGCGCTGGTGCTGGTCGAGGGCTTGTCCTACGACGAGGCCGCGGCCTTGCTGGAGCTGCCGGTGGGCACCGTCACCAGCCGCCTGGCGCGTGCCCGCGCCGCCTTGCAGGCCCATCTGGGAAGCGACGCATGAATCCGATCGACGACGAGACCTTGCAGGCTTACGTGGACGGCGAACTCGACGCAGCGGCGCGCGCGCGCGTCGACGCAGCGATGGCGCACGACGCCGCGCTCGCCCTGCGCGTGCAGCGGACGCTCGCCCTGCACGCCCAGCTGCGGGCAGCGTTCGATCCGGTACTGGACGAGCCGGTGCCTGCGCGCCTGTCCGCGCTGCTGCAGCCGACGGTCAAGCCCGCGGCGGCAGTCGAGCCGTTCACCGTACGCGCGGGCGGACGTGGCGCGAGTCCCGCCAGCCACCGCGCGCCTCGCCGCTGGCTGGTGGCGGGCGCCGCGCTGGCGGCCTCGCTGGCGGTGCTTGCCGCAGGCCTGTGGTGGTGGCAGGCCCGTGGCGAACTGGTGCGCATGCACGACGGCGAACCCTACGCTGCCGGCGTCCTGAACCGCGCGCTCGATCAGTCCTTGGCAAGCGAACCGGATGCACGTGCTGCCGTCGCCATCGGCCTGAGTTTCCGCGCCGTCGACGGTCACATCTGCCGCAGCTTCACTGTCCGCACGCCACCGGCACGCGCCGGCCTGGCCTGCCACGACGCGACGGGCTGGTCGCTGCCCGTACTCGGTCCGGCGGCTCCGTCGGAAGGCGGTGAACTGCGCCAGGCCGGGAGCGCTCTGCCGCCCGCGGTGCAGGCCGCGATTGATGCGCGCTTGCGCGGCAACGTTTTCGACGCGCAGCAGGAACGCGCGGCGCGGGCTGCGGGTTGGCGCTGAGGGCTTCGCGGCGGTTCGGTGCCCCCGACCGGATGCCCGCTTGCTGGCCTCAAGGTGCTTCCGTGGCGGCGATGCATCGGCCTGTCGCCGGCCGAACGGCGAATCATGGTTGCCGATGCCGCGACGGGCACGCATCCGCAGTGAATGCAGCTGGTCAGCTACCGTGGGATTGGAGCGCGCTTACCGCTCCTTCGCGAACAACGCCGCGCGCATGCAGCGATCGAACGCCACGCTGCGCAGGCCGACGCCGGTGCTGTCCACTGCATAGGCAGGGGAAACGGCGGCGCGTACCCTGCAGTCGCGCTCGGCGTGCAGGCGTTGCGCCTCGCGGTCGATGGGTTGTATGGCGCAGGCGGCAAGCCAAAGGCAGGCCAGGCCGGCAATCGTCGGCTTCAGCATGGTGGGTTTTCCGTGGTGGTCGGGTTGTAGCGACCGGCTCGCGCATGGCGGCCCGGGCGCCGGGCTCACATGTTGCGGAACAGCGCCATGAAGGGCTGGCTCACGGTGAGGGTTTCGGGGCGTTGCCTGAGGCGCAAGGCGCCCTTGCCGCTGTCGTCGCGGACGATGGAGGCGATCGCTTTCAGGTTGACGATGGTGGAGCGGTGGATCTGTTTGAACACGGCCGGGTCGAGCTGGTCCAGCAGCTCGCGGATCGGCTTGCGCAACAGCGCCTCGCCGTCGGCGGTCATCGCCACGGTGTACTTGTGGTCGGCGCGGAAGTAGGCGACGTCGTCCACCATGATCAGCCGCGTCTCGCGGCCGGTGCCGGCGGTGATCCAGGTCAGCGGCGGCGCGGCGCCGGCCCGCATGGCGCCTTGCGCCAGCTCGCGCAGCAGCAGGGCGAGGTCGCCGCGTGCGGCGTGCCCGGCGCTGGCGCGGCGTTTCAGGCGTTCGACGGTGGCGGCCAGGCGCTCGACGGCGATGGGCTTGAGCAGGTAGTCGATCGCGCCGCGCTCGAAAGCGTCGATGGCGTACTGGTCGTAGGCCGTGGTGAACACCACCTGCGTCGACGGGCTGGCTTCGGCTGCCGCCGCGGCCACTTCCAGTCCGCTCAGGCCGGGCATGCGGATGTCCAGGAAAGCCACGTCCGGCTGCTGCGTGGCGATGGCGTCGAGCGCGTCGGCGCCGTTGTCACAGTCGGCGACCACGTCCAGTTCCGGCCACGCTGCCTGGAGCAGGCGGCGCAGCGCATCGCGCAGCAGCGGTTCGTCCTCGGCGATCACGGCGCGGCTCATGGCTGCAGCTCCGTCAGGTTCGTCGCGGCCTGCTGCGCCGGTACGGTGATCGTGGCTGCGACGCCATCCGGCACGTTGGCCACCACCGCCAGCGAGGCGCGCGGGCCGTACACCAGCTGCAGCCGTTCGCGCACGTTCCTCAGGCCGATGCCGGTGCCGCCGCCCGCGGCGCCGAAGCCCTGGCCGTCGTCGGCCACGGTGATCGCCACGCTGCCGTCGTCGCGGCGGGCGAAGATCCACACCGTGCCGCCGCCGGGCTTGGGTTCCAGGCCGTGCTTGATCGCGTTCTCCACCAGCGTCTGCAGCATCATCGGCGGCAGCGTGGTGGCGCGCAGCGCATCGGGCACCTCGATCTTCAGTTCCAGCCGCGCGCCCATGCGGATCTTCAGGATCTCGAGGTAGGCGCGGGCGCGTTCCAGTTCCTCGCCGAGCGTGGACAGGGTCTCCTCTGCGCTGGGCAGGGAGTGGCGCAAGTACTGGATGAGGTGGCCGAGCATGCGGTCCGCCTGCGCCGGCTCGGTGCGCGTGAGGTACTGCGCGCTGGCCAGCGTGTTGTAGAGGAAGTGCGGCTCCACCTGCGCGTGCAACAGGTTGAGCTTGGCCTGCGCCAGCTCCTTGTCGGTGGCGGTCTGCGCGGCGGCCTGCTGTTCGCGGCGGCGGCGTTCGGCCACGCGGCGGGCGAGGGCGCGGGTGACCGCATCGGCGTTGACCAGGTTGCTGCCGTCGTCCACGCGGAACCAGTCGGTCCAGGCGCCGCTCTCCGGTTCGCACAGCAGGGTGACGCTGCCGGTGCCGTCGCCCGGCGTCACCGTGGCGAAGATCTGGTTGCGCCAGCTGCCCACCCAGCTGAAGGGGTTGAGCCAGCCGCGCATGCCGCGGCCGTAGGGGTGCGGGTGGCGCACCTTGGCCCGCACCTGCAGGCTGTCGCGGGCGCTCTCGATTTCCTCGGTGTAGGGCAGTTCGCGGATCGTCGCGTCCAGCATGTCGAACGCCTCGCCGGCCTCGAACGGCAGCTCGATCTGCCGGCGCTGGCGGTTGCCCATCGTATCCACGGTCACCTGCCCGGCGATCAGGCGCACGCGCCGCAGGTGGGAGAAGGCGCCGCTGACGACCAGCACCAGCACTACGAAGGCGACGATTTCCGGCAGCGGCTGCAGGCTGCGGAATGGGCCGCTGTGGCCCATCACCACCAGGACGAGGAACAGCGCCACCAGCCAGGCGACGAGCAGCCGTGCCACGAAAAAGAAGCTCCGGATCACGATGGTGTCCCCGTTGGTTGACCGTCGGGAGCGAGCATAGCGGCCGCTTTCGCAGGTTGCGCCGGGCATGCGACCAAGCCGGGTTCGGCAGGCGCGGAACGGGCGAAAGGCGGTGCGAAGCAGGTGCGACAGGCATGACTTCCGGCCATTCCTGCCCGTTCCGCCGGACGCCACCATGGGGGGTAATCCACCCACCGTTGTCCTCCAAGGAGAGGTTCCATGCGCAAGTCACTGGTTTCCGCGATCGCGCTGGCGCTCGCCGTGTCCGCCGGCGCGACGCTGGCCATGCCGGCGCAGCACGAGGCCGCCGCGGCGTCGCAGACCCCCACGCAGTTGCCGCGCAACGTCCGGCCCACGCATTACGCCGTGGCCATCACGCCCCATGCGGACAAGCTGAACTTCGACGGCCAGGTCACCGTGGACGTGCAGGTGCTCAAGCCCAGCGCCAGTATCACCCTCAACGCGGCAGGGATGACGTTCTCGTCGGTGACGCTGGCGCCGGCCTCGGGCAAGGGCGCGGCCATCAAGGCCAGGGTCGCGGTGGACGAAAAGACGCAGACCGCCACCTTCAGCTTCGACAAGCCCATCGCGCCGGGCCGATACAAGCTGGCAATGGACTACGTGGGCACCATCGGCACCCAGGCCAACGGCTTGTTCGCCATCGACTACCCCACCGCAACCGGGCAGAAGCGCGCGCTGTTCACCCAGTTCGAGAACTCCGATGCGCGCCGCTTCATCCCCTCGTGGGACGAACCGGCGTACAAGGCCACTTTCGACCTCAGCGTCACCGTGCCGAGCAATGAAATGGCGGTGAGCAACATGCCGGTGGCTTCGAAGACCGGTGCCGGCGACGGCATGGAGAAGGTGACCTTCCGGACCACGCCGAAGATGTCCACCTACCTGCTGTTCTTCGGCCTCGGCGACTTCGACCGCGTCACCACCACCTCGGACGGCACCGAGATCGGCGTGGTGATGCAGAAGGGCAAAGGCGCGCAGGCGGCCTTCACGCTGGAGTCGGCCAAGACCGTCCTGCACGACTACAACCAGTACTTCGGCATCAAGTACCCGCTGCCGAAGCTGGACAACATCGCCGCGCCGGGCAGCAGCCAGTTCTTCTCGGCGATGGAGAACTGGGGCGCGATCTTCACCTTCGAGTACGCGATGCTGCTTGACCCGTCGTACTCCACCCAGGGCGACAAGATGGAGGTGTTCAACACCGCCGCGCACGAGATGGCGCACCAGTGGTTCGGCGACCTGGTGACCATGAACTGGTGGGACAACCTGTGGCTCAACGAGGGTTTCGCGTCGTGGATGGCCGAGCGCGAAACCGAGAAAGTGCATCCGGAGTGGAACACCGTGCTCGATACCGTGGGCGTGCGCGAAGGCGCGATGTCGGTCGACGCGGTGGCCACAACGCATCCCATCGTGCAGAAGATCGACACGGTGGAGCAGGCCAGCCAGGCCTTCGACACCATCACCTATTCCAAGGGCGAGGCGGTGATCCGCATGCTGGAAGCCTACGTTGGTCCCGAGGCGTGGCGCCAGGGCGTGCACAACTACCTCAAGGCCCACGCCTACGGCAACACGGTGTCCGACGACCTGTGGCATGCGATGGACGGCGTGGCCGGCGGCAAGCCGATCACCCAGGTGGCGCACGACTTCACGCTGCAGCCGGGCGTGCCGCTGATCAAGGTGGATTCGGCCATGTGCAGCAACGGCGAGACCACCCTCAAGCTCAGCCAGGGCGAGTTCACCAAGGATCGCCCGAATAAGCAGCCGCTGCGCTGGCACGTGCCGGTGATCGCCGAGGTGGTGGGCAACGCCGCATCCAGCACGCTGGTGAACGGCTCCGCCACGCTGAAGCTGAAGGGCTGCGGTCCGGTGCTGGTGAATGCAGGGCAGACCGGCTACTACCGCACACTGTACGCGCCGGCGCAGCTCGCCGCGCTGAAGCAGGACTTCAACAAGCTCGCGCCGATCGACCAGCTCGGCCTGATGAGCGACACCTGGGCCGAGAGCATGGCCGGCCTCGAACCGGTCTCGGATTTCCTCGATATGGCCAAGGCCACGCCGGCCGATGCCGCGCCGGCAATCTGGGCGGAGGTGACCAGGAGCCTGGAAGGACTGGACCAGTACTACCGCGGCGACAAGGCGCGGCAGGACCGCTTCCGCACCTATGCCGTGGCGCAGCTCAAGCCGGTGTTCGCGCGCGTGGGCTGGGACGCCAGGCCGGACGAGAGCACCTCGACCACGCTGCTGCGCACGCAGCTGATCGGCGCGCTGTCCGAGCTGGGCGACGCGGACATGCTGAAGGAAGTGCGCCGCCGCTACGACGCCCAGGCCACCGACCCCAAGGCGGTGCCGCCGGCCCTGCGCAAGATCATCCTCGCCATCGTGGCGCAGCATGCGGACGCGGCCACCTGGGACAAGCTGCACGCCGAGGCCAAGGCCGAGAAGTCGCCGATGATCAGGGATCGCCTGTACGGCCTGCTGTCCTACGCCAAGGACAAGGCGCTGGCGCAGCGCGCACTGGACCTTGCGCTCACCCCCGAGCCGGGCGCCACCAACAGCGCTGGGATGATCCGCGGCGTGTCCTGGCAGCACCCGGAACTGGCCTACGACTTCGCCATGGCGCACCGTGCGCAGGTGGACAAGCTGGTCGACTCCACCTCCAGCAGCCGCTACTACCCGTCGCTGGGCAACAGCTCGTTCGATCCTGCGATGATCGCCAAGATCAAGGCCTACGAGGCCACCATTGATCCCTCCGCGCGTCGCCCGGCGAACGCGGTGATCGCCAACATCGAGTACCGCATGATGGTCCGCAAGGATCGCCTGCCGGCGGTGGACGCGTGGCTGGCGAAGAACGGCGGTTGAGTTTTCTGTAAGTGATACGACAAGGCCCCGCATGCGGGGCCTTGTTTTTAGTGATGAAGCCATCCAGTTGAGCGAGCGTTGTTTAATTTGCTGGTGACTTCGATTTGTCTGGTTCTCCGTCCGCGTCTCCATTGGGAAGCGTGAGGATGGGATCGCCACTCATTTTTAGGAATTGCATGTTGGGTCCCGCCTCCTTGATCGTTTCAAAGCTCGATATCGCTTCGTTCTCAACGGCTTCACCCACTTGTTCTTTCCTGGGCATTTCCATGCGAATCTCTATATTGAAGCCGCGATCGATACGCGCGGCGATCTTTTTGAGGGTCATTCTCAATTCTATGGAAATTTCGTTCTCGCGGCCATCGCGCTGTTTGACGTTATTCTTTTCAAGAATTTCGTCGGCAATCTTATCTACGCCTTGTGTAATAAGATTTTCGGCGTGTTCTCGGACGCCTTTGAGGCTATCATCTTGAAGTCCTTGCTTTTTTAGCTCGCCCTGCAGTTTGCGAATCTCCAAGAGGCTCTTATATAGAGCAACAATTCGTTCAATCGCCAAGGCAATGCACGCGCAGACTTTTGGTGCAGCCTCCAGATAGATGGTCAGGTCAGATGACGAAATCGTCCTGATCTTGAATCCAGGCCTCGATCCAGTTGTAATTTCCGCAAATACACTAAACATCTTGTTGAGTTGCGATAGCTCTGCCGAGAAGCGATCTAGTCGATTGTCAACGAAGGTTCGAGGAATAAGAACTCCCAATTCGCACTCGCCCGGCGATAAATCTTCACTGCCTATATCCAATCTATCAAATGCATTATTAAGTTCGGTGATGGCTTCAAACCAGCCCTGTGCGTCAGCATGAATCTTTTGAAGCGAGCTATTGAGCGCATTAGGCGTCACTTGGTTGATAGAAAAGAGGTTAGTTATTTCTCCTTCAAGTCGACCGTCGAAAAATATTTCTCCTCCTATCTCCGCGATAACTTGCCTCCACGCAGGGCTAAACTCGTTGAGTCTGGAGCTACGTAAGGCATCGATGACCGCTTCTCGGTATTGCGCGACTTGGTTCTGGAATTGCTGTTGATTTGGTTGTTGAGATAGATTGGCGGTAGACTGTACGAGTTGCTGAAGCTTCGGCAAAAAGTTTGTATTACCAAAGTCCGTTCGGATTGCGGCGGCAATCGCGTGTAACCGTTCGGCATTCATTGCTTCCCCTTCTGTTGGTTCCTACGTAAACCGCTGCCACGTCGGTCGTTCGCACTGCTTCTCATGAGTGTGCGTGTTGTGTTCGCTTTGGAGAGTCATAGGCATTGGCAAGCAGTGTTAACCCAACGCCGCCTCGATAGCCTCCAGCGCCATCTCGACATTGCCCCGAGGCGTACCGATATTCATACGCATGAAGCCGCTGCCGCCAGTGCCGAAGTCGGTGCCGGGATTCAGGCCGAGCTGGCAGCGGTGGATGAAGAAGTCGCGCAGTGCTGCGTCTTCCATGCCCAGCGTGCGGCAGTCCAGCCACAGCAGGTAGCTGGCTTCCGGGGGCACGAGGCGGATCGCGGGGAGGCGCGTGCGCAGGGCATTGGCGACGAAGTCATGGGTGCCGGCGAGGTAGCTGCGCAGGGCGTCGAGCCACGGGTCGCCGCCGCGCCAGGCGGCTTCGGCGGCGGCGATGGCGAAGGGGTTGGCGTCGCCCAGGTGCAGGGTGTCCACCGCGTGCCGCAGCGCGGCGCACTGGTCGGGGCGCGGCGCCGCCAACACGGACAGGCCCAGCCCCTGCAGGTTGAAGGTCTTGCCGGGCGAGAGCACGGCGATGACGCGGTCGTCCGCATGCGCGAGGCCTAGCAAAGGATGGTGGCTGGCGCCGGGCAGCACGAGGTCGCCGTGGACTTCGTCCGTGATGACGGTGAGGCCGTGGCGGCGCGCGATGTGCAGCACACTCTCCAGCTCGTCCGGCGTCCACGCGCGGCCGACCGGGTTGTGTGGGTTGCACAGCAGCAGGGCGCGTGCGCCGTCGCTGGCCTGCTGCTCCAGTTGCGCGAGATCCATCGCGTAGCGGCCGTCGGTTTCGCGCAGCGGGTTGTGCAGCAGGCGGCGGCCGCTGTCTTCCACCGCGCGGAAGAAGCCGGGGTACGCCGGCGGCTGCACGATCACCGCGTCACCCGCGGCAGTGCAGGCCTGGATTGCCGCGATCATCGCGGCCAGTACGCCGCTGGCTGGCACCAGCCACTCGCGTTCGAGCGGCAGGCGGTGGCGGCGCGCGCACCAGTCGACGAGCGCCTGCAGCAGGCTGTCGGGATACAGCGTGTAACCGTAGAGCGGATGCCGCGCGCGGGCGGTCACGGCCTCACTCACGCAAGGCGGCACGGCGAAATCCATGTCGGCCACCCACATCGGCTGCACGGTGTCGCTGCCGAATTTCTGCCGGCGGCCGTCGAACTTCAGCGCGTGGGTGCCGCTGCGGTCGACGGGCCGGTCGAAATCGAAGTTCACGCGCGCCGCCGCCACAGCGTCACCTCGGACAAGGTGTGCTGGAACTTGCGCCGCGTCTCGCGTATCACGAACGGCACCGACTGCGGTTCGCCCAGCCGCTGGAAGTGCGCACCGAGGATGGCGTCGAGGCCGTCCAGCGTGGTGAAGCTCTCGCCGTCTTTCTTGAAGCCGCCCACCCAGTCGGCACGTGGCGTGTGCTCGGCCAGCCAGGTGTAGGGCGAGGTGATCATCAGGATGCCGCCCGGATTCAGGCGTTCGTGGATGGCTTCGAGGAATTGCGCCGGGTTGTACAGCCGATCGATCAGGTTGGCGGCGAGGATGAAGTCGTAGCCGGTGAGTTGCGGCTTGAGGTTGCAGGCGTCGCCCTGGAAGAACTCCACTTTGTTGGCGACGTCCGCGAGGCCCAGCTCGGCGAGGTTGCGCGACTTGTATTCGACCAACTCGCCTTCGTCCTGCAGCAGGTAGCGCAGGCTGTCACCGCGGGCCAACGCCACGCCCTGGCCGATGAAGCGTGCGGAGAAATCCACGCCGGTGACGTGGCCGAAGTGGCGCGCCAGTTCGAAGCTGGCCCGGCCGGAGGCGCAGCCCAGGTCCAGCGCGGTGCGTTTCGGCGCGTCGCCCAGCGCCGTAGTTGCCAGTTGCACCAGCGCCTGCGGGAAGTTCGGCACGCCAAAATAGCTGTCGCCGTAATGGAACTCGGCGTATTCGGAGAGCAGCTTGTCGGTCTCGTAGTGCGAGGCTGGAGCCGGCTTGAGGTGCTTGGAAATCACGTAGCGGAACCCCGCATGCTGGAAGAAGTGGCGGCGGAAGGCGTAGCGCGAGGCGGCCTCGGCCTCGTTGCCGGTAGCGATCCACGAGCCGCCCTTCATCAGGTTGTGGCGGCCGTCGAAGGTGGGTGTGCTGAAGTCGTCGTAGATCGGATGCACCTGGAAGCCCTCGAACGGATAGATCGGGGTTTCCGTCCACTGCCATGCGTTGCCGGCGACGTCGAAGAACTCGCCCTGGGCGAAGCGGTTCACGGGGCATGACGAGGCCCAGTGGGCGAGGTTGAGGTTGGCGTCCGGTGTTTTGCCATCGGGCGCGCCACGCCGGCTTTCGGCGTACAGGCGGTACCACTCGTCCTCGGTGGGAAGGCGCACCGGCTGGCCGCCGTGCGCGGATTTCCAGCGGCAGAATGCCTTGGCCTCGTGGTAGTTCACCTCCACCGGCCAGTCCCACGGCATCGGCACCTCGCCGGTCATCAGGCGCAGTTGCCAGCCCTCGGCCGAGCTGCGCCAGAAGGTAGGGTGGGCGGCCTTGGCGAATTCGCGCCAGGCGTTGCCTTCGTCTTCCCAGTAACCGGATTGCGCGTAGCCGCCGGCCTCGACGAAGGCGAGGAACTCCCGGTTGCTGACCAGGTGGCGGCTGGCCTCGAAGGCGGGCACCTCGGCCTCGTGGCGACCGTATTCATTGTCCCAGCCATAGACAGCGCTGGAAATGTCGCGGCCCAACGCGACCTTGCCGGCGGCCACCTTCACCAGGGTGTTGTCCGGCGCTTCGCCGCTCTCGGTGCAGGGTTGCCATGCCGGGTGCGGCTTCACGTAGGCAAGCTTGTGCTGGCGGATCAGCACCGACGAGGTTTCCAGGTGGATGCGCTCGTGCTCGATGCCCATGACGATGGCCCACCACGGATTGTCCCAGCCGATCGGCAGGGTCAGTGGCGCCTCGTCGATCAGCCGGGTGATCAGCGCGCGCACCTTGTCGCGGTAGGCCTTCACCTCGGCGATGCTCGGCCAGTCGTAGTGGGCGTCGTTGAGGTCGTCCCAGCCCATTTCGTCCACGCCCACCGCGAACACGGATTCGAGGTACGGGTCGATGCGCTCCTCGATCAGGCGCGCCAGCAGCAGCTTGTTGACGAAGAACGTGGCGGTATGGCCGTAGTAGAAGATCAGCGGATGGCGCAGCGTGATCGGCGGCTCGTACCAGGCCGCGTCGACGGCGAGCGTCTCGAACAGCGACTCGTAGCGGTCGAAGGTGCTGGTGAAGTACTCGCGCAGCGTCCGGCGCATGCGCGCGGGATCGGTTTCGTGCAGGTTCGGCGTGCGCGGCAACGGCAGCGTGGCGGCGCGTGGCGCAGGCTCGGCGAGCGTGGAAGCGTTCAAGGCGGTACCTCTCGATCCCGGGGAAACGTTGGCGCCCGGAGCCCGCATTCTGGCATGCGACATGCGGTGCGGCCCGAAGGGCGGGAGCACCTGTCATACGTGAGGCGGGGCGCCGCGGATTCAATCCCGCGCAACGAAAAGCCCCGCACGGGGCGGGGCTTTTCGTTGCGGTCCCATCCCGGCGGGCTGGGATGGGGAGCGGACGTTTACGCCTCGGCCTCTTCCTTGTACGCATCCACCGGGATGCAGGCGCACATGATGTTCTTGTCGCCGTAGACGTTGTCCACCCGCGCCACCGGCGACCAGTACTTCTGCAGCTTCAGCGAGGGCAGCGGGAAGGCAGCCAGTTCGCGCGGATAGGCGTGCGTCCACTCGCTGGCGCTCACCGCGAACGCCGTATGCGGGGCGTTGCGCAGCGGGTTGTCGTCGCGGTCGAGCTTGCCTTCCTCCACCGCGCGGATCTCCTCGCGGATCTGGATCATCGCGTCGATGAAGCGATCCAGCTCGTACTGCGACTCGCTCTCGGTGGGCTCGACCATCAGCGTGCCGGCGACCGGGAAGGACAGCGTGGGCGCGTGGAAGCCGAAGTCGATCAGGCGCTTGGCCACGTCCTCGGCGCTGATGCCGGTGGCGTCCTTGATCGGGCGGAGGTCGAGGATGCACTCGTGCGCCACCAGGCCGTTGCGGCCGGTGTACAGCGTGGGGTAGTGCGGGGCCAGGCGCCTGGCGATGTAGTTGGCGTTGAGCAGCGCCACCTGGGTGGCCTTGCGCAGGCCCGCCGAGCCCATCAGGGTGATGTACATCCACGAGATCGGCAGGATCGACGCGCTGCCGAAGGTGGCGGCGCTGACCATTGCGCCGTTGCCGGTACCCTGGGTGCGCGCACCGTCTTCGCCGAGCGCACGCGGCAGGAACGGCGCGAGGTGCGAACGTACCGCGCACGGACCCACGCCGGGGCCGCCGCCGCCGTGCGGGATGCAGAACGTCTTGTGCAGGTTGAGGTGGCTGACGTCCGAGCCCCACTTGCCGGGCTTGGCGACGCCCACCAGCGCATTCATGTTGGCGCCGTCGGTGTACACCTGGCCGCCGTGCTGGTGGACGATGTCGCAGATCGCCACCACGTCTTCCTCGAACACGCCGTGGGTGGACGGGTAGGTGAGCATGATCGCGGCGAGGTTGGCCGAATGCTTCTCGGCCTGCACGCGGATGTCTTCCAGGTCCACGTTGCCGTTGGCGTCGCACCGGGTGACCACCACCTTCATGCCGCACAGGTTCGCGGAGGCCGGGTTGGTGCCGTGGGCGGACTCGGGGATCAGGCAGATGTCGCGATGGCCTTCGCCGCGCGACCGATGGTAGGCGCGGATGGCCAGGAGGCCCGCATATTCGCCCTGTGCGCCGGAGTTCGGCTGCAGGCTCACCGCGTCGTAGCCGGTGATCTCCACCAGCTGCGCTTCCAGCCCGGCGATGAGTTCCTGGTAGCCCTGCGTCTGCGCGGCCGGGGCGAACGGGTGGATGTTGGCGAACTCGGGCCAGGTCACCGGGATCATCTCGGCGGTGGCGTTGAGCTTCATGGTGCACGAACCCAGCGGGATCATCGTGCGGTCCATCGCCAGGTCCTTGTCGGCCAGCGCGCGCAGGTAGCGCAGCAGCTCGTGCTCGCTGTGGTGCGTGTTGAACACCGGGTGGGTGAGGAAGCCCGAGGTACGCCGCAGGTCCTGCGGGATCAGCGATGGCGCGCTGGCGTCCAGCGCGTCGATGCTGGGCAGCTTCGCATCGTCGCCGCCGAAGATGCGCCACAGCAGTTCGATGTCGGCGCGGGTGGTGGTCTCGTCCAGCGAGATGCACAGGTACTCGCCCCACGCCTTGCGCAGGTTGGCGCCCAGCGCCACCGCGCGCGCCGCGATGGCGTCGGTGCGCTCGCCGGTCTTCAGGCCCAGCGTGTCGAACGCGCTGTCATGGTGGAACTGGGTGAAGCCGAGCTGCTGCAGGCCGGCCTTGAGGATCGCGGTGAGGCGTGCCACGCGGGAGGCGATGCGGGTGAGGCCTTCCGGACCGTGGTAGACGGCGTACATCGAGGCCATCACGGCGAGCAGCACCTGCGCGGTGCAGATGTTGCTGGTGGCCTTCTCGCGGCGGATGTGCTGCTCCCGCGTCTGCAGGGTGAGGCGGTAGGCCTTGTTGCCTTCGGCGTCGATGGACACGCCGATCAGGCGGCCCGGCATCGAGCGCTTGTAGGCGTCGCGGCAGGCCATGAAGGCGGCGTGCGGGCCGCCGAAACCGAACGGCACGCCGAAGCGCTGCGAGTTGCCGATGACGATGTCGGCGCCCATCTCGCCCGGCGGCTTGAGCAGGGTCAGCGCCAGCAGGTCGCTGGCGAAGATGGCCAGCGCGCCCCTGGCGTGGATCTTCGCGACCTCGTCGCTCCAGTCCAGCAGCCAGCCGCTGCTGGCCGGGTACTGGATCAGCGCCGCGAAGTAGTCGTCCGCGGCGATCGCGGCGTCCCATTCCCCGGCGGAGTTGGCCAGCTTGATCGTCAGGCCCAATGGTTCGGCGCGCGTCTGCATCACCTCGATGGTCTGCGGATGCGCATCGCCGGACACCACGATGACATTGCCCTTGGCCTTGGCCGAACGCTTGGCCAGGGTCATCGCCTCGGCCGCCGCGGTGGCCTCGTCCAGCAGCGAGGCGTTGGCGATTTCCATGCCGGTGAGGTCGGCGCACATGGTCTGGAAGTTGATCAGCGCTTCCATGCGGCCCTGCGAGATCTCCGCCTGGTACGGCGTGTAGGCCGTGTACCAGGCCGGGTTCTCGAGGATGTTGCGCAGGATGACGTTGGGCGTATGGGTGCCGTAGTAGCCCTGGCCGATGAAGCTGCGGAGCACCTGGTTCTTGCCGGCGATCGCACGGATCTTCGCCAGCGCATCCACCTCGCCCATCGCGGCAGGGAGTGCCAGCGCCGCGGCCGACTTGATCTTCGCCGGCACGATCGCGTCGGTCATCGCGTCCAGCGAATCGTGACCGACGGTGTGCAGCATGTGCGCGATCTCGGTGTCGTTGGGGCCGATGTGGCGCGCGATGAAGGCGTCGTGGTGTTCCAGCTCGCGCAGGGAGGGAGTGTTCTGGCTCATGAGGGGCGTCCGAATTCTGCGTGCATGCCGCACGCGGGCGCCCCTCTGTCCTTTTGCCTGAGAGTTTGGAGGCTTGCGCCTCGTGCCCCTTCGGCGGCGGATCGAACCGCTCTCTCCAGAGTGCTGTACGCAGGATGGTATGGGGCCTGAGCGATTACGGGCGTTGCGCCTTCGGCAGCGGCGCATCCCCGAAGGGCGACCGCTTCTCCCACCATGCGTTTACCGCGCCAATTATACAGGGGGCAGACCAATGAAGCGCTATGCTCGGGGCCTCCCCATCCCCGGAGCCGCCATGATCCGCATCGGCGAAATCGACCATGTCGTGCTGCGCGCCATCGATGTCGCCGCGATGCAGCGCTTCTACTGCGACGTGCTGGGTTGTCGCGAGGAACGCCGGCAGGACGAAATCGGCCTGGTGCAGCTGCGTGCCGGCACCTCGCTGATCGACCTGGTGGGCCTGGACGGCAGGCTGGGCCGGCTGGGTGGCGTGGCGCCGGGCAGGGAAGGCCACAACATGGATCACCTGTGCCTGCGCGTGGAGGATTACGACGAGGCGGCGATCCTGGCCCACCTCGAGACGCACGGCGTGCGCCTCGGCGAGCTGGGCATGCGCTACGGCGCGCGCGGCAACGGCCCGTCGATCTACTGCTACGACCCGCAGGGCAACCTGGTCGAGTTGAAGGGGCCTGCCTCGGATGCCTAGGTGGCCGTGGCGTCCAGCGCGGCCGCCAGCTTGAAACAGTCGGCAAAGTGCCAGTCGGCCAGGTCGGGCCAGCGGTTCCCTGGCTGGCTCACCAGCACGGCCTGCGCACCGGCGGCGCGGGCGCAGGCCAGGTCGTAGGCGTAGTCGCCGACCATGGTCAACCGGGCGGGATCGACCGCCCAGCGTGCGGCCAGCAGATGCAGGCCGGCGGGATCGGGTTTGGGCGCCGCGTCTTCGCGACCCAGCACGTCGGTCGGGTCGAAGCAGTCGGCCACGCCGATCGCCTCCAGCGAAATCATGGCCAGTTCGCGCAGGTTGCGGGTGAGGATGCCGAGCCGGCAGCCACGTGCCGCCAGCGCGCGCACCAGGGGTACCGCGCCGGCGGCGGGACGGGAGTGCTGCGCGAGCCCGCGTTCATGTTCGAGCAGCCATGCGCGCTTGCCGCCTGCCTCCTGCACGGGCAAGGCAGCGAGGTGGGCGAGGATGTCCTCGTCCTCGCGGATGCCCAGTGCCCGCCGGATCGCCGCGAAGTCGTGCACCGCGACGGTCAGCGTCCCGTCGAGATCGAACACCCAGTGCCGTCGGTCCGCGAGGGCATGTGGCGCAGGCGTCATCGGCGACTCGTCCGTTGCTGCAGTTGCGGATGGCGAAAACGACGAAGCCCGCATCGCTGCGGGCTTCGTCTACAATTGGTGCCCAGGAGAGGACTCGAACCTCCACGGTTTTACCCGCTAGTACCTGAAACTAGTGCGTCTACCAATTCCGCCACCTGGGCAGGTGTCGCGCGAGCCGTTCCGGCTGCGTGAGCCGCGTAGATTAGGGATCGGCCCGGGCCCTGTCAACACTTTGTTGACGCATCATTCCATGCGGCTGCACCGTGCGCGGCGCAGCCATCCACACAAGGCGATTTCGTGACCAAGAAAAACAAGGAAGACCAGCGCGCGGGCAGCCGCACGCCGATCCGCAAGACCCCGTCCGCCCGCAAGAATGCGGGCGCGATCCCGGCTGCCGGCAAGCAGCGCCGGCCGGCCGGCCCGCACGACCCACAGGCCGAACGCGAGGCGCAGCGCTACGAGCGGCCCATCCCCAGCCGCGAGGCCATCCTCGCCCTGCTGGAAGAACGCGCCGAGCTGCTCACCGAGGCGCGCATCGCCGAGGCGCTGGCGCTGCACGACGCGAACGACCTGCAGGCGCTGCACAAGCGCCTGGGCGCGATGGTGCGCGACGGCCAGCTGCTGCTGGGCCGTCGTGGCGGCTACGCGCCGGTGCGGAAGCTCGACCTGATTCCCGGCGTAGTGCTGGCGAACGCCGAAGGCTACGGCTTCCTGCGCCCGGACGAAGGCGGCGCGGACCTTTACCTTTCGCCGCAGCAGATGCGCGGCGTGCTGCACGGCGACCGCGTGCTGGCCAGCGTGGTGGGCGTGGACCGGCGCGGCCGCCGCCAGGGCGCCATCGCCGAAGTGCTGCAGCGCCGCTCGCCGCGCCTCGTCGGTCGCGTCGTCGTGGAGAACGGCGTGACCTTGGTGGCGCCGGACGACCGCCGTCTGCACCAGGACGTGATGATCCCGCCCGGCGAGACGCAGGGCGCGCGCGCCGGCCAGATCGTGGTGGTCGAGATCACCGATCCGCCCACGCCGCACCGCGGCCCGCTGGGTGCGATCCGCGCCGTGCTGGGCGAGCGCCTGCAGCCTTCGCTGCTGATCGAGATGGCGATCGCCAGCCACGACCTGCCGCGCGAATGGCCGCCCGAGGTGCTGCGCGATGCGACCGAGGTGGAGCCCGAGGTCGCCGCCGCCGAGCGCGAGGGTCGCGTGGACCTGCGCAAGCTGCCGCTGGTGACCATCGACGGCGCCGACGCGCGCGACTTCGACGACGCGGTCTATGCCGAGCCGAAGCGCGGCGGCGGCTGGCGCCTGGTCGTCGCCATCGCCGACGTTTCGCACTACGTGCCGGTAGGCAGCGCGCTGGACCGGGAGGCGTTCGAGCGCAGCACCTCCACGTATTTTCCGGGCTTCGTGGTGCCGATGCTGCCGGAGACTCTTTCCAACGGCATCTGCTCGCTCAATCCGAAGGTCGAGCGCCTGTGCATGGTGTGCGACATGGTGGTCGACGCCGCCGGTGAAGTGGACAAGTCGAAGTTCTACCCGGCGGTGATGCGCTCGCATGCACGGCTTACCTACGACCAGGTGTGGCAGGCGGTGGGCCTGCGCGAAGCCGGCGCGCTGGCTGCGGTGGCCGACGTGCTGCCGCAACTGGAAAACCTGCATGCGCTGTACAAGGCGATGGCCGCGCAACGCAAGCGACGCGGTGCGATCGACTTCGAGACGCCCGAGGTGAAATTCCGCCTCGACCAGCGCGGCGAGGTGGAGTCGGCCGGCGCCACCGCGCGCAACGACGCGCACAAGCTGATCGAGGAATGCATGATCGCCGCCAACGTGCAGGCGGCGCTGTTCCTGGAAAAGAAGAAGGTCCCTGCGCTGTTCCGCGCGCATGAGCCGCCGCCGGCGGAGAAGTACGAGGACCTGCAGCAGTTCCTGCGGGAGTTCAAGCTGCGCATGCCACCGGTGGAGGAGGTGACGCCGGCCGACTTTGCCGACGTGTTGCGGCTGGTGGCCGAGCGCCCCGAACGCGAGCTGATCCAGAGCGTGCTGCTGCGCGCGCAGAGCATGGCGGCGTACCAGCCCGACAACCGCGGTCATTTCGGCCTCGCGCTCTCGGCCTACGCGCACTTCACGTCGCCGATCCGGCGTTATCCGGACCTGCTGGTGCATCGCGCCATCCGCTATGCGCTCACCGGCGGCAAGCCAGCCGGCTACGAGTACACCCCTGCGCAGATGGCCACGATGGCGGTGCACTGCTCGCAGCGCGAACGCCGCGCCGAGGAGGCCGAGCGTGACGTGGACGAGCGCTACAAGTGCGCCTGGATGGCCAAGCACGTGGGCGAGGAGTTCGCCGGACTCGTCACTGGCGTCACCTCGTTCGGCCTGTTCGTGGAGCTGGACGAATCGAAGGTGTCGGGCCTGGTGCACATCAGCCAGCTCAGCAACGACTACTACCATTTCGATCCGCAGCGCCATCTGCTGAAGGGAGAGCGTACCGGCGCGCACTACCGGCTGGGCGACCACGTGCGCGTGCAGGTGCTGCGCGCCAGCCTGGAGGACCGCAAGATCGACTTCCGGCTGGTGGCGCCGCGCGGCGCCACCGCACCGCCGCCGCGCACGGGCAAGTCCTACGACTACGCCGCTGCGGGCGAGCGTTATTCGCTGCCCGGCAGCAAGGCGCCCGGCATGATGGGCAAGGCGGCGCAGGCGATCGGCCGCATGTTCGGCCGGCGCGAGCAGGCGGTCTCGCCCACCGTGCCGCCGCCGCGCGATAATCCGCCACCCGTCGCGGCACACTCCGGGCCGGCAGCGAAGAAGGGCGGCAGCCAGCCGCGCAAGAACGCCGCCAAGGGGGCGCAAGCGGCGAAGAAGACGGCTGCGCGTAAACCGAAACCGAAAGGCAGGCAATGAGCGAACACTGGATCGTCGGCATCAACCCTGTCGATGGCGCCCTCAACAACGACGCCGCGCGCGTGCGCGAGCTGCTGGTCGAGAACGGCCAGCGCAACGCCCGGGTGCACGAGCTGGCCGAGCGCGCCAAGGCGCTGAAGATCCCGGTGCACCACCGCCCGCGCGAGCAGCTCGACAAACTGGCGGGCGAGGCGCGCCACCAGGGCGTGGTGGCGCTGTACGAGGCGCCGGCGCTGGCGGGCGAGGGCGACCTGCCGGCCCTGCTCGAGCAGGCCGGCGACGCCGCGCTCGTGCTGGTGCTCGATGGCGTCACCGACCCGCACAACCTCGGCGCCTGCCTGCGCAGTGCGGCGGCGGCGAATGCGACCGCGGTGATCGTGCCCAAGGACCGCGCCGTGGGCCTGACGCCCGTGGTGCGCCGCGCCTCGGCCGGCGGCGCGGACCGCGTGCCGCTGATCGCGGTGACCAACCTCGCGCGCACCCTGCGCGTGCTCAAGGACGCCGGCGTGTGGATCACCGGCCTCGCCGGCGACACGGACCAGTCGATCTACGCCATCGACCTCAAGGGCCCGGTGGCCGTGGTGATGGGCAGCGAGGGCGAAGGCCTGCGCCGGCTCACCCGCGAAACCTGCGATTTCACGGCGAAGATCCCGATGCCGGGCGCGATGGAAAGCCTCAACGTTTCGGTGGCGACCGGCATCGTGCTGTTCGAGGCGCTGCGCCAGCGGAGCGGACCGCGATGACTTTCCACTGGTACGACTGGGCCGGCTACGCCGGCGTGCTGCTGGTGCTGCTGGCCTACTTCCTGCTGCAGGCCCGCAAGCTGCACGGCAACAAGCTGGCCTACCAGCTCATGAACATCCTCGGCGCGTTCGGCGTGCTGCTCTCGCTGACCTTCGGCAACTTCAACTGGTCGGCGTTCCTGCTCGAAGTGGCGTGGATCGCCATCGGCATCTACGGCATCGCGCGCGGGATGCGGCTGAAGCGCGATGGGCGGGGCAGCGACTGACGATGGCGATGGCCATCACGGAAGCAGCGCAGGAGCGCACCGGGTGCGCTCCTGCGGGTGGTGCGAAGGGCCCGACACTCAATCCGTGCGGTCGCCCAGCTTCGGCATCTCGGGGTTGGCGGTGAGGTCGCGCTTGTTGCGCTGGGCGGTGAGCGGCTCGCCGGTGACCTGGTACCACACGTTCTCGGCGATGTTGGTGGCGTGGTCGCCGATGCGCTCGATGTTCTTCGCCATGAACAGCAGGTGGGTGCACGGCGTGATGTTGCGCGGGTCTTCCATCATGTAGGTGAGCAGCTGGCGGAAGTAGCCGGTGTAGGCGTCGTCCAGCTCCACGTCGTCCTTCCATACCTGGTAGGCGCGTTCGGCGTCGCGGTCGCGGTAGGCGCGAAGCACTTCGCGCACTTCGGCGGCGGCCAGTTCGGCAAGGTGGGCCAGCCCGCTGGTGGGGTTGATCGGCGCGGCCATCGACAGCGGGATCGATCGCTTGGCCACGTTCGCCGCGTAGTCGCCGATGCGTTCGATGTCGGCGGCGATGCGCAGCGCGGCGAACACGTTGCGCAGGTCGCCGGCCATCGGCGCGCGCAGCGCTAGCAGGCGCACCACGTCGTGGCTGATCTCCTGTTCGAGCAGGTCGATCGCGTCGTCGTTGCCGACCACGTGCTGGGCGGCGCGCTCGTCGCGGCGCTCGACCACGTCGATTGCGGCCTCCAGCTGGCTCACCGCCAGCTCGCCCATGCGCACCAGCTCGCCGGTGAGGCGCGCCAGCTCGTCGTCGTAGCTCTTGATGATGTGTTCTTTGCCGGTGCTCATGGTGTGCCTCGTGGTTTTTCCCTTCTCCCTTCGGGAGAAGGTGCCCGAAGGGCGGATGAGGGTTCGGGCGGAGTGGTGCGCTGAGGGTCCCCGAACCCTCTCCCCAACCCCTCTCCCGGAGGGAGAGGGGCTTCAATGGATCAGCCGAAGCGGCCGGTGATGTAGTCCTCGGTCTGCTTCTTCGAGGGCTTGGTGAAGATCTTCTCGGTGACGTCGAACTCGATCAGCTCGCCCAGGTACATGAAGGCTGTGCGGTCCGAGACGCGCGCGGCTTGCTGCATGTTGTGGGTGACCATGACGATGGTGTAGTCGTGCTTGAGCTCTTCCACCAGCTGCTCGATGCGGCTGGTGGCGATGGGGTCCAGCGCCGAGGTGGGCTCGTCCAGCAGCAGCACCTCGGGCTTGAGCGCGATGCCGCGGGCGATGCACAGGCGCTGCTGCTGGCCGCCGGAAAGGCCGAGCGCGCTGTGCTTGAGCTTGTCCTTCACCTCGTCCCACAGTGCGGCGCGGCGCAGCGCCTGCTCCACGCGGTCGGCCATGTCGGCCTTGGACAGCTTCTCGTGGTGGCGGATGCCGTAGGCCACGTTCTCGAAGATCGTCATCGGGAACGGCACCGGTTTCTGGAACACCATGCCGACCTTGCTGCGCAGGCGGTTCAGCGAGTACTTCGGGTCGAGGATGTTCTCGCCGTCCAGCAGCACCTCGCCGCTGGCCACCAGGTTCGGGTAGATCGCATAGATGCGGTTGAAGATGCGCAGCAGGGTGGACTTGCCGCAGCCGGAGGGGCCGATGATCGCGGTGACCTGCTTCTCCGGGATGTCCATGCTGATGCCTTTCAGCGCATGGGAGGCAGCGTAGTGGAAGTGCAGGTCGCGTACCGTGATCTTGGTGCGTGCCGTGGCGCTTTCCGCGGCGGCTGCAAAGTCAGCGGCGTTGGCGGCGGGGTCAGTCATAACGCACCTTGTGGCGGGAGAACATCAGTCGGGTCAGCAGGCTGAGCGTGAGCACGAACAGGGTGATCAGCAGCGCGCCGGCCCAAGCGATGGCGTGCAGGGCCGGGTTGGGATCGTTGGTGTACTGGTAGATCGCCACCGGCAGGCTCGCCATCTTGTCCAGTGGGTGCATGGTCATGAAGTTGTTGCCGAAGGCGGTGAACAGCAGCGGGGCGGTCTCGCCGGCCAGGCGCGCCAGCGCCAGCAGCACGCCGGTGACGATGCCGGAGGTGGCCGCGCGCATCAGCACCTGCACGGTCATCTTCCATTGCGGGATGCCCAGCGACAGCGTGGCCTCGCGCAGCGTGCCGGGCACCAGCTGCAGCATTTCGTCGGTGGTGCGCACGATCACCGGCAGGCCGATCAGCGCCAGCGCCACCCCGCCCGCAAAGCCGGAGAACGAGACGTTGCCGTGGGTGAGGTTCGACATCGGCAACACCACGATCACGTATACGAACAGGCCCAGCACGATGGATGGTGCCGACAGCAGGATGTCGTTGAGGAAGCGGATGGTGGCGCCGAGCTTGGTGCGGTTTGCGTATTCGGCGAGGAAGGTACCGGCCAGCACGCCGATCGGCGCGCAGATCAGCAGCGCCATCACGTCCATGATCAGGCTGCCCACGATGGCGTTGGACAGGCCGCCCTGGTCGGCGTAGGCGGTGATCTTGGTGAACAGGCTCGGCGTGATCGCGCTGAGGCCGTTCTTCAGCGTCACCCACAGGATCCAGGCCAGGAACACTAAGCCCAGCAGCGTGGCGCAGGCGCTCAGGACAAGGGCCGCCACGTTGACGATGCGGCGACGCAGGTAGACCGAACCGGCCATCACGCGCCCTCCCGCCGCGCCAGCCGGCGCAGCATCAGGCGGGCCACCAGCAGCACCACGAAGGTCACCACGAACAGCAGGAAGCCCAGCGCGATCAGCGCCGAGCGGTGCGTGCCCACGGCCTCGTTGAACTCGTTGGCGATGGCGGACGAGATCGAGGTGCCCGGCATCAGCAGCGAGCTGGAAAGGTCGTAGGCGTTGCCCAGCACGAAGGTCACCGCCATCGTCTCGCCCAACGCACGGCCGAGGCCGAGGAAGATGCCGCCGATCACCGCCGAGCGCGTGTAGGGCAGCACGATGTCCCACACCACCTCCCAGGTGGTGGAGCCCAGCGCATAGGAGGATTCCTTGAGCCGGGTGGGCACGGTCTGGAACACCTCGCGCATCACCGAGCAGATGAAGGGCAGGATCATCACCGCCAGCACGATGCCCGCGGTGAGCAGGCCCAGCCCGATCGGCGGGCCCTGGAACAGCGTGCCGACCAGCGGCAGCCTGCCCAGCGTGTCGCTCAGCGTCGGCTCGATGCTTGCCATGAAGGGCACGAACACGAACAGGCCCCACATGCCGTAGATGATCGACGGAATGCTGGCCAGCAACTCGATGGCAGTGGCGACCGGGCCGCGCAGCCAGGTCGGGGCGATCTCGGTGAGGAAAAGGGCGATGCCGAAGCTGACCGGGACCGCCAGGATCAGGGCGATCAGCGACGTCACCAGGGTGCCGTAGATCGGCGCCAGCGCGCCGTAGTCGTCGGTGACCGGATTCCAGGCGTCGCTGCTGAGGAAATGGAAGCCGTCCTTGAAGAGCACCTCTCGGCCGCCCCACAGCGTGGACAGCGCGGCGCCCAGCAGCGCGGCCAGCACCAGCAGGGCACAGAATCTCAGCAGCCAGCGGAACCAGGCGTCGTGGCGAGCATCGATGCGGCTGCGCTGGTCGGCGTCCGGGGCTGAATTGGCGGCGGGGGTCGATGACATGCGATCTTCGCGTGGAGGGTGCATTTCCTCCCCCTCCGGGGAAGGTGCCCGACGGGCGGCCGAGGGTTCGGATGATTGCGTCGCCCCGGTAGTGTATCCGGACCCACCCCCCAACCCCTCCTCCCCGGAAGGAGGAGGGGTCTTCATCGGGGCTTACTGCTTGAACTCGGTCTTCCAGTAGCTTTCGATCTGGCTCACCAGCGCGGCGGGCAGCGGCACGTAGTCCAGCGAGCGGGCCTGTTCCTGGCCGTGCTCATAGGCGAACTTGAAGAAGTCGAAGGTGACCTTGCTGTTGGCGGCGTTCTTCGGCTGCTTGTACATGATCACCCACGAGGTAGCGGTGATCGGCCACGCGTCGGCGCCCGGCGCATTGGTCATCAGCAGGTCGAAGTCCTTGGCGTGCGCCCAGTCGGCGGTGGCGGCGGCAGCCTGGAAGCTGGAGGTCATCGGCTTGACCACCTTGCCCGCGGCGTTCTTCATCAGCGCGTAGCCGATATGGTTCTGCAGGGCATAGGCGTACTCGACGTAGCCCAGCGAATTCGGGATCTGCTTGATGTAGGCCGAGACGCCCTCGTTGCCCTTGCCGCCGATGCCGGTCGGCCAGTTCACGGCGGTGCCTTCGCCCACCTTGGACTTCCACTCCGGGCTGACCTTGGACAGGTAGTCGGAGAAGTTGAAGGTGGTGCCCGAACCGTCCGAGCGGTGCACCACGGTGATCTTGGCGCTGGGCAGCTTCAGGCCCGGGTTGAGCTTGGCGATGGCCGGATCGTTCCAGCTGGTGATCTTGCCCAGGTAGATGTCGGCCAGGGTCGCGCCGTCCAGCACCATCTTGCCCGGCGCCACGCCCTGCACGTTGAACGCCGGCACGATGCCGCCGATCACGTCGGGGAACTGGCCGAAGCCGAACTTCTGCAGGGTGGCCGGATCCAGCGGCATGTCGGAAGCGCCGAAGTCCACGGTGCCGGCCTTGATCTGGGCGATGCCGCCGCCCGAGCCGATGGACTGGTAGTTGACGTGGTTGCCGGTCTTCTCGGCATAGCTGGCCGACCACTTCGAGATCACGGGATAGACGAAGCTCGAACCGGCGCCGGTGATGTCGGTGGCCTGCGCGGATACCGCAGCCAGCGAGGCGGCGACCAACGCGGCAAGCGCGCCGAGGCGGAACATGGAACGGGATGAGGTCAACACGTTGGCTCCTTGGGAGGGCACGGGCGGCGCCCGGGTGCCGCTCATTGCAGCGGTGGCGTGTTGCAATGAAATGAGATGAATATTGCAGAAAGATGACAAGGCCATGCGCAGCGCTCAGTCGATGTCGGCCCCGACCCGCTCGCGCTCGAACATTTCCAGCTGGCGCCAGCGGTTGACGATCCCGCAGAACAGCGCCGCGGTGGACTCGGCGTCGTAGATTGCCGAATGCGCCTCCCGCGTGTCGAACTCCCGGCCGGAGGCCTGTACCGCCTTGCTGAGCACCGTCTGGCCGTAGGCTAGGCCGCCCAGGGTGGCCGTGTCGAAGCAGCTGAAGGGGTGGAACGGATTGCGCTTGTGCCCGGTGCGGCGCACCGCGGCATTGATGAAACCCAGATCGAACGCGGCGTTGTGGCCCACCAGGATCGCGCGCTGGCAGCCGCTGTCGCGCACCGCGGTGCGCACTGCCTGGAACACGTGCTCCAGTGCGGCACGCTCGTTCAGCGCGCCGCGCAGCGGGTTGTCCGGGTCGATGCCGGTGACTTCCAGCGCGCGCGGGTCGAGGTTGGCGCCGGGAAAGGGCTCGACGTGGGCGTGGACGGTGGCCTGCGGGTGCAGGAAGCCGTGTGCGTCCATGCCTACGGTGATCGCGGCGATCTCCAGCAGGGCGTCGCGCTCGGCATCGAAACCGCCGGTTTCCACGTCCACGATCACCGGCAGAAAGCCGCGGAAGCGCTGGGAGAGAAGCTTGGAGGTGGAGAAAGAAGGTGAATTCACCGCGCCATCATAGCGTGTTGACCGCGCCGGAAGTCCCGGCCGGAAGATCCCTGGCCCGGATCTGCCGTGGAGTCACGGGCCGGTCCGCCCGGGCAATGTCACGCATTTGTCATGAAATTGGTGAGCGTCTGTAATGGAAGGTCCGCATCCTTGCGACATCACAACGATTTCCAAACAATCCGGCCCGCGCGGCAGACCCGCCGCCCGGGCCGGCCAGTCCAACCCAAGATTGCGGAGCACTGCCTCATGCGTAATACCCTGATCGTCGCCGCCGTGGGCCTTGCGCTCGGCTACGCCAGCTTCAGCGCCCACGCTGATACATCCGACAACATCTTCACGCAGGGACATGTTGACGGCGAGCTGCGCCTGTACAACTTCAACCGCATGTACTCCACCGACTCCGTGCCGGATGCGCACGCCCTGTCTGGCGCGATCCTGCTGAACGCGCAGACTGGCGAATTCGGCGGCGGGTTCAGCCTCGGCGCCTCGCTGGTCAGCGCCAACGCCTTCGGCACGCAGTCGTCCACGGCTTCCAAGATCGACACCACCCTGATGGGGCCGACCAATTCGGTCAGTGCGCTCAGCCAGGCCTACGTGCAGTACAAGGCCGACAACACGCTGGTGCGCGTCGGCCAGCAGTACCTCAACACGCCGTGGATGGGCTCGAGCGATTCGCGCGTGATGCCGGCGGCGTACCAGGCCGCCATGGTCGACTTCAAGCCGGCCAAGGGCTGGGATCTCGTCGGCCTGCGCAGCTTCGGCTGGAAGGGCCGTACCTCCGACTCCTTCCACTTCGACAACCTCTATTACCCGGCCACCTATCGCGGTGACTCTTCTTACGGCGGCATCGGCGGCCTGCCGAGCAGCGCCCCTGCCGCGCGCGGCACGTGGGCGGCAGGCGCCCTCTACGCCGCTGGCGGCTTCAAGGGCCAGGCGTGGTACTACGACTTCATCGACTTTGCCCGCATGGGCTATGCCGACGGCACCTACACCTTCAAGACCGGTACGGGCTTCGACCCGTTCATCGCCGGCCAGTACCTGGACGAGACCGCCGGTTCCAGCTCCATCCTGGTCCAGGACAGCGCGAAGCTGTTCGGTGTGGCCGGCAGCAAGGTGAAGAGCCGCGCTTGGGGCGCCGACGTCGGCGTGAACATTCCCCACGGCAAGTTCGAAGTGGCCTACAACAAGATTGACCAGCAGTCGGGCGCGGTCGGCGACGGTGCGATCATTTCGCCGTACACCGCCGCCTACGCCACCGATCCGCTGTACACCACCTCGATGATCCGCGGCCTGGTGGAGCAGGGTCCGGGCCACGCCTGGAAGACCAAGCTGACCTACAACCTGTTCAACGACAAGCTGAACGTCATGCTGGCCTACGCCAAGTACACCACCGCACTCCGCGGCAGCAGCCACGACGTCTACGTGGACCTGACCTACAACCTGGACGGCGTGCTCAAGGGGCTGTCGCTGCGCAATCGCTGGGAGCGTTCCAGCGGCGGCGAGAACGGCCTGAACCCGGGCAACGGCTCGTTCACCTACAACCGCGTGATGATCGCCTACAAGTTCTGAGCCGGCGTAGCCGCCGCGGGTATCGGCGGAACGCCGCCATGGACGGACGCGGCGACAGGAGCGCGGAATCGCTTATCGCAAGGGAGTTCGACCCAGGGACGGAAAAACGGCGGGCATGATGCCCGCCGTTTGCTTTTCGCCGGTGGCGGCGTGACGTTCAGGCCGCCGGCGTCTTGTCTTTGTAGCGGCACAGGTCGCGGATCGCGCAGTGCGGGCAATCCGGCTTGCGCGCCTTGCACACGTAGCGGCCGTGCAGGATCAGCCAGTGGTGGGCGTCGCGCTTGAACTCCGCGGGCACCACCTTCTCCAGCTTGTCCTCCACCACGCGCACGTCCTTGCCGGGAGCGAGGCCGGTGCGGTTGGCGACGCGGAAAATGTGCGTGTCCACCGCAATGGTGGATTCGCCGAATGCGGTGTTGAGCACCACATTCGCGGTCTTGCGGCCCACGCCAGGCAGCGCCTCCAGCGCCTCGCGGGTGCGTGGCACCTCGCCGCCGTGCCGCTCGACCAGGAGGCCGCACAGCGCGATCACGTTCTTCGCCTTGGCGTTGAACAGGCCGATCGTGCCGATGTATTTCTTCAGCCCGTCCTCGCCCAGCGCGAGGATTGCCTGCGGCGTGTTCGCCACCGGGTAAAGCTTGCGCGTGGCCTTGTTCACGCCCACGTCGGTGGCCTGCGCGGAGAGCACCACGGCCACCAGCAGCTCGAACGGCGTGGTGTAGGTGAGCTCGGTGGTGGGCTGCGGGTTCAGCTCGCGCAGGCGGGTGAACAGCTCGACGACGTCGGCGCGTTTCATGGGGTCTTGTCCTGTTTCGCGCGAGCGCGGGCCAGCGCGGCCAGCACCGGGTCGGCCGCGGCGGCCGCGTCCACGCCTGCCTTGCGCGCGGCCAGCTCCGCCTCGCGCTCGGCAGCTTCGCGCGCCAGCCGCGCCTCGCGGCGCTGGAAGCGCTCGCGCGCCGCGTCGGCATGTGCCTGGTCGATCTGCGCCAACGGCATCGGCTCCAGCAGGATGCAATCCACCGGGCAGGCCGGCACGCACAGCTCGCAGCCGGTGCAATCGTCGGCCAGCACGGTGTGCATCAGCTTGGCCGCGCCCACGATGGCATCCACCGGGCAGGCCTGGATGCACTTGGTGCAGCCGATGCACTCGTCCTCGACCACCCGTGCCAGCATGCGCGGCTTTTCGACGCCGTGTTCCGGGGCTAGCGGGAGGGCGGGGCGGCCGAGCAAGGCGGCGAGCTTCGCGATGCCGGCGGCACCGCCGGGCGGACACCGGTTGATCTCCGCCTCGCCCCGCGCGATGGCCTCCGCGTAGGGGCGGCAGCCGTGGTAGCCGCATTGCTCGCATTGGGTCTGCGGCAACAGGGCGTCGATGCGGTCGGCGAGTTGCTGTGTCACGGCGAGTGTGTCCCCCCTCCCGGCGGAGAGAGGGCGCGGGGCTCAGCGCACCGTGGCGCCCGGCTGCGCCCCCTGGTCGGCGTCGAGCAGGAACAGGTCGCTGCCGCCGTCGCCCGCGGAGAGGATCATGCCCTCGGAGAGGCCGAAGCGCATCTTGCGCGGCGCGAGGTTGGCGATGAACACCACGTTGCGGCCCACCAGCTTCTCCGGCTCGCCGTAGGCGGCGCGGATGCCGGAGAAGATCTGCCGCTTGCCCAGCGCGCCGGCGTCCAGCTCGAAGCGCAGCAGCTTGTCCGAACCGTCCACGAACGCGCAGGCCAGCACCTTGCCCACGCGCAGGTCGAGTTTCGCGAAGTCGTCGATGGCGATGGTGGCAGGCGTTGTCGTGGCAGACGTGTCGGTGGCAACGGGGGCGGCGGGCTTGACGGTGTCGTTCATGGGCTTTTTCTTCGGTGGTTCGGCAGCGGGCGCAGTTGCCCCCAGCGATTCCTTCGAGGCTTCGACCATCGCCTCGATGCGTTTGGGATCGAGGCGTGCGAGCAGCGGTTCAAAGGCGTTGATCGTATGGCCATGCAGCGCATCGCGTGCGTCGGCGAAGCCGCCGATCGGCGCGGCCAGGAACTGCTCGGCGGCAGCCACGGTGGCGGGCAGTATGGGTTTCAGCAGGCCCGCGAGCAGGCGGAACGCGGCCAGCGCGAACGAACACACCTGCGCAAGCTCCGTGCGGCGCCCCTCGTCCTTCGCCATCATCCAGGGTGCCTTCTCGGCGATGTGGCCGTTGACCAGGTCGGCCATCAGCACGAAGCGGCGGGTGAGTTCGGCGAATTCGCCGCCCTCGTAAAGCGCCTCGATGCCGTCGTAGTGCGCCAGCAGGGCCTGCCACAGCGCGGCGTGTTCCACGTCGAAGCCATCCGCCATCTTGCCGCCGGAGAACTTGTGCACGAAGCCTGCGGTGCGGCTGGCGATGTTCACCCACTTGCCGACCAGGTGCGAGTTGACGCGCTCCTCGAAGGCCTTGAGGTCGAGGTCCACGTCCACCGGCGTGTCGTTGAGCAGGCTGGCGAAGTAGTAGCGCAGGTACTCGGGATTGAGCCCGGCGTCGAGGTAGGTGCGCGCCTGGATGAAGGTGCCGCGCGACTTGGACATCTTCGCGCCGTTGACCGTGAGGTAGCCGTTGACGTGCAGCGCGGTGGGCACGCGCATCTGCGCGCCGTGCAGCATCGCCGGCCAGAACAGGCCGTGGAAGTTGATGATGTCCTTGCCGATGAAGTGGTGCATCTCGGTGGTGCTGTCCGCACCGAGGTAGTCGTCGAACTTCAGGCCGGTGCGCTCGCACAGTGCCTTGAAGCTGGCGAGGTAGCCCACCGGTGCGTCCAGCCACACGTAGAAGAACTTGCCCGGGGCGTCGGGGATGGGGAAGCCGAAGTAGGGCGCGTCGCGCGAGATGTCCCAGTCCTTCAGGCCGCCGTCCAGCCATTCGCGCAGCTTGGCGGCCACGCCGCTGTTCGCCACCGGCTTGCCGCCGGTGTACTTGCCGGCGAACCAGTCGCGCAGCAGAGCCTCGAACTTGGAGAGCTCGAAGAAGTAATGCTCCGAGTCCTTCAGCACCGGCGTGGCGCCGGAGACGACCGAATACGGATTGATGAGGTCGGTGGGGGCGTAAGTGGCGCCGCAGTTCTCGCAGTTGTCGCCGTACTGGTCGGGTGTGCCGCACTTCGGGCAGGTGCCCTTGATGTAGCGGTCTGGCAGGAACATCTGCTTCTCGGGGTCGTACAGCTGCTGGATGCTGCGCCTGGCGATATAGCCGGCGTCGCGCAGGCGCGCGTAGATCAGCGCGGCCAGCTCGCGGTTCTCGTCCGAGTGGGTGGTGTGGTAGTGGTCGTAGCTGAAGTGGAAGTCCGCGAAATCGGCCTCGTGGCTGGCGCGGATCCCGGCGATGAAAGCCTCCGGCGTCGTGCCGGCCTTCTCGGCGGCCAGCATGATAGGCGTGCCGTGCGCGTCGTCCGCCGCCACGAAGTGCACCTCGTTGCCCATCATCCGCTGCGCGCGCACCCAGATGTCGGTCTGGATGTAGCCCAGCATGTGGCCCAGGTGCAGCGGGCCGTTGGCGTAGGGCAGGGCGTGGGTGACGAGCAGGCGGCGACTCATGGTGGGCAGGCACTCCGTGGGACCGTGCATTATGGCATCCACGGGTGCGCCACGCCTGCGCTTGCCGCAAGCTTGGAAACGGGTGGTGCATTATGTAGTATTAATGGACATCGCACGCCACCGGGATCCGACCTCATGGTCGATACGACGCGCCGCACCTTCATCCTTTCCGGCATCGGCCTGGCGGGTTCCTGTCTGCTGCCGCGTACCGTGTGGGCCGGCCTTGGTGCGACCGACGGAAAATCATCGCTGCCCGTGCACCACGGCGAGTCGCCGGTGGCGCCGCGCGAGCAATGGCTGTTCGATTTCGACTGGCGCTTCGCGTTCGGCAACGGCTGCGATCCGGCCAAGGATTTCGGCTACGGATTCGGCCAGGGCGATTTTTCCAAGACCGGCGACTTCAAGATCGCCACTTCCGACTTCGACGACGCCGGCTGGCGTGCGCTGGATCTCCCGCACGACTGGGCGGTGGAGCTGGCCCCCGTCCACGACGACAGCGGCGACGACGACACCCGGTTGACCTCGCACGGCTACAAGCCGCTGGGGCGCCGCTACCCGGCGACCAGCGTGGGCTGGTACCGGCGCACGTTCGAGATTCCGGCAAGCGACCGCGGCCGCCGCATCTGGATCGAGTTCGACGGCGCGATGCGCGACATCGTGCTGCTCGTCAACGGCTGCTTCATCGGCCGGCACGACGACGGCTACACGCCGTTCCGCTTCGACCTCACCGATTTCCTCAACTACGGTGGCAAGAACGTCGTCGCCCTGCGCGTCGACGCCAGCTTCGGCGACGGCTGGTTCTACGAGGGCGCCGGCATCTACCGCCACGTCTGGCTGACCAAGATGGATCCCGTGCATCTCGGCCGCTGGGAAAGCGTGGTGCGACCGGTGGTCGAGAGCGATGCGGCCACGCTGGCGCTGGCCACCCTGGTCGAGAACGAGAGCGGGCATGCCGTCCATGCCTCGCTCGAATGGAGCATCGCGGATGCTTCCGGCCGCGTGGTGGCGCGGGCGGCCACGCCTGCCCAGGTCATCGCGCCCCGTGCTTCGGCGGATTGCCGGGCGACGGCGCGCATCGACGCGCCCAAGCTGTGGTCGCCCGATGAACCGCACCACTACACGGCCTTGGTGAAGCTCGTCGTCGGTGGCGCGACGCGCGACGCCGAGCAATTTCCGTTCGGCATACGTACGGCGAGGTTCGACCCCGAGCGCGGTTTCTTCCTCAACGGCAAGCCGCTGAAGATCCAGGGCACCTGCAACCACCAGGACCATGCGGGCGTGGGCGCGGCCCTGCCGGACCGGCTGCAGGCGTTCCGCGTGGGCGTGCTGCAGGGCATGGGCTGCAACGCCGTGCGCACCTCGCACAACATGCCGACGCCGGAATGGGTGGCGGCCTGCGACCGCCTGGGCATGCTGATGATGTGCGAGACGCGGCACATGAGCTCCAGCCCCGGCGGCATGCGGCAGCTGGAAACGATGGTGAAGCGCTACCGCAATTCGCCCTCGGTCATCCTCTGGTCGATCGGCAACGAGGAGTGGCGGCTGCAGAAGGGCCAGCTGGAACAGCAGGGCGAGCGCATCGGCGCGGCGATGGTCGAGCGTTGCCACGAACTCGACCCCACCCGCGTCGTGTCGGCGGCGGTCAACGGCGACAACGAGCAGGGCGTGTCGGATGCGCTGGACGTCATCGGCTTCAACTACAACCTGAAGTACCCGGACGCGTTCCACCGGAAACACCCGGGGCGCGCGGTGTACGGCTCGGAAACCTCCAGCGCCATCGCCACGCGCGGTGAATACGTGACCGACCCGAAGAAGAACACGGTCAACAGCTACGACGGCGTGGTGCCCTGGGGCGAAACGCCGGAGCAATGGTGGAGCTTCTACGCCACGCGCGACTGGCTGGCCGGCGGATTCGCCTGGACGGGCTTCGACTACCGCGGCGAACCGACGCCCTACGGCTGGCCTTCAGTGAGTTCGCAGTTCGGCATCGTCGACCTGTGCGGCTTCCCCAAGGACTATTACTACTACTACAAGGCCTGGTGGACGAAGGCGCCCAGCCTGCACGTGTTTCCGCACTGGAACTGGGCGGGCAGGGAGGGCCAGGAAATCCCGGTGTGGGTCTATACCAACCTGGACGAGGTCGAGCTGCTGCTCAACGGCAAGAGCCTGGGCGTGCAGAAAGTGCCGCGCTTCGGCCACGTGCAGTGGAAGGTCGTCTACGCCCCGGGCGTGATCGAGGCGCGCGGGCGCAGGAACGGCCATATCGTGCTGGTCGATCGCCGCGAAACCACCGGCCCCGCGCGCAAGTTGCGGCTGGCGGCCGATCGAGTGGAGATCATGGCCGACGGGCAGGACGTGGCGATGCTCACGGTCGACGCGCTCGACGCGCAGGGGCGCCCGGTGCCGACGGCGAACCACAAGCTCGCGTTCCGCGTTTCCGGCGCGGGCCGGCTGATCGGCGTGGGCAACGGCGACCCCAATTGCCACGAGAGCGACAAGGAGCCCAGGCGCTCGCTGTTCAACGGCCTGGCGCAGCTCGTCATCCAGGCCACCGGCAGCCCCGGCACGATCCGCATCGAGGCGCTCGAAGAAGCGGCGACGGGCTCATCGCTGGTCCCGGCTTCACTCACCGTCACGAGCAGGAAGGCGGCGCCGCGACTGGTTGTCGCATAGGCAGGTCCGGGCGTCGCATCCGGAATCCTCGGCAGGCTTTTGCCTCCGGCGACGGACGCGTTGCGGGAGCATGGCACGGTGCCTGTTGCCGGATGCGGCCTGGCTGTCGCGTGCAGATGGGTCTTTTGCACGTTTATGCATGTTTGTATACGATGGTGCCTGTTATTTTGAGCGCCCCGGACCGCCCTTGGACATGCTTTCCCAACCCGTGCCGGTCGGGCGCGACCGGCTTGCGGCCGCCACGCGCTCCACGCGGCTGATCTTTCTGCTGTCGGGGATCGGCATGGCGGCGTGGGCGCCGATGGTGCCTTATGCCAAGGCGCGGCTCGGGCTGGACGACGCGCAACTGGGGCTGATGCTGCTGGCGTTCGGCGGCGGCTCCATGGCCTCGATGCCGCTGGTGGGCTGGCTGAGCCACCGCTTCGGCAACCGGCGGGTGATCGTGGCGTCGGGATGGCTGCTTTGCCTGGCGCCGCCCGTGCTGGCGCTGGCGCCGAACGTGGCCGTGCTGACCATGGCGCTGCTCTACTTCGGCGTGATGCTGGGCGCCGTGGACGTGGCCATGAATGCGCACGCGGTCGAGGTCGAGCGGCGCGAAGGCCGTGTGCTGATGTCGGGTTTCCACGGCTTGTTCAGTGTGGGCGGCCTGGGCGGCGCCGCAGGCATGAGCGCCTTGCTGGCGTTCGGCCTGCCGTTGCCGCTGGCTGCGCTGGCGGTGTCGGCCTTGCTGGCGGCGCTGGTGTTGCGCTTGCGCGGAGGCCTGTTGCCCGGCGTGACCGGGACGGTCGCCGGGCACGGGCCGTTCCGTGTGCCGCACGGCCTGGTGCTGCTGCTCGGCCTGCTGTGCTTCGTGAGCTTCATGGCCGAGGGTTCGATGCTGGACTGGAGCGCGGTATTCCTGCGCGATTGCCGCGGATTCGCGCCGAGCACGGCCGGCATCGGCTACGCCTGTTTCTCGATTGCCATGGCGCTGGGCCGGCTCGGCGGCGATCGCCTGGTCCAGCGGATCGGACCTGTATGGGCCGTGCGCGCGGGCGCCGGCCTCGCCGCGACGGGCTTCGCGCTGGCGGCATGCGCGCCGTGGCCGGAGGCGTCGCTGGCCGGATTCGTGCTGATCGGCCTGGGCGCCTCCAACATCGTGCCGGTGATGTTCAGCGCGGCGGGACGCCTGCCGGGTGTGTCGCCGGCGATCGCCATCGCGGCGGTCACCATGCTCGGCTATGCGGGCCTGCTCAGCGGACCGGCCCTGATCGGCCTGATGTCCCGGCTGGCCGGCCTGCCGCTGGCGCTGGTCGTGGTGTCGGGCCTGCTGCTGCTGGTGGCCTTTTCCGCAAGGATCGTGCGGCGATGAACGGAGAACTCGACATGATCGATACGGTGGTATTCGACCTGGGCGGCGTGCTGATCGACTGGAACCCACGCTACCTCTATCGCCGGCTGTTCGACGACGAGGCGGCGATGGAGCGCTTCCTCGCCGAGGTCTGCACCAGTGCGTGGAACGAGCAGCAGGACGCGGGCCGCCCCTGGCACGAGGCGGTGGCCAGCCTCAGCGCACGGTTCCCCGAGCACGCCGGCCTGATCGCCGCCTATCGCGACGGCTGGCGGGAGATGCTGGGCGGCGTGATCCAGGGCAGCGTGGATCTGCTCGCCGAGCTGAAGGCGCGCGGGGTACGCCTGTACGCGTTGACCAACTGGTCGCACGAGACCTTCCCGCACGCCAGGGAAATCGGGATGTTCGGCTTCCTGCACTGGTTCGAGGGCATCGTCGTTTCCGGCGAGGAGCGGCTGATCAAGCCGGATCCGCGCATCTACCAGCGCCTGTTCGAGCGCTATGCGATCGACCCCGCGCGCACGGCCTACATCGACGACGCGCGGCGCAACGTCGAAGCGGCGGCGGCGCAGGGAATGCATGCGTGGTGGTTCCGCGGCCCCGAGGGCTTGCGCGAGTGGCTTGCTTCGCACGGACTGGTGTCGGCATGAGCAAGTCGCGGGTGACGGCGTCGATTCCCCGGGGCGAGGCGATGCCCCAGGAGCGGCAGCAGTGGATCCTGCAGCGCCTGCGCAGCCACGGCCGCGTGGTGGCCGTGGAGCTGGCGGCCGAGTTCGCGGTTTCCGAGGATTCCGTGCGCCGCGATCTCCGCGAACTGGCGGCGCAAGGGCTCTGCAGGCGCGTCTATGGCGGCGCCTTGCCGCTGCCGGTGGCGGTGCCGCCGCTGAAGCAGCGGCGCGTCGAGCACACCGGCCGCAAGCAGGCGCTGGCACGCAAGGCGGCGACGCTGGTGCGTCCGGGCCAGGTCCTGCTGATCGATGCCGGGTCCACCAACGCAGCGATCGCCGCCGCCTTGCCCGAGCGCTGCGGGCTCACGGTGGTCACCAACGCGCCGGATGTCGTGCTGGCCTTGCTGGACCGCGAGGGTTTCGAGATCCAGCTGATCGGCGGCCGCGTCGATCCGCACATCGGCGGTGCGCTGGGTGCGCAGGCGGTAAGGGAGCTGCAGCGGATCCGCGCCGACCTATGCTTCCCCGGCGCGTGCGCGCTGGACGTGGCTGGCGGCTTGTGGGGATTCGACAGCGAGGAATCCCTGTTCAAGCGCGCGATGGTGGAAGCCAGCGGCGAAACCGTCGTGGTGGTCACCAGCGACAAGCTGGGCGCGGTCGCCACCCACCGGGTGGCCGGGCTGGCGGAAGTGCACCATCTGGTGGTGGAACGCGACGTGGACAAGGCCACGCGCAGTGCCTACGCGGCGCGTGGCGTAGCGGTGCACCGGGCCGACGCCGCCGGCGACTAGCGCAACGAGGAACGCGGGCCGGCGGCCCGCGTTCCGTCAGCGCACCAGCGTGGCCGCGAGGCGCTTACTGCTGCCGCTCCCAGGTCTGGCTGCGGCCCAGCAGGGCGAAGCCGATGTAACCGTGCACGTCGAGCTTGCGCCCGCCGTCCTCCAGCGTGAGCTTCACCTTGTAGATCTTGCCGTTCTTGGGATCGAGGATCCTGCCGCCGTCCCATACGTCGCCGTCCTTGCTCACGCCCCACATGATGGTCATCCCCTCGATAGGCTGGTCCTTGCGCGCGCCGTCGCACTTCACGCATTTCGGGTGCTCGCCGTCGCGGGCGATGGCTTCCGGGCTGCGGTTGAGGAGCTGCATCACCTTGCCTTCCAGCGTGCCATTCGTCTCGCTGATCTGGATGATGGACTTCACCTTGCCGGTGACGTCGTCCACCTGTTTCCAGGTGCCGACCGGGGTGCTGGTGTCGGTGGCGGACACGGCGCCGGCGCCCAGCAGCAGGCCGAGGGCGAGGGCGAGACGAACAGCGTGCTTCATGGCGATACTCCCCGTACGAAACAGTATGGTCCGAGCCTGCCGATGCCCGGCCAAGCCGTCAAGCTGCGCCGCGCCATGCTGATCTGGATCAGCCGGCACTTTGGCCGCGGCTGGCATAATGCCCTGTCCCCATGAAGCATTCCGACCCGACATGACGCAGGCGAACGAAGCCCTGGTCCGCCAGATTCTCGGCGGGCTGACCGACACCCATACCGGCGCGCCGCTGGCCGAAACCGTGCGCGCGGTGGGCGTGGCTGGCGCGAACGTATCGGTGGATCTGCAGCTGGGCTATCCCGCCAGCGGAGCCGCTGGGGCGCTGGCCGCGCAGGCCACGCAGGCGCTGGAGGCCGATCCGGCGATCGCGGCGGCCACCGTGTCGGTCACCAGCCGCATCCAGTCGCACAAGGTGCAGGGCACGCTGGCGCCGCTGCCCAACGTGAAGAACATCATCGTGGTGGCCTCGGGCAAGGGCGGCGTGGGCAAGTCCACGGTGGCCGCCAACCTCGCGCTGGCGCTCAAGGCCGAGGGCGCCCGGGTGGGCGTGCTCGACGCCGACATCTACGGCCCCAGCCAGCCGCGCATGCTCGGCATCGGCGGCAAGCCGGAGTCGCCCGACGGCAAGAGCATCACGCCGATGCAGGCGCACGGCCTGCAGGCGATGTCGATCGGCTTCCTCGTCGACGAGGAGACGCCGATGATCTGGCGCGGCCCGATGGTGACCCAGGCGATGATGCAGCTGCTTACCGACTCGCGCTGGGAGATGCTCGATTACCTGGTGATCGACCTGCCGCCCGGCACCGGCGACATCCAGCTCACCCTGGCGCAGAAAGTGCCGGTCGCCGGCGCGGTGATCGTCACCACGCCGCAGGACATCGCCCTGCTGGATGCACGCAAGGCGCTCAAGATGTTCGAGAAGGTGGAAGTGCCGGTGCTCGGCGTGGTGGAGAACATGGCCACCCACGTCTGCTCGAACTGCGGCCACGAGGAGCACATCTTCGGCGAAGGCGGCGGCGCGCGCATGGCGGAACAATACGGCGTGCCGTATCTCGGCTCGCTGCCGCTGGACATCCGCATCCGCGAGCAGGCCGACGGCGGTACGCCCACCGTGGTGGCGATGCCCGATTCCGACCTCGCCGCGCGTTATCGCGAGATCGCCCGCAACGCGGCGGGGCGGCTGTCGCGCCAGCCGCGCAACAAGTCGCTGGGCCTGGGCAAGATCGTGGTGCAAGGCGCCCCGTGAGAACCCGTCCGGAAGCTGCTGCGCGAACGCAGGGCGGGCGCGGTCAATGCTCGAAATCCTCATGTATTGACCCATACACTCCGGTCTCTGCGCGTCGTCCACGCCCGCCCTGCGTCCGCCCGCTACGCTTCCGGACAGGTTCTCAAGCATGAACGCAACCCGGCGCGTGCTGTGCCTTTGCGGCAGCCTGCGCCGGGTTTCTTCTTGCCGCGCCGCGCTGGAAGCGGCGAAGCAACTGGCGCCCGTGTCGCTGGAACTGGCGATATACGACGGCCTCGCCAGCCTGCCGCTGTTCAACCCCGACGACGAGCGCGATCCGCTGCCGCCCTCCGTGCTGGCGTTGCGCGCGGCGGTGGGGCAGGCCGACGCCTTGCTGGTCGCCTGTCCCGAATACGCCCACGGCGTGCCGGGCGCTTTCAAGAACCTGCTGGACTGGCTGGTCGGCAGCCTGGAGTTCCCCGGCAAGCCGGCGCTGCTGCTGAATACCTCCGCGCGCGGCTCGTACCACGCGCAGGAGGCACTGGCCGAGATCCTGCGCACCATGTCGGCCGAGTTGCTGTCCACCCGGCCCTTCCCGGTGGCGCTGCCCGGCGCGGGCTGCACGGCGGAGCAGTTGCTGGCCAGCGCGGAGCGTTGCACCGAGTTGCGCGCGGCGCTGGACCACCTGGCGGCCGAGCTGGCCTGATCCGCTGGCGCGCAAGCGCCCCGACCATGTATTTTTGCCGCTTTCGCCCGGCCCGCCCGGGCGCCACGCCGACCGCGGAGCACACGTGAGCATCAAGTCCGACAAGTGGATCCGCCGCATGGCCGAAGGCCACGGCATGATCGAGCCGTTCGAGCCGGGCCAGATGAAGGTGCGCGAGGACGGCGGCCGCGCGGTGTCCTGGGGTACTTCCAGCTACGGCTACGACGTGCGCTGCGCGCGGGAGTTCAAGGTGTTCACCAACATCAACTCCACCATCGTCGACCCGAAGGCGTTCGACCCGAACAGCTTCGTGGACGTGACCTCGGACGTGTGCATCATCCCGCCGAATTCGTTCGCGCTGGCGCGCACGGTGGAGTACTTCCGCATTCCGCGCGACGTGCTGGTGGTGTGCCTGGGCAAGAGCACCTACGCGCGTTGCGGCATCATCGTCAACGTCACCCCGCTGGAGCCGGAGTGGGAGGGGCACGTGACGCTGGAGTTCTCCAACACCACGCCGCTGCCCGCGAAGATCTACGCGAACGAGGGGGTGGCGCAGATGCTTTTCTTCGAATCCGACGAACCTTGCGAAACCAGCTACAGGGACCGCGGCGGCAAATACCAGGGCCAGCAGGGCGTGACCCTGCCGCGTACCTGAACCGGCGTTCGACGGCCACCCGCCGCCACCGCCCGGCGCGGGGCGCCGCGCTAAACTCGCCAAGCCATCACGACCGCTTTATGCAGGAGAACCCGATGATCCGTCTTTCCACCCTCTTGACCCGCATCGCCGTTGCGCTGGTGATCGGCAGTGCGCTCGTACTCGGCGGCTGCCACAAGGGCGGCGTCAAGGAGCAGGCGAGCGAGGCCCAGTGGAAGGGCAGATTCGACACCACCATCGAGGCCTACAAGGAAGGCCAGTTCGTGATCGACGGTGCGGTGCTGTCGGCGGTCGACGCAGGCAGCCATTTCGCCTACCTCAAGGACGCCGGCAAGTTGCCGAAGACCGTGCTGCTGCTGCCCAGCGACGATTCCAAGATCCGCAAGGTGCACCTGCAGTACCTGGCACGCATGTCGATCGACTACGGCTTCACCGCCTATTACGACAACGGCGGCAAGCTCACCGAGATCAACGCGATCAACACCAAGGCACGGCAGCTGGAAGACCACCACGCGCCGGTGAAGATCGACGACGGCCAGCAATGCAAGACCGCCGCCGGGTGCGATTCCGTCGATCAGGCCGCGCAACAGCAGCACTGAGCCGGATTCCCGCTGCATGCCGAAAAGCCCGCGGAGCGATCCGCGGGCTTTTTGCCTTGGCTTTGCCACGGTCCCTGATCGCGAGGACCCACCGGGCGGCGACCCACGGCCGCACTTTCCATTTCCTGGCGCAGGTCCGCGGGCGGTGGCCCTTGGCGGGCGCCTCGCCACCCGTCGGGTGCGCTCCTAGGTGAGCCGCTGCCGCAGCGCGGCCAATCGCGCAGCCAACGCATCGGCGGCGTAGGGCACGGCCGCCCCGCTGCCCCAGACCGGGCCGGGCCAGGCCGCGTCGCCTTCGGTGCGCGCCACCACGTGCAGGTGCAGCTGGCGCACGATGTTGCCCAACGCGCCGAAATTGAGCTTGTCGCAGGGCGCCACGGCGCGCAATGCGGCGGCGGCCTGGTTCGCCTCCTGCCACAGCTGCGCCTGTTCGGCTTCGGCGAGGTCGGCGACCTCGACCATGCCGGCACGGTGCGGCACCAGCACCAGCCACGGATAGCGCGCGTCGTCCATCAGCCGCAGCTCGCACAGCGACAGCATGGCCACGGAGCGGGTGTCGGCCTGCAGGCGCGGGTCGAGTGCGAACGCGGCTGCGTTCATTGGCCGGCCAGCTGCCTGTCGAAGAATTCCAGCGTGCGCTGCCACGCCAGCATCGCGCTGGCCCCGTGGTAGTGCTTGTCGCCCGGCACGTCGCGATTGAACGCGTGGCCGGCGCCCGGGTAGCTGAACACTTCCATCTGCGGCAGCAGCTCGCGGTGCCGCGCCACCGCCTCCGCCGGAATCGAGGAATCGTCCTCGCCGAAATGGAACATCACCGGTGCCTTCGGCTTCTCGCCGAGGAACGGCACGTTGCGGGCGCCGTAGTAGCTCACCGCGGGCAGGCCCAGCCGGAGCGCGGCGAGCAAGGCGATCGTGCCGCCCCAGCAGTAGCCCACCACGCCGACCTTGCCGGAGGAGGCGATGGATTCGGCGGCGCTCGCCACGTCCTCCAGCGGCCGGTCCAGCCCCAGCTCGCCCACCAGCGCCTTGCCGCGCGCCATGCCCACCTCGTCGTAGTCCAGTTCTAGCCACGCTTCGAGGTGGTCGAAGAAAGCCGGCGCGATCGCGGTGTAGCCGGCCGCGGCGAAGCGGTCCGCCACGCTGCGGATGTGCGCGGTGACGCCGAAGATCTCCTGCACCACCACGATGCCGCCCTTCGGCTTGCCCTCGGGCTGGGCGAGGTAGCCGCCGATGCACTGCGTGCGCGAAGTGGGGATGTTGACGTGCTGGCCCATGGCGGCCGTCTCCGGTGCGGCGATGCGGGGGATTCTAGCGGGCGAGGATGCAAGAGGGCGGTGAAAGTGCCGGCCATGCCCGGGCCTGCGCTGTACCGTTGCCGCCGGACGGCAAGACCCGTTCGGCGCCTTCTTCGTTCGCGCTGGGCGCGGCCCCGCAAGGCCGCGGTCGAAGGGACAGGATGAAGGCGCTTCGCCGCCCTCGCTCCCCGGTGCGCGGTCACCCATGACCGCTCTCTGCGTGCGCTTGCCCGCGCAAGCTGCGCCCGGCACGAACGGTATCCTCCGTCGATCGTCGGCGCGAGCCGAGTACCTCTATAATTTGTCGCTTTACCTCGTCCAACGTTGCCGCCGCCATGTCGCAAGCGTCGCAGAAAATCGGTTTCGTCAGCCTCGGCTGCCCCAAGGCGCTGGTGGATTCCGAGCGCATCCTCACCCAGCTCAAGGTCGAGGGCTACGAGATCGTGCCCAGCTACGGCGAGGCCGACGCGGTGGTGGTGAACACCTGCGGCTTCATCGACGCGGCCGTGCAGGAGTCGCTGGATTCCATCGGCACGGCGCTCAACGAGAACGGCAAGGTGATCGTCACCGGCTGCCTCGGCAAGCGCGCCGAGCTGATCCGCGAGGCCTATCCGGACGTGCTCTCGATCAGCGGCCCGCAGGACTACGCCAGCGTGATGCACGCGGTGCACGAGGCGCTGCCACCCAGGCGCAACAAGTTCCTGGACATCGTGCCGGACACCGGGATCAAGCTGACCCCGAAGCACTATGCCTACCTGAAGATTTCCGAAGGCTGCAACCACCGCTGCAGCTTCTGCATCATCCCCTCGATGCGCGGCAACCTCGTTTCGCGCCCGGTGGACGAGGTGCTGCTGGAGGCTGAGAAGCTGGTCAAGGGCGGCGTGAAGGAGTTGCTGGTGATCTCGCAGGACACCAGTGCCTACGGCGTGGACCTGAAGTACGCCGAGCGCGAGTGGCGCGGCAAGGCGTACCGCACGCGCATGACCGAGCTGTGCGAGGGATTGGCCGAGCTGGGCGCGTGGACGCGGCTGCACTACGTCTATCCGTACCCGCACGTGGACGAGGTGATGCCGCTGATGGCGGAAGGCAAGCTGCTGCCGTATCTCGACATCCCGTTCCAGCACGCCAGCCCGCGCATCCTCAAGCTGATGAAGCGTCCCGGCAACATCGAAAAGACGCTGGAGCGCATCCAGGACTGGCGGAGGCAGGTGCCCGACCTGACAGTCCGCAGCACCTTCATCGTGGGCTTCCCCGGCGAAACCGACGCCGAGTTCGAGGAACTGCTGGACTTCCTGCGCGAGGCCGAGCTGGATCGCGTGGGCGCGTTCGCCTACTCCCCGGTGGACGGCGCCAAGGCCAACGAGTTGCCCGGCGCCGTTTCCGAGGAGCTGAAGGAAGACCGCCTCGAACAGTTCATGGCGGTGCAGGCGGAGATCTCCGCCGCCAAGCTGCAGCGCAAGGTCGGCCGCACCATTCAGGTGCTGGTGGACGAGGCGAACGCCGAAGGCGCCGTGGCCCGTTCGGCCGCCGACGCGCCGGAGATCGACGGCAGCGTGCTGATCGCCGACGGGCAGGGCCTCAAGCCCGGCCAGTTCGTCGACGTGGTGGTCGAGGGCGCCGGCGAGCACGACCTGCATGCGCGCCTGGCGCCTTCCACGCTCAAGGTGATCTGACGCCTGGTCGTTGCGGGTATCCCGATGCTCGATGCCAGCCCTCATCGTTCGCCCCTGAGCGTAGCGGCGCAGCGACGGAGTCGAAGGGCAGTCATCGCGGGGCTAGCACATGGGAGGCGCATGAAGAAAACCCGCTACATCGCACCTGCCCGCGGCGCGGTCGATCCGCAGGTGTTCGGGCGGATGCCGCTGGCTGCATGGCGCGACTACGCCAACCTGATCGAAACCCATGCATGGCCGGGCATCGAGGCACTCAACGCCCGGCGCCCCGCCGGCATGCGCGAACGCTTCGCGGCGCAGACCCGCGAACTGCTGGCCGACGGCCTGCACTACGAACAGCGCATCGCCGAACGCGGCGGCATCGCCACCCGCGAGAACAACTGGCACGACCTGTTCAATGCGCTGGTCTGGCTGCGCCATCCGGCCTTGAAGCGCGCGCTCAACGCGCGGCAGATCGCCGAGATCGCCCACATGGGCACCAGGCAACGCTCCCGCGCCCAGTACGCACTCACCCATTTCGACGAAGCCGGCGTGGTGGTCGCGCTGCGCGATCCGGCATTGCTCCCGCTATGGGATGCCCACGACTGGCACGGCCTGTTCTGGCGCGAGCGCGAGGCCTGGCTGGACGGCCGCATCCAGGTGGAGGTGTTCGGTCATGCCCTGCTCGAACACGCGCTTACACCCGCGCAGTTGCTGGTCGGCAAGGCGCTGGTGGTGGCTGGCCCCGATGTCTCGCCGGCGGCAGCCATCGGCGCCAGTACGGGAGCGATCCATGCAGGCCAGGTGCTGTGCGATCCGCTCGGGCTGCGCCCCCTGCCGCTGGCCGGGGTGCCCGGCTGGCATGCGGACAACGGGCGTGAGTCATTCTGTCGTGAGGCAGCGTGCTTCTGTCCGCTGCGCGCGGGGCGCATCTACCCCGTCCCTCTTTCGCTCGCGAACCGGATCGCCAGGTGAGAGCATCGCGCCAGCGTGCCGCTCCGTACGCTGACGCAAAGTCACGTGCCAGCCTGCGCCATCGGTTTCCAGGGGGAGCCCATGAAGATCCGCGCCTTGGTCCGCAACAGTCCCTCCGATCACGCCCTGGCGGTAGCTACGGATGGCGTGTCCAGAGATCTGTCGATTCCTCCGAGGTCCGTCGGTCGTGGTTCGAGCGTCAATGGTGGCGAGCTACTGTTGGCCGCACTGGCCACCTGCTACTGCAATGACCTGTTTCGCGAGGCCGGGCATCTCGGGATTGTTCTCGATGAAGTCGAGGTCGCGGTCTCCGCGGATTTTCCCGGGATCGGCCTGGCGGCCGAAAATGTCCACTACTCGGCCCGGATCAAGTCCGATGCCGGGCAAGACCAGCTCTCCGAGCTGCTTGCCATAACCGACCAGGTCGCCGAGGTTCACAACACCATCCGCACCGGCACTGCGGTCACGTTGCAGGGATGGGGGACACAGGACGATCGGTTCGACTCACCGGTTTGAGTTCGCGCCGGAACCGCGTCCGCATGCCTTGGGAAGTGTGGGAGCCGGGCGTACGATGCTCTGTGGTCCCCGCCGCAGAGGACGTCGACATGCCGCAAGCCACATCCCACCCTTCGAGAAAAAGCCGCATCCAGGGCGCCCTGATGGGCGCCTTCATCGGCGACGCGTTGGCCCTGGGGCCGCACTGGTACTACGACCTGGCCGCGCTACGGCGCGATTACGGTGACTGGATCGGCGACTACACGGCGCCGAGGCCGGGGCGCTACCACGAAGGCTTGCCGGCGGGCGCCTCGTCGCAGGCCGGCTTCATCCTCGCGTTGATGACGCGTTCGCTGGTGGATTGCGGCGGCTACGACGAGGCGGATTTTTGCGCGCGGCTGGACCGCGAGCTGTTCGCGGTGATCGACGGCACGCCGATGGCGGGCCCGGGCGGCTACACCAGCCAGTCGATCCGCGAGGCGTGGCGCAAGCGCCGCGCCGGCTTGCCGTGGGGGCAGGTGGCCGGGCTGGCGGACAACACCGAGGCGGCGGAGCGGGTGCTGGCGATCGCGCTGCGTTACGCGGGCGAGCCGGCGCAGCTGGCACGACACGTGAGCAGCAACGTGGCGCTCACCCAGCGCGACCCCACGGTGGGCGCGATGACGCTGGCGTTCGCGGCGGTGCTGGGGCAACTGGCGAACGGCGTGGCGCTGGACGGGGATCTGTCCGGCCGGCTGATGGGCATGGTGAAGTCCGGCGAGCTGCCGTTCCACACCGTGACCAGCGGCGCGCTGGACGTGCCGCAGGATACGGAGGCGCCCCTGCAGGCGGGCCAGTTCGCCTCGCCTGATGCCTTGCTCACGGTGTCGCCCATCGCGCGGGCAGCGCACGATCCCGGCGTCGCCATCGAGCCGGCGTCGAAGGTCGGGCTGGTCTATGGCTTGCCATGCGCGGTGTACCACCAGTTCCCCGCCGCCTACTACCTGGCGGCGCGCTTCCAGGGCGATGCCGGGCAGGCCATGCTCAGCGCGGTGAATGCGGGTGGACAGAACCAGGCACGCGCCATGCTCACCGGCGCGCTGTGCGGCGCCATCGGCGGGCTGGAGGCGATTCCGCGGCGTTTCATCGACGGATTGCAGCAGGGCAGGGAGTACCTGGCGCTGGCGGAGGCGCTGGCGCAGCAGGCGGATTGAAGGCGCGGCGGCGCGGATGGGTGCCCGTCACGAGGGCCTCGCATCACTGCGCCGCGCGACCCTCGGTGGGCCGGGACTTGTGCCGGCCGCCCGCTCCCGGCATGCGTCGTCCGAATAAATCCCGGCCTGCGGGGCGGCTTTTCGTGGCGCGGATACTTCGTTCGCGCGGCTCACGTCCCGTAGCGCACGTCCACGATCAGGAAGCGCGTGCGTCCGCCGGGCAGCTCCGCCTCGAACTCGTCGTCGAGGCGCTTTTTCAGCGCCGCCCGGGCCATGGGCGAGTCGATACTGATCCAGCCCAATCTGGCATCGGTCTCGTCGGGGCCGACGATGCGGTAGTTCACTTCCTCGCCGTTGGCGAGGTTCTCCAGCGCGATGGTGGCGCCGAAGAACACCGCCTCGCGGTCCGCCGGGACGCCTTCGGCCACCTTGAGCGATGGGATGCGCTTGCTGAGGTAGCGTACGCGGCGGTCGATCTCGCCGAGCTGCTTCTTGCGGTAGGTGTATTCGGCGTTTTCCGAGCGGTCGCCCTCGGCCGCGGCGGCGGCCAGTGCCTTCACCACTTCGGGGCGAAGGGTGTGCCACAGGTGGTCGAGTTCGGCCTTGAGCTTCTCGAAGCCGGCACGGGTGATGATCGCCGTGGAGCCTGGCGCGGGCGGCCGCCAGCGGCTCATGCGCCATTCGCCAGTTGCCGTTGCAGCGCGCCGATGTCGCCGTGCTGCGGGTGGTCGGGCCACGCCGCGGCGAGCTTTTCCAGCAACACGATGGCTTCGGCGCGACGCTCGGGTTGTGCGCCGAGCTGGCGCGCGGCGAGCAGGCCGTAGTGCGGCGCCTGCGGATCGTGCGGCCAGTGCGCGAGATAGCCGCGGCCGAGGTGGATGGCGAGGCGCGTCATGCCCAGCCGCCCGGCGAGATCGGCCAGCGCGCCGCAGATGCGCTGGTCGTCGGGCATGAAGGCGGGGTCGATGGTGCAGCACTCCTGCAGCACGCCCAGGGCGCGGCGCGCCTCGCTTTGGGCGACCAGCGCGGCGATCCAGATCTGGCCGTGTACCAGCAAGTCGTCGCGCAGGCCCTGGCGGCGCAGCAGTTCGCGGTAGAGCTGGTGTACCGGTGCAGGGGCGGTGCGCTGGCGCAGGCGTCCGGCCAGCTGGCGCAGTGCCGCCATGGGGTCGCTTTCCGCCAGTGAGCGCGCCTCGTCGAGCAGATGGCTGTCCTCGTCCTGGCCCGCGGCCTTGGCGAGTTTCGGCGCCTCGGGCTCCAGCCCGAAGCCTTCGTGGCGCTGGTGGATCAGCCCGCCCATTAGGTGGAAGGCCAACACGATCAGGTACGTGTAGGCGAAGCCGAACAGCGGCAGCGCAAGGAAATGCGGCAGCAGGTGGGAGGTGAGCGTAGCCGCCGCGATCAGCGCGCCCAGCATCAGGTTGATCGCCACCGGCACCAGGTAGCTGCCGCCGAAGCCATGCGTGATGCGCCACCAGGTGGCCGGGTTGAGTGCCAGCAGCGCGTTGCCGTCGAAGGCCAGCGACATGTCGATGGCCGGCAAGGCCAGCACCAGCACGGGAACCAGCAGCCACAGCATGGACGGAGCGAGCAGGGTGCATGCGATGAACAGCGCTCCCGCCGCGAAGTGGATCAAAGTAAGCGCCCAGCCGGCGGCGCCGGCTTCGTCCATGCCCACGTCGGGCGGATCGGCGTAGCCGTTCGCGGTGTGCTGCATGCACTCGGCGGCGTAGCGCCACGTCGCTGCCCACACGACCAGGCTGGCCAGCGTGCCGATGCCGGGCAGGAGACCCGCGTAATGCGCCAGGGTCAGTGCGGTGCAGGTGGCCAGCCCGGCGCCGCGCAACGGGTAGCCGAAGCCGGACACCAGGCGCTCGCCGAACGGCGTATCGGCGGCCACCACTTCGATGCGGGGCATCAGCGTCTGCCGCCGGGGGTGCCAGCCGGCGCGTCGTCGGTCAGCTTGTCGGTCATGGGAGTCCTTCCGTTGCGGGCCCGCCCGATTGTAGCCAGCCGTTGTCCCGTATCGGTTCATTGAGTCCGCGGATGCCGCGGGCTATGGTGTCCCCTTTTTCGCCGGGTGGTTTTGCTCATGCGGTCTGTTGCTGTCGTTCGATCCCTGCGTCTCGCACCTTTGGCGGCGGCCGTCGGATTGCTGGCCGCCTGTGCGGGCACGGGGGGCGCCAAGCCACAGCCCTCGGTGGCTGCGCTGTACACCCGGCTCGACCAGGCCACCCAGGGTTACCAGACCGCGCTGCAGCAGGTCCGCGCCGGCAACAACGCGGCGGGACAGAAGACGCTGGGCCAGGCGCTGGATACGCTGAGGAACGCCTCGTTGCAATGCGGCAGCACCGCCGGTTGCGACCCGCAACGCTTCTTCTCCGCCTACGACCGCATGTTGCGCCTCAAGGACGGCAGCTTCATCGGCGACGAGAGTCCCGACGACGAACCGCAGACCGGCATGGCGCTGGACCAGCGCAGCGCCGCTGCACTGCCCGAGGCGCAGCGCAGCGTGACCCTGCTGCACGGACAGAAGCTGTCCGAGCTGATCGCGATGAACGGCGCGGTGAAGGCCGCACTGCAGATGTGGCTGACCCAGTGGCGGCCGAACCTGATCGACGCCTGGATCAACTACCAGTACCTGCGCAGCGAGATGTGGCCGCAGTACAAGAATGCTGACCTGCCCGAGGCGTTGCTGTTCGGCATCATGGCCAAGGAATCCGGCGGCAAGGTGCACGCGGTGTCGCGCTCCGGCGCGGCCGGCCCGCTGCAGTTCATGTACGCCACGGGCATGCGGTTCGGTCTCACCAACTACAACGGCTTCGACCTGCGCTTCGACCCGGCCGCCTCGGCGCGCGCGAACTCCGAGTACATGAACGAACAGCTCAAGGTGTTCAACGACAATCTGGAGTTGACGCTGGCGGCCTACAACGCCGGCGAAGGTCGCATGAAGCGGCTGGTGGGGCCGGACACCTCGGTGAGTTTCTACGATCCCCGCATCTACGACCAGCTCGCGCAGGAGACCCGCGACTACGTGCCCTCGGTGCTGGCGGCGGCGTGGCTGTTCCTGCATCCGGACAGCTACAACCTGCGCTTCCCGAGGATAGACGGCGTGCCGGGCAGCATCACGCTGAAGCGGCCGGCCTCGCTCGACGAGCTCACCGTGTGTCTCGGTTCGGCGGGCGGCATGGAAGAGGGCTGGTTCCGTACCCTGCGCAATCTCAATCCGCGGCTCGATCCCCAGCAGGAGCAGCCGGCCGGCATGGTGCTGCAGGTGCCGAAGCTGCTGGAGCACTCCTACGCCTCGCGTTGCGTGGACGGCCCCTGGCCGATCCTCGCTGCCGACCTGCACAACGCGGCCGCGCCGGTGGTGGCCGCTCCGCCGCCGCCGGCAGAGCCGGCCAGGACCCGCCGCTACAAGGTGCGCCACGGCGACACCCTGGTCGGCATCGTGCGCAAGCTGCGCTGCTCCAGCGTGCAGGAGATCGCCGAGATGAACCGGCTGCATCACCACCGGATCTCGGTGGGGCAGGAGCTGACGGTGCCGGAGTGCCGCTGAAACCGCGGCCGGGCAGGTGACCGTCAGGCAGTGGCGCCTGCGCGCATCCAGTCCTTGACCGTGTCGGTCGGGCGATGCAGGCGCTTCAGCTCGTTCAGCAGCCGCAGCACCGCCAGATGCTGCAGCTGCAGGCGATCCTGCGGCGAGTGCTTGGTCTCGTGGTAGGCCACGGCCAGCCACAGTGCGATGCCACGCAGCGCCACCTCGGGATTGTCCGAACGCGCCCGCTCGTAGCCGGCGCCGGTGCCATGACCCCAGGGCAGGTAACGCGCTTCCGGCGGTGTGCCGTACAGGTGGGGATATTCGCTGCGTGCCGCCTGGCCGATCTCGCGCAGGGTGAGCAGGCTCAGCTGGGAGCGGCTGCGCTGGGGCAGCGCATGCACGCTGCGTTCGATCTCGCGCAACTGGCGAGTGAGCTGGTACGCGCGGAAGAAGGCGATGGCCGGGCTGAGCAGCTGCATGGAATCCTCGTCCCCTGACACCGCGACCGGCGCGGCAATGGCGGGAGGATAGTGGGCAGGTGACGCACGAGGCGCCCAGTGCGTCACAAAATGACGCCTCGCGTCAGTTTGTGCGCGCGAGTTGCCCCAGTCGCTGGCCCACCCGCACGGCCTGCTGCGGTTGCAGGGCATCCAGTTCGGCCACGCCCTCGGGCAGCAGCACGATCACGGTCGAGCCCATGTTGAAGCGCGCCATCTCGGCGAAACGCGGCAGCGTGATGTTGCGGCCCTCGAACGACTTGCGCCGGATGGTGGGCGCGTAGGGGGGGATCACCAGTCCGTCCCACACGGTAGCCACCGAGGACACCAGGATCGCGCCTACCATCACCACCACGAAGGGGCCCAGCTCGCCCTCGAAGTGGCAGACCAGCCGCTCGTTGCGCGCGAACAGGCGCGGGATCGCTTCCACCGCGAACGGCGCCACGCTGAAGATGCGCCCCGGCACATGGACGGTTTCCTTCAGCGTGCCGGCCAGCGGCATGTGCACGCGGTGGTAGTCGCGCGGCGACAGGTACACGGTAGCGAAGCGACCGTTGCGGTACGGCGCGGCGGCCGCTTCGTCGCCCAGCAGTTCGGCGGCGCTGTAGTCCTGGCCCTTGGCCTGGAAGATGCGCCCGTCCACGATCGCGCCGGCCTGGCTGATGCGGCCGTCGGCGGGCGACAGCAGGGTGGCAGGGTCCGCATCGGCCGTGCGCGCACCGGGCTTCAGCTTGCGGGTGAAGAAGGCATTGAAGTGCTGGTAGGCCAGCGGATCAGGCTGTGCGGCCTCGGCCATGTTCACGCCGTAGTTGCGCACGATGGTGCCGATCAGCCAGTTCTTCCATGGCCCGAAGGTCCAGCGGGTGCCCCAATAGACCAGGCGCGAGAGGAAGCGGTGCGGAAGGATGTATTGGAGGATTACTTTCAAAGTCATCCGGCCAGTATACGGGGCCGCCGTAGCGATTCCCGCACCGTTCACCCTGAGCGTAGCGAAGCGGAGTCGAAGGGCCGCCCCGCAGGGAGCATGCCCTTCGACTTCTTCGCTCTTGAACACGCGGCCATCCATGGCCGCTCTCCGCGTCAGCCCTGCGGGCCTACGCTCAGGGCGAACGGTGCGGGAGGTCCTTCGACCCCGCTGCGTCCAGGGCGAACGGCGCGGGGCTTATAATCGCCGGCCGACCTGCCGCCTCCCGGATCGCCGTGACCGCCGAACTCGCCACCATCATCGACTTCATCCGCTACGGTGCCAGCCGTTTCTCGGCGGCCGGGCTGACCTTCGGCCACAGCCATGACAACCCGATCGACGAGGCCACCCACCTGGTGCTGGCCAGCCTGCACCTGCCGCCGGACATCCCGCCGGCCTATGGCGCGGGCCGGCTCACGGCCGAGGAGCGCGCGAACGTGCTGGCGCTGATCGAGCGCCGCGTCACGGAGCGCCTGCCGGTGGCCTACCTGGTCGGCGAGACCTGGTTCGCTGGCTTGAAATTCAAGAGCGACCGCCGCGCCCTGGTGCCGCGCTCGCCGATCGCCGAGCTGATCGAGTCCGGCTTCGCACCCTGGCTGGACGAACGCCACGTCGAACGCGCGCTGGACCTGTGCACCGGCTCGGGCTGTATCGGCATCGCGATGGCCGAGTACAACCCGGACTGGCGCGTGGACATCGTGGACATCAGCGACGAAGCGCTGGCGCTGGCGCGCGAGAACATCGCGTTCCAGCACGTCGAGTCGCGCGTCGAGGCGGTGAAGTCCGACCTGTTCGAGGGCGTGCGCGGCCGCAGGTACGACCTGATCGTCTCCAACCCGCCCTATGTCACCGAGGACGAATACGTCGCGCTGCCCGGCGAATATGCGCACGAGCCCAAGCTCGGCCTCACCTCGGGAGAGGATGGTCTGGACATCTGCCTGCGCATCCTCGACGAGGCCGCCGACCTGTTGACCGACGACGGCCTGCTGATCGTCGAGGTGGGCGAGAGCGAGCACGCGCTGGCGGCGCTGCTGCCGGAAGTGCCCTTCGTTTGGATCGAGTTCAAGGTAGGCCAGATGGGCGTGTTCGCGTTGGAGCGGCGCGACCTGGTCGAGCATCACGCGGCGATCCGGGCCGCTGCGGCCGTGCGCCGCTGAGGCCATGAAGCTCGTTACGGCGCGACTGTGGCTGGACGCGCTGCGCCACGACGATGCCGTGGCGCTGTTCGCCTATCGCGCCGATCCCGCGGTCTGCCGCTACCAGGGCTGGCGTCCGGCCGCCCTGGCCGATGCCGAGCGTTTCATCGGCGAGCAGTCGGCGGTGGCCGTGCCGTCGCAGGGCCAGTGGTGCCAGCGCGCCATCCGCCATCGCGGCGACGGCACACTGATCGGCGACCTTGGTTTTTGCCTTGCCGATGCCCAGGCCGAATTCGGCATCACGCTGGCGCCCGCCGCCCAGGGCAACGGTTACGCCCGCGAGACGCTGCATGCGCTGTTCGGCTGGCTGTTCGGCGAGGTGGGCATCCATCGCGTGCACGCGTCGGTCGACCCGCGCAACGCGCTGAGCGTGGCCTTGTTGCAGGCGATGGGCATGCGCAAGGAGGCTCATTTCCGCGAAAGCCTGCTGTTCCACGGCGAATGGGTCGACGACGTCGTTTTCGGGCTGCTGGCGCGCGAGTGGACTGACGCCGCCGGCAAGGACGCGGGGATTGCTGCATTGCGGTAAGCTTTGGCGGTTTCCCGCGGATGTCCAGGCCCGTGTCCAGCAATTCCTTCGGCAAACTCTTCACCGTCACCACGTTCGGCGAAAGCCACGGGCCGGCCATCGGCTGCGTGATCGACGGTTGCCCGCCGGGTCTGGCGATCAGCGAGGAGGAATTCCGCCAAGACCTCGATCGCCGCGCCACCGGCAAGTCGCGCCATACATCGCAGCGGCGCGAGGCGGACGAGGTGGAGATCCTGTCCGGCGTATACGAAGGCCGCACCACCGGCACGCCGATCGCGCTGCTGGTCCGCAACACCGACCAGCGCAGCAAGGACTACGGCGACATCGCCTCGACCTTCCGCCCGGGCCATGCGGACTACACTTACTGGCAGAAGTACGGCATCCGTGACCCGCGCGGCGGCGGACGCTCGTCGGCCCGCGAGACCACCATGCGCGTGGCGGCCGCCGTGATCGCCAAGAAATGGCTGGCCGAACGTTACGGCGTGCGCGTGCGCGGCTACCTGGCGCAGCTCGGCGGGATCGCCCCGGACGGCTTCGAGTGGGCCGCGGTGGAACAGAACCCGTTCTTCTGGCCTTGCGCCGAACAGGTGCCGGCGCTGGAAAAGGCCATGGACGCCCTGCGCAAGTCCGGCGACTCGGTGGGCGCGCGCGTCAGCGTGGTAGCCGAGGGTGTGCCGCCCGGTTGGGGCGAGCCGATCTACGGCAAGCTGGACGGCGACCTCGCCAGTGCGCTGATGTCGATCAACGCGGTGAAGGGGGTGGAGATCGGCGACGGCTTCGCCGCGGTCGCGCAGCGCGGCAGCGAGCACCGCGACGAGATGCATTTGGACGGCTTTACGTCCAATCATGCGGGTGGCATCCTTGGCGGCATCAGCACGGGGCAGGCGGTGGTCGCCTCGATCGTGCTGAAGCCCACCTCCAGCATCCTGATCCCCGGCCGCAGCGTGAACCTGGCTGGCGAGCCGGTGGACGTGGTCACCAAGGGGCGCCACGACCCCTGCGTCGGCATTCGCGCCACGCCCATCGCCGAGGCGATGATGGCGCTGGTACTGATGGACCACGCGCTGCGCCACCGTGCGCAGTGCGGCGACGTGGGTGAGGTGACGCCGCGCATTCCCTGAGAGGAGCCGCCGACCATGAGCATGCCAGCCGCACCGCATACCGGTTCGCAACTGCCGCCGGGCAACGTGCTCAGCGACGCCATCCGCTACTGGGAGCCGCGGCGCGTCGGCTACAACCTCGCGCTGGCCGGCGTGGTCCTGGGCTGGCTGGCGGTGGCATGGACACGCCTGCGCGGGCTGCTCGGCGTCGAGCATCTGCTCGCGCTGTTCGTGCTCGCCGTGCTGGCCAATGTGTGCTACTGCGCGGCCTACCTGGTGGATGTGCCGGTGCAGCTCTCGGCCTTCCGGGACGGCTGGCGCCGGTGGCGCTGGTTGCTCTGGCTTGTGGGCACGCTGTTCGGCATGGCGTTGGCGTGGTTCTGGATCGCCGACGAAATCCTGCCGGCCGCCGGGGGCTGACCGGATGGGGACGGCCGCCAAGCCCAGCGTATGGATCTCGCGCCCGACCTTCCCGGACGTGATCGCCCGGCTGGAGCCGCATTTCCATGTATCGGCCGAGCCGGCGGAAACGAAGTTCACCTCCGCCGAGCTGGCCGGGAAGCTGGCCGGCTGCGACGCCGCCATCGTGGGCCTGAAGGAGCACGTGGGCGCGGCCGAGCTGGCCCGCGCCGGGCGCCTGCGCATCGTGGCCAACCTTGCCGTGGGCTACGACAACCTTGATCTCGCCGCACTCGATGCGGCCGGCATCGCCGCCTCCAACACCGCCGACGTGCTCAACGAGAGCGTGGCCGACTACGCCTGGGCGCTGCTGCTGGGTGCCTCGCGGCGCATGGGTGCGGCCGAGCGCTGGCTGCGCGCGGGGCAGTGGCACGCCACCGAATTCAGGGGCTGGCTGGGTACGGACGTGCGTGGCCGCACGCTGGGCATCCTCGGCATGGGCCGCATCGGCCAGGCCATCGCGCGGCGCGCGCAGGGCTTCGGCATGCCGGTGCTGTACCACAACCGCTCGCGCCTGCCGTCGGCCGTCGAGCAGTCGTGCCGCGGCCGCCACGTGGACAAGCCCACTCTGCTGCGCGAGTCGGACTGCCTCGTGCTGGTGCTGCCGTTGACGGCGGAAACCCGCCACGCCGTCGGCGCCGCCGAGCTGGCGCAGATGAAGCCGACCGCGGTGCTGGTGAACGTGGCGCGCGGCGGCATCGTGGACGACGCGGCGCTGGCCGCCGCCTTGCGCGAAGGCCGGCTCGCGGCGGCCGGCCTGGATGTTTTCGAGGGCGAGCCGCGGGTGCATCCGGACCTGCTTGCGCTCGACAACGTGCTGCTCAGCCCGCATATCGCCAGCGCCACGACCGATACCCGCCGTGCCATGACCGCAGTGGCCGTGGACAATGTGCTGGCGTTCTTCGGCCACGGTCCGCATGCCGGGCATCCGCCGAACCTCCTGAACCCCGCAGCGCCGGCCATGGCCGGCGCCCCTTTACCCACCCGCGAAGAACCCACCCGATGAGCAAGAAGAGCAGTTACAAAGTTGCGATGGTCGGCGCCACCGGCGCCGTGGGCGAGACCCTGCTCGCCATCCTCGCCGAGCGCAACTTCCCGGTCAGCGAGCTGGTGCCGCTGGCGAGCGAGCGTTCGGCCGGCGGCACGGTGGAGTTCGCGGGCAAGCAGGTCACGGTGAAGAACCTCGCCGACTACGACTTCGCGGGCGTGGACATTGCCTTCTTCTCGGCTGGCGGCTCGGTGAGCAAGGTGCATGCGCCGCGCGCGGCGGCGGCCGGTGCGGTGGTGATCGACAACACCTCCGAGTTCCGCTACCAGGACGACATCCCGCTGGTGGTGAGCGAGGTGAACCCGCACGCCATCGCGCAGTACACCGCGCGCGGCATCATCGCCAACCCGAACTGCTCGACCATGGGCATGCTGGTGGCGCTGGCGCCGATCCACCGCGCGGTGGGCATCGAGCGCATCAACGTGGCCACCTACCAGTCGGTCTCGGGCGCCGGCCGCTCGGGCATGGAGGAGCTGGGCCGGCAGACCGCGGCGCTGCTCAGCTTCCAGGACGTGGAGAAGGCCAAGTTTCCCAAGCAGATCGCCTTCAACGTGATCCCGCACATCGACGACTTCCAGCCCAACGGCTACACCAAGGAAGAGATGAAGATGGTGTGGGAGACGCGCAAGATCCTTGAGGACGAGTCCATCGCCGTGAACCCCACCGCGGTGCGCGTACCGGTGTTCTACGGGCACTCCGAGGCGGTGCACATCGAGACCCGCGACAAGATCAGCGCGGAACAGGCCCGCGAATTGCTGGAGCAGGCCGAGGGCGTGGTGGTGATGGACGAGCGCAAGGCCGGCGGCTACCCCACCCCGGTGGGCGACGTGGCCGGCAAGGACCCGGTGTTCGTGGGCCGCATCCGCGAGGACATCTCGCACGATCGCGGCCTCGATCTGTGGATCGTCTCGGACAACATCCGCAAGGGCGCGGCGCTGAACGCCGTGCAGATCGCCGAACTGCTGGTCGAGGACTTCCTGTGAGGCGCGGCTTGTACTGGCTGGCGCTTGCCGGCGCGCTGGCGGCCGCGCCACCGTGGGCGTGCGCGCAGCAGTCGACCGGCGCCCATGCCTCCAAGGAGGTGCGCAAGCAGGCGGCTGCGGTGGCCCGGCAACGCGCCGAGGTGCAGCGTCTGCAGCGCGACGTCGCCGCGCAGGAATCCGGCAGCCATGCCGCCGCGCAGCGGCTCAAGCAGCAGGACGCGGAAATAGCCGAACTGCAGCGACAGCTGCAGGCGGCGCAGCCGCCCGGGGCGGCCGCCGGCAAGGGGCGCTGAGGGTCGCCGGACGGCCCCGGGCCCCGCGGCAAGTTCTGGAATGCGCGACAGCAATACGTCGCAAGTCTGCGATCCTGCTATTGTTGATCCGTCCGCATCTAACTAAAGTGGCGCCTCGTCCGGGCGAAGCGCCGCCATCGTGGTGGCCTTACCAGACGCCAAGGCTTGTTCGGGGGAGCGCGTGATGAATCGTTCGTTGAAACTGCCGCTGCTGGTGGCATTGGCCCTTGGCAGCGGCCATGCCCTGGCGCTGGACCTGGGCCAGATCCAGGTCAAGTCGGCGCTGGGCCAGCCGCTGCTGGCGGAGATTCCGGTGCAGAAGGCCACGCCCGCCGAGTTGCAGCAGCTCAACGTGCAGCTGGCCTCGGGCGAGGAATTCGCACGCGCGGGGGTTGCCGGGGGGCGGCCCACGATTCCGTTGCACTTCGATGTGGTCGATGGCGGCAATGGCCGCAAGGTGATCCGCATCACCAGCGATGCGGCGGTCAACGATCCCTTCCTCGACCTGCTGATCGAGATCCACGGTGGCAGCGGCAAGAGCGTGCGCGAGTACACCATCCTGCTCGATCCGCCGGGCAGCAGCCCCGCACCGACGCAGGTCGCCTCGCGGCCGTCCACCCGCACGGCACGCCCGGCGGTGGCCGCACCGGCCGCGCGGGCCGCCAGTCAGGCGAGTCCGGACGAGCAGGTCGCCAATGGCCGCTTCGGGCCGGTCGAGCGCGGCCAGACCCTGTCCGCGGTGGCGCACCAGACCGCACCGGCCGGCGTCGACGTCAACCAGATGCTGCTGGCGCTGAAGCAGGCCAATCCCGACGCGTTCTACCGCGACAACATCAATGCGCTGAAGGCCGGCGCGGTGCTGCGCATTCCCGACAAGGCCGCCGCCGAGGCGGTCGCGGTGGCCGCCGCCGCCGCGGAAGTGCGCCGCCAGAATGGCGACTGGCGCAGCGGCACGGTGAGCAGTTCCCCGGTGAGCGTGGCCGACGCCGGCACGCGCGCCACCACCTCCAGTTCCCCGACCGCGGCTGCCGGCAGCTCCGGCGATCACCTGGCCCTGGTGCCGGCGAAGCAGGGCAGCAAGGCGGCCCCGACGTCCGGCGGGTCGGACAAGGCCTTGCGCCAGGACCTGCAGCGCAGCCAGGAGGCCATGGCCAGCCTGCAGCAGCAGGGAGAGGACCTGAAATCGCGGTTGAAAGAACTCGGCGACATCAACAGCAAGAACGAACGCCTGCTGGCGCTCAAGGACAACGAGATCGCCGAGCTGCAACAGAAGCTCGCCGCGGCACGCCAGGCAGCCGGCCAGCCAGCGGAGCCGGCGCACGCGGCCACGACGGTCGCGGCACCGGTAGCCGCGGCGAACGCGTCGAAGGCGGCGGAGTCGCCGGCCGGTGCCGCCTCGGCCCCGACAGCCGGGAGCGAGGCCGTGGCCACGGCCGCCACGGCGCAGACCCCGGCTGCCGCATCGACCGCACCTGCGGCGGCCAAGCCGGTCGCCGCGGCGGCCAGCACCATGCCGATCAAGCCAACGGCCATCAAGCCGGCGCCGGTTGCCAGCGAGGAACCCTGGTACACCCAGCTGTGGGCACAGGCGCTGGGCGCCGTCGTCATCCTGCTGCTGTTGCTGGGCGCGCTGCTTGGTCGCCGGCGCAAGGCGAAGCCCGCGGCCGTGTCGCCGAAGCTGGCGCCGTCGCTGGCCGATCGCTTCGGCGATGCGCCGTCCGCCGACGGTGGCGACGATGCCGACCAGAACATGCTGCTCGACCAGCTGGCCGAGCATCCCGACGACATCAGCCTGCACCTGGAACTGGTGAGCCTGTATTACAGCCGCCGCGACGTCGAGCACTTCGAGGCCGCCGCCGAGGCCATGCACGCCCACGTCACCGATCCGCAGCAGGAGGAGTGGCAGGACGTGCTGCACATGGGCGAGGATCTGGTGCCCGGTCATCCCTTGTTCGCCGGCCATGACGGCATGTCGGCCGACGAGCGCGACGCGCATCAGGGCTTCGACATCGACCAGTACGCCGCCGAGCCCGCGGCCGCGCCGGCCCCGGCGGCGCCCGCTGCGTCCGGGCCGCCGCCGCTGCCTGCGAACCCGGTGAAGGTAAGCGAGTACAACTTCAACTTCGACCTGACGCCGGCGCACGAAGCCGCACCGAAGCGGGCCGACAGCGTCGAGGCCGCCCCCGCTGCGGCAGGCCGCGCCGCCGGGGCGGACGACGACGCGACGGTGCTGCGCGAGACGGCGTCGAGCTGGCACTTCGACGAACCGGAACTGCAGGTGCAGCCGGCCGGGCACGACATCGAGCCGCGCGATTTCAGCGACGACCCGGTGGACACCAAGCTCGACCTGGCGCGCGCCTACCTCGACATGGGCGACCCGGACGGCGCCCGCGCCATGCTCGAGGAGGTGCTGCACGAAGGCAGCCAGACGCAGCGCGACGTGGCCAAGCGCATGCTCGACGACCTGCACTGAGCTGCCTGCGCACACTCGAAACCCCGAACGGGCCGGCCATGCCGGCCCGTTTGATTTTCGCGACCAGGGAGGACTGTTACGCTGCGCACTTTCCGCGATTCTTACGATCCATGCGCATCGCCCTGGGTATCGAATACGACGGCACCGACTTCCTCGGCTGGCAGCGTTTGAGCCACGGTCGCACGGTGCAGGGCGTGCTGGAAGCCGCCCTGTCGAAAGTCGCCGCGCAGCCGGTCGAGGTGACCTGCGCGGGCCGCACCGATGCCGGGGTGCATGGCCGTTGCCAGGTGGTGCACTTCGACGCCCCGGTGACGCGCGAGATGCGCGGTTGGCTGCTGGGCGCCACCTCCAACCTGCCGCCCAGCGTGGCGGTGCTGTGGGCGCAACCGGTAGCCGGCGGATTCCACGCGCGCTTTTCCGCACGCAGCCGGCGCTACCGTTACACCATACTCAACCGGCCGGTGCGCGCGGCGCTGGATGCGCGCTACGTGACCTGGGAGCGCCAGCCGCTGGACGCGGCGCGCATGCACGTCGCGGCGCAGGCCTTGCTTGGCGAACACGACTTCTCCGCGTTCCGTGCGGTGTCCTGCCAGGCCACGCATCCGCGCCGGTGCGTGCTGGCGGTGGGGGTGCGGCGCGAGGACGAACAGGTGATCGTGGAGATCGAGGCGAACGCCTTCCTGCACCACATGGTGCGCAACATCGTAGGTTCGCTGTTGCCAGTGGGACGCGGCGAGCAGCCCGTTGCCTGGATCGGCGAGTTGCTGGCGGGAGGCAGCCGCGGGGCGGCCGGGCCGACCGCGCCGTCGTCCGGACTCACCTTTCTCGGGCCGCGCTACGAGGCGCATTGGGGCCTGCCGGCCGAAGTGAGCCAGCCATGACGCGCATCAAGTGCTGTGGCATGACCCGTGTCGAGGACGCGCTGTTGGCGGCGCGGCTCGGCGTCGATGCGATCGGTCTGGTGTTCACCGCGCGCAGCAAGCGGCGGGTGTCGCTGGAGCAGGCGCGGACGATCCGTCGTGCGCTGCCGCCGTTCGTGGACGCGGTGGCGCTGTTCATGGGCGACGAGGCGGCCCTGGTCGACGAAGTAATCGCGGTGGTGCAGCCGGACCTGCTGCAGTTCCATGGCGACGAAACCGACGACTGGTGTGCGCAGTTCGATCGGCGCTACCTCAAGGCCATCGCGATGGGCGAGGGGGCCGCGGCCTTGCCGCGCCTGCACGGTTACCCGCGTGCCGCCGCGCTGCTGCTGGACGGCCACGCCGCGGGCGAGGCCGGGGGCAGCGGCAAGGCGTTCGACTGGTCGCTGCTGCCGCGCGATCTCGCCCAGCCGGTGGTCCTCGCCGGCGGCCTGCACGCGGGCAACGTGGGCGCGGCGATCCGCGCGGCGCGGCCGTGGGCGGTGGACGTGGCCAGCGGCGTGGAGTCGGCGCCGGGGATCAAGGATGCGGCGAAACTCGCGGCCTTCGTCGGCGCGGTGCGTGCCGAGACCTCCCCGTGACCGCTGCCATCGACGAATATCCGGCGGACGGGCGGTCTTTCGGCGCGGCCGACCTGGTCGGCCGCGATCGCCCGCTGGTGATCCGTGGCCTGGTGCGCGACTGGCCCATCGTGGAACTGGCCCGGCATTCGGACACCGCTTTTGCGCAGCGGCTGGCCGAACTCGACAACGGCACGCCGGTGGACACCTTGCTGATCCCGCCGGAATGCGACGGCATCGTGGGCTACACGCCGGATCTCGGCGAGCTCAACTACGCGCATCACCGCGTCACGGTGACCCAGGGACTGCAGCGCCTGGCGCAATACAGCCGGCAGGATCGCGCGCCGGGGCTGGCGATCCAGAGCGCGCTCATCAGCGCCAGCCTGCCCGGCTTCCGCGAGGAGCACGCGCTGCCGTTCGTCGACGCCGGAGTGGAGCCGCGATTGTGGATCGGCAACCGGGTCACCACGCCGGTGCACTTCGACGCCTATCACAACATCGCCTGCGTGGTGTGCGGTGCGCGGCGTTTCACGCTGTTGCCGCCCGAGCAGTTGCCGAACCTCTACATCGGTCCGCTGGACTTCGCACCCACCGGCGCCGCGATCGGCATGGCCCGGCTGGATCGCCCGGACGATCCGCGCTATCCGCGCCTGAAGCTGGCACTGGCCGCGGCGCTGGTGGCGGAGCTGCATCCCGGCGACGCGATCTACATCCCGCCGATGTGGTGGCACCACGTCGAATCGTTGGAACGGCTCAACGCGCTGGTGAACTATTGGTGGCAGCCCACGACGGAGGCGGGCCGTTCCTCGGATCTCGCGCTGGGTGCGCTGTTCCACTGCATCCTTGGCTTCGCGGCGCTTACGCCCGGCGAAAAGGCGGGCTGGAAAATCCTGCTCGACCATTACGTTTTCGGCGACGGCGATGTCGCCGCGCACATTCCGGAAGAGCGCCGCGGCATGCTCGGCCCGCTGACGCCCGGGCAGGTGGAGCAATTGCGCCAGCGCATCCGGCGCTATCTCTGATCCGACAGTTCCGTGCGCAGCCAGTCCGCCAGCGCTCCCATGCGGCTGTCGCCCGCGTGCCGCGAACTCGCCAACACCCAGCGTGCAGCCGTCTCGCGGAATCCCCAGGGAGCCAGCAGCCGACCGCTGGCGAGGTCGTCGGCCACCAGCGGCTGCGGCGCGATCGCCACGCCCAGGCCGGCCGCGGCGGCTTCGAGCAGGAAGTAGAGATGCGGCAGCGCCTGGGCCTGCTGCAGCGATTCGGGCGGCAGTTCCATCGCCCGCGCCCAGTCCGGCCACGCCTGCGGGCGCGACGCGGTGTGCAACAGCGGCTCGTCGCACAAGGCAGACGCAGGCTGTTCGCGCAGGCGCTCCGCCCCCGGATAGCGCGGGCTCAACACCGGGCCGATGCGTTCCGGTGCCAGTTCGTGCACTTGCCAGTCGGCGGGCCATGGTGGCGCGGCCAGCAGCAGGGCGGCATCGACGTCGGCAAGATGCCCGGCGACCGGTTCCTCCTGCACGGCGAGGTGCAGTGTCAGCGCGGGCAATTCGTGGCGCAGGCGCTCCAGTCGCGGAATCACCCAGCGCGCCAGCACGCTGCCGGAGCAGCCCAGCACGAAGGCCGCGGTCGCACGCGCATGCCGCAACTGCAGCCACGCCTCGCGCAGCTGCCCGAAGGCGGTGCTGCACTGCTCGCGCAGTTGCTGGCCGATTGCGGTGAGGGCGACGCCGCGACCCTGCCGGACGAACAGCGGCTGGCCCAGCGCCTCTTCCAGCGCGCGCACCTGGCGGCTCACCGCGCCATGGGTCACGTGCAGTTCCCCGGCGGCCAGGCTCATGCTGCCCAACCGCGCGGCGGCTTCGAAGGCGCGCAGGGCATTCAGCGAGGGCAGGTCGCGATCCGGCATGCTGTGAGTCTAGCTCAAGTATCGAAGCGATCTTTTCGCTTTTTCATTGCCGTGGCTGGCGCTAAGGTGTGAGCCTGTTGCTGCATCTTATACCGGGGTCGTCATGCAAGAAGTTCGGGATTTCCAGGCTTGGCCCGATGCCCAGGGCCGCTTTGGCCAGTTCGGCGGCAGCTACGTGGCCGAGACCCTGATGGCGCCGCTGGCCGAATTGACCGAGGCCTACCTGCGCCTGCGCCAGGATCCGGCATTCATCGCCGAACTGGACCGCGACCTCACCCATTACGTGGGTCGGCCCAGTCCGGTGTATTTCGCCGAGCGGTTGACGAAGCAGGTGGGCGGCGCGCGCATCCTGCTCAAGCGCGAGGACCTTAACCACACCGGCGCCCACAAGATCAACAACACCGTGGGCCAGGCGCTGGTGGCGCGGCACATGGGCAAGACCCGCATCATCGCCGAGACGGGCGCCGGCCAGCACGGCGTGGCCAGCGCCACGGTGGCGGCGCGGCTGGGCCTGAAGTGCGTGGTCTACATGGGCGCCACCGACATCGAACGGCAGAAGATCAACGTCTACCGCATGAAGCTGCTCGGGGCCGAGGTGGTGCCGGTGACTTCCGGCTCGAAGACGCTGAAGGACGCCCTGAACGAGGCCATGCGCGACTGGGTCACCAACGTGGCCGACACCTTCTACATCATCGGCACCGTGGCCGGCCCGCATCCGTATCCGCTGATGGTGCGCGACTTCAACGCCATCGTGGGCCGGGAGGCGCGTGCGCAGATGCTGGAGCAGTACGGGCGCCTGCCCGATGTGCTGACCGCGTGCGTGGGCGGCGGCTCCAACGCGATCGGCCTGTTCCATGCGTTCCTCAACGACCGCGGCGTGCGCATCGTCGGCGCCGAGGCGGCGGGCGAGGGCATCGCCACCGGCCACCACGCGGCGTCGCTCTCGGCGGGCCGCCCCGGCGTGCTGCATGGCAACCGCACCTACGTGCTGTGCGACGACGATGGCCAGATCACCGAGACGCACTCGGTCTCGGCCGGCCTGGACTATCCCGGCGTCGGCCCCGAGCATGCCTTCCTCAAGGACGCAGGACGGGCCGAGTACGTGGGCGTCACCGACGACGAGGCGCTGGCGGCGTTCCACCTGCTGGCGCGCACCGAGGGCATCCTAGCCGCACTGGAGTCCAGCCACGCGGTGGCGCAGGCGATCAAGCTGGCACGCGAGTACCCGAAGGACGGCATCGTGTTGTGCAACCTTTCCGGTCGTGGCGACAAGGACGTGCACACGATTGCCGCGCGCGAAGGGGTGCAGGTATGAGTCGCATCGATCGTCGTTTCGCCGCGTTGAAGGCCGCCGGCCGCACCGGCCTGATTCCCTTTGTCACCGCGGGTGATCCCTCGCCCGAACACGCGGTGGCGTTGATGCACGCGCTGGTCGAGTCCGGTGCCGACCTGATCGAGCTGGGGGTGCCGTTCTCCGATCCGATGGCCGACGGTCCGGTGATCCAGCACGCCAGCGAGCGTGCCATCGCCAGGGGCGTGGGTCTGGACGACGTGCTGGGCTGGGTGGCCGAATTCCGCCGGCGCGATGCCGACACGCCGGTGGTACTGATGGGGTACCTCAACCCGATCGAGATCCACGGCTACGCGCGCTTTGCCGAAGAGGCCGTGCAGGCCGGCGTGGATGGCGTGCTGCTGGTGGATTGCCCGCTGGAGGAATCGGCGGTGCTGGCGCCGTTGCGCAACGCGGGACTGCGGCAGATCCTGCTCGCCGCACCCACCACGGCGCCGGAGCGCCTGGCGCAGTTGTGCGCAGCGGCGGAGGGCTTCCTCTATTACGTGTCCTTCGCCGGCATCACCGGCGCCGCGCGCTTGAGCACCACCGACATCGCCGCGCGCGTGGCCGACATCCGCGGCCGCGCCAATGCGCCGGTGGCGGTGGGCTTCGGTGTGCGCGACGCGCAGAGCGCGAAGGCCATCGCCGGCTTCGCCGACGCGGTGGTGATCGGCAGCGCGCTGGTGGAACGGCTGCAAGGCGCGGCGTCCGTGGTGGAGGTCGAGGAACGGGTCAGGGATTTCCTCGCGCCGATCCGCGCGGCGCTGGATGCCGGCTGAGCGCGCCACGCGCCACACCACACGCCGGCGTCCGGAGCGTTCCTTCGTTCTCGGCTAGAATGCGCGCTTCACCAGAGGCGTCGCTATGAACTGGCTGCAGAAGATCATGACCCCGCGCGTGCATACGCATGGCCCCGCCGCCGGCAAGGGGAAGGTGCCCGAGGGCGTGTGGGAAAAGTGCGCGGGCTGTGGTTCGGTGCTGTACAAGCCAGAGCTGGAGCGCAACCTGATGGTTTGCCCGAAGTGCGGGCACCACCACGCCATCCGCGCCCGCACGCGACTGCTGGCGTTCCTGGACGAAGGCTCCGCGCAGGAGCTGTGGCCGAGCATGGAGGCCACCGATCCGCTGAAGTTCCGCGATTCCAAGAAATACCGCGACCGCATCGTGGCCTCGCAGAAGTCCAGCGGCGAGAAGGATTCGCTGGTCGCGATGAGCGGCCGCCTGAAGGGCCGGCCCCTGGTCGCCACCGCGTTCGAGTTCGGCTTCGTGGGTGGCTCCATGGGGTCGGTGGGCGGCGAGAAATTCGCCCGTGCCGGCGAGCGCGCGCTGGCCGAGAAGAGCGCGCTGGTGTGCTTCGCCGCCAGCGGCGGCATGCGCATGCAGGAAGGCCTGTACTCGCTCATGCAGATGGCCAAGACCTCGGCCGTGTTGGCGAAGCTGCGCGATGCCGGCGTGCCCTACATCAGCGTGCTGACCAACCCGTCCACCGGCGGCGTCTCCGCCAGCATGGGCATGCTGGGCGACATCAACATCGGCGAGCCGAAGGCGCTGATCGGCTTCGCCGGCCCGCGCGTGATCGAGCAGACCGTGCGCGAGACCCTGCCCGAGGGCTTCCAGCGCTCCGAGTTCCTGCTGGAACACGGCGCGATCGACATGATCGTCGACCGCCGGGAGATGCGCGACAAAGTGGCCGATGTGCTCAACCTGCTGCAGAAGGCGCCGCGCGCGGCGTGACGACCCGCTGCATCGCGCGCACGATGCCGCCTGCGGGCGGCATCGTCGTTTCCGGCGCGGCGGTTTTCCACAAGCGGTGTGGATGCCTGCCAAACAAAGCTGTGGACAAGCCCGGTTCGCTGCTTTGGCGACAAGCACTTGGCACGCATTGATGATTTTCTGCGCAGCGCGCCGCGCGTTTTCCACAGCGATTGTGGAAGCGCATGGGCACAGCCTGTGGATAGGTGTCGCAAGTGCTTGAGCGTGCAGCGCAGTGCGACGGCTTGCGCAGGAGTTGCTCAGGCGATTGCGGTCACGACGTGTGGCAGCCACAGCGATACGGCCCCCAAGGAGCCGCCGATGCCGATCGCGGCCAGCACGTCGCTGGGGTAGTGCAGGCCCAGGATCACGCGCGATGCGGCGACCAGCGTGGTGAACGTCAGCAGCAGCGGTGCCAGCAACGGATACCAGGCCAGCGCGACGATGGTGAAGCCCACCGCCTGCAAGGTATGGCCGGACGGGAAGCTGAACTCGTCCAGCGGCGGCACGTGCGCGATCACGCCTGGGCAGGCGCGGAACGGGCGTGGCCGGCGCGTGTGCCGCTTCAGCAGCCGGTAGAGCAGCAGGGCGGCCAGGCCGGTGGCGGCCATGTGTGTGGCGGCGAGCAGGCCGCGCCAGCCATCCAGCGCGACCAGTGCCAGCATCAGCGCATACCAGAACACGCCGTTGCCGAGCCGGCTGACCGTGCCGAAGAACACGCCCACCGCACGGCGCGCGCCCCAGCGGTTCGCCGCCATGCAGACGCGGCGGTCGAACGCGAGGCTCCTAGGCATGGATGGCGACTGTATCGTGCCCATGGTCGCGCTCCTCGGCCAGTTCGCGCAGCAGGGTTTCGAATTCGCGTATCACCATTTCCGGCGACAGCCGCGCCATGCTCTCGTGCGCGGCCCGGCCCATGTGGCGGATCAGGCCGGGGTTGGCCGCCAGCCGGGCCGTGGCCTCGACGAAGGCGGCCGCCTCACCGGTGGCGATGCAATAGCCGTTGTAGTTGCTGCGCAGGTGTTCGCGCGCCGCGCCTTCGCGATACGCCACCACCGGCAGGCCGCTGGCCAGCGCCTCCAGGATCACGTTGCCGAACGTTTCGCTGAGGCTGGGAAAGGGGAACAGGTCCGCGCTGGCGATGTGCCGTGCCAGCGCCTCGCCGCGTTGCGTGCCGGCGAAGACGAAATCCGGGTTCGCGTCCTGCAGCGCGGCGCGCGCCGGGCCGTCGCCCACCCACACGTAGCGCATGGCGGGCAGGTTCTGCTGCGCGGCGCGGAAGGACTGCACCGCCAGCTCGAGGTTCTTTTCCGACGCGATGCGGCCCACGTAAAGCATCACCGGGGCGCCGGCATCGACACCCCACTGCGCGCGCAGCGCCGGGTCGCGCCGGCCGGGGTGGAACAGTCGCGTGTCCACCGCGCGGCGCAGCAGGCGGGTGTTGTCCACGCCGAGTTCGGCGAGTTCCTGCGCCAGCGCATCGGTAGGCACGAGCGTGGCGCCGGCGCGACGATGGAAGCGGCGCAGGTGACCCCGTACGAGCGGGGTGAGCCAGCGCAGACCGTAGTGGCTGGCATAGCTGTCGAAGCGTGTGTGGAAGCCGGTCGCCACCGGAATGCGCAAGGCGTTGGCCGCGCGCAGCGCCGATACCCCCAGCGGACCCTCCGTGGCGATGTAGATCGCATCCGGACGTTGTTGCGTCCAGCGTTCGCGCAGGGCCTGCCCGGCCGGCAGGCCGAAGCGCAGGCCGGGATAGCGCGGCAGCGCCACGCCGCGCGTGAACAAGGTGTCGAAGCCCGGTTCGGCCACACCTTGCCGCGCCTGGCGCGGCCGCACCACGTCGATGGAATGGCCTCGCGCGGCGAGTCCGGAGGCAAGTCCGTGCACGGTGAGCGCCACGCCGTTGATCTCCGGTGGCCAGGTCTCGCTGGCGATACCGATACGCATGACGGTGGCCCTCGCGTGGATTGCGTGCAGTGTCGTGGCCCTGGTTTGCGCAGGCGTGGCTGCCGCGTGACGCGACGATGACGTGGCTGGCCCCGGGCGTCTCGGCCTCGGGAGCTGGGGCCCCGCCGGGCACGCATGCCTTGTGGCTGGAACCGGACGATGGCAATCACTCGATCTGCCGCTGGTGTCCAGGCGGACTGCCGCGCACTTGCAGCGGTCAGCGGCCGAAATACACCGACACGCCGAGTCCGGCCTGCCATTCGTCGGTGTGGCCGGAAAGGTGATGACGCGCACTGGCGTCCAGTTGCAGGCGCGGCGTGGCCAGCCAGGCAACGCCGGCGCCGACCAGGCTGCCGCGGCCGGTCGTGGCGTCCTGCAACAACACCGCTTCGGCATAGACGCCCAGGGAGGGGGTGAGCGCATAGCTGTCATTCAAGGCCAGCAACCTGCTGTCGCGCCCGGCCGACCGAACGTCCTGCAGGTACAGCGCCGCGGTGTTGCGTGCATTCCATTGCCAGTTGAAATCAGCGCCGAGCAGGTATTGCCGCCGTGGGTTGCGGAACGCACGTGCGCCGTCGGTGAACTCCACGCTGCCCAGCATGCCCCAGCTGAAGGCGCCGGAAGCGGGCAACGCGAATTTCACGCCCAGTGTGCTGTCGCTGCGACCGTTGCTGCGAAGGTCCGTGCCTGCGCCGCTCTGGCGCAGGCTATTCCACGCACTGCCCAGCTGCAGTTCCAGCGAGGCGCCCAGGCCTGCGCGCAACAGGCCGTCGGCGGTGTATTGAGCGTTGGTGACGCCGGCCTCGCGGCCGCGACTCCAGTCGGGCAGTCCCTGTTCCCAGGTGAGGTCGCCGGCCTTGAGCACGGCCGGCGTGAAGCCGAGGCCGGGGCGGTCATAACCGGGGTTGTCGTCGGCCCTGGCCGCATGCGGCAACGCCAGCGCGAACAGCGCCGCAAGCACGGCAGGCGCACACTGCAAGCGGTCGCCGTATCGTCGGTATCTCATGTCCGGGTTCCGTGGTGGGTGCGATGTCGGCATGACGGGTACCACGCGCGAGCGTACTATGCGGCTCGGCCCATCCGGTCCCCGCGGAGGCGCGCCGTGAAGCGCATGCTGTTTGTCCTGGCCCTGTCCATGCCCTGCGCTGCCCAGGTCGGCCTGCCGATGCAGCAGGACGCGCCGGAGCCGTCCGCCGGTGCGGGCCGTCATTCACATCTGTTCGAGCTGAAGTTTGTGCTGCGGCCGGCGCCGGCGCGTGACGGCAGTCTGCCGCGGATCCAGTTCGACGACCAGGCGCCCGCGGTCGTGCCGCCGTCCCGGGGGCGGCAGGCCTATCGCCGGCTCGGCTTGCCCGGCCCCGGACCGAACGCGGAAATCTGCGAAAGCTGGGCCTGCGAGGCCCTCGGCCGGCGCTAAACGCCGTGCGGCCATCGGGTAGAATCGCGCGTTTCCAATCGTTGCCATGTCCCGATGACCGTCCGCACCCGCTTCGCCCCCAGTCCCACCGGATTCCTGCATATCGGCGGCGCGCGCACCGCGCTCTACTGCTGGCTGGAGGCGCGCCGGCGCGGGGGCGAGTTCCTGTTGCGGATCGAGGACACCGATCGCGAGCGCTCCACCGACGAGGCGGTGCAGGCGATCCTCGACGCGATGGCCTGGCTGGATCTCTCCGCCGATGGGGCTGCGGTCTACCAGACGCATCGTCTCGCCCGCTACAAGGAAGTGGCCGAACGCCTGCTCGCCGAAGGCAAGGCCTACTACGCCTATGAGAGCAAGGAGGAGATCGAGGCAATGCGCGAAGCCGCGATGGCGAAGGGCGAGAAGCCCCGCTACAACGGCTTCTACCGCGACCGCAACGAACCGTACCGCGACGATCCGAACCGGGTGATCCGCTTCAGGAACCCGCTGGAAGGCTCGGTGGTTTTCGAGGACAAGGTGAAGGGCCGGGTGGAGTGGTCCAACGCCGAGCTGGACGACCTGGTGATCTTCCGTTCCGACGGCTGGCCCACCTACAACTTCGCGGTGGTGGTGGACGACGTCGACATGGGCATCACCGAGGTGATCCGTGGCGACGACCACGTCAACAACACGCCGCGCCAGATCAACATCTACAAGGCCCTCGACAAGCCGGTGCCGGAATTCGCGCACCTGCCGATGATCCTCGACAAGGAGGGCAAGAAGCTCTCCAAGCGCACCAATTCGGTGAGCGTGATGGAGTACCGCGAGGAGGGCTACCTGCCGCACGCGATCCTCAACTATCTCGTGCGTCTGGGCTGGTCGCACGGCGACCAGGAGATCTTCTCGCGCGAGGAGATGATCACGCTGTTCGACGTCGCCGACGTCAACAAGGCCGCCTCGCGCTTCGATACCGAGAAGCTCAAGTGGCTGAACCAGCACTACCTGAAGACCGACGATCCCGCCGCGCTGGCGCCCGAGTTCGAATGGCAGCTGGCCCGCGCCGGCATCGACGCGACCAAGGGACCTGCGCCAGCCGATGTGATCGTGGCGCTGCGCGACCGCGTGCACACCCTGAAGGAAATGGCCGAGCGCGCGAAGCTCTGGTACGGCCCCATCGTGGAATGGGACGACAAGGCCGTCGCCAAGCACCTGAAGAACGATGGCGCCGCCGCGGTGCTGCAGGCAGCCGGGGACCTGCTGGCCGAGGTCGATTGGAAGCCGGAGTCGATCCATGGCGTGATCGAGCAAGTGGCCGCGAAGCTTGAACTGGGCATGGGCAAGGTCGCCCAGCCGCTGCGCGTGGCGATGACCGGCACCCAAGTGTCGCCGTCGATCGACCACACCATCTATCTGTGCGGCCGTGCCGAGGCGTTGAAGCGCGTCCAGCATGCGCTGGTGCTGGCGCGCGGCTGAAGCCGCAGGCGGGCGGGGCGACGTCGTGCACGAGTTGCTGAACCGCGCCTTGCAGGGCGTCGATCCGGACGCTCCCGGAGCGTTCTGGAGAGTCTTCCTCAACCTGTGGGCGATGGTGCCATGGGCCGCGCTGTTTTGGTGGAACCTGTTGTTCGTGGCGGTGGGCGCGCTGCTGGGCTGGTGGCGTGGGCGCCTCTGGGAAGGCATCGCGTGGGCCTGGGTGCTGGGGCCCATCGGCTGGATCGTGCTGTGGCTGCGCACGCGTGTCCGCGCACGTCCCGTGCCGCCGCCACTGCCGCGCTGACGGACCGGGCCGGCTTGCGATCTTCCGCCGGCGGGCATGTATCATCCCCGCGAGGAGAGCACCTTGGCACACGACGTCACCCACAAGCCGCAAGCCCATCATTCGCACCATCATGACGCGAAGGGTTTCGTGCGCGAGGTGGCGCATGTCAGCGAGGAGCGCGGCCTGCGCCTGACCCCGCTGCGCATGGAAGTGCTGGAGCTGGTCGCTGCCGCGGCCAAGCCGGTGAAGGCCTACGACCTGCTGGACCAGTTGCGCGAGAAGCATGGCAACGCGGCACCGCCCACGGTGTACCGCGCGCTGGATTTCCTGCTGGAGCAGGGCTTCATCCACAAGCTGGAATCGATCAACGCCTTCGTCTCCTGCCATCACCCGGCCGAGGCACACCAGGTGCCGTTCCTGATCTGCGATGTCTGCTCCGGTGCCGAGGAAGTTTGCGACGAACGCGTCGCGGAACTGATCGAGGCGCAGGCCAAGGCGCTGGGCTTCCGCGCCCAGGCGCAGACGCTGGAAGTCCACGGTGTCTGCAAGCGCTGCCGCAAGTCCTGATCGGGCGCCGCCGCTGGGAAGCCCGGCCGCTTGTGTGGCGTGATTGTTATAAAGTAACATTGACTGCATGGACAGGACCGCAAGCTCCGCCGAAGCCGACCAGGTGCTGCTGGACCCCGTGGCGATGGGGCCCGTCGCCGACGCGACGAAATCCGCGCGCTGGTGGCACTTGGCTGATCGCGTGGGGGCCACGGCCTCGTTCCTATGCGCGGTCCACTGCGCGCTGCTGCCCTTCGTGCTGACCGTGCTGCCGCTGCTCGGCCTCGGCTTTCTGGCGGGGCACCGCTTCGAGCGCGGCTTCGTGACGTTCGCCGCCACGCTGGCGCTGTTCGTGCTGCTCAGCGGCTATCGCCGGCACCACCGGCTGTTGCCGTTGCTGCTGGCGCTGCCGGGGCTGGCGCTGCTGCTGCTGGGCGTCACCTGGGGCCTGGCGTATCCGATCGCCGTGCACAGCACGTTGGTGACCTGCGGCGGCCTGCTGGTCGCGTCGGCGCATTTCGTGAACCTGTATATCGATCGCCGACGTGGCCATGCGGCGGCGCACGTCCACGGCGCGCAGTGCGCGCATTGAGACCAATCCGTGCCATCCGCTGCCACGACCATGATCGTCGGCGCCTCGCGGGGGCTGGGTCTTGCTCTGGCTGCCGAATTCCTGGGACGGGATTGGAACGTCATCGGCACGGTCAGGGCGGGCCCTCGAACCGCACTGCATGACCTGGCGGACAGGCACCCGGGCCGCGTCGAGGTCGAAACGCTCGACATCAACGCGCCGGACGAGATCGCCGCGTTGCGCGGACGCCTTGCCGGCAGGGCGCTCGACATTTTGTTCGTCAACGCGGGAACGACCACGCGTGACCAGGGTGTGCGCGTCGGTGACGTGGCGACGGAAGAGTTCATCCGCGTGATGGTGACGAACGCGCTTAGCCCCATGCGCGTGATCGAATCACTGCAGGATCTCGTGCCGGCGGATGGACTGATCGGCGCCATGTCGTCCGGGCAGGGCAGCATCGCCAACAACGAAACCGGGATGCGCGAGGTCTACCGCGGCAGCAAGGCCGCACTGAACATGTTCATGCGCAGCTTCGCGGCGCGCGAAGGCGCGCATCCGCGGGCCATGGTGGTGCTCGCTCCGGGGTGGATTCGCACCGACCTGGGCGGGCCGGACGCGCCGTTTACGCTCGACGAGAGCGTGCCGCTGCTGGTTGACGTGCTGATGTCGAAGCGCGGCGCGCCCGGCCTGGAGTATCTCGATCGTTTTGGCCGGGTCGTACCCTGGTGAACGAGCGTCGGCAGCCCGCGCGGTGATTGTGTAACGCCGCTTGCGCTTCCTAGCATGAGTGCATGAACGCCACACACCCCCATCCGCACCGTCACGGGCACCCGCATTCGGCAGATGCGCAGGGGCACGATCACGCTTCGCATGCCGGCATGCGCGGCCGCAAGCTGCTGCTTGCCTTCGTCCTGACCACGCTGACCATGCTGGCCGAGGTGGTTGGCGGCCTGTGGTCGGGCTCACTGGCCCTGCTCACCGATGGCGGCCACATGATGGTGGACGCATTGGCGCTGCTGATGGCCTTCGTCGGTGCGCGCATGGCGCTGCGACCGGCGGACGCGCGGCGCAGCTACGGCTACGGACGGATGGAGGTGCTGGTCGGCTTCGTTAACGCGCTCAGTCAGTTCGTGCTCGTGGCCTGGGTGGTGTATGAAGCCGTCCGGCGCCTGCTGCATCCGGGGGAGATTCTGTCGGGCCTGATGCTGGCCGTGGCCGTCGTCGGCTTGCTGGTGAACCTGCTGGTATTGCGCAGCCTGCACGGCCACGCGCACGACGACGTGAACATGGCTGCCGCCAGCCTGCACGTGCTGGGCGATCTGCTGGGTTCGGTGGCCGCAGTGCTCGCCGCGCTGGCGATCCGGAGGTTCGGCTGGCTGTGGGCCGACCCGCTGCTGTCGTTGCTGGTGGCGGTGCTGATCCTGGCCAGCGCCTGGCGACTGCTGCACCGTTCCGCCCATATCCTGCTGGAAGGGGTGCCGGACGGCATGGACACTCGCGAGGTGGAGGCTGCGTTGGGCAGTGCCGATGCCTCGATCCGCGGCATCCATCATCTGCATGTATGGCAACTGGCCTCCGGTTCGCGCATGGCGACCCTGCATGCCGAGCTGCACGATCCGGCCGCCGCCACGCAGGCGCTGCGGGCGATCCATCGCCTGCTGGGCGAGCGTTTCGGCATACGGCACGTCACGGTGCAGATCGATACGGAGGCCTGCCTCGACCAGCCACGGAATTGCAGCGGTCACGGCCAAGGCTGAGTTCGCCGTTTCCCGCTATGGCGCCGCCGGCGGCGCTGCTATCATGGGCAGCCATCACGCATTGAGGAGATTCCCATGGGCAAGGGCGATCGCAAGACCCGCCGCGGCAAGACCTACCGTGGCAGCTACGGCAACACCCGCGTGCACGGTGCTCAGCCGGCCGTGGTCGGCGCCAAGCCGACCGTGACCAAGCCGGCGGCAGCGAAGAAGGCCGCGCCGAAGAAGAAGTCGGCCTGATCCGCGGCTACCATGCATCACGAAAGACCCCGCCCAGGCGGGGTTTTTTTGTGCCCGCCATCCCTGGCAGGCACCCTTCGGGCCATCGCGATGCGATGTCAAAAATCGCTCCGGGCGATTTTTTGTGCCCGGCATTCCTGGGGTTCGTCCCTCGGTACCGCGCGGGCGGAGAGCGTCTCCGGCGGCTTCGTGCGCGCTTGAGCGGACGGGCACTCCGATCGGTGGCCGGCCCGTGACGGTGCGCTGAATGCGGCGCGGCGCCGGCCGCTTGCGCCGGCCGGCGGGGCTGCCTACAATGTGTTCCATTGTACTAATGCGCTAATACATTATGAAACGTCGATCGCTGGATCCCGAGACGCCCATCGAGTCGGCCGAGCTCAGCCTGTGCCAGGCGCTGCTGTCGCTGAAGGACGCGGACGAGATGGCTGCCTTCCTGCACGACCTGTGCACGCCGGCCGAGCTGGAAGTGCTGGTGGACCGCTGGCGCGTAGTGCCGTACCTGCTCGACGGCGTGGCCTACCGAGAGATCCACGAGCGCACCGCGGTAAGCATCACCACGATAGGCCGGGTGGCGCGTTTCCTCACCCAGGGCAATGGCGGCTACCTGGCGGCCGCGGCGCGTGCCTCGCGCCGTCGCGCGGCGGCGAAGAAGGTGCGCGCATGAAGCCGCGCGACCGCCTGCGCATCGCCATGCAGAAGTCCGGCCGGCTCACCGAGCCGGCGCTGGAGCTGCTGAAGCGCTGCGGGCTTACCTTCCGGCAAAGCCGCGACAAGCTGTTCTGCTTCGGCGAGGGCGAGCCGGTGGATCTGCTGCTGGTGCGGGACGACGACATCCCGGGGCTGATCGCGCAGGGCGTGTGCGAGCTGGGCATCGTGGGGCGCAACGTGCTCGACGAGTTCCGCGTCACCGCCGGCCGCGAGAGCGAGCCGCTGGCCGAGCTGCGTCCGCTCGGCTTCGGGCGCTGTCGGCTCTCGATCGCGGTGCCGCAGGAATTCGACTACCGCGAGCCCGCGCAGCTGTCCGGCCAGCGCATCGCCACTTCGTATCCCGGCCTGCTCGGCGCGTGGCTGCGCGAGCGTGGGGTCGCCGCCGGCGTGGTGACCCTGGCCGGCTCCGTGGAGATCGCGCCGAAGCTGGGCACCGCGGACGCGATCTGCGACCTGGTGCAGAGCGGCGGCACCCTCGTGGCGAACCAGTTGCGCGAGGTCGACGTGCTGTTGGAGAGCGAAGCGGTGTTGGCCGGCCCGCAGGCGCTGCCGGCGGACGAGCGCGGCGACCTTGCCGAGCTGCTGCTGAAGCGGCTCGACGGCGTGATCCAGGTGCGCGAGTCGCGCCTGCTGCTGCTGCAGGCGCCGCGCGCTGCGCTCGATGCGGTGATCCGGCTGCTGCCCGGCGGCCCGCAGCCGACCCTGCTTCCCGTGGCCGGCCAGCCGGACCAGCTGATGTTGCAGGCCCTGTGCGCGGGCGAGGTGAGCTGGCGCGAGCTGGAAGAGATCAAGAAGGCCGGCGCGCGCGAGATGTTCGTGCTGCCGGTGGAGAAGATGTTGGCATGAAGAGCTGGCTTGCATGAAACGGATCGACTGGAATGCGCTGGACGAACAAGGGCGCAGCGAGGCGCTGGCGCGCCCGGCGCAGTCGCGTGCGGTGGAACTGCGCGAAGGCGTGGGCCGCATCATCGCGGAAGTGCGTGCACGGGGTGATGCGGCCTTGTGCGAGCTGAGCGCGAAATACGACCGCTGCGCCTTGACGGAGATCGAAGTCGCCGCCGACGAATTCGCAGCCGCCGAGGTGGCGCTCGATCCCGCGCTGAAGGCGGCGATCCGCGAGGCCGCGGCGCGCATCGAGGCTTTCCACCGCGCGACCGCACCGCAGCCGGTGGGTGTGGATACCGCGCCCGGGGTGCGGGTGGAGCGCATGCTGCGGCCGATCCAGCGCGTAGGCTTGTACGTGCCGGCGGGCAGCGCACCGCTGCCGTCCACCTCCCTGATGTTGGGCATTCCCGCGCGCATCGCCGGCTGCCGCGAGGTGGTGCTGTGCTCGCCCGCGCGCGCCGACGGAAGCTGCGATGCGGCGGTGCTGTATGCCGCGCGTCTGGTCGGCGTGCACAAGGTGTTCAAGCTGGGCGGCGCGCAGGCGATCGCGGCGATGGCGTACGGCACGGCTTCCGTGCCCAAGTGCGACAAGCTGTTCGGTCCTGGCAACGCCTGGGTCACCGAGGCCAAGCTGCAGGTGTCGTCCGAACCCGACGGCGCGGCGATCGACATGCCGGCCGGGCCGTCCGAGGTACTGGTGATCGCCGACGTGGCGGCGAATCCCACCTTCGTCGCCGCCGATCTGCTGTCGCAGGCCGAGCACGGACCGGATTCGCAGGTGATCCTGCTCAGCGATTCGGCCGCCCTGCTGGATCGCGTCGCGCGCGAGGTCGAGCGGCAGTGTGCCGAACTGCCGCGTGCGGAGATCGCGCGACAGGCGCTGGCGCAGAGCCGGCTCATCGCGGTGGCTTCGCTGGCGCAGGCGGTGGAGGTGAGCAACCGCTACGCGCCCGAGCACCTGATCCTGCAGGTGACGGCGCCGCGGCGCCTGCTCGACGGCATCGAGAGTGCCGGCTCGGTCTTCCTCGGCGCGTGGACGCCGGAGTCGGTGGGCGACTACTGCAGCGGCAGCAACCATGTGCTGCCCACCTACGGCCATGCGCGCAGCTACAGCGGCGTGTCGGTGGCCAGCTATCAGAAACAGATCACCGTGCAGGAGCTCAGCGCAGACGGCTTGCGCGGCATCGGCCCGTGCACCGCCACGCTGGCGGCCGCCGAGCAATTGGAGGCGCATCGCCGCGCGGTGACCCTGCGACTGGCCGAACTGGAGTCAATGACATGAGTGTGCTCGATCTCGCGCGGGCGGAGATCCGCGCCTTGCAGCCGTATTCCTCGGCGCGCATGGAGGCCAGCGGCGGCGAGCTGCTGCTCAACGCGAACGAGTCCGCATGGGAGCCCACCGGCGACGGCGGCACCGGCTGCAACCGTTATCCGGAACCGCAGCCGGCGGCCCTGGTGGACGCCCTGACGCGCCTGTACGGCGTGCGCCGCGAACAACTGCTGGTGAGCCGCGGCAGCGACGAGGCGATCGACCTGCTGGTGCGCGCGTTCTGCCGTGCCGGACGCGACGCGGTCCTGATCCAGCCGCCCACCTTCGGCATGTACGCGGTATGCGCGCGCATCCAGGATGCGGGCGTGGTCGAGGCGCCGCTGCGCGGCGACTTCACGCTGGACGTGGACGCCACGCTGGCCGCAGTGACCAGCGCGGTGAAGCTGGTGTTCGTCTGCACGCCGAACAACCCTGCCGGCAGCGTGGTGCCGCGCGCCGACATCGAGAAGCTGGCGCGGGAGCTGGCCGGCCGCGCGCTGTTGGTGGTGGACGAGGCCTACGTGGAGTTCGCCGACGAGGGCAGCTTGGTTGATCTGCTCGCCCGCCACGATAACCTCGCCGTGTTGCGCACGCTGTCCAAGGCCTGGGCGCTGGCCGGTGCGCGCATCGGCTGCCTGTTGGCGCACCCGGACGTGGTGGCCCTGTTGCGCAAGATCATCCCGCCGTATCCGCTGCCGCTGCCCAGCGTGAACGCGGCCCTGCTTGCGCTGTCGGGTTGGGGGCAAGCGAACGCACGCGCGCACATCGACATCGTGCGTGCCGAGCGGGCGCGCATGCGCGTGGCCCTGGCTCGCCTGCCTGGCGTGCGCGTCGTGCTGCCTTCGCAGGCGAATTTCCTCGCCGTGCGTTTCGACGATGCCGGCGCCACGTATCGCCGCCTGTACGAGGCCGGCATCGTGGTGCGCGACGTGCGGCGCTATCCGGGCCTGGACGATGCGCTGCGCATCACGATCGGCACGCCGGCGGAGAACGAGCGGGTGCTGGCCGCCCTGGCAACTCCCATGGCTGCGCGGGGGGCGGCATGACCCGTCGGAGAATTCTTTTCGTCGACCGTGACGGTTGCCTGATCGAGGAGCCGGCAGACGAGCAGATCGACAGCTACGAGAAGCTGGCCCTGCTGCCAGGCGTGATCGCTGCCTTGCAGCGCTTCGTCGCCGCCGGTTACGAGCTGGTGATGGTGACGAACCAGGACGGGCTGGGCACGGACGGTTTTCCCGAGGCGCATTTCACCGGCCCGCACGAGCTGCTGATGCGCATCCTGTCCTCGCAGGGCGTCCGCTTCCGCGAGGTGCTGATCGACCGCAGCTTCCCGCACGAGGGCCTCGACACGCGCAAGCCGGGCATCGGCCTGATGCGCGGCTGGCTCGCCGACGACGGCTGGAGCCGGGCCGCTTCGGTGATGGTGGGCGATCGCGAGACCGACCTCCGGTTTGCCGCTAACCTCGGCGTGCGTGGCTTCCGGGTGGGGGCGCAAGGCCTGGCCTGGGACGAGCTGGCGCACCAGGTGCTCGATGCGCCGCGCGTTGCCGCGGTGGTGCGCAACACCCGGGAAACCCGCATCAGCGTGCGGGTCGATCTCGACAAGGTCGCCGAGCCCAAGGTGCACACCGGCCTCGGCTTTTTCGACCACATGCTGGAGCAGATCGGCAAGCACGGCGGCTTCGCGCTGGAGCTGGCCTGCGACGGCGATACCCATATCGACGAGCACCACACCATCGAGGACTGCGCCCTGGCGCTGGGCCAGGCGCTGAAGCAGGCGTTGGGCGACAAGCGCGGCATCGGCCGCTACGGCTTCTCGCTGCCGATGGACGAGAGTGCGGCGGAGGCACGGCTGGACCTGTCTGGCCGGCCGTATTTCGTGTTCGAGGGCAGCTTCCCGCGCGAGCGCGTGGGCGAGGTGCCCACCGAACTGGTGCCGCACTTCTTCCGCTCGCTGTGCGAGACGCTGGGCGCGAACCTGCATCTCGCGGTGCGCGGCGACAACGCGCACCACATGGTGGAGGCTTGCTTCAAGGTGGTGGCGCGTACGCTGCGCCAGGCGATCCGCCGCGAGGGCGACGAACTCCCCAGCACCAAGGGGAGCCTGTGATGCCGCAATCGACACGCCCGGGTGCAGGAGCGCACCTTGTGCGCGAATGCTCATGCTTCGACAAGCGCCAGAGCCATCGCGCGCAGGGTGGGCTTCTGCGTGGAGGATGCACATGACGGTGGTCCTGGTCGATGCGGGCGGCACCAACATCGGCTCGGTGCGCTATGCCTTGCAGCGCCTGGGCGCGGATGCGGCGCTGACCTCGGACGCGGCGGCGATCCGCGCCGCCGACAAGGTGATCCTGCCTGGCGTGGGTGCGGCCGGGCCGGGTATGGCGCGCCTGCGCGAACTGGACCTGGTCGACCTGCTGCGCTCGCTGACCCAGCCGGTGCTGGGCGTATGCTTGGGCATGCAGCTGCTCTGCGCGCATTCGGAGGAGGGCGATACCGAGTGCCTTGGCCTGATTCCGGCCAGGGTACGTCGCTTCGTCGAGCGTCCCGGCCTGCGCGTGCCGCACATGGGCTGGAATCCGCTGTCGGTGCAGCGGGAACATCCGCTGCTGGCCGGCCTGGGCGAGGGCGAGCAGGCGTATTTCGTGCACAGCTACGCGGTGCCCACGGGCGAGTGGACGCTGGCCACCGCAGACTACGGCGATGCGTTCTCCGCCGTGGTCGCGCGCGGCAACTTCCACGGCATGCAGTTCCATCCCGAGCGCTCCGCCGCCGTCGGCGCGAAGCTCCTCGGGAATTTCCTTGCGCTATGACGAGCACCGTATGACTTTTGCTGTCATTCCCGCCATCGACCTGCGCGGCGGCCGCGTGGTGCGCCTGAAGCAGGGCGACTACGCCCAGCAGACAACCTACGCGGACGATCCGCGCGCCCTGGCGCAACGCTACGCCGCGGCCGGCGCGCGCTGGCTGCACCTGGTCGATCTCGACGGCGCTCGCTCCGGCACGCTGGACAACCTGGGCGTGATCGAGGCGATCGCCAGGGACGGCATGCAGGTGCAGGCCGGCGGCGGCGTGCGCGAGGATGCCGACCTGCAGCGGCTGTTCGAGGCCGGTGTGAGCCGCGTGGTGGTGGGCAGCGTGGCGATCCGCGATCCCGAACGCGTGGCTGGCTGGTTGCGCGAACATGGCGCCGAACGCCTCACGCTGGCGCTCGACACCCGCCGCGTCGACGGCCGCTGGAGCCTGCCCAGCGCGGGCTGGACGGAGGCCGAGTCGCGCACGCTGGATGAACTGGCGCCGTGGTACGCCGCACAAGGTGCGCGCCACCTGCTGTGCACCGACATCGACCGCGACGGCATGCTGGCCGGCTTCAACCTCGAGCTGTACCGCCACCTTGCGGAAGCCGCGCCGCAACTGGCCGTGCAGGCTTCCGGCGGCGTGCGTTCGCTGGAAGACATCCGCGCGGCACGCGAGGCGCGCGCGCGGGGGGTGATCCTCGGACGTGCGCTGCTGGAAGGTCGTTTCAGCCTAGCGGAAGCGCTGGCATGCTGAGCCGGCGCATTATCCCCTGCCTCGACGTGCGCGACGGCCAGGTGGTCAAGGGCGTGCGGTTCCGCGACCACGTGGCGATGGGCGGCATCGTGGACCTCGCGCTGCGTTACCGCGACGAAGGCGCCGACGAACTGGTGTTCTACGACATCACCGCCAGCCCCGAGGGGCGCAGCGTGGACCGCGGCTGGGTGGAGAAGGTGGCGCGGGTGATCGACATCCCGTTCTGCGTGGCCGGCGGCATCCGCTCGGTGAACGAGGCGCGCGCCGTGTTGCACGCCGGTGCGGACAAGGTATCGGTGAATTCGCCGGCGCTGGAACGGCCGGAACTGATCGACGAACTGGCCGCCGCCTTCGGCGTGCAGTGCGTGGTGGTGGGAGTGGATTCGCTGCGCGACGCCGATGGCGAATGGCGCGTGCGCCAGTACACCGGCGACCCCACGAAGACGCGCGCACTGGCACGCCGCACGCTCGACTGGGCGGCCGAGGCGCAGCGGCGCGGCGCCGGCGAGATCGTGCTCAACTGCATGGGCAGCGACGGCGTGCGGCAGGGGTACGACATCGAACAGCTCAAGGCCGTGCGGGCGATCTGCCGGGTGCCGCTGGTCGCTTCCGGCGGCGCGGGCGAACCGGAGCATTTCCGCGACGCCTTCGCCGACGCCGACGTGGACGGCGCGCTGGCGGCCAGCGTGTTCCATTCCGGCGCGATCGCGATTCCTGTACTCAAGCGATACTTGCAGGCGCGGGGCGTCGCGGTACGTACTCCCTGACCCGGCATTCCGGCGCGCGCCGGAACGACGGGAAAACCGAATTTACGAGCATGTCCCGGCATGCGCCGGCAGCAGGTGTTCCGATGACTGGTGGCAATCCTTCCGATCTTTCCCGTCTCGACTGGGCCAAGGGTGGCGGCCTGCTGCCGGTCGTCGTGCAGCACTGGTTGACGGGCGAAGTGCTGATGCTGGGTTACATGAACGCCGAGGCACTGGCCGCCACTCAGGCCACCGGCAAGGTCACGTTCTGGAGCCGCGGCAAGCAGCGGCTGTGGATGAAAGGCGAGAGCTCAGGCCACGTGCTGGCGTTGAAATCCATCCGCGTCGACTGCGACGCCGACACCTTGCTGGTGCAGGCCGAGCCGCAGGGGCCGACTTGCCACCTGGGCACGTCCAGCTGCTTCGGCACGGACGTGCGCCCTCCGCTGGGCTTCCTCGCCGAGCTCGATGCGCTGGTGGCGCGGCGCCACGCCGAGCGCCCGCAGGGCAGCTACACCACCAGGCTGTTCGAGGCGGGCACGCGCCGCATCGCGCAGAAGGTGGGCGAGGAGGGCGTGGAGAGCGCGCTCGCCGCCCTGGCGCAGGGCGACGAGGAACTGCTGGGTGAGGCGGCGGATCTCCTGTTCCACTTCACCGTGCTGCTGCGTGCCCGCGGATTGTCGCTGGCCGATGCCGTGGCGGTGCTGGCGAAGCGGCACGCCGAACGGTGATCGCGGGCCTTAGAGCCTGTTCAGTGTCTCCGAGTGGCCCGCGCCGGGAGCTGTTTGCGCGCAGACCAAGGAAGAAGGAGGGCACGCGGGGAAAGTCCATGGATGGACTCGGCTTTGAGGAGCGAGGAGTGGACGTCCGTCCACGACCGAGTGATCACACTGGGATGTGGGCAAACAGACCCGGCCATTCGAGGGCAACGCGAGCTACGCGGAGACGTTGAACAGGCTCTCAGTACGTCGCCGCGGCGGCGCTGGTGGCCGGCGCGGGCGCTGCCGGCGCGAACGAAAGGGCCGGTCCCGACGTGACGCCCTTGCGCCACGCATCCAGTTGCGCCTCGATGCCCTTGCCGACGTAGCTCTGCGGTTCCGAGGGCGTCAGCTTGTCGCGCCGCTCCCATTGCGCGATCTCGGCCCTGGCCTGGGCGAACGCATCCACGAAGTTGTCGGTGCGGTTCAGCGCGTCGACCAGCCAGGCGTGGCCGAAATAGGTGAGCTCGGATTCGCTCCCGCAGCCGAACGAACTGCGGTCGCTGCGCGCTGCGGTCAGCACCAGGGTGTCGTCGCCGGCCAGCGGCGGAATGAAGCCGCCGGAGTAGCAGGCGTTGACCACCACCACTTTCCACCTGAACGGGTGTTCCTTGAGAATGCCGGCCAGATCCTGCGCGCCGATCTGGTCCAGCGGCAGGGGATCCATGTCCACCAGCAGTTCGTGGTCTTCGCTGCCGTGGGTGGCCAGGTAGAGCATCAGGATGTCATCGGGCTGCATCACCTTGGCAAGGCCGTCCAGGGTGCCTTCTAGGTTGCTCCAGCTGGCTAGCGGGTGCGTGGCGAGCGAGGCGGGGTTGTTCTCCAGCACCAGGGCGTGGGCGCTGGCGCCGAAGCGCCGGCGGAACATCCGGGCCGCGTACTCGGCTTCGTTGCGGAACACGTCCTCGCTGCCGTCGCCAGCGAAGGCGACCAGGTACAGGTTGGGCTTGCCCGGTACGCGTGGGCCGAGCTTCGCCATGGCGTCGTGCAGCAGTTGCGGCTGGTCGTACAGCACCTGTTCGGGCGTGGGGCCCTGGTCCGGCCAGTTGGTGCCGCCGTCGCTGTCGTCGCCGCCGTCGGCGAGGGGGCTGGCCGTGGAGCTGCTGGCGGTTGCCGCGGCGACGGCGCCGGTGGCGGCTTTGGCCGGTGCCGATGCGCGACCGGGCAGCCACAGCATCAGCAGTACGCCGGCGGCGAAGGCAAGCAGGGCGATCAGGGTGGTGCGCATGCGGCGGCTCGCTGAGGCTCAGGGCGTAATGGCGTCGAAATCGGCGTAGGCAGGGTGGCGCGGCCGTGCCGGCAGCGACTGCGGCGGGCGCAACAGCCAGCCGGTGCGGAAGCCTGCGGCCCGGGCGGCGTCCAGTTCCTCGACGATGTCGGAAAGGAACAGCAGGTGCCTGGGCTGCTCCCCGATCGCTGCGGCGATCTTTTCGTAGGAGGCCTGTTCGCGCTTGGGTCCGGTCTCGGTATCGAAATAACCGGCGAACAGCGGCGTGAGGTCGCCTGCTTCGCTGTGGCGGAAAAACAGCCGCTGCGCGGGCACCGAGCCGGAGGAGTATATGTACAGCCGAAGCCCTTCGGCGCGCCATGCGCGCAGTCGCGCCGCCACTTCGGGATAGACGTGGGCGCGGTAGTCGCCGGCCTCGTAGCCTTCCCGCCAGATCATGCCCTGCAGCGCCTTCAGCGCGGTGGACTTGCGATCCTCGTCGATCCAGCGCAGCAACAGTTCGATCACTTCCTGCCGCGAGGCCTCGATGTAGCCGGCCTCCTTCGCCGCTTCGCGCAGCCAGTGCTGCACCTCCGGCTGATCGGCATGGGTCTCGATTAAGGCCGGCAGGCGCTTGCGCGCATGGGGGAACAGCACGTCCTTGACGAAGCTGATCGAGCTGGTGGTGCCTTCGATGTCGGTGACGATGGCGCGGATTTCGGACATGGCCGTGGAAACGTGTGACGGGTTGGCCAGTTTATCCGGCCTTGGGCCTGCCTCCCTCTCCCGCTTGCAGGGAAGGGGATCGGTTGCTTGCAGGAAAGGGGACCGGTGCGGGAGGGGCGCGGTCGTTGGACCTGGTGGCCGGCTGCGACCCGCCTTCCCGCGAGCCGGAGAGAGGGAGTCAGGCGCGGGAGGCGAGCGGCTCCATGCGCGGGAACGCCTGCGCGATGTCGCTGCCGGTGAAGTTCGCCACCCAGCCGTCCTTGTTGGTGAACAGGCGGATCGCCACGAAATACGGCGCCTCGCTCATGTCGAACCAGTGGCGGGTGCCGTCCGGGACGCCGATCAGGTCGCCGGCTTCGCACAGCACGTCGAAGACCTTGCCCTCGAGGTGCAGGGTGAACTGGCCCGCGCCGGCCACGAAGAAGCGCACCTCATCCTCGCTGTGGGTGTGCTCGTTCAGGAACTTCTGGCGCAGCGCGGCGCGGTCCGGATGATCCGGCCTCAGGCTGATCACGTCCACCGACTGGTAGCCTTCCTCGCGCATCAGGCGGTCGATGTCGCCGCGGTATGCGGCGATCACCTCGTCCTGGCTGGCGCCGGGCGCGATCGGCTGGCTTGCGGCCCACTGCTCGAAACGCACGCCGACCTTGCCCAACTCGTGGGCGATGGCCGCATGCTCGGCGTGGACAGACAGCGGCGCCTCGGGGTGGTTTTCGTCGAAGATGCGCAGACGGCTCATGCGTTGAGTCTCCTAAGAGTCTGTTCATGGCCTTCAAGCGCCCCGCGCCGGGAGCTGTTTGCACGCAGGCCAAGGAAAAACGAGGGAGTGGACGTCCGTCCACGACCGAGTGATGACGCAAGCATGCAGGCAAACAGACCCGGCCCTTCGGATTGCCATCGAATGGCCGTCATGCAACAGCGCGCGGCTTGACCTGCCATCCAGGCAGGCGCTGCGCCACGCACTGCCGCCTCGCGGCCATTCGATGGCAACGCGGGGCGTTTGGAGGTCATGAATAGACTCTCAGATCCAGTTCGCAGCCCAGCAGGAATTCCAGCGCTTCCAGGTGGCGGCGCGCTTCGGCCATGTCGCGGCCCCAGGTGTAGATGCCATGGCCGTCGATCAGGTAGGCCGCGAGCGGCTTGCCCGCATGCAGCCACGCATCGACGTGCGCCACCAGCTCGGGCATGTGCTGGGTGTTGGGGAACACCGGGATCTCCAGCACGCTTTCGTGCGTGGTGTGGCCGGTGATCGCCTTCTGCAGTTCCCAGCCCTCCAGGCGGACCACTCCGGCCCGCGCATACAGCCGCGAAGCCACGCTCTGCGTGCGCGAATGGGTGTGCAGCACGGCCTGCACCCCGGGCCAGTGGCGGTAGATCTGGGTGTGCAGCGCGGTCTCCGCACTGGGGCGGGCATCGGTACCCACGGCCACGCCCTGCATATCCACCAGCATGATGTCGTCGCGACCCAGCTTGCCCTTGTCGCGGCCGGAGATGGTGATAGCGGCGTACCCGCCATCGATGCGCATGGAGAAGTTGCTGCTGGTGGCAGGCGTCCAGCCGGCGAGCGCCAATTCGCGCGCGGCGCCGGCGATGGTATCGGCGCACGCGGCGAACTGTCCGGGCGGAATCGAATCGGGCAATTGCTGGCTCATGCAAATGGACGTCCAAACGAGTCGGCGATCATACCACGCGCGGCGTGCTGCCCTGTGGCAACGTGTCCCGTCCAAATGCGAGCCATTCGCGCCCCGCCTGCGGTGGTGGGCGTAGCATGGCGGGCGGCTCCGTCGCGGCACGCGGCGGAGGTTCTCCCCAACGACGGAGGTTTCCAATGTCGCATGACGAAAACAATGAATCGCGTCGCCGTTTCCTGAAGGTGGCTGCCGGCACCACGGCTGCCGCGGTGGTGATGGGCGGCCTGCCGCGTTTCGCGCGTGCCGCCGACCTGCCGCACGTGACCGATGCGGATCCGACCGCGAAGGCGCTGGGCTACGTGGAGGACGCCAGCAAGACCACCAACCCCAAGCACAAGGCCGGGGACAATTGCACGAACTGCCAGTTCTACTCCGGCGGCCCGACCGGCTACGGCCCTTGCGCGCTGTTCCCCGGCAAATCTGTCAACGCGAAGGGCTGGTGCGTGTCGCATTCGCCGAAGGCGGGCTGATCGCGCAGCCGCGTTTCGGCCGCTGCAAACAAAAGGCCGGCACGGGTTGCCGGCCTTTTCGCATGTGCATTGCGCGGGCGCGAGTCGACCGCGCGCACGGCGCGGGCGGCATCGGTGGGGGGGCGTTGCGGGAAAAGTGCTGCCCGGCGCGTCGGGTTGAGGAGCTACCCACCTGACGCGCCGGGCGGCGATCCGGGGCCCACTGCCAAGTGATCAACCCTCGGACTGGGGATGATACCCCTCGTCGGGCCAAATGGGCGGTCGGCAGTCGAGATTCTTTCGGAAATATTCCGTTAAATCGTTAAAAAACAACAAGTTGCGTCTTTTATATCGGCCGCCATGGAGAGATATCAGCCTGTTGCACCCATTCATTGAATTGGTGCAAAAAGGCCGAAGATAAGCAAATTTCAGAGAAATTTGGCGACGTTGAATGCTCAGGCCGGGGGCGCGACGGCCTGCGAGCGGCGCAGCCGGCTGTGTCGGTAGCCGTAGCCGAAATAGATCGCCAGTCCGATCACGGTCCAGATACCCATCAGCAGCCACTGATACCAGTTTTCCCAGTACAGCAAGCCGAGGCAGCTGAGCACGCCCAGCGTGCAGATCAACTGCGCCCACGGCACGCGGAAGGTGCGCGGCAGGTCGGGGCGGGTGTAGCGCAGGATCAGCACGCCGGCGCAGACCGCGACAAAGGCGATCAGCGTACCCATCGAGACGAGGTCGCCGAGTACGTCCAGCGGGAACACCGCTGCCAGCGCCGCGATACCGATGCCGGTGATCACGGTGTTGATGTGTGGCGTCTTGTAGCGCGGGTGGATCTTCGCGAACACCGGCGGCAGCAGGCCGTCGTTGCCCATGATCATGAAGATGCGCGGCTGCGCGATGACCATCACCAGGATCACCGAGGACAGGCCGATCAGCGCGCCGATCTCCACCACCCAGCGCAACCAGTTCAGCTGCGGGTGCGCCCTCACCGCGGTGACTACCGGTTCGCTGGTGCCCAGCTGGTCGAACGGCATCAGGCCGGTAATGACGGCCGCCATGCCGATGTACAGCACGGTGCATATCGCCAGCGAGACGAGTGTGCTGATCGGCAGGTCGCGCTGCGGGTTCTTCGCTTCCTGCGCCGCAGTGGAGGTGGCCTCGAAGCCGATGTAGGCGAAGAACACCAGGGTCGAGGCCCGCATGATGCCTGCCCAGCCGTATTTCTCCGGGCCCTGCTGCGGCGGGATGAACGGATGCCACAGGTCCGGGTTCACGTACTGCCAGCCGGCCACGATCACGATCACGATCAGGCCGACCTTAAGCAGCACCATCGCCAGGTTCGCGCCGCTGGATTCACGGATGCCCACGTAGCACAGCCAGGTCAGCAGCAGGGTGATCGCGACCGCCGGGAAGTTGAACAGTGCGCCGGTGGCGACGAGGTGGCCGTCCTGGTAGGCCAGCGGTGCATTGGTCAGCACCGCGGGCAGGTGCAGCCCCATGTTGTCGAGCAGGCTGGTGAAATAGCCGGTCCAGCTCACTGCCACCGCCGAGGCGGAAACACCGTATTCCAGCACCATGTTCCAGCCGATGAACCAGGCCACCAGTTCGCCCAGTGTGGCGTAGGCGTAGGAATACGAACTGCCCGACATCGGGATCAGGGTGGCGAACTCGGCGTAGCACAGCGCGGTGAAGCTGCAGCAGACCGCCGCAATGATGAACGACAGGACGATCGCCGGCCCCGCATGCTCGGCCGCCGCCTGGCCGGTGATCACGAAGATGCCGCCACCGATCACCGCGCCGATGCCCAGCGCGGTCAGTCCCCAGGGGCCTAGCGTGCGTTGCAGGGCGATGCCGTGGGCGGCGTCGGCGCCGAAGGCGGTCTTGCGGGCGAGCAGTTGCTTGAGCATGAGTATTCCGGACGTGAAACCGGCACGACAGGGTCGTGCCGGCAGCGTGACAATCGATGTAGGCGGGTGCGGGGTCAGTCCGCCTCGACGCCACGGGCCAGGTGGCTCCTGCGATAACCGTACAGGTAGTACACCGCCAGGCCGATCGCGCCCCAGACGAAGAACGTGATCTTCGCTTCCTTCGACAGGTTGAGGAACAGCAGCAGACAGCCGATCACCGCCAGCGGGCACACCAGCCACGGCAGCGGGGTGCGGAACGGGCGCGGCCGGTCGGGCTGGGTGCGGCGAAGGATCAGCACACCCACGGCCACCATGATGAACGCGAACAGCGTGCCCGAGTTGGTGATGTCGGCAAGGATGCCCACCGGGAACAGCGCGCCGAACAGCGAGACGAAGGTGCCGGTGATCAGGGTGATGATGTGCGGCGTGTGGAAGCGCGGATGGATTTTCGCCAGCTTGCTCGGCAGCAGGCCGTCGCGCGACATGGTGAAGAAGATGCGGGTCTGGCCGTAGGTCATCGTCAGGATCACCGACGGCAGCGCGATGCCGGCGGCGAAGGCGATGAAGGCGGCGACGTTGTCATGGTGTAGCAACTGCACTACATGGGCCAGTGCATCCTTGCTGCATACCAGCGCCTGCGAACCGCTGCAGGCTGCAGCGAACGCGGGGGTGCCCGGCGCCAGCGCCAGGCCATCCGGCCCCAGCATCGGCTGTGCGCCTACTGACCCGACTGCGGCGTAGCTCACCAGCAGGTAGAAGATGGTACACACGCCCAGCGAGCCGATCAGGGCGATTGGGATATTGCGGTTCGGGTTCCTGGTTTCCTCGGCCGCGGTGGAGATGGCGTCGAAGCCGATGTAGGCGAACACGATGGAGGCTGCCGCACCCAGCACACCGATGCCGCCCATCGGGCTGCCCCAGCCGTTCGGCACGAAGGGCGTAAAGTTCTGGTTGTTTACTGCCGGCAGCGCGACGATGATGAAGGCGATCAGCGCGGCGATCTTGATCAGCACCAGCACGGTATTGACCTTGGCCGATTTCGAGGTGCCGATCACCAGCAGGAGGGTGATCGCCAGGCCGATCAGGCAGGCCAGCAAGTTGAAGCTGCCGCCGTCCATCGGGCCTACTTGCAGGAAGTGCGGCAAGCCAAGCCCATGGTTCGCGAGCAGGCTGTTGACATAGCCAGCCCAGCCCACACACACCGTACTGGCGGCGATGGTGTACTCCAGCACCAGGGCCCAGCCGACGATCCATGCGACTCCCTCGCCGAGCACGCCGTACGTGTAGGTGTAGGCCGAGCCGGCCACCGGCACCATCGCGGCGAGTTCGGCGTAGGCCAGGGCGGCAAAGGCGCAGACCACCGCGGCGATCACGAACGCGATCATCATGCCGGGGCCGGCCTTTTGGCCCGCCTCGGCGGTGAGCACGAAGATGCCGGTGCCGATGATCGCGCCGATGCCCAGCATGGTGAGCTGGAAGGCGCCGAGCTGGCGGGTGAGGCTTTTCTTTTCCGCCGTGGCGATGATCTGGTCGATCGGCTTGATGCGCTTGAACAGCATGCGGTGCTCCCCGGGAAACAGCGACGTCACGCTCGAACGGAAACGCGACGAAGAGGGACGCGACGAGCCGACGGACGGCCAACCATAGCGGAGCGTCCTGAGGGGTACAAGACGCGATGCAGCTAGAATGCGCGCAGCTTTCCGCGTCCCCTGCCACAAGTCATGCCAGCCTATTTCCCACGCCTCGCCACTGCCCTGGACGACTACCTCGCGCGCCATCCCGACGAGGGCGATGTCGTCGCCGACTTCGAACAATTCCTGGCCTCGAACGCATCCGTGTTCGAGCGCCACCATGCCGTTGGGCACTTCACCGGCTCGGCGTGGCTGGTGAGCGCGGACGGCGAGCGCGTGCTGCTCACCCACCATCGCAAGCTGCGGCGCTGGCTGCAACTGGGCGGCCATGCCGACGGCGACGCCAACCTCGCGCGCGTGGCGCTGCGTGAGGCGGAGGAGGAGTCCGGCCTGGACGGCCTGGTGGTCGAGCCCGCGATCTTCGACCTCGACGCCCACCGCATCCCGGCGCGCGGCGAGGAAGCCGAGCACTGGCATTACGACGTGCGCCACGTCGTGCGCGCCACCGGCAACGAGGATTTCGCGATCAGCGCGGAGTCACTGGCGCTGGCGTGGATGCCGGTGCGCGAGATCGCCATCGATCCGCAGGCGGACGCCTCGCTGCGGCGCATGGCGAGAAAGTGGCTGCAGCGTCAGGCGTAACGTTCCGGCGCCGGATTGAGATGGCCGCAGCTCCGGCAGGTGCGCGCCTCGCGTGAGCGGTAGAAGCGTTCGAACACCGGCGGGAAATCGCGCTCGATGCTGTCCAGCGTGAAATATTCCTCGTACAGCTTGTGGTTGCAGCACTCGCAGAACCACAGCAGGCCGTCCTTCTCGTGCGGCAGGCGGCGGCGCTCGATCACCAGGCCGATGGAGTCGGCCATGCGCTGCGGCGAGTGCGGCACGCGCGGCGGCAGGTAGAACATCTCGCCGGCGCGCATGGGCAGGTCGCGCGCCACTCCCTCGTCCTGCACCTTCAGCACCATCTCGCCTTCGAGCTGGTAGAAGAACTCCGGTCCCTCCTCCCAGTGGTAGTCGGTGCGCGCGTTGGGGCCGCCCACGATCATCACGATGAAGGCGCCATCGACGATGCACTTGTTGCCCACCGGCGGCTTCAGCAGGTGGCGATGCTCGTCTATCCAGCGTTGCAGGTCGAAGGGCGGGGTGAGGGCCATGGGGGTTGTCCGTGGAAGACCACACTACGTTAGCGCCGCCGCACGGGGAGATAAATGTCTATCGGGGCGAAACCGTGGCCGGATTGGTCCGCCTGCGGTCCCGCTGCGGCCTAGTCGGGCGGGTCGGCCAACCCTAGAGTGGCGCCTCCCTCACCAAGGAGTTATCCATGTCCGACCGTCCCGCCGTTCTGGTGATCGATGTCCAGCAATCGTTCCTGCATGCGCCGTACTGGCGCGAAGACGACCTGCCTGTGTTCCGCGAGCGCGTGGTCGCACTGATCGAGGGCGCCAAGGCGCGCGGCTGGCCGGTCGTGCGTATCCTCCACGAGGATGGCGATGCGCATTTCACCGCCGATTCCGGCCTGGTGCGCCCGATGGACTGGGTGCCTGACCATCACGACGTCGTGTTCAAAAAGCATGTGCACAACGCGTTCACCGACACCGGACTGGAAGCGTGGTTGCGCCAGCGCGGCATCGGGCGCGTCGTCATCGCAGGCATACGTTCGGAGCAGTGTTGCGAAACGACCACGCGCGTCGCTTCCGACCTGGGCTTTTCGGTGGACTATGTGACCGAGGCGACACTGACCTTCCCGATGATCCATGCAGCCAGCGGACGACGCTACGATGTCCAGGACATCAAACAACGTACAGAACTGGTTCTCGATGGACGCTTTGCACGCATCTGCACCGTCGCCGACGTCCTCGCAGGCGCTTGAGGTCTGGTTCGTGCTCCCGCCGGCGTTGATCCTGCTGGATCTCGCCGGCGCGGCCGACGCGTTCCGGATCGCCACGGCGATGGGCCTTCCGGTTCGTCTTCGGTATGCCGCGCCATTGGCTGCCGGGGAGACGGCCCCGACGGCCCTCGGCGTGGACCTGGCCGGAGTCGAACCGCTGCCCCAGGACCTGCCAGGGAATACGCTGGTGATACTTTGTGGCGCCACCGGCTCGGGCGAGAGCGTGCTCGGTTCGGCGGGCGGCCGGGCCATCGTGGCCTGGTTGCGTCGTCTGGGCGTGCGGCGCGTCGCCTGCATCTGCTCGGGCGCATTGCTGGCGGGGGTGGCGGGATGGCTCGACGGGCGCCAATGCACGACCCATCACAGCCTGGTCGAGCAGTTGCGGCTCGTCGCGCCGAAAGCCCAAGTGCTGGACAGCCGGGTCTTCGTCGAGGACAACGGGGTCTATACCAGCGCCGGCATTACCGCAGGCATCGACCTGGCCCTGCATCTGATCGGTGAGCTCGGATCGCCCCGCCTGGCTGCGGCAGTGGCCCGCGAGATGGCCGTTTATCTGCGGCGCGCACCCGGCGACCCGGTGCTTTCGCCCTGGCTGGAAGGCCGCAATCACATGGATGCGCGCATCCACCGAGTGCAGGACGCGCTGTCTCGCGCTCCCGCCGAGAATTGGCCGCTGGCCCGCCTTGCCGGGTTCGGTCACATGAGCGTGCGCAGTCTGACGCGGCATTTCCGAGAGGCCAGCGGCATGTCGGTCAACGCGTATCACGCACGCCTGCGGCTGGCGTTGGCGCGCCACGCCTTGGCCAACGGCGAGACGATGGAGTCTGCCGCCGAGCGGGCCGGGCTGGGATCGGCCAGGCAGTTGCGCCGGTTGTGGGCGATTCATGCGCCGGACAGTCCGGCAGCGGCGCGATATCGAAAGGAAGCCTGAGCGGTCAGACTTCCAGCGTGGCGAGGTCGCCTTTTTCCTCCAGCCAGGCCTTGCGGTCGCCGGCGCGCTTCTTGGCCAGCAGCAAGTCCATCAGCATGGCGGTGCCGTCGTCGCCGTCCACGGTGAGCTGCACCAGGCGGCGGGTATCGGGATGGATGGTGGATTCGCGCAGCTGGGGCGGGTTCATCTCGCCCAGGCCCTTGAAGCGGGTCACTGCGACGGCGCCCTTCATCTTCTCGCGCTCGATCTTCTGCAGCATCGCCTGCTTTTCGTTCTCGTCGAGACAGTAGAACACCTGCTTGCCCACGTCCACGCGGAACAGCGGCGGCATCGCCACGAAAACATGGCCTTCGCTGACCAGGTGCGGGAAGTGCCTGAGGAACAGCGCCGAGAGCAGGGTGGCGATGTGCAGGCCGTCGGAGTCGGCATCGGCGAGGATGATCACCTTGCCATAGCGCAGGCCCGTGAGGTCGTCCTTGCCCGGGTCGCAGCCGATCGCCACGGCGAGGTTGTGCACTTCCTCGGAGGCCAGCACCGACGTGGACTCCACTTCCCAGGTGTTGAGGATCTTGCCGCGCAACGGCAGGATCGCCTGGAACTCCTTATCGCGCGCCTGCTTGGCGCTGCCGCCGGCCGAGTCGCCCTCCACCAGGAACAGCTCGGTGCGCGAGAGGTCGGTGGAGGTGCAGTCGGCCAGCTTGCCGGGCAGCGCGGGACCTTGCACGATCTTCTTGCGCACCACCTGCTTCGCCGCCTTGAGCCTCGCACTGGCGCGCTCGATGGCGAGTTGGGCGATGCGCTCGCCAGTCTCCACGTTCTGGTTCAGCCACAGGCTGAAGGCATCGTGGATCACGTTCTCCACCATGCCTGCGGCCTGGCGCGAGGACAACCGCTCCTTGGTCTGGCCGGCGAACTGCGGGTCCAGCAGCTTGGCGCTGAGCACGAAGGCAAGCCGCTCCCACACGTCCTCCGGCGCCAGCTTCACGCCGCGCGGCAGCAGGTTGCGGATGTCGCAGAACTCGCGGATGGCGTTGGTGAGGCCGGAGCGCAGGCCGTTGACGTGGGTGCCGCCTTGCGCGGTTGGGATCAGGTTGACGTAGCTCTCCTGCACCAGGTCGCCTTCCGGCAGCCACGCCAGTGCCACGTCCATGCCCTCGGTGTCGCGCGCCACGTGGTGCACGAAGAGTTCGGCCGGCAGCGCCTCGCCGCCGTCCAGTTCGCCGCGCAGGTAATCGCGCAGGCCGTCCTCGTAATGCCACTCGCTGGTTTCGCCGCTGGCTTCGTCGACCAGCTTCACATTCAGGCCGGCGCACAGCACGGCCTTCGCGCGCAGCAGGTGCTTCAGCTTCGGCAGCGAGATCTTCGGCGAGTCGAAGTATTTCGGATCGGCCCAGAAGCGCACGGTGGTGCCTGTCTTCTTCTTCGGCACCGTGCCGATCACTTCCAGCCCGCTGACGCGGTCGCCGTGTTCGAAGGCCATGCGGTATTCGTTGCCGTCGCGGCGGATCGTCACCTCGACGCGGGTGGACAGGGCATTCACCACCGACACGCCCACGCCGTGCAGGCCGCCGGAAAAGTTGTAGTTCTTGCCGCTGAACTTGCCGCCCGCGTGCAGGCGGGTGAGGATCAGTTCCACGCCGGGCACGCCTTCCTCGGGGTGGATGTCTACCGGCATGCCGCGGCCGTCGTCGGTGACCTCGACCGAGCCGTCCGTATGCAGGATCACCTCGATGGCTTTCGCGTGGCCAGCCAGCGCCTCGTCCACCGAATTGTCGATCACCTCCTGCGCCATGTGGTTCGGGCGCGTGGTGTCGGTGTACATGCCGGGGCGGCGTTTGACCGGATCCAGGCCGGAAAGGACTTCGATGTCGGCGGCGTTGTAGCGGCTGCTCATGCGGGAACGTCTGGTGGGATCAGGCGGGGAGGATGGTTGGCGCGTGCGGGCAGGTCAAGGCTTGAGGCGCAGGAGCGCGCCCCGTGCGCGAAGTGCTTTGGCGCTGATCGGGGCGGGAGCTTGTCGCGCACAGGGTGCGCTCCCACGCGGTGGCCGCACGGGTGTTCACAAGGGCGCGCAGTGGCGTTCCAGCCAGGCAAGGTCGGCACCTTCGAGCAGCGGCGACAGCGCGGCGCGCACGGCGGCGTGGTAGTCGTCCAGCCAGGCGCGCTCGTCGGGGGCGAGCAGGCCGGGTTCCAGCGCGCGGCGGTCGAACGGGCACAGCGTGAGCGTCTCGAAGGCGAGGAAGTCGCCGAACTCGGTCTGCTCGGCCTCGACCACCACCGCGAGATTCTCGTGACGGATGCCATGGCGGCCGGGCTTGTACAGGCCCGGCTCGATGGACGAGATCATGCCCGGCTCCAGCGCCACCAGGGTACCGCCGGAAACCGGAGGCCGGATAGCCTGCGGTCCCTCGTGCACATTGAGGAAATAGCCCACGCCGTGGCCGGTGCCGTGGCCGTAGTCGCAGCCGGCCGCCCACAGCGGCGCGCGCGCCAGCGCATCGAGTTGCGGGCCGCTGGCGCCTTTGGGGAAGCGCGCGCGGGAGAGCGCGATCATGCCCTTCATCACCAGCGTCGCGTCGCGGCGCTGTTCGATGGTGGTTTCGCCCAGCGCCAGCACCCGGGTGATGTCGGTGGTGCCGCCGAGGTACTGGCCGCCGGAGTCGACCAGCAGCAGGCCCTTGGCCTGCAGGGCGCTGTGCGATTCCTGCGTGGCACGGTAGTGCGGCAGCGCGCCGTTGGCTTGGTAGCCGGCGATGGTGGCGAAGCTTTCGCCCACGAATTCCGGTTGCGCGGCGCGCGCGGCATGCACCAGGCGGTGCACGTCCAGTTCGGTGAGCGGCTTGCCCTGCGCCAGCTGGTGCTCGATCTCGCGGAACGCGCCGGCCAGCGCCGCACCGTCGCGGCGCATCACCTCACGCACGCGGTCGAGTTCGGCGGGGCTCTTCACCGCCTTGAACGCGGTGCTGGGATTGGCTGCCTCTATGCGCTGCACGTCGGCTGGGATCGCGTTGCTGATCGCGCAAACCACGCGGGCGGGGTCGAACAGCAGGGCGTCATCCTTGCCGAGTTCCGCCAGTGCACCGGTGACGCCGGCATAGCCGGCGATCGCGATGCCATCGGCGGCGAGCTGGGCGACCAATGCGTCGTCGAACTTGCCGCGCTCGGCGAACAGGGTGGCCTTGCCCTCGGCCGCCACCAGCAGGTGGGCGAGGAAGACCGGATTGCACTCCACGTCGCTGCCGCGCAGGTTGGTGAGCCAGGCGATGTCGTCGAGGCTGGAAACGAGATGATGCGTGGCGCCATGCTTGCGCAGCGCGTTGCGTAGGCGGGTGAACTTGTCCGCGCGCGGCGTGCACGCCCAGGCGATCGGGTGCTCGAGGATGCGCGTATGGGGCAGGGCGGGGCGATCGGGCCACGCCGCGCCGGGCAGGTCGAGGTCGGTACGCACGCTCACGCCGTGGTCGCGCAAGCCGGCTTCCATCGCGCGCAGGCCGGCCAGTGACACGCTGTCGCCGGCGACAGCGAGCACTTCGCCCTGATGCAGGTGCGCAGCGACCCAGTCCATGTGCTCCGGCGTATGCGGCACGCGCAGCTTCATCAGGGCGATGCCGCTGCCGGCGAGCTGCTGCTCGGCCTGTGCGAAATAGCGCGAGTCGGTCCACAGGCCGGCCTGCTCGCGGCCGACGATCAGGGTGCCGGCCGAGCCGGTGAAACCGGACAGCCATGCCCGCGCCTGCCAGTGCCCGGGCAGGTACTCGGACAGGTGCGGGTCGGCGCTGGGGACGATCACGGCGGCGACGCCGTGCTGCTGCATGGCCGCGCGCAATGCGGCGATCCGGGCGGGAACGGGGGTGCTCATGCGCGGATGGTAACAGGCGCGCTTCCTGCGCGACGGCGGCCACAGCGGCGCGTGGCGCGCAACGAGCAAGATCATCGCGCAGCAAGTTTCGGCTGCGGCATTGTGTCTCGGCGGGCTGTCATTTCGTGCCGTCACTCACTACGATGCGCGCGCCGCATCCCCACGGCATCCCCTTCATAGCCGTCCAAAGAGTCGTTCGTGAGCAAACGTAGCGTCGTTTCCGCCTTGCGCTGGTCGTGCGCAGGCCTGGCCGTGTTCCTTGCCGGCTGCAACATGGAAGTCCTGTCGCCCAAGGGCGACGTGGGCATGCATGAAAAGCACCTGATCCTGATCGCGCTCGGGCTGATGTCCGTGGTGGTGGTCCCGGTGATCGCGCTGACCCTGTGGTTCGCATGGCGCTACCGCGCCTCCAACACCCGGGCCACCTACGCACCGAAGTGGTCGCACTCGACCAAGATCGAGGCGGTGATGTGGGGCATCCCCTGCGTCATCATCGCGGTCCTTGCCGTCATCACCTGGCGCAGCACGCACCAGCTCGATCCGTACAAGCCACTGGCGTCCGACGTGAAGCCGGTGACCATCGAGGTGGTGGCGCTGGACTGGAAGTGGCTGTTCATCTACCCGGACTACGGCGTGGCCAGCGTCAACCAGATCGCCTTCCCGGTGGACACGCCGGTGAACTTCAAGATCACCTCGGCCTCGGTGATGAACGCGTTCTTCATCCCCCAGCTGGGCAGCCAGATCTACGCAATGAACGGCATGCAGACCAAGCTGCACCTGATCGCGCGCGAGGCGGGCAGCTACGACGGCCTGTCCTCCAACTACAGCGGCGCCGGCTTCTCCGACATGCGCTTCAAGGCGATCGCCACCAGCACAAAGGGTTTCCGGGACTGGCTGGCCAACGCCAAGGCCGATGCGGCATCGCTCGACCTGCCAGCCTACCAGGCGCTGGCGCAGCCCAGCGAGAAGGTGCCGGTGTCGTACTACGCGACGGTCGCCCCCGGCCTGTTCGACCGCATCCTGCACAACGACGCGGGCGGCAAGCGCGCCAGCAGGCAGCCGATGAAGGGCATGCCGATGCATGGCATGTCGCCGGATGACGGCGTAGCCGTCGCCGCCTCGCACCACGATCACGCCAAGGCTGCGGAGTAAGCCATGTTCGGAAAGCTTTCCCTTTCGTCGATCCCGTTCGACCAGCCGATCGTGATGGGCACCTTGCTGTTGGTGGCCATCGGCGGCGCGGCCCTGCTCGGCGGCATCACCTACTTCCGCAAGTGGGGCTACCTGTGGAACGAGTGGTTCACCACCGTGGACCACAAGAAGATCGGCGTCATGTACGTCATCCTGGCGCTGGTGATGCTGCTGCGCGGCTTCGCCGACGCGCTCATGATGCGCGGCCAGCAGGCGCTGGCCGCGGGCGGCGCCCAGGGCTACCTGCCGCCGCACCACTTCGACCAGATCTTCAGCGCCCACGGCACGATCATGATCTTCTTCATGGCCATGCCGTTCATCGTGGGCCTGATGAACCTGGTGGTGCCGCTGCAGATCGGCGCGCGCGACGTGGCCTATCCGTTCCTGAATTCGCTGAGCTTCTGGCTCACGGCCTCGGGCGTGGTGCTGATCATGCTGTCGCTGTTCGTGGGCGAGTTCTCCACCACCGGCTGGCTGGCTTATCCGCCGTTGTCCGAGCTGCAGTTCAGTCCGGGCGTCGGCGTGGACTACTACATCTGGTCGCTGCAGCTGTCCGGCCTCGGAACCACGCTCAGCGGCATCAACTTCATCGTCACCATCCTGCGCATGCGCACCCCGGGCATGACGCTGATGAAGATGCCGGTGTTCAGCTGGACCGCGCTGGTCACCAACGTGCTGATCGTGGCGGCGTTCCCGATCCTCACCGTGACGCTGGCGCTGCTGGGCGCCGACCGCTACCTGGGCACGCACTTCTTCACGAACGACCTCGGCGGCAACGCCATGATGTACGTGAACCTGATCTGGGTGTGGGGCCACCCCGAGGTCTACATCCTGGTGCTGCCGTGCTTCGGCGTGTTCTCCGAGATCATCTCCACGTTCTCGGGCAAGCCGCTGTTCGGCTACAAGTCGATGGTGTGGGCCACGGTGGCGATCGGCGGCCTGTCCTTCTTGGTATGGCTGCACCACTTCTTCACCATGGGTTCGGGCGCGAACGTCAACGCGTTCTTCGGCATCGCCACGATGGTGATCTCGATCCCCACCGGCGTGAAGGTGTTCAACTGGCTGTTCACCATGTATCGCGGCCGCGTCCGCTTCACCGTGCCGGTGTTGTGGACGATAGGTTTCATGGTGACCTTCGTGATCGGCGGCATGACCGGCGTGCTGCTGGCGGTGCCGGGCGCGGACTTCGTGCTGCACAACAGCCTGTTCCTGATCGCGCACTTCCACAACATGATCATCGGCGGCGTGGTGTTCGGCTGCCTCGCCGCGCTGAACTTCTGGTTTCCCAAGGCCACCGGCTTCAAGCTGGAGGAGCGCTGGGGCAAGTGGTCGTTCTGGTGCTGGCTGGTGGGTTTCTACGTCGCCTTCACGCCGCTGTACCTGCTGGGCTTCATGGGCGCCACCCGCCGCATGCAGCACTACGACAACCTGGCTTGGCAGCCGTACTTCGTAGTGGCCTTCGTCGGCGCGGTGATCATCCTGGCCGGCATCGGTTTCACCGTGCTGCAGATCGCGGTGAGCATCCGCAACCGCGACAGCAACCGCGACCTCACCGGCGACCCGTGGGGCGGCCGCACCCTGGAGTGGTCGACCAGCTCGCCGGCGCCGTTCTACAACTTCGCGGTGCTGCCCGAGGTGAGCGAGCTGGACCAGTTCTGGGTCGACAAGGAGCACAAGCGCGCCTACCCGCGCCATGCCCACTACGCCGACATCCACATGCCGCGCAACACCGGCGTGGGCGTGGTGATGGGCGGTTTCGCCACCGTACTGGGCTTCGGGCTGATCTGGCACATCTGGTGGCTGGCGATCCTGGGCCTGGTGGGCATGGTCGGTTCGTTCATCGCGCGCTCCTACGACCGCGACGTCGACTATTACGTGCCCGGCGCCGAGGTCGAGAAGACCGAGCGCGAGCGCCTGGTGCCGCTGCACAAGCTGATTGACCAGGTGGGCGCCGCTCCCGCCGAGCAGAAGGTGGCCTAATGAATACCTCCGTCATCACCGCCGGCCACGACGTCGCCGGCCACCACGAGCACCACGACGACGGCTCCAAGACCCTGCTGGGGTTCTGGATCTACCTGATGAGCGACTGCCTGATCTTCTCGGGCCTGTTCGCCACCTTTGCCGTCATGGCGCATTCCTACGCCGGCGGCCCCACCGGCAAGGAGATCTTCGATCTCAAGTACGTGCTGGGCGAGACCATGCTGCTGCTGGTCTCCAGTTTCACCTTCGGTATGGCGATGCTGAACATGCATGCCGGCCGCCGCAACAAGGTATTGGCCTGGCTAGTGGTCACCTTCCTGTTCGGCGCGGCCTTCGTGGGCATGGAAATCCACGAGTTCGCGGCCCTGATCCATGAAGGCACGGGCCCGGACCGCAGCGCCTTCCTGTCGGCCTACTTCACCCTGGTCGGCACGCACGGCCTGCACGTCACCTGTGGCCTGGTCTGGATCGTGGTGATGCTCGACATGGTGCGCCGCCACGGCCTGGACGGTGTAGTCCAGCGCCGTCTGTCCTGCCTCAGCCTGTTCTGGCACTTCCTCGACGTGATCTGGATCTGCGTGTTCACTTTTGTCTACCTGCACGGGGTACTGTGATGTCGCACGCTCATGAACCGGCCGCCCACGGCGGCAAGCACGGGACGCTGTCGACCTACCTGGTCGGCTTCGGTCTGTCGCTGGTGCTCACGCTGCTGTCCTTCGGCTGCGTGATGACCGGCCTGGTGCCGCACCACCTGATCGTGCCGGGCCTGATGGTCTTCTGCGTGGCCCAGGTGCTGGTGCAGCTCGGCTTCTTCCTGCACATGGGCATCGCCCCGGAGCAGCGTGAGAATCTGATGGTGACGGTGTGCGCGCTGGTGTTCATCGCGATCGTGGTAGTCGGCTGCCTGTGGGTGCTGCACAACATGAACGCCTACATGATGCCGGGGATGTCGCACGGGTGAGGCATCGCACTCCTGCTCGTCTTGTCGCCGGCGGCTCCGCGAGGGGCCGCCGGTTTTGTATGGGCATCGCAAGCGACAGAGCGGTTTCGAACGCCCTTCGGGCGTCCGAGTTACTTTTCTCTGCTTGGCCAGAGAAAAGTAACCCAAAGAGAGGCCACCCCGATGGCGCGCCCTCCGAGCTTCCTGCCCTGCGGGTGCGCGGGTGGGCTACGGGGTTTTTCGACGGGACTCCTGTCCCGGCGAAAATCTGGCCCGCATCCCTGCGGGCCATCCTGCGGACTTTCCGCCACCCACCCGCCGCGCCATAGGGGCCCCGGGTAGAGCAGCGCGCTCCCGGCGCGCAGAAGCAGGAGCACCCCACTCCGACCCTCCCCCGCATGCAGGGGAGGGAGATGAGCCGCAAGCTTGCAGCGCTCTGCTGTTGCCGTCGCTGTTGCTTCTGGCGCGCGGGAAGCGCGCCTGCTCTTCGGGGGCCCCTGGGCGGCGGTGAGGCGGGGACGACCAGGCCGCGCAGCGGGCGAGACCACGGACGGTCTCGCCTTTTCGCGCGGGCAGGAGCCCGCTCGAAAAGCCCGGCCCCGACTCACGCACTTGCCGGGCAGGACGCCCGGCAAGCGCCAACCGGGGTGGCCTTTCTCTTTGGTTCCTTTCTCTTTGGCCACGCAAAGAGAAAGGAACTCGGGCGCCGGCAGGCGCACGAAACCGCTCCGTCCCTCGCGAACAAAACAAGCAGTTGCCGCTTCCCGCAAGGCGAAACGAGCCACGCAGCCGCAATTCATCATGAATCCGGCCCCCGCGACATCTCGCGGCGGGCCCCGTCTGCCGCTAGAATGCGTATTTCCAGCACGGCTGCTTCCCATGACCCCCCTGATTTTCGTCACCGGCGGTGTGGTGTCCTCGCTTGGCAAGGGCATCGCCGCGGCGTCGCTGGCCTCCATCCTGGAAGCGCGTGGCCTCTCGGTCACCATGATGAAGCTCGATCCCTACATCAACGTGGATCCGGGCACGATGAGCCCGTTCCAGCATGGCGAGGTCTACGTCACCGACGACGGTGCCGAGACCGACCTCGACCTGGGCCACTACGAGCGCTTCGTCCATACCCGCCTGACCGGCAAGAACTCGATCACCACGGGCAAGATCTACGAGAGCGTGATCCGCAAGGAGCGCCGTGGCGACTACCTGGGCGCCACCGTGCAGGTGATCCCGCACATCACCGACGAGATCAAGCACTGCATCCATGAGGCCACCCGCGGCTTCGACGTGGCGCTGGTGGAGATCGGCGGCACGGTGGGCGACATCGAGTCGCTGCCGTTCCTGGAGGCCATCCGCCAATTGCGCATCGAGCACGGCCCGGAGAAGTGCCTGTTCATGCACCTCACGCTGGTGCCGTTCATCAAGGCCGCGGGCGAGATCAAGACCAAGCCCACCCAGCACTCCGTGAAGGAGCTGCGCTCGATCGGCATCCAGCCGGACATCCTGCTGTGCCGCAGCGAGCAGCCGCTGCCCGAGGGCGAGCGCCGCAAGATCGCGCTGTTCACCAACGTGGCCGAGAACGCGGTGATCAGCGCGGTCGACGTGGACGTGATCTACAAGACCCCGCTATGGCTGCACCAGCAGGGCCTGGACGAGATCGTGGTGCGGAAGCTGGGCCTCGACGCCAAGCCGGCCGACCTTTCCGGCTGGCAGCGCACGGTGGATGCCGTGGTGCACCCGAAGGACGAGGTCACCGTGGCCATCGTCGGCAAATACGTGGAGCACAAGGACGCCTACAAGTCGCTGGGCGAGGCGTTGCGCCACGGCGGCATCAAGCAGCAGACGCGCGTCAACCTGCAGTGGATCGACTCCGAGCAGGTCGAGGCCGAGGGCGCCGCCAGGGTGCTCGGCGGCGCGGACGCGATCCTGGTGCCCGGCGGCTTCGGCAAGCGCGGCTTCGAGGGCAAGGTGCTGGCGGCGAAATACGCCCGCGAGCACGGCGTGCCGTACTTCGGCATCTGCTACGGCATGCATGCGGCGGTGGTGGATTTCGCCCGCCACGTGGCCGGGCTCGCCGACGCCGATTCCAGCGAGAACGACCGCAATACGCCGAACCCGGTGATCGCGCTGATCACCGAGTGGACCACCGCCAGTGGCGAGGTGGAGCAGCGCAGCGATCGCTCGGACCTGGGCGGCACCATGCGTCTGGGTGCGCAGGAGTGCCGCCTCAGGGCCGGCACGCTGGCACGCGAGATGTACGGCCAGGACGTGGTGCGCGAGCGCCATCGACATCGCTACGAATTCAACAACCGCTACCGCCAGAGCTTCGAGGATCTCGGCCTGGTGATCTCCGGCAAGTCGATGGACGACCTGCTGGTCGAGATCGTCGAACTGCCGCAGCAGGAGCATCCATGGTTCCTGGGTTGCCAGGCGCATCCGGAATTCACCTCCACGCCGCGCGACGGCCACCCGCTGTTCATCGGTTTCGTGCGTGCCGCGCGCGAGTACAAGGCCGTGCGTGATGGCGAGAGGCTGGCCAGGGAGCACGTCGCATGAAGCTTTGTGGCTTCGAGGTCGGCCTTGAGCAGCCGTTGTTCCTGATTGCCGGCCCCTGCGTGGTCGAATCCGAGCAGCTGCAACTGGATACCGCCGGCAAGCTCAAGGAGATCACCGCCATGCTCGGCGTGAACTTCATCTTCAAGTCCAGCTTCGACAAGGCCAACCGCTCTTCCGGCACCAGCTTCCGCGGTCCGGGCATGGAGGAGGGCTTGCGCATCCTGGGCGAGGTGAAGCGCCAGATCGGCGTGCCGGTGCTCACCGACGTGCACGAATACACCCCGTTTGGCGAGGTCGCCGCGGTGGTGGACGTGCTGCAGACGCCGGCCTTCCTGTGCCGGCAGACCGACTTCATCCAGAACGTGGCCCGCGCCGGCAAGCCGGTGAACATCAAGAAGGGGCAGTTCCTCGCGCCCTGGGACATGAAGAACGTCGTGGACAAGGCCAAGGCGGTGGGCAACGACGACATCCTGGTCTGCGAGCGCGGCGCCAGCTTCGGCTACAACAACCTGGTGTCGGACATGCGCAGCCTCAGCGCGATGCGCGAGACCGGTTGCCCGGTGGTGTTCGACGCCACCCACTCGGTGCAATTGCCGGGCGGCCAGGGCACCAGCTCCGGCGGCCAGCGCGAGTTCGTGCCCGTGCTGGCGCGTGCCGCGGTGGCCGCGGGCGTGGCAGGCCTGTTCGCCGAAACCCATCCGGACCCGGGCAAGGCGCTCTCCGACGGCCCCAACGCCTGGCCACTGGACAAGATGGAAGCCCTGCTGGAGACCCTGATGGAGCTGGATGCCGTGACCAAGCGCCGCGGCTTCCTCGAAAACACCTTGTAATCCTGGGCCTGCCCCGGACCGAACCCGACACGCCACCTCTGGACTGGAACCGCATGAGCACTGACATCACCCGCATCCACGCCCGTGAAATCCTCGACTCGCGCGGCAATCCGACGCTGGAAGCCGAGATCACCCTGGCCGGCGGCGGCTTCGGCCGCGCCGCGGTGCCCAGCGGCGCCAGCACCGGCACGCGCGAGGCGGTGGAGCTGCGTGACGGCGACAAGGCGCGCTATCTCGGCAAGGGCGTGAAGCATGCCGTCGGCAACGTCAATGGCGCGATCGCCAGCGCGCTGAAGGGCTTCGATGCGGCCAACCAGGGCGGACTCGACGCCAGGCTGATCCAGCTCGACGGTTCGCCGAACAAGGGCAAGCTGGGTGCCAACGCGCTGCTCGGCGTGTCGATGGCCGCCGCGCATGCGGTGGCGGCGCAGCGCAAGCTGCCGCTGTGGCAGTACCTCGCCACGATCAACGGCACCACCGGCGAGCCCGGGGCGCTGCCGGTGCCGATGATGAACATCATCAATGGCGGCGCGCATGCCGACAACAACGTCGACGTGCAGGAGTTCATGGTGTTGCCGGTGGGCGTGCCCAGCTTTGCCGAGGCGCTGCGCGCCGGCGCGGAGATCTTCCACGCGCTGAAGAGCGTGCTGAAGGGCAAGGGCCTCAACACCGCGGTGGGCGACGAGGGCGGCTTCGCGCCGAACCTGCGCTCCAACATCGAGGCGCTGGACACCATCCTCGAAGCGGTGAACAAGGCCGGCTACAAGGTCGGCAGTGAGATCCTGCTGGGTCTCGACGCGGCCAGCTCGGAATTCTTCAAGGACGGCAAGTACGACCTGGCAGGCGAGGGCAAGGCCTACACTCCCGAGCAATGGGTGGACGTGCTGGCCGGCTGGGCCAGGCAGTACCCGATCGTCACCATCGAGGACGGCATGGCCGAGGGCGACTGGGCGGGCTGGAAACTGCTCACCGACACCATCGGCAAGAACATCCAGGTGGTGGGCGACGACCTGTTCGTCACCAACCCGGCGATCTTCAAGGAAGGCATCGACAAGGGCATCGCCAACGCCATCCTGATCAAGGTGAACCAGATTGGCACCCTGTCCGAGACGCTGGAGGCCATCGCGATGGCCGACGCGGCAAAGTACGCGGCGATCGTCTCGCACCGCTCGGGCGAGACCGAGGACACCACCATCGCCGACATTGCGGTGGCCACCACCGCAACCCAGATCAAGACCGGCTCGTTGTGCCGCACCGATCGCGTGGCCAAGTACAACCAGCTGCTGCGGATCGAGGAAGCGCTGGGCCCGGCGGCGCGCTACGCCGGGCGCGGGGCGTTCGTGAGCCTTGACCACTTGCCCGGTTGACCCGGCGCGTCCCGGCCCATGCTGCGCTGGATCGCCCTGGTCCTGTTCCTGCTGCTGATCGGGCTGCAGCTGAAGCTGTGGTCCGCGCATGGCGGCATGCACGAGGTGGACGCCCTGCGGGTGGCCATAAAGAAGCAGACCGACGAGAACACGCGCCTGCAGCAGCGCAACCAGGCGCTGGCCGCCGACGTTTCGGACCTCAAACATGGCGACCAGGCGATCGAGGCGCGTGCGCGCACCGAACTGGGCCTGATCAAGCCAGGCGAGACCTTCTACCAGGTGGACAACCAGCCGGCGGGCGCCAGCAGCACGCTGCCATTGCCGCCGCCGGCCCGGCCGGGCGGCGCCACTGGCGTCGTCGTCAAATGACCACGGCCTTGTGGTGCGTGGTGCCGGCCGCGGGTCGCGGCACGCGGATGGGCGCGGACTGCCCCAAGCAATACCTGCCGCTGGCCGGCCGCCCGCTCATCGCGCACACGCTGGAGCGGCTGGCTGCGCACCCGCGCATCGCCGGGCTCATGGTGGTGCTGGGTGCGCAGGACGGGTACTGGCCCGGCTGCACCAGCCTGCACGGCAAGCCGGTGTGCACCGCCGTCGGCGGCGCCGAGCGCAGCGATTCGGTGCTGGCCGGCCTGCATGCGCTGCCGCCCGGGGTGGGCGAGGCCGACTTCGTGCTGGTGCACGACGCCGCGCGCCCCTGCGTGCGGGAAGCCGACATCGCGCACCTGATCGAAAGGGCGGCGCAGGCGGATGGCGGCCTGCTCGGCGCGCCACTGCGGGACACGCTGAAGCGCGCGGGGGAAGGCGGACGCAGCCTCGCCACCGAACCGCGCGAGCAGCGCTGGCGCGCTTTCACCCCGCAGATGTTCCGCCGCGGCGAGCTCACCGCGGCATTGCGCGCGGCGGCGCTCGAGGGCCGGCCAGTCAGCGACGAAGCGATGGCGATGGAACTGGCCGGCTTCCGGCCATTGCTAGTCGAGGGCGCCGAGGACAACATCAAGGTCACCACGGCGGCGGATATCGCGCTGGCCGAATTTCTGCTGGCGAGGACGGCATGAGCTTCCGCATCGGCAACGGCTTCGACGTGCACGCGTTCGGCGAGGGCGACCACATTGTCCTGGGCGGCGTACGCATCGCCCACAGCCACGGGCTGGTCGCGCACTCGGACGGCGACGTGGTGATCCACGCGCTGTGTGACGCGATCTTCGGCGCGCTGGCGCTGGGCGACATCGGCAGGCACTTTCCGCCGTCGGACGAACGCTGGCGCAACGCCGACAGCCGCCGGTTCCTGCGCCACGCAGCGCTGCTGATGGCGCAGCACGGCTACGCGCTGGGCAATGCCGACGTCACCGTGATCGGCGAATCGCCCACGGTGGGGCCGCATGCGCAGGCGATGCGCGAGAACCTGGCCGCCGATCTCGGATGCGATCCCGGCCGCGTCAGTGTCAAGGCCACCACCACCGAGAAGCTGGGTTTCACCGGCCGTGGCGAAGGTATCGCCGCACAGGCCTGCGTGTTGCTGGAAAAAATCTGAACCATGTCCATTGAACTGCCGTTCGCCCATGGCGTTGCTCCGCCGTTGGCTGCACGTCTTCGCTTTACTTATGAAGATTTCCTCGTTGAGGAAATCTTGGGCTACGACGCCGACGGCAACGGCGAGCACGCGCTGCTGTGGGTGGAAAAGCGCGGCGCGAATACCGACTGGGTGGCGCGCGAACTGGCAAGGTTCGCCGGCGTGCCGCCGCTGGCGGTTGGTTACGCAGGTCTCAAGGATCGCCATGCGGTGACCCGGCAGGCCTTCTCCGTGCAACTGGCGGGCAAGCCTGGCCCGGACTGGTCTGCGTTTCCGCACGCGGAAGTGAAGGTGCTGGCCGCCACCCGCCACGGCCGCAAGCTCAAGCGCGGTGCCCTGCGCGGAAACCGCTTCGTGCTGGTGCTGCGCGAGGTGCGGGGCGAGCGCGACCGCGCCGAACAAGTGCTGGCCGCGATCGCCGCCCGCGGCGTGCCGAACTATTTCGGCGAGCAGCGCTTCGGCCGCGAAGGAGGCAATCTGGCGCAGGCGCGGGCGATGTTCGAGGGACGTCGGGTGGATCGCGACAAGCGCGGTTTCCTGCTCTCCGCCGCCCGCTCGCAGATATTCAACAGCGTGCTCGCCGCCCGCGTCGAACGCGGCACATGGGATGCGCCGCTGGACGGCGAGATCTGGTCGCTGGCCGGTTCGCGGTCATGGTTCGGGCCGGAGCCTTATACGGACATCCTGGCGCAGCGCCTGGCCAGCGGCGACATCCACCCTTCCGGGCCGTTGTGGGGGCAGGGCGAACCGCCGACCGCGGGCGAGGCCGGTGCGCTGGAGCGCGACGTCGCTGCCGCCCATGCCGATCTCGCCGAGGGAATTGCCGCCGCGCGCATGGACCAGGAGCGCCGCCCCTTGCGCCTGCTGCCGAAGGATCTGCGCTGGCGCTGGCTGGCCAACGATGTGCTGGAACTGTCGTTCGAGCTGCCGGCGGGGGCGTATGCGACGGTGGTGGCGCGGGAAGTGGCGGCCACCTTGTAGGAGCATACCCTGTGCGCGAATGCTCTGGCGCCGATCGTGCCAAAAGCGTTCGCGCACAGGGTGCGCTCCTACTTCAGGAGAACGACCACCGCACCCGTGCCGCCCTGCGCCGGTCGCGCCGACGCGAAGGCCACCACGTCATCGCGCCGGCGCAGCAAGCGGTCGGTAAGCGCCTTCAGCACCGGACCGGCGGCCTTCGAGCGCAACCCTTTTCCATGGATGATGCGTACGCAGCGCAGCCCGCGCCGGCGTGCCTCGGCCAGGAAGGTCGCGATGGAGGCTTGCGCGGCAGCGGCGTTCATCTGGTGCAGGTCAAGCTCGTCCTGCACGCTGAACTGGCCGCGCTTCAGCTGGCGCAGCAGCTTTGGCGGATAGCCCTCGCGCAGGAAGCCCAGCTCCTCGCCTACCTCCAGCCAGGCCGGATCGAAGGCCATATCCAGCAGCTCGCCCGGCACTGCGGCCTCGTCGGCTTCGAACATGCGTGGCCGCGGCAAGGGCTTGGGCGCTGCCGGCGGCGCGGCCACCGGTTCGATCCGGTGCACTTCGCCGATCGCCTCGCGAAACAGGCGGGCGTCGTCTTCGCTGATCACGTCGGGCGGGCGGCGCTTCATGCGGTGATGCTAGCAAGTGGCGTGCTTGGCCGTGAAACGGTGAGGGCGCTCCGGTAAACTCGGGCAGTTGCAGGGTGCGCAGGCCACGAATGGCGATGCGCTGCGGTCGACTCAACACGGATCAGCATGCGAGTTCTTGTCAGCAACGACGATGGCGTGGATGCGAAAGGCATTCACGTACTTGCCGAGCGCCTCGGTGAAGTGGGCGAGGTGACGGTGGTGGCGCCCGATCGCGACCGCTCCGGTGCCAGCAATTCGCTGACCCTGGACGCGCCATTGCGCGTGCTGCACATGGAGGACGGCCGCTACCGCGTCGCCGGCACGCCGACCGATTGCGTGCACCTGGCGCTCTCCGGCCTGCTCGAGAACGAGCCAGACATAGTGGTTTCGGGTATCAACAACTCAGCCAACCTCGGCGACGACGTCATCTATTCGGGCACGGTGTCGGCGGCGATGGAAGGGCGTTTCCTCGGGCTGCCGGCGATCGCCGTGTCGCTGGTCAGCGACGACCACCGCGGCATCCACTACGATGCGGCGGCGAATGCGGTGCTGCTGCTGATGCGCCGGTTGCTGGTCGATCCGCTGCCTGCCGACACCATCCTCAATGTCAACGTGCCGGACCGCCCCTGGGAGGAGATCCGCGGTTTCGAGGTCACCCGGCTGGGCCGCCGCCATCGCGCGGCGCCGTGCATCGCGCAGACCGACCCCCGCGGTCGCCCGGTGTGGTGGATCGGCCCCGCCGGCGAGGTGGATGATGCCGGTCCCGGCACGGATTTCGACGCGGTGCGGCGCGGCTACGTATCGGTGACGCCGATCCACGTCGACCTCACCCGCTTCCAGGCGCTCGAAAAGGTCAGCAGCTGGATGCAGACGCTCAGCGACGACATGGCCGCTCCCGGCCCCAAGGCGGCCTGAGGGATGAACATGCATACGCTGCCTCCCGCGGCACTGAAGGGCGAGGGCATGACCTCGCAGCGCGCGCGCGACCGTCTCGCCACCCAGCTGCGCGAGGGTGGCATCCGCGACCCGCGGGTGATCGACGTGATCCGCAACGTGCCGCGCCACCATTTCATCGACCAGGCGCTGCACTCGCGCGCCTACGAGAACACCGCGCTGCCGATCGGCCATGGCCAGACCATCTCCCAGCCCTGGGTCGTGGCGCGGATGACCGAGGCACTGCTGGAACACTTCGACGCGCGCAAGGAAAAGCCCGGCCGGGTGCTGGAGATCGGCACCGGCTCCGGCTACCAGGCAGTCGTGCTGGCCGCGCTGGTGGAACAGGTCTACACCGTGGAGCGCATCGAGGAACTGCTGCGCCAGGCGCGCCGGCGCTTCCGCCAGCTGGGCCTTGCCAACATCCGCTCGCGCCACGACGACGGCAAGCTGGGCTGGGCCGACGAGGCGCCGTTCGACGCGATCATCCTCACTGCCGCGGGCGACACCATCCCCAGCCGCATCCTCGAGCAGCTCAGCCCCACCGGCGTGCTGGTGGCCCCGGTGGGTTCGCCCAGCAGCCAGGTACTGATCCGCCTGCGTGGCGATGGAGAGGGCGACTTCGCCCAGGAAGAACTCGGCGCGGTGAGCTTCGTGCCGCTCTTGGGTGGCATCGGCTGATGTACGTCGTAAGGAAAACCGGCTAGATGCGCCTGTTCGGCATGCTGTACGCCCGCGCCTTGGTGTGGGCGCGTCATCCGCGCGCGATCCGCTACCTGTGCGCGCTCAGTTTTTTCGAGGCTTTCATCTTCCCGATCATGCCGGAAGTGATGCTGGCGCCGATGATGCTGGGCAAGCGGCACCGGGCATTCTTCTACGCCAACGTCAGCCTTGCGTTCTCGCTGCTGGGCTCGCTGGTCGGCTACGCGCTGGGGCACTGGGCGTTCGAGGCGCTGAAGCCTCTGCTGGGTACGCTGCACCTGCTGGCGCCGATCGACCAGGGCGTAGCAAGCCTGCGCACACAGATGGCGGAACATCGCTGGGGACTCTACGGCGTGCTGATTCTCGCCGCGCTGCAGCCGGTGGTGCCCATGAAGTTCGTGACATGGGCGTCGGGCATCGTCGGCGTGCCGGTGCTGCCGTTCCTCGGCTGCGTGGCGCTGGGGCGCGGCAAGCGCGTGTGGCTGCTGGCGCTGCTGATCTGGCTGTTCGGCGAGCGCGCCGAACACTTGTTGCACAAGTACATCGAGTGGATCGGCTGGATCGTGCTGGTACTGCTGGGCCTGCTGCTTGCGTGGTGGGCCTGGCGGCATTGAGCCGCGCGTCCGCGCCGCGCCGCGCATGAAAAAACAGGGAGGCCTCGCTATGCTGGCGCGCATGAATCGATACCTCGCCCCGTGGCTGCCTGCCTTCGCCCTGCTGGCGTTATCCGCCTGCAGCACCGTTGTGGTGGAGCCAGCCACCGGGCAGGGCGGCCGCCATGCCGTTCCGGCGGCGGCGCGCACCCCGGTTCCCGGTGGCAGCTACGCGGTGGTGCGGGGCGACACCCTGTACTCGATCGCCTTTCGCAAGGGCGTGGATTTCCGCGACCTGGCGAAATGGAACGGCATCGCCGCCCCCTACACAATCTGGCCCGGCCAGCATTTGCGCCTGTCGCCGCCGACGGGCGGCGCGCCGGCCTCGCATCCCGCCGTGGCCAGGACCGAAAGAACGAGGCCGGCGTCCGCAGCCGCGGCTCCGGCGGCTCCCACGTTTGAAAACGTGCCGGCAACGGCTTCGGCGCCGCCGGGCGCCCCTCGCGTGTCGATGGCGACCGGGTCGGCCGCCACCCATGCCGTGCATGCGCCGGCCGTCGCAGCCGTGCCGGCCGCGGCGGTGAGCACCGAGGTGCCGGTGGCGGGGGAGCCGAAGGCAGCCGTGCCGCCGCCGGCTCCGGCGGCGGCGGGCGGCGGCTCGCGCGCGGAGGGCGGGGTGAGTTGGCGCTGGCCGGCGGACGGCCAGGTCATCAAGCGCTTCACGGCCGGAGACGCGGTGCCGGGTATCGAGATTGCCGGCAAGGCGGGCGATCCGGTGCGTGCCGCGGCCGATGGGGTGGTGGTATACAGCGGCAACGGCCTGGTCGGCTACGGCGAGCTGGTCATCATCAAGCACAACGACAGCCTGCTGTCGGCCTACGGGCACAACAGCAAGCGGCTGGTAAAGGAAGGGCAGCGCGTCAGCGCCGGCCAGGAGATAGCCGAGATGGGGTCCAGCGGCGCTTCGCGCGTCGAGCTGGGCTTCCAGATCCGCAAGGACGGCAACCCGGTCGACCCGCTGAACTATCTGCCGGGGCGATGAGGGTTCAGGCCGGTAGCATGAACGCGGCGACCACGTGCCGCCCTTCGCCAGCCAGCAGGTTGTAGGTGCGGGCCGTGGCGGCGTTGTCCATCACCTCGATGCCGATGCCCCTGCCCAAGAAGCCGGCCATGAAGGCGGCGGCGGGGAACGTCTGGCGCGCGCCGGTGCCCAGCAACACCAGTTCCGGCTGCAGCGAGAGCAGTGTCTCGACATGCCCGGCATCGAGCGCGCCGGCCGCGTGCACCGGCCAGTGCTCCACCACGCGGTCAGGCGCCAGCAAGAAGCTGTCAGTGAGTTCGCGGTCGATCAGGGTGATGCCATGCTCGCCGACCCGACGCACGAACAGGTAACCCTCCGGACGCTCGAGCGAAAGATCCATCAGCGTGGCAGCGCGATCTTCGGTTCATCCGCGTTGCGGCGGAACAGCACGGCGACATGGCCGATCTGCTGCACTGCCTCGGCTCCGGTGCCGGCCAGCAAGGTGTCGAGCTGGGCCTGCCGTTCTTCCTTGTCGCCGCCGGAAAGCTTTACCTTGACCAGCTCGTGGATCTCCAGCGCCTGGCCGAGCTCCCTGACCACGGCCTCGCTGGCGCCCTTGTTGCCGAGCAGGACGACGGGGTTCAGGCCATGGGATAGGCTGCGCAGGTAACGGATCTGCGAGGGGGAGAGGGCCATGCGGCGGCTTCGATTCGCGGGGAGTGAGCAGCAAAGGGTATCATGCGCCTCGATTCCCCTGCAGTGATGCTGTCCCATGAGCCGCAGCAAGAGCAGCGCCGGCTGGCTGCGCGAACATTTCAGCGACGTCTACGTGAAGAAGGCGCAGGCCGAAGGCGTGCGCTCGCGGGCCGTCTACAAGCTGGAGGAGCTGATCGACCGCGACCGCCTGCTCAAGCCGGGCATGACCGTGGTGGACCTGGGCGCCGCACCGGGTGGCTGGTCGCAGCTGGTGCGCCAGCGGCTGGGCGAGAATGGCAAGGTGTTCGCCCTGGACATCCTGCCGATGCAGGGCATCGCCGGGGTGGATTTCCTTGAGGGCGACTTCCGCGAGGAAGGCGTGCTGCGGGCGCTGGAGGCACGGCTGGAGGGGCAGAGGGTGGATCTTGTACTGTCCGACATGGCCCCCAATATGAGCGGAGTGGCCTTGGCCGACCAGATCCGGGCGATGGACTTGGCCGATTTGGCGCTGGATTTCTCCCGGCAATGGCTGAAACCGGGCGGCGCGTTCCTGATCAAGCTGTTCCAGGGCGCCGGCTTCGACGATTACATTCGCAGCTTGCGCGCGGACTTCTCGCGCGTGACGATGCGTAAACCAAAGGCCTCACGCGCACGTTCGCGCGAGGTGTACGCACTGGCGACCGGCCGCAAGGCCGTCGCGGCGCAACCGGGCGGGAACCGCGCATGAATGAAACAGCGAAAAACGTGTTGCTCTGGGTCATCATCGCGGTGGTGTTGTTCACCGTGTTCCAGAGCTTCAACCCGCACGGCGGTTCATCGTCGAACATGGCCTATTCGAGCTTCGTGCAGAGCGTGGCCAACGGCAATGTCTCCAGTGCCGTGATCAGCGCCGATTCGCCTCCCGCCATCAGCGGCAAGCTGAAGGATGGCTCCAGCTACCGCACGGTGGCGCCCATGCTGGGCTTCTCCACCAACCAGGTGGTGAAGCAGATGCAGGACAAGGGCGTGGAAGTGCGCCAGGACCCGGCCGAAGGGTTCTCGCTGCTGGGGCTGCTGGTGAGCTGGCTGCCGGTGCTGCTGATCGTGGGCGTGTTCATCTGGTTCATGCGCCAGATGCAATCCGGCGGCGGCGGCCGCGGCGCGATGAGCTTCGGCCGTTCGCGCGCCAAGCTGCAGGGCGAAGACCAGATCAAGGTGAATTTCAGTGACGTGGCGGGTTGCGACGAAGCCAAGGAGGAGGTCGGCGAACTGGTCGAGTTCCTGCGCGACCCGTCCAAGTTCCAGAAGCTGGGCGGCAAGATCCCGCGCGGCGTGCTGATGGTGGGGCCGCCGGGCACCGGCAAGACCCTGCTGGCCAAGGCCATCGCGGGCGAGGCCAAGGTGCCGTTCTTCTCGATCTCCGGTTCCGACTTCGTGGAGATGTTCGTGGGCGTGGGCGCCAGCCGCGTGCGCGACATGTTCGAGCAGGCCAAGAAGCATGCGCCGTGCATCATCTTCATCGACGAAATCGACGCGGTCGGTCGCCATCGCGGCGCCGGCCTGGGCGGCGGCCATGACGAGCGCGAGCAGACCCTCAATCAATTGCTGGTGGAGATGGACGGCTTCGAGGGCAGCGAGGGCATCATCGTGATCGCTGCCACCAACCGCCCCGACGTGCTCGACCCGGCGCTGCTGCGTCCCGGCCGCTTCGACCGCCAGGTGGTGGTGGGCCTGCCCGACGTCAAGGGGCGCGAACAGATCCTCAAGGTGCACCTGCGCAAGGTGCCGCTCGCCAGCGACGTCGACGCGATGACCATCGCGCGCGGCACCCCGGGCTTCTCTGGTGCCGATCTCGCCAATCTCGTCAACGAGGCGGCGCTGTTCGCCGCGCGCGAGAATGCGCGCGAAGTGCGCATGATTCATCTGGACAAGGCGCGCGACAAGATCCTGATGGGCACCGAGCGCCGCTCGATGGCGATGAGCGAAGACGAGAAGAAGCTCACCGCCTACCACGAAGCCGGCCACGCCATCGTCGGCCGCCTGGTCCCCGAGCACGACCCGGTGTACAAGGTCACCATCATCCCGCGTGGCCGCGCGCTCGGCGTCACCATGTACCTGCCGGAAGGCGACAAGTACAGCATGAACAAGGTGGCGATCGAGTCGCAGCTTTGCTCGCTGTACGGTGGCCGCGTGGCCGAGGAGCTGATCTTCGGCGCCGACAAGGTCACGACCGGTGCCTCCAACGACATCGAGCGCGCCACCAAGATGGCGCGCAACATGGCGACCAAGTGGGGCCTGTCCGACGAACTTGGCCCGATCACCTACGGTGAGGACGAGGACGAGGTGTTCCTCGGCCGCTCGGTGACGCAACACAAGAGCATCTCCAACGAGACCGCCAGCAAGATCGACGAGGTGGTGCGTGGCATCCTGGATCGTGCCTATGCGCGCAGCACGCAGTTGTTGAACGACAACATCGACAAGCTGCACACGATGGCCGAAGCACTGCTGCAGTACGAGACGATCGACGCGCACCAGATCGACGACATCATGGCCGGTCGCCAGCCGGGTCCGCCCGCCGACTGGAATCGCAACACCAGCGGCGGTTCGACGCCACCACCGCCGCCCCCCAAGGGCGGGGACTCCACGGTGGGCAAGGTGGGCGACCCGGCGACGCAGAACCGCTCCGGCCTGGATACCTGATACGGACGTCTGGACGTCCATACACCCGGAGTGGGCGGATCTTGCGAAGGGAGCGGCGACGTCCGCTCCCTTCGTCCTTTGCGCGATGCCGGCGTTGTTCCGTCGCTTGCCGTCCGGCGGAATCTCCGCATGCCGGGGTGTGGAAAGGGCAGGTCGTCGGCAACGCACGTGAAAAAAATTCACGAAAGGTGTTGACCTTCGTGGCACGACCCTGAATAATTCCGCTCCTCGCTTCGGCGGTTCGGGAAACCGGTCGGCGGAGTGGCAAGTTCAGTGCGCGCCCGTAGCTCAGTTGGATAGAGTACCTGGCTACGAACTAGGTGGTCGGGAGTTCGAATCTCTCCGGGCGCGCCATTTTGTACTGCATGGCGAGGCGTTCGCGTCTCGTCCTGCCCCCTCGGAGCAGGCGGCATCGCCGATGCCGGGGGACGGTGGGCAAGGTGCCCTGAGCGATGTTCGCGGATTGACGGCCGGCATGGTCATCCGTAGCATTCCAAGGCTCCGTTGATGAAGGCTGTCGCGGGCTCGTTCGGGGTATAGCTCAGTCTGGTAGAGCGTTGCGTTTGGGACGCAAAAGTCGGGGGTTCGAATCCCTCTGCCCCGACCAGTTGCGTGTTCTGCCTCGGCGTCCGCGCCTGTAGCTCAACCGGATAGAGCATCGGCCTTCTAAGCCGACGGTTGCAGGTTCGAGTCCTGTCGGGCGCACCACTGACAAATGCTTATGGTGGACGTAGCTCAGCTGGTAGAGTCCCGGATTGTGATTCCGGTTGTCGTGGGTTCGAGTCCCATCGTTCACCCCAAAATTCAAGTTTCAGGGCCGTTAGCTCAGTTGGTAGAGCAGTTGACTCTTAATCAATTGGTCGTAAGTTCGAATCTTACACGGCCCACCAATTCGCAAACGCCGACCCTCGCGGTCGGCGTTTCGTTTTGGGGCGAAGCAAGCCCCGGGCGTCGCGCGTCGCCTGCTTGTGCTGCACCTTCGCGCGACCGTACAATGAGCCGCTTTAGCGCTGGGTAATCATCGACTTAGGCTGCGGTGGGGCGGGCGTGGCGCGAGCGCCGCTTCCGTCGTGGCGGCCGGGCACGGCAGGGCGAAAGTGGCGGAACTGGTAGACGCACCAGATTTAGGTTCTGGCGGGTAACCCCCGTGCGGGTTCGAGTCCCGCCTTTCGCACCACTTCCCGATGATTTTCCGGCGCCGCACGGTTGCCGCCAGGGCGCCCGACGGGCGCCACAACAATCAGGTTCCAGGAGACGACATGCAGGTTTCGGTTGAGAGCATCGGCACGCTTGAGCGCAAGCTCACGGTGAAGTTTCCCGCCGAGCGTTACGAGACGCAGGTGAACGCGCGTATCGCGGAGCTGGGGCGCACGGTACGCCTGAAGGGTTTTCGTCCGGGCAAGGTGCCGGTGGCCGTCATCAAGCAGCGTTTCGGCGAGCAGGTGCGCGGTGAAGTTCTGTCCGACCTGATCGGCAGCACGCTGCGCGAGGCGGTGACACAGGAGAAGCTGCAGCCCGTCGCGAATCCCGCGATCGACACCACCGGCAAGCCGGAGAACGGCGAGATCGCCTACACCGCCACCTTCGAGGTGATGCCGGAGTTCCCGGCGGTCGATGTTGCCGCACTGGAGATCAAGCGTCCGCGCGCCGAGGTGGCCGACGCCGACGTGGAGAAGATGCTTGAAACCTTGCGCCAGCAGCGCCGCAGCTTCGAGCTGGTCGAGCGCGCCTCGGCCGAGGGCGACTTCGTGATGTTCGAGTACGCCGCACAGGCCGGCGACTATCGCTTCCCGGCCGAAGGCCTGGAGCGCGCTGGCAGTGTGCTGGGTTCGGGCAACCTGTTCAAGGCACTGGACGAGGCGCTGACCGGTCGCAAGGCCGACGACAGCTATGATGCCGACATCGAATTCCCCACAGACTTCCGCAACGAGAGCCTGGCCGGAAAGCACGCCAAGGTGAGCTTCAAGGTCGTCAAGGTGCAGGAGCCGAAGCTGCCGGAGATCGACGCCGAGTTCGCCAAGCTGTTTGGCATCGCCGACGGCGATCTCGAGCATTTCCGCAAAGAGGTTCGCGCGAACCTCGAGCGCGAGCTGAAGGCGGCCCTGATGGGCCGGCTGAAGTCCGAGGTGGCCGAGAAGCTGGCCGAGGCGCATGGGGGGCTGGACGTGCCGAAGCTGATGGTGCAGTCCGAAGCGCAGGCGATGGCAGCGGCCAGCGTGCCGCGCGGCCAGCAGCCGCCGCCGCAAATGGTCGAGGCCGCGCTGCCAATGGCGCGCAAGCGCGTGATCGCCGGCCTGCTGATGGGCGAGATCGCCCGCAAGCAGGATTTGAAGATCGACCGCAAGCGCGTAGCCGAGCAGCTTGCCGCGATCGCCTCGACCTACGAGGAGCCGGAAAAGGTCATTGAACTCTACAACGGCGACCCCCAGTTGATGTCAGGGCTGCAGAACCGCGTGATGGAGGACCAGGTGGCGGAGTGGGTGGCGGAGCACGCCAATACCACCAACCTGGACCTGAGCTTCGACGAGGTGATGCGTCCCGCGGGCGCCTGATCATCCAGCGCCGTCCACTGGGTCCGGCGCTCGCCGGGCCCGATGGCATACTCAAGGCACATAACCGGAGAGCGCAAAGACCATGGAACCGATTCAGAACCTCAACCTGGTGCCGATGGTCGTCGAGCAGACTGCCCGCGGCGAGCGCTCCTACGATATCTACTCGCGCCTGCTCAAGGAGCGGGTGATCTTCCTGGTGGGCGAGGTCAACGACCAGGTGGCCAACCTGCTGGTCGCGCAGATGCTGTTCCTGGAGTCGGAGAACCCTGACAAGGACATCCACCTGTACATCAACAGCCCGGGTGGTGCGGTCACGGCGGGGTTGGCGATTTACGACACCATGCAGTACATCAAGCCCGATGTCAGCACCATGTGCATCGGCCAGGCCTGCAGTGCGGCCTCGCTGCTGCTGATGGCCGGCGCCAAGGGCAAGCGTTATTCGCTGCCGAACTCGCGCGTGATGATCCACCAGCCCTCGGGCGGCGCGCGCGGCCAGGCCACCGACATCGAGATCCAGGCGCAGGAAATCCTGTACCTGCGCCGTCGCCTCAACGACATCTACGTGCAGCACACCGGCCAGCCGCTCGACCGGATCGAGCGCGACATGGAGCGCGACCGCTTCATGAGCGCCGAGGCGGCCCGCGAATACGGCCTGATCGACGCGGTGCTTGATCGCCGAGCCGTCGACACGGTCAAGTCGGCTTAACTTTTGCGATCATCCCTGATCGCGAAGATCAAACGGGCGGCCATCCATGGCCGCACTCATCACGGCCACGGCCTGAGTTGACGGGCTTCGCGTCTGCAAGCAGGCGCGGAGCCCTGTGCTATTCTCGGGCCGCAACCTGAATCACCCTCGGTTTCACCAGCGGAATCAAAGTATGAGCGACGATCGGCAGGGGCGTTCCAGCGACGGCGGGAAAATTCTCTACTGCTCTTTCTGCGGCAAGAGCCAGCATGAGGTGCGCAAGCTGATCGCGGGCCCGTCCGTGTTTATCTGCGACGAATGCGTGGAGTTGTGCAACGACATCATCCGCGAGGAGTTGGAGGAGAAAGCCGCCTCCGGTCGCACCCAGCTGCCCAAGCCCAAGGAAATACGCGAGTCGCTCGACCAGTACGTGGTGGGCCAGACCCGCGCCAAGAAGGCATTGGCGGTGGCGGTGTACAACCACTACAAGCGCATGGAATCGCGCCAGAAGAACGATGACATCGAACTGGGCAAGTCCAACATCCTGTTGATCGGTCCCACCGGCTCGGGCAAGACGCTGCTCGCCGAAACGCTGGCGCGCCTGCTCAACGTGCCGTTCACCATCGCCGACGCCACCACGCTGACCGAGGCCGGTTACGTGGGCGAGGACGTCGAGAACATCATCCAGAAGCTGCTGCAGAAGTGCGACTACGACGTCGAGAAGGCGCAGTCGGGCATCGTCTACATCGACGAGATCGACAAGATCTCGCGCAAGAGCGAGAACCCCTCGATCACCCGCGACGTGTCGGGAGAGGGCGTGCAGCAGGCGCTCCTGAAGCTGATCGAGGGCACGCTGGCGTCGGTGCCGCCGCAGGGCGGGCGCAAGCACCCACAGCAGGAATTCCTGCAGGTGGATACCAAGAACATCCTGTTCATCTGCGGCGGCGCGTTCGCCGGGCTGGAGAAGGTGATCCAGCAGCGCTCCGAGAGCACCGGCATTGGCTTTGGCGCCGAGGTGCGCAGCAAGGAGCGCACCCAGAACCTGGGCAAGACGCTGGCTGACGTGGAGCCGGCGGACCTGGTGAAGTTCGGGCTGATCCCGGAATTCGTCGGTCGCCTGCCAGTGGTCGCGACGCTGGACGAGCTGGATGAGGCGGCGCTGGTGAAGATCCTCACCGAGCCCAGGAACGCGGTCACCAAGCAGTTCAGGAAGTTGTTCGAGATGGAGGAGGTGGAGCTGGAGTTCCGCCCCGAGGCGCTCCAGGCGATCGCCAAAAAGGCGCTCAAGCGCAAGACGGGTGCCCGTGGCCTGCGCACCATCCTCGAACAGGTACTGCTGGACACCATGTACGAGCTTCCCTCGCTGGAGCATGTCAGCAAGGTGGTGGTGGATGACGCGGTGATCGAAGGCCAGGCCGAACCCTACCTGATCTACCGTGGCAACCTGCAGCAGCGCGCGGCGGGCGATGGTGGCGACGCCGCCTGATCGCCGCAGGTTCCAGCCGAACGGCTCCGGCGCCCGCGCCGGGGCCGTTTTGTTTTGCGCGCTTGTCCCGTGCCGCCCGCCGGACACGGGGGGCGCCCCCCAGCATGGCTTGCGTACCGGCCGGTTCGCCTCCACTTGACGTGTCATGGTGCCCGGCGCAGTGTCGGGCTTGTCCCGCCGGATTCCCGTGAGAACCTCCTCGATGGCCAAGAATTCCCCCCCGCCTGCCGTACTCGACACGCTGCCCGTGCTGCCGCTGCGCGACGTGGTGGTCTATCCGCACATGGTCATCCCGCTGTTCGTTGGCCGCGACAAGTCCATGCGCGCGCTCGAGCGCGCGATGGAGAGCGAGCGGCAGATCCTGCTGGTGGCGCAGAAAAGCCCGGACATCGACGATCCCGCGGTGGAGGATCTGCAGCAGATCGGCACGCTGGCCGGTGTGCTGCAACTGCTGAAGCTGCCCGACGGCACGGTGAAGGTGCTGGTCGAGGGCCAGTCGCGCGTGTCCATCGAGGACTGTCACGAGGACGGCGGCATGCTGGTGGCGCGCTCGCGCGTGATCGCGCCGATCTACAGCGCGAAAGAGCGCGAGCTTGACGTAGTCTCGCGCACGCTGATCTCGTTGTTCGAGCAACTCGTGAAGCAGAGCCGCAAGCTGCCGCCGGAGGTGCTCGCCAGTCTGTCCGGCATCGAGGATCCCTCGCGCGTGGCCGATTCCATCGCCGCGCATCTGTCGGTGCGCATGGCCGACAAGCAGAAGGTGCTGGAAACCGCCGACGTGGGCGAGCGGCTGGAGTTGCTGATCGGCCTTGTCGACGGCGAGATGGACCTGCAGCAGGTGGAGAAGCGCATCCGCGGCCGCGTGAAGTCGCAGATGGAGAAGAGCCAGCGCGAGTACTACCTCAACGAACAGATGAAGGCAATCCAGAAGGAGCTGGGCGAGGGCGAGGACGGCCCGAACGAAGTCGAGGAGCTGCAGAAAAAAATCGAGAACGCCGGCATGCCGAAGGCGGTACTGGCCAAGGCGCGGCAGGAATTCGGCAAGCTGCGCCAGATGTCGCCGATGTCGGCCGAGGCCACGGTGGTGCGCAACTACCTGGATTGGCTGGTAGGCGTGCCGTGGAAGAAGCGCAGCAAGGTGCGCAAGGACCTGGCGATGGCGCAGCAGGTGCTGGACGCCGACCACTTCGGCCTGGAGAAGGTCAAGGACCGCATCCTCGAATACCTTGCCGTGCAGCACCGCGTATCGGTGATGAAGGGGCCGATCCTGTGCCTGGTCGGCCCGCCCGGCGTGGGCAAGACCTCGCTCGGCCAGTCGATCGCCAAGGCCACCAACCGGAAATTCGTCCGCATGTCGCTGGGCGGCGTGCGCGACGAGGCCGAGATCCGCGGCCATCGCCGCACCTACATCGGTTCGATGCCGGGCCGCATCGTGCAGAACCTCAACAAGGCCGGCAGCAAGAACCCCCTGTTCGTGCTGGACGAGATCGACAAGATGTCGATGGATTTCCGCGGCGACCCGTCCTCGGCGCTGCTGGAAGTACTTGATCCGGAGCAGAACCATGCGTTCAACGACCACTATCTCGAAGTCGACCTCGACCTTTCCGAGGTGATGTGGATCGCCACCGCGAATTCGCTGAACATCCCGGGTCCGCTGCTCGACCGCATGGAGGTCATCCGCATCCCCGGCTACACCGAGGACGAAAAGCTGGCGATCGCGCAGAAGTATCTGCTGCCGAAGCAGCTGAAGGCGAACGGGTTGAAGCCCGAGGAGCTGAGCGTGTCCGGGGACGCCGTGCGCGACATCGTGCGCTACTACACGCGCGAGTCCGGCGTGCGCAGCCTCGAACGCGAGATCTCCAAGATCTGCCGCAAGGTGGTGAAGGAGCTCACGCTGGGTGAGGTGCGCAAGGCCAAAGGCAAGGCCAAGCCAGTGGCCAGATCGGCGAAAGGCAAGGCGAAAGCCGCGGCAGCCGTCATGGTGGAATCGGCCAACCTCGACCATTATCTCGGGGTGCGCCGCTTCGATTTCGGCCGCAAGGAGTTGCAGAACGAGGTGGGCCTGGTCACCGGCCTGGCGTGGACCCAGGTGGGCGGCGAGCTGCTCAGCATCGAGGCCTCGGTGGTGCCCGGCAAGGGGCGGCTGGTGCATACCGGTCAGCTTGGCGATGTGATGAAGGAGTCGATCCAGGCCGCGCTGTCGGTGGTGCGCGCGCGTGTGGACCGGTTGGGCATCGATCCCGAATTCCACCAGAAATTCGATATCCACGTGCACGTGCCCGAAGGCGCCACGCCGAAGGATGGCCCCAGCGCCGGCATCGGCATGTGCACCGCGCTGGTGTCCGCGCTCACCAAGGTGCCGGTGCGCTCGGAGGTGGCGATGACCGGCGAGATCACCCTGCGCGGCCGCGTGCTGCCGATCGGCGGCCTGAAGGAAAAGCTGCTGGCCGCGCACCGCGGCGGCATCACCACGGTGATCATCCCCGAGGACAACAAGAAGGATCTGGCCGATATGCCGGCCAACATCACCTCTTCGCTGGAGATCCACCCGGTGCGGTGGATCGACGAAGTGCTGGACATCGCGCTGGAGCGTCCGCTGCAGCCGAGCGAGGCGAAGCCGGAATCGCGCGCAGCGCGTGAGGAGCAGGCGGACGTCGACGAGGCGGAGTCCCACGCGCGCCCCCATTGAGGCGGTCCGCAGGCAAGGCGCGACAGGGTCCCGACGTGGACCCGGCGCCTTGCATTTTCGTGTGTTACGGGGAATCCGCAGGCGTTGCGGGTCTTTTGTGCTGCAGTCGCCGGCAATTCGCCACCACCGCTGCATGTGGCCTGAAAACCTTGCTGCAGCTTGTATTGCGGTGTTCGGCGAGGCACTGGTATAAAGGCGAGACCGCAATCCCGGCGCCTGCTGCATGTGACCGTGATGCGGGGTTGCGTTACGGCGCCAAGCGGGTACCAACCATCCACGGCGGCTGCGTGCGCCCATGCCACGGGGCGAGCCTGCCGCAAAACGTACTAGGGAGCTTTCAATGAATAAAACCGATCTGATCAATGCCATCGCCGACAAGGCTGAACTGACCAAGGCCGACGCCGGTCGCGCGCTCGAAGCGTTCTTCGAGGTCGTGCAGAAGTCGCTGAAGAAGGGTGAGGACGTGTCGGTGGTCGGTTTCGGTACCTTCACCGTGCGCAAGCGTGCCGCCCGTACCGGTCGCAACCCGCGCACCAACGAGACGATCAAGATCAAGGCTTCGAAGGTTCCCGCCTTCAAGGCTGGCAAGACGCTCAAGGACGCCCTAAACTGAGCGGCTGACGCTCGGTTTCGGGTGCTTAGCTCAGCGGTAGAGCGCCGCCCTTACAAGGCGATGGTCGTAGGTTCGATCCCTACAGCACCCACCAGAAAACTGTGGAGCGGTAGTTCAGTCGGTTAGAATGCTGGCCTGTCACGCCGGAGGTCGCGGGTTCGAGTCCCGTCCGCTCCGCCACGGTTCGCAAGGGCGCCTCTGTGGCGCCCTTGTCGTTTGGACGGCGCTCCCGGGGAATCCGCCGTAACTGGTGCCACGCCGGCGCTCAATGGTTCATGCAACGTGCGCCGAGGGCGCCGATCAACACTGGCAGGAAGGTTAGGTAATGCTGCAGGCAATGCGTAACAAGATGCACGGATGGCCCGCCGCGGTCCTTCTCGGCCTGGCCACCTTCGCGATGTCGTTCTTCGGCATCGAGGGCTATATCGCGTCCCGCGCCGACACCTATGTGGCGAAGGTGGGCAAGCACGAGATCAGCCAGCAGGATTTCCAGGGCCGCATGAACCAGCTGCGCCAGCAGCTGAGTGCCGAACAGGGCGACAGCTTCGATCCGGACGCATTCGAGAAGCCGGAAATGAAGCTGAAGGTGCTGGACGGCATGATCGACCAGCAGCTGTTGTTGAAGGCCAACCAGGACTGGGGCATTCGCGTGCCCGATCAGGCCGTGCGGGACTACATCGCGGCCATTCCCGCGTTCCAGGTCAACGGCCAGTTCGATCCCGCCACGTACCGCACCCTGCTGGCCGAGCAGCGCAAGACACCCGAGATGTTCCAGGACGAAGTGCGCGCCTCGTTGTCCACGCAGGCGCTGCCGAACGCGATCGACGCCAGCACCATCGTCACCGACGCCGAGATGGATCGCTACCTCGACCTGCGCATGCAGCGCCGCGACCTCAGCTACTCCGTGCTGCCCAAGCCGCAGCCTGCCGACCCCAGCGTCACCGAGGCGCAGATCTCGGACTATTACAAGGCGCACCTCGCCGACTACATGACCCCTGAGCAGGTGTCGCTGCAATATATCGAGGTGAATGGCGCCGACCTGAAGCCGGATGCGGCGCCCAACGACGCCGACCTGATGAAGCGCTACGAGAGCGAGAAGCAACGCTTCGTGCAGCCCGAACAGCGCGAGGTGTCGCACATCCTGGTCAACGTACCCGCGAACGCCACGCCTGACCAGCAGAAGGCCGCGCTGGCCAAGGCCGACAAGATCGCCGCCGAAGCCACGCCGGACAACTTCGCCAAGCTGGCCACGCAGGACTCGGACGATCTGGGTTCGAAGCGCCAGGGCGGCGACCTGGGCTGGCTGCAGAAGGGCGTGACCAATGCCGCCTTTGATACCGCGATGTTCGCGCTGAAGAAGGGCGAGATCTCCAAGCCGGTGCTGACCCCGGACGGCTACGACATCATCTGGCTGCGCGACATCCGCAGCGGCGAGGCCAAATCGTTCGCGGAGGTGCGCGACCAGTTGCTGGCCGAGGCCACGGCGGGCGACAAGGACCGCAAGTACAACGAAGTGGCCGGCAAGTTGTCGGACAACGCCTACCAGAACCCGTCCTCTCTCGAACCGGCCGCGCAGGCGCTGGGTCTCTCGATCAAGACCACGGCGCTGTTCTCGCGCCAGGGCGGCGAGGGCATCGCGGCCAACCCCAAGGTGATCAAGGCGGCGTTCGCCAACGACGTGCTGGCGCAGGGCAACAACTCGAACCTCATCGAGCTCGGCAACGACGACGCGGTAGTGGTCCGCGTGGCGAAACATGTACCCGCCGCCGCCAAGCCGTTGGCCCAGGTGCATGACGAGATCGGCAAGACCATCCTGGACCAGCGCATCGAGGCAGCCGCGAAGCAGCAGGCCGATTCCCTGCTGGCGCGCCTGCAGAAGGGCGAGACGCTGGCCGCCGTGGCGGCCTCCGCCAACGCCGGCATCAAGAGCGCGAAGGACGTTGTGCGCATCCAGACGGACGTGCCGGCGGCTCTGCGCGACGAGGCCTTCCTGTTGCCGCACCCCGTCGACGGCAAGCCGCAGTACGCCGCGGTGGACATGCACGACGGCAGCTATGCGCTGCTGGCGGTGGACAAGGTGCAGGGCGCGGACTTGTCCAAAGTCACGCCCGAGCAGCGCGACATGCTGCGCCAGCAGATGGTCCAGGCGTATGGCGCCGTAGCTACCCAGGAGTTGATCAAGTCGCTGCGCAACAGCACCGAGATCAAGATTGCCAAGGACCGGATGTAAAAGTCCCCGGTCGATACGGAGCATGCGAACAAGGCGGCCAAGGCCGCCTTGTTCGCATGCGTGTCGCGGTGACCGGTGGCGAGGCACCGGCTAGTTCAGCGCGAGGCAGAGACCTTGAGGACCTGGCCTGGCTTGATCGCCTGTCCGTGCAGGTGGTTCCAGCGTTGCAGGTCGCCCACGTTGACCGAGTATTGACGGGCCAGCTGCCACAGGTTTTCGCCGGACTTCACGCGGTGTGTCTGTACGCGTGCCGCGACCTGCTGCGCGGATTTCGTGCCGCCCTCGCTCGCATCGGCGGCGCCGATGCCGGTCGCGAAGCCGGCGTCGGGCAGGCGGTCGGCGCTGGCGCTGGCCACCTGCTCCAGCAGCGCATCGCGGAACTGCTGCGCGTGGCCGACCGGCATCATCAGGTAGGACGCGACACTGGTGTCGGCGACATCGTTGCGGAAGGCGGCGTTGAGGTCCTTCAGCTGGTGCAGCGGCATGCCGGCGCGGTCGGCGGCGCGCGACAGCGGCATCGAGTGCGGCAACGGTACCGAAACGAGGTGCTGGCTGGGCGTCAGCGTGGGGAGGCTGACGTGGAAGCGATCCGGCTCGCGCACCACGCAGGCCATCGCCAGCAGCTTGGTGAGATGCTCGCGGGTGATGTCATGCACCGGCCAGCGCGGGATCACCGGGCTCTCCGGCGGCAGGCCGTGCTGCTCAAGGAGCTTGCGGGCGCGGAATTCGCCGGCGTTGTAGGCATAGTCGGTAACGCGCCAGTCGTGAAACTGCTCGTAGTAGCGGCGCAGGAGCTTCATCACCGCATCGGCGGCAGCCTGCACATCGAGGCGGCCATCGTAGTGGCGATCCACGCGCAGCCCCATTGCGGCCGCCGTAGCCGGCATGATCTGCCACATGCCGGCAGGGCGCCCGCGCCTGCCGGGAATCGGGCGGAAGCCGCTCTCGATCCAGGGCAGCAGCACGAACTCGCCGGCCACGTCATGCTCGGCCGCAACCTGCTGCACATAGGTGAGCTTGGGTAACGCCTTGCGCGCTTCCTCCTCGAAGAGCTGCGGGTTGCGCGTGTAGCGATGCGCCCAGGTCATCACCGCGGGATCGGTATCGCAATCGGCCATCGCGAAACTGCCGCGCAACCGATCCCAGATGTCGCTTGCCTTGGGCGCCGGCGCCGCCATGATGGCGGGTGGTGACGTTTCGATGGTGGCGGGTGCGGATGGAACAGGACCTGGTCCCGACCCGGAGCGTGGCGGTGGCGTGGTGGCGCAGGCGGCGAGCAGGGCCGAGAGCGCCAGCGGCAACAGCCGTTTCGGATGAGGGCGTCTGCTCATGCGCGGAATGCGTCCTTGGCCGCGCGTATGGCGGCGAAGCGGGCGGTGCGATCCGCGGGATGGCCGGGCTGCCGCAGGCACCAGCCGGCCACGCTCGGCACGTCGGTGCGCAGGAAGGGATTGGTCGCCAGTTCGCTGGCTATGGATACCGGCAGCGTGGGACGCTGACGCGCGCGCAGCGCATCCACCTCTCGCAGGCGCGTCGACAGATCGGCATTGTCCGGCTCGACCTCACGCGCGAAACGGCCGTTGGCAGCGGTGTATTCGTGGCCGCAGCAGAGCAGGGTGTCGGCCGGCAGCGCCGCGAGGCGATCCAGCGAGGCCAGCATCTGCGCAGGCGTGCCCTCGAACAGGCGACCGCAGCCGAGGCTGAACAAGGTATCGCCGGCCAGCAGCACGCCTTCGCCGTAGTAGGCCACGTGGCTCAGCGTGTGACCCGGTACCGCGATCACCTCGAAGCGGGCTCGTGGCTGGGACAGGCTGATGCGCTCGCCATCGCGTACGCGCACGGTGGCTGCCTCGATGCGCGTATCCTCGGGTGCGTACACGGGCACCTCGTGCCGCCGGCGCAGCGTCAGCGCACCGCCGACATGGTCGTGGTGGTGGTGGGTCAGCAGGATAGCCTTCAGCTGCAGCTTGCGGGCGGCGAGGGCCTGCTCCACCGGAGCGTCGTCGCCGGGATCGACGACGAGCGCGTGGCCCGCATCGTCATGCATCAACCAGATGTAATTGTCGGTCAGTGCCGACAGCGGTACGAGGTGCATGGCATGCTCCGCTGCGTTGGTTTACTAACGTGCAGACGCAGCCATCCCGGCATGCGCGAACCGGGCGACTATAAACAGCCTGTCCCGGCGACTCGTTAGCATGTCGTTAATGCCAAGGGTGGCGATTCAGCGATGTGCGGTGTGTCCGCAACGGTTTGCGACACAGTCGGCGTCGCCAAACGCTACACTGCGGGCTGGGTTTAGACGATGACCGGGGCCCGGCACGGTCGGAACCGGATCGAATGCATGCCGCTTCAACGCGATCAGGACATACATGCCAGCGTCCCCTTGCGGCGGTTGCGCAGCGGACAATGGCGCAGCATGGCGCCCTTGCTGCAGCGCGAGACGGGACGGCGCGCGCTGCACATCGGCGTGGCCGACGACGACGCGGTGCCACCCTTGCCCGGCGTGGCATGGACGCGGCTACGGCTGGCGCGTGACGGCTACCGCGGCGACCTCCGGGGCCGTGCTGACAGGCCGCTGCCCTTCATCGATGAAGCCTTCGATCTCGTCTGGCTGCAGCACGCGCTGGAGCCGGCGCCGCAGGCTGCCGCATTGTTGGCCGAGACCTGCCGCGTGCTGGCGGCCGGCGGCCTGCTGGCGGTAACCGCGGTACATCCGCTGGGTGGCTGGGCGCCCTGGTTCTGCTGGCGCGCGCGGGGGCAGCGGCAATCGCTGCAATGGCCATGGCGTCTGCGTCAGCAGTTGCGACAGCAAGGGCTGGAAATCGAGAGCATGCGTCGGCTCGGCGCTGCCTGGCCCGGCGATGCGCGGCCTGCCGGCAACGACAGTCGCTGGGGCGGCGGTTATCTGTTGCTGGCGCGCAAGCAGCGGCGCCAGGCCATTCCCCTGAAATTGCGGCCGTTGCCGGCGCGCGTGCCGGTGAATGCGCACCTGTCGCCGGGTACGCGGCGGCATTCCGTGTCCTGATGGTGTCTTGACTGGGAAACTGCGTGACGACTGAAGAAGTGGAAGCATTCACCGACGGCGCCTGCCTCGGCAATCCGGGGCCTGGCGGCTGGGCAGCCTTGCTGCGGGTCAAGGGCCGCGAACGCCTGCTGGCCGGCGGCGAGGCCGACACCACCAACAACCGCATGGAACTGATGGCGGCGATCGGCGCACTGGAGGCGTTGACGCGCCCCTGCACCGTGCTGCTCACCACCGATTCGCGCTACGTGATGCAGGGCATCGAGCAGTGGCTGCCGAAATGGCGCGCAAACGGCTGGCGGACTGCCGACAGGAAACCGGTGAAGAACCAGGATCTGTGGGAGCGGCTCTCCGCGGCGAGTGACCATCACCGCGTACGCTGGAAGTGGGTGAAGGGCCACAACGGCCACGCGGAAAACGAGCGCGTGGACCGGGCGGCGCGCGAGCAGGCCGAGCAGCACGGGAGCCGGGCATGAGGCAGGTGGTGCTGGACACGGAAACCACCGGTCTGGAGGTGCGCCAGGGCCACCGGCTGGTGGAGATCGCCTGTGTGGAAATGGTGGGGCGGCGCCTCACCGGACGCTACTGGCAAACCTACCTCAACCCCGAGCGGGCGATGGACGAGGGCGCCAGCCAGGTTACCGGCATCCGCGACGGCGACCTGGTCGACAAACCCCTGTTCGCCAGCAAGGTGGATGAGTTTCTGGCCTTCGTCGACGGCGCCGAGCTGATCATCCACAACGCCAGCTTCGACGTGGGGTTCATCGACGCCGAACTGGCGCGGTTGGCAGGAGGGTATGGCCGCATCGGAGAGCGTTGCAGCGTGCTCGACACACTGGCGATGGCGCGCGAGCGCTATCCCGGCCAGCGGAACAGCCTCGACGCGCTTTGCAAGCGACTCGGCGTGGACAACTCGCGCCGCGATCTGCACGGGGGCCTGATCGACGCGCAGTTGCTGGCCGATGTTTACCTCGCGATGACTTCGGGCCAGGTGGCGCTGGACCTGGCCTTCGAACAGCCGCAGGAATCGACGGCGGTGGCGGCAGCCGCGCCGCTGGTGTTGCGTGGACGGCCCCGTGTGCTGCGCGCATCCGCCGGTGAATCCGCGCTGCACGAGCAACGCCTCGACGCGCTGGACAAGAGTGCCGGCGGCATCAGCATCTGGCGCAGGCTGGAGACGGTCGAGGCGCCGGTGGAAGCCGGCTCAGCTTGAACGTACCAGGATTGCGGTGATGTTGTCCTTGCCGCCCCGATCCAGCGCGCCCAGCAGCAGCTGATCCACGCACTCCTGTGCGGCCAGATCGGTGCGCGCCACTGTGCGCGCGATCGAGGCTGCATCGAGATCCTCGGTCAGTCCATCGCTGCAGAGCAGGAAGCCCATGCCCGGGGTGACGCGGCCGTGCGCCATGCCGATGTGCAACTGCGAGGCGGCGGTCACGCCCAGCGCCTGGGTCAGCACGTTGCGTTGCGGATGCTTGGCGGTATGGGCCGGATCCAGTTGCCCCGCCTCGACCAGCGCCTGCACCAGCGAATGGTCGTGGCTGATCTGATGCAGTTCGCGCCCGGCGGTGTAGATGCGGCTGTCGCCTACCCAGGCCGCCTCGTAGCCATCCTCGTTCAGGCGCAATGCCGCGATCGTGCTGCCCATCGGCATCACGTCGGCGTAGTCGTGCAGCTGCGCCAGCAGGTGTTCGTCGGCGCCGCGGATCGCCTCGGCGAGGCTGTGTCCGCGGCTCACCAGCTCGACTACGCTGTCGCGCACCAAGGCCGAGGCCACCTCGCCGTGCAGGTGCCCCCCCATGCCGTCGGCCACCAGGAACAGGCCCAGGGCGGCGTCGGCGTAGTAGGTGTCCTCGTTGCGCGTGCGGCGCAGGCCGACGTGGGTGGCGTGTCCGAATTCGATCATGGGGGAAGCATGGCGGATGTTGGGGGAGGGTGCAAAAGCACAAGGCCGCGTGTGATTTCGGGGTGGGTTCCTCCACACCGCCCTCTCCGCCAGACACAAAAACGCCCCGCGAGGGGGCGTTTTTGTGTCTGGCGGAGAGGGTGGGATTCGAACCCACGGTACGCTTACACGTACGCCTGATTTCGAGTCAGGTACATTCGACCACTCTGCCACCTCTCCAAAGGGGGTCGCGTGGTCTGCGCGAGCCGGCAATTTTACGTGGTGGCGGTGGCCGTGGCAAGCGCGGCGGACTAGCCTGCCGCGGCCACGGCGAGGGTCAGCCGGCCTTCCTCTTCGCCAGCCGCAACCAGGTGTCGACCACGGTGTCGGGGTTCAGTGACACGGATTCGATGCCCTGGTCCATCAGCCACTCGGCCAGGTCGGGATGGTCGCTGGGACCCTGGCCGCAGATGCCCACGTACTTGCCCTTGGCGCGCGCAGTCTTGATCGCCATCGACAGCAGCTTCTTCACGGCGGGATTCCGCTCATCGAACAGGCCGGCCACGATGGAGGAATCGCGATCCAGCCCCAGGGTGAGCTGGGTGAGGTCGTTGGAGCCGATCGAGAAGCCGTCGAAGATATCCAGGAACTCCTCGGCGAGCAGGGCGTTGGAGGGCACCTCGCACATCATGATGACCTTGAGGCCGTGCTCGCCCTGCCTGAGGCCGTTCTTTGCGAGAACCTCGACCACCTTGCGGCCTTCGTCCAGCGTGCGCACGAACGGGATCATCACCCACGCATTGTCCAGCCCCATCGTCTCGCGCACGCGCTTGACCGCCTTGCACTCCAGGCCGAACGCCTCGGCGAAGCCGGGGTCGACGTAGCGACTGGCGCCGCGGAAGCCGATCATCGGGTTTTCCTCGTGCGGCTCGTAGCGCGCACCGCCGAGCAGGTTGGCGTATTCGTTGGACTTGAAGTCGCTCATGCGCACGATCACCGGCTTCGGGTATACCGAGGCGGCAATGGTGGCGATCCCTTCGGCGAGGCGGTCCACGTAGAACTCGACCGGGCCGGCGTAGCCGGCGATGCGCCCGTCGATCTTGGCGCGCGTCTCGGCGTCCTGCTTGCTGTATTCCAGCAGCGCCTTGGGGTGCACGCCGATATGGCTGGCGATGATCATCTCCAGGCGGGCCAGGCCGATGCCGGCGTTCGGCAGCATGCCGAAGTCGAACGCACGCTCGGGGTTGGCCACGTTCATCATGATCTTCAGCGGCGCCTCGGGCATCGCACCGAGGTCGGCGGTGATGCGATCGAACTTCAGCAGGCCCGCGTAGATCGTGCCCGTGTCGCCTTCGGCGCAGGACACGGTGACCTCCGTGCCGTCGGGGATGGTGTCCAGCGCGTTGTGCGTGCCGACCACGGCCGGCACGCCCAGTTCGCGCGCGATGATCGCCGCATGGCAGGTGCGGCCGCCGCGGTTGGTGACGATGGCGCTGGCGCGCTTCATCACCGGCTCCCAGTCGGGGTCGGTCATGTCGGCCACCAGTACGTCGCCGGGCTGCACCTTGCTCATGTCGGCCAGCGAGCGCACCACGCGCGCCTTGCCGGCGCCGATCTTCTGGCCGATGGCGCGGCCCTCTGCAAGCACCTTGCCTTTCTCGCCGAGATGAAAGCGTTCAAGCTGGGTGGCGTGGGCGCGCGATTTCACCGTTTCCGGGCGCGCCTGCACGATGTAGAGCTTGCCGGTGTTGCCGTCCTTCGCCCATTCGATGTCCATCGGACGGCCGTAGTGCTGCTCAATGATCAGCGCCTGCTTCGCCAGGGATTCCACGTCGGCATCGGTGATGCAGAACCTGTTGCGCAGCTCGTCCGGCGTGTTCTCGGTCTTCACCCGTTCGCCGGGCTGGCTCGAGTACACCATGCGCAGCTGCTTGGCGCCGAGATTGCGGCGGAGCACTGCGGGCTTGCCGGCCTTCAGGGTCGGTTTGAACACGTAGAACTCGTCGGGATTCACCGCGCCCTGCACGACCATCTCGCCGAGGCCATAGCTGCCGGTGACGAACACCACGTCGCGGAAGCCCGACTCGGTGTCCAGCGTAAACAGCACGCCGGAGGCTCCCACGTCCGAGCGCACCATCAGCTGCACGCCGGCGGAGAGGAACACGTTCTCGTGCGCGAAGCCCTGGTGCACGCGATAGGCGATGGCACGGTCGTTGTACAACGAGGCGAAGACCTCCTTGACCTTGTGCAGCACGTCCTCGATGCCGACCACGTTGAGGAAGGTTTCCTGCTGGCCGGCGAAGCTGGCGTCGGGCAGGTCTTCGGCAGTGGCGGAGGAGCGCACGGCCACCGCGATGTCGTCGGCACCGGCGTCCTTGCACAATTTGGCATAGGCATCGCGGATGGCCTGGTCGAGCTCGGCCGGCAGCGGGGTCTCGGTGACCCATTCGCGGATTTCCTTGCCGGCCTTGACCAGGGCATCCACGTCGTCGACGTTCAGGCCGTCCAGGCGGGCCTGGATTCGCTTGGCCACACCGCTCTTTTCCAGATACTGCTGGAACGCGTCGGCGGTGGTGGCGAAGCCGCCCGGCACGGAGACGCCAAGCTTGGCGAGGTTGCCGATCATTTCGCCGAGCGACGCGTTCTTGCCGCCGACCTTGCCCAGGTCGGTCATGCGCAGTTGGTCCAGCCAAAGCACCAGGTGGTTCAAGGGAATCTCCTCAGGGGGAAGTGCTGCAGACAGTGGAATGGTCACGAAGCGCAGGCAGGAAGCGGGTCGCAAAGGATTGGTATTGTCCGCTTTCGATGGTGCGAAGCACAAGAAGACCAATGCCGTCCGGCGCCGCGCCAACTGCATACCAGTCAGGCGCCGGTCAAGCGGCGACAGCCCCCGGACCTTGCGATATGGTGCGCAGCAGACAGGCGCCACCATTCCCGGGCTTTCCATGCAGCGCACGATTTTCTTCATCTCCGACTCCACGGGCATCACCGCGGAGACGATCGGCAACAGCATCCTCGCCCAGTTCGAGGGACTGCGTTTCGACAAACACCGCCTGCCGTTCATCGACGATGCGCACAAGGCCGAGGCGGCAGCGCTGCGCATCAAGACTCATTACGCGAAGAGCGGCGAACGGCCGATCGTGGTCAACACCATGGCCGACCGCGCCCTGTGCGACATCGTGGCCGCAAGCGGTGCGCTGATGCTGGATGTGTTTGCGCCGTTCATCGGCCCGCTGGAGGAGGAGCTCGGTGCAAAGCGTTCCGGCGCGGTGAACCGCTCGCACGGCCTCGTGGATTTCGACAAGTACGAGGCGCGCATCAACGCCACCAACTACGCGCTGTCGCACGACGACGGCATCGACGTGGACTATGCGCAGGCCGACCTGATCCTGGTTGGCGTGTCCCGTTCTGGCAAGACGCCGACCTGCCTGTACATGGCCTTGCATTACGGCGTCAGCGCCGCCAACTACCCGCTGACCGACGAGGATCTGGAAAAGCTGGAACTGCCGGCGCGCCTGCGACCGTATCGCGACCGTCTGTTCGGGCTCACCATCGAGCCGGAGCGGCTGGCGCAGATCCGCGAGCAGCGTCGCGCAGGCAGCCGTTACGCCACGATCAAGCAGTGCCGCTGGGAACTGGAGCAGGCCGACCGGCTGATGCGCCAGGCCGGCATTCCGTTCCTCAACACCACGCACGTGTCGATCGAGGAGATCGCGAGCAAGATCTTCGCGAGCTTCGGCATCGAGCGCACCATGTTCTGACACCGCACCGGAGTAACCAGCGCCTGCCATGAATGCCGTACTCGACGACCGCCACAGCCTGCTGCCGGGACGCTTCGAGTTCCTGATGGGCCTCTATGCTGAGAATTACCATCGGCTGACGCGGCTATTCGCGCCACAGCAGCTGGTGCCGGGCCAGTACGTGTCGGACGTGGACGACGGTCTCAACGTGCACCTGGCGGTGCAGGAACGCCACCCCTATACGCTGGAGCTGGAACTCACCTACGACTTCGTCGACGCGCACACCGGCCACCGCGCGCCCTCCGCCCAGTTGCGCATGTATACCGACGCCCATGTGGCCGAGGCGCTGCATTGCCATCCCGGGCGGCATCTGTGGCAGGTGCTGGGGCCCTTCGCGCCGGCGCACACGGTCTTCCAGCATCGCCTGCAGATGAACGGCTTTCTCGCACGCTGGCTTGAATACCTGGCGGAGCAGGGGCATTCGGTCGGCACGCTGGAGCCGCACTCCGGACGGCCCGAAGGCGGCGGCCCTGTCTGAGAGCGTCGCCAGGAAATGGCCCCCTTCGACACCTTCCGGCAGCCAGCGGGCGAGCGCTTGGGGTGCGCCGGCGCGACCGTGGATGGCTGCTCGCCGCGAGACAGGCGCACCGATCCGCCACAACAAGAAAGCCGCCCGGAGGCGGCTTTCTTGCGGATCGTGGCGGAGCGGACGGGACTCGAACCCGCGACCTCCGGCGTGACAGGCCAGCATTCTAACCGACTGAACTACCGCTCCACATGTGTTTCCAGCAAACGTGCTACGCGGACCAACCTTGGCGTCCCCACGGGGATTCGAACCCCGGTCGCCACCGTGAAAGGGTGATGTCCTAGGCCTCTAGACGATGGGGACGTGTGTCAGGTTGGTGGAGCCAGGCGGGATCGAACCGCCGACCTCCTGCATGCCATGCAGGCGCTCTCCCAGCTGAGCTATGGCCCCGCCGCTGGAAGCCGCAAAGAATAGGTGGGGGTCGGATTTCCGTCAAGCTTTTTTTCAAGAAATTTTCACTCGTTCGCTGGCGTCGGATCGGTGCGCGTGGCCGGCGAGGACCATGACCGGTGCGGGGCATCGTTTAAGCTTCCTTCCCGGACGCAACGAGAGGAAGACATGCACGAGATCGGCTTCATCCGCGACCTCGCGATCGTGATGCTCGTGGCCGGCGCCGCCACGATCCTGTTCCAGCGCCTGCGCCAGCCGGTGTTGCTGGGTTACATCCTGGCCGGCGTGCTGATCGGCCCGCATACGCCGGGCACTCTGGTCGCCGATCCGCGCGCGATCGACGACATCTCCAACCTCGGCGTGGTCCTGCTGATGTTCACGCTGGGCCTGGAGTTCAGCGTGCGCAAGTTGCGCGAGGTCGGCATCGGCGTGCTTGCGGTGGCGGTGCTGGAAGTGGGCGTGATGCTGTGGATCGGCGTTGGCCTAGGCAACCTGTTCGGCTGGAAGGGCGTCGACGCGTTGTTCCTCGGCGCGATCATCGCGCTGTCCTCGACCATGGTCGCCACGCGCACGCTGAAGGAAGGAGGCGCGCAGGCGCAGCCGTTCGCGAAACTGGTGGTGGGCCTGCTGGTGGCGGAGGACGTGCTCACCATCGTGATGCTGACCCTGCTCACCGCGGTGGCGATTGGTGGCACCGTGCATGCGGGCACCGCGCTCGCTCTGATCGGCCACCTCGGCTTGTTCGTGGTGGTGGGCATGATCCTGGGCCTGCTGCTGCTGCCGCGACTGGTGGATTACGTGGCCGGCTTCGACCGCGACGAGACGTTGCTGGTGAGCGTGCTCGGCGTCTGCTTCGGCGCCAGCTTGCTGGCGGCGTGGATGGGCTTCAGCGTGGCTCTGGGCGCCTTCCTCGCGGGCGCGGTTGTGGCGGAGGCACGCAGCGTGGGGCGCGTGCTGCACCTGGTCGAGCCGCTGCGCGACATGTTCGCGGCGCTGTTCTTCGTGGCGATCGGCCTGAAGATCGACCCGGCCATGCTGTGGCAGTACGCGCTGCCGGCTGTGCTGATCGCCGCGGTGGTGATCGTGGGCAAGACGCTGGCCTGTGGCCTGGGCATTTTTGCCGTGGGCCACGATGCGCGCACCGCCTTGCGTTCCGGACTGAGCATGGCGCAGATCGGCGAGTTCTCCTTCGTGATCGCCACGCTGGGCCTGTCGCTGGGCGCGATCAGCGATTTCATCTATCCGATCGCGGTAGCGGTGTCGGTGCTGTGCATGGCGGCGTCGCCTTACCTGGGGCGTTCGGCCGACCGCCTTGCCGATGGCTTGTCGCGCATCACGCCGAGGTCGTTGCACGTGCTGGCCGACAGCTACAGCGGCTGGCTGGAAAACCTCCGGCCAGTCGACGAGAACGCGGTGCTGGCGGCGATGCTGCGTCGCCTGCTGTGGCACATCGCGATCAATGTGCTGCTGGTCGTCACGCTGTTCGTGATCGGCGCCTATGTGAATGCGCACAGCTGGGGCTGGTTCACGCGGTTCGGCATCCATCGTGATCTGCGCCACACGCTGATCTGGGCCTGTGCGCTGTTCCTGTCGTTGCCGATGCTGATCGCCGTATACCGCAAGGCCGAGGCGCTGGGCATGCTGCTGGCCGAGCTGGGCATCCGCGAACGCTACACCGGCAGCTATACGCAGGCGATCCGCAACGTGCTGGCGCGGATGATTCCGCTGCTCACCTTGTTCGCGCTGGCGCTTCTGGTCAGCGCGCTGGGTTCGGCGATCCTGCCGCCGCGCGGCGTGGCGTGGTCGCTGCTGGTAGCCGGCGTGGTGTTGGCGGTGGTGCTGTGGCGCACCCTGGTGAAGCTGCATGCGCGGCTGCAGGCAGCCCTGAGGGAAACGCTGGAGAAGCCGGAGCAGTCCGGGCACGGCGACTCCGCCTGAGAACCGGCCCGGAACACGCCGGCCGGCGTTCTGCGGCGGTGTCGGCGGAACCTTTCTGCGGCTTGACTGTCGCAGGCAGACCGGATTGCAAGCCCGGCGCGGGCGCCTCACAATGGGCGACCATGCCTCCGTTGTGGAGGCCCGGCCGGCGGCACCGGCATATCCAAAACACGAGGGAATACCGAATGAAGCATTTTCTGCGCCCCACGCTGACGGCCCTTGCGGTGGCTGCGACGCTGGGCATGTCGGCGGGTGCGTTTGCCGCCCAGACGGCCACCAAGGCCGCCAGCAGTGCCACCGGCACGGTCGACAAGGCCAAGGCCAGCTATGTGGTGGGCTGGGAGATTGCTTCCCAGGTGCCGCCGATCATGCGTGAAGAGCTGGACCCGACCGCCGTGGCGAACGCGGTGAAGGCCGCGCTCTCCGGCCAGAAGCCGACCATGAGCGAGGAAGAGGCCAAGCAGGTGCATGACGCCTTCATGGCCAAGATCAAGGCCAAGTACGAGGCCGAGATGACCAAGCTGGCGGCCAAGAACAAGGCCGAGGGTGACGCCTTCCTCGCCAAGAACAAGACCGCGCCGGGCGTGAAGACCACCGCCTCGGGCCTGCAGTACCAGGTGATCAGCCAGGGTACCGGTGCCCGTCCGGGTCCGAACGACACGGTGAAGATCGACTACACCGGCAGCTTCGTCAACGGCCAGGTGTTCGACGCCTCGTCCAAGCACAATCCGCCGGGCCCGGCCGACATCCCGCTGGCCGGCGTGATCCCTGGCTTCCGCGAGGGCCTGCAGCTGATGCAGGTGGGCGGCCACTACAAGCTGTTCATCCCATCGAACCTGGCCTACGGCGCCGAGCCGCAGCCGCCGATGCCGCCGAACGCCACGCTGATCTTCGACGTGACGCTGGTCAGCACCAAGCCGACGCCGGCGGCTCCCGCCGCCAAGTAAGCGCTGCTTCGGCTTCAGACACAGGAGGGCGCGAAGCGATTCGCGCCCTCCTGCTTTATGAGACTGCGGCAATGCTTGCGCGGTTAGAATGCATGCTCGCGTCCACGGGAATCGGCAGCACGATGAAAGTCACGATCTTCGGCACCGGCTATGTCGGCCTGGTCACCGGCGCCTGCCTCGCCGAGATGGGCAACCACGTGGTGTGCGTGGACATCGACGCAGGCAAGGTCGGTCGCCTGCAGCACGGCGAGATCCCGATCTATGAGCCGGGCCTGGAACCCATCGTCCGGCGCAACCATGCCGATGGCCAGCTCGATTTCACCACCGATGCCGCGGCCGGCGTCGCGCATGCCGAGGTCATCTTCATCGCGGTAGGCACGCCGCCCGACGAGGACGGCAGTGCCGACCTGAAGTACGTGTTGGGCGTGGCGCGCACCATCGGCCAGCATCTGGGCCGCTACGCGGTGGTGGTGAACAAGTCCACCGTGCCGGTCGGTACCGCCGACCGCGTGCGCGCGGCGGTCGCGGCCGAACTGGCGGCGCGCGGTGCCGCAATCGAGTTCGATGTGGTCTCCAATCCCGAGTTCCTCAAGGAGGGCGACGCGGTGGAGGACTGCCTGCGCCCCGACCGCATCGTGATCGGCAGTTCCAGCGAGCGCGCGGTGACCGTGCTGCGCAAGCTGTATGCACCGTTCAACCGCAACCATGAGCGCACGGTGGTGATGGACGAGCGTTCGGCGGAGCTGACCAAGTACGCCGCCAACGCGATGCTGGCAACCAAGATCAGCTTCATGAACGAGATCGCCAACATCGCCGAGCGCGTGGGCGCCGACGTGGAACTGGTGCGCCAGGGCATCGGTGCCGATCCGCGTATCGGCTACCACTTCATCTACCCCGGTGCGGGTTACGGCGGCTCATGCTTTCCCAAGGACGTGCAGGCGCTTGAACGCACGGCGCGTGGCGCGGGTTACGAGGCACGCCTGCTCGGCGCGGTCGAAGCGGTGAACCGCGCCCAGAAGGCCAAGCTGTTCGAGCTGATCGCACGCCACTTCGACGGTGACCTGAAAGGCAAGACCATTGCGCTGTGGGGGCTGGCCTTCAAGCCGAACACCGACGACATGCGCGAAGCCTCCAGCCGCCGTCTGATGGAAGCGCTGTGGGATGCAGGCGCCCGCGTGCAGGCCTTCGACCCGGAGGCGCGCGAGGAGACCCGGCGCATCTACGGCGAGCGCGACGACCTCGTGCTGTGCGAGCACGCCCGCGACGCCTTGCAGGGGGCCGACGCGCTGGCCATCGTCACCGAGTGGAAGGCCTTCCGCAGCCCCGACTTCGCGCGCATCCGCGCCTTGCTCAAGACGCCGGTGATCTTCGACGGCCGCAACCTCTACGATCCCGCGGCGGTGGAGGAGGCCGGCCTGGCCTACTACGGCATCGGCCGCGGCCGCAGCTTGCGCGTGGCACGCTGATGGACGCGATCGAGCAGCGCCTGGCCGATCTCGAAGTGCGGCTGACCTTCATCGACGATACCGTGCAGGCGCTGGCCGCGGCCGATGCCGAGCAGGCGATGCGCATCGTCGAGCTGGAGCGCCTGCTGCACCTGCTGCGGCAGGAATTGCAGAGCGTACGGCTGGGTTCGGCATCCGATCCGCAAAACGAGACGCCACCGCATTATTGACGGGATTCCGGGTTTGCCGTCACGAAGGCAAGAGCCGGAATCCCGCGACTTGGCTACCTGAGTGCACAGGTACCTGATGACCATACGTGCGTCTGTAGAAAGCCCGGTTGTGGCTGGAGTGTGGCCGGGAGCTGAAAGCAAACATCAAGTCCCACCGGAACCACGAGCATGAGCGAGTCCCTGCGCGACCAGCTGCTGAAGAGCGGTCTCGTCAAGCAAATCCGCGAGGAGAAGCGCGGCAACGAAGGCAAGGGCAGGCCGTCTGGCAAGCCGCGCGGCCATGGCGGCAAACCGCCCGCGGCAAGCCGCAGCCAGGAAGACATCGATCTCGCCAAGGCCTACGCTATCCGCGCGCAGACCGAAGCAGGGGAGCGCAAGCGTGCCCAGCAGGAAGCCGAGGAGCAGGCGCGCCTGCGCCGCGAGCGCAAGCAGAAGATCCAGCAACTGCTGGATGGCAAGGCCCTGAACAAGGCCGAGACCGAGCTGGTGCGCAATTTCGAGTACGGCGGCAAGATCCGCCGCATCCACGTCGACGCGGCCCAGCTGGCTGCGCTCAACGCGGGCGAGCTGGGCGTGGTGCAACAGGCGGGGCGTTACCTGCTAGTCACGAGCCAAGTCGCCGAACAAGTGCGCGCCATCGACGCGCACCTGCTCGCCTTGCTGGTCGATCCGGGGGCGGCAGGCGACGATGGCGACGATGGCGTGCCTGACGACCTGGTCTGGTGAATCCTCGGCGCTCACGAAAATGCCCGGCCAGGAGCCGGGCATTTTCCAGCCGGTGCAGGCCCGGCCTCAGGTGATGTCGTTGCCCGTCAGCAAGGCCGGGTTATCCCACCCCTCCTTGGGCGTGAACCGCGCGCCGTGTCGCTGCGCCAGTTGCTCCAGCCTCGCCTTGATCTTGGCCACGCCCTCGCTGCGCAGGTACTGGATCGGACCACCGCGGAACGGCGCGAAGCCGGTGCCGAAGATCACGCCGGCATCGAGCAGGTCGGCATCGTCCACCACGCCGTCGGCGAGGCAGGCCACAGCTTCGTTCACCATGGCCAGGATCATGCGATCGGTGAGGTCCGGCGCGGGCTGGTAGTCGGGATCGACCTCAGGCTTGATGGGCTTGCCTTCTTGCCACACGTACAGGCCCTGGCCGTCCTTCTTGCCACGCTTGCCGGCGTCGAGCTTGTCCTCAAGTCCCGGCGGCAGTTCCAGGCCGAGGAAGGGCGCCAGTTCCTTGCCCACGGAGGCGCACACGTCCAGGCCCACGGTGTCGGCCAGTTCGATCGGCCCCATCGGCATGCCGAACTGCTTTGCCGCCTTGTCCAGCACGGGGCCGGGCACGCCCTCGTTGTAGAGGCGCAGCGCCTCGAGCAAATAGGGCATCAGGATGCGGTTGACCAGGAAGCCTGGCGTGCCTTTCACCGCCACCGGCAGCTTGCCGATGGCCTTGCAGAACGTCAGCGCGCGCTTTTCGATCGCCGGGTCGAGCTTGTCGTGGCGCACCACCTCGACCAGTGGCATCTGCGCTACTGGGTTGAAGAAATGCAGGCCGAGGAAGCGCTGCGGCGACTTGAGGTGCTTCCGCAGCTCGTCCAGCGGAATGCTGGAAGTGTTGCTGGCGAGGATCTCGTCGGTCTGGAACTGTGGCTCGATGGTGGCGTAGAGCGCCTCCTTGGCCTCGGCGTTCTCGTAGATCGCTTCGATGGCAAGGTCGGCGTCCCTCACGCCGGCGCCTTCCACATCGGCACGCAGGCGCCGGCTGGCGGCCTCGATCTTTTCCGGCGTCCTGAGCTTTTTCTCGTAAAACTTGCGGGCCCGATCCAGCGCAGGCTGGACGAATTTCATCTCGCGGTCCTGCAGGCTGACCTCGAAGCCCTTGAACGCGGCCCAGGCGGCGATGTCGCCGCCCATCACGCCGGCGCCGACCACGTGCACGTGCCGGATGCCGTGCTCGGTGCCGGCGCCCTGGTTCTTCAGCCGCTCCTGCAGGAAGAACAGGCGGATCAGGTTGTGCGCGGTGGGGGTGGCCGCCAGCCTGGCCACCGACCGCGCTTCCAGCTTCAGCCGTTGCCAGATGTCGCCGCCGCCGCGCTGCCACACGTCGATCAGCGCGAAGGGGGCCGGGTAGTGTTCCCTGCGGACCCTGGCGGCGGTCTGCTTCGCCATCATCGGCGCAAGGAATTGGCGCGCGGGCCAGCAGTTGGTGAGCCAGGCCTTGGCGCGCCGAGCGAATGGCCGTGCCTGCGGGCGGCGCAGCAGGACGCGCGCCTCGGCCAGCAGTTCGTCGGGCGGCGCCACGCGGTCGACCACGCCCAACGCCAGAGCACGCTTCGCCGACAGCGACTTGCCGGTGAGCATCAGCGGCAGCGCCTCGGTGGCGCCGATCAGCCGCGGCAGGCGCGCGCTGCCGCCCCAGCCGGGATGGATGCCCAGCATCACCTCGGGCAGGGCGATCCGGGTCTTGTCGTCGTCTGCGGCGATGCGCTGCCGGCAGGCCAGGATCAGCTCGGTGCCGCCGCCCATGCAGGCGCCGTGCACCGCGGCCACGGTGGGGCAGGGCAGCCGGGCCAGCGCCTCGTACACCCGCTGGCCGTGCTCGATGTTCTCCAGCACGCTGCCCTGTTCCGCGTACTCCACGAACTCCTTGATGTCCGCGCCTACCGCGAAACCGGCGGGCTTGGCGGAGTGCACGATCACGCCGGTCGGCTGCTCGATCGCCAGCCGTTCGACGATCTGGCCCAGTTCCTCGAGCACGGCGCGGTTGATCGCATTGACGCTGCTGCCGGCCCGGTCGAGACTGAGCGTGACGATGCCCCGCTCGTCCAGGCTCGTCTTCCAGTGGTTGAAGCGCAATCCTTCGAACATGGGCCAAGGGAGGGTGGTGGACGAAGCCCGAACCATACCGTCCCGTCCGGACGAATGCGAGATGCCGCCGGGCCGGCCCGTACGGACTTGCGTCGGGTTTCGGAATCTTCCGATCGGTCGAATGTGAAGCCGTTCGCCCCCCGCGATGGCGGACTGGCCCCAGAATGGACGGAAACCGTGGAAAATGCGCCATGCGAACCGGCCGACGATGCATCCCCTCGCCAGCCGACGCCGAACGATCCAGGGAGCCACGATGACATCGATGATGGACATGCCACTGCCATCCTCTGGTCACGACGTCTTCGAACGGATCCTGGCCGCGCCTGCCGGCGTCGTGGCGGTGCGCAGCGAGGATGGGGCTGCCCTGCTGGAACACTTCCGCAGCATCGCCCGCCACAGCGGGCAGGCGGTGTACCTGTGGCAGCCGGGACAGGGCCTGTCCAGCCTCCGCGACGCGCATGCGCGCGTGCCTGACGCGCAGCGCCTCGGCCAGGCTTTGCGCTACATGCAGCAAAGCATGCATTTCGGCGTCTACGTGCTGCAGGAACTGGAGTTGCCCCTGGCGGCGCCCGAGCTCGCCCTGCTGCGGCAGCTGGCGCGGGCCACCACCGGACATCTGCGCCGCGTGGTGCTGCTCAATGCACCGCTGGCCCTGGTCGAGCAGTTGGGTGAGCTGATCACCTGCATCGACAGCGAACCGGAGTTGCCGCAACGCCTGCGTCTGCGCGATGGCCGCTGGCTGAGCGGGCAGGCATGAGCGAAGGCATCCTCGTACTCGCTGCCCGGCGCGACCTGCGCCGCCGCCTGTTCGACGTGTTCGACCAGGCGGGTTGCCGGCACATCCACAGTGCCCGCGACGCGCAGCATGCGGCGATCCTGCTGGAAGGGCGCCCGTCGCTGGAGCTGATGGTGGCGGTGCTGGGCGACGATGCCGCCCAGGCGCGCCAGTGCTGCGAGCAGCTGCGCGCGCTGGACGCCGGGGCCGGCGTACCGTTGCTGGCAATCCTCGACGAGGACGCGCCATTGCAGGCCGCACAGCTGCCCGACGACGTCACCGGCTGGCTGCACGCTACCCGGATCGAGGCCGAGCTGCTCACGCGCTGGCAGCAACTGCCCCCCGCCGCCGTGCCAGCGCTGCCCGCGCAAGGCCGCAGTGCGGCGGAAAACGCGCTGGCCCTGCTGGCGCGCATCTTTGCCACCAGCGGCGGCGGCTCCACCCGCGACGCCACCGCACGGCTGCTGTTCGACGAGATGGCGCTGGATTACCTGGCGGTGTGGTCGGTGCGCAACGAGGGCAGCGAGTTCCTGGCGCCGCTGCTGCAGCTGTGGAACGGTGCGGAACCGGCCTGGCCGCCGGTCGAGGCGCAACAGCTTCTGCAGCGCGTCCTCGGCGGGGAGCCGGTGCTCTACCGCAGCGACGCGGTGCAGCGCGTGCCGGCCGACCCGTTGCTGCCTTTGCTCGAGCTGTCCGGTTTCGTGGGCCTGCCGCTGCTCGATGAGCGTCGCGTGGTGCTGGGTGCGATGCTGGCCGGTACCCGGCGCGGATTCGGCGACATGGCGATCGTCGAGCCCTTGCTGCGCTGTGCAGCGGCGCGTTTTGCGCAGGGGCTGGAGCTGGGGCTCACCCGCGAGCAAGGGCGGGCCGAGGGCCTGCTCGACGCGCTCACCGGCCTGCCGAACCGCCTGCTGTTCGGCGACCGGCTGGAGTCGATCCTGCGCGAGGCGGTGCGCAACGGCGAATGCTTCGCCGTACTGTTCGTCGACCTCGACCACTTCAAGGCGATCAACGACACCCACGGCCACGCCGCGGGCGACCAGGTGCTGCAGGAAGTCACCCGCCGCCTGCGTGGCAGCGTGCGTGCGTCCGACACGGTGGCGCGCTATGCCGGCGACGAGTTCACCGTGGTGCTGCGCCACATCATCAAAAACGATGACGTGCAGCGGGTCGCCGAGAAGATCCTGCAGGTGGTTGCCGAGCCACTGCAGCTGGAGAACGGCACCCGCCTGCAAGTTGGCGTGTCGATCGGCGTGAGCTTCTTCCCTGACGACGCGGCCGACGCGGAAACCCTGCTCAAGCATGCCGACGAGGCGATGTACGCGGCCAAGCGCCAGGGCCGCAACACCTGCCGCATCTACGAGGTGAGTCCGGAGTATGCGCGCGAGCATGGCCTGGCGCTGCGCTCGCGCCTGCGTCATGCGCTTGGCAACGGCGAGCTGCGCCTGGTCTACCAGCCACAGGTCGGCACCGACAGTGAGGACATCGTCGGGATGGAGGCGCTGCTGCGCTGGGAACACCCCGAGCTGGGACCGATCAGCCCGGCAGTGTTCATCCCGCTAGCAGAGGAGACCGGCCTGATCGTGCCGATCGGCGAATGGGTGCTGCGCATGGCCTGCCGTCAGGCCCACGAATGGGAGCAACGCTACGGCCTGCGCCTGCGCCTGGGCGTGAACCTGTCGGCACTGCAGCTGATGGAGCCGAAACTGCCGGCCACGGTGTTCCGCGCACTGCAGGAAACCGGGCTCGACCCCACATTGCTGGAGCTGGAGATCACCGAGAGCATCAGCATCAAGGCCGCCCCGAACCTGGTGGAGAACCTGCAGGCGCTGCACCGGCTGGGCTGCCGCATCGCGATCGACGACTTCGGCACCGGTGCCGCCTCGCTGGACTACCTGCGCAAGCTGCCGGCCGACCGCATCAAGGTCGACCAGAGCTTCGTGCGCAACATCGGCGTCGACCCGGACGACGAGGCGATCGTGCGCGCCACTATCGAGATGGCGCACCGGCTTGGCCGCAGCGTGGTGGCCGAGGGCGTGGAGACCGAACAGCACCTGGCCTTCCTACGCGCCCACGATTGCGACGAGCTGCAGGGCTACCTGTTCTGCCGGCCCCTGCCGGTGGTCTCCTTCGAGCGCTTGCTGGCCGAGCGCCAGCAATTGCTGGGCCAGCCCGCCGCCGTACCGGCTTGAGCCGGGCACCCGTCGCCCCCATGCTCGGTTGACCCGGGCGGGTCAACCGATGGCACAGCCGTACGTCAGGATGGAATCGCTACACTCTTGGCGACGCTGAACTTGCGCGCCCGGCCCCGGTCTGAGCAGCGCTCGTTCTGGCACAAGCCCCGCAGCGGAAGACGGCATTGACGACGGAAACGGCCCGGACGGGCGAAAACGAACTGGATCGGGCACTGGTCGAGCGCGTGCAAGGCGGCGACAAGCGTGCCTTCGACCTGCTGGTGCGCAAATACCAGCACAAGGTGGTGGGGCTGGTCTCGCGCTACGTGAAGAGCCACGCCGAGTGCGAGGACATCGCCCAAGAGTCGTTCATCCGCGCCTGGCGAGCGATCGGCTCGTTCCGCGGCGACAGTGCGTTCTATACCTGGCTCTACAAGATCGCGGTAAACACTGCCAAGAACCACCTGGTGGCGATGGGGCGGCGGCCACCCACCGACGACATCGACGCCGAAGAGGCGGTGTTCCTGTCCGGTGCCGAGCGCATGCACGACAGTGCCACCCCCGAGCGTGAACTCATGCGGCAGGAAATTGAACATTCGGTGTTTTCCACTGTCCAAGCCCTGCCCGAGGAGCTCAGGGTGGCCATTACGCTGCGTGAGGTGGACGGCCTGAGCTACGAGGAAATCGCCGAAGCGATGGGTTGCCCGATCGGTACGGTCCGTTCGCGCATCTTCCGGGCCCGCGAGGCGATCGACGAGAAGCTGCGGCCGCTGTTGTCGGACCGCGAGGAGCAGACATGAACCAGCCAGACCAGCATGCGCGCGAGCATCTTTCGGCCGGCATCGACGGCGAACTGTCGCACGAAGAGTTGCGTTTCCTGCTGCGCCGGCTCGACCACGACGGCGAGTTGCGGCGCACTTGGGTTAGCTACCACGTGGCACGCGACGGCCTGCGTCGGCAACTGCCGCCACTGGCCGAAGCCGGCTTCGTGTCGCGGGTGATGCTGGCGATCGAGCAGGAATCGGCCGCAGTCGCGGTGCCGCGTCACCATCGCTGGCTGCGCTGGTCGGCCGGTGGCGCGATCGCGGCAGGCGTTGCCGCGGCGGCGTTGATGATCGCCCAGCCCACCGGCGATGCCGAACGGCACACGGCTCCGCTGACCGCCGAGGCTGCGTCGCCGGGCATGGCGGTGAAGAGCGTGCGGGCCGTCGCGCCGCAGCCGGAAGTGGCGGTGGTGCCACCGTGGCTGAGCGGCAAGGCGCCGGGCCTGCTCAGCCAGCGCGCTTCGGCCACGCTTGCCGCACCGGTCGATGCCGGCTTCTCGCCTTCGTACGGCGGTCGCGGCATGTCGCCGTTCCGGGCGCAGCGCTACCGCACACTGGACAACCATGACGGCAGCTACCTGATCCTGCTCGACCCGGCCCAGCAGCAGCTGCCGGACGCCCCGCGCCAAGGCGCCGGCGCCCAATAAGGCGGGACCGCGTGCACGCACCGCGGTCCTCCCCCCCCATCCCGTTCCGCCCACCCGCGACCCGCCCCAGGGGCGCCGGTGGTGCGTGTTTGTCACGAAGTCCGAACCGACCTTAGGAGGCGTCATGAAATCATCCATCCTGCGCAGATCCCGCCTGAGCCTGCTGGTGTGCTGTGCCTTGGCCGGCACCGTCCTGGCCGTGCCGGTGGTGCAGGCCCAGCCGGCTTCCGCCGTGGCGTCCCTGCCGGATTTCACCGGCATCGTCCAGAAGAACGCACCCGCAGTGGTGCAGGTGGAGGCGAAGTACAGCGGTCGCGGCAAGCCGGGCGTACGCGGCCTGTCGGCGCAGGGCGGCACGCCGAACGATCCGCAGGCCGAGCTGTTCCGCCGCTTCTTCGGCATGCCGATGATGCCGTCGCCGGCGGAACAGGCGCACACCTCGCTGGGCTCGGGCTTCATCATCTCCGCCGACGGCTACATCCTCACCAACAACCATGTCGTGGCCGATGCGGACAAGGTTATCGTGCGGCTGCAGGATCGGCGCATCCTCGATGCCAAGGTGGTGGGCACCGATCCCACCTACGACATCGCCCTGCTCAAAGTGAGCGCGGGCAGCAGCCTGCCCACGGTGAGCATCGGCGATTCGCGCAACCTCAAGCCCGGCCAGTGGGTCCTGGCGATCGGCTCGCCGTTCGGCTTCGATTACACCGTGACCCAGGGCATCGTCAGCGCGATCGGCCGCAATCTGGGCAGCCAGGACCAGCCCTACACCTCCTTCATCCAGACCGACGTGCCGATCAACCGCGGCAATTCCGGCGGCCCGCTGTTCAACCTGCAGGGTCAGGTGGTGGGCATCAACTCGCAGATCTATTCCGGAACGGGCGGCTACCAGGGCGTGTCGTTCTCGATCCCGATCGACGTGGCGATGAACGCGGTGGAACAGCTCAAGACGAAGGGCTACGTGACGCGTGGCCAACTCGGCGTACTGGTCCAGGCCGTCGACGACGACATGGAGAAGGCCTACAAGCTGCCTGATGCTTCCGGCGCAGCAGTCGCCGAGGTGACCGCTGGCAGCGGCGCGGAGAAGGCCGGCATCCAGCTCGGGGACATCATCCTCGGCTACGACGGCCATGTGATCCGCAGTCCCTCCGACCTGCCGCCGCTGGTGGGCATGACAAAGCCGGGGACACGGGTGCCACTGGAGGTCCTCCGCAACGGCAAGAAGGAAACCGTGTCGGTCACCATCGGCGCGATGCCGCGCGATCGGAACGCGGTGGACAACGGCGGAATGGCACCCGGCGCGAACAGCAGCGGCGCCGTCGCGCTGGGGATTACCGTGCAGCCGCTGGACAACGCCACCCGCAAGCAGATGGACTTGAAGCCGGGGCAGGGCGTGCTGATCGGCGATGTCACGGGTGACGTGGCGGCCCAGGCGGGCCTGCAGCCGGGCGACGTGATCCTGATGGTCAACCAGCAGCCGGTGGGCAGCGTGGAGGCGTTCCGCGCCGCGACGAAGGGCGTGAAGGCCGGTTCCACCGTCCTGCTGCTGGTGCGCCGTGATGGACAGAACCGTTTCTTCGGCCTGACCGTACCGGACGGCAAGTGACGGCAGCCGGCACGGGGCGCGACGGCTTTCGCCGATATCGCGCCCCGTGCCGCTGGGCATGGCGTGGCTGCGGCGGCGCCCTGCTGTTCCATGCGACAATACCGGGTTCGTGCCGCCATTCCGGTGGCGCTCCCCAGGCAAGGCCGGCTTCGCGCGCTCCATGGAACTGATCCGCAATTTCTCCATCATCGCCCACATCGACCACGGCAAGTCCACGCTGGCGGATCGCATCATCCAGATCTGCGGCGGCCTGGCCGAGCGCGAGATGGAAGCGCAGGTGCTGGACAACAATCCGATCGAGCGCGAGCGCGGCATCACCATCAAGGCGCAGTCGGTGTCACTGCCGTACCAGGCGCGCGACGGCAAGACCTACCAGCTCAATTTCATCGACACCCCCGGCCACGTGGACTTTTCCTACGAGGTAAGCCGCTCGCTGGCCGCCTGCGAGGGCGCACTGCTGGTGGTGGATGCCGCCCAGGGCGTGGAAGCGCAGTCGGTGGCCAACTGCTACACGGCCGTCGAGATGGGTCTGGAAGTGGTGCCGGTGCTGAACAAGATCGACCTGCCCACCGCCGACATCGAGAAGGTGAAAGGCGAGATCGAGGCGGTGATCGGCATCGACGCGACCGACGCGGTGGCGATCAGCGCCAAGACCGGACTCAACGTGGTCGAGGTGCTCGAAGCCATCGTGGCGCGCATCCCGCCGCCGAGGCCGCGCGACACTGACAAGTTGCAGGCGCTGATCATCGACTCCTGGTTCGACAATTACCTGGGCGTGATCTCGCTGGTGCGCGTGATGCAGGGGGAGATCAAGCCCGGCGACAAGCTGCTGGTGATGTCCACCGGCCGCACCCACGAGGTGGACGAGGTGGGCGTGTTCACGCCCAAGCGCAAGAAGCTGGACAAGCTCTCGGCAGGAGAGGTGGGCTGGGTCAACGCTTCGATCAAGGACGTGCATGGAGCACCGGTGGGCGACACGCTCACCCTCGCCAGCAAGCCAGCTGCCGAACCGTTGCCCGGTTTCCAGACCATGCAGCCGCGCGTGTTCGCCGGCCTGTTTCCGGTTTCCGCGGACGACTTTCCGGCGATGCGCGAGGCGCTGGACAAGCTGCGCCTCAACGACGCCGCGCTGTTCTTCGAGCCGGAGAGCTCCGAGGCGATGGGCTTCGGCTTCCGCTGCGGCTTCCTCGGCATGCTGCACATGGAGATCGTGCAGGAACGGCTGGAGCGCGAGTACGACCTCAACCTCATCACCACCGCACCGACCGTGGTGTACGAGGTGCTGAAGTCGGATGGCACGGTGCTGCCGCTGGACAACCCGGCCAAGCTGCCGCCGGTACCGCAGATCGAAGAGATCCGCGAGCCGATCATCGTGGCCAGCATCCTCACCCCGCCGGACTATATCGGCAACATCATCACGCTGTGCGAGGAGAAGCGCGGCGTGCAACGCTCGATCCAGTACCTGGCCAGCCAGGTGCAGATCACCTACGAGTTGCCGCTGGCCGAGGTGGTGCTGGACTTCTTCGATCGCCTGAAGTCGGTTTCGCGGGGCTACGCCTCGATGGACTACCACTTCGAGCGCTTCGACGCGGGCCCGTTCGTGCGCGTGGACGTGCTCATCAACGGCGACCGCGTGGATGCGCTCTCCCTCATCGTGCATCGTTCGCACGCGGATCGCCGCGGCCGCGACCTGGTCGAGCGCATGAAGGACCTGATCCCGCGCCAGCAGTTCGACGTGGCGATCCAGGCCGCGGTGGGCGCGCAGATCATCGCGCGTTCCACGGTGAAGGCGCTGCGCAAGAACGTTCTGGCCAAGTGCTACGGCGGCGACGTCAGCCGCAAGAAGAAGCTCTTGGAGAAGCAGAAGGAAGGCAAGAAGCGCATGAAGCAGGTCGGTCGGGTGGAGATTCCGCAGGAAGCCTTCCTCGCCGTGCTGCGGACAGACAAATAAGAAGCGACACTCTCAGGAGCAAGCATGGAATTCGATTTTTCCGCCATCCTGCTGGGTCTCACCGTGCTCTTCGGCGTGGTGTGGGGACTGGATCGGGCGTTCTTCTACAAGAAGCGCAAGGCACGCATCGATGCGACCGGCAGCGAGTACCGCGATCCGGCGCCGGTGGATTGGGCGCGCTCGCTGTTTCCGGTGGTGCTGGTAGTGCTGGTGCTGCGATCCTTCGTGGCCGAGCCGTTCCGCATCCCCTCCGGTTCGATGATGCCCACCCTCGACGTGGGCGATTTCATCCTGGTCAACAAGTTCGCCTACGGTCTGCGCTTGCCGGCGTTCAACACCAAGTTCCTTGACCTCGGCGAGCCGAAGCGCGGCGACGTGGTGGTGTTCCGCTTCCCGGGTTTCCTGTGCCACGACGCCAGCGGCAAGCTGGTGCGCAGCGGCGACATGAGCTGTGCCGACCCGCACGCGCCGGTGCCCAGCCAGAACTGGATCAAGCGCGTGATCGGCCTGCCCGGCGACAGCATCGAGATCCATGGCGCCGACCTGCTGATCAACGGCAGGCCGGTGCAGGCCGACGAGATCGGCCCCTACGTGGGCAATCCGCAGCGCGACGAGGAGCGCCTGATGCTGGACATGGGCGCCACCGTATGGACCGAGCATTTGCAGCGCGAGGACGGCAAAGTGGTCAATCACCTGGTGGCGCGCATGCCGGCCTACACCATACCCAATTCCATCCCGAATCCGCTGGTGCCGTCGAAAGTGCCGCCGGGTTGCTACCTGGTGATGGGCGACAACCGCAACAACAGCACCGACAGCCGCTGGTGGGGTTGCCTGCCGGAACAGGACCTGGCAGGCAAGGCCTTCATGATCTGGATGAGCTGGAAGGGCTGGGGTACCGGTGGCGTGGACTTCCACCGCATCGGCACGATCATCCACTGATGTGATGCAGCCGCTGCCGCATCCCGCGCGGTCGCTGGCATAATCGGCGCCGGCGACCGCGGAGGGCGCGGCCGCATGACGCAATCACAGCCGGCCGCAGCGGTCGCATGGCGAGGGGACTATGAAAACGAGGCAGTCGGGCGTGACCCTGATCGGGTTCTTGGTGATCCTGCTGGTGGTGGGTTTCTTCGGTTACATGGCGATGAAGCTGGTGCCGTCCTATTCCGAGTACATGGGTGTGGTGAAGGCGATGAATGGCATCGCCAGTTCCGGTACCGGCGGCAAGTCGCTGGACGAGATTCGCCGTGAGCTGATGCGCCAGATGGACTTCCAGTACGTGGACGACGCCACTGTCAAGCCGACCGACATCACGATCAGCCGTGACAGCGGCGGTACCAGCGTGCTGCATGTGGCCTACGACAAGGACATCCCGTTCATGTACAACATCGATTTCCTGCTGCACTTCGAGAAGAGTGTGAAGTTGCAGGGCAACGTGAACGAGTGAGCCGCTCCGCTTGACCCTGAACTACCGTTTCCGCGACCCCGATCTCGCCGCGCTGGCGCTGACCCACCGCAGCGTAGGCAAGCCGAACAACGAGCGTCTCGAGTTTCTCGGCGACGCCCTGCTGGGTGCTTTCGTGGCCGAAATGCTGTACCAGGCCCATCCGAAGGCCAGCGAAGGCGAGTTGTCGCGCTTGCGCGCGCAACTGGTCAACGGCCAGGCCCTGGCGGCGATCGCGCGCGAGCTGGAACTGGGCGATGCGTTGAAGCTCGGTCCCGGCGAGCTGAAGAGCGGCGGTTTCCGCCGCGACTCCATCCTCGCCGACGCGTTCGAGGCCTCGCTGGCGGCGGTGTTCCTCGATGGCGGCCTTGATGCCTGCCGGCAAGTGGTGCGCGAGCTCTTTGCGGAACGCATCGGCGCGCTGCCACGTTCCTCCAAGGACGCCAAGACGCGTCTGCAGGAGTGGTTGCAAGGCCACGGTCATGCGCTGCCGCAGTACGAACTGATCGACAGCCACGGCGAGGATCACGCCAGGATCTTCGACGTGCGCTGCTCGGTAACCGAGCCGCAACCGTTCAGTGCCGAGGCCAGCGGCTCCAGCCGGCGACAGGCCGAACAGGACGCCGCCGACGCGGTGCTGGTCCACCTGGTCGAGCAGTCGCGCGCCGCCTGAGCGTGGTCGCGCTCGCGCCGACTGCCTGCGGGCGCGGGCTTGCGCACTACAATGTCGCACACCTGTCCGAGTACCCCCTCCCATGGACCATTCCATCGAATCCGGCGCCGACGGCGCGCTGCCGCATGCGGACTATCGCTGCGGCCTGGTCGCGCTGGCCGGCCGCCCCAACGTGGGCAAGTCGACCTTGCTCAATGCGCTGATCGGCTTTCGCCTCTCCATCGTCAGCCCGCGTCCGCAGACCACCCGCCATCGCATCCTCGGCATCGCCAGCAGCGAGGCCGGGCAGATCCTCTATGTCGACACCCCTGGCCTGCACCGTGGCGCCAAGCGTGCGATGAACCGCAGCCTCAACCGCGCCGCGCGCGCCGCGATCAGCGACGTCGACCTGGTGGTGCAGGTGATCGAGGCGGGCCGCTGGACCGACGAGGACGAAGCGCTGTACGCCGCACTCACCGAACAGAAGGCGGCGCGCCTGCTGGTCATCAACAAGGTGGACCTGAGCAAGGACAAGGCGGCGCTGCTGCCGTTCGTCGCTACGCTCGCCGAGAAGCACGACTACGACGAGATCCACTACGCCAGCGCCCTGAAGAAGAAGGGCCTGGCCGAGCTTGAACGGGCCATCCTCGCCCGCCTGCCGGTGCGCGCGCCGGTCTACGGCGAGGACGAGATCACCGATCGCAGCGAGCGCTTCCTCGCCGCCGAGATGGTGCGCGAGCAGCTGATGCTGCGGCTGGACCAGGAACTGCCCTACGCCACCACGGTGGAAATCGAACAGTTCAATGACCGCCCCGACGGTGTTGCCGAGATCCACGCGGTGGTCTGGGTGGAGCGCGATGGCCAGAAGGCCATCGTGATCGGCCAGGGCGGGGCCCAGCTCAAGGCCATCGGCACGGCCGCGCGCCGGCACATGGAGCGCCTGTTCGAGCGTAAGGTTTTTCTCAAGTTGTGGGTGAAGGTACGCGAAGGCTGGGTGGACGACGAGGCGATGCTGAAGAAGTTCGGCTACACGGATTGAGTGGCCTGGAGCCCGGGTTCCGGATCGGGAATCCGGGAGAGCCAGGGCGTCGCGCTGTCTGGCGTTGCCGATCCCCGTCCCGAACTCCTTGCCCCGGCTTGTGTCCATGCGCCTCCATCAGCAACCCGCCTACGTGCTGCATGCGCGGCCCTACCGCGAGACTTCGCTGCTCCTCGAATGCCTGACCCGCGACCATGGGAGGCTCGGCGTCGTGGCGCGCGGGGTGCGTGGCGAACGGGCGAAATTGCGGCGGGCGCAACTGGAGCCCTTCCAGCCACTGGCGCTGGATTTGCTGCTCCGCGGCGAGTTGGCCATGCTGGCGGCGGCCGAAGCGATGGGCATGCCGCTGCGGCTGCGTGGCGACCATGGTCTGGCGGGGCTCTACCTCAACGAGCTGGTAGTGCGGCTCACTGCGCGGCAGGACGCGCATCCGACACTGTTCGACGCCTACGGCCATACCTTGGCGCGGCTGGCCGCGGGCGAGCCGGCAGGATGGACGTTGCGCCGTTTCGAGCGTGACCTGCTAGAGGCAATCGGCTACGGGCTGCAGTTGCGCCACGAGGCCGGTAGTGGACAGGTGCTGCAGGCGCAGGCGTATTACCGCTACGACGTGGAGCAGGGCGCCGTGCGTTGCGCCGCTGGTGCGGTCCATGCGGTGCGTGGTGGTGACTTGCTGGCGCTGGCCGAAGACCGTATGCCGGACTCCGAGGGGGCGGCGACGCTGCGGCGGCTGATGCGCGAGGTGATCCGTTATCACCTGGGTGGGGGTGAACTGCGCGCGTGGCGCATGCTGGCAGGCGTGCAGCCGCATCGTTGAGGCCGCGGGCGGCGTGGCCTTGTTCAATTGCCTTCACCAGGCTTGCCTTGCTGTCGCTCAGGAATCCAGAGCCTGCAGCGTGACCAGTACGGTGCTGCGGAATCGCGTGATGGCCTTGGCGACATCGTGTGGCTCTTCGTGCAACCGCCGTTGCAGGCTGGCTACCTCGGCGGCCAGCGCGGCAGTGCCGCAGAAACCGCAGGACGAACGCAACCGATGCAGCCGGTCGTCCAGTGCTGCATGGTCGCGAACCGGCATGCCCAGTTCCTGGTGCAGCAGGGCCAGCTCGGCGCGCAACAGTTGGCGCAGCGCCTGCAAGGTGGTGGCGTCGCCGCTGGCGCGCAGGGCTGCGGCGTCGTCCAGGACCGGCATGGCGCCGGGCAATCGGGCCAGCAGGCGCTGCAGATCCGCGATATCGCAAGGTTTGCGCAGCACATCGCCGAAGCCGCAGGCGAGCAGGCCGCGCTGTTCGGCGCCGTCCAGCTCGGCGGAACTGGCGACCGCGAGACTGTCGGCGGAACATGCCCCGGGGTCGGCACGCAGCGCCGCCAACACCTCGCGGGCGCCGGCACCAGGCATGCGGCAGTCCAGCAGCAACAGGTCGAAGGCTTCGTCGCGGCCCAGCTGCAGCGCCCGCAGGCCATCGGCGCAGTCCGCTACCTGGGCACCCAGCGAGCGCAATCCGTCGCACAGGAAGCGGCGGCTGGCTGCATCGTCGTCGGCCACCAGCACATGCGGTGGGGGTAGTGCAGCGGGGCTGGCAGGCATGACCGGGTCCCTGGTTCAGCTGGTTTTGGCAGAATGGCCTGACATGCGCCCGACATCAAGCCACCTGCTGCTTTGCCTGTTCCTGCTGCTCGGCCTCGGCCTGGGGCTGGCGGGGCCGGCGCGGGCGGACATTACAGTTGCCGCGAAACAGCTCAGCCTGCCAGGCCTGCGCCTGCAGAACCTGAGCGCCCGGCTCAGCGAGGACCCGGCCGGCGGCCTGCATCTGCAGCTGCAGGCCGGTCAGGCGGATATTGCCGCGATGGGCTGGCGGCGAGTGGGCCTGCACCTCGACGGCCGGCTGCAGCGCGATGCCCAGTTGCGCTGGGTGTTCGACGGCCACGTGCAATTGCGCGGCGCACCAGGTGGTGCGTTGGACGATGGGCAGCTCACCTGGGTGGTGAATCCCGCTTCTGACACCATGCAGGTGCAGTTGCAGCAGGACAAGGCGCAAGCCAGCGCGTGGCTGCCGCTGGACCAGCTCAGCCACGCCAATATCAGTCTGCGCCAGTTGCCCGCAGGCTGGCTGCAGGGCCTGCTCGGCACGGTCTGGTCCGGCCGGCTCGGCGCCGGCCGGCTGGATGCCGATCTTGCGCTGGATGCGGGTAGCACGGGGATACAGTCCTCCGGTGAGTTCACGCTGTTCGGGGTCGGTTTCGACACGCCCAGCGGAACCCTCGCGGGGCAGGGCGTCGGCGGCAAGGGGCGTTTCGGTTTCGACAGCGGTGGCGACGGGGCCCGGATCAGCCTGCAGGGCAGCCTGGGCGGCGGCGAGCTGCTGCTGGGGCCGCTGTACGCGAAACTGCCCGCGCACCCGGTGCAGCTGGACATCGAGGCACGCGCCAGCCGAGGCATGATCGAACTGGATCGCCTGCACGTCGATGATGCCGATGCGCTGCAACTGGACGGCGCGCTGGCGTTCGACGCCAAGGGCAACCTGCGGAAGCTGCAGCTGGACCGCTTCCACGCCAGCTTGCCGGCGGCCTATGAACGATACGGCCAGGCCTGGCTGGCCACGCTGGGCCTGCGGGACCTGCGCTCCACAGGCCAGTTGAGCGGTAGCCTGGACCTGCGCAGTGACGGCCTGCACGCCTTCGCTTTCGATACGGACCGGCTGGACCTGGCCGACGGCGACGGTCGCTTTGCGGTAAGCCAGCTGCACGGCGGCCTGGACTGGTCCGCACAGGGCGAGCGTCCCGCCACCACGCTGGGCTGGCAGGCCCTGCAGTTCCACCGCATTCCCAACGGCGCGGCGCTGTCGCACTGGCAGAGCCGCGACGGCACGCTGGCGCTGCTGCAGCCGCTTACCGTGCCGGTGCTGAAGGGGCAGGTGCGGCTGGCCTCCCTGGACTGGCGCCCGGCGGCGGCGAGAGGCCAGCGCCTCGCCACCAGCCTGGCGGTCACCGGCGTCGACATGGCCAGCTTCAGCCACGCGCTGGGCTGGCCGTCCTTCCCCGGTACGCTGGGGGGCGCGGTTCCCTCGTTACGCTGGGTCGGCGATCGCTTCGAACTGGCCGGTGGCCTGTCGGTGAACGTGTTCGGCGGCTTCGTGGACGTCACCCACCTCTCGCTGCAGCAGCCGTTCGGCGATGCGCCCATGCTGGCCGGCGACATCAGCCTCAGCCAGCTCGACCTCGGCGCGATCACCAGCGTGTTCGACTTCGGCAGCATTACCGGGCGACTCAACGGCTCGATCGACGACCTGCGCCTGGCGAACTGGAATCCGGTCGCGTTCAAGGCGTCGCTGCTTGCCGACAGTGGTGGCCGGATCAGCCAGCGCGCGGTGAACAACCTCACGGCGGTGGGCGGAGGCAGCATGGCGGGCGGTATTCAGGGCGCGATGCTGAAATTGTTCAAGACCTTCGGCTACAAGCGCATCGGCCTCAGCTGCACACTGCGCGGCGCGATCTGCCAGATGGGCGGACTGGAGGGCAACGATGGCGGTTACACTATCGTCGAAGGCAGCGGCCTGCCGCACCTCGAGGTGATCGGCCACCAGACGCAGGTCGACTGGCCCACCTTGGTGCGTCGCCTGCGCGAGGCCATCAACGGCCACGGGCCGGTGGTGCGTTGAAGCCGTTGCGGACGTCCCGTTCAAGGAGTGGCACATGCGCAAGCTCACCTGCACCATCCTCGCCATGCTGGCCGTCGCGTTGGTGGGTTGCGTCACGATCAACGTCTATTTCCCCGAGGCGGCGGCGCAGAAGGCCGCCGACCAGTTCATCGGCACCGTGCTCGATGGCAGCGGGCACAAGGCGCCGGCGGCGGACAAGAACGCCCCCGCGCAGGACAACCCGCCGCCTGCGCACCAGCCTTCGGCGATGCTGCTGGATCTGCTGGTGCCGGCGGCGCAGGCCGCCGAGGTGCCGAACCTGCGCGTGCAGACGCCCGCAGTGCAGGCGATCCACGAAAGGATGCGCACGCGTTTCGAGACTTCGCTGAAGGCGCTGCTGGACAGCGGCGCGGCGGGCTTCACCCACGACGGCATGGTCGCCATGCGCGATGCGGCCAAGGTGCCGCTCGCCGAACGCGCCCAGGCCAACGCCACCGTGGCCGACGAGAACCGCGATCGCGCGGCCTTGTACCGGGAGATCGCCAACGCCAACAATCATCCGGAGTGGGAGGCGCAGATCCGCGCCACCTTCGCGCAGACCTGGATCGAACATGCGCACCCCGGCTGGTACTACCAGGACGCCGCCGGCGCGTGGCAGCGCAAGTGAGCGCCTGCCGCAGCGCCATGGGACGCAATCAGGGATAATGGCCGGTCTGCCCCCGCCGTGTTGAAGTCCCGCAGGCCATGTCCCGATCCAACTCCCGCCCCCGCGCGCCCGCACCCGAGCTCGAAGCCGACATCACCGACCTGAGTCACGATGGCCGTGGCGTCGCCCGCATCGACGGCAAGGCGGTGTTCGTCGCCGGTGCGCTCGAGGGCGAGCGCGTGCGCCTGCGCGTCCACCGGCGCCATCGCCACTTCGACGAGGCCGAAACGGTCGAAGTGCTCAACGCCTCGCCGCATCGCGTGCCGCCCAGGTGCGCGCACTTCGGCCAATGCGGCGGCTGTTCGCTGCAGCACCTGGACGCGGCGGCCCAGATCGAAGCCAAGCAGCGCGTGCTGGCCGACAACTTCGCGCGCATCGGCAGGGTGGAGCCCGCGCGGTGGCTGCCGCCGCTCACCGACGAACCCTGGGGCTACCGCCGCAAGGGCCGGTTGTCGGTGCGCTCGGTGGCGAAGAAGGGACGCGTGCTGGTGGGTTTTCGCGAAGAGGCCAATCCGCGCTACGTGGCCGACATCCGGCATTGCGACGTAGTGCATCCCGCGCTGGGCGGGAAGATCGAACTGCTCGGCGAGCTGGTGAGCACCATGGACGCGGCGTCCGGGATCCCGCAGATCGAGTTCGCCGCCGGCGACGATGCCGTGGCACTGGTGTTCCGCCACATGCAGCAGCTCAGCGAGCACGACCGCGCGGCACTCGTCGCGTTCGGCCAGCAGCACGGCTTTGCGATCTACCTGCAGCCGGGTGGCGTGAGCAGCGTGCACCCGCTGTGGCCGGAGAATCCGCGGCTGGCATTCACGCTGTCGCCGGGCGGTGGCGCGGCGGATGTGGAACTGGAGTTCCAGCCGCTGGACTTCGTGCAGGTCAACGCCGGCATGAACCGGAAAATGATGGCGCACGCGATGGAGCTGCTGGATCCGCAGGCCGGCGATCGCGTGCTCGACCTGTTCTGCGGGCTGGGCAACTTCACTCTGCCGATCGCGCGCCGCGTGGCCGAGGTGGGAGGCGTCGAAGGCGAGCACGGGCTGGTGGCGCGTGCCGCCGAGAATGCCGCACGCAACGGCATCGCCAACGCGCGCTTCCACGTCGCCAACCTGTTCGAGGACCAGCGCAGCGCCGACTGGGCGCGCCAGCCCTGGGACAAGCTGTTGCTCGACCCGCCCCGCGCCGGCGCCGACCGGGTATTGGCCTACCTGCCGCACCAGGCCACGCGGCGCATCGTCTACGTTTCCTGCCATCCCGCCTCGCTGGCGCGCGATGCCGGCATCCTGGTCAACCAGCACGGCTTCAGGCTCAGCGCGGCAGGCGTGATGGACATGTTCCCGCACACCGCGCATGTCGAATCCGTCGCTTTGTTCGAGCGGCCTTCCTGACCGCGAAGACCAAGCGGGCGGCCATCCATGGCCGCACTTTTCACCAACAGCCCGCTTCATTGGGAACATCGTCGCCAGCAAGGTGTATTTGCCGATGGGCATAGAGATCGAACGGAAATTCCTGTTGCGCGACGACAGCTGGCGTGCGCAGGTGGAGTACAGCGAGCATCTCGCGCAGGGCTACCTGGTCGGCGCGGCGGCATTGGCGGCGGGACTGGCGCGGGCGTCGGTGCGGGTGCGCCGGGCAGGTGACGGTGCCTGGCTCAACATCAAGGCCGCGCGGTCGGGCATCGAGCGTGCCGAGTACGACTACGCGATCCCGCCAGACGATGCCGATGCGTTGCTGGCCACCCTGTGCGACGGCGTGCTCAGCAAGCGTCGGCATCATGTCCGGGTCGGCGGCGCGTTGTTCGAGATCGACGAGTTTCTGGGCGACAATGCCGGTCTCGTGGTGGCCGAAGTGGAGCTGCCGCGGGCGGACGCCCCGTTCCCGCGGCCGCCGTGGCTGGGCCGCGAGGTGAGTGCGCTGGTGCGCTACTACAACGTCAACCTGATCGCGCATCCGTACGCCCGCTGGACGCCGGCCGAGCGCGGTGCCAACGATGGAGCGGACGCCTGATGCTTCTGATCGGCCTCACCGGGCTCGAAGTCGCCGAACGCGAATACGCCTGGCTCGCCGCGCCCGGCGTGGCGGGCGTGATCCTGTTCGCGCGCAACTATGCCGACCGCGCCCAGTTGATGGCGCTGTGCGAATCCATCCGCGAGATCGGCGGCGAGCAGATGCTGGTCGCGGTGGACCAGGAAGGCGGCCCGGTGCAGCGCTTCCGCGAGGGCTTCACCCGCCTGCCGGCGCTGGCGCGGATCGGCGAGGTCCACGACCGCGATCCGGCGGAGGCGGTGCGCCTCGCCGAGGAACATGCCTGGGTGATGGCCAGCGAGCTGCGCGCCTGCGGCGTGGACTTCAGTTTCGCGCCGGTGGCGGATCTCGCCCGCGGCAGCGCGGCGATCGGCGCGCGCGCCTTCCACGCCGACCCCGCAGTGGCCGCAGAGCTCGCCGCGGCCTACGTGCGCGGCATGCACCTGGCTGGCATGGCCGCGGTGCTCAAGCATTTCCCCGGCCATGGCTCGGTGGCCGCCGACACACACAAGGCCCAGGCGATCGATCCTCGCCCGCTGGACGTCATCAGTCGGGAGGACCTGCGTCCGTTCGCCGAGTGCATCGCGGCGCGGGTCGAGGCGGTGATGATGGCGCACGTGGTCTATCCCGCCGTCGATGCGCGGCCGGCCGGCTACTCGCGGGCGTGGATCGGCGAAATCCTGCGTGGCGAACTGGGTTTCGCCGGTGCGGTGATCAGCGACGACATCAGCATGGCCGCAGCGGGCGTGGCCGGTGGCGTGGCCGAGCGCGTGCACGGCCACCTGGACGCCGGCTGCGACCTGGTGCTGGCCTGCTTTCCCGAGGTGGTGGACGAAGCCTTGGCCGCCGTTGCCGGCCGCGTGCCGGCGCACGCCGAACGGCTGGCCCCCCTGCGCGGCGCGATCGGTGCCAACTGGGACAGCCTCACCGACAACCCCCAGCGCGACCGTTTCGTCGCGCGCATCACGGCGCTGGACGCCGCACAGGGCACGGCATGAACGAAACGCTCCCATCCCTCCGCGATGCACTCGCGCACGCCGACGTGCTGTTCGGGCGCGAGGAGATCGAAACCGTAATCGCCGATCTCGGCCGGCGGATCGATGCCGCGCTGGACGGTGAAAGGGCGGTGTTCCTCACCGTGATGAACGGTGCGCTGATGTTCGCCGGACAACTGGCGCTCTCGATCCGCACCGACCTCGAATTCGACTACGTGCATGCCACCCGCTACCGCGGTGCCACCTCCGGCAGCGAACTCCACTGGCTGCGCGAGCCCGCGGCGGATCTCCGCGGGCGCACCGTGCTGCTGGTGGACGACATCCTCGACGAGGGCCATACGCTGAAGGCGGTGCGCGAAGACTGCCTGCGCCGCGGCGCCAGGCGCGTGCTGATCGCCAGCCTGTGCAGCAAGCGCCACGACCGCCTGGTCGCCGGCATCGCTTCCGACTTCAACGGCGTCGAGCTGCCCGACCGCTACGTGTTCGGCTACGGCATGGACTACCACGAGCAGGGGCGCAACCTGCCGGCCATCTACGCCTTGCGCTGAACGCAACCACGGGAACCCGCATGAACATCCTCGGCATCTCCGGCAGCCTGCGCCGGGCCTCGTTCAACACCGTGTTGCTCCATGCCGCGCAGGAACTGCTGCCGGCGGATGCGGTTCTCACCATCCACGACCTGCACGGCCTGCCGTTGTTCGACCAGGACGTGGAGGAGCAGGGCGACCCCGCAGCGGTGGCCGCGCTGAAGGATGCGGTGGCGGGGGCCGATGCACTGCTGCTGGCCTGCCCCGAATACAACGGCGGCATTACCGGCGTGCTGAAGAACGCCATCGACTGGGTCTCGCGGCCCGGCATCGCCCGGCCATCCGCGCCGTTGGCCGGCAAGCGCGTGTGCATCGTCGGTGCCAGCCCCGGCGTCACCGGCACGGTACGCGCGCAGGACCAGTTGCGGCTGGTGCTGCGCCGCGCGGGCGCGGTGGTCGAGCCGCAGGGCGAGGTGCTGGTGTTCCAGGCGCACACCAAGATCGCCGATGGCCGCCTGGTCGACGAGCGCACCCGCGAATTGCTGGCGCGCCATCTCCACAACTTCCTCGGAACCCTCGCATGAGCAAGCATCCGATCGACCTGGCCGTGATCGGCGGCAGCGGCCTGTACAAGTTTCCTGGGCTGGAGAACAGCGGGCGGCATGCCGTGGAGACGCCGTTCGGGGGCGCCTCGGGCGAGGTGGTGCTGGGCGATTTCGCGGGGAAGCGCGTGGCGTTCCTCGCACGCCACGGCGAGAGCCACAGCCTGCCGCCGCATCGGGTGAACTACCGCGCCAACCTGTGGGCGCTGCACCATCTTGGCGCACGCGCGGTGATCGGCGTCAACGCAGTGGGCGGCATCCGCAGCGACTTGGGGCCGCGCGCCATGGCGGTGCCCGATCAGCTGATCGATTACACCCACGGCCGCTACACCAGCTTCTGCGACATCGAAGGCGCCGAGGTCAACCACATCGACTTCAGTGAACCCTATACCGCATCGCTGCGTCACCGCCTGCTACAGGCCGCGCGCAGGGCGGGCATCGCGGTAATCGATGGCGGTTGCTACGGCGCCACCCAGGGGCCGCGTCTGGAGACCCGGGCCGAGATCGCGCGCATGAAGCGCGACGGCTGCGACCTGGTCGGCATGACCGGCATGCCCGAGGCCGCGCTGGCGCGGGAACTGGGGCTGGACTACGCCTGCCTCGCCCTGGTGGCGAACTACGCCGCCGGCTGCGGCGACGAGGCCGAGATCAGCATCGAGGAGATCTTCGCCCACCTCGCCGCGGCCACCGCCGAGGTACCGCGCCTGCTGGAAGCGATGCTGCGCCTGTGATCGCGCGTTATCGCATTACCTCATGACGCATTGCCATGAGCCGGACATGGGGCCTGGTGCAGCGAATCGGGGGCTGCATATTGCGCTTTGCCCGTAAACATGTTGATACTTTCCGGGCACCAGGACGGTGAGCCAGGGGGATGGTTCGAGCTCGGTCGGGTGCGCCCTGTCCATGCTTCCAGAGGTTCCAGCAATGCGTTTCGGTACGGTCAAGTGGTTCAACGACGCCAAAGGCTTCGGTTTCATCGCGCCTGAGGACGGTGGGGAGGACGTGTTCGTCCACTTCTCGGCCATCAACTCCAAGGGCTTCCGCAGCCTGCAGGAGGGTCAGCGCGTGAAGTTCGAGGTCACCAACGGCCCTAAGGGCGCCCAGGCTTCGGGCGTCGAGGTTGCGGCCTGAGTTCCGCCGGTCGGCGCTTGCGCCGGCCATCAGTGAGTCCAAGCCCCGCGCCCCGGCGCGGGGCTTTTCGCTTTGATGAAGCGCGGCCATGGATGGCCGCCCGAACGATTCCTGCGATCATGGCGATCGCAGAGAATGAGAATGTAGGAGCAGCCATGGCCGATCGTCGGCAACTCTTCAAGACCTCGCTGCCGGATGCATCGGCGCCAGCCTGCCGCGAGGCGGTGCTGCGCGGCGCGCGCAGGAAGCCCGGGGTGGCGAAGGAAATCCTGAGGGGCTTCCTCGCCAGGGACAAGGACGGCGAAGTGGACGCCCGGGCGATCCAGCCGGGTTTCTCCCACGCCGTGTGCGACGCGAAGGACCGCCGCGCGCCGGTTCACTCGAAGAGCGTCTTCCCCGCATGAGCGCACGTCTGCTCGAAGTGGCCGCGAATTCGTTGGCCTCGGCGCTGGCTGCGCAGGCGGGCGGGGCGGGGCGGGTGGAGCTGTGCAGCGCGCTGGAGCTGGGTGGGCTCACACCCTCGCACGCCAGCATCGCGATGGTGCGCGAGCGCCTGCGGATTCCGTTGTATGTGCTGATCCGCCCGCGCGCCGGCGATTTCCTCTACAACGACGACGAATGCGAGGCGATGCGCCGCGACATCGAGACCTGCGCCGCGCTGGGCTGCGACGGCGTGGTATTGGGCGTGCTCGACGCCGACGGCGGGGTGGACATGCAACGCTGCTACGAGCTGATCGCTGCGGCAGGCCATCTCGGCGTCACCTTCCACCGCGCCTTCGACCTCGTACGCGATCCGCGGCGGGCGCTGGAGGACGTGATCGCGCTCGGTTGCGAGCGCGTACTCACGTCGGGCGGGCAGGCGAGTGCGCTGGAAGGCGCCGCATTGATCCGCGGGCTGATCGAGCAGGCATCCGGTCGTATCGCGCTCATGCCCGGCGCCGGTGTGACGGTAGACAATCTCGCCGCGCTCGCCAGCGCTACCGGCGCCCACGAGTTCCACGCCTCCGCCAAGCGGCAGCTCGCCTCGGCCATGCGTCATCGCCCACCGCAGCTCGTCGACATGCAGGGCGGCGAGCTGCGCAGCGACGTGGAGCAGGTGCGCGCGCTGGTGCAGGCGCTGCAGGCGGGCTGATTGCCCCTTACTCTCCCCTGCGGGGACGGGAAGATGTGGCAATGCACCACCCTACCGCAGCGCATGTTCGCCCGGCTTCGCTAAGATGCCGCCTTGCGAATTCCCCGTGGAGCGTCCCCAAGTGATCATCAAACCCAAAGTGCGCGGCTTCATCTGTGTCACGGCCCACCCGGTCGGCTGCGAGCTCAACGTGGCCGAGCAGATCGCCACCACCAAGGCCGCGATCCACGACGACGGCAAGGGACCCAGGCGCGTGTTGGTGATCGGCGCCTCCACCGGCTATGGCCTCGCTTCGCGGATCACCGCCGCGTTCGGCTACGGCGCGGCCACCCTGGGCGTGTTCTTCGAGAAGCCCAGCAGCGAGGACAAGCCTGGCACCGCCGGCTGGTACAACGCCGCCGCGTTCGACAAGCTGGCCAAGCAGGCGGGCCTCTACGCCAAGTCCATCAACGGCGACGCCTTCGCGAACGGGACGCGCGAGCGTGCGATCGAGATCATCAAGGCGGAGATGGGTGGCCAGATCGACCTCGTGGTCTACTCGCTGGCCTCCCCCGTGCGCAAGTTGCCGGACACCGGCGAGGTGGTGCGCTCGGCGCTCAAGACCATCGGCCAGCCGTTCACCAACACCTCGGTCGACACCAACAAGGACGCCGTGATCGAGGCCACCATCGAGCCGGCCACCGAGCAGGAGATCAAGGACACCGTCACCGTGATGGGTGGCGAGGACTGGGCGCTGTGGATCGACGCGCTCTCCGCCGCGGGCGTGCTGGCGAAGAACGCCAAGACCATCGCCTACAGCTATATCGGTACCGAGATCACTTGGCCGATGTACTGGCACGGCACCCTGGGCCAGGCCAAGCAGCACCTGGACAACACGGCGAAGGCGCTGCGCGGCCGCCACGCCGCCGAAGGCCTGGATGCGCGCGTGGGCGTGATGAAGTCGGTGGTCACCCAAGCGAGTGCGGCGATCCCGGTGATCCCGCTGTACGTCTCCATCGCCTTCAGGATCATGAAGGACAAGGGCATCCACGAAGGCTGCATCGAGCAGATCAACCGGCTGTTCCATGACCGTCTCTACCGAGCCGACGGTGCCGCCCTGCCGACCGACGACGAAGGGCGAGTGCGCCTCGACGACTGGGAGTTGCGCACCGACGTGCAGGATGCCTGCAAGGCGCTGTGGCCCACCGTCACGACCGAGACGCTCAAGCAGGTCACCGACTACGCCGGCTACAAGCACGAGTTCCTCAAGCTGTTCGGCTTCGACCGCGGCGACGTGGATTACGACGCCGAGGTGGAAACGGACCGTCGCTTCGATTGCGTGGAGATGTGAGGCGCCATCGCCCGATCGCCGCGGCGTCGTTTTCAACGCACAAGAAGGCCCCGTATGGCGGGGCCTTCTTGTGCGGCATGCAGGCTGCGCCGCGCCGGCGCCATGGCGGCGCCTGGCTAGCCCGGGCATCCGGAAGCCGGGTCAGTCGCGCGACTGGGCGACCACGCTGCTATCGTCAGGGTCGGCCAGCAGGTCCACGCTGTGGCCTTGCGGGGACTTCGCCTCCGCACGCCACAGGCCGTGGTCGAATTTCACATCCTTGACGTTCTGGTAGCCGGCAGCGGTCAGCTTGGCGTTGACCTCGTCCTTGTTGAGCCCGGACGGCGCGTCGGTCGGGTAGACCTTGCCGGAAACCGGACCGACGGCAAGCTTGACCCACTTCTTGTTGCCGCCGCGCGCCTTGCCGCGCCACACGCCGTCCTTGAATGCCAGGCCTTTCACTTCCTTGTAGCCGGCGGCGGCGATGGCGGCCTTGATGGCATCCTCGGTCTTTGCGCCGTTCGGCGGCTGCGTGGACCAGGTGCTCGTGGTGGTGGTTGTGGTGACCCTGGTCGTGGATGACGCGGCCATCGGCGAGGGTTGGGTCTGCGCAAGGACAGCACCGCCAATCGACAGTCCGATCAACAGGGGAAGCAGGCGCTTGCTCATGATGCACTCCTTGGTGAAGGGGCCGGGGCAGGTTCAAGGTCCGACGGTCACGAACTGGCGGACCGCCGGGTCGAGCCTGGCAGCACGAATGTGACCATCGCACCCGGAACAGCGGTTGAAAGATGCCGTAACTGGAAAGTGAAAAGCGGGCTGCGGTTCAGTTGGCTGCGAGGCAGGGCCTGTACGGAACCAGCCAGCTGCCTGGTGTGCTTCGCAGCGCCGCCGGCATTGCGCCCACATTGATGCCGCACGCCGCGACCCCATATACTTGTACGGCCATACCGTTTCCCCGGGGGTGTACTGGCTTCGACGGGGGTAGTGAGATGGCTTGGTGCATGCCGAGGGGGCAGCTTTCCTCGTTAATCCAGCCGCAAACTCATAGTTGCCAACGACGACAACTACGCTCTGGCCGCTTAAGGCCTAGCCCCGAACCCACTTGTGCTCGTGCTCGTCGGTGTAGGGTCATTATCACGGGATCGCCCGAAGCCGCCGCCTGTCGGCCAGGGTCAAATCAAGCAGGCTGGTCCTTCGATGCGCTTCGCACATCGTGCTGTCGCGGGACGAGATCCAACGGTGAGCTAAGCATGTAGTACCGGGCGTCAAGCGCCTTCGGACGCGGGTTCGACTCCCGCCACCTCCACCAATATAGCGTCACGGGATGCCCTTTGATCCCCCTGAAACCGCGCTCTGGCGCGGTTTTTTGTTGTACGCTTGCCCCGCAATGTCCCCGTGGTGTACCCGTATATCCCCCAAGTTTGCGGGTATGGGTACGGGTAGTGAGCCGGGCGACGGAGCGCGTACCCGAAAAACTGGAGCAGCCCCGATGCCAAAGCGCGCCGAGCCATTAGCCCCTTCCGCCGTAGCAAATGCCAAGCCGGAAGCGAAGCCTTACAAACTGCCCGACGGGCGCGGCATGTTCCTGCTGGTAAACCCGGACGGCAGCAAGTTGTGGCGCTGGCGTTACCGCCGGCCCGTTACGGGTACGGAAAACATGCTGGCGCTTGGTGCGTACCCGGAAACATCCCTGCGCCTAGCGCGTGAGAAACGAGAGGAGGCCCGCGCCCTGCTGGCGGCGGGTATAGACCCCGGCGAGCACCGGAAGGCTGAGAAAGCGGCAGGGGAGGAGCGAGCGGCCAATAGCTTCGAGGTGGTCGCTCGCGAGTGGCTGGGTAAGCAGACGTGGGTGGAGCACTACCGGGTCAAGGTCGAGGCATGGATGGCGAACGACGTCTATCCGTACATCGGTGGCCGACCTGTGGCTGAGCTGTCCGCACCCGAGTTCCTGAGGGTAGGGCGGCGGATGGAGGAGCGCGGCGCACTGGAATCGGCGCATCGGGTGCTGCAGACCTGTGGCCAGGTTATGCGCTACGCCATCGCTACGGGACGAGCTGACCGGAACCCCGTGGCCGACCTGAAAGGCGCCATCGCATCGCCGGCAGAGCGCCACCACGCCGCGATCACCGATCCGGCCGTGCTTGGTGGCCTGCTGCGTGCTATCGAGGGCTACACCGGTGACCCGACTACGCGAGCGGCGTTGAAGCTGTCGGCCTTGCTGTTTGTCCGTCCTGGTGAGCTGCGGCATGCCGAATGGTCGGAGTTCGACCTGGACGCGGGCGAGTGGAATATCCCAGCGGGCAAGATGAAGATGCGCCAGCCTCACCTGGTGCCTCTCTGCGATCAGGCCGTGGCGATCCTGCGCGAGCTGCAGCCATTGACCGGGCGCGGGCAATACGTCTTTCCGGGTGGCCGCTCACCGCGTCGCCCCATGTCGAACAACGCGATCAATGCGGCTCTGCGCCGCATGGGCTACGGCACCGACACCATGACGGCGCACGGCTTCCGCGCCACCGCCCGCACGATTCTGGACGAAGTGCTGGGCTACCGCGTGGACTTCATCGAGCACCAGTTGGCCCATGCCGTGAAAGATCCGAACGGACGTGCCTACAACCGTACGGCGCACCTGCCCGAGCGGCGGAAGATGATGCAAGGCTGGTCGGATTACCTGGACGCCCTGCGCGCGGGCGGTGACGTGGTGCCGTTCAAGCGCAAGGCCAGTTAGTCGCATGCCCTGCGACGGGCGCATGCACAATCGAGCAAACAGTTATGCCGCGTCTAGGACGGCCATCCGAAAACCGGGCACCTTCCCCGGCTGGCGCGGCACCCTTTGAAGGGCGCAGAGGTGTGCGCGATGACGGGTGACCCGGTGTTTGATTGGGCGGATGCTGAATTACCGAAAGCCGATGCGACAGCGCTGGATTACTGGAGGATTTGGCAAATTGTCGATCCCTTGAGCATCCAAGAGGCTGCCCGGTTACTAGCGGGGCTGAATCCCAAGCCGTCGACGAATCGCATTGACTCCGACAGGGGAAAGGCTGCAAAGGCTGATGCCTACGAAGTCGCACTGATTCGTGCTGTACAGGGTGGTCGCGTGCATTCGGCTTTTCCACTGGCTTGGCAAGCCAATGGTTATGACCAATGGCTTGTGGCTTGCGATCCTGCGAGCGACGAGTTGTGCAGCGAGACGAAAATTCCTATCGCCGACCTAGTGCAGTGGGCGCATAGATGCGGACTCCCGCACCGTTGGCATGTCAATTCCAGTGAGTTGCGACAGGGAACGTCAGACCTGAGTCGCTTCCCGGATGAACTACGCGCCGCAATCGAAGCGTTTGACGCCGTGCGCGATAGCCCCAAGGCTACGGCTGGCAAGAGTGCAAAGCAGGCGCTGGCCTCGTGGCTGGAAGCAAACAAGCCCGAGCTATCTGCGAACGCACGGGATCGCGTTGCCACTGTGGCGAACTGGCAACAAGTGGGCGGCGCCCCCAAGACACCAGGTGACTAGCCGACCCGGTAGGGGTGGGGTAGGTTTGTTCCTTGGGGTGGGGCAGGTTCCGCGATTCGGTGGGGCTGGTTTTCTAAACCCTCCCCGCTATTCAACGTGCCCGCTGTGCAAATAATCAAACATCACTGCATCCCGCAGTTAACGCGAGGAATCCGTGATGTCCACCAATGCACTTGCTCCGCAACCTACAACCAAGATCGAACCCGGCGATCTGCTGACCGAGCAGGAAGCCGCAGCCGCCTTAAACTGCGCCGTCCGCACCCTGCGCAACTGGCGTGCCCTGCGCAAAGGCCCGCGCTATCGCAAGATCGGCGCCCGGCTGGTGCGCTATCACCGCGCCGACCTGGCCGAGTTCCAGCGTGTCATGGCTGGCGATGCCGAGTAGGGCACGCCATGGCACGCTCACGCGAGAAAACGACAGGGCGCAAGGAGACTGGCGGCTGGTTCGGCTTGCCGCACGCGGTGCTGGACTCGCCGAACTACTGCGCTTTGTCCGCCCATGCCGTGAAGCTGTTGAACGACTTGGGCAGCCAGTTGCGCGGGCATAACAACGGCGACCTGTGCGCAACGTGGAGCATCCTGCAACTGCGCGGCTGGCGCTCGCGCGACACGCTCACACGGGCGCTGGCCGAGTTGCAACACTATGGCTTGATCGAAAAGACCCGACAGGGCGGCATGAACCGTTGCTGCCTGTATGCGTTCACTTGGCGCCCCATCGACGAATGCCACGGCAAGCTGGACGTGTCTGCCACGGCGGTTGCTTCGGGCCTGTGGAAGGTGCCGCAGCCACCGATACCGAAGCCAGCGAAGCAAAACGCATCGCCCAGCCCGGTAGCCGTGTCAGGCCGACACGACGGGCGTGCCAAGCCGACACGGTATGCGTGTCAGTAAATCCATCGCCGACACGGTGGGCGTGTCAGTCCGGCCATTTTTCGGCGTAGTTCTGACACGGCAGGCGTGTTCCTTTTTATATCTACCAGGTGGGGTTGGCTTTGCTCTGGCCGTGGACGCGTTGCAAGGGCCTGCTGCGCGCACTGCACCTGTCGCCAGCCATCGCACCAGCCCGCATAATCGACCCGTCACCAAGGGGGACACGACCGCATGGCTGCAATGACACGGAACGAGACTCGCCGCAGGCTTACCGCCTTCGCCAAGGAGTGGCAGCACGCCACGCGCGAGAATGCAGACGCCAAGCTGTTCTGGGCGCGCTTCTACGAATGCTTCGGCATCCGTCCCGAGTCCGCCACCATCTACGAAAAGGCGGTCGCCAAGCTGGACGGTGGGCGCGGCTTCATCGACAGCTTCATCCCTGGCCTGCTGATCGTGGAGCACAAGAGCCGGGGCAAAGACCTGGACGCCGCCTTTGCGCAGGCCAGCGACTACTTTCTGGCGCTGAAGGAAGCCGAGCGCCCGCGCTACATCGTCACGTCTGACTTCGCGCGCTTCCGCCTCACCGACCTGCGCAGCGGTGCCAGCCACGAATGCACGTTGAATGAGCTGCCAAAACGCGCCGACTGGTTCGCCTTCCTGATCGACGATGAGGCGGAGATCGCCGAGGAATCCAAGGCCGACCGCAAGGCGGCCTATCAGGTGTCGCAGCTGCACCAGGCGTTGCTGGACGCGCGCTTTGTCGGCCATGACCTTGAAGTGTTCTTGACCCGGCTGCTGTTTTGCTTCTTTGCCGACGACACCGGCATCTTTGGCAGCAACGGCCAGTTCACCCGGCTGGTGCAGCGTAGCCGCGAGGATGGCAAAGACCTTGGCGCACTGCTGTCTGAGCTGTTCCAGGTGCTGGACACGCCGCACGACGCGCGGCAGTCCACGCTGGACGAAGACCTGGCGGCGTTCGAGTACATCAACGGCAGCCTGTTCGCCGAGCGGGCGCGCATTCCGGCCTTCAACCACGACCTGCGCCGCCTGCTGCTGTTGTGTTCGGAGCTGGATTGGAGCGGCATATCCCCGGCGATCTTTGGCGCCATGTTCCAGGGCGTGTTGGAACAGCAACACCCCACCGACAAACGGCAGGCCACACGGCGCGAGCTGGGCGCCCACTACACCAGCGAGCGCAACATCCTGAGATTGCTCAACCCGCTGTGCATGGATGACCTTTGGGCCGAGCTGCATGCGCCCAAGCGCACCAAGGCCAGCCTGCGCACGCTGTATGACCGGCTGCCCACGCTCACCTTCTTCGATCCCGCCTGCGGCTGCGGCAACTTCCTGGTCATCGCCTACCGCGAGCTGCGCCGGCTGGAAATGGCGCTGATCGCCGAGCTGTGGGGTGAACAACGCGGCGTGCTGGACGTGTCCACCTTGTGTCGGGTCAACGTGCACCAGTTCTACGGCATCGAGATCGACGATGCTGCTGCGCATATTGCTCGCGTGGCGCTATGGATCACCGATCACCAGATGAACCTGGAGGCTGCCGAACGCTTCGGCACCACACGCCCCACGGTGCCCCTGGTGACGGCGCCCACCATCGTTTGTGACAACGCTCTGCGCATCGACTGGCGCGACGTGCTGGCGCCGGAACAATGCAGTTACGTGCTGGGCAATCCGCCATTCGTGGGTGCCAAGTACATGAGCGATACACAGCGCGCCGACGTGGCGGGCGTGTTCGCGCCGCTTGCCAATGGCGGGCTGCTGGATCTGGTGGCCGCGTGGTACGTCAAGGCGGCGGACTACATCAAGGGGCATCCGCGCATCGACGTGGCTTTCGTCTCCACCAACAGCATCACGCAAGGCGAACAGGTGGGCGTGCTGTGGCCGTGGCTGCTGGGGCACGGCGTGCATATCCGCTTTGCGCATCGCACCTTCCAATGGAGCAACGAAGGCAAGGGCGTGGCCGCCGTGCATTGCGTCATCATCGGCTTCGGCTTGCGCGAGCCCGACAAGCGCACGCTGTATTTGTACCCGGACGGCATCAAGGGCGAGCCGACGGCGGAGGCCGCAAAGAACATCAACCCGTACCTGGCCGATGCGCCGGACGTGGTGTTGCAGCGACGCGGCACGCCGTTGTGCGCGGAAGCACCGAGTATGGGCATCGGCAACAAACCCATTGACGACGGCAATTACTTGTTCACGCCCGACGAACACGATGCGTTCATTGCGCATGAGCCGGGCGCGGCACCGTATTTTCGCCGTTGGCTGGGCGCGGACGAGTTTTTGAACGGTTACGAACGCTGGTGCCTCTGGCTGGGAGATGTCGAACCTGTTGTGCTAAAGGCGTTACCGCTAGCGATGGAGCGCGTTGCCGCGGTGCGTAAGTTTCGATCTGACAGCAAAAGTGCGCAAACTCGGAAGCTGGCGGAGATGCCGCGCCGCTTCCATGTCGAGTTCATGCCGGATCGGGATTTTTTGGTAATCCCTGAAGTATCGTCCGAACGTCGTCGCTTCATCCCAATCGGTTACTTCAAGCCGGATGCGTTGGCGAGCAACAAGCTGCGCATCGTGCCGGATGCGACGCTGTTCCACATGGGTATTTTGTCTAGCACCATGCACATGGCATGGGTTCGCTACGTCACCGGTAGACTAAAAAGCGATTACCAGTATTCCGTCCACATCGTCTACAACAACTTTCCGTGGCCGCAGGTTGTGACCGAGGAAAAACGCCGCGCCGTGGCACAGGCCGCCGATGCCGTGCTGGCGGGACGCGGTGCGCATCCCGGTTCCACGCTGGCCGACCTGTATGACCCCGACGCGATGCCCGACGATCTGCGCGATGCCCACCGCGAGCTGGACAAGGCCGTAGACGCCGCCTATGGCTACCGGAGCGGCAAGGATGACGCCGCGCGCGTGGCGTACCTGTTTGGGCTGTACAAGCAACTGAACAGCGAGCTGGCGGCGCCTGCCAAACCCAAGCGCAAGGCCAAATTGCCATGAGCGGTTCCGGCTGGCGCCCGCATATCGAATCGGCGATTCGTCTGGACGTCCGGCGCATGCTCAAGCTGGGGGCGCTGATGCCGAACGGCGAGACACGCGGCAGTTGGCAGTGGACGAACGGCGATAGCGAGAAAGTCGCTAGCGTGAACTACCACGCTACGCTCACCGACGCGGAAGGCTTGCTGGTGCTGGACTACACGCACCGCGACCGCGATACGGGCAAGTGCCAGCCGGTGACCTGCCGCATTGCCCTGGAAGCGATCCCTTGCCACTACGGCGGCCATCGCTGGTATGCCCGCTGCCCGTACACGCATCGGCGCGCCGTGAAGCTCTACAAGTGGCCCGGTGTCGCGCAGTTCTGCCACCGCGACGCGATCAAGCCGCGCCCCACCTACGCCAGCCAGCGCGTGAGTGGCGCGGAACGCATCATGGATCAACGCTGGGCGATCCGCCACAAGTTGGGCGACAAGTACAGCGACCTTTTCGGCCAGCCGTTCAAACCGAAATGGATGCGCCAGCGCACCTTTGACCGATACGCCGCCCGCGATGCCGAACTGGCAGCCCGCGAGTTCGGCTATTTAGCCCGGTTGCTGGGTAGGTTTGGAGCACCTGGCTTCGACGATCTTAAGGGCGGTTAGCCTTTGGATTTAGGTTTGCTGGGTGAGGCGCTAGACCCAGCATGTCGACCAAACCGCCCACATCGCGCGCGCGAGGCGGATTCGCGAAACGAACCCCACGGGGCGCCGCCAGACGGGTGAGGCCGTCGACTGCGCCGAGGGACGGACGCGCGAAGAAGCGTTGCGCGGGTCGATGCCTCACGTGGCGCGCTGACAGGTGTCGCGCGCGGGAATGGGTACGTTTGCGGGTATTTTCGGTGTGCCAATTCACGAAACCTTTGCGCAGTAAGGCTTTCCGGCGATTGTTGGATAGACGCCACCCACCAATTCGCCGTGCAGCGGCGTCCAATAAAGGCCGGTAAGCCCAGCAACATCAAGGCTTCCGGCCATTTTTCTTGTCCAGTTACATCCAAAGGTGTCCACCACAATCCGGCCTCTGCTGGGGGCATTTTTGGGGGCTTGGAGCCAAGAGCCAAGGTCGCCCCTTCGATACCCCAGATCGCGAAGAGTGTGCCCCTCCCTGTGGCCCAGCTCCTCCGGAGCATCGGTTGTGCCCCTGCTTCTGCCGAGCAGGTAGCCGGAAGTGCCTTCGGGTAGGTTCTGTGGCTGGCCAGGCTCTATTTGACCGACCTGGAGAAGCGGTACCGCAGGTACTGGCCGAGGGTAGGGTGATACCAGAGTCTGGAAGGCGCGACGCCTTCGCGGGTGGCCAGGTTGCCGGCGACGACGTCGTGCAGGGCTTGCTTCATCAGCGGGATTCCGGCGGCGAGCTGGTGCAGCGGATAGGTGTTGAAGCCGTCGTCGTCCTCGACGTGGATACGCTGCTGGTACAGCACGCCGCCGGTATCCACGCCGGGGTCGACGAGGTGGACGGTAACGCCGCAATGCTCGGCATCGTCGTTGACCAATGCCCAGTAACCGCCATGCACGCCGCGGTAGCGTGGCGTGATGCCGGCGTGGGTATTGATGAACGGGCGCCGGATGCATTCGATCACGGCGCGCGAAACGATCCGCGTGCCGTTCACCACCACGGCGTCGGGCTCCAGCTTCCTCAGCATGCGGCGCACCGTTGCCGTGTTGACGCTGTCGACCCGGAGGGTGATGTCTGCCGCTGGCAAAGTGGCCTGCAGGCCGTAACGGACGATCAGCTCGTTGCTGCGGCGGCGCTGGAGCCGCGCCAGGAGCCGGTTGAATGCGATGAAAGCCAGCTGGCCGACGACGGTGGGCCAGCCCAGCCGGCGCAGGCGATGCCGGATCATGCCCCGGGCCGACGGTTTGCGCTCCACTACTACAGCGAGAATTTCCACCTCGCACGCCAGTGCGTTGTACATGAACCAGGAAGTTGGCCCATCGCCGCACAGCATGACGATGCGTGGAGTCCGCCGGTTCATCATGCCGCCAGCGCGTCGGTGAGTTCGGCCATGCTCAGCGAACGCATACCGTCCTGCTGTCGCAGGCGTTCGAACTCCTTAACCACACGCTCCAGGAAATCCATGTTCTGATCGGTGTCGACGCCGAAATTGTGGGGGTGCCACCACAGGTGGAAGATCTCGTGGCGCCTGGCGGCATGGCGCATGGCACCTGTAATCCGGCGCAGCCGCAGACCGTCCAGCGGGGCCAGCCGCGGGTCATGCGGGCGCAGGAAGCGGCTGGCGGGGAAGTTGAGCGGCCGTCTGCCGGCGCAGCTTTCCAGCGTGTATGTGTGGTGGCCGCTGAGATTGACGTAACTGTCCAGCAAGCGGCCCATGCGACGCAGCGCGTTCTGTCCGACGCGGTCGGTGGCGGCATAGAGCCAGCCGTGCTCATTGCCGCGGTAGGCCGAGATGCCGTGCTCGGCGAGTACCTCCAGATAGTCGGGGTTCCACTGGTTGCGCGGAAACACCAGGCTGCGCAGGGTGATTCCCTGCGCAGCCGCAACGCGTACTGCTGCGGAGAGGTCGGCCCTGAACGCCGCAGCTGTCTGTCCCGCTTCGCGGCAGTAGTAGTGCGAGAAGGTGTGGCTGGCCAATTCCTGGCCCGCTGTCGCGGCGATCAGTTCGACCAGGTCAGGTGCGAAGTGGTAGCGCCCGTCGAGATCCGACGATTGCTCCAGGTAACGGTAGGGACACAGTGAGTCGTTCGCGTAGCCGGGTCGCTTGGACGGAGCCGCCGCCAGCGCGGCGTCGCGGTCGCGGCAGAACAGGAAGCCTACTGTCGCCCAGGTGGCGTGGATGCGATGCTGTTCGAACAGCTTCAGCATGCGCGGGATGGCCTGCTTGGCACCGTCCAGGCGCTCGCGAAAAGCATCGAGGCTGCGCGTGTCACGCACGCCCCAATACAGTTCGAAGTCGATGGATATGGTGAATGTGCCGGTGTTCATTCCATCTCCAGCCCGCTTCACGCCAGTCAAAGCGTATCAGCTTCAAGGGAGCGTGCCGCCGTCGACTGTGCTCCGCGATCCTCTTGTAGCCGGCACTCCATAACGGCAACGCCATGCATGAAGTCCCGCTCAAAGGCGACCGTCCACTGCCTCGCGGGGCAGCACGTATTTCACGTCGTAGACGACGGATTGCGGTTTGCCGTAGGCGCGCACGCCCGCGGCGCCCAGCGCGACGAACTGGTGGTGCCCGACGGCCACGATCACCGCGTCGTAGGCGCCGGTGGCCGGCTCGGCCAGCGGGGCGAGGCCGTATTCGTGCTCGGCCTCGGCGGCATCCACCCACGAATCGTGCACGTCGACCTGTGCGTTGTAGCCGCGCAGCGCGTGCACGATGTCGACCACGCGGGTGTTGCGCAGGTCCGGGCAGTTCTCCTTGAACGCCAGGCCCAGCAGCAGCACGCGGGCGTTCACCGGGTTGATGCCCTTGCGCACCATCAGCCGGATCACCTCGTCGGCGATGTACGGGCCCATGCCGTCGTTGGTGCGCCGGCCGGCGAGGATCACGTCGGGGTGGTGGCCCACTTCCTGCGCCTTGTGGGTGAGGTAGTAGGGGTCCACGCTGATGCAGTGGCCACCGACCAGGCCGGGGCGGAACGGCAGGAAGTTCCACTTGGTGCCGGCGGCCTGCAGCACCTCCAGGGTGTCGATGCCGAGCTTGTTGAACAGGATGGCGAGGTCGTTGACCAGGGCGATGTTGAGGTCGCGCTGGGTGTTCTCGATCACCTTGGCCGCCTCGGCCACCTTGATGGAGCTGGCCTGGTGCGTGCCGGCGGTGATGATCGAGCCGTACAGGCGGTTGACGAAATCGGCGACCTCGGGCGTGGAGCCGGAGGTGACCTTGAGGATGCCGGTGACGCGGTGCTGCTTGTCGCCGGGATTGATCCGCTCGGGGCTGTAGCCGGCGTAGAAGTCGCGGTTGAACACCAGGCCGGAGCCCTGTTCCAGCAACGGCACGCAGACCTCTTCGGTGCAGCCGGGGTAGACCGTGGACTCGTACACCACGATGTCGCCGCGCTTCAGCACCTTGCCCAGCATCTGGCTGGCCTTCACCAGCGGAGTGAGGTCGGGCCGCTTGGCGGCATCGATCGGTGTGGGCACGGTGACGATGTAGACGTCGCACGTGCGCAGCTCGTCCGGCGTGGCGGAGAACCTCAGCCGCTTCGCGGCGGCCAGTTCGTCGGCATCCACTTCCAGCGTCCGGTCCTCGCCGGCGCGCAATTCTTCGATGCGCGTCCGGTTGATGTCGAAGCCGAGCGTGTCGTGGTGCTTGCCGAATTCCACCGCCAGCGGCAGGCCGACGTAACCCAAGCCGATGATGGCGATCTTGCTGTCTTCCGGATTCCGCATACGGTCATCCCGAGATGTCTTGGACGGGCGTCATGCAGTGCATGCTGTGTGCGTCGGCGCGCGGACGGAAGGTCATGCTTGCGCTTGCGCGGATGCAACACCGACCCTGCAAAGGTATATCGCGCACGGGTCGCGCATGTTCCTGCGCGACGAGGCAGAGTCATCTCGAGTTAATGTGCAGTGTCGTTGTATGACACCCCACTTGTTTGAACCTGCAGTCTTGAAGCTGCAGTGCGCACTACGCAGATACTCGTTCCGCATGCTTGCGACGGCGGTGCGCGCTTCGACGATATCAAGCCACGGCGTCGACGCCTGGCGTCCAGACGAAATCCGGCCCGGACTTAATTGTGCGGCCGGAATCCTGGAGTCAATGGAGGATATCCAAGTGAAACATCACCCAGCCGGCCAACGCGCTGACCGCCAAGCAAACAATGAGCCAGAATCCCCGGGAGTTCTTCTCCCAGAATGGCTTTTTCTCGTTGTTTTCCATGCTTGTTTGCATCCGTAGCGGTCGGCCGGACTGGTGGACGGGGTCCTTTGTGCAAGCCAGTATCGTGCCAAACGGGGACGCCCGCATGGCCAGGGACGACACGCCGCGGTCCGCGATGCGAATCTGCGATGGATGCCGCAAGTTCCAGCATGGCCGATCGCTTGTTGCGGGCGTCACCCGCGCATGCATGCGACATGCCTGCCGCCAGGGACATGGCCTGCACCGGCCTCGCGTCAGGGATGCCAGGCGTGTGGCGGCGCGGCGAGTCAGTGAAGGACAAAAATTGTCAGCGACACGACTTGGTCGCCGGGCGGTGGAAATCTCGTCCGGTGCTGTCTGGGCGTGGCGCTGGAAGGCCGGCCAGCGGAGAGATTCCGTCTTGAAACCCGAATGCCGGCAGAGCAACGACAAGCATGGCGCTGGAGCCGCGTGCGTGGATTTCCGCCTGGACACATTGGGTTTGAAGGCCGGCTTTCGAGGTCGATGAAACGGTCACGTGTACGTTCAATAAACGTTGTTATGAATCGTGATGGTTATTTCACGCTGCATGTGGCATCACATTAGGTCCATTAGCTCTTGCGGTTGATTTTTGCCGCGATTATCGAACTACCCGGTTCAATGGGTCATTCTCGCAAGGCGGATCTTCCGCTTTTCGGGGCGGTTCCGTGCGGCCGGAAAAAGCGCGAAATCAGGGGTCGGGCATGCCGCCAGCGGGCGGTTTCGGGCAATTGCTGTACGAATCCTTCGAGGACCTTTGATCATGAAAAAGACCTGCGCCTTTGCCGTTCTTGGGTTCGCGCTGCTTGCCAGCGGCTGCGTGTGGTCGCCGGGCCAGGAAATGTCCGGGAAAGGCCTGGTCCGCGGTACGCCAAGCGACAGCAGCCAGATCCAGCTGGTGACGATTACCCCGCAACTGCTGGCAGAGAATCCTACGCCTATGCTGACCGCGACGGTGCCGCAGGAACTGCTGTCCTATCAGCCGGGGCCTTACCACGTCGGCCCGGGGGATTCACTCTACATCACGGTCTGGGATCACCCGGAGCTGACGTCGCCGGCCGGCACGCAACAGCAGACGGCGGCCAACGGGCGTCTGGTGCGCTCGGACGGCACCCTGTTCTACCCCTATGTGGGCAGCATCAAGGTGGCGGGACTGACGATCGAGCAGGTACGCCAGACCATTGCCGACAAGATCGCGAAGTACGTCGAGCGGCCGCAGGTGGACGTCAGCATCGTCGGCTACAACAGCCAGCATGTGCTGCTCCAGGGCGCTTTCATGAAGACCGACCCGCTGCCGATCACCTCGGTTCCGTTGACTTTGGCACAGGCGCTGGGGACGGCAACCGTCAATGCCGATCAGGCCAACCTGTCCGACCTGGTGCTGAGTCGCGACGGCCAGAACTATCACCTGGACCTTGCCGCGTTGTACGACAGCCGGGGACTGGCGAAGGACATCTACCTGAAGCCGGGTGATCGCCTGATGCTTCCCTACAACGACTCCGAGGAGGTGTACGTGATGGGCGAGGTGATGCGTCCCCAGGCGGTTACCTTCAGGACGCTCCCCTCCATCTCGCTGACCCAGGCGCTGGGCCGCGTCGGCGGCCTGAATCCGGTCACCTCCGACGGCAGGGCGGTGTACGTGATACGTGGTGCGAACAATCTGAAAAATACCCCGGCCAAGGTTTTCCAGCTGGACGCACGTTCCCCGTCCGCGTTCGCGCTGGGAGACGATTTCAGGTTGAAGCCGGGTGACGTGGTGTTCGTCGGCGCGGCCGGAATCACCCGCTGGAACCGTTTCCTGAGCCAGCTGCTGCCTTCGGCATCCCTGGTCACCAGCGCGACTGCAGCGAATTACAGCGCAACCCACTGAGCGACCGTGAATCCGATCGCGCCGGCGCGAACCGGTTCGAATCCATGCCATCGACGCGTACCGCGTTGCTGGCATGGTCCTGGTTGCCGCAGCAGATCGATTGCCGCCGCTTGATTCTCGGCGGCGATCGTTTGCGCTTCGCTGGGCGCATGTCCGTCATGTTGCAAGGGACGCGAGTCGACGCGCTATTCGGAAGGTCACGTCGGGGTAGTTGTGCGCGGGAATGCCCGCCACTCCGATCATTCCATTGTGGACCGGTACAACGCGAAAACACCGTCGCGTCATTCCAGGATGCTCCGGGGCCGCATTGTCCGGGTGACGGCGTTTGTATTTGGGTTGCCTGAATCATGCAGCCACGGATTTCATCGGACACTGCCCGACATGGGATTCATGTGGCACTCATATAAACGCGCATTGGCTGAATAACACACCGGCCGTGTACCGGAATCGACATCCAAAGGTGATAGCTTCAAAAGCCTGGCGTTAGATCGATGTGCTCTCGTCGGTCACTCATCGCTGCAGCATTGATGGAATCAAGGTTGATCCAGACAGGAGGAAGTACCGGTCTGATGCATCCACGGTTCGTGTGCACAGGTCAGCAAGGTTTTCGCCGCCCGTCGGCTGAACCACCCGCAATTGAACTCGTTCGGACCTTGGGGGACCCGCTCGAGCAGGCTAGGAGGCGAAGGTCCCATGCAGGAACTGCGATTGCTCCTCGATGCATTGGTTGCCGCATGCACATCGGCAGCAGGTATCGTCGTCATGCGTCGATTCGCTCTGGCGCTGGGTCTGGTTGATCGCCCAGATCAACGCAAGCAGCATCTTGGCGAGGTACCGCTGGTGGGCGGCCTGGCGATCTTCACGGGGGTGATTGCGGGAGCCGCGTGCTATGGCGCCTTTGACGGGTTCGAACGCAGCCTGCTCGGAACGGCCGCCGTGCTTGCCTTGCTCGGCGCGCTGGACGATCGCTTCGGCCTCAGCGTGCGGGATCGCCTGCTGATCCAGACCATCGCCATACTGGCCGTGATCGCGAGCACCGGCGTCTACATCCACACGCTTGGACACATCTTCGGCCACGATGTGGTGCTTGGATGGCTTGGCGTGCCGATGACGGTGCTTGCGGTCATCGGTCTGGTGAATGCGTTCAACATGATGGATGGCATCGACGGCCTGGCCGGCAGCCTCACGCTGGTCAGCATCGTTGCCGTTGTGCTGTTTGCGTCGCCCATGCCGCTGCGGGGGGTGATCATGCTGCTGGCCTTGCTGGCCGCGGCCACGCTCCCCTACCTGCTCGTCAACCTCGGCTTCGTGGGCGGCAAGGTTTTCCTTGGCGATGCAGGAAGCACGCTGATCGGCTATCTGCTGGCCTGGGTACTCATCTATCTGAGCCAGCTGCCCGAAACGCACTTGTCGCCCGTCGATGTGTTGTGGTGCGTGGCGCTGCCAGTGTTCGACACGCTCGCGGTGATGTTTCGACGCATGCGTGCGGGCCAGTCGCCGTTCAAGCCGGATCGCGGGCATATCCACCACATCCTGCAGGGAGCCGGCCTGGGGCCCCGGGCCACCCTGGTCGCGCTGGTAGTGCTCGCCGTCGGCCTCGCATCCATCGGCGCGATCGTCAGCGGCGTGGCCCACTCGGCGGGGGCGAACCTCGCGGTGTTTTGCCTGATCCTCGGCATATACATGACGACGGTCATGCGTGCATGGCAGCGACAGGATGCACGCCGGCAAAGTGGATCGGGCCTGCATAGCGGCATCGGCGCAAAGCTCATTTCACCGGGTTCGGGCCGACCGGCCATTCCGGCGGATCTTGTGGTGAGGGGAGGGGAGAACAGTGACGGCACGGGCGGTCACCAGACCGAGACATACCGCGCGGCGAAACAACCCAATCACCGTTGATCTCGCCTGCCACCCGCTGGCATCCCGAGCCCGACTGAATCAGGGGCTGCGCTTCGGTAGGTGGTGGCGGCAGGTATTTGCCGGGATGCCGCCGGTCACCTCAGTCCCACGAGCTGGATCGTTGCACCCGCCGCAACGCGCTTGATGCCTTCGTCGAGGTCGTTGGCGTATTCGATGGATCGGTCCAGCATGAGGTGGCCGCGGGTGATGCGCATCTGCTCGCTCGTGCTGAGGAAGGACATGGCGGCGGCACCCGCTTCCGCGTGCATGCTGCGGCTGATCTTGTTGCCGGAGATGATCACCGCCTCCATGAGCCTGGTGTGGTCGGGGGTGTTGCGTTCGGCGAAATTGATGCAGGAGCCGTGGATGTCGACGAACACATTGCCCGCGCACACCACCCCGTTGGCGCCCAGCACGCCGATCGCGCCCATTTGCGGTCGTATGCCGATGAAGGTGTTGCCGGTGATCACCGTGTCGATGGCATTCTCGCTGGTTCCATAGGCGAAGGAACCCAGCCTGATGGCGTCGCCGCCCGGGCCGGAGCCCGGCGGAGAGCGCTGGAAGGTGCAGCCGCTGATCTGCGTGCCGCTCAATCCGTTGACCGCGATGTCGACGCGGACCGAGTTCAGGAAGTGGCAGTTCAGCACGGAGAGGTTGTCGGCGGCGTCCGCTGCAGTCTTGGGCCGCGTCGCGGAGTCGATGCCCCAGTAGCAGTTCGAGAACTGGCAGTCCGCCACGACCCAGTCGTGAATGTTGTTTCCCGTCTGGTGGCCATTGAAGAACGTGATGCCCGCCGTGTTCACCGTGTCGATGTCGATGAACTTGCAGTGGGTGATGGAGACATTGCGATACACGCTCCAGTTGTGGTCGGGCTCGAAATCGATGCCGCCCACCGAGTGGGAGAGTTTCGCGTTGCCGATGTTCCGGAAGATGCAGTGCGCGACCGTGAGATGGTCGCAGTCGATGATGGACAGGCCGTTGCGGTTGTCCTTTGTCGCGCCATCGAACACGCAGTCGCGTACGACGATGCGCTGGTTGTGGCGCTCGGTGCCGCGGAGGGTCCCCGAACCCACGTACATGCCGTCCCCGCGAAAGCCGTGGAACGTCACCCGCTCCACCGTCAGGTCCGAGGTGGCGTTGACGGCCAGCAGGTAGAAGAACTGCTGGTAGCCGAACTCGGCCACGCGCCCATTGAGCTTGAGGTCGTGCAGGTGGATGTTCCGCATGTTGTCCGCGACGTCGGGCGTGCCTCCGTCGCGCACGTGGGTGACGAGCATGAATTCACAGGCCAGCGTGTCGTCGTGCGCCCTCAGCTCGCTGGCCTGTCCATCGCCGTACAGCTCGATGTCCGACCTGAGGTTGAGCTGTTTCACGGGATACACTCCGGCGGGCACGTATACCCGGTTTCCGGACCGGTCGATGGCTGCCTGGATGCCGCCGGTGCAATCGTACGAGCTGTTGCCCGAACGGATGGCGGCGTGTTCCGCAGTGGGAAGGAAGTCCAGGACGTTCGTCAGTTGCGGTGAGGATCGCATGGCAAGGCCTCCTATCGTGCGTGGCTCCGGGAACGGCTGCCGCGGTTCCGGCGAAACCCGTCTGTGATTCCTTCGCGGGCGGATGCGGTTCTCCGAACGACGCATGGGTCGTGTCGTGCCGGGATGCGCATGACACGGGAAACGGACGTCTACAGGAGCGACCCGGTGGGCACTGCCGGCGGTTCGCACAGTTCCGCGTAGACCTCCAGGGTGCGCTCGATGACGATGTGTTCGTCGAACTGGGATCGCGCCTTGAGGCGGGCCGCCGCACCCAGCCGGCGCGCGAGCTGCGGGTTTTCCTGCAGTCGCCGGATGGCCAGCGCCAGCGCCGTGCTGTCGCCCTTCGGAACCAGCAGGCCGTCGACGCCATCGGACACCACCTCGCGGCAGCCGGGAACGTCGGTGGTGATCAGGGGCAGTCCGCAGGCCGCCGCCTCGACCAGCGTCCGCGGCAAGCCTTCCCGGTGGCTTGGCAGCACCACTGCGTCGACCGAACCGAGCAGGCCGGCCATCTCGTCGACGTGGCCGAGCCAGGTGACCAGTCCTTCCGCAACCCATTCCCGTATCGCCGCTTCCGGAACGGCAGCGGGGTTGCCGGGATCCGGTGTCCCGGCGAGCAGGGCGTGGACTGTACGGCCCTGTTGGCGAAGCTGGCGGAGTGCGGCGACGAACTCGGCAAGGCCCTTGTCCCACAGCAGCCGGCTGGCCAGCAGCACGCGCATGCGTCCATCGCCCGGGGGGCGCGCGTGAGCTCCCGCGGCGAACTGTGCGCAGTTCACCCCGGAGCCGCGAATCAGCCGGATGTGCTCCGGATCCACGAGCCCGGCCTGCCGGAATAGCGCCACATCGTCCGCGTTCTGCAGGATCAGGCGCGCACCGCTGCCGCCGAGTGCGAGCCGCAACAGGCTACGCACCACCGGGCGCAACATCCGCGCCTTCAGTTGCGGGCTGGTGAACACGTAACCCATGCCGGCCACGGCATTCACCCGGGCGGGCACGCCGGCCAGCCGCGCCGCCAGCGAACCATACACAGCGCACTTGATGGTGAAGCCGTGCACCAGCACCGGCCGTTCCCGCCGCAACAAGCGGACGAGATGCCACAGCAGTGCCGCTTCCCGCAGCGGATTCAGGCTGCGGCGCGCCATCGGCAAGGGCTCCCAGCGGAGGCCCAGGGTGCGCAGCTTGTCGCCGTAGGGGCCGGCGGGGGAGATCAGCAGGACGTCGTAGCCTTGCCGCTGCAGGGAGGTCGCCAGCGCGCGGCGGAAGTTGTAGAGGTACCAATCCGTGTTGGCGAAAAGCACCGCTTTCATGGGCGTGCCCCGTGCGTGGCTGCGGCGGTGCAGTGCTGCCTGCGGGCGGATCGGGCGGCGGCGGGGCCGGCGTGCGGCAGGGTCATGCGGATATCCTCCGTTTCTCGTCCAGCCAGGCCTGGAACATGAGCACGCTCCACAAGGAGTGCTGCCAGTTGCGCCGGCCGTCCAGATGCTCGCGCCACTTCCGCCGGATCGGCGCGGGGTGGAAGAAGCCTTCCTGGCGCAGGCGGCGCTCGTCGAGCAGACTTTCCGCCCAATCGCGCAGCGGCCCCCGCAGCCAGTTGTCCAGTGGGATGGCGAAACCCATCTTGGGGCGCTCGACCAGGTCGCGGGGCACGTGCCGGTACAACACCTGACGCAGCAGCCACTTGCCTTCGCCGTCGCGTATCTTCTGGTGCAGCGGCAGGCGCCATGCCAGTTCGACCACGCGGTGGTCGAGCATCGGCACGCGGGTTTCCAGGCTATTGGCCATGGCGGCCCGGTCGACCTTCACCAGGATGTCGTCGGGCAGGTAGCTCTGCGCATCCATCGCCATCATCCATTGCGCCAGGTTCCCGGTGTGCGGCCACGCATCGGAGTCGGTCAGCAGGGTCGCGGGTTCACGGGCGCCGATGACGATGCTGCCCGGGTGCTTCCATTGGCTGGCGAGGTGCAGGAAGAAGTCGTGGCCGCTGGCCAGCGGCAGCACCTCGGCCAGCTTCTGTGCCTTGTCGCCGGGCGTGGCCAAGTGCCAGCGCTTCGGCAGCAGCGGCTTGACGCGTTCGAACCAGCGGTTCCATGCGTCCGGCGGCACGGAGCGTAGGATGCCGGCGCCGGCCAGCCGCGCGAACGGCGGCAGGCGACGCATCCGTTCCCAGGTCGTGCGGGCTCCCAGATAGCGGTTGTAGCCGCCGAACAGCTCGTCGCCGCCGTCGCCGCTCAGCGCCACCGTCACTTCGCGGCGGGTCAGCTGGCTGACCAGGAAGGTGGGAATCTGGGAGCTGTCGCTGAACGGTTCGCAGAAGATCGACGGGAGCTTCGGGATGACGGCGAGGGCATCCTCGGGCCGCACGTAGAGTTCGGTGTGCTCGGTTCCGAGATGCCTGGCCACGGCCTTGGCGTGTGCTGCCTCGTCGTAACCGGTCTCGCCGAACCCCATGGTGAAGGTCTTGACCGGGCGACGGCTGCGCACCTGCATCAAGGCCACGATCGTGCTGCTGTCGATGCCGCCGCTGAGGAAGGCGCCCAGTGGCACGTCGGCCAGCATCTGTGCACTGACGCTGGCACCCAATTGTTCCTCCAGCGCATCGATGGCTTCGGCGTCCGAGCCATGCAGCGGGTTGCCGAGTCCCGCGCTGACGGCGTCGTTGTAGCGCCAATACGCCACGGCTTGCGCGTGGCGCGGCGCATCCGCGGTGATGCACAGCAGGTGACCGGGACGCAGCTTGAGCACGTCGCGATAGATGGAATAGGGCGCGGGAACACAGTCGTGGCGCAGCAGCAGCGCGAGCGCGTCGCGATCAACCTCGGCGCGGAACGCCGCATGCGCCTTCAACGCCTTGAGTTCCGAGCCGAACAGCAGGATGCCGTCCTGCCATGCGTAGTACAGCGGTTTCTCGCCCATGCGGTCGCGGGCGAGCGTGAGCGTGCGCTGTCGACGGTCCCACAGCGCAAGCGCGAACATGCCCGCGCAGGCGCGCAGGGTCTGCTCGACGCCCCAGGCGACGAAACAGGCGAGCAGGGTCTCGGTGTCCGAATGCCCGCGCCACGCCGGCGCCGCGCCTTCAGCGAGGAGCTGCTGGCGCAGGTGGAGGTGGTTGTAGATCTCGCCGTTGAACACGAGGACGTAGCGCCCGCATGCCGAGGGCATGGGTTGGTGGCCGGCCGGCGAGAGATCGAGGATGGACAGGCGCCGCTGCGCCAAGGCGATGCCCGCCGATTCGTCGCACCACGCGCCGCCGTCGTCGGGGCCGCGATGGATCAGCTGGGCGGACATGGCCTGCACCTGTTTCAGCAGCGCCTCACGCGCACCGCCACGCCATTGCCAGAGCCCCGCCAGGCCGCACATCAGCGCCGCCCCGCGCCGTACAGCACGTCCGCGAGCCGGGAGGCCTGCACGCCCACATTGAATTCGTGCTCGACGCGTGCGCGGCCCGCCAGTCCCATGCGCGTGCGCAGGTCGCGGTCCCGGATCAGCTGCTCCAGGTCGTCCTGCCACGCGGCCGGTCCCTCAGCCAGAAAGCCGTTTTCGCCGTGCCGCACGATGTCTAGGTTCGCGCCCACCGTCGAGGCGACCACTGGCAGGCCGCAGGCCATGTACTGGATGATCTTGTAACCGCACTTGCCGCGCTCCCATGGGCCGTCGCGCAAGGGCATGATACCGATGTCCATCCGGGCGATCGCGGCGGCCTCGCTATCCTCAGACCATCCCACCACCTCCGGCACCACGCTGCCGAACTCCCCGGCAACCTCCGTCCGCGGCCCGACCAGCAGCAGGCGCGCACCGTGCCTGGTGCAGACCTGCTCCAGCACGCCGCGGTTGTCCAGCAGGTACTCCTCGGTGGCCGGCGATCCGATCCAGCCGATCACCGGCGCCTTGCTGTCCGTGTGGTCCACCACGGCGTAGCGCTTCTCGTCCACCACGGTCGGAATGATCTCGATCCGTGCCGCGCCGGCGCGTTCGGCGCGTTCGGCAAGGTAGCGGTTGCCGGCGACCACGCAGGCCGACCCGCGCATGACGCGGTCGATCTTGCGACCCAGCAGGCGCCTCACCAGCGGCCTGGACGACAGGTCGTACTTGTGGAACAAGGCGTCGTCGTAGTCCACGACGTAGGGCCTGGAGGAGCGCGCCAGCAGCGACTCCATCCAGTGCGGCAGGTAGGGAAAGAGTTCGCCCTCGATCCAGACGACATCGTGCGCGCCACGATGCAGGACCTGCACGAGGCGCCGGGCGCAGGATTGCCACGCGATGCAGCGGGCGGCCGCAGAGCGATTGCCGTACAGGTTCTCGAGATAGGCGTCGGGAAACAGCGGATGCACCTCGACGTCGATCCCGCGATCTTGCAACAGGGGCAGGTACTGCAGGCTGCGCAAGCGGGTGCTCGGGCCCAGCCTTGTATACCTGGAAAACAGCAGCACCCTGAGACGTTTCATGCCGGTGACTTCCTGAGGCAGTCCGGGTACTCGATGAACAGCGCGACCAGCGGAATGACGTACATCCACTGGAAGGCAAACGCCTCAATGTAGGGATTCGTATTGGTCGCCAGCAGGGCACAGACCAGGCCGCTGAACATGAACTTGTGCCGCGCCGGCAGCCGGCGCCGGTATGCGAGCCGGAGCGCCGCGAGGATGTAGAGCAGGAACGGCAGCGCGTAGATGATCGTGCCCAGTATCCCCACCCGGTAGAGCGTGGCCAGCCACACCAGCTCGTAGCGCCAGGGGTGGATGGGGTCGCTGACGTACTTGACGCCGACGCCGTGGCCCGAGCCCAGGCCGCCGTTGTCGAGGACGCCGGCGAGCAGCGAATGCCCCATCTGCACCCGCGCTTCGCCGCCGCCCGAGGCCAGCTTGTTCGTGACGACGTCCAGCACCGCGCCCAGGCTGATCTGCGTATAGGCCTGAAGCAGGAACAACGCCGCCGCCGTGGCGACCAGCACCGGCAGGCCGTAGCGGATGACGCCGGTGAACATCGAGCCGTGCGGGTGCTCGGTCGTGCGCGAAGTCAGCATCAGGCCCAGCAGCCAGCCCATCGGCACCGCGAGGATCAGCGCTGAGCGGCCCGAGGTGAGCGCGCAGACCAGCAGCGCCGCCAGCAGAACCAGACGCAGCAAGCGGCTGCGGATGAGTTCGGGCGAACTGAAAAAGCCGCCGCACAGGAAGATGAGCGAACCGTACACGTGCATCGTGGCGCCGGAGAACCCCTCGTTCTGGTTGATGTTGGCGCCCTGGAAGAAGAAGGCCACGGCCGCCGCGCCGTGCCGGAAGTACAGGTAGAAGAACAGCGCGACGCTGACGGCGCAGAGCAGGCTGAGCAGGACGAACCAGCCGATCAGCCGGTCGGTCCCCAGCCATCGCAGCAAGGCCTCCGCGATGATCGTCCACAGCAGCGGCGACACGATGTAGATCGCCAGCACCTGGGCGAGGGCGACCCGCGGCGCGTCGTGCATGCCGCCCACGATCATGTAGGCGGTGGTCACGATCACGGTGCAGATGTACATGCCCAGCAGGTTCCTGAAGCCGGCGCCGATGCGCAGCCCGGGCAGCGCCAGCAGGAACGCCACGCCCATCACCGCCGCGGTGGGAACCTGCAGCGAGTTCGGGATGACCACGGACAGGAACAGCAGCAGGAAGGCCGTGCCGAGGAACAAGTGGCCCACGGTGATGCGGTACTTGCCCGCGCCCAGCAGTGCCGGCGGCGGTAGCAGCAGTTCCGCAGGAGCGGCCGACGACGGATCGTGGCCGTGCGTCATGGCCGCACCATGTCGGTGATCCAGCGGTCGAGCATGCCGGCCTGCGCCAGCTTGCTGTAGGGACCGATGTCACGCTGCGCGTCGACGGCGCGGGGTGCCAGCGCGGCCCTCAGGGCATCGCCGGCCGCGGCGCCGTCGCTGGTCAGCAGACTGCGTCCAGCGCCTGTCTCGGCCAGGATCGCGGTGGCCGCGTTGGGCACACCGGAAACGCAGACGATGTCTGCCCCCGCGGCCAGGTACTCGAACAGCTTGCCGGTGGCGCAGCTGGCGCGCGAACCGGTCAGCAGCAGCAGCTTGTCGCAGCGCTGCATCAGTTGCAGCGCCAGCGAGCGTTCGACCGGGCCGAGCACGCTGACAGAAAACCGGGCGCGTTCGAGCGTGGCCCGTTCCTGTTGTGTCAATTCGCCGACGAACATCACATGCTTGTTCGCCATCGTCGCGGGGGATGCGTTCAACGCATCGACGAGGAAATCGAGACTGCGCGACGCCGAGCTGTCGCTGGCGCCGACGCGCCCGAAATGCCCTATCAGTTGCGCGCCGGCCGGAACCCACCGGGCGAGGATGGCAGCCGCCCGTGGATCGTCGGCTGCGGCGTTGCCGGTTGTCGCGAAGTCGGCCGGATCGTAGCCGTTGGGCAGCGTTGCGACGGCCTTGCGCGGATAGCGCCGCCGGAAATCGGCGACGAGTGGGGGGCTCACCGAGGTGACCAGGCCCGCGGCGGCCACTACGCGCCGCTCGATCAGCCGGCGCATCCAGGCCCGCAGTCGGCCGGGCTTGCCCAGCGGCTCGAACACCAGCCCGTCGCGGAAATCCTGCAGGCAGCCGATGCGGCGCCGGCTTGCCAGGCTTGCGGCGGCGACCAGGGCGTCGATCGGCGAATACGTGCCGATGGCCGCGCAGCGTTCGCCAGCGGCCAGTCTCTCCGCACACAGCCGGTCGGCCACGGCCAGCGCCCGGACCAGCCACGGCTGCTCGCGTTCCGCATCCCCGGCGAGCAGGAATGGCAGCGGGCGCAGGAACGCCGCGACGATGGGCAGCAGCGATGCCGTGGCGTGGGACTCGCTTCCCACGCAATGGCCCGGTAGTGGCAGGACGGTGATCCCTGGCGTCGGCACCGGCGCGACCGCCCCAGTCGCCGGTTCGCGGGTGAGCACGAAGATCCGGTATTTCTCCGGATCCAGGTACTTGAGCAGGCCCTTGAAGCGCTGCGCGGCGATGTTGCCGGACAGGTGGTGCGCCGCGAAGACGAACAGGTTGATCTTCGTCATCGCCGCGGCCTCGGGTGCTTTGAAGTGGCGCGTGGCATGGTCTCGCTCATGGCAGCGCACCAGGCCCCCCGTCGGGCTCCGGGTAGCCGCGCCGTGATTTCAGCGCGTCGAGCAGGGCGCGGTGCATGCCGCTCCATTCGTCGCGGAAGCACCAGGCGACGACCGGCAGCAGCGCCAGCCAGACCACGCTGAAATGGAACGGAGCCTGTGGGCCGAACACCAGCGTGGCGATGGAAAGGCCTACGCCGGCCGTGACGAACGCGTACAACCGGGCGCGCGGGAACGGTCGCCAGACATGGGCCGAAGCTTCGGTGCGTGCCACGAAGAAGACGAGAAAGGCGATGGCGTTGGCCACCACGGCCCCGGCGGCGCCATGGCCGGGTACCAGCCACACGCTGAGTCCGACATTGACGACCAGCCCCGCGATGGTCGACCACAGCGACAGCATCGAGCGGCGCGTGATCCCGATGCCGACGCAGGTCACCTCGGAGAGGGTGTACAGCAGCGGCTCGCCGATGCAGCACAGCATCAGGTATTTCACCTGGACGTAGTGCGCGGGCAGCACGAAGCCGGTCAGCCACGACAAGGCTCCGCTCAGGACCCAGATCGCGCAGACCACGGCCAGCGCCTGCTGGGCGACATGGTCGACCCGCCGCATGTCCGCGCCCTGGGCCACCCATTTGTAGACCATCGGCGCCCACAGCACGGAGAAGATCGTCTGGAACACCACGCCCACGCCGGCGAAACTCATGGAGACGGAGTAGATCGCCAGCTCCGGCAAGGTCGACAGCGAACGCAGGGCCAGCGTGCTGGTGGCGTCCAGCCCCCAGAAGGCCACGCCGGCAAAGATCAGCGGTATGCCGTAGTCGAGCAGGCCGCGGATCTGCGGGCGGGAAACCGGGGCGCGCAGGGCAGGGACCCATTCGCGCCAGGTGCTCCAGCTGTAGATGAGCAGGACGGAAAGCAGGGAAGCGAGGTACGCCAGCCCGAGTTCCCCGAAGGTCCGCGAGAAGGCCGGCAGCGCCAGTACGGTGACGGCCAGCAGCAGGATCACCTTGGGCAGGATCTGGCTCGCGGAGAACGCGATGCCGCGATCCTGCATGCGCAGGATGAGCGAGAGGAAGCGGGAGATGAAACTCGCAACCACGCAGGCCAGGAGCATCCAGTAGTACGCGACGTGTCCAAGGCCGAACAGCCAGCCGGCAAGGCGCCGGTCGATCGGCAGCGTGACCAGCATCGCAAGCAGCAGCAGCGCGAAGCCCGGCGTGAAGCAGGCTTTCAGCAGCGCACTCCGGTCGCTCCATTCGTGGTACTCCCGCACGTAGGCGCGGTCGAGCCCCAGGTTGAACAGCAGCACGCCGAACGACACCGCGATCTGCACGATGTTCAACCGTCCCACGTCGGCGGGCGGGAAGACCCAGGCGATCACCGGCACCGTCACCAGTCCGAGTCCGGCGGTGACGATGGGGCCAAGGGCAAATGCAAGCACGGTTCGTATGTTCACCCGTCGACCTGTCTGGTTGGGCCTTAGTCATGTTCACCGTCGTGTCGCCTGCCGGAGCGGATAGGCCGCGCGGGGCACGGTGCGGGCCGGTTCCCGGCCGCACGCTGCACCGATGGCGATGACGCTGGCGACGAAGTCGCGGTAATTCCGGGCGGCGTCGAAGCCGGACTCGATCGCCTGCCGTGCCTGCTCGCGCAGGCTGTCCCGCCCGTCGGCGAAGGCGACCCGTTCGATGGCGTCCGCGATCTCCCGGGCGTCCGGGGTTGCGCTCAGCAGTGCGCCACAGCGATCGGACACCAGGCTGGCGATGCCGCCAACATCGGGAGCGACCGCCGGTACGCCCGCGCTCATGGCCTCCATGATGGAGACCGGCACGCCTTCGGATTCGCTGGCGTTGACCAGCACGTCCACCGGTACGCCGCGGTAGTACGCCTTGACGGCGTGGTTGGGCAGTTCGCCGGCGAAGGTACAGGCGACGTTCGCCAGCCCCGTCAGCTTCTGCCGCGCCAGCGCGCGGCTCTCCTCCAGCAGCGGCCCGGCTCCGATGTGCGTCCAGCCCACGCAGATATCCGGATGGCGGCGGGCGAGCAGTTCCAGGGCGTCGACGATCCGGTCCAGCCGCTTCACCGGCACGCAGGAGGAAACCGACACCAAGTGCAGGCATCCGGCGGGGCTGGGGCGCGCGAGCGTGCCGGCCAGCGGAACGCCCAGCGGGCTGATGCGGATGTTTTCCGGCGGCGCGTTGTAGGTCTGCCGAAGATAATCCCGCGCCTCCCGCGAGAGCGCGAAGATTGCGTCGTAGCCGTCGACGAACTGCCGCTTGAGCGGCATGTAACCATGCCTGCGACGAGCCTCGTAGAGGTCGTAGCCATGCACGCGCGAGACGACCTTGCGCACTGCGCCGGACTTCCTGGCGAGCAGGGCGGCGCAGGCCTGCGTCTCGTTCCAGTAGCAATAGGCCACATCGATACGGCCGTGGATGCCGGCGTATCGTTGCAATTGCGCGGCCTGTTCGAGCGTCTTGGACACGTGCAGCAGGGCTCGCGTGATGGTGCGGGGATTCGTCTTCCCAGCGCGCCGCAGGTACCCCAGTTCGCGCCGGAAGATCGGCGAGCCCAGCGCCCGCAGCGTGAACCACAGCCGCCAGGCCCTGGCGGGGCGCGCCATGCCGAGGTCGACCGCGATACCTGCGGGCACCGGGCGCGGCGCGCCCGCGGCCAGCGCCGGCAACAAGGTCACGTCGACGCCGTCGTGCGTAGCCCAATAGCCGATCTCGTCCTCGATGAACTGCTCGCCGGGGAGATAGGGATAAGCGTTGGTCAGGATGACGATCTTCATGGCTACGCCGTCATGTCCGCGACGACGAGATCGCTCACGCTGTCCTGGTAGACGGCATGCTCCACCTTGAACGGCACGCTGATCTTGAAGCAACCCACTGTGGCGAAACTCGCCGCGAGTACCCGTCGCCAGTTCGCGGTCACCTCCGCCATCGTCAGCATCGCGGGGCGCCCGGTGGCCAGTGCGTTGTACTCCTCCCAGTAGAGATGGTCGTGGAAGACGCTGTATTCGGCGCTGATCACGGCGATCGTCATGTCGACGGCGTCGCTCAGTCCAAGCGCCGACACGCGGATCTCGGGTACGTCCTCGCGCACTACGTAGTACACCCGGGTCAGCGGCACCGACGCGGGCTCCACGCGGCGATATAGCCGGTCGGGCGACATCTTGCGCCGCACGTTGGCGGAATTCAGATGGTTCTTGATATTGAAATGGGCGCGGTCGATCCATCCGCGGCCGGCGAGGATCTCGCTTTTCATCGCGTTGCCGATGCAGTTGTAGCCGTAGATCTTCGGCCACGCCATGTTGCCGTTGACCCGGGCGGTGTCGGACATGATGACGATGTCGTCGCTGACGAACCCGACATCCTCGTTGCGCCGCAACGCCAGCATCGCGGACGACTTGCCCGCGCCGCCGGTGCCGGCGAGCAGGCAGGCGCTGCCGGCTATGGTCACGGATGCGGCATGGATCGGCACCACGTCCTTGAAGAAGTAGACCGAGGGAACGAGCACGAACTCATGCAGCATCTGCTCGAAGATCTCGGTTCCGCGCGGATACTCCATCGACATCAGCTTGTGCACGGTGCGCCGGATGCCGCGCCGCGGCTTGATGACGGCCTCCACTTCCAGGCGGCCGTCGCCGGCACGCTCCCAGTACACGTCGATCCGCGGGAACGAAGTCAGCATGCCGCGCTCGAAGGTCTTGTGCACCTTGGGGTTGATCGAGGACGGCATATGCGCGGTCGCGGCGTGGCCGACGCGGACGTTCACCTCGGGCTCGCGGTCGCCGGCGTCCGCGTACAGCTGCAGGCTTTCCGCGAGCATCTGATCCAGGCCTTCGTCGCCGGAAAACGCGTAGCACTTGCCGAAGATGATCTTCTTCATGCGTACAGGTCCCTCATGCCGCGCGGCCCCGGGCGGCCTGCGCCGGTTGCGCGTGCATGCCGGTACGGCACGAGCACGTGTCCCACGGGGAAATCGCCTTCGATGTCGGCGGGCCCGTGCGGAAGCATGGTCAGGATGGGCGGTGCCTGCATGTCACAGCTCCTTGATGAGTCTCGCCGGGGCGCCGGCGACCACCTGGTTGTCCGGTATCGACCGGGTAACCACGGAATTGGCGCCGACGATCACCCTGTTGCCCAGCGTGACGCCTTCCCGGATATAGACGTTGTCGCCGATCCAGCAGTCGTCGCCGATGACGATGTCGCGCTCCACATGGATGATCGGGCCCGCTTCGTTGTGGGTCGGCTTGTCCAGCGAGTGCGTGATCGCCTTGATCGACACGTTGTAGCCGATGGCGCAGCTGCGGCCGATGACGACCCTGGAATGCTCGCCGCAGGACAGGTGGGCTTGGTTGAGATAGCTCTGGTCGCCGACCAGGAAATGCTGCTTGGGGCCGATCAGCTTCGAGCCGAGGCCGATCGTGGCGCGCGGCGATATGCCGACGTACCCCCGCATGCGGCGGGCGTGGCTCCTGCGTTGGGCCCAATTGACGGCGCCGCTTATCAGCCTGGCAAGGAGATCGAGCATGGTCTGGCCTGCTGCACGGATGCCGAGACGAGTTCTTCCACGATCAGGCGGATCTGCGGTTCGGTCAGGTACGGGTGCATGGGCAGGCTGAGTACGCGCCCGGCCACGTCGTCGCCCACCGGCAGGTGTGCACCGGCATCCGCGACTGCCGGTTGCCGGTTGATCGGGATCGGGTAGTGCACCACGGTGGGGATGCCCGCTTCCTGCAGTCGCGCCTGCAGAGATTCGCGATCGTCGACACGGATGGTGTATTGGGCGTAGACGCTGGTGTTGTGCGGCTCCACGTAGGGCGGGACGGCGATGCCGGCCTGCGAGAGCAGTGCACCGTAGCGGGTCGCGACGCGCTGCCGCAGCTCGACCTCGTCCTCGAATATTTCCAGCTTGGCCAGCAGGATGGCCGCCTGCAAGGTATCAAGCCGGCTGTTCACGCCGACCCGGATGTGGTGGTAGCGGCGATCCTGGCCGTGCCGCGCGATCTGCCGCATCACCAGGGCGAGCCGGTCGTCGTCGGTGAAGATCGCCCCGCCGTCGCCGTAGCAGCCCAGCGGTTTGCTGGGGAAGAAGCTGGTGCAGGCGACCGTGCTCAGGTTGCACGAACGCCGCCCCTTGTAGAGTGCGCCGAAACTCTGCGCGGCGTCCTCGATCACCGGGATGCCGCGCCGGTCGGCGATCGCGTTGATGGCGTCGAAGTCCGCGCACTGTCCATACAGCGAAACCGGGATAATCGCGCGTGTCCGCGGAGTGATCGCCGCCTCTAGCCCGGCCGGATCAAGGTTGTAGGTGCGCGGGTCGATGTCCACGTATACCGGCCTGGCACCCAGCAGCGCCACCGTCTCCGCGGTGGCGATGTAGGTGAAGCCGGGCATGATGACTTCATCGCCGGCGCCGATGCCCAGCGCCATCTGGGCGATCTGCAGCGCATCCGTGCCGTTCGCGCAACTGATGCAGTGCCTGGCGCCGGCGAACGCGGCGAGCTTCGCTTCCAGCTCGGCCACTTCCGGACCGAGGATGTACCGGCCATGCGCCAGTACGCGCGCGATCGCCGCGTCGAGGCGGTCCTTGATACGCGCCTGCTGCGCCTTGAGATCGACGAAATCGATCATCCGGCTGCCTCCTTCCGGCGCAGCACGCGGCCATCCAGCACATAACGGGTGCCGGTGTGCGCGCAGACGGCCTCGCCGTGGCCTTCGGGAGGCAGGTTCAGCCGTTCGCCGAGCTCGCTCATCCAGCCGATCTGGCGCGCCGGCACGCCCACCATCAAGGCATGGTCCGGCACGTCGCGGTTCACAACCGCGCCGGCGCCCACGAAGGCGAACTCGCCGATGGTCACGCCGCAGACGATGGTGCAGTTCGCCCCCAGCGTCGCACCCCGCCTGACCAACGTGTCACGGTATTCGTCCTTGCGCTCGACCAGCGCGCGGGGGTTGTAGACATTGGTGAACACCATGCTGGGGCCGCAGAAGACGCCTTCCTCCAGCGTCACGTTGTCGTACACCGACACGTTGTTCTGGATTTTGCAGCGGTCGCCGATGACGACCCGGTTGCCCACGTACACGTTCTGGCCCAGCGAGACTTCCTTGCCGATGCGGGCGCCGCCGCAGACGTGCACGAAATGCCAGATGCGGGAGCCGGCGCCGATGCGGGCGCCTTCATCGACGATGGCGGAAGGGTGCCGGTAGTGGTCCATGTCCATGCTGTTCGCTCTTCAGGCCGTGCGTTTCATGAAAGGGTGGCTGTCGACCGCGGCCGGTGCGACGCTGCCGGTGCGGATCGCGGCCACGGTCTCGATCGCGATGCGGTTCTCCTCCAGGCCGAAACCCCGGCCCGCGAGGATCTCCTCGTAGCTGCGGTTGTGCAGGTCGGCGAAGCCGCCGGAGAACTCGATCTCCTCGCCGTCCACGGTGATCGAGCGATAGGTGCGTTGGCCGCCTTCGCGCAAGGGGAGGGGTACGTCCTCGATGTCCACTGACAGGAACCAGCGTACGCGGGCGTGCTCGTATTCCAGGTAGCCGGCCGCCTTGGTTTCGCTGTGCAGGTGCACTCGGTTGATCTGCAGCGCGCCGAAGATGTAATGCAGCATGTCGAAGAAATGCACGCCGATGTTGGTGGCGATGCCGCCCGATTTCTTCGGGTCGCCCTTCCAGCTCTGCAGGTACCAGTGGCCGCGCGAGGTGACGTAGGCCAGGTCCACTTCGTGCTTGGTGCGGTGCTGCCCGCGCCGGACCCGTTCGCGCAGGGCGACGATCGCCGGATGCAGGCGCAGTTGCAGGATGGTGTTGATGCGCTTGCCGGTCTCGCGCTCGATCTCCCGCAGGCCGTCGATGTTCCAGGGGTTGAGTACCAGCGGTTTCTCGCAGATCGCGTGTGCGCCGGAACGCAAGGCGAAGCGCATGTGCGAGTCGTGCAGGTAGTTCGGCGAGCAGATGGAGACATAGTCGATCTGGCCGCCATCGCCGGCGCGGCGGCGCAGGTCGACGTGCCGGTCGAAGCGCTCGAACTCAGTGAAGAAGTCGGCGTCGGGGAAATGGCTGTCGATGATGCCGACCGAGTCGTTCGGATCGAAGGCCGCCAGCAGCCGGTTGCCGCCTGCCTTGATGGCCTGCATGTGGCGGGGCGCGATGTAGCCGGCGGCGCCGATGAGGGCGAAGTTCTTCGACAAGGTGGTCATGGAAGCGATTCCTGCTCCTGCGCGGCTTCTGCCGACTGTCGTGTGGTTTCGGTTTCCATCTGCGCGCACCGCGCTGCGGCCCGTTCCGTTCGTCCTGTGGCGCTTGCGGCCGCGTCCCGCCGCGCGTGCGGCGAGCCGTGGCCTGGGCGTTCCTGTCGTTGCCCGGGGCGTTCGCTCACCCGGCAGCCTTGCCGACGCCGTAGTAGGCATAGGAGTAGTAACCGCTGCTGCGCTTCTCCACGGCGTTGAAGATCGCTCCCCTGAGGGGAATGTTGTTCTGCTCGAAGCGTTGCCTGGCCAGCGCGATCTCGCGCGCCTGGTTGAGGCCGAAGCGCACCACCATCAAGGCAGTGCCGGCGTGGTGGCCGATAATGGCGGCGTCGGTCACCGCAAGAATGGGCGGGGTGTCGATGATCACGAGATCAAACGCCTTCCGCACGTGGTCGATCAGCGTCGAGAAACGCGAGTTCATCAGCAGTTCGGAGGGGTTCGGCGGGATCTTGCCGCGGCTGATGAAGTGCAGATTCCCGGACGAGGCGATCGGGCGAACCACCGCATCCAGGTCGGCCTGGCCCGCGATCAGCTCGGACAGGCCGGTCTCGGCCGGGCAACCCATGATCTTGTGCAGCGTGCCCATGCGCATGTCGCCGTCGATCAGCAGCACGCGCTGGCTGCCCTGCGCGACCAGCGTGGCGAGGTTGGCGGAGACGAAGGTCTTGCCGACATCCGGACTGGAACCGGTGATCATCAGCACGTTGTTCTTCGCCTCCAGGCGGGCGAAATGCAGGCTGGTGCGCAGGCTCCGCAACGCCTCGGTGGCCATGTCCGCCGGTGCATCCATGACCAGCAGGCGCTGCTTGCCGTAGCCGCGGACGCGCTTGTCGTGCAGCGCCTGTTCGCGCAGGCTGACCGGAATGGAGGCATACACGGGCAGGCCGAGATTCTCGATGACGGCGGGATCCTCGATGCCGCGGTTGAGCGCCTGGCGGATGAAGACGCACAGCAGGGCGACGAAGCCGCCGAGGAACGCGCTGCCAAGCACCACGATGGTCTTCTTCGGCCAGATCGGCTGCGTGATGTCCACTGCCGCCTTGTCGATGATCCGCACGTTGCCCACGGTGCCCGCGCGCGCGATGTCCAGCTGCTGTGCCTGGTTGAGCAGGCCAGTGTAGGTGTCGTTGCTGACCTGCACGTCACGGGTCAGCTTCAGCAATTCCTGCTGGGTATTCGGCAGGTTGCCGACCTGCCTGTCGATCGAATTCTTCTTCGCCTCCAGCTGGCCGATCTGTTGCATCAGCGCCTTGTAGGCCGGGTGCGCCGGCGTGTACTGGCGCTGCATGTCGGCCTGCTGCAGGCGCAATTGCTGGATGTTGGTCTGGATGGCGACTTCCTGGTTCAGCAAGGCCTGGGTCTGCATGCTGATGTCGACCGAATGCGCCTTGAGCTGGTAGGCATTGAGCGCCGCCGTGGCCTGTTCCAGCTGGCTGCGCACCTTGGGCAGCTGTTCGCGGACAAATTGCAGGCTGTTCGCCGCTTCCGCGGAATTGCGCTCAACGTCCTGGCGAACGTAGAGCTGGCCGACCTCTCCCAGCACCGCCGCCGCCAGCGCCGGATTGGTGTTGTCGTAGGTCATGTCGAGAATGCCGGAATCCTTGGCCTGCTCGTTGACCTTGATGGCCTTGCGCAACCGGTTGGTAACGGTCAGCCGGCGATGGCGGACGACGTGGAAGCGGGTACCCGGATTGGCGATCAGCGTCTGGACCTGCATGGTCACGCCGTGGCCACTGTCGGATTGCCCGGCCTTGCCGGTGACCAGGATATTGTCGTCCCCGTCCACCAGCACATAGCCGCCGTGCTCGCCTGCGATCAGGGTCAGCGGCTTGTCCAGCAGGCTGTCGGGCACGTCCAGCTGAAAGATATCCAGCTTCGCGCCGCCCCAGTCGTAGCCGATCATCCCGAACCAGGGAGCGGCCACCTGGCCGCGATTGTGCGACGCGTAGAGATGGGCGATGAAATTGCCGAACACAGGAAAGCGCTCGGGGCTGCTCTCGATCGTGAGCTTGAGCTTGTCGACCACCGCGCCCACCACCATGCGCGAAGTGATCAACGCAGACTGGGTGGATGCCTCGGGATCCGACGCCCCCAGTGTCTGGCTGAGCGCGCTCAAGCCAGGCAGGTCCGGGACCTTCTGTTCCACCTGTGCCGTTGAATTGGCCTGATAAACAGGCGTGGCCGCTATGGCATAGATGACGCCAAGCACGACGAAAAGCAGGGTAATGCGGGCGATAAACCACTTGTGGTCGCGAAGCGTGCCTAGCAGTTCGCCAAGGTCTATCTCATTGTCGCGTTGCAATGGGGCCAGGGTGCCGGTCATATGGATTACCGTCTCATGACGTGAAAACATGAATCACAGATAAAGCTGCCAGCTATCGACTCCTTTCACGATCATTTCGTGCACGTATTCAAAGGCACTCCTTTGCTGGCGATAAGGATCGGGAATGTCATTTCCATTCAGCCATTTGTCGAGCAGATAGACCTTGCCACGGGTTTCGGGCGCAAGCTGCATCATCGCGTCGACCTGGCTCTTTTCCATGCCAAGCACCAGGTCGGCTTCGCGCAGCATCAGCGGAGTCAGCTGGCGGGCGCGGTGCGTCGTGCCGTCAATACCGCTCTCCGCAAGCAACTGCAGGGCGGTCGCATCCATGGGCCTTCCGGCCGGCGCGCACAATCCTGCACTGCTGAAAGAAACGCGATGCGATTTCGAGCGCTGTCGAAACAGGTACTCGGCCGTGGGGCTGCGGCAGACATTACCCATGCAGACAATCAGTATCCGCTCGAACACAGCGACGTCATACTCCCGAATCCCAAATCGGCGTCGATCCCGGGATGCTAGAAATGGCGGTCATGGCCTCCTGTCACGATCAGGAAAACCCGCGGTCGGCGAGTTTCGTGGCCCTGTTTTGAGATATGGAACGCATGCCTCACAAAGAGGCTCAATGGTGATCGGCTGACAGGCGTTATACCTGCCGACTATTTCACTTGCGGCATTGCACGGAGATATCGATGTTTCGCATGCAAGCCGCGGATGGTTTGTCGATCGACTGATCGAAATGAGCCCCGATGATTGCACGTCCGGATTGCTTGTCAGTGAACAACAGCCAAATGCTCCCGTATTTGCCGCGCCTCTCGTATCAGCAGTGGACGCAACGTGAAATTTCACGGCGTGCGGTCACGGACGAAGAGATCTTGTTCAGCTCCTGTGTGTATGCATGGCACGAGCTGTCGATCGCGCGTGCATGTGGCCGTCGGCGCCGCCAACGCATGTCTGATGCCTGCGCCGGATGTGCCTCGGCGCAGCGCGGCGTGACTCGGCTACGTCGCCCGATCGCATCGCACGCTTTCGCACGTGTGCAGGACGAGGTCGATCACGACTCATCGTCGGCGCGCGCGCCTGTGTGGGTCCCGGCGTATTGTCCTCAGTTCGCCTGCAGCAAGGTCCATTGCTGGTTGGTGCCCCCGTAGCATGGATACTGGATGAGCGGGGCGCGCCGCGTGGTTGATGCATGGGCGACGTCGAGGCAGAGGCCGCTGTTCCGGTTGATCAGTTCGTTGCCGTTGCCCGCGGGTTGCAGTTGCCAATGCTGTTCGGTTCCGCCCGTGCAGCTTGCCTGGACCACGGCTACGCGAGCCGATGTCGACGCGTGCTCGGCGGCCACGCAAAGTCCGCTCAACACGTTCGTGACTGTCCACGAGCCGTCGGCGTTCGGCGCAAGCATCCATTTCTGGTTGTCGTGGCCGGTCCTGGGGTACTGGATCAGCTGCGTGTCGCTGGTGGTGGAGCTTTCCGGATCGTCCATGACCAGGCCGGAATTGACGCTGCTGAGCCAATACGCCAGGCCGATGGGCGGATTGACTGTGAAGTTGATGGAGGTGTTGTGGCTGAGCGCGCCGGCGATACCGGTCACGGTGACGGCAGCGCTGCCGATGGCCGCGGTCGGCGCCGCTGACAGGGTGAGCGTGGAGCTGGCGCTGCCATCGTTCGCGAGCGCCAGCCGCGCGGGAGAGAACGTTGCCGTCACGCCACTGGGCAGCCCGCTGATGGACAGGTCGACCGTCGCGTCGAAGCCATTGAAGCTGGTGGCCGTGACCGCGATGCCGGCTTGCGAGCCTTGGCTCATGCCTAGCGACGCCGGCGCTGCGGTGATGCCGAAATCGAGCGCGGCCGGGCTCCAGACATCGGTGATCGGTGTGGCGGCTGAGGCGTTGCCGAGTGCGGCGAGGCCGTACATGTCTTCCAGCGTCCGCAGCACGCTGTAGTGATCGATCGGCTCCGCATAACTCCCGGGCTCGACGTTCGCGCCGGCAAACAGGGTGACGATGCGGTTCGCCAGGCTGGGATCGTCGTCTTCGTCCCAGGTCAGGATCAACAGGCTGTTGTGGGTCTTCGCCCAGGTGACATAGTTGCCGATGGGCGTGCTCAGCCAGCTGTCGCCGATCGCGACGGGGCAGTCGTGCATGTCGTCGCACAGGTTGGGGATCACGAACGACACCGTCGGCAACTGGGTGAAGTCGCCAGGGAACAAGGTGAAGGGCAGGTTCGTCGAAGGAGAAAGGTCGCTGAAGTTCACCCACGGGTCGTGTCGCCGCGCATAGCCCGAGGTCCCGTACGCGCAGCCGGTGTATCCGACTGAGGGCATCGTTTCCGAGTAGCTGGCGAAGCCGTAGCCTGCGGCGATCAGCTGATGGCCGAGGTTGTCCGTGTTGAACGTGTGCGGACAGCTGTCGTCCGTGACGCCCTGGGTGGAGCCGGAAAACAGGGCCAGGTAGTTCGGCTGGCTCGGGTGGGCCACCGCGTGGGACTGCGTGAAGTACGCGCCGGCGGAGAGAAGCGAGTTGATGTAGGGCGCGTCCGTGGTATTGCCCACGATGCTGTCGACGCTGGCGTTCTCCATGACGACGACCACGACATGGTCATAGCGGGGGATCACGCCGCTGCTCGCCGCTGCTGCCGACAGCGAGCCGAATTTCCCCTTGTTGTTCGGTGCCTTGGCGACGGCCTGCACGGGTGAGCGGGCCGTCCCGTGTGAGCTGGTCGTTTCCTGTTGCCCGATCGGTCTTGCCGCGGATCGGCTGGGGTAGCAGGCGGTGCCGGTGGCGACGATGGCGAACAACGCGCTGAGCAGGGACTGTGCCAGGCGGCATGCTTTCATGGTCGTGGCCTTCTCGTGACTGGGCGAGTGGGAGCGCTCCAGCCTGTCCGTTGGTTCGAGGGCTGCCATGCTGTGCGACCGGGCCTGGGGGTATCGCGGCTCGTGGCGCATCGAAAGCTGGGTCGGCATGTATGTGCCGGGCGGACCCGGGAGGGATATCCGGATCGGATCGCCGTCCCGCCCAAGTATGCGGCTGCGGAGCGGCCTGGCAGAGAGCGGATGCGTCAAACTGTGACACAAACGGGAAGGAACGATGAAGGCCGGCATGCGCGGTTCGCCGCGCATGCAATCGCAGGCCTGCGATGGCTGCCGCAGGCCTGCCTCAGGTCCCGGCATGGCTGGCCGGTGCGGTTGCGAAAGGCACGGCTGAACTTGCGGCTGGGTTCATTCGCCCGTAACAGGCCCCGACGCATGCTGGGCGCTCCAACCAACGCGGGAGGTCGTCATGGGAATCCTGGATACCCTAGGTGAAGTCGCTGGTGCCGTGGCCGCGGTCGAAGGTGCCGAGAAGCTCGATCCGAATGCGGGCCTGTTGACCAAGGGCCTCGCGGCGGTCGCCGGCTTCAAGGGCGCGGAGGCGCTGGAATCGGCGCTGGGCAAAAAGAGGGAGGACGAGGCGAAGACCAACGGCGCGGATGCCGCGCCGGCCGACGACGGCCAGTCCTGAGTCTCGCCGTCGCCGCGCACAAGGGCCGCCCACCGGGCGGCCCTTGTTGCTTGCGAGCCGTCGCGGTACGGACACGCTACGGCATGTCGGCGTCGCCGTCGCCTTCCGGTTGTTCCGGCTTTGCCGCCGCCAACGTCACCGCGGGCAGGTGCGCCGCCTGCAGCTGGCGGTCGAGCCGAGGCAGGTCGGTGCCGCGGATCGACTGCCACAGCGCCAGCGCCTTGCCCAGATTGTCGCGGTATTCGGCCAGCGCCTGTTGCTGGCCGTCGGTGGGCGCGCGGTCGGCGCCTTCCACGTCGGTGGCGATGGCGGTGAGCGCGTCGCTCATCGCGTGCAGGTTCGCGGCATACTCGCCGCTGCCGCTGACCAGCGGCTTGGTCTTGGCATCCAGCGCGTCGACGGCATCGAGCAGAGGCTTGCGCGCGGCGTCGCCGGCCAGCTTCGCGTGCAGGACTCCCAGCTGCTTGCGCAGCGACTGCACCTCGCCATAGCGGCTCCAGACCTGACGCAAGGTGTCGCCGATGCGGCCCGAGAAGGCGAGGCCGGCGGCAAGGTCGGCGGTGGCCACGTGTTCGCGCGGATCCATCGTCACGGTGAGCGGGGCACGGTAATCCTTGCCGTCCGCATGCAGCACCACCTGGTAGTTGCCGGGCAGCACCAGCGGCCCCTCCGGGGTGAGCGGAGTGTCGCTGTCCCAGGTGGCGGCGATGCTGTAGCCGTATTCGATGGCGCGCGGGCGCGGATAGCGCAGGTCCCACACGAAGCGGTGCATACCGGCGGCGGTCGAGAGCCGCTGCGGCGAGCCCAGCCAGCCCTTGTCGAAGTAGCGATCCGCATCGCGTTGCTCAGGTTTCTCGTCGCTGGCGTAGCGGCGCACCAGCTGGCCCTTGTCGTCGTAGATGCTGAGCGTGATCGGGCCGTGCGTGGCGTGTGCGAGGCGGTAGTCGATGATCGCGCCAGTGGGCGGGTTGGTGCCCAGCGGCGTGCCGGGCGGCAACGGCGTGTCCTTGTTCTCGTTCGCGCGCACGCGGATCGCCGGCGCCGGGGCGTACAGCTGCGCGGCGGCCGTGTCGCTGGCCTGGCGCAGCGGACTCACGTCGTCGAGGATCCAGATCGCGCGGCCCTGGGTGGCGGCCACGAGGTCGTCGCCGTGCACCAGCAGGTCGCGCACCCAGGCGGTGGGCAGGTTGCGCTGCAGCGAGGACCAGTGCGCACCGTCGTCGCTGGAGACGTATACGCCGCGGTCGGTGCCGGCGTAGAGCAGGCCGGCCTTCTGCGGGTCGGCGCGCACCACGTCGACGAAGTCGTGCGCAGGCAGGCCGGCGGCGATGCTCGTCCAGTGCGCGCCGTAGTCGCTGGTGCGCCAGGCATGCGGCGTGTCGTCGTCCTGGCGGCGGTTGTCCACCGCGATGTAGGCAGTGCCGGGCCGCAATGCGGAGACATCGATGGAGCTGACCTTGCCCCACATCGGCAGACCCTTGGGCGTGACGTTGTGCCAGCTCTTGCCGCCGTCGCGGGTGAGCTGCACCAGTCCGTCGTCGGTGCCGATCCAGATCTCGTCGTTGTCGCGCGGCGAGGGCGCGATGGTGAAGATCACGCCGTAGCCGCAGTCGCGCGCCTGCTCGGACGTGGGCTTGCCCTTGCAGTTTTGTGCGCCAGTCGTCTTGCCGTTGAGCTCGGGACTGATCACGCTCCAGTGCTGGCCCTGGTCGGTGCTGCGGAACAGCACCTGCGCGCCCATGTACAGCGCGTAGGGCGGCTTGGCCGAGAACGCGATCGGGGTGATCCAGGTGTAGTGGTACTTGAAGTCGGTGGCGCGCTGGCCGTAGCTGCTCACCGGCCACGGCGCGACGTTCTGCACCACGCCGGTGCTGCGGTTCCAGCGCGACACGCGGCCGCCGAGGCCGGAACCGAACACGATGCCAGGGTCGCCCGGGTAGGGCAGGTCGTAGTCGCGTTCGTCGCCGCCCACCGGATTCCAGTCGCGGAAGGAGATCGAGCCGTAGTCGCTGCGGCTGGCGATGCCCACGGTGCCGGAATCCTGCTGGCCGGCGTAGATCCAGTACGGGAACTGGTTGTCCGCCCCCAGGTGGTAGAGCTGGGCGGTGGGCTGGTTGTACCAGCTGCTCCAGCTCTTGCCGCCGTTGACGGTGACCACCGCGCCCTGGTCGCTGGCGGTGATCATGCGCTGCGTGTCGGTCGGGTCGATCCACAGGTAGTGGTAGTCGTCGCCGCCGGGCGCACCCTTGAACACATGCCAGGTCTTGCCGCCGTCGTCGGAGCGGCGGATCGACTGGCCGGCCGAGTACACGCGGTCCGGATCGGTGGGATCAACGGTGATGCGGCTGAAGTAGTCGTTCGGCAGCCAGCCGGCGTGGCTCTGCGCCTGCCACGTCGCACCGCCGTCGTCGGAGCGGTAGAGCCCGCTCTGGTCCGGATGCGTCGCATCGTTCACCACGGCGTAGACGCGACCTCCGCGCGCGGTGGCGAGTCCGATGCGCGCGAGCTCGCCGGTGGGCCAGCCATGGCCGGCGAGGCGCTGCCAGGTCACGCCGCCGTCGGTGGACTTGTACAGGCCGCTGCCCGGTCCGGCGTTGGGCTGGTAATAGGACAGCCATGGCCAGTTGCGCACCTGCCACGCCGCCGCGTAGACCACGTTCGGATGGGCCGGGTCGGCGGCCATGTCCACTACGCCGGTGTTCTCGTCCACGAACAGCGTCTGCTTCCAGGTCTTGCCGCCGTCGGTGGAGCGGAACACGCCGCGCTCGTGGTTGGGCCCGAAGTAGTGGCCCAGCGCGCCGACCAGCACGGTATCCGAGTGTTGCGGGTCAACCAGGATCCTGCCGATGTGTTTGCTGTCGTCGAGGCCCAGGTGCTTCCAGGTCTTGCCGGCGTCGTCCGAGCGGTACACGCCATTGCCCGCGGCGACGTCATAGCGCGCGGCGACCTGGCCACTGCCGGCGTAGATCACGTCCGGGTTCGACGGCGCCACGGCGAGTGCACCGATCGGGGCGGCCGGCACATGGTCCATCAGCGGTTGCCAGGTACGGCCCGCGTCGATGGTCTTCCACACGCCGCCGCCCGCGGTGCCGATGTAGAACGTGTCCGGCTGCGAAGGGACGCCTTCAGCCATGGTGGCCCAGCCGCCGCGGAACGGCCCCACCAGCCGCCATTCCAGCGCGCCGGCCGCCTCCGCCGCCGGCGGTGGCGTGCCGGCTGCCGCGAACGAGGGAACGGCAGGCGACAGCAGGCAGGCGAACACGAGCAGCGGACCCACGGCACGACGCAGCGACATGGCAAGACCCCGATGGAAGGCAGGCGCCGAAGATAACGCCGGCGCGGCGCGATTGCAGGTGCCAGGGGGCATGTGCCGCGCGCGTGAAATCTTGCGTCGCGCGAGGCGGTCAGCTCAGCCGGCTGCCGCGTGTTGCGCGCAGGTCGCGGCACGCGTGCGCAGGAGTTCCCGTTCGCGTGCGTTGCGGGTGAGCGCCGCGGCCCGCTCGAACTCCGCCCTGGCTTCGTCGTGGCGTGCGAGCTTTTCCAGCAGGTCCCCCCGTACGGCGGGCAACAGGTGGTAGCTCGCCAGCACCGGTTCGTCGCGCAATGCATCGACCATGGCGAGGCCGTCGGCCGGTCCGCTGGCCATCGCCACCGCCACCGCGCGATTGAGTTCCACCACCGGTGAAGGTGCGACGGCGGCGAGCATGCCGTACAGGGCGGCGATGCGCGGCCAGTCGGTCTGCTCCGCGGCGAGGGCACGGGCGTGGCAGGCAGCGATCGCGGCCTGCAAGGTGTAAGGCTCCGATTCACCGCCCAGCTGGCGTGCGCGTTCCAGCGCCGCGAGGCCGCGCTGGATCAGCAGCCGGTCCCAGCGCGCGCGGTTCTGTTCCAGCAGCCGGATCGGCTCGCCGTCCGGGCCGCTGCGCGCGGGTGTGCGCGAGGCCTGCAGCTCCATCAGCGCGAGCAGGCCGAGCACCGGCGCCTGCCGCGGCATCAGTCCGGCGAGGATGCGGCCCAGCCGCAGCGCTTCCTCGCACAGTGCCGGGCGCATCCAATCGTCGCCGGCGGTGGCGGTGTAGCCCTCGTTGAAGACCAGGTAGATCACGCCCAGCACGGCGTCCAGCCGCTCGGCCAGTTCCTCGCCGCGCGGCACCTCGAACGGCACCTGTTTCTCGGCCAGCGTGCGCTTGGCGCGCACGATGCGCTGGGCGACGGTCGGTTCCGGCTGCAGGAAGGCGCGGGCGATCTCGACGGTGCTGAGTCCGCCGAGCAGGCGCAGGGTGAGCGCCACCCGCGATTCGGCGGGCAGGGCGGGATGGCAGGCGGTGAAGATCAGCCGCAGCAGATCGTCGCCGATGTCGTCGTCAAGCATGGCGTCGAAACGTGGCATGGCATCGGCTTGCTCGGCCTCCAGCTCGCGGGCGATTTCCTCGTGCTTGCGCTCCATCAGCTGGTGGCGGCGCAGGCGGTCGATCGCGCGGTGCTTGGCCGTGGTCATCAGCCAGGCGCCGGGGTTGTCCGGCACGCCGGTCTGCGGCCACTGCTCCAGCGCGGTCACCAGCGCGTCCTGCGCCAGTTCCTCGGCCAGGCCCACGTCGCGCAGCATGCGCGCCAGCCCGGCGATGATCCTTGCCGATTCGATCCGCCAGATGGCCTCGATGCTGCGATGGGTGTCGGTCGCCGTCATGGCGACCGATCAGACCATCATCGATCCGTGGCGGCAAGGGGAGCGGCCAGGGGCGGCTGTTCACGGAGTTTGTCCCGGCGCCGGCCTAGCCGGTCTTCAGGGACCCGGTGGCCTTGTAGGTACTGAGGATGACCCCCGACGGCAGGGCTTTCGTGCCGACGAGATCGAACGAGCGTGGCGGGGTGCCGTTCGCGAAGAAGCGCTTTCCCGTGCCCAGCAACACCGGATAGACGACCAGCAGCATTTCGTCCGCAAGCCCGTGTTCGAGCAGCGCCGAGGTCAGTGTGGAACTGCCCCAGAGGACCAGGTTCGGGCCGTCCTGCGACTTGATGCGGCGCACGTCCGTGGCGAGGTCCGGACCAAGGCCCTCGAACGGCCCCCACGCAAGGCTTTCCGGCCGGTGGGTGACGACGTGCTTGGTTGCCGCGTTGAGGGCGGCCGCCATCGGACTGCTGGGCGCCGTTGGCCAGAAGCCCGACCACAGGTCGTAGGTTCGACGGCCGAGCAGCAGGTCGAAGCGGCCGCCGTGCGCGGCGAAGAGTTCATCCCGGCCCGCGGGTGTCCGATAGGGCATGGTCCAGTCGGCATAGGGGAAGCCGTCCTCGCCGGAGGCCTGGATCACGCCGTCCAGCGAGGTGTGCTCCATGATCGTGAGCTTTCTCATTTCAGTCTCCGTGTTCCGGGAAAGGGCGGCGTCATGGCGCGGGCTGGCAGTTGACCATCCACGGCACGCCATAGCGGTCCACCAGCATGCCGAAGCGCGCGGACCAGAATGTCTCGCCAATCGGCATCTGCACCGTGCCGCCCTCGACCAGCGCCTGGAAGACGCGCTCGGCCTCGGCCGGCGTGTCGACCTGGATCGCGACCGAGCAGCTCTTGATCGGCTCGTAGGGACCCATCGACGCCATCGCGTCCGAACCCATCAGGACCTGGTCGCCGACTTCCAGCCGGATGTGCATCACCTTATCGCGCATTGCGGGCGGCATCGGCATATCCGGCGGGGCCTCGCCATAGCGCGAGAGCCGGGTGACCTTGCCATCGAGGCAGCGGGCGTAGAAATCGAAGGCTTCTTCGGCGTTGCCGTCGAGGAGAAGGTAGGCGACCAGTTGCATGGCGTGTCTCCGCATATCTGCTGGGGCAAGAAATCAATGGTGGTTGTCGATCTGCGCGCGCAGGCGCTCCTCCCTCTCGCGCAGTTCAGGGGTGAGCGTGTCGCCGAAGTCCTCGGCCTCGTACAGCGGGCGGATCTCCACCTCGGTACCGCCATCGAACGGCGCGCGCTTCAGCCACTCGACCGCCTCTGCCAGCGACTTCACCTGCCACAGCCAGAAGCCCGCCACCAGTTCCTTACTCTCGGCGAACGGGCCGTCAGTCACGGTGCGCTGCCTGCCGTCGAAGCGAACGCGCGCGCCGTGGGAGCTGGGCTTCAGCCCGTCGCCGGCCAGCATCACGCCGGCCTTCACCAGTTCCTCGTTGTACTTGCCCATCGCCTCGAACAGTGCGGTGTCCGGCAGCACGCCGGCTTCGGTGTCCCGGTCCGCCTTCACGATCACCATGCAGCGCATCGTCGTCTCTCCGGTGAATCGAGCTTGCCCCATTTGGCGCTCTCACAGGCACGACGAACGGCGGCCCGCGGAATCGACACCGGCCGCGCTACTCTTGCCGCCAACCGCGGCCGGTCGCCCCGGGGCCATCGCAGCCACGGTGTTGCTCCGCCTACGGCGATCTTCCCCGTGCTCAAAGCTTCAGCTGCACGCCGGTGTACCATGAGCGCCCGTAGGCGGGTTCCAGACCGGTCTGCCACACGCGGTCGTAGTAGCGGCGGTCGGCAAGATTGCTGATGCCGGCCAGCAGCTTCAGGTGCCGGTTGAGCTGCCAGTCGCCGGCCAGGTCGAGCACCGTGTAGGCGGGGATGCGCGCGGGCAGGTAGCTGGCGCCGCTGCCCAGCGACTGATCGGAATCCTGCCAGTACTGCGCCGCCGACGAGACCGCGGTGAGGCTTAGCTTCACCCGCTGCTCCACGCGCCAGGTGATACCCGTTTTGGCGAGGTAGCGCGGCGCGTAGGCCGGCACCTTGCCAACCTGGCCGGGGATCGCGCTGGCGGTGAACCTCGCGTCGAGCAGGCTCACGCTGGCGAATGCTTCCAGGTGTTCGCCGCGTGCGGCTAGCGCGGTTGGCGCAAGGAAGTCGTAGTCGAGCTGGCCTTCGAACCCGCGGCTGCGCGTGTCGCCGGTGTTCACCTCGATCACGTCGGTGGCGTTGATGTGCCGCGCCTCGATGCGGTTCCTGAAGTCGATCCAGAACAGACTGGCGTCGTAGTAGAGGCCGGTGGCGGGCACGCCGTGCACGCCGGCCTCCCACGACAGCGATTTCGACGGATCGGGCGCATGGCCGGGCACGATGTTGGCGAACGGCGAGGCCATGTCGAAATAGCGCAACGGCCGCCAACCCTGCGACACGTTGAAATAGGTTTCGTTGCCATGACCGAAATCGTTGCCGATGCCGAGCCCGAACAGCGGCACGGTACGTGCGTCGGCCTCGTGGATCAGCGGACGGTTGAGGAAGGGCGGTCGCACCGTCTCGTCCACCGCCACGCGCTCGCGTTCCAGCCGCACCGAGGGCACGACGTGGATCTCGTGCGGCAGGCGGAACACGTTCTCGGCGAACACTGCGGTGTAGTCCGAACTGCGCGCCTGGCGCAGGCGCGGCGTGCCGCTGCGGTCGAACCGGCCGACGTAGAGGTCGGAGCTGCTCCACTGGCGGAACGGGTCGTTGCCGTGGAACAGCACCGTGCCCGCGGTGAACGCGTTGCCGTGTCCCCAGGCCTTGCGCACACGCAGATCCAGTCCCCGGGTATGGAACTGCTCGTCCTGCAGCGTGGTGCTGGTGGGTGGCGGTTGCGGTGCCAGCGCACCACTCGCCGCGCGGCTGGCCAGATCCTGGTACGCGAACCACAGCTTGCCGGTGAACCGCCAGCCGTCGCCGAACTCCCGCGTATGGCCCAGCACCAGCTGGTCACGATCCACCCAGTCGCGGTTCCAGGGTGTGGGCGTGGTGCGCGGGTCTGCCCGCCATTGCGGATAGCTCAGCCGGCCTGGGTCGCCGGAATCGGCGGCGATCGCGTGCAGGTCCAGCCACCAGACGTTCTTGTCGCCGGGGCGGTATTCCAGATAGAAGTCGCCCTGGCGCGTCTGCGATTGCGCGTTCGGCCGCGTGCCGTCACTGCGCACGTAGGCCGCGTCGGCGCGGAACGTCCACCCACCGCCGCTGCCTTCGACGCTGTTGTAGGTCGAGTAGAGGCCATGGTTGCCCACCACCTGTGTGGTTCTGGCCGAGAACGGCGCGCCGGGCCTTGGGCGTTTCGTGACTAGGTTGATCACGGGTGCGGGCTCCGGTCCGTACAGCAGGCTGGAGCCGCCGCGTATCAGTTGCACCTCGGCAAGACTTTGCGCCAGCGGCATCGCGTACAGCGTGGGAAAACCGATCCAGTCGCTTTCCAGCGGGATGCCGTCCTGCATCACCAGCACGTACTCAGATTCCTGCGGATTGCCGAGGCCGCGGTAGCTCAGGTTGAACTGGGTGGGTGTGGGTTGCTGCGAGACCAGCACGCCCGGCGAGCGCGCCAGCAGTTGCTCGAGGTTGTTGCCGATCACGGTGGGTTGCAGGTCGAGATGGGTGACCGTGGTCTTTTTCGTCACGGTGATCTTCGTGCCGGCCACTTCCGCCATCTGGTGCTCAAGCTTGGCCGCCACGTAGCGCCGCCAGTCGTAGCCGTGCACGTCGATGCGCGGCAGGTTGGTGACGGACTGCGGCGTGGGAGTGGCGTGGTCCGGTGTCGTGTCGGCCTGTCGCGCGGCAGCCGCGAAAGCGGGCAGTGCGAGGGCGCAGGCAAGGGCGAAGGGCAGGGCGGCGCGACGCGGCATCGAGGATTTGCCGTGGGGGGAGAGCGCAGCGTTATCGCGCATTCCAGGCCGTATCGCCATAGGCCAGACGCTGGGCCATGACGTGCTCTCGACACGAAGCTGCGTGTGCGGGAGTACGCTGGGCGCTCCGCATCGGGAGGGTTGCGTCATGTCGCGTCGAATCCGCAAGCTGCTGATCGTGCTGGCCTCGGTGCTGTTGCCCGGCATTGCGGTTGCCTCGCCTGCTCCCACGTCGTCGGCGAGCACGGCTGCCTTGCAGAAGGCCGTGGACGGCAGCTGGCGATCCTCCGCGAACAAGGCGCGCGACCGCTATCGCCATCCGCTCGAGACGCTGCAGTTCTTCGGCATCCGGCCGGACATGACCGTCGTGGAACTGGCACCGGGCGGCGGCTGGTACACTGAGATCCTCGCACCGTTCCTGCGTGAGCACGGCCATCTGGTCGAGGCGCCGTCGCCGTCGCCCGCGTTCATGGCGCGGATGCAGGCCGATCCGGCGGTGTTCGGCCACTTTGCACAGGTGTTGCCGTTCAAGCCGCCAGCGCAGGTCGCGCTCGGCGCGCCGGGGTCGGCCGACATGGTGCTCACCTTCCGCAACACCCACGACTGGCTCAACCGCAGTCCCGATGCCCTGGCCGCGGTGTTCAAGGCGGCCTACGACGTGCTCAAGCCGGGTGGCGTGTTCGGCATCACCGAGCATCGTGCGAAGCCGTTCGCCGACGCACCGGAAAGCAGCAAGGCCTTGCATCGCCTGCCGGAGGATTACCTGATCACGTTGGGCCTCCACGCCGGCTTCCGCCTCGACGGCGTTTCGGAGGTCAACGCGAACCCGAAGGACCCCGAGGACGTGAACGTGCACCGCCTGCCACCCGATCTCGCCGGCCCGGCGAGCGAGCATGCGGCGATGCAGGCGATCGGCGAATCGGACCGGATGACGCTGCGGTTCGTGAAGCCATGAAGAGGGTCGCGCGCCGCTCGATCGCCGGTCCGTCGAGCATGGGATGCCGGATGGTGCTGTCCCTGCTGCTAGGCATGGGCCCGGCCACGGCAGCGGTCGCCAGGGGCCTGCCGGCGCAGGACTGGCCGATGTTCGGTGGCAACGTGGAGAGCGCCAGTGCCAATCCACAGCCCGCCGGCATTACCGCGGCCAATGTCGCCGGCCTCGTGCGCCGGCAGGTCAAACTGGACGGCACCGTGGATGCCAGTCCCATTTACCTGCATGGCGTGACCGTTCGCGGTGGCCGTCACGACACCATCTTCGTCACCACTACGTACGGCAAGACGCTGGCACTCGATGCCCACAGCGGTGCGGTCCTGTGGGAATACACGCCGCCCGGCTACCAGGCGCTGGCGGGCACGCGGCAGATCACCAACGCCACCCCCGTCGCCGATCCCTCCCGGCAATCCATTTACGCGGCCTCACCCGACGGCTATATCCAGAAACTCGCCGTCGGTGACGGCCACATCGTCTGGCGTACCGCGATCACCCGCTTGCCGTTGCGCGAAAAGATGGATTCTCCCCTGAAGTTCTTCCGGGGGCACGTGATTGCCGTGACGGCGGGCTACATCGGTGATCGGCCACCGTATCAGGGCCATGTCGCCTCCCTCGACGCCAGCTCGGGCAAGCTACTCGCGGTATGGAACTCGCTGTGCAGCCAGCGCTCCGGCCTGCTCCGGCCGGACACCTGTCCGCAAAGCGATTCGGCCATCTGGGGACGCGCCGGCGCGGTGATCGATCCCCGCGACGGCGACATCTTCGTCGCCACCGGCAATGCCGACTGGAACGGCACGACCGACTGGGGCGACGCGGTGATCGAGCTCGACGCCGGCGCCACGAAGATGCGGGGCAATTACGCTCCGGCCAATACCGACGAGTTGAACGACAAGGATCTCGATCTGGGTTCGACGTCGCCCGTGCTGCTCGGCGGCGACCTGGTCGCCCAGGGTGGCAAGGACGGCAAGATCCGCCTGCTGAGCCGCAAGGCCATGGCCGGCACGACTCCCCACAAGGGCCACGAGTTGCAGATCGTCAGCACGCCCAGCGGCACCGACCTGTTCACCCAGCCAGCGGTATGGCAGCACGGTGGCCAGACTTGGATGTTCGCCGCCGACAACAGAGGCACGGCGGCCTGGGAGCTGGAAAACGGCCAGCTGCGGGAAAAGTGGAAGAACGGCACCAGCGGCACCAGTCCGTTCGAGGCGGATGACCTGTTGTTCGTCTACGCCCGTGAGGGTGGCCTGAACGTCTACGAGGCTGCTTCGGGCAAGCGTGTCGCCACGCTGCCCTGCGGTCCGGGACACTGGAACAGCCCCATTGTTCTGCAAGGCGAGATCATCCTTCCCGAAGGCAATGCCAACGAGCACGCCACCAACGGCGTGCTGGATATCTGGAGCCTGCCTGAGGGGGCCTCGGGGCGCGCCGGCAATCCGAGAGCGCCATGACGAGTCCTCCATGACTTCTGGCCCTTGAGCCTCGCGCAACATCGCGCCCACAGTTTTCTTTTGGCCTTGCCCATCCCCAGGGGACATCGATCATGCGTCTGCCGCGCCGCCTTGCTGTGCTTGTCCTTGGAGCCGTGGTCACCTGGGCCGCGCAGGCTGCGGTGGCGCCTTCGTCGTACCAGGCGCTGCAGTGGCGGATGATCGGACCGTTCCGTGGCGGCCGGGTGCTGGCGGTGTCCGGCATCCCAGGCGATGCGCGGCATTTCTATTTCGGCGCGGTGGATGGCGGCGTGTGGGCCACGCAGGATGCGGGACGCACCTGGCAGCCGATCTTCGACAGCGAGCCGGTGGGCTCGATCGGCGCGCTGGCCGTGGCACCTTCGAACCCCAAGGTCATCTACGTGGGCAGTGGCGAGGCCGACATGCGCTCGGACATCGCCCATGGCAACGGCATGTACAAGAGCGTGGACGGAGGAAGCCACTGGACGCACATCGGGCTGGCCGACAGCTACCAGATCGGCAAGATCCTGGTCGATCCGCGCAATCCGGACCGGGTCTACGTCGCCGCGCTCGGCCATGCCTACGGCCCGAACGCCGAGCGCGGCGTGTTCCGCAGCAGCGACGGCGGCAAGACCTGGGCCAAGGTGCTGTTCAAGAACGACGACACCGGCGCGATCGACCTTGCATTCAAGCCCGGCGATCCGGGCACGATCTATGCCGCGCTGTGGCAGACACGCCGGCCGCCATGGAGCGTCTACCCGCCTTCCAACGGCCCGGGCAGCGGCCTCTACGTGTCGCACGACGGCGGTGCGCACTGGAGCCAGATACAAGGCGACGGGTTCCCCGCGCACCCGGGCCGCATCGGCCTGGCGACCTCGGCGGCACAGCCGGATCGCGTCTACGCGCTGGTGGACGCCGGTGACGGCGAAGGCGGCCTTTACCGTTCCGACGATGCGGGCGCGCACTGGAAGCACGCCACGGGCGACCAGCGCCTGTGGCAGCGCGGCTGGTACTTCGGCGGCGTCACCGCGGACCCCAAGGACGCCGACCGCGTCTACGTGATGAACACCATCGTGCTGCGTTCGGACGACGGCGGCGCACATTTCATCGCCCTGAAGGGCGACCCCACCGGCGACGATTTCCACACGCTGTGGATCGACCCCACCGATTCCGACCGGCAGATCCTCGGCGTGGACCAGGGCACCTTGGTAACGCTCAATGGCGGCAAGACCTGGAGTAGCTGGTACAACCAGCCCACCGCGCAGATCTACCACGTCAGCACCGACAACCGCTTCCCGTACTGGGTCTACGGCGCGCAGCAGGACTCCGGCGCGGTGGCGCTCCCGAGCCGCGGCGGCGGCGACGGCATCACCATGGAACAGTTCCATGAGATCACCCCCGGCGGCGAGAGCGGCATGATCGCACCCGATCCGGACGATCCACACATCGTCTACGGCGGCACCGTGGACAAGCTGGACACGCGCACCGACCAGGTGCGCAGCGTCGATCCCACGCTGGCCTATCCGCTCGCACACTACCGCGGCGCATGGACGCTGCCGTTGACGTTCTCCAAGCGCGGCACGCGGACCCTGTATTTCGCCAACCAGCGCCTGTTCCGCACTGCCGACGGCGGCGACCACTGGGCGCCGATCAGCCCCGACCTTACCCGTGAGGACGCCGGCATCCCGCCCAACCTCGATACAGCCACCGCGGCCGACGACAGCCACGTCAGCAAGCGCCGCGGCGTGATCTACAGCATCGCCCCCTCGCCGCTGGACGCGGAGACGCTCTGGGTGGGTACCGACGACGGCCTGGTCTGGCGCAGCACCGACGACGGCGCGCACTGGCAACCGATCACGCCGAAGGCGCTCACGCCGTGGTCCAAGGTGGCCGGCATCGAACCCTCGCACTTCGACCAGGACGTGGCTTACCTGGCGGTCGATCGCCACCGCCTCGACGACGATGCGCCCTACATCTACCGCACCGCCAACGGCGGCAAGAGCTGGACGCGTATCGACAGCGGCATCCCCCGCGACAGCTTCGTCAACGTGGTGCGCGAGGACCCGCAGCGCCGCGGCCTGCTGTATGCGGGCACGGAGCGCGGCGTGTACGTCTCCTTCGACGACGGCGCGCGCTGGCAGCCGTTGCAGCAGAACCTGCCGATGACCTCGGTGCGCGACATCGACGTGCACGGCGATGACCTGGTGATCGCCACCCACGGCCGCGGCTTCTGGATCATGGACGACGTCACCGCGCTGCGGCAGCTGGCCGACGTGCGCACCGACGCCGCCACCCTGTTCAAGCCTGCGGTGGCGTTGCGCGTGCGGCCGGCCGGCTTCACCGGCACGCCGTTCCCGAAGGACGAGCCGATGGCGGCGAACCCGCCCGACGGCGCGATCATCGACTACCTGCTGCCCGCCGGCGTGCACGGCCCGGTGACGTTGACCGTACGCGATGCGCAGGGCAACGTGGTGCGCAGCTACAGCAGCGCCGAAAAGTTCGCCACGCCCGATCCGGCCAAGCTGCCGATCGCGCCGGAATGGGTGCCGGTGCCGGTGCGGCTGTCCACCGCGCCCGGCATGCATCGCTTCGTGTGGAACCTGCGCTATCCGCGGCCCGGCACCCCCAAGGCCGACCAGCCGCAGAAGGATGGCGTGTGGGCGCCGCCGGGGCAGTACAGCGTGGAGCTCGGCGTGGACGGCCGCAGCCTGCGGCAACCGCTGAGCGTGCAGCCTGATCCGCGCGTGCAATTGCCGCCCGCCGCCTACCAGCGCCAGTTTGCACTGGCGCGCCAGGTGGAGGATGCCGGCACGCAGGCGCTGGAGGCGACTCAGGCTGCCACAGCCCGGTTGAAGTCGCTGGAAGCGCACGAGGCGCATGCCGATGCGGCCACCCGCGCCCGCATCGAGTCGGTGGCCGGCAAGATTGCCGACGTGTCCGGGGTGGTCGCCCATCCCGATCCGCGCAACTCGATGGGCGCGCCGCCGAGGCGCGTCGACAGCCTGCGCGCGCTGTCGATGAGCCTGACGAAGCTTGAGCAGGCGGTGGACGGCGCGGATGCCGATCCCGGCGCGGATGCGCGGGCCTCCTATGCGCTGCTGTCGAAGACGCTGGACGCCACGCTGGCCGAGTGGCGGGCCTTGCAGACGGGCGAGCTGGCGGCACTGGACGCCAGCCTGCAGAAGGCGGGGACGAAGTCCGGCGGCATGCACTGACGAAATGCGCCGGCGGGGCTTGCGTCCCGCCGGCGCAGTCAGGCCGGAACGCCAAATCCCGGAGGCGGTGCCCGCTTTCAGGCGGCCGGGTTCACGCCTGGCGGTTGTGCGAGCGCATGGTGCGCTGCTTCTCGATCTGCCAGTCGCGCTGCTTCTCGGTGTCGCGCTTGTCGTGTTCCTGCTTGCCGCGCGCCAGGCCGATCTCCACCTTGACCTTGCCGTTCTTCCAGTACATCGCGGTGGGCACCAGGGTGTAGCCCTTGCGCTCCACCGCGCCGATCAGCGTGTCGATCTCCTTGCGATGCAGCAGCAGCTTGCGCGTACGCCTGTCCTCGGCGATCACATGGGTGGAGGCGCTGATCAGCGGCGGGATCGAGGCGCCGACCAGGAAGATCTCGCCCTTGATCACGATCGCGTAGCCATCGCCGAAGTTGATCCGGCCTGCGCGCAGCGCCTTCAGCTCCCAGCCTTGCAGCGCGATGCCAGCCTCGTAGCGCTGGTCGATGTGGTACTCGAAACGGGCGCGCTTGTTCAGGGCGATGGTGCCGGTGCCCTTGGTGGTGTCCTTGTCCTTGCTCTTGGCCATGTCCGCTAAACTTCGGGCCTCAGGGCGGCCGTGCTGCCCGTCGCCCTCATCGGAGCGACGCATTTATTAGAAGTGCGCCCATGGATGGGCGCCCGTTTGATTTTCGCATTCATGGACGAATGCACTAGTAAAGGGACTACCGTGATCGAAATACGCCGCAGCGCACTGGTGCGCCATTCGCCGGAGCAGATGTTCGATCTGGTCGACGGTGTGGAAGCCTACCCGAAGCGCTTCCCATGGTGTTCCTCGGTTACCGTGATCGAGCGCGCGGACAACGTGCTGGTGGCACGGCTCGATCTGCACTTCGCCGGGTTGCGGCACAGCTTCACCACGCGCAATACCGCCGAGCGGCCGCAGCGCATCGACATCCGCCTGGTCGATGGCCCGTTCCGCTCGCTCGACGGCCTGTGGAGCTTTACCGCGTTGGGCGAGGATGGCTGCAAGGTGGCACTGGCGCTGGATTTCGACTACGCCGGCATCGGCGGCAGCGTGCTCAGGCTGGGTTTCCAGGGCCTGGCCAATCGCATGGTGGACGATTTCTGCCGCGTCGCGGACCAGGTCTATGGCTGAGCCGGTGATCGCTGTCGACGTGGTGCATGCCGGCGCCCATCGCCTGTGGCGTCGTCGCGTTTCGCTGCCGGCCGGCAGTACCGCGATGCAGGCAGTCCAAGCCACCGGATGGCTGGCGGAGCTGCCAAGGGAGGTGTCGGAGCCGCTACGGCTGGGCATCCATTCGCGCCGGGTGGAAGCCCAGCAGGTGCTGCGTGATGGCGACCGGGTGGAAATCTACCGGCCACTCGCGCTGGACCCGATGGCCTCGCGCCGACGCCGGGCCGGCGGCGGCTGACCGCTGCTGCGATCGGCGATCAGTGGCTGCCGCTGGCGCCGGAATCGCCGCCGGAATCCTTGTCGTCCTTGCCCTTGATGTCCTTGTCCCCCTTCGCCTCATTGACCGGGTAGTCGACGTGGTATTTCTTGCTCTCCTTGAGCAGGTTCTTGTTGTTTTCCAGGAACGGGCTGCCCTCGACGCGCGCCAGCGTGTCGTTGTCGAAATACAGGCTCATCGTGCCGACCTGCATCGGGCCGCCGCGGTGCGAGTAGGTGGAGACGTAGTCCCAGCGGCTCTGGTCGAACGGGGTGGCCACCGACGGCGTGCCCACCAGCAGCAGTACCTGGCGCTTGGTCAGGCCGGGCTTGAGCTGATCCACCGCCTTCTGGTCGATGGTCTTGTCGAGCAGGTTGCCCTGGCGCACGTCCGGCGTATAGACCAGATGGCAGCCGGAAACGGCAAGCGCCAGCAGGGCGACAACCGGCAGGGTGATCAGCTTTTGCATGCGTGTTGCGTCCAGATCGTGAAGGTGTCGGATGATACACTACCGGTTCGGCATCACCGCGCCGGTGTGAGGTAGCTGCGATGGAACAGGAAACCCAGGAGCTGCGCCGGGTCGGCCTCAAGGTGACCCACCCGCGCATGCGCATCCTGCAGATCTTCGACGAGGAGGAGGGCAACCACCTCACCGCCGAGGACGTCTACAAGAACCTGCTCGCCCATCAGGAAGACATCGGCCTGGCGACGGTGTACCGCGTGCTGACCCAGTTCGAGGCCGCTGGCATTGTCATCAAGCACAACTTCGAGGGTGGTCAGGCCGTCTATGAACTCGACCGTGGCCGCCACCACGACCACATGATCGATGTGGACAGCGGAAAGGTGATCGAGTTCGTCAGCGAGGAGATCGAGCGCCTGCAGCATGAGATCGCGGCGCGTCACGGCTACGTGATAGAGGACCACAGCCTGGTGCTGTACGTGCGCCCCAAGCATCGCTCACGCAAGGGCTGAATCCGGCGATACAGGGCATTCCCGGCTGCCGGAGCCGGTCCACTGTTGCTAGGAGCCCTCCAGGGCGCCTTCCGGTGCTGCGACGGCGCGGATCCGGGTGGCAGCCGGGAATGCAGGGCACAAAAAAATCGCGAGGAAGGACTCCTGTCCACCTCGCGATTGCCTCGATACCTGACTGGACATCCGGCGGGGGCGAGTTGCTCGCTCAGGCCGTGCGTGTCCAAGGTAACGACCAGATGGCGTCCTGCCATCTCTCCGGAGCCGCCGTCCCCACGAGGACTCCGGTACGCCATCTCACGATGGCGGCTCCCCCACATCGATGAATTGATCGTAACGAAGCCTTTACGGTCTGTGTATCGGAAAATTTCCTAGATGATCCGGTTTACGGCCGGCGATTCGATGTTGCTGCGCAGCAATACACGCAAGTGCACGCCGCGGCGCACCGGCCGCAGGCGGAACAGCCCACCCAGCGAGGTGACCCGGTCGCGCATACCCTGCAGGCCGCGGCCGCCGCGCGGCAGGCGCTCGGGCAGGCCGATGCCGTTGTCGCGCAGGTCGAGCAGTGCCAGTGCGGTGCCGTGGCGCTGGCCGATGCGCAGGCGTACGCGGAATTCGCTGGCCCTGGCATGTTTGACGGCATTGGTGGCGCTTTCCTGCGCCAGGCGGTAGATCGTGGTGCGGGTGTCGTCGTCCAGCAGACGCGGGTCGCCGCGCAGTTCGGTGTGGTAGCTGATGCCCGCGGCGTTCAGCAGGTCGCGGATCGGGCCCTCGTCGAGCGCGCGCAGCAAGCCGAACTCGTCCAGCACGGCGGGGCGCAAGTCGTCCAGCAGGCGGTGCAGGGCGCGCCGCATGTGGGCGAGGATGCCGTTGATCGAGGTGCCGATGTCCTCCAGTCCGGCCTGCTGCAGGCGCGACTGCGCGAGCTTCACATGAGTCTGGATCGCGGTGATGTTCTGGCCCAGCTCGTCGTGCAGTTCGGCGGCCAGGTGGCGGCGCTGATTCTCGTCGGCCTGCAGGTTGCCGCGGGCGGCGGCGCGCAATTGCCGCGCCAACTGGTCCAGCCGGCGGTTGACCGCGGCCAGATGGGTGTTCTGCTCGGCCACACGCAGCTTGCTGCGGCGCAGGGCATCGGTGGCCGAACCCAGCATCAGCGTGCCGGTGCCGGCCACGGCCAGGAACAGGTAGCCGGCCGCCGAGGGCACGTGGCCGAGCCGCTGGTCGAGTAGTGTCATGCCCAAGCTGGAGACGATCATCGCCAGGCTCGCCCCCCGCCAGCCGTGGCGGAACGCGAAGAACAGCACCGGTGCTAGCGACAGCGCACGCGCGAACTGCGGCTCCGACGTGGCCTGCTCGGACAGCAGCAGCAGGATGGCCATCGCCGGCAGCATTACCTGCAGGCCGTCCAGCGTCAGGCCGGCCGTCGCGTCGCGGTCGGGCGGCGCGCGCATCAGCAGCACCATCACCGGCACCACCAGCAGGACACCCAAGTAGCCGCCAAGGAGCTCGTTGCCGAGCATGCGGATCAGCGCGCCTTCGGCTGCAGGGGTGTGGATCACGGTGAGCAGGCCCACATCCACGGTCGTGGTGGAGAGCACCACCAGGATCGCGGCCAGCAGCAGGCGGGCCGTCTCCTGTGGGTTGTGCAGGTTCGCGCCCGCATGCGGGTTGAGCCGGCGCAGCAGCCACAGGCCCGCTGCGGTCACCAGTGGCTCGGGCAGCTCGCCGAGGAGGTAGCCGCCCCAACCCATCGACAGGCCGTCATGGAGACTCATGCCGGCGGAAGCGATCAACTCCGCCCCGATCAGCCAGCCCCAGCTGCGCATGGGCAACAGCAGCAGCGCGCCGAAACGCATGCCGTAGGGAAGCATCCAGTACGGTTGCGCGGTGGGCCACAGCAGCAGCCAGAACAACAGGTAGAGCCCCCCCAGCAGCGGGCCGGAGTGCGGCAGGCGGAACGGTTTCAGGCGCATCCGCGGATGGTACATGGGCATGCGGCAGCGCTGGCGCAGACCGACCCCGCTCCGTATACAGTAGGCCCATGTACAGCATTGTCCTGGTCGACGACCACGCCATCGTGCGCGAAGGCTTCAAGCGGCTCATCGGGCTGGAACCCGATCTCAAGGTGGTGGCCGAGTGCCGCAGCGCCGACGATGCGGTGGAGGCTGTGACCCAGCAGCGGCCAGACCTGGTGGCACTGGACCTGTCGTTGCCCGATGGCAGCGGCCTGCCACTGATCGAACACCTGCGCAGCGTGGCGCCGGACACGCACATCGTCGTGTTGAGCATGCATGACGGCGAACCCTACGTGTCCGAGGCGCTGCGTCGCGGCGCCAGCGGCTACGTGACCAAGGGCGTGGCTCCGGAGGAACTGGTGGCGGGCCTGCGCGCGGTGATGCAGGGCGAGCAGTTTCTGAGTTCCGACCTGCGCCAGCGCCGCGCCGAGCAGCCGGAATCCGCGCTCGATCCGCTGCATAGGCTCACCGCGCGCGAACACGAGGTGTTCCTGCTGCTGGCCTGCGGCCGCACGCCGAAGCAGGTGGCGGCCGAACTCGGCATCGGCCAGAAGACCGTCTACATCCACCGCGCCAGCGTGATGGGCAAGCTCAACGCAGGCTCGGAACTGGAGCTGTACCGCATGGCCAGCGAGAGAGGTCTTTTGCCGGCTTCCGGCTAGGCCTGTGCCCGTTCCAGCATCTGCCTCGCATGGGCACGCGTCTCCCGGGTGATCTCCAGGCCACCCAGCATGCGTGCGAGTTCGTCGCGGCGGCCTTCGGCGTCCAGCGACTGGATCCGTGTGCGGGTGTGGCCGCCGTCGCTGTGCTTGCTCACGTACAGGTGCGCGTGGCCCTGCGCAGCCACCTGGGGCAGATGAGTGACGCACAGCACCTGGCGTTGGCCACCCAGCGCGCGCAGTTTCTGGCCAACCACTTCGGCCACGGCGCCACCGATGCCGCTGTCCACCTCGTCGAACACCATGGTGCCCACGCTGTCCTTGCCCAGGGTGGCGACCTCGATGGCCAGGCTGATGCGCGCCAGCTCGCCGCCGGAGGCCACCTTGCGCAGGGGGCGCGGCGGCTGGCCGGGATTTGCGCTGACCAGCAGCTCGCAGCGTTCGCCTCCCTGCGGATCGGGCTCCTCGCCCGCGACCGCCTCCAGCTCCACCTGCAGCACGCCACCGGCCATCCCCAGCTCGGTCATCAGCGCGCTGACTTCCTTGCCGAGCTTTCCCGCGGCGCTGCGTCGCGACTTGCCCAGTGCGGCAGCGGCCTTGTCGTAGTCGGCCCGTGCCAGCTCGCGCTGGGCTGTGAGTTTCTCCAATGCCGCGCCGGCGCCTTCCAGTTCGCCCAGTTCGTCGCGCAGCGCGGCAAGCCTGTCGTGCAGTTCGGTGACCGGCAGGCGGTGGCGGCGGCCGAGTTCGTGCAGGCGGCCGAGGTGGGTGTCGACTTCGGTGAAACGCTCGGGGTCGAGGTCGACGTCCTGCGCGTAGCGGCCCAGCGCGTCAGCGGCTTCGCCGAGCTGGATCGCGGCATTGTCCAGCAGCTCCAGTGCGGGATGCAGCGTTTCGTCCAGCGTGGCCAACTTGCCCAGTTCGGCATGGGCGCGGCCGAGCGCGCGGCGCAGCGCGAACTCGCTGTCGCCGTCGAGCAGCTCGACCACGCCGGCGGCGCCCTCGGCGAGGCGGCCGGCATTTGCCAGGCGCTTGTGGCTGGCCTCCAGTTCAGCCAGTCCGGTAGGCGGGAGCGCCCATTGTTCGAGTTCCCCGATCTCGTGGCGAAGCAGCTCCAGTCGTTGCTCGCGATCGTCACCGCCGGCCAGGCGGCGGACGCGGGCACCGAGTTCGCGCCACTGCGTGGCCAGTTCGCGTACCTGCGCGGCCAGCGCCTCGTGGCCCGCAAAGGCATCGAGCAGGCCGAGCTGGTGGGTGCGGGAGAGCAGGGCCTGGTGCTCGTGCTGGCCGTGGATTTCCACCAGCAGCGCAGCCAGTTCGGCGAGTTGGCCTGCGCTGGCCGGACGGCCGTTGATCCAGGCGCGCGAGCTGCCCTCGGCGCGGATCACGCGGCGCAACTGGCAGGCTTCGCCATCGTCCAGTTCTTCCTGTGCCAGCCACGCGCGGGCCTCGGGCAGCGCGGCCAGGTCGAATTCCGCCGACAGCTCGGCGCGGTCGCTGCCAGCGCGCACCATGCTGCTGTCTGCGCGGGCACCGGCAAGCAGCAGCAGGGCATCGACCAGCAGCGACTTGCCGGCGCCGGTTTCGCCGCTGACCACGGTGAGGCCGGCGCCGAGATCGACTTCGGCATGTTCGACGACGGCGAATTGGCGGACGTGGAGCGCAGTGAGCATGGCGGGCTGGTGGCAGTCCGGGAACGGTCGGGTGATTGTAGCGGCAGGCCTGCCGCTACAATCGGCGGGCCCGGTCGATGCCTTCCGCTTGCATGACCGGTCGGAAGACCTTATCTCTTTCCCGTCTCATTCCTTGCTACAGCCCATGTCCCGTCTCCACGGCCACGAACTCGATGCCCGCACGCGGCGCCTGCTGCGCAGCCTGATCGCGCAGTATCTGGTCGACGGCGAACCGGTGGGTTCGCGGACGCTGTCGCGGTCGTCGGGGCTGGACGTGAGTCCGGCGACGATCCGCAACATCATGGCCGATCTGGAAGAGGCCGGCCTGGTGGCCTCGCCGCACACGTCGGCCGGACGCATCCCGACCCCGCGCGGCCTGCGCCTGTTCGTGGACAGCCTGATCGAACTGCAGCCGCTGCCGCACGAGGAGCTGGCCCGCCTGCAGCGCGAGCTGCCGCCAGGCCAGGCCAGCACGCGCGACCTTCTGGGCAACGCCTCGACCCTGCTGTCGGCGATGACCCATTTCGCAGGCGTCGTGACGGTGCCGCGGCAGGCGGATTTCCCGCTGCGCCACATTGACTTCGTGCCGCTGCCCGACGCCCGCGTGCTGGTGATCCTGGTGTTTTCCGACAACCAGGTGCAGAACCGGGTGGTGCAGCTGGCCAAACCGCTGGACGGCCGCGAGCTGGAGCAGGCGGCGAACTACATCAACACGCATTTCGTGGGGCTGCGCGTGGATGACATCCGCGCGCACCTGCTCGCCGAGCTTCGTGCGGCGGGTAGCGAGCTGAACCGGCTGGTGGCTTCCGCGACCGAACTGGCCACGGCCTCGTTCGCGCCGCAGGCCGGCGGTGATGAGGTGCTGGTCAGTGGCCAGACCAACCTGATGGGGTATGCCGAACTGGCCGACCTGCAGCGCCTGCGCGAACTGTTCGAGGCGTTCCAGCAGAAGAACGAGCTGCTGCAGCTGATGGAGGTGTGCGCACGCGCCCCTGGCGTGCGGCTGTTCATCGGTGAGGAATCGGGCTTCGCCGCGCTCGACGGCTGCAGCGTGGTCACTGCCAGCTACGGTGTGCAGGGTCGCGTGCTTGGGGCGGTGGGGGTGATCGGCCCCACGCGCATGGCCTACGAGCGGGTGATCCCGGTGGTGCAGGCCACCGCCGGCCTGCTCAGCGACGCCTTGAATCGCGCCGCGACGGCCTCATAACCGCCGCGGGAGGCGGGGATCGCCCGCGACATTGAATCGGTCGGCCACGGTGTCGGCCACGGACGAGGCTTGGAGTCATTCATGCAGAACAACGATCAGCACGCGCCGCAGCAGGCGTCTGACATCGACGCCGCCGCGGCGGCGTCGAACGCCGACCTGGAGGCGCTCAAGGGCCGTGTCGCCGAGCTGGAGGCCAGCAACACCGAGTTGCGTGAGACCGTGTTGCGCGAGAAGGCCGAGATCGAGAACCAGCGCCGCCGCCTGCACCGCGACCTGGAACAGGCCCGCCGCTTCGCCAATGAAAAGCTGTTGAACGAGCTGCTGCCGGTGTTCGACGGCCTGGAAAGCGGGCTGGCGGTGGAAACCGCCGACGTGGCGGCCATGCGCGAAGGCCTGGGCCTCACCCTGAAGTCGCTGCTCAAGGTGGGCGAGAGCCATGGCCTGACCCAGGTCGATCCGCTGGGCCAGCCGCTGGATCCGGAGCGCCACCACGCGGTGAGCATGGTCGAGGCGCCCGGCGCGGCGGCAGGCACCGTGGTCAGCGTGCTGCAGAAGGGCTATGTGCTGAACGACCGCCTGCTGCGCCCCGCGCTGGTCGCGGTGGCCAGGGACTGAACCCCGCGGCGCTGAACGCGACGCATCCGGAGCTCCGTCGGCATTGATTCGCCGCGCGCGGGCCCCATCTGGAAAACCATTGCGCGGTCGTGGGGCCGCATACGAAATTCGGGAGCTAAGCACATGGGCAAGATCATCGGCATCGACCTGGGTACCACCAATTCCTGCGTGTCCGTGATGGACGGCAGCGCCACCAAGGTCATCGAGAACTCGGAGGGCGATCGCACCACGCCCTCCATCGTGGCCTTCAGCAAGGACGGCGAGGTACTGGTGGGTGCGCCGGCCAAGCGCCAGGGCGTGACCAACCCCAAGAACACGTTCTACGCGGTCAAGCGCCTGATCGGCCGCAAGTTCACCGATGCCGAGGTGCAGAAGGATCTCCACATCGTGCCCTACGGCATCGTCGCGAACGACAATGGCGACGCCTGGGTGCAGACCGCCGACGGCAAGAAGATGGCGCCGCCGGAGATCTCCGCGAAGGTGCTGATGAAGATGAAGAAGACCGCCGAGGACTACCTCGGCGAGCCGGTCACCGAGGCCGTGATCACGGTGCCTGCCTACTTCAACGACAGCCAGCGCCAGGCGACCAAGGACGCCGGTCGCATTGCCGGCCTGGAAGTGAAGCGCATCATCAACGAGCCGACCGCGGCTGCGCTGGCCTATGGCCTCGACAAGAAGGGCGGCGACCGCAAGATCGCGGTGTACGACCTTGGCGGCGGCACCTTCGACGTCTCGATCATCGAGATCGCGGAGGTCGACGGCGAGAAGCAGTTCGAAGTGCTGGCCACCAACGGCGACACCTTCCTCGGCGGCGAAGACTTCGACATGCGCGTGATCGACTACCTGGTCGAGGAATTCCAGAAGGACCAGGGCATCGACCTGCGCAAGGACCCGTTGGCCCTGCAGCGCCTGAAGGACGCGGCCGAGCGCGCCAAGATCGAACTGTCCTCCTCGCACCAGACCGAGGTGAACCTGCCCTATGTGACGGCCGATGCCTCCGGCCCCAAGCACCTCAACATCAAACTGACCCGCGCCAAGCTGGAAGCGCTGGTGGAGGACCTGGTCAAGCGCACCATCGAGCCGTGCCGTACCGCGCTCAATGATGCCGGCCTGCGCGTGTCCGACATCGACGAGGTGATCCTGGTCGGCGGCCAGACCCGCATGCCCAAGGTGCAGGAATCGGTGAAGGACTTCTTCGGCAAGGAGCCGCGCAAGGACGTCAACCCCGATGAGGCGGTGGCCGTGGGCGCGGCGATCCAGGGCGGCGTGCTGGGCGGCTCGGTCAAGGACGTGCTGCTGCTCGACGTCACCCCGCTGTCGCTGGGCATCGAGACCATGGGCGGCGTGATGACCAAGCTGATCGAGAAGAACACCACGGTGCCGACCAAGGCGGCGCAGACGTTCTCCACCGCCGACGACAACCAGACCGCGGTGACCGTGCACGTGCTGCAGGGCGAGCGCGAGCGCGCCAGCGCGAACAAGTCGCTGGGCAAATTCGACCTCAGCGGCATCGAGCCGGCGCCGCGCGGCATGCCGCAGATCGAGGTGACCTTCGACATCGACGCGAACGGCATCCTGCATGTCTCGGCCAAGGACAAGAAGACCGGCAAGGAGCAGAAGATCGAGATCAAGGCAGGTTCGGGCCTGTCCGAGGACGAGATCGCCCGCATGGTGGCCGACGCCGAGGCAAACAAGGAAGAAGACAAGAAGTTCCACGAACTGGTCGGCACCCGCAACAAGGCGGACCAGCTCGTGCACGCCACCCGCAGTGCGCTGAAGGAACACGGCGACAAGGTCGGTGCGCAGATCGGCGGCATCGAGGAAGCGCTGTCGGACCTGGAAAAGGTCAAGGACGGCGACGACAAGGCGCTGATCGAGACCAGGATCGCCAAGCTGGAGCAGGCCGCGCAGGCCCTCTACGCCGCCGCGCAGGGTCAGGGTGGCCCGGCGGCCGATGCCGGGGCGCAGGCCGGCCCGCACGGTTCCGCGCAGCCGGACGACGTGGTGGACGCCGAGTTCACCGAAGTGAAGGACGACAAGAAGTAAGGCCGTCTCGATCCGGAACGGGCGCCGCGAAAGCGGCGCTCGTTTTCCTGTTTGTGGGGGAAGCGATGGACAAGGGGCGGTTGGAAGCCTTCAGCGACGGCGTGCTGGCCATCATCATCACCATCATGGTGCTGGAGCTGAAGGTGCCGCATGGTGCCGACTGGAGCGTGCTGGCCGCGCAGTGGCCGGTGTTCCTCAGCTATGTGCTGAGCTTCATCTATGTGGGCATCTACTGGAACAACCACCATCACTTCCTGCATGCGGCCGCACGGGTCAGCGGCAGGGTGCTGTGGGCTAACCTGCACCTGCTGTTCTGGCTCTCGCTGATGCCGGTAGCCACCGGCTGGATGGGCGAGAATGCGTTCGCCCCGTTGCCGGTGGCGGCCTACGGCTTCGTGCTGCTGATGTGTGCACTGGCCTGGCAGCCGTTCCAGCGCAGCCTGATCGCCACGAACGGCGGCAAGGCTTCGTTGCTGGCGCAGGCGGTGGGCGCGGACTGGAAAGGCTGGCTGGCCGCCGCCATGTATCTGTCGGGCATCCTGGTGGCGTTCGTGGCGCCCTGGCTGTCCTGTGTTTTCTATGCCACGGTGGCAGCGATCTGGTTCATTCCTGATCGGCGCATCGAATCGCGGATCAAGCAATGAGCAAGCGTGATTACTACGAAATCCTGGGTGTCGAACGCACGGTCACCGAGGTCGAACTGAAAAAGTCCTTCCGCCGCCTGGCGATGAAGTACCACCCGGACCGGTGTCCGGACGATCCTCATGCACAGGAGAAGTTCAAGGAGGCCAAGGAGGCCTACGAGGTGCTCTCCGACGCGCAAAAGCGCAGCATGTACGACCAGTATGGCCACGCCGCCCTCGAGGGCGGCATGGGCGGGCGCGGCGGCGGTGGCGGATTCGGCGACATGGGGGACATTTTCGGCGACATCTTCGGCGACATCTTCGGCGGCGGTCGCAGCCGCCAGCCACGCCGCGGCGCCGACCTGCGCTACCTGATGGAACTCGACCTCGAGGAGGCCGTGTTCGGCGTCGAGAAGAAGATCGAGATCCCCACCCAGGTCAACTGCCACCATTGCAACGGCAGCGGTTCGGCCGACGGCAAGACCGCGCAGTGCAGGACCTGCCACGGCCACGGCCGCGTACGCATGCAGAACGGCATCTTTTCGATCCAGCAGGCCTGCCCGCATTGCGGCGGCAGCGGCCAGACGATCGAGAAACCCTGCAAGCAGTGCCACGGCGAAGGGCGGCTGGAGGAGACCCGCACCCTGTCGGTGAAGATCCCCGCCGGCGTGGACAACGGCGACCGCATCCGCCTCAACGGGCAGGGCGAGGCCGGTCCGTCCGGCGCGCCCGCCGGGGACCTCTACGTGGAAGTGCATGTGCGCGAGCACCGCATCTTCCAGCGCGAAGGCAACGACCTGCATTGCGAGGTGCCGATCCGCTTCTCGCAGGCAGCGCTGGGCGCCGAATTGCCGGTGCCCACCCTGGAGGGCGAGGTGCCGATCACGATTCCGCCGGAGACGCAGACCGGGCAGAGCTTCCGCCTGCGCGGACGCGGCGTGAAGTCGGTGCGCAGCGGTCGCGCCGGCGACCTGATCTGCCATGTGGTGGTGGAAACCCCGGTGCGCCTCACCAAGCAGCAGCGCGAACTGCTCGAGCAGCTCGAGGCCAGCTTCAGCGGCGGCAAGGGCGAAGAGCATACGCCGCGGGCGAAGAACTGGGTTGACGGCGTGAAGCAGTTCTGGTCGCGGGTTACTTCATAATCCGGCTTTCCCCCGTCACCGCAGGAGGCCGGTCATGGCCGCAGCCCCGATCCGCCTCGCCATCAACGGTGCTTCCGGCCGCATGGGGCAGGCCCTGCTCTCGCTGTTGCGCGCGGACGGCCGCTTCGAACTGGCGCACGCACTCGTGTCGCCGGGCTCGGCGCATGACGGCGAGCCGGTCTGGCCGGGGCGCGGGCCGCGGTATGCGCATGACTGGACGCGGGCGCCAGCGCTCGACGTGGTGATCGACTTCAGCGGCCCGGCTGGGCTGGCGGCGGCGCTGGATCATTGTCTCGCGCACGGCACCCCCCTGGTGACCGGCACCACCGGCCTCGACGCAGCGTTGCAGGCGCGGCTGGAAGCAGCCGGTTCGCGCATCGCCTTGCTGCGCGCGGCGAATTTCAGCCTGGGCGTGGCGCTGCTGACGCGCTTGCTGCGCGAGGCCAGCGCGGCCCTGCCGGACTGGGACCTGGAAATTGTCGAGGCCCACCATGGCCGCAAGCAGGATGCGCCTTCGGGCACGGCATTGGCGCTGGGGCAGGCCGCCGCCGTGGCGCGTGATACCACGCTGGCCGCTGCCGCGGTCTACAGCCGCGAAGGCCGCACCGGGGAACGGGTTCCCGGCAGCATCGGTTTCGCCGTGGTGCGTGGCGGCGACATCGTGGGCGAGCACCACGCCCTGCTGATCGGGCCGGGCGAGCGGCTGGAACTGGGGCACCGCGCCACCGACCGCGCGGTCTTCGCGCGCGGGGCGCTGCAGGCGTCGCACTGGCTCGCCGGCCGCGCGGCCGGTCACTGGCGGCTGGAAGACGTGCTCGCGTCGCCGGGTTGAACCCGGCCGGCCCAACCTTGCATCGGCTTGCCATGCGCGGCCGCCGCCGCTAGCATCCGCGGCCTGTCATTGGGGAGTAGCCAGCCTCATTCCCCGAGGCGTTCGCATCAACAGACTTGGCCGCCATCTCCATGGCGCCATGGTGCGGACAGCGGGCGTCATCCGCGGACGCCTTGCCCGGCGAGACCTTTGGCCAGCGATGCCTCACCCGGCCGGGCGAGCAGCGTCGTTGTGCCATCGGTCGTCCTGTTCGCCCGGCCCTGTGGATCCCATGCTGCTCACCCTTTGCCTGTTCCTCGTCTCGGCTGGCGCGATCTATCTCGCCTGCGAATACTTCGTCAACGGTATCGAATGGCTGGGCCGCAAGCTCCACCTGGGCGCGACCGCTACCGGCTCCGTGCTGGCTGCCTTCGGCACCGCGCTGCCGGAAAGCGCCGTGACGTTCGTGGCGGTGATCTTCGGCAAGACCCCGGCGGCGCGCGACATCGGCGTGGGCGCCGCCATGGGAGGACCGCTGGTGCTGGCCACGATCGCCTACGCGGTGGTCGGCATGGCCTTGTGGGGCAACCGTCATCGCTTGCGGCGCGCCGACCGGCTGGTCCGGGTCGATCATCGACGGCTGGCCCGCGACCAATCGTGGTTCCTGGCGATTTTCGCGGTGAAGGTAGGTCTCGGCCTGGTCGCGTTCGCGCTCAAGCCGTGGTTGGGCGTGCTGTTCCTGCTCGCCTATGCGCTTTACGTATGGAGGGAGATGCGCAGCGAGGACAGCGCGCCGGAAGACGAAGAACTGGAGCCGCTGAAGCTCAGTCCGCGGCAGGCGGTACCGGCGATGCGCTGGGTGGCGGCGCAGACCGTGGCGGCACTGGCGGTGATCGCGGTGGCTTCGCGGGTGTTCGTGGGGCAGCTGGAGGCGATCGGCGAGGCTTTCGCGCTGCCGCCGCACCTGGTGGCGCTCGCACTGAGCCCGGTGGCGACCGAACTGCCGGAGACGCTCAATGCCCTGATCTGGGTGCGCCAGGGCAAGGAGCGGCTGGCGCTGGCCAATATCTCCGGAGCGATGATGATCCAGGCCACCATCCCCAGCGCGCTGGCGATCTTCGCCACGCCATGGCTGTTCGACGAACCGCTGATCGTGTCCGGTGCAGTCACCGCGGCTGCCATCGCCTACCTGTGGTGGCTGTTCCACCGGGGCCGGGCGGATGCGCGCTGGCTGCTGCCGGTCGGCCTGCTGTACGGGGTGTTCGTCGCCTGCGTGGGCGGGTACTTCGCCCGCTGAGAAACGCGGTCAGTCGCGGTGCGCGGCGTTGCGGTCGCGGTCGGCGCCGTAGCGGGTGTCCAGCCTGCCCAGCAGCTTCTTGAACAGGCGGGAAAACTTGCCGCGGCGGGTCTTGCGCAGCTTCTCTTCCTCGCTGGTGAGCCAGGCGACCTGGATTACCCGGCGCTCGCCCTCGTAGGGGAGATGGCCATGGAAGGAGTTGTCGCAACGCTTGAACACCGCGAACTCGCCGTACAGCGGTGGCAGTTCGGGCACCACGGTGGCGTCGATGTCGTCGATCCTGTCGAGGAAGCGCAGGCAGCCCTCGCTGGTGCCGGGCCATTGCGGGTTGAGGTAGAGCAGGGCGGTGGCCACCTTGGACTTGCTGTCGGTATGGATGGTGCCGTGACGCTTGTTCAGCAGCCGGCACAGCGTCACCAGGGTGGGATACTGGCCGAGGTCGGCGATGCCCAGCCGCTGGCCGATCAGACCGGCGAAAGCCGGCGCGGTGAGTTGTTCGATGAGCGCGTTCACCGAGGGACCGCAGTCGGCCGGGTCCCAGGGAAAGAAACCGGCGCTGGGGTAGCGCGGGAAGTCGCGGTCCAGGTCGCCGCGCGCCTCGTCCGGCAACTGGCCGTGGGCAATCATGAACGGGAACGGTGCCTGCCGCACCAAGGTGTCCGGGCGTTCGAGACGGGCAGGATCGAGCAAGGCGTCCGGACTCATGTAAAGGTTTCACTCCGCTGGAAGCGATGCGCCAGTGTAGCGCCGCGCGGCGATAAGCTGACTGACGTCAGTAACGCCTTTGCCTCGATCGAAGTGGACAGGGAGGGTCGTCGCGCTTATCATTGTGACCCGCCCGAATGCCCTCCCTTCCAAGGTTCTCAAGCCTGCCTCGCGCGGCTTGCGGACTTTGCTGCACCCGAAAGGCGGTTCCCATGACCCTTCCTGCTCTGCTTGCCCTTGAAGACGGCAGCGTGTTCCACGGCCATGCCGTGGGCGCGACTGGTGAAACCGTCGGCGAGGTGGTCTTCAACACCGCCATGACCGGCTACCAGGAGATCCTCACCGATCCCTCGTACAGCCGGCAGATCGTCACCTTGACGTATCCGCACATCGGCAATACCGGCTGCAATGCCGAGGACGTCGAATCCGGCATGGTGCACGCTGCCGGCCTGATCGTGCGCGATGTGCCGCGCCGGGCGAGCAACTGGCGCAGTACCGAGAGCCTGCCCGATTACCTCAAGCGCCACGGCATCGTCGCCATCGCCGGCATCGACACCCGCCGCCTGACGCGCATCCTGCGCGACAAAGGCGCGCTGGCCGGCTGCATCGTGGCTGGCGAAGGCGTCGACGCCGAGGTCGCGCTGGCGAAGGCGCGGGCCTTCCCGGGCCTGAATGGCATGGACCTGGCCAAGGTGGTGTCCACCAGGGAGGCGCACGCCTGGAAGGAAGGCGTCTACGACCTCGACCGCCAGGCCTTCAACCTGCCGGCGAAACGCTTCAAGGTCGTCGCCTACGACTTCGGCGTGAAGCACAACATCCTGCGCCTCCTTGCCGAGAGGGGTTGCGACATCACCGTGGTGCCGGCGCAGACCCCCGCCGCCGAAGTGCTGGCGATGAGGCCCGACGGCGTGTTCCTCTCCAACGGACCCGGCGACCCGGCGGCCTGCGACTATGCGATCGTCGCCACCAGGGCCTTCCTCGACGCGAAGATCCCGTTGTTCGGCATCTGCCTCGGTCACCAGATCATGGGCCTGGCGTTGGGCGCGAAGACATTGAAGATGAAGTTCGGCCATCACGGTGCGAACCATCCGGTGAAGGACCACGACGACGGACGCGTGCTGATCACCAGCCAGAACCACGGCTTCGCGGTGGACCCCTCCACGCTGCCGGCGAACGTGCGCATCACCCACAGCTCGCTGTTCGACGGCACGCTGCAGGGGTTTGTGCTCACCGACCGCCCGGCGTTTTGCTTCCAGGGCCACCCGGAAGCGAGCCCGGGCCCCCACGATATCGGTTATCTGTTCGACCGGTTTGCCAAGCTGATGCAGGAGGCCCGCTGAGATGGCCAAGCGTAGTGATATCAAGAGCATCCTGATCATTGGCGCCGGCCCGATCGTGATCGGCCAGGCTTGCGAGTTCGACTACTCCGGCGCGCAGGCTTGCAAGGCGCTGAAGGAGGAGGGTTACCGGGTGATCCTGGTGAACTCCAACCCCGCCACCATCATGACCGATCCGGAGATGGCGGACGCTGTCTACATCGAGCCAATCAACTGGCAGACGGTGGAGCGCATCATCGCCAAAGAGAGGCCCGATGCGGTGTTGCCCACCATGGGCGGCCAGACCGCGCTGAACTGCGCGCTCGACCTTGCCGACCACGGTGTGCTGGACAAGTACGGAGTCGAGCTGATCGGTGCGAAGCGCGATGCGATCCGCATGGCCGAGGACCGCGAGCTGTTCAAGCAGGCGATGACCGAGATCGGGCTGGAGAGCCCCAAGTCCGGCGTGGCCAAGAGCTATGAGCATGCGGTGGAGATCCAGGCGGAACTGGGTTTCCCGATCATCATCCGCCCCAGCTTCACGCTGGGCGGTTCCGGCGGCGGCATCGCCTACAACAAGGAGGAGTTCGAGGCCATCGTGAAACGTGGCCTGGAGCTTTCGCCCACGCATGAAGTGCTGATCGACGAATCGGTACTGGGCTGGAAGGAGTTCGAGATGGAGGTGGTCCGCGACACCGCGGACAACTGCATCATCATCTGCGCCATCGAGAACCTCGACCCGATGGGCGTGCACACCGGCGATTCGATCACGGTGGCGCCGGCACAGACGCTCACCGACAAGGAATACCAGCGCCTGCGCGATGCCAGCATCGCGGTGCTGCGCAAGATCGGCGTGGATACCGGCGGTTCCAACGTGCAGTTCGGCATCAATCCCGCGGACGGCCGCGTGGTGGTGATCGAGATGAACCCGCGCGTATCGCGCTCCTCGGCGCTGGCCTCCAAGGCCACCGGCTTCCCGATCGCCAAGGTCGCCGCCAAGCTCGCCGTGGGCTACACGCTGGACGAGCTGAAGAACGACATCACCGGCGGCCTCACCCCGGCCTCGTTTGAGCCGACCATCGATTACGTGGTCACCAAGATTCCGCGCTTCGCGTTCGAGAAGTTTCCGCGTGCCGATGCCCGCCTCACCACCCAGATGAAGTCGGTGGGCGAGGTGATGGCGATCGGCCGCAGCTTCACCGAGTCGCTGCAGAAGGCGCTGCGCGGGCTGGAGATCGGCAAGACCGGGCTCAACCCCACCGGGCTGGACATCGGCACGGAAGACGGCCTGGCCACGCTGAAACGCGAACTGCGCGAGCCGCGACCCGACCGCGTGTTCCATCTCGCCGACGCGTTCCGCGCCGGCCTCACGCTGGACGAGGTGCACGAACTCAGCCGCGTCGATCCGTGGTTCCTCGCCGCATTCGAGGACATCGTGCGGGCCGAAGGCGAGGTGAAGGCACGGGGCATCACCGTGCTGGATGCGCCGCGCATGCGCGAGCTGAAACGCATGGGCTTCTCCGATGCACGCCTCGCCGAGCTGACCGGCTCCGACGAGGCCGCCATGCGCCACCTGCGCCGCACCCTGGGCGTGCGCCCGGTATACAAGCGCGTGGACTCCTGCGCCGCCGAATTCGCCACCACCACTGCGTACATGTACTCGACCTACGAGGAAGAGTGCGAGGCCAACCCGACTGACCGCGACAAGATCATCGTGCTCGGCGGCGGCCCGAATCGCATCGGCCAGGGCATCGAGTTCGACTACTGCTGCGTGCACGCCGCGCTCGCGCTGCGCGAGGACGGGTTCGAGACCATCATGGTCAACTGCAACCCGGAAACCGTCTCCACCGACTACGACACCTCCGACCGCCTGTACTTCGAGCCGCTGACGCTGGAAGACGTGCTGGAGATCGTCGACCTCGAGAAGCCGAAGGGCGTGATCGTGCAGTACGGCGGCCAGACCCCGCTGAAGCTGGCGCGTGCGCTGGAAGCGGCGGGCACGCCGATCATCGGCACCTCGCCCGACTCGATCGACCTCGCCGAGGACCGCGAGCGCTTCCAGCAGATGATCGTGAAGCTCGGCCTGCGCCAGCCGCCGAACCGCACCGCGCGAAACGCTGACGAGGCGCTGGCGCTGGCGCGCGAGATCGGCTACCCGCTGGTGGTGCGCCCCAGCTACGTGCTGGGCGGACGCGCGATGGAAGTGGTCTACGATGACGCCGACCTCGCGCGCTACATCCGCGAGGCGGTGCAGGTTTCCAATGACTCCCCGGTGCTGCTGGACCGCTTCCTCGACCACGCCGTCGAGGTGGACGTGGACATCATTGCGGACAGCGCGGGCAACGTGCTGATCGGCGGCATCATGGAGCATATCGAGGAGGCCGGCGTGCATTCCGGCGACTCATCCTGCTCGCTGCCCCCGTACTCGCTGACGCCAGTGATCCAGGACGAATTGCGCCGCCAGGTCGCAGCGATGGCAAAGGAACTGAAGGTGGTAGGCCTGATGAACACCCAGTTCGCGATCCAGGGCGATACCGTGTTCATCCTCGAAGTGAACCCGCGCGCCTCGCGCACGGTGCCGTTCGTGTCCAAGGCCACCGGTGTGCCGCTGGCGAAGATCGCCGCGCGCGCGATGGCCGGCAGGTCGCTGCCGGAGCAGGGCGCCACGAAGGAAGTGATTCCCTCGTACTACTCGGTTAAGGAAGCGATCTTCCCCTTCCTGAAGTTCCAGAACGTCGATCCCATCCTCGGACCCGAGATGCGCTCCACCGGCGAGGTGATGGGCGTGGGCCGCAGCTTCGGCGCCGCCTTCGCACGGGGTCACGATGCCGCCGGCATCCGCACGCCGCCGAAGGGCAAGGTGTTCGTGTCGGTGCGCGATGCCGACAAGGACCGCCTGCTGCCGGTGGCGCAGGAGGTGCTGCGCCGCGGCTTCAGCCTGGTCGCCACTGCCGGCACGGCGGCCTACCTCAACGGCCGGGGCGTGGCCTGCGAACGCGTCAACAAGGTGCTCGAGGGGCGGCCGCACATCGTCGACCTCATCAAGAACGGCGAGATCGTCTATATCGTCAACACCACCGAGGGCAAGCAGGCGATCGCCGATTCGTTCTCGATCCGGCGCGAGGCGCTGCAGCAGCGCGTCACTTATTCCACCACCGTCGCGGGTGCTCGCGCGCTGGTCCATTCGCTGGATTTCCACGGCAGCGAGGACGTGCACAGCCTGCAGGAACTGCACCAGGAGCTGAATGCATGAGTGCCCGTGCCCCCATCACCAAGGCCGGCTCGGAGCGGCTGCGCGCCGAGCTGGAGCGGCTGAAGTCGACGGAGCGTCCGCGCATCATCGCTGCGATCGCCGAGGCCCGCGCGCATGGCGACCTCAAGGAGAACGCCGAGTACCACGCCGCGCGCGAGCTGCAGAGCTTCATCGAGGGGCGCATCGCCCAGCTGGAGGCGCTGCTCTCCACCGCCGAGGTAATCGACGTCTCGCGGCTCAACCCCGGCAGCAAGGTGGTGTTCGGTGCGATCGTGGACCTGGCGGACGAAGACAGCGGGGCCGAGGTCACCTACCAGATCGTTGGCGATCTCGAGGCCGACATCAAGCAAGGGCTGATCGCGGTCTCTTCGCCGATCGCGCGCGCGCTGATCGGCAAGCTCGAGGGCGACAGCTTCGAGTTCAACGCGCCGAACGGCGTCAAGCATTACGAAATCACGGGTGTGCGCTATTCCTGAGTGCAGGCTTGAAGGTACGTGCGGGACGGCTGACTGCCCAGGTGGCCAGTCTGGCAAGCCAACCGGGGGCATGGCCGCTCCTGCGGACGTCATCTGACAACGGTCAGCCCTATGCCGCAGCAGAAAATCCTGTTCCTCAGTGTCTCCGCCGGCGCCGGCCACATGCGCGCCGCCGAAGCGCTGCGACTGACCGCAGAGACAAGCCTGCCGGATGTCGAGACGAAGCACCTGGATGCGATGGGATACGTGCCGTTCGCGTTCCGCAAGCTGTACACCGACTTCTACATCACGCTGATCAGCAGCTACCCGACCCTGTGGGGAATGCTGTACCAGCGCAGCTCGGAGGCGGATCCGAACGGCCCGATGCAAAAGCTGCGGCGGGCCATCGAGCGGCTGGGTACCGGCGATCTGCGCAAGGCGATCAACGCGTTCGCACCCGACGCCATCGTCTGCACCCACTTCCTGCCCGCCGAAATGCTGATGCACGAGATCCGGAGCGAGCGTTTCGCGGTGCCGGTATGGGTGCAGGTGACCGATTTCGACCTGCACGGCATGTGGGTGATCCCGCACATGACGGGCTTCTTCGCTGCCAGCGAGGAAATCGCCTTCCGCATGAAGGCCAATCGCATCGAGGCGGAACGCATCCATACCACCGGCATTCCGGTGATGCCGGCCTTCACCGAGCCACAGGATCGCCAGGCTTGCGCCGGGCGCTTCGGCCTGGATCCGGCGCGGCGCACCATCATGTTGATGGGCGGCGGCGCAGGCGTCGGCAAGCTCGACGAGGTGGCCGCCGCTCTGATGCGGCTCGAATACGACTTCCAGCTCGTCGTGCTGGCCGGACGCAACGAGGCCGCGCTGGCCAGGCTGAAGGTTCACGCGGCGGAACATCCGGGGCGGCTGTTCCCTTTCGGCTTCACCAACGAAGTGGCGCAGCTGATGGCCTGTTCCGACCTGGTAATCACCAAGCCCGGCGGGCTGACCACGTCCGAATGCCTTGCGATGGGCGTCCCGATGGTGGTGTATGCGCCGGTTCCCGGCCAGGAAGAGCGCAATGCGGACTACGTGCTGGAGCAGGGTGCCGCATTGAAAGCGATCGACCTGGTCTCGCTCGAATACCGGGTGCGCGAATTGCTGGCCGAACCGCAGCGATTGACGCGGATGCGCGAGCAGGCGCGTCGCCTGGGCCAACCGCAGGCCGCGCAGCGCGTACTGCGGATCGTGCATACCCGGCTTGAAGGCGCGTCGTCGGCAACTGCACGGGCGGACCGTTGAACGTGCGTCAGCGGGACCAGCGACCCGCCCGTGCCGGGGAAGATCTCGTTTCCATGCGTCCGCTGGTGCTGGCGCTGACTCTCGGCTGGACCATCCTGCTGGCCTTCTTCTTCGCGAACGTGGAGATCCAGATCGAAGGCGCCGCCGGCTGGGCGGCAAACCTGCCGACCTGGCGCATCGAGCACGGCTGGCTGCTGGACGTTTTCTGGGGCGGGCGACCGATGACTGGCTACCACGCGTGGCTGTTCCCGTGCATAGGCCTGTTTTTCCATTTCCCGATGATCTTCACTGGCCGCTGGAGCTGGCGCGCCGAGGCGCGCGTGCTGGCCTGCATCATGCTGTTCTGGATCACCGAAGACTTCCTGTGGTTCGTGCTGAACCCGGGGTACGGCCTGTCGCGTTTCGTGCCACGCGACATACCCTGGCACATCCACTGGTGGGGGCCGGTGCCCAGCGACTACTGGGTTTTCTTGTCCGCATCCCTGGTGCTGTTCTGGCTGTCGTGCCGCCGCCCGCGTGCCGCAAGTCCAACGGAAACGTGATGCGCTTTACCCTGATCCTGAGGTACGCCGGAAAACAAAAAAGGCCGCATCGATGCGGCCTTTCTTATTGACACGTCGCGCCGGAATCAGCGCTGGCGGGCCTTGAAACGCGGGTTGCTCTTGCAGATCACGAACACCTTGCCGCGACGGCGCACGATCTTGCAGTCGCGGTGCCGCGCCTTGGCGGACTTCAACGAATTAAGCACCTTCACGGCGAGCTCCTGATACCAAACAGAAAATCAAGCGCGCAAGTATAAACTGCTGAATCGCCAGCCACAAGTCGCCATGGTCAGTTGCCAGTACCGCCTGCGGACTCCTCCACGGTGGCGAGGAATTGCGCCAACGCCGGCGACGGGTCGCCGATACGGCTGGCCACGGCCAGCAACAAGTGGGCCTCGCGGTCGGCCAACGGGACATAGCTGACGCCGGCGAGGTGCACCGCGCGCATCGTCGCTGGGACCAGTGCCATCCCCAGGCCAGCGGCCACCAGCGCCAGCAGGCCGTTGATCTGCTGGGCCTGCTGCACGATGCGCGGCGTGAAGCCGGCTTCGGCCGCCAGCGTGCGCAGGCGGTCGTGCAGGGTGGCAGCCAGCTCGCGTGGCTGGGTGACGAAGGCTTCGCCGGCCACCTCGCCCATGTGCAGTTCTTCGCGCGCTGCCAGCGTATGGCGGGAGGGCAGGGCGAGCATCAGGGGTTCGCGGTCGAGCACACGCAACTGCAACTGGCGCGCAGCCTGGATGTGGCTTGGCTGGTCCCGCACGAAGCCCACGTCGATCTCATTGGCCAGCAAGGCCGCGAATTGCGGCTCGGTGTACATCTCGCACAGCTGGACGTTCACCTCGGGCGCCACGTGCCGATGGCGCAGCAGGGTGCGCGGCAGGGCGGGGTGGAACGATACCGAGACCGTATAGGCCAGCCGCAGCTGGCCGCTGTGGCCGGCCGCGGCGGCCGCGGCGCGACTGCGCGCCAGTTCGGCCTGGGCCAGGATCTGCCGCGCCTGTTCCAGGAAGACCCGCCCCGGCTCGGTCAGGGCGACCCGGCGCTTGCTGCGTTCAAGCAGCAACACTCCGAGGTCCCGCTCCAGCGCCTGGATCTGCTGGGAAAGCGGTGGCTGGGAGATGTGGAGGCGGATCGCGGCGCGCGTGAAGCTCAACTCCTCGGCGACCGCGATGAAGTAGCGCAATTGGCGGAAGTCAAACATAGTCGAAACACATATAAGGAACGATCTAAATATATATTAGATACTTAAACGCGTCGCTCATAAAATGGCGCCGTCCCACCATCACCCCCCTCCCCCGATGGTGGTGACCCTCGCCTCGCAGCGACGCTAGACACGATACTGGCCACCCCCCCCCCGGGCCCTATCGATGCGTTGCCTTGCGAGGCGTTTTCTTTGGTGCCTTGCCGCGACTGGCGGCTTCCGCCGGCAATGTGCCGGGCGGCCTCAGAGCCTGCAGGCCAGCCGCGTTCCCTGATCGATGGCGCGTTTCGCGTCGAGTTCGGCCGCCACGTCGGCGCCGCCGACCAGGTGTGCGGTGATTCCCGCGATTGCCAATTCTCCTGCCAGGCGGCGATCCGGCTCCTGGCCGGCGCATACCACCACGTTCTCGACCGGAAGGATCTGTGACTTGCCGTCAACAGTGACGTGCAGGCCACTGTCGTCGAAGCATTCGTAGTTGACGCTGCCCAGCATGGTCACGCGCTTGGCCTTGAGCGTGGCGCGGTGTACCCAGCCGGTGGTCTTGTTCAAGCGGGCGCCGGGACGGCCCTCGCTGCGCTGGAGCAGCCAGACTTGGCGCAGCGGAGCCTCGGGCTGCGGTGGCAGCAAGCCGCTGCGTCCTGCGAGCTGCGTATCCACGCCCCACTCCCTGGCCCAACGCGCCACATCCGTGGATGGCGAGGGCTGGTGTTCGACCAGGAATTCGGCCACGTCGAAGCCAATGCCGCCGGCGCCGATGACCGCCACCCGTGCGCCCACCGGCCGGCCGCGGGCAAGCACGTCGAGGTAGCTGAGCACGCGTGGGTCGTCGCTGCCAGGAAAACTCACGCGACGCGGCACCACGCCGGTGGCCACCACGACTTCGTCATACCCGGCGGCCTTGAGCGAGGCGGCATCGGCCTCGACGCCCAGCTTCACTTCGACGCCGGCGTCGACGAGGCGGTGCCGGAAATAGCGCAAGGTTTCGTGAAACTCCTCCTTGCCCGGAATCCGCTTCGCATAGTTGAACTGGCCGCCGATTTCGTTGGTGCGGTCGATCAGGGTCACCGCATGGCCGCGCTCGCCCAGCGTGGCGGCGCAGGCCATGCCGGCCGGGCCTGCGCCTACCACGGCGATGCGCTTGCGTTGCGTCGCCGGCTCGATCCTCAGCTCGGTCTCGTGGCAGGCGCGCGGGTTGACCAGGCAACTGGCGCGCCTGTTCTGGAATACGTGGTCGAGGCAGGCCTGGTTGCAGGCGATGCAGGTGTTGATGCGCTCGCTGTGGCCGGCTTTCGCTTTGTTCGCCCATGCGGGATCGGCCAGCAGCGGGCGCGCCATCGAGACCATGTCGGCGTCGCCGTCAGCCAGCACGCGCTCGGCCACCTCGGGCATGTTGATGCGGTTGGTGGCGACCAGCGGAATGGCCACTTCGCCCGTGAGTTTGCGCGTCACCCACGCGAAGCCGGCGCGCGGCACGCTGGTGACGATGGTGGGAACGCGTGCCTCGTGCCAGCCAATGCCGGTATTGATGATGCTGGCGCCGGCGGCCTCGATGGCCTTGGCCAGCGCGACGATCTCTCCCCAGTTCTGGCCGTCCTCGACCAGGTCCAGCATCGACAACCGGTAGATGATGATGAAGTCGCGGCCCACTGCCTCCCGGGTGCGGTGCACTATTTCCACCGGGAAGCGCATGCGTCGCGATGCTTCGCCGCCCCAGGCGTCGTGGCGATGGTTGGTGCGCGCGGCGATGAACTGGTTGATCAGGTAGCCCTCCGAGCCCATCACCTCGATGCCGTCGTAGCCCGCTTCACGGGCCAGCCGGGCGCAGTGCACGAAGTCGCGGATGGTGCGCTCCACGCCGCCGGCGGAGAGTGCCCGTGGCGTGAACGGAGTGATCGGCGACTTGATCCGCGAGGGCGCCACCGACAGCGGGTGGTAGCCGTAGCGGCCGGCGTGCAGGATCTGCATGCAGATGCGGCCGCCTTCGGCATGCACTGCAGCGGTGAGCTTGCGGTGCCGGGGCTTGTGCCAAGGCAGGCTCAGGCGCCCGCCGAACGGCTTCAGCCAGCCCTCGATGCTGGGCGCGATACCGCCGGTCACCATCAGCCCCACACCACCCCGGGCACGTTCGGCGAAGTAGGCGGCCAGCTTGTCGTAGTCGGCGGCCTTGTCCTCCAGCCCGGTGTGCATCGAGCCCATCAGGATGCGGTTGGGCAGGGTGACGTGACCCAGATCCAGCGGGGTGAACAGGTGGGGGTAGTCCATGGCGCGACCGTGTTCAAACGATCGTATGAATGTGCCCGTTGCGAGGCCCGGACGCAAGCGCCACCCGCGGCTCAGCTCCGCAATTGCCCCACTAGGGCGATGTAGCGGCGCATCGCCTCGTCCTGCGGCAGGCCGCGCAATTGCAGCCACGCCGCGTGCTTGGCCGTGCCCACGAAATCGAAGAAGCCGGGCTGTTCGCCGCGGGCGTCGCCTTCCGAACCCTGTTTGTAGAGCGCGTAGAGCTTGAGCAAGGTGTCGTTGTCGGGACGGTAATCCAGCCGTTTCACGTCCTCGGCGGCCTGATCGAATGCATGGCGGAGTTCGTTCATGGCGTGGCAACGCAGCTAGTGGCGCGGGATCCCGGCATGGTACGCGATGCCGCACGGGTCGGCGCGATACCATGCGGCCCCACGCCTGACCAGGATCCGTCATGAGCCGAACCGCTGCCGTCCCCGTATTGACCATCGACGGCCCCTCGGGCTCGGGCAAGGGCACGATCAGCCGACGGGTGGCCGAGCACCTGGGCTGGCGGTTGCTGGACTCCGGCGCACTGTACCGGGCGGTGGGCTATGCCGCCGGAGCGGCGGGGCTGGACCTTTCCGACGCCGAGGCGGTCACCCGCTGTGCGCAGGCCACGAAGATCCGCTTCCAGCCCAGCGCCGACGGCGGCGACACCCGCATCCTGGTCAACGGCCACGACGCCACCGACGAGCTGCGCACCGAGACCGCCGGCGCGGCGGCTTCGGCGATTGCCTCGATAGCCCCGGTACGGCAAGCCTTGGTGGAGCTGCAGCTGGGCTTCCGCAAGGCGCCAGGCCTGGTGGCCGACGGGCGCGACATGGGCACGGTGATCTTCCCGGATGCGCCGTTCAAGGTGTTCCTCACCGCCAGCGCCGCCGAGCGGGCGAAAAGGCGCTATAAGCAGTTGAAGGAAAAGGGACTCAACGTTACACTAGCGAGTCTGCAGCGCGAGATCGAAGCGCGCGACCATCGCGATGCGTCGCGGACGGTCGCGCCCCTGAAGCCCGCGCCGGAGGCCGTGCTGGTGGATACCACCGGCATGGACATCGATCAGGTAGTCGCAAAGGTTCTCGCCGTCGTGCAGCCCTGACCGGGCGGCGCGGCGGTTTCCGTTCCCCGGCCATGGTGGCCGGGGATTCAACCATGGTGGCGACGGGCGTGCCGCGAGGCCGTCCCGGAGACACCCCAACCGGTGGATCGTTGCCGATGCAAGTCCCGCACGGAGCATCGCAGCCGTCCTTTCCCATTCTGGAATCAACATGACCGAAAGTTTTGCCGAACTGTTTGAACAGAGCCAGCAGGCCATCGCCAAGCTGAAGCCCGGCGCCATCGTCACCGGCATCGTGGTGGAAATCCGCAACGACGTCGTCGTGATCAATGCGGGCCTGAAGAGCGAAGGCATCGTCCCGATCGAGCAGTTCAAGGGCGAGGACGGCACCCTCGAGGTGAGCGTCGGCGATCCCGTGAAGGTGGCCCTCGAGGCCCTCGAAGACGGTTTCGGCGAAACCAAGCTGTCGCGCGAGAAGGCCAAGCGCTCGATGGTGTGGGACGACCTCGAGGAGGCGTTCGACAAGGAGGAGACCATCAAGGGCATGATCTCCGGCAAGGTCAAGGGCGGCTTCACCGTCGACATCAAGGACGTGCGCGCCTTCCTGCCGGGTTCCCTGGTCGATGTGCGCCCGGTGCGCGAGCCGACCTACCTCGAGGGCAAGGAACTCGAGTTCAAGATCATCAAGCTGGACCGCAAGCGCAACAACGTGGTGGTCAGCCGCCGCGCCGTCGTCGAGACCGAGTTCTCCGCCGAGCGCGAACAGCTGCTTGAGCGCCTGGTCGAGGGCGCCGTTATCAAGGGCGTGGTGAAGAACCTCACCGACTACGGCGCGTTCGTGGACCTGGGCGGCATCGACGGCCTGCTGCACATCACTGACATGGCGTGGAAGCGCGTGCGTCACCCGAGCGAGGTCGTCAACGTCGGCGACGAGCTGGAAGTGCGCGTGCTGAAGTTCGACAAGGAGCGCAACCGCGTCTCGCTGGGCCTGAAGCAGCTGGGCGACGATCCGTGGGTGAACATCTCGCGCCGCTACCCGGTGGGTTCGCGCCTGTTCGGCAAGGTCTCCAACGTCACCGACTACGGCTGCTTCGTCGAGATCGAGCCGGGCGTCGAGGGCCTGGTCCACGTGTCCGAGATGGACTGGACCAACAAGAACGTCAACCCGGCCAAGGTGGTGCAGGTTGGCGACGAGACCGAGGTGATGGTGCTGGACGTGGATGAAGAGCGTCGCCGCATCTCGCTGGGCATCAAGCAGACCCGCTCCAATCCGTGGGAAGCCTTCGCCGCCATGCACAAGAAGGGCGACAAGGTCTCCGGCCAGATCAAGTCGATCACCGATTTCGGCGTGTTCATCGGCCTGGAAGGCGGCATCGACGGCCTGGTGCACCTGTCCGACATCTCCTGGCAGATGTCCGGCGAGGATCTCGTGCGCAACTTCAAGAAGGGTGACGAGATCGAGGCCGTGGTGTTGGCGGTCGATCCGGAGCGCGAGCGCATCTCGCTCGGCATCAAGCAGATGGAGCAGGATCCGTTCGGCCAGTTCATGGCCAACCATGCGCGCGGCAGCATCGTCACCGGCACGGTGAAGGAAGTGGACGCCAAGGGTGCGGTGATCGACCTGGGCGAGGGCGTGGAGGGTTACATCCGCGCCAACGACATCGCCAAGGAGCGCATCGACGATGCCACCCAGCACCTCAAGGTAGGCGACAAGGTCGAGGCCAAGTTCACCGGCATGGACCGCAAGGGCCGCCAGCTGTCGCTGTCGATCCGCGCCAAGGACGAGGAAGACGTGCAGGAGGCGCTGGCCGAGTATTCCTCGGCTGCCGGCGGCACCACCAAGCTCGGCGCGCTGCTAAAGGAGCAGCTCAACAAGGCCGAGTAAGCGTTGCGACACCGGCGCGGGGCGGCACGCCGCCCCGCGCCATGCAGCGCGGAGTCACACGTCGCGGACACGGGGACCATGACCAAATCCGAATTGATCGAGGCGCTGGCCAGGCGTCAGACCCATCTTGCGTTTGCCGATGTAGAGCTTGCGGTCAAGAGCGTGGTCGAGCAGATGAGCCAGGCGCTGTCGCAGGGCGAGCGCATCGAGGTGCGCGGCTTCGGCAGTTTCGCCCTGCATTACCGGCCGCCGCGCATGGGGCGCAACCCCAAGACCGGCGAATCGGTGGCGCTGCCCGGCAAGCACGTGCCGCACTTCAAGCCCGGCAAGGAGCTGCGTGAACGCGTCAACCAGCGGCTGGAAGAGGCCACGGCCGGCTGACGGCGCGTACGCGAAGGTGGACATCGAGGCAGGCGGCGCAAGCCGATCCTGCCTTTTTTGTCTTTGCGATCGTCCATGGTCGCGTAGGTCAAATGGGCGGCCGTCCATGGCCACCCGCTTCGATGCTTTTGCGATTGCCCGTGATCGGCCGCCTCAAATGGCCACCGTCTCTGGCCGCGCCCATCGGTTCCGTCCTCACGACTGAATCGCGGCAGCATGGACGGGCCTGCCAGCTGCGCCATGCGCGGACGATCGGGTAAAGTCGCCGGATGCGCCTGACCGTGATCCTCGTCCTCGTGTTCTTTGCCGCCGCCGGCGTGGTGGTGGGTGCGCTCAATGCCGACCTGGTCGGCTACGACTTTGCCTTCGCGCGCGTGCAGTTGCCCAAGGGGGCGGCCCTGCTGGCCGCGCTGATGCTTGGCTGGCTGCTGGGCGGGCTCAGCGCCTGGCTGGGCGTGAGTTTGCGGCAACAGCGCCTGCGGCGGCAGCGCCGCAAGGAAGCCAGCAAGAAGACGGCCGGCGCATGATGTCCTGGTATGCCTTGCTGCCGCTGGCGGCCGTAGCCTTCGTGCTGGGCTGGTGGGCATCCCGCCGTGCCAGCGCACGGCGTTCCGGCGCGGCAGTCAACGAACTCTCCTCGGACTACTTCCGCGGCCTGAATTACCTGCTCAACGAAGAACAGGACAAGGCGATCGAAGTATTCCTGCGGCTGGCCGAGTACAACCGCGACACGGTAGAGACGCACCTCGCCCTGGGCAACCTGTTCCGTCGCCGCGGCGAGGTGGACCGGGCGATCCGCCTGCACCAGCATCTGGTATCGCGGCCGAACCTGTCCGAGCCGATGAAGACCGTGGCCCTGCTCGAGCTGGGCGAGGACTACATGCGTGCGGGTCTGCTCGACCGCGCCGAGGCGCTGTTCTGCGACCTGGTGGCGATGAATGCTCATGCGCCTTCGGCGCTGCGTCACCTGATCGCGATCTACCAGCACGAGCGCGACTGGAACAAGGCGATCGAGCACGCGCGCCGGCTGGAGGTGATGACCGGAGAGGACGAGGCGCCGATGATCGCGCAGTTCTATTGCGAGCTGGCCGACCGTTCGCGCCAGCACGGCGCGCGGGTCGAGGCGCGCGGCTATCTCGAACAGGCCTTCCGCTGCCAGCCCGATTGCGTGCGGGCCTGGATGTTGACCGGACGGCTGCAGGCCGAGGAGGGTCAGCATGCCGAGGCCGTGCAGGCCTACGAGGCTGCGGTCGGTGCGGACATCGCCTTCGTGCCCGAGATCCTGCCGCCGCTGCTTAACAGCTATGCTTGCTCGCAGCAGATGGATCGCGCCGAGCGTTTCCTGCGCGACTTGCTCGGGCGTTACCACGGCATTTCGCCGGTGCTGGCGTTGACACACCTTTACCAGCAGCGCGACGGCCAACGGGCGGGGGTGGATTTCCTTACCGCCCAGCTGCGGCGGCGCCCTTCGGTGCGCGGGCTGATGGCGCTGATCGACGCCACCATGGACCGGGTCGAAGGCGAGGCGCGCGAGAACTTCCTGATCCTGCGCGACCTCACCCGGAAGCTGCTGGAAGGACAGGCGATGTATCGCTGTAGCCGCTGCGGCTTCGGCGCCAAGGCGCACCACTGGCAGTGCCCCAGCTGCAAGAGCTGGAGCACGATCCGGCCCATCCACGGCGTCGCCAACGAGTGACGGCTCCGGTCATGGCCATCGGATGGTTGCTGCTGTCCTTCCTCATCGCGTGGTTGTCGGCGCGCGCGGCGATTGCCTATGCGCACCGTCGCGGCATGCTCGACCGTCCCGGCCAGCGGCGTTCGCACAGCATCCCGACGCCGCGCGGTGGCGGCGTCGGCATTGTCATCGCGGCGCTGGTCAGCCTGCCCGGGTTGCTGTCCGGCACAACGGCATCGTGGTCGCCACTGGTGGTAGCCGGCCTCTCGGCGGCGCTGCTGCTGGTAGCGCTGGCCGGCTGGTGGGATGACCATCGCTCGCTGCCGATCCTGCCGCGTTTCGGGGCGCAGCTGCTGGCGGTGCTGCTGTTGGCCGGGGCACTGGCGGTGGATGGGCTGTCGTGGTGTTGGTTGCCCGTGCTGCTGCTGACCGGCGTCTGGAGTGTCAACCTGCACAATTTCATGGACGGCATCGACGGCTTGCTGGCCCAGCAGGGGATGTTCGTGGGCGCCGGAATGGCACTGCTGGCCCTGGGCGCCGGCCAAGGGGCGCTGGCGCTGGCCACGGGCTGCCTGGCCACGGCCTGCCTCGGCTTCTGGTGCCTGAATCGCTCGCCCGCGCGCATCTTCATGGGCGACGTGGGCAGCGGCAGCGTGGGCCTGTTGATCTTCGCGTTCACGGCGATGCTCTGGCGGGTCGAGACGCAGCTGCTGTGGCCGGCGCTGATCCTGTCCTCGGCCTTCGTCACCGATGCCAGCCTGACCTTGCTGTCACGGTTCTGTCGTGGTCGCCGCTGGTACACTGCGCACCGCGAGCACCTGTACCAGTGGCTGGTCCGGTGCGGCTTCACGCATGCCGGGGGAGGCGCGGTCTACATGACATGGAACCTGCTGCTAGCCGCGCCATTGGCCTGGTTGGCCTCCAGTCATCCAGAGCTGGGGCTGCCGACTACCATGGGCACCTATCTGGCCGCAGCCGCGCTGTGGCTGCTGCTCAAGCGCCGTTGTCTGCACCGTCATTCGCCCAAGGACCGCCATGTCGCTGCGTAGGCTAGTCGGCATCATCCATCCCCGTGTGGCGGTGATGCTGCACGACCTGGCCATGGCCGCGCTGGCCTGGTGGGTCGCCAAGCTGCTGCGCTACGCCGTGCGGCCGGAAGACGTCATGCAGTTCCGCTGGTTCGAGTTCCCGGTGGTGCTGCTGGCGCAGGGGCTGATCTTCCGCTGGACCGGCCTGTACAAGGGAGTCTGGCGTTTCGCCAGCCTGCCGGACCTGTGGAACATCCTGCGCGCCGCCGTGCTCGGATCGGCGGCGGTCTGGTTGCTGCTTTCGATGTTCAACAGGCTGCAGGGCGTGCCGCGTTCGATGCTGCTGCTTTACCCGGTGATGCTGGCGGTGGTGCTGGGCGTGCCGCGGCTTGCCTACCGCTACTGGAAAGACAGCCGCCTCGGCGTGACCGGTCAACGCCCGTTGCGACGGGTGCTGATCCTTGGCGCGGACCGCGCCGGCGAGGTGCTGTCGCGCGACCTCCATCGCGACGGCGGGTACACGGTGGTCGGCTTCCTCGATGACCGCCCTGCGTTGCGCGGCGCCAGCATCAACGGCCACCCGGTGCTCGGCCAGTTCGAGCAGTTGCCGGAGATCGCCCGCGAAGCAGCGGTGGAAATGCTGCTGATCGCCTTGCCGAACGCCTCGGTCAGCGAGATGCGCCGGGTGGTGGGGTTGTGCGACGCCAGCGACCTGCCGTACCGCACGATTCCGCGGCTGGACGACGTGGTCGCCGGTCGCGCGCAGTTCAACGAAATCAAGGAAGTGGCGATTGAGGACCTGCTCGGTCGCGACGCGGTGGAACTGGACTGGACCGCGATCCGGGAGACGATCGGCGGCCGTCGCGTGCTGGTCACCGGCGGCGGCGGCTCGATCGGTTCGGAGCTGTGCCGCCAGGTCGCGCGGCTTGGCGCGCAGTCGCTGGTGGTGGTCGACCACAGCGAATACAACCTTTACCTGATCACCCGCGAACTGCGGGCGAACTACCCGGAGCTGTTGCTCGAAGGCGTGCTGGCCAGCTGCGGCGACAGCGTGCTGATGCGCAAGGTGCTGGCCGAGACGCGGCCGCAGGTGGTATTCCATGCGGCCGCCTACAAGCACGTGCCGATGCTGCAGGGTCAGCTGCGCGCGGCCTTCCTCAACAACGTCCTGGGCACGCGCACCATGGCCGACCTCGCGCGTGACGCCGGGGTCGAGTGTTTCGTGCTGATTTCCACCGACAAGGCGGTCAATCCCACCAGCGTGATGGGTGCCTGCAAGCGCATCGCGGAGATCTGGTGCCAGAACCTCGACGCGCACGCCGATACCCGCTACATCACGGTGCGCTTTGGCAACGTGCTGGACTCGGCCGGTTCGGTGGTGCCGCTGTTCCGCCAGCAGATCCGCGCGGGCGGGCCGGTCACCGTGACCCACCCGGAGATCTCGCGCTACTTCATGACCATCCCCGAGGCCTGCCAGCTGATCCTGCAGGCAGCCAGCCTCGGCAAGGGCGGCGAGATCTTCGCGCTGGACATGGGCGAGCCGATGAAGATCCGCGATCTCGCCGAACAGATGATCCGCCTCGCCGGCAAGAAGCCCGGCAGCGAGATACCGATCGTCTACACCGGCCTGCGCCCGGGCGAGAAGCTGTTCGAGGAGCTGTTCCACCCGCTGGAGCAGTACAGCGCCACCACGCACGCCAAGATCTTCCTGGCCCAGCACCGCCAGGTGTCGTGGGAACTGCTGCAGGCGATGATGCATAAAGCGGCCGAGATGGTCGCGACGGATAACGACGAGGAGCTGCGGCGATGCGTGTCCAGCCTGCTGCCGTCGTTCCGCTGGAGCGAAACGGCGCAGCCGGACAACGTGGTCTCGATCCGCCGCCATGAATCAGGAGAGCAGTGAGTGAGCAAGCCGTTGCGCAAGGTGGTGTTCCCGGTGGCCGGCCTCGGCACGCGTTTCCTGCCTGCCACCAAGGTGGTCGCCAAGGAGATGCTGCCGGTACTGGACAAGCCGCTGATCCAGTACGCGGTGGACGAGGCCGTCGATGCTGGCGCCGACACGCTCATTTTCGTCACCAATCGCTACAAGCATGCCATCGCTGACTACTTCGACAAGGCCTACGAACTGGAAGCGAAGCTGCACGAGAAGGGCAAGGATGCGCTGCTGGCGCTGGTGCAGGGCACGCTGCCCAAACATGTGCGCGCGATTTTCGTTACCCAGCCCGAGGCGCTGGGCCTGGGCCACGCCGTGCTGTGTGCCAGGCCGGTGGTGGGCGACGAGCCGTTCGGCGTGATGCTGCCGGACGACCTGATCTGGAACGGCACCGGCAAGGGCGCGCTGCGCCAGATGGCCGAGGTGGGCGAACGCGAGAGCGCCGGCGTGATCGCGGTGGAGGAAGTACCGCACGAGCAGACCGACAAGTACGGCGTCGTCGATGCCGTGCGCATTGACGAACGCAGTGCGCGCATCCGCCACATGGTGGAAAAGCCGAAGCCAGCCGACGCGCCGTCCGATCTTGCCGTGGTCGGCCGCTACGTATTGCCGGGGCGCATCTTCGAGCTGCTGGAGCGCACCACGCCCGGTGCCGGCGGCGAGATTCAGCTCACCGATGCGATCGAGGCATTGCTCAAGGAGCAGGGCAAGGTGCTGGCTTACCGCTTCGAGGGCACCCGTTTCGATTGCGGCAACAAGGCCGGCCTGGTGCGCGCCACCATGCACATGGCGCTGCAGGACCCGAGCCTGGCGCCGGTGGTGAGGGAGATCGCCGCCGCGCTTTGAGGCCGCTGACCGGCGCGGCCCTGCCGTGCCAGAATCGCGACCGCGTCCTGCCACGTTCGCGGTGCAGGATGCGCACGGGGGAATCCGCGGATCCTGCACCTCGCTGCAGCGCCGAGACGTACATGGGAACCCCGACACCGACAGCAATGCCGGTGCCCTTCAACGGACGAGACCAGGGGAAGCACCATGGATCTGCTGCGATTCCTGCTCCTGCTGCCGGCGCGCCTGCTGCGCGTCACAGGGCGCGCACTCGGTTGGGCACTGCGGCCGCTGCTGGGTGACCTGACCTGGTCGGCACCGGGCTGGATGCGCGCCGTAAAGCGGCGTCCCCTGCGCTCGGCCGGCATCCTGTTCGCCGCGGTGGTGCTGGCCGGTGGCGGCTGGTACGGCTGGCGCTGGTGGCAGCAGCGACCGCGTCCGCCGGAACCGCAGCAGATCACCTGGCAAGTGGCGGCGCCGGCGGTCACCGACTACAGCAAGCAGCCGATCGTGGTGCACCCGCTGGAGCTGGCGTTCTCCGGCTCGGCCGCACCGATCGAGCGGGTCGGCAAGCCGGTCACCGAGGGCATCGACATGCGCCCGGCGACCAAAGGCCAATGGACCTGGGTGGACGACCGCACCCTGCGTTTCACGCCGGCCGCCGATTGGCCGGTGGGCCAGCACTACAAGGTGCGCTTCGACGTGCGCCGGGTATTCGCGCCGCAGGTGCGGATGGCGGATGACGAGTTCGCGTTCGACACTGCGCCGTTCACCGCCACGCTGGGCAGGGGCGAGTTCTACCAGGATCCGCAGGACGCCACCGCCAAGCAGGTGATCGTGCCGGTGGATTTCGACTACCCGATCGACGCCGCGCAGTTCGAACGCCGCATCGCGCTGGCGCTGGCCGACCGGGAAGGTAGGCTCGGTGCGGCGCTGAAGTACACGGTGACCTACGACCCGACCCGGCTGCATGCGTGGATCCACTCGCAGCCGCTGACCCTGCCGCACGACGACGGCGCCGTGGCGGTCGCGGTGGACAGCGGCGTGCGCAGTGCGCGCGGCGGCGAGGGCACCAGGGACGCGCTGAAGACCAGCGTGCGCATTCCTGGGCTCTACAGCCTGGGCGTGGACGAACTCAAGCCCACCCTGGTCGACAACGACAAGTACGAGCCCGAGCAGGTGCTGGTGGCGAACTTCAGCGGCGCCGTGCGCGGCGGCGACGTGGCCGGCCTGATCCATGCCTGGGTGCTGCCGGCGCGCAAGGCGGGTGAGCGGACAGCAGACACCGGCACTCCCTACGGCTGGGGCGTCTCCGAAGTGGGCGAGGATGTGCTGCGCCAGTCGCAGCCGTTGCCGCTGCAGGTGGTGCCCACCGAGAACGACTTCCAGGAACTGCAGAGCTTCAAGTACCACGCCGTGCCGGGGCAGCGCATCTACGTGCGCATCGGCAAGGGATTGAAGTCCTTCGGCGGCTACGTGCTGGGCAAGCCGGTGGCGCAGGTGTTCACGGTGCCGGACTATCCGAAGCTGCTGCGCTTCGTGGCGGACGGTTCGCTGCTTTCGCTCAGCGGCAGCAAGCGCATCTCGGTGGTCTCGCGCAACATGCCGGGCATGCGCGTGGAGATCGGCCGCGTGCTGCCCGACCAACTGCAGCACCTGGTCAGCCTGAACCAGGGCAGCTACAGCCATCCCGAGCTGCCCTACGACTTCGACGAGAGCCACATCGTCGAGCGCTACGAGATCAAGCGCGCGTTCCCGAAGGGCGATCCGGGCCAAGCGCACTACGAGGGCGTGGATCTGGGTCAGTACCTCAAGCCGGGCAGGCGCGGGGTGTTCTGGCTGCACCTCGCCGGCTACGACCCGGCGGCCGCCGCCAGGCGCGCCGCCGCCGCCGCGAAGGCGCGCGCGCTGGCGCAGCAGGGGCTGGCGCCGGCTCCGGGACGGTCCGCAGGCGCACCAGCCGCCGCGAGCGCGGCACCGGCCGACGACGTCGGCGATGACGGCGACGATTCGCCTCGCGACAACCGCCTGATCGTGGTCACCGACCTCGGCATGCTGGTGAAGCGCGCGCTGGACGGCAGCCAGGACGTGTTCGTGCAGTCCATCCACACCGGCCAGCCGGTGGGCGGGGCCAGCGTGTCGGTACTCGCGGTGAACGGGCAGACGCTGTACACCCAGGCCACCGGCGCCGATGGCGTGGTGCACTTCCCCAGCTTCAAGGGGCTGGAGCGCGAGAAGAAGCCCGCGCTGTACGTGGTGAGCAAGGACGGCGACCTGTCCTTCCTGCCGATCGGCAGCTACGACCGCCAGCTCGACTATTCGCGCTTCGACGTGGGCGGCGAGGCGAACGCGGCGAACCTCGGCCAGCTCAGCGGCTACCTGTTCTCCGACCGCGGCATCTACCGCCCTGGGGACGCCTTCCACATCGGCCTGATCGTGCGCGCCGCGGACTGGGCGCGCAACGTGACGGGCATCCCGCTGGAAGCCGACATCGTCGATCCGCGCGGCGTCACGGTGAAGCAGGTGCCGCTGGCCATGGATGCGTCCGGTTTCGGCGAACTCGCCTACACGCCGGCCGAGACCGCACCCACCGGCACTTGGGCGGTGAACCTGTACATCGTGCGCGGCGGCAAGGCCGATACCCAGATCGGCGGCACCACGGTGCAGGTGAAGGAATTCCTGCCCGACCGTCTGAAGGTGAGCGCCAAGTTCTCGCAGCAGGTCGCCGAGGGCTGGGTGAAGCCCGACCGGCTCAAGGGCCTGGTCGACGCGCAGAACCTGTTCGGCACGCCGGCGGCGAATCGCCGGGTGGAGGCCTCGCTTACCCTGCGTCCGGCCTGGCCGGCCTTCCACGGCTGGCCGGACTACCACTTCTACGACGTCCGCCGCGCCAAGGAGGGCTACGAGGAGAACCTCGCCGACGGCAAGACCGACGACAAGGGGCATGCCGAGTTCGACCTGGACCTCAGGAAGTACGCCGACGCCACCTACCAGCTCTATTTCCTGGCCAAGGTGCACGAGGCCGACGGCGGGCGCAGCGTGGCCGCCGCCACGCAGACCCTGGTATCGGCCAACGACTGGCTGGTGGGCTACAAGAGCGACGACGACCTCGACTACGTCAGCCGCAACGCGGCGCGCAAGGTGCGCCTGGTGGCGATAGGGCCGGACGCCAAGTCGATCGCGCTGGACGACCTCAAGGCGCAGCTGGTCGAGCGCCGCTACGTTTCGGTGCTCACCAGGCAGGGCTCGGGTGTCTACAAGTACGAATCCAAGCTCAAGGAGATACCGGTCGACGAAAAGCCGTTGGCGATCCCCGCCGGCGGCATGGACTACGCACTGCCCACCGACAAGCCCGGCGACTACGCGCTGCTGATCCTGCGCGGCAGCGACCGCAAGGAGGTCAACCGGATCAGCTACTCGGTGGCCGGCAACGCCAACCTGTCGCGCTCGCTGGAACGCAACGCCGAGCTGCAGCTCAGCCTTGACAAGCGCGACTACCAGCCTGGCGACACCATCCACGTCGCGATCCACGCGCCGTATGCCGGCAGCGGCCTGATCACCATCGAGCGCGACAAGGTCTACGCGCACGCCTGGTTCCACGCCGACACCACCAGCTCGGTGCAGAGCATCACCTTGCCCAGGGACTTCGAGGGCAACGGCTACGTCAACGTGCAGTTCGTGCGCGATCCGTCCTCCGACGAGATCTTCATGAGCCCGCTCTCCTATGGCGTGGTGCCGTTCTCGGTAAACCTCGGCACGCGCCGCGACACGCTCACGGTGGACACCCCTGCACTGGTGAAGCCGGGCGACACGGTGACCTTCAAGCTGCACGCGGCGCAGCCGGCGAAGGTCGTCCTGTTCGCGGTGGACGAGGGCATCCTGCAGGTCGCGCGCTACAAGCTGGGCGATCCGCTGAAGTACTTCTTCCGCAAGAAGATGCTCGAGGTGCGCACTTCGCAGATCCTCGACCTGATCCTGCCTGACTTCGAGAAGCTGATGGCGATGAACGCCGCGCCCGGCGGCGATGCCGACGCGGCGATCGGCCGTCAGCTCAATCCGTTCAAGCGCAAGCGGGACAAGCCGGTGGCGTACTGGTCGGGCATCGTCGATGTCGATGGCGAAAAGGACTTCAGCTACACCGTGCCGGATTACTTCAACGGCCGCCTGCGGGTGATGGCGGTGGCGGTGTCGGCCGATCGCATCGGCACCTGGGAAGGCGCCACCACCGTGCGTGGCGACTTCGTGCTCTCGCCCAACGTGCCCACCACGCTGGCGCCTGGCGACGAGGCCGAGGTCAGCGTGGGCGTGGCGAACAACCTCACCGGCATCGGCAGCAAGGCGGTGCCGGTGGCGGTGACGCTGCAGACCGGCCCGCAATTGCAGGTGCTGGGCCCGGCCACGCAGGAGGTGAGCCTGGCCTCGATGCGCGAAGGGGTGGTGCGTTTCCGCGTCAAGGCCACCGACCGGCTCGGCTCCGGCCATCTCGCCTTTGCTGCCAGCTACGGCAGCAAGGCGGCACGGCAAGGCATCGACTTGTCGGTGCGTCCGGCCGCGGCCTACCGCACCCAGGTCGACATGGGCAGGGTGGAGTCGAACAGCCAGGCCGAACTGAAGCCCTTGCGGCCGCTGTACGACGCCTACGCCTCGCGCGATGCGGCGATCTCCTCGCTGCCGGTGGTGCTGGCGCAGGGCATCACCAGCTACCTGGTGAACTACCAGCACTACTGCAGCGAGCAGATCGTCAGCTCGGCGATGCCGCTGATCGTAGTGGCGAAATGGCCGATGGTGCCGGTGTTCGCGCACGCGCTGCAGCCGGCCTTCGCTGACAAGACCGTCGGCAACGACCAGGCGCTGGCGAAGTTCCTCGACGTGCTGCATTCGCGGCAGAACGGCGCGGGCGGTTTCGGTCTGTGGTCGGCCACGCCGGACGCCGAACCCTTCGTCTCCGACTACGCGATGAACTTCCTGATCGAGGCGCGGGAACGCGGCGTGGCCGTGCCGCAGGACATGCTCGACGCGGGCAACCAGTACCTGAAGCAGCTGGCGGCCGACGACAGCATGGATACGCTGGACCAGTTGCGCCAGCGCGCGTATGCGGTGTACCTGCTGACCCGCCAGGGCAACGTCACCACCAACGACCTCGCTGCAGTACAGAAACGGCTGCAGGATCTGTACCCCAAGGCGTGGCAGGACGACCTTGCCGCGGCATGGCTTGCCGCCTCCTACAAGCTGCTCAAGCAGGACGACGAGGCGAACCGGCTGATGGCGGGGCCGCTCAAGGCGCTGACCCGGCAGAAGGCGGCGGAGGGCTTCAGCTACGGCTACTACTACGACCCGCTGACCCGCGACGCCAGCGTGCTTTACCTGGTGGCCAGGCACTTCCCGCTGGAGGCGAAGGCGCTGCCGCCGCGGGTGTTCGAGAACATCGCCTGGCCGCTGGCGCACGGGGACTACAACACCTTGTCGTCGGCGATGACCGTGCTGGCGCTGGACAGCTACGCGAAACAGACCGCAAGCAACCTCGACAGGCTCGGCATCGACGAGGTACTGGCCGACGGCAGTGCGAAATCCATCGCCCAGCCGCAGGGCGGCATCCTGCAGGGCGGCAGCTGGAGCAGCGCGGCAACCGCGTTGCGCTTCGTCAACCACGGCGACCTGCCGGCCTGGCGCATCGCCACCCAGGGCGGCTACGACCGCAGCTCATCCGACGATGCGATCAAGCACGGCATCGAGATCGTGCGCGACTACACCGACACGAACGGCAAGCCGCTGGGCCAGGTCGCGGTGGGCGAGGAGATCGACGTGCACCTGAAGATCCGTGCCACCGGTGACGAGGGCGTGGGCAACGTGGCCATTGTCGACCTGCTGCCCGGTGGCTTCGATCCGGTGCTGCAGTCGCCACCACCGGCTGCGCCGGCGGACAATGGCGATGCCGGCGATTCCGATGGCAGCGCGGCTGCTGACTCGTCCTGGCGTTCGCCGATCGGCCTGTCCAGCTCCACCTGGCGGCCCGAGTACGCGGACATCCGGGAGGATCGCGTGGTGATCTACGGCACGGCCACGCCAGACGCGCGCGAGTTCGTCTATCGCATCAAGGCGACCAACGCCGGCAGGTTCCAGGTGCCTCCGGCCTACGCCGAGTCGATGTACGACCGCGCGATCCAGGCCCGCTCGCCTGGCGGCACGGTGCTTACCGTGGTGTCGAAACCGTGAGCCGCCATGGCGCGGCGACGGAGAGGTCGGGGTGAGGGGCGGATGCTCGCCACCCATTTCCTGAGGCGTCTGCTTGTCCGCTGGCAGAACTGGCTGGTCGCGATCGTGCTGCTCGCCGCGCTGCTGGCGGGTTGCCGGCTATGGCCGCATCCGCCGCTGCGCGAACGCCTGCCCACCTCCGTGGCGGTGTACGACGACGACGGGCACCTGCTGCGGCTTGCCCTGGCCAGCGACCAGCAGTACCGCCTGTGGGTGCCGCTGAAGCAGATTTCGCCCCAGCTGGTCGAGGCCGTGCTGCTGCACGAAGACCGCTGGTTCCGCTGGCACCCGGGCTTCAATCCCTGGGGCCTGCTGCGTGGCGCGTGGGTCACCTATGTGCGTCATCGCCATCCGCAGGGCGGCTCCACCGTCACGATGCAACTGGCGCGCCTGCTGTGGCGAATGGACACGCGCACGCCGCTGGGCAAGCTGCGCCAGATCGGGCGTGCAGTGCAGCTTGAGCTGTTCTATTCCAAGCGCGCGATCCTCGAGGCCTACCTCAACGACGCGCCCTACGGCGGCAACGTGCAGGGCGTGGGGGCGGCGAGCCTGGCCTATTTCGGCAAGCCGGCCGGAGAGCTCACCCTGCCGGAAGCCTTGACCCTGGCGGTGATTCCGCAGGATCCCGCCCGCCCGCTGCAGCAGGGCAGGGCCGCCGGCGGGGTGCTGATCAACCCGGCGCTGGCCGATGCCCGCAACCGGCTCTACACGCACTGGCTGCGTCGCCATCCGCGCGACGCGGCACTGCGGCCGCTGTTCGCCTTGCCGCTGACCCTGCGCCCCTTGTCGCGGCTGCCGTTCGAGGCACCGCACGCGGTGGACCAGCTACTGGCCATGCAGCACCTCGGCGGCGAACGCCTGCCTTCGCGCGTGGTCACCACCATCGACCTCGGCCTGCAGCATGCGCTGGAACGGCAGGTGGCGAACTATGTGCAGCGCAACGCTTCGCGCGGCATCCGCAACGCGGCGGCGCTGCTGGTCGACACCCGCGACATGGGCATCAAGGCGATGGTCGGCTCGGCCGACTACTTCGACGCCGGCATCCAGGGCCAGGTCAACGGCACCCTGGCCAAGCGTTCGCCGGGCTCCACGCTCAAGCCCTTCATCTACGCGCTGGGTTTCGACCAGGGCGTGCTGCATCCACAGACCGTACTGCGCGACGTGCCCAGCTCGTTCGGTCCCTACACGCCGGAGAATTTCGACGGGCATTTCCTCGGCCCGATCACCGCCACCCAGGCGCTGATCCGCAGCCGCAACATCCCCGCCGTGTGGGTGGCCTCGCAACTGCACCAGCCCAGCCTGTACGACTTCCTGCGCGAGGCCGGCGTCAGCCGGCTGGCCAGTGAACAGCATTACGGCCTCGCCCTGGTGCTGGGGGGCGGCGAGGTGACGATGCAGGAGCTGGCCGACCTCTACGCCATGCTCGCCAACCGCGGCGTGCTGCAGCCGCTGCGCCTGCGCGCGGACGATCCGCAGCCGCAGGGCACGCGCCTGCTGAGCGACGCGGCCAGCTTCATGGTGACGGACATGCTGCGGCAGAACCCACGCCCCGACGCCGCGTTCGGCGCCGAGCACATGCACCTGCCGGTGGCCTGGAAGACCGGTACTTCCTGGTCCTTCCATGACGCCTGGACCGCCGGGAGCTTCGGTCCCTACGTGCTGGTGGTGTGGATAGGCAATTTCGACGGTACGCCGAACAACGCCTTCGTGGGCGTGGAAGCGGCCGCGCCACTGTTCTTCCAGATCGTCGATGCGCTGCGTGCCGAACGTCCGCACATGCGTGCGCCGATCCGCCACATGCCGGCGGAGCTGAAGCGCGTCGAGATCTGCCTCGCCAGCGGCGAGCTGCCCAGCCCGTGGTGCCCGCAGCGCGGCTGGACCTGGTTCATCCCCGGCAAGTCGCCGATCCGGGTGGACAACATCTACCGTCCGCTGGTGATCGACGATGCCACGGGCCTGCCGGCCTGCCCGCCGTATGCAGGCAGACGCACGCACGTGCAGGTGTTCGAATTCTGGCCCTCCGATCTCGCCCAGGTGTTCGCGCAAGCCGGCATCCCGCGGCGCAGGCCGCCGCAGAACACTGCCTGCCACAATGCCGGTCGCCCCGTCGGCGATCCGCCGCAGATCACTTCGCCCCTGCGCGGCAGCACCTATGCGATGCGCCTGCGCCAGGACCGGCCCACGCCGATCGCCTTCGGCGCCACCGCCGATGCCGATGTGCACATGCTTTACTGGTTCGTCGACGATGCCTACGTGGGGCAGGGCACCCCCGGCGACAGCCTGTTCTGGCAGCCGCGCAGCGCCGGCAGCTACCGCGTACGCGTGGTGGACGACCATGGCCGCAGCGACGAGCGCGAACTCGATGTGGGCCTGGTTCAATGAGTGCGGTTCAATGAGCCCCGTGCATTGAATGGGCTATGCTCGGGCGCTTCACTGTCGCACAGGGGCGCCAGGCATGAAGCAAGCACCGGTTCCGTCGTACTACCGCGCCACCGCCACGCCATACGAAGCCCATCCGCCGCTGCAAGGACGGCACGAAGCGCGCGTGGCCATCGTCGGGGGCGGCTACGCTGGGCTCAATGCCGCGTTGGGGCTGGCCGAACGCGGCGTGCGCGACGTGGTGCTGCTGGAGCGCGAACAGATCGGCTTCGGCGCCTCGGGCCGCAATGGCGGCTTCGTGTTCGCGGGCTATTCGCTGGGCGAGCAGGCGTTGCTCGACCAGCTCGGCGCGGCGCGCGCCGGCGCGCTGTTCGGCCTGACCACGGCGGCGGTGCAGCGCATCCGCGAGCGCGTGGCAAGGTACGCCATCGCCTGCGATGCCGTGGACGAGGGCGTGATCTGGGCCAACTGGTTCCGCGATCCCGAGGTGCTGCGCCGGCGCCAGGGCCTGCTCGCCGAACATTACGACGTGCACTGGGACTGGCTGCCGGGGGACGAATTGCGCCAGCGCGTGCGCAGCGAGCGCTATCACGACGGTCTGTACGAGCGTAATGCATTGCACCTGCACCCGTTGAACTACGCCATCGGCCTTGCGGCCGCGGCGAGCGGGCAGGGCGTGCGCATCCACGAAGAAAGCGACGTGTGGCGCCTGCAGCGCGAAGGCACCCGCTGGCTGCTCAGCACGCCGCACGGCGAAGTGCTGGCGGAGCAGGTGGTGCTGGCCTGCGGCGGTTACCTTGCCGGCCTGCGCAAGGGCATCGACCGTGCCGTGCTGCCCATCGCCACCTACGTGATGGCCACCGAGCCGCTGGGCGACCGCCTCGCCGAATGCCTTGCCACGCGCGCGGCGGTCTACGACACGCGCTTCGCCTTCGACTACTACCGTCCGCTGCCCGACACGCGGCTGCTGTGGGGCGGCCGCATCTCGGTCCGCAACCGCGCACCGCAGGCGGTGCCACGCCTGCTCCGGCATGACTTGGCGCGGGTGTTCCCGAAGCTCAAGGATGCGAAAATCGACTACGCGTGGTCGGGACTGATGAGCTATGCACGGCACCAGATGCCGCAGCTCGGCCGCGGCGAAGGCGAGGACGCCGGCCTGTGGTGGGCGCAAGCCTTCGGCGGCCACGGACTCGCGCCCACCTGCGCCGTGGGCGAGCTGCTCGCCGCGGCGATCGCCGATGGCGAGGAGGGCTGGAAGCAATTCGCGGACTACGGGCTGGCCGGCACGCACAAACCCTTCGGCCTGCTCGCCGCCCAACTCAACTATTGGTGGCAACAGGCCCGCGACGGATTCAAGACGAGGCTGGAAGGATGAGCGGAACGAGCGGGACGGATCAGGTGAGGGAGATAGGCTGGGGCGATTTCGAGAAGGTGCTGATCGTCGCTGGTACCGTGACCAAGGTGGAAGCCTTCCCCGAGGCGCGCAAGCCGGCATGGAAGGTATGGGCCGACTTCGGCCCCTACGGTGAGAAGAAGACCAGCGCGCAGATCGTGGCGCTGTACAAGGCCGAGGATCTCATCGGCCGGCAGATCGTCGGAGTGATCAACTTCCCCGAGAAGCAGATCGGCCCGTTCCGCTCGCAGTTCCTGCTCACGGGCTTTCCCACCGCGGAAGGCGTGGTGCTCACCGCGATCGAGCGCCCGGTACCCAACGGTACGCGGCTGGCCTGACGTGCCTGCACTGCGCCTCGCACGTGTCGAAGATGCCGCCGGGATCGCCCGCCTGGCCGGGGAGCTTGGTTATCCCGCAGAAACGGCGGGGATGGCCGCCCGGCTGCGAGTGATCCTGCCGCTGCCGCAGCATCGCGTGGTGGTAGCGCAGGGCGACCATGGCGGCCTGCTCGGCTGGATCGCGATCGAGCGCCGGCTCACGCTGGAGTCGGGCGAGCGCATCGAGATCGTGGGATTGGTAGTGGATGCCGCCGCGCGCGGCACCGGCGTCGGGCGCGCCCTGGTGACGGATGCCGAGCAGTGGGCGCGTGCACAGGGCTTCGACGCGATCGGCGTGCGCTCAAACGTGGCGCGCGAAGGCTCGCATCCCTTCTACCAGGCACTGGGGTACGTGCGGATGAAAACGCAGCATGCGTATCGCAAGCCCGTGAAGTGAGCGGAGTTCACACCTCTTCACTGCTGGTCCAGCCACACCTCCAGCCCCTGCGCATTCAGTTCGATGTCCATTCCAAGCAGGGCGACCAGCGCCTCGCGCCCCTGCGTCCAGCCATGCGCGGCGGCACGTCCGGCGTAGAGGTCGGTGAGCGCCCCGGTCAGCACGGCGTGGCGATCGGGCTGGTCCTGCGCGGCGCGGGCAATCGCCACCATTGCGTCGATCTGCGCATGCAGGTCGTCGGCCAGCTTCGCCACGTGCTCGACACGGCCGTAGTGGGTGAGATGCATCGCCGCGGGCTCCAGCGCGACGAGGCGACGGATCGAGGCATGCAAGGCTTCGGGGTCGAACTGCACCGGCGAGGTGGTGGGCAGGATGAAGGGGCCGTTCGTGGTGTCGAAGTCGTGGTAGGACAGGCCGAACACGTCGCCGGTGAAGCAGGTGTTGCTGCGCACGTCGTGTACCGAGAGATGGTGTTTCGCGTGACCTGGCGTGTCGAGGCAGCGCAGGGTGCGTCCGGCGAGGTCGACGACGTGGCCGTCCGGCGCCTCCACGACGCGCCCGGCAGGTACCGGGCGCAGGCGGCCGTAGGTCGACTCCATCACCTCCTCGCCGTACACCGCGCTGGCGCCGGCCCACAGCTTCGATGGATCGGTCATGTGCCGCGCGCCGCGCGGATGCACCACCAGCTTCGCGTTCGGCAGTCGCGCAATCAATTCGCCCGCACCCCCGGCGTGGTCCAGGTGCACGTGGGTGAGGACCAGCCAGTCGACATCCGCGGGCGCGAGGCCGGCCTCGCCAAGCGCGGCCAGCATGCGCGGCACCGCGTGATTGGTGCCGCAATCGATGAAGGCGCCGCGGCCGCGCTCGACGACCAGGTAAGCGGCGTCGAAGCCCGGCCGCACGAAGCCGGTGTCGATGGTGTGAATGCCTTGCGTCACCATGTCCGATCCTGTCGCGATGGAGTACGCAGCGTAGCAAACACATCCGCCGCTCTCCGTTGAACCTTGGTCGGTGTCAACCGCGTGCAAATTTGTGCGTTGACGGCAGGTCGGTTCGTGCACCATGAGTACCGCTACAAAGGCTCACTGCCCATGCAACGCATCTTCATTGTCGGCTGCCCTCGCTCAGGCACCACCCTGGTGCAGGCGATGCTGGCGCGGCATCCGGCGGTGCTGACGCTGCCGGAGACGGCGTTCTTCGAGCACTTGTGCGGCGACCTCAAGTGGCGCTGGGGCGATCGCGACGCCAGGCCACAACGCCGGCGCCTGCGGCAGCGACTGGGCTTTGCGAACAAAAGGGCATACGAAGCGCTCGAAAAACTGCAGCGTCGCCTGCCGCGCGAAGCGGCGCGACGCTCCTGGCCGCTGCGCGCCGGAACCTGCGTGCGCCGTTTCGTCGAGATGCTCGATGGACACGCACAAGCCGAGGGACGCGCAGCCTGGATCGAAAAGACGCCGTACCACCTGCTTTACATCCCTGAGATCGAGCGCCACGTGCCGGACGCGCGCTTCGTGCACGTGATCCGCCCCGGCGAGGACGTACTGGCGTCGATCGCGGACGCAAACCTGCGCTACGAGAACAACAACGCCTTCGGCGGCGGCACCGTGCACTGGTCGCGGCGCTGGAATCGTGCCGCGCAGATCCATCGTGCGCATGCACGGCGGCCGCATCACCACTTCGTCTTCCTCGACGACCTGATCCGCGACATGTCCTGCGAGTGGCGCCGCCTCTGCGCCTTCCTGCACCTGGACGCCGCTGCCGAACTCGACGCCAGCTGCGACCAGCTGATCGCCGATCTGGGCAGCGAGCCGTGGAAGCGCGAGGCGGTGAGCGGCCTGCCTGGCCATGCCCGGCGCAAGGCCGAAAGCATTTTCGGGCCACAGGTGCGGGAGTGGCTGCAAAGACAGTTGACGCCCTACGAGGAACTGCGCCGCAGCTGCAGGGGCGGCGGACAGCGCGGCGATCGCGGCGTCCGCTACTTGTTCCGCTGACGCCGTGTCCATGGGCCGCCGCCCGAGGCGGCGCCAGGCGAAGCGATGCAAGGCCGACTCGAGGGAGCGCGCGCAGGCGGTGAGGTCAGCACCGCGCCGCCGCCGGCTTGCGCCGCAGACGATGCACGCTGGTGTGCATTGCTGTCACACCATCCTCCCGGAACCCCGGCTGGGAAGCGAGGATGTCGCTGCGCTCCAGCAGTTCCACGTCCCAATGCTCACCGAACAGTGCCATGACCTCGTCGGCGCCGACCGAGAACGGCGGCCCTTCCATCTCGTGCTGCGGATATTCCAGGGTGATCATCAGGCCGCGGCAACCGGCGGGCAGGCGCGCGTAGACCTCGCGCGCATAGCGCGCGCGCAGGGGCGCGGGCAGCGCGATCACGGCGGCGCGATCGTAGACCGCGCTGCATCCGGCCAGGGTGGCGTCGTCCAGCGCGAACACGTCGCCTTCGATGACCTCGATGTCGCCGGCCACGTGGTGCACGCCCAGCGGCGACTCGTGCCGCACGAGCTCAAGGCCTTGTTCGGTGAAGAACTGCGCCACCGCCAGCGGTGACAGCTCCACCCCCAGCACGCGATGGCCCTGTCCGGCGAGCCAGGGCATGTCCAGCGTCTTGCCGCACAGCGGCACCAGCACGCGGCTGCCCCGCGGCAGCGCCAGCGCCGGCCAGTGCCGCAGCAGCAGCGGCATCGGCGTGTCGCGATGGAAGCCGGTGCGGCCCTCGCGCCAGCGTTCCAGCCAGAATTCCGCCCGCATCACCCATGCTCCGTGGAAAGGCTCAAGTCTCCCACGCCAGCATGATCTTGCCGATATGCGCACTGCTTTCCATCAGCGTATGTGCATGGGCTGCCTCGCGGGCGGGCAGGACGGTGTGGATCACCGGCCGTACCCGGCCGGATTGCAGCAGCGGCCACACTTCGCCGTACAGCTGTCGGGCCAGTTCGGCCTTGAACGCGACCGGGCGGTTGCGCAGGGTCGAGCCGGTGATGGTAAGCCGGCGCCGCATCAACTGGCTGACGTCAATGCTGGCGCGACTGCCGCCCATGGTGGCGATCAGTACCAGCCGGCCACCCTCGGCCAATGCATCCAGTTCGCGCGGGACATAGTCGCCGGCCACGTTGTCGAGAATCACGTCCACGCCGCGGCCGCCGGTGGCCTGCCTCACTTCGGCGGTGAAATCCTGCGTGCGGTAGTTGATCGCCAGCTCGGCGCCCAGCCGCTCGCACGCGGCGCACTTGTCCGCGCTCCCGGCGGTAGCGAACACGCGGTGACCGAGCGCGTGCGCCAGTTGGATGGCAGTGACGCCGATGCCGCCGGAGCCGCCCTGCACGAGCAGGCTCTCCCGCGCCCCGCCCTCGCCGTGGCCGAGCTGGCCGCGCACGAAGACATTGCTCCATACGGTGAAGAAATTCTCGGGCAGCGCGGCTGCATCGACCATCGAGAATCCAGCGGGCACCGGCAGGCACTGGACCAGCGGCGCCACCGCGTATTCCGCGTAACCGCCGCCTGCGAGCAGGGCGCACACGGCGTCGCCCGGCCTGAGTCCGAACGGGTTGTCCGCATCGAAGTCGCCCTCGACCAGGGTGCCGGCCACTTCCAGTCCCGGCAGGTCGGAGGCGCCGGGCGGCGGTGCGTACCTGCCTTGCCGCTGCAGCACGTCCGGCCGGTTCACGCCGGATGCTGCCACCTTGATCAGCACCTCGCCAGGGCCGGGTTTGGGCACCGGCCGCAGCGCCGGCTGCAGCACCTCGGGACCACCGGCTTGGACAATCTCTACGACGTGCATCTGCGGCATGCGCTTGCTTCCTGGCAGTCAACGCCACGTTGATGAAGGCGCACGGCGGCGAAAGCAAGGGCGGGGGCCGCCTGCCCTCAAAGCTGCAGCATCGGCTTGAAGCCGCCGAAGATCATCCGCTTGCCGTCGAACGGCATCGACGCCGGCGACATGCCGGACATGCGCGGGTCGGCCAGCACCCTGGCCACCACGCGATCACGGTGGGCGCGCGAGCGGTAGCTGACCCACGAGAACACCACCACCTCGTCGGGCTTCAGCTTCACGCTTTGCGGAAACGAGGTGAGCTTGCCGGGCTTCACGTCGTCGGCGACGCACTCGACGCAGGCGAGCGCGCCGTGCTTCTTCCAGAGCCTGCCGATCCTGCGGGCGAAACGCCGGTAGGCGGCGAGATTCGCCTTCGGCACGGGGACGACGAAACCATCGACGTAGTTCATGACTCCTCCGCAGTCTGGGGTGGAAGGGATTCCGGCGCCGATTCGGCATGCGGGCGGGGACGCAGCAGGCCGCCGCCGAGCAGGGCGGCCACGCCGGCGAACAGCGCGCCGGCGAGGAAGGCGGACTGGTAGCCGCCCACCAGCGCCGCGGCCTGGCTGGTGCCGGCGGCGAGCAACTGCCCGCTGCGGGCGGCGGCCAGACTGGCCAGCACCGCCAGGCCGAGCGCGCCGCCCATCATGAAGGAGGTGTTGACGATGCCCGAGGCGAGCCCGGATTCCTGCGGCGCCACATCGCCCATCGCCGCCAGCAGCACTGGATTGAACGCGATGCCGGCACCGAGGCCGAGCAGCAGCATGGCGGGCAGCACGTCGATCGCGAAATGGCCGTCCACCGGCGCCCGTGCGAACAGCGCCAGCCCCAGCGCGGCCAGCAGCAGGCCGACCGCCAGCGGCAGGCGGATGCCGAAGCGCATCACCACCCTGGCCGACAGGCCCAGCGAGAATGCCGCCATGATCAGGTTGGCCGGCACGAAAGCCAGCCCCACCTGCAGCGGGGCATAGCCCAGCACGAGCTGCAGGTACAGCGCGGAAAGGAAGAACCAGGCGAACATCGCCGCCGCCCACAGCACGCCGACCGCATTGGCGATGGCGAGGTTGCGCAGCCGGAACAGTCCCAGTGGCACCAACGGCGCGCGCACCCGCGCTTCCACCGCGAGGAAGGCCGCGAACATCGCCGCCGCCACGCCCAGCAGGCCCAGGGTGCGTGGCGACAGCCAACCCACTGCATTGCCGTTCACCACTGCGTACACCGCCAGCAACAGCGCAACGGTGACCGTGACCGCTCCCGCCGCATCCAGGTGCCGGTGCGCCAGTTCCAAGCGCAGCACAGGCAGCAGGCGCAGCGAGCACAGCAGCACCGCCACGCCGATCGGCAGGTTGATCAGAAATACCCAGTGCCAGCTCAGCGCGCCGGTCAACGCACCTCCGAGCAGGGCGCCGAGGCTGCCGCCGCCGGAGCAGACGAAGCCGTACACGCCCATTGCCTTGGCGCGGTCGCCCGGTGTGGTGAACAGGTTCATGATGAGCGAGAGCGCGACCGCGGTGACTACCGCGCCACCCAGGCCCTGCACACCGCGCGCCACCACCAGCGTCGTGCGCGTGCCGGACAGCCCGCAGGCCAGCGAGGCAAGGGTGAACAGCGCGATGCCGAGCAGGAACAGCCGGCGGTGGCCATACAGGTCACCCAGCCGGCCGCCCAGCAGCAGGAAGCCGCCGAAGGTGAGCATGTAGGCGTTCACCACCCAGGCCAGGTCGGTCTCATTGAAGTGCAGGTCGGCGCGGATCGAGGGCAGGGCCACGTTCACCACCGTGGTGTCCAGCACGATCATCAGTACGCCGAGGCACAGCACGGCGAGCGCGAGCCAGCGGCGGTCGTGCGGCACGGGTGGAGGGGCAGGGAGGTTCAAGGGATGTCTCCGCAGCAGGAAACGGTCGCCGGGGCAGCTGCGGGCGCCTCATCGTAGCGGTCATGCAGGCGTTGCCAGTGCATGCCCTTGCCATCAAGGTCGGGCATGCCGTCCCAGCCTTCGCCGCGGCCGAACGGGGTGAGGTCGAGATAGTGGTGGGTGGTCAGCAGCATGTCCAGGCCGCGGGCGTAGCTGGAATAGCTGTGGTAGACACGCTCGCCGTCGCGCAGGAACACACTGATCCCTGGCAGTTCGCCAGCGAGGTTGCCGTGCTCGCCGCGCGCAAGCATCTCGGTCCGGTCCCGGTAGTTGTATTCCACCGGCGCCACGGCCTCGTCCTGGGTCACGTGGAAGTCGTAATTGAAGTCGCTGCCCCAGGACGAATACCACGGCAGCGTCCAGCCCATGCGGACCTTGAAGCGCAACAGTTCCGCCAGTGGCGCGCGCGAGACCAGCGCGAGCGTGGTGTCGCGCGCATGCAGGTGCGCGAGGTGGCCGAGGTTGTCCACCAGGAAGGAACAGCCGGGGCAGCCCTCGCCGCGGTCGCGGTGGAACATGAAGTGGTAGACGATCAGCTGGCGCCGTCCCTCGAACAGGCCCAGCAGGGTGGCCTCGCCGTCCGGCGTGTCGAAAAGGTAGGGCTTTTCCACCGGCACCATCGGCAGCGCGCGCCGTTGGGCGTTCAGCCGGTCCAGCGTGAGGGTGGCGGCCTTCTCGGCCTCCAGCAGTGCCTTGCGGGCGACCAGCCACGTCTCGCGGCTGGCAATGGCGGGGAGTGTCGGCATCGTGCGTCTCCAGGCGGGGGTTCCTGGAGACGACGAGCGAAGCAGCCAGGAATCGACAGGTCCGCGCTGGCGACTGGGCGCGACTCAGGGAGCCACGTCCACCAGCACCAGTTCGGCGTCTTCCAGCGCGGTGACACGCAGCATGCGTTCGTCGCGGAACGCTGCGCCATCGCGGGCGTCCAGCGGAACGCCGTTCAGTTCCATCTTGCCGCGCGCGAGCACCAGATAACCACAACGGCCCGGTGCCATCGCGTAGTCCGTGCTCTCGCCGGCCTTCAGCGTGGCGCCGAGCACGCGCGCATCGGCGCGCAGGGGCAGGGCATCGGCATCGCCGGGGATGCCACTGGCCAATGGCACGAAACGCCCGGCACGTTCGCCCCGTGGAAACGGCCGCGTCCCCCAGGACGGCGGCTGGCCGTGCGCATCGGGGATGATCCAGATCTGGAAGATGCGGGTGGTTTCATTCTCCAGGTTGTACTCGGCATGGGTGATGCCGCTGCCTGCGCTCATCACTTGCACGTCGCCCGCCACCGTGCGGCCCTTGTTGCCGAGGTTGTCCTGGTGGCTGATGGCGCCCTCGCGCACGTAGGTGATGATCTCCATATCGGCGTGCGGATGCGGCGGAAAGCCGGTGTGCGGCGCGATGGTGTCGTCGTTCCACACGCGCAGCGCGCCCCAGCCCATGCGCGCGGGGTCGTGGTAGCCGGCGAACGAGAAGTGGTGCTTCGCGTTGAGCCAGCCGTGGTCGGCGCCGCCGAGGCGGTCGAAAGGCCTGCGTTCGATCATGGGAGTGCCCTCATGGATGGATGGGTACAGCATGAAGGCGAACGCGCCGCGGGAGAACCGGCGTGCAACGAACGGATTGTTTCCGGCATGAGCCCCGGCGCGTGGTCCCGCCGAACGCCGGCCCCGATCCGTACAGGCGCCGGTGCGGGTCGCCGCCAGCACCGCGCGGAAAGCACGCGGCAGCCATTCCCTGCCTGTACACGCACGCCGGGCAGGAAGGCCGCCAGCGCAGCCACGAACAGCGCCGTGCCGGTGGCGACCAACGCAGGCGCGACCCGCGGAGCCGGCGGTCAGCCATGCCAGCAGGACCGTGGGCGGGAATGGCCACGCCGCGTGCAGGCGCCCGGGCAATCCGGCAGGGAGGAGGCGCGCTTCCGCCAGGCTCTTCCGGTGGCCGGTGTTGGCTGCGTCGGCGCATGCATATTGCATTCATCCTGGCCACCGGCGTCCGCGATGCGTTGGCGTGGGTCAACGCCGCCCGCGCTGGAAATCCTGCTCCGGTGGCCGCATATCCAGTGCCGACTGCAGCGTTTGGAGATTCCCATGGCTACCGGATGGGCCGGCGACGGCGCCGTGCAAGACCAGATCGATGCCACTGTCGCCGACGCCGTGCAGCGTGCCCGCAACCAGTTGCAGCGCGGCCCCGGCCTGGCCCGCTGCGAGGAATGCGACGCGCCGATTCCCGAGGCGCGGCGCAAGGCTGTGCCCGGCGTACGCCTGTGCGTGGCCTGCCAGGAGGCGCAGGACGCCGAACGCGCGGCGAACCTCTACAACCGCCGCGGCAGCAAGGACAGCCAGCTGCGCTGAACGCTCGCGGTTCCGCGCATTCATGCAGGGCCCGGCACGATTGCGCGACACTTCGCCTCTTTGCTCCCCGCGAGGCGCGTGATCTTGCCCGATTCCCATCTTTCCCGCGGCGCGACGCTACTCCTGGCCGCGGCGGGCTGCGCGCTGGCGATGCCGGCGGCGGCGAAGTCGAAACCTTCTCCCGGTTTCGACGGCCCCCTCACCGTGCACCTGCGCAGCGACAGCATCACGCTGCGCATGGCCAAGGCGCCGCAGCTCTATCTGGCCGGCACCATCAATGTGGCCGCGGTGGAGCAGGTACGCCGGCTGCTGCAGTCGGGCAAGGTACCCCCAGGCACCGACATCTACCTCGACTCCTCCGCTGGCGATGCCGCTGCTGGCATGGAGCTCGGCAAGCTGTTCCGCGCCGCGCGTTCCAGCACGCACCTGGGTACCTGGCACACGGGTTCCGCGCCGGCGCTTCCGGCGACCTGCCTGGACGCCTGCGCCTACGCCTGGCTGGGTGGCGTGTACCGCTGGTCGCCCAGCGGCGCCGACCGTATCGGCCTGCACGAGAACCTGCTGCCGAACCGCGCCACCGCCGCACCAGGCGTGCCGTCGCCGACCGAGCTGCGCAACTACATCGCCGCGATGGACGTGCGGCCCGGGCAGGTCGCGAAGGTAGGCGCCCTGGTGGTGAACGGCGTCGCCTGGTGGAAGCCGGAACAGCTGTTGCCCGCGCAGGTGGCCAACAACGGCCGCCTGCCGCTGGTGGCGTCCTACCGGAAGACTCCCGGCGACGCGCCTACCCTGGTGCTTTCCCAGACGGTGCGCAGCCATGAGAACCAGCTCACCCTGCAGTGCGGGCCTGGCCAGATCACCCTGAGCGCCCGTTACGCCGTGGGCGAGGAGCGTGCCCGCACCCTGGCTGCGCGCGCGATGTACGCCTACTTCGAGGTGGGCGGAGAGGCCTGGCAACCTCGCCTGGGGAAGCGCCCGCAGGCCGACGGCGACGCATTGCTGTTCGAGCGCCGGATGCCTTTCACGCAACTCGAGAGCGTCCTGCATGCCGGCTCCCTGGCTGCCTGGATCGAGATCACCGGCAGCCCGGTGCGGCTGGGCTTCTGGATCGCGCCGTCATCGGCAGAAAAGCTCACGCAACCGTTCCAGGCGGATTGCGCGGCGTTGCAGCCGGGCTACGTGGCGCCGAAGGCGCCGTCGGAACACGCCAGGCCGTCGTTCTGGAGGAAGATCTTCAGGCGCAGGCAATAAGGGCAGGCTGGTGGCTTCCGCCGAGCTTGCCGGGGCATCCCTGAGACATTCCGGCAGCCCCGCATCGGCAATAAACGGCAACGGCGCCGCAGCCATGCGGCGCCGTTGCCGTTTCCAGCGACCATCGCTGCATGCCGGTTTCCGGCGGCATGACAGATCGGGTGATCAGATCGCCTCGAAGATGCCGGCAGCGCCCATGCCGGTGCCAATGCACATGGTCACCATGCCGTACTTCTGCTTGCGGCGATGCAGGCCATGCACGAGCGTGGCGATGCGCACCGCGCCGGTGGCGCCGAGCGGGTGGCCGAGCGCGATGGCGCCACCGAGCGGATTGACCTTGGCGGGGTCCAGCTGGAGGTCGCCCATCACCGCCAGCGCCTGCGCGGCGAAGGCTTCGTTGAGCTCGATCCAGTCGAGCTGGTCCTGCGTGATGCCGGTCTGCCTGAGCGCTTTCGGAATCGCTTCTTTCGGGCCGATGCCCATCACCTCGGGTTTGACGCCGGCCACCGAGAAGCCCACGAAGCGGGCCAGCGGCTGCAGGTTGTATTCCTTGACCGCCTTTTCGCTGGCCAGCAGCACTGCGCCTGCGCCATCGGACATCTGCGAGGAGTTGCCGGCGGTGACGGTGCCGCCGAACTGGCCGTTGCGGAACACGGTCTTGAGCTTGCCCAGCACCTCGGCAGTGGTGCCGGCGCGCGGACCCTCGTCGGCGCTGATGAGGCGGCTGTCGGTGACGATGCCGCGGGTGGCGAGGTCGGGGTAGCGGTCGTCGAGCTGGAACGGGGTGATCTCGTCCTTGAACTCGCCGGCGGCTTGGGCGGCCAGCGCGCGACGGTGGCTTTCCACCGAGAACGCGTCCTGCGCCTCGCGGCTGACCTTCCATTGCTTGGCCACGTTCTCGGCGGTGATACCCATGCCGTAAGCGATGCCGATGTGCTCGTTGCTGAAGATGGCGGGGTTCATCGCGATCTTGTGGCCCATCATCGGCACCATGCTCATGCTCTCGGTGCCGCCGGCGAGCATAAGGTCGTCTTCACCGAGGCGGATGCGGTCAGCCGCCATCGCCACGGCCTGCAGACCGGAAGAGCAGAAGCGGTTGATGGTGACGCCCGGCACAGTGTCCGGCAGGCCGGCCAGCAGCAGGCCGATGCGCGCCACGTTCATGCCTTGCTCGGCCTCGGGCATCGCGCAGCCGATGATGACGTCGCCGATGCGATGGGGGTCGATGCCCGGCGCCTGCGCCAGGACGGCCTTGATGACGTGGGCCAGCATGTCGTCCGGGCGGGTGTTGCGGAACACGCCGCGCGGCGCCTTGCCGACCGGGGTACGGGTGGCGGCGACGATGTAGGCGTCTTGCACTTGCTTGGTCATGTCTTGTGTCCTCGTGAGGAATCCGGAAAGGGGAAGGGATGCGATCCGGGTTCCGTCAATTCCGCAGCGGCTTGCCGGTGGTCATGGTGTGCGCGATGCGGGCCTGGGTTTTTTCGGTCTTGGCCAGCTCGACGAAGTGCTTGCGCTCCAGCTCCAGCAGCCACTCCTCGTCTACCAGCGAGCCGCGTTCCACGTTGCCGCCGCACAGGCAGTCGGCGATGCGGGTGGCGATGGTGATGTCGTGTTCGGAGGCGAAGTAGCCGGCCTGCAGGTTGGCCAGCGAGGCCTTGAAGGTGGCGGTGCCCACGTCGCCGGCGACCGGCACGTTGCGCAGGTACAGCGGCGGCCGCCAGCCGGATTCGGCCAGCGACAGCGCCACTTTCTTCGCCACGTAGAGCAGCTCGTAGGCGTTGAACACCACCACGTCGCTGTCGCGCAGCAAGCCCATGTTCTTCGCCTCGATCGCGCTGGGCGAGACCTTGGCCATCGCCACCGTCTCGAACACCTTCTTCAACGACTCGAACGGATCGGCCGGATTGGCCTTGGCCGCGCGTACGGCCAGCTCGTGCAGGCCGCCGCCGGCGGGCAACAGGCCCACGCCGGCCTCGACCAGGCCGATATAGCTCTCCAACGCGGCCACGGTGCGCGCGGAGTGCATCTGGAACTCGCAGCCGCCGCCCAGCGCGAGGCCGCGCACCGCAGAGACCACCGGCACCAGCGCGTGCTTGATGCGCATGCTGGTGCGCTGGAAGTTGGCGACCATCTTCTCGAAGTCGTCGAACTTGCCGGCCTGCAGCAGGCCCAGTGCGCCCTTGAGGTCGGCGCCGGCGGAGAACGGCTCGCCGTTCTGCCAGATCACCACGGCCTTGAGCTTCTCCTCCGCCACGCCGATGGCGTGCTGGATGCCGTCGAGCACCTGGTCGTTGACCGTGTGCATCTTGGTCTTGAACGAGAGGATGCCGACGCTGTCGTCGCCCAGCGTCCACAGGCGCACGCCGTCGTTTTCCCACACGGTGCTGCCCTGGTCGAACTTTTCGCCGAGGATGGGATCGGGGAACAGCTGGCGGGCATAGACCGGGTGTGCTGAGCGCGGCTTGGCCTTGCCGTCGGCGGCGGACCAGGAGCCGTCCTTGCCGTGCACGCCGTCGCGCCCGTCCAGCACCCAGGCCGGCAGCGCCGCGTTGCTCATGGCCTTGCCGGCGGCGATGTCTTCCTGAACCCACTGCGCGACCTGCTGCCAGCCGGCGGCCTGCCAGGTTTCGAACGGGCCGAGCTTCCAGCCGTAGCCCCAGCGGATCGCGAAGTCCACGTCGCGCGCGGTGTCGGCGATGTCGGCCAGGTGGTAGGCGGTGTAGTGGAACAGGTCGCGGAACGTGGCCCACAGGAACTGCGCCTGCTTGTCCGCGGAGGCGCGCAGCTTGGCGAACTTCTCGGCCGGGTTCTTGATGGCGAGGATGGCGGCGACTTCGTCCGAGGCCTTCTGCTCGGAGACGCGGTAGTCCTGCTTGGCGACGTCGAGCACCACGATGTCCTTGCCGGCCTTGCGATAGAAGCCGGCACCGTTCTTCTGGCCCAGCGCGCCCTTCTCGATCAGCGTGGAGAGCCATGCGGGCGACTTGAAGTAGGCGTGCCAGGGATCGTTCGGCAGCGTGTCGGCCATGGTCTTGATGACGTGCGCCATGGTGTCCAGGCCCACCACGTCGGCGGTGCGGTAGGTGGCGCTCTTGGGGCGGCCCACGGCCGGACCGGTGAGCGCGTCGACCACGTCGAAGCCCAGGCCGAACTGCTCGGTGTGGTGCATGGTGGCCAGCATCGAGAACACGCCGATGCGGTTGCCGATGAAGTTGGGCGTGTCGCGGGCGATCACCACGCCCTTGCCGACGGTGGTGACGAGGAAGGCTTCCAGGCCCTCGACCACGGCCGGGTCGGTGAGGCGGGTCGGGATCAGTTCGACCAGGTGCATGTAGCGCGGCGGGTTGAAGAAATGCACGCCGCAGAAGCGGTGGCGCATCTCTTCCGGCAGCGCTTCGGCCAGGCCGTTGATCGACAGGCCGGAGGTGTTGGAGGCCAGCACCGCGGTGGGCGAAACGTGCGGGGCGATCTTCCGGTAGAGATCCAGCTTCCAGTCCATCCGCTCGGCGATTGCCTCGATCACCAGGTCGACGCCTTCGAGGTGGCCCATGTCCTCGTCGTAGTTGGCGGGAATGATCGCGCCCGCGAGGTCCTTGTCGGCCAGCGGCGCGGGCGAGAGCTTGGCGAGGTTGGCGATGGCCTTGAGCGCAATGCCGCTTTTCGGGCCTTCCTTCGCCGGCAGGTCGAACAGCACGGTCTCGACGCCGGCGTTGGTCAGGTGGGCGGCTATCTGCGCGCCCATGACGCCGGCGCCCAGCACGGCGGCCTTGCGGATGCGCAGCGTCGGGGTGGGGGTGGATGGAGCGGTCATCGGGATTCTCCGGTCAGGGACTGCAGGGAGTGCGAAAGGAAAGCCACTCGAGATGGTTGCGCCGCCGTGGCTGCGCGGTGAGGGGTCAGGAGGCGCTGAGGCCTGCGGCGGAAAAGCGGACCAGGTGCTGCACGGTCTGCTCCAGGTACGCGTGTTCGCTGATGTCGCCCTTGCGCTGGATCATTCCGAAACCGGACATCGCCAGCGTCAGCGCGCCGGTCACCAGGTCGATGCGCCAATACAGCTCTTCCTTGCTCAGCCGCGGCAGCAGCCGGGCGAACTCGGCGGTGAACTGGCGCATCACGTGGCCGTAGTTCTCGGACAGGAACTTGCGCAGGCCGTCGTCGTGCTCGGCGAAGGCACGCGCCAGCACGCGCATGAACAGCGAGCCGCCGTCGTCGTGCGAAAGCTCCAGGGCAGGGCGTATGAAGGCGTCCAGCACGTCCTCCAGGCGGGTGCCGGGCTGGTTGGCCACCTTGGCCAGGGCGCTCAGGCGCTGGGCATTCAGCGCGTCCAGGCGGCGCCGGAACACTTGCTCGACCAGTTTTTCCTTGGAGCCGAAGTGGTAGTTGACCGCGGCGAGGTTGACCCCGGCGGCGCTGGTCAGCTGGCGCAGCGAGGCGCCGTCGAAACCGCGCTGGGCGAACAGGGTCTCGGCGGCGCCGAGTATGCGTTCCTTGGTGGAGCCGGTGCGATTCACGGATCGGGTCTTCCCAGGCAGCCGACGGGCGAGTTCAAACGATCGTTTGAGCATACGCGGGCGGCTTTGCCGCCGTCAAACCACCGGGCCGGCGAGGCCGTCACCGGCTTGCGAATGAGGTAGAATCTGTCAAACTTCGCAGGCTAAACCCTCATTCCGAGTCGGTTTTGACTGCTCGCGGCACGATGCCGACCTTCCTCCATACCTGAATTTCCCGGAGCACACCCATGGCGCTGGAGCGCACCCTTTCCATCATCAAGCCCGATGCTGTCGCCAAGAACGTGATCGGCGAGATCTACAGCCGTTTCGAGAAGGCCGGCCTCAAGCTGATCGCCGCCAAGCAGAAGCAGCTGTCGCGCGCCGAGGCCGAAGGCTTCTACGCCGTACACAAGGAGCGGCCCTTCTTCAAGGCGCTGGTGGACTTCATGATTTCCGGCCCGGTGATGATCCAGGTGCTGGAAGGCGAGGGCGCGATCCAGAAGAACCGCGAACTGATGGGCGCCACCAATCCGAAGGAAGCCGCGCCGGGCACCATCCGCGCCGACTTCGCCGACTCCATCGATGCGAATGCCGTGCACGGTTCCGACGCCGCCGAGACGGCGGCTGTCGAGATCGCCTACTTCTTCGCCTCTACCGAAGTGCACCCGCGGTAAACAGTCGTGACCGAGGCAGCTGCCACTTCATCCGACCAGCCTGGCGTCGCCGGCAAGGTCAACCTGCTCGACTTCGATCGCCAGGGGCTGCGCGACTTCTTCGCGCAGCTCGGCGAGAAGCCGTACCGGGCCGAGCAGGTGATGAAGTGGATCTACCACCATCTCGAGTCCGACTTCGCCAACATGACCGACGTGGGCAAGGCGCTGCGCGGCAAGCTCGAGGCCAGCTGCCATGTCGGTCCGCCGAAGACCCTGGTGGACAAGGCCGCCGCCGACGGCACGCACAAGTGGCTGCTCGGCATGGATGGCCGCAACGCGGTGGAGGCGGTGTACATCCCCGAACCCACCCGCGGCACGCTGTGCGTGTCCTCGCAGATCGGTTGCGCCCTGAACTGCCAGTTCTGCTCCACCGGCGCGCAGGGCTTCAACCGCAACCTCGCCACCGCCGAGATCATTGGCCAGATGTGGGTGGCGGCGAAGCACCTTGGCAACGTCACCCACCAGAACCGCCGCATCACCAACGTGGTGATGATGGGCATGGGGGAGCCGCTGGCGAACTTCGACAACGTGGTGCGGGCGATGAGCCTGATGCGCGACGACCTGGGTTTCGGCCTTGCCTCCAAGCGCGTCACCCTGTCCACCGCCGGCATGGTGCCGATGATCGACAAGCTGTCGGACGTCATCGACGTGTCGCTGGCGGTATCGCTGCACGCGGCCAACGACGAGCTGCGCACCGAGCTGGTGCCGCTCAACAAGCGCTACCCGCTGGCCGAGCTCACTGCCGCCTGCCAGCGCTGGATCGCCCGCAAGCCGCGCACCTCGATCACCTTCGAATACACCCTGATGAAGGGCGTGAACGACCAGCCCGAGCACGCGAAGCAACTGATCCGCTTCATGCGCCGGCTGCCGACCTGCAAGGTCAATCTGATCCCGTTCAACCCCTTCCCCGGCACGCGCTTCGAGCGCTCCGACGCCGAGACCATCCGCGCGTTCCAGACCCAGTTGCTCAACGCCGGCATCCTCACCATGCTGCGCCGTACCCGTGGCGACGACATCGACGCGGCCTGCGGCCAGCTGGCCGGGCAGGTGAACGACCGCACCCGGCGCAGCGCCGGGATACGCCAACGTGTGGAGCGAGAGGTGACGCATGCGCTGTAAGCCGCTGCTGGGGTTTGGCCTGTCGCTGGCGCTGGCCGGCTGCGTCACGGTGAATGGGGGCGGCGACAACAACGGCAGCGGGCAGTCGGCCGCGGCCAACATCTCCGGCACCAGTAAGGTCGACCAGCGCCAGGATGCGGCCCGCATCCACACAGAGCTGGCCCAGCATTACATGGCCGACGGCGACCTGCAGGACGCACTGGCCAAGTTGCAGTTGGCGCTGAAGTTCGACCCGGACTACGCGCCCGCCCACACCGTGATCGCGGTGGTGTACGAAAAGATCAACAACCTGCCGGAGGCCGAGCTCCACTACCGCAAGGCGGTGGCGCTGGAGCCGACCAAGGGCGCCCCGAACAACAACCTCGGCCAGTTCCTTTGCCGTACCGGCAAGTTGCAGGAATCGATAGGCTACTTCCGCAAGGCGGTGGCCGATCCCTTCTACGCCACCCCCGACGTGGCGCTCACCAACGCCGGCATCTGCCAGCTGCGGGCGAACGACACGGCGGGCGCGGAAGCGAGTTTTCGTGACGCAATCGCGCGAAATCCCGCCAACGGCGATGCACTTTTCCACCTTGCCGAAGTACTCTACCAGCAGGGGGACGCGTTTCGTGCTCGGGCTTTCATCCAGCGCTTCGATGCGCTGGGCCAACCCAATGCGGCCGCTCTCAAGCTTGGTTACGATATCGAGTCGCGCTTGGGCAATACGGACGCAGCCCAGACCTATCTCAGGCGTTTGCAGAGCCAGTTCCCGGACTCGGAGCAGGCCCGCGCCCTGAAATCCACCGCCAGCAGTCAATGACCACGAAGCAGCCTTTCCAGCCCGGCCAGGATCCGGCCGCGCACGATCTGTTCGCCGACCGGCCGGGCATCATGGAAGTCCCTGCCGCCAGCCCCGGGCCCGACCATCACGATGCCGCCTTCGGCAGTCGCCTGCGCGCGGCGCGCGAGGCACGTGGCGCCGACCTGGAGGCGTGCGCGCATGCGCTGAAGTTGCCGTTGCGAATCCTGCGCAAGCTGGAGCAGGGAGAGCACGATGGCATCGACTCGAAGATCTACCTCTCCAGTTACATCGGCAAGTACGGGCACTACCTGGGCATCAACGCGGCCGAGATCGAGGCCGAACAGGCGCGCATCCGCCAGGTCGAGCCGCCCCTGGTGGCCACCGGGGGTATTTCGCATTCGCGCTTCCTGCTCGACCGCTACGCCACCGCCGCCACCTACGTGGTGCTGACCCTGGTGATCGCGGCGCCGACGATCTGGTTCGGCGTCCGCAGCACCCTGGATCGCGACCTCAGCCACCTCACCCCGCTGGACGCCTCGCCGGTCGCTCAGCAGGATGCGTCGGCGCCGACCGTGAGCTCCGCCAGGGTCGTGTCCGCTGCGCCGGCGCCGGCCACGGCGGCAAAGCAGCCCCAGGCGTCGGCGCCGGATGCGTCGGAGCAGCCGCTGATGGCCTCCATGGCACCGTTTCCGGGCCTCGGCAACGACAATGCGCCGCCGCCACCGACGACCGACGCGGCCGCGAACGTCGCGGTCGGCAGCGGTGCCCACAGCCTCAGCCTGAGCCTGTCGGCAGCTAGTTGGGTCGAAGTGACCGGGCAGGATGGCACGCGACTGGAATACGGCCTGCTGCCCGCCGGTACCAGCAAGACCTGGCGCAGCGACCAGCCGTTGGACGTGCGCATCGGCAATGTCGGCGGCGCGCAGGTGAGCATCGACGGCCAGCAGGTGGCGCTCGATGGTTTCCGCCGCGCCAACGTGGCGCATTTCCGCGTGCAGATCGCGGACGGCAAGGCCGCTGCGGCCACTCTTTGATCGCACTGTCGCGGGCGCTCGGCGCGCCTGCGGGCGATCCATTTCGGTTATGCTTGCCCATTCTTCGCCCGGGCATGGGCGAAGGGTGGCGGCGAGCCGTTTTTTCTCGCCTCCGGCCGGCCGGCGCGCGCCGCGCGCGGTACCCACGAACGGTGAAGCATGGCATTTGACGCATACGACGATTACGAACAAAGCGAACGTGTCCAGAAATGGCTGCGCGAGAACGGCCTCTCCATCGCCGTCGGCATTGCGATCGGCCTGGTCGGCATCTTCGGCTTGCAGCAGTGGCGCAAGCACCAGGCGAACAACGAGGCCGCGGCCGCCACCTTGTACCAGCAGGCCCAGGTGGCGCTGGCCAGCGGCAAGCCGACGGCGGCGACCGCCTTCGTCGACGAGCTCATGAAGGACTACGCCAAGTCGCCGTACGCGCTGTTTGCGGTGAGCGATCGCGCGAAGCAGCAGGTGCAGGACAAGCAGCTCGACAAGGCGATCGCCTCGCTGCAGTGGGCGGAGGCGCACGCAACCTCTCCCGCGCTGAAGGCGCTGGTGGAACTGCGCCTGGCGCGGGTGCAGCTGGCCAAGGGCGACGGCCAGGCCGCGCTGGCCACGCTCGAAGCCATGCCGGCCGGAGAGTACACGGGCCTGAACCAGGAACTCCGCGGTGATGCGCTGGTCAAGCTGGGACGCGCCGACGACGCACGCAAGGCCTACCAGGCGGCGATGACGGCATTGGGTGAGGACGCGCCGCAGCATGCCGTCCTGCAGATGAAAATCGACGATCTGGCCGTGGCCGGAAAGCAGGGTGCATGAAAGTCGTGGTGAAGAAGAGCGTATGGCTGGTCGCCCTGGGTTCGCTGGTGCTGTTGGCCGGCTGCAACTCGTTCAAGAAGAAGAACCTCGAACCGCCGACCCCGCTGGAAAAGCACTTCACCCCGACGGTGCAGGTCAGCAAGGTGTGGACCGCGCGCGTCGGTGACGGCGCCGGCATCTCCGGCGTGCGCCTGCGCCCGACGGTGGCGGACGGCGTGCTGTATGCCGACAGCACCGACGGCAAGATCGCCGCATTCGACGCCGCCAGCGGCAAGAAGCTGTGGGAAAAGACCACCCGCAGCAGCAAGGGCTGGTTCGGCCTGGGTCATGCGAAGGGCGTTGATGCCGCCTATGCCGGCGGCCCGGCCGTGGCGGGTGACCTGCTCGCGGTGGGCACGCTCGATGGCCACGTCTACGCGATGGGCGCGAAGGACGGCAGCCCGCGCTGGGATGTCGAACTGGCTTCCGAAGTGATCGCCGCACCGGCGATCAGCGGCGACCTGGTGATCGTGCGCACCCAGGACGGCCGCGTGTATGGCCTCGATGCCGCCACCGGCAAGCGCCGCTGGGTCTACGACCAGGGCAACGTGCCGTCGCTCAGCCTGCGCGGCAACGGCGTGCCGCTGGCCGCCAACGGCGTGGTGTTCATCGGCACCGACGACGGCAAGCTGGTCGCGCTGCGCCAGGACAACGGCGAGAAGCTGTGGGAGCAGAAGCTCGCCAACGGCGAGGGCCGCACCGACATCGAGCGGCTCGACGACGCCGATGGTGCGATCCTGCTCGACGGCAGCACGCTGTACGGCGCCGCCTACCACGGCAACCTCAGCGCGATCGACGGCCCCAGCGGCCGTCCGCTGTGGTCGCACCCGTTCTCCACCTACACCTCGCTGGCCGCCGGCGGCAACGCCATCTACGGCGTGGACGACCAGGGCGTGGCGTGGGCGTTCGACCGCAGCGGCGGCGCCGACATGTGGAAGAACGACAAGCTGAAGTACCGCTGGCTCACCGGCCCCTCCGTGCAGGGCAACTACGTGGTGCTGGCCGACGCCTACGGCTACGTGCATTGGCTGCAGGCCGGCGACGGTGCGCTGGCCGCGCGCGTGCGCCTGTCGAAGAAGGCGATCCAGGCCCAGCCGCTGGTGGTGGGCGACACCGTGTACGTCGAGGACGTGAAGGGCCATATCGGCGCCTACCGTCTCGGCGCGCGCTGACGCCGCGCCCGCCGCAAGGAAACATGCTTCGTCATGCTGCCCGTCGTCGCTCTGGTCGGTCGCCCCAACGTCGGTAAATCGACCCTGTTCAACGCGCTGACGCGCAGCCGCGACGCCCTGGTGGCCGACCTGCCGGGCGTCACCCGCGATCGCCATTACGGCGTGTGCCGCACCGGTGCGCGCCCGTTCGTGGTGGTCGATACCGGCGGGCTCTCCGGTGTCGACGAGGGACTCGACGGGCTCACCGCCCAGCAGGTACGCCTTGCCATCGAGGAGGCGCAGGCGCTGGTGTTCGTGGTGGATGCGCGCGACGGCCTGCTGCCGCAGGACCGCAACATCCTCGACGAGCTGCGCCGCAGCGGCAAGCCGCTGCTGCTGGCGGTGAACAAGACCGACGGCCTGGACCTGCACGAGGCGCTGGCCGAGTTCGCCCGCTTCGGCATCGCGACTGCGCTGCCGTTGTCCGCCGCGCACAACCGCGGCACCGAGGAGCTCATCGCCGCGTTGCTGCCGGTGCTGCCGGAAGACGCGCACGAGGAGCTGGCCGAGGGCGAGGACGGCTCCATCCGCGTCGCCATCGTGGGCCGGCCAAACGCGGGCAAGTCCACGCTGATCAACCGCCTGCTGGGCGAGGACCGGCTCATCGTCTCGGACGTGGCCGGCACCACCCGTGACCCGATCCGCGTGCCGCTGGAGCGCGACGGCCGCCGCTACACCCTGATCGACACGGCCGGTGTCCGGCGGAAGGCGCGCGTCGAGGAGGCAGTGGAGAAGTTCAGCGTCATCAAGACCCTGCAGTCGATCGCCGCCGCCCAGGTGGTGGTGGTCATGATCGACGCGCGCGAGAACCTCGCCGACCAGGACCTCACCCTGATCGGCCACGCCGTGGACGAGGGCAGGGCGCTGGTGATCGCGGTGAACAAGTGGGACGGCCTGGACCCTTACCAGCGCGAACAGTGCGAGCGTGCGCTGGATCGCCGCTTGCAGTTCGTCGACTGGGCGAAAACGGTGTTCATCTCGGCGTTGCACGGCTCAGGCCTGCGCGAGCTGATGCGCGCGGTGGTGCGCGCGCATGCCGCGGCGACGAAGGAGCTCGGCTCTTCCGACCTCACCCGCACGCTGGAAAAGGCCTACGAGGGCTACCAGCCACCGCTGGTGCGCGGCCATGCGCCGAAGCTGCGCTTCGCCCATCCGGGCGGCAACAACCCGCCCACCGTCGTGATCCACGGCAGCCGCACCAAGCACATCGCGCCGGCCTACCGCCGTTATCTGGAGAATTTCTTCCGCCGCCGCTACAAGCTCGAGGGCACGCCGATCCGCATCGAGTTCCGCGAGGGCGAGAACCCATACGCCGGCAAGAAGAACGTGCTCACCGAAGGCCAGTTGCGCAAGCGCCAGCGGATGATCCGCGAGATGAAGAAGCGCAAGCGCTGAACCTCGCCCGCCGGGGGACTAAACTGGCGCGATGAACGACGCTTCCCATCGCGACAGCTGGCTCGCCAATCTGCGCGGCCGCATCCCCGAAATCGCTCCCGTCGAGGCGTTGAACTGCCAAACGCAAGGCGCGCTGTTGATCGACGTGCGCGAGGACGGCGAACGCGCCGCCGGCATGCCGGTTGGCGCGCTGGGCCTGTCGCGCGGCTTTCTGGAGCTGCGCATCGAACAGGCGGAGCCGGACCGCGCGCGGACCATCCTCGCGCTGTGCGGCAGCGGCATGCGTTCGCTGCTGGCGGCCGAGGCCTTGCAGCGGCTGGGCTATCGCGACGTGCGTTCGGTGGCTGGCGGTTTCGAGCGCTGGAAAAGCGAAGGCCTGCCGGTGGTCGCGGGCACGCTCGACGCGGACGCCGCCGAACGCTATGCGCGCCAACTGCGCCTGCCGCAGGTGGGCGAGGCGGGGCAGACGAGGCTGGCTGCCGCGAAGATCGTGCTGCTCGGCGCCGGCGGCCTCGGCGCACCGGCGGCGCTGTACCTCGCCGCGGCCGGCGTCGGCCAGCTCACCCTGGTCGACGACGACCACGTGGAACGCTCGAACCTGCACCGTCAGGTGATCCACGCTGATGCGCGCGTGGGCATGGCCAAGACCGAGTCCGCGCGCGTCGCCCTGAATGCGCTGAACCCGCGGGTACGCATCGAGTCGTGCAACGAGCGGCTGCGCGCGGACAACGTGGAACGCCTGCTCGACGGCCATGACCTGGTGATCGACGGCGCCGACAATTTCCCCGCGAGGTACTTGCTGGCCGCCGCCACGCAGCGGCTGAAGCTGCCGATGGTCTATGGTGCGGTGGAGCGCTTTACCGGGCAGCTCAGCGTGTTCGACCCGCGCCGCGACGGCTCGCCGTGCTATCGCTGCCTGTTCCCCGAGCCGCCCTCGGCCGCCGAGGCGCCGAACTGCAGCGAGGCGGGCGTGCTCGGCGTGTTGCCCGGCATCGTGGGCCTGCTGCAGGCCACCGAGGCGCTGAAGCTGATCCTGGATCTGGGCGAGCCGCTGGTCGGTCGGTTGCTGTCCTTCGACGCGCTGGCCATGCGCTTCCGCGAGACGCGCCTGCCGCGCGACCCGGCCTGCCCGGGTTGCGGCGCCGCTGCGCGCTTCACGGGTTACGAAGACGTCGCCGCACTGTGCGGGGCCGCCGACTGATCGAGGTCGGCGCGAATCAGCGCATACACCGTTGCGTCGTGGGCACGGCCCCAGGCCCACAGCCGCTGCCGCGCCATGCCTTCGAATGCGGCACCCAGCTTCGCGGCGACGCGGCGGCTGGCGCGGTTGTCGGGCAGGGTGACGATTTCGATCCGGATCAGGCCCAGCTCCGCGAAGCCGAAACGCGCCACCAGCCGCGCGGCCGCGACGGCGATGCCCAGCCCCTGGCGTGGTGCGCGCACCCAGTAGCCGAGATTGGCGCTGCGATGCAGCGGGTTGACCTGGTTGAGCCCGCAGCCGCCCAGCAGTTCGCCGCTGGCCGCGTCGCACACGGCAAACGCGAACTGTTCGCCGCTGCGCCAGTGGTCACGGCACTGCGCCACCCACGCCTGGGCTTGTTCCAGTCCGTAGTCCGCGTTGCACCACGGCAGCCAGCGACCCACGCTGGCCACTGACTCGTGCACGGCCGCGTGCAGCGCGGCGACATCCGCCTCGCGCCATGGCCGCAACAGCAGGCGGCCGTCGGCGAGCGCAGGCGTGGCATGCGTGGTGGCTTCGGTCATCGCTTGGCGTTTGTGCGCTATCGGCAGAGCTTGGATAATGGCGCTTCTCTCGCCCAGGCATCAACATGACCGCACGCATCCTCGACGGCAAACGCATCGCGCAGGAACTGCTGGAGCGGATCGGCCGGCGCGTCGCCGAGCGCAAGGCGCAGGGCCAGCCCGAGCCGGGACTGGCGGTGGTGCTGGTGGGCGACGACGCCGCCTCGTCGGTGTATGTGCGCAACAAGCGCAAGGCCTGCCACCAGGTCGGTTTCCGTTCCTTCGATTACGACTTGCCGGCCGGCACCACGCAGGATGAATTGATCGCGCTGATCGACCGCCTCAACGCCGATCCGGCGGTGCACGGCATCCTGGTGCAGTCGCCGCTGCCGGAGCACATCGACGAGGACGCGCTGGTCGACCGCATCGATCCGGGCAAGGACGTGGACGGTTTCCAGGCGGTGAACGTGGGCCGCCTCGCGCTGCGCCGCTTCGGCCTGCGCCCGTGCACGCCCAAGGGCGTGATGACCCTGCTCGGCCACACCGATCGCCCGGTGCGCGGCCAGCATGCGGTGGTGGTCGGCGTTTCCAACCACGTGGGACGGCCGCTGGCGCTGGAGCTGCTGATCGCTGGCTGCACCACCACGTGTTGCCACAAGTTCACCCGCGACCTGGAGGGCCATGTGCGCCAGGCCGACATCGTGATCGTCGCGGTGGGCCGGGCGGGCCTGGTGCGAGGTGAATGGATCAAGCCCGGCGCGGTGGTGGTCGATGTGGGCATCAATCGGCTCGACGACGGTCGCCTGGTGGGTGACGTGGAGTTCGCGCCGGCCGCGGAGCGTGCCAGCTGGATCACGCCGGTGCCCGGTGGCGTGGGCCCGATGACCGTGGCGACGCTGATGGAGAACACACTGGAAGCCGCGGAAGCACGCAACGGCAAGTAACCGATCCAGCCCCCGCGCTGGCGGCATGTTGCGGTGCCGCGTATAATCCTCTCTTTGCCGCGGGGCATACCATGCGAATTCTCGCCGAGGCTCTCACCTACGACGACGTCTACCTCGTTCCGGGCCACTCCGTCGTGCTGCCGCGCGACGTCGATACCTCCACCCGGTTCACCCGCGGCCTGCGCCTGAACATCCCCATCGTCTCCGCCGCGATGGACACCGTGACCGAAGCGCGCCTCGCCATCACCATGGCGCAGCAGGGCGGCATCGGCATCATCCACAAGAACATGACGTTCGAGCAGCAGGCCGCCGAAGTGCGCCTGGTGAAGAAGTTCGAGGCCGGCGTCATCCGCAACCCGTTCAGCGTGAGCCCTGACACCTCGATCAGCGAGGTGCTCAGGCTCACCCGCGCGCACAACATCTCCGGTGTCCCGGTGGTGGAAGGTGAGAAGCTGGTAGGCATCGTCACCAGCCGCGACATGCGCTTCGAGCGCAAGCCCAACGATCCGGTGCGCAACATCATGACCCGCCAGGAGCGGCTGGTGACGGTGAAGGAAGGCGCCAGCCAGGACGAGGTGCTGCAGCTTCTGCACAAGCACCGCATCGAGAAGGTGCTGGTGGTCAACGACGACTTCCAGCTGCGTGGCCTGATCACGGTGAAGGACATCCAGAAGGCGCGCGACAACCCCAACTCGGTCAAGGACCGCAACGAGGCGCTGCTGGTCGGCGCCGCGGTGGGCGTGGGCGGCGATACCGAACGCCGCGTCGAGGCGCTGGTCGAGGCAGGCGTGGACGTGCTGGTGGTGGACACCGCACACGGCCATTCGCAGGGCGTGATCGACCGCGTGGCCTGGGTGAAGAAGCGGTTCCCGCAGGTGCAGGTCGTTGCCGGCAATATCGTCACCGGCGAAGCCGCGCTGATGCTGCGCGATGCCGGCGCCGACGCCGTGAAGGTGGGCGTGGGCCCCGGTTCCATCTGCACTACCCGCGTGGTGGCCGGCGTGGGCGTGCCGCAGATCACCGCGATCGACCTGGTGGCCACCGCGCTGAAGGATTCCATCCCGCTGATCGCCGACGGCGGCATCCGCTATTCCGGCGACATCCCGAAGGCGCTCGCGGCCGGCGCGTCCACCGTGATGCTGGGTTCGATGTTCGCCGGCACCGAGGAATCGCCGGGCGAGGTCGAGCTGTTCCAGGGCCGCTCGTACAAGAGCTACCGCGGCATGGGTTCGATCGGCGCGATGCAGCTCGGTTCCAAGGACCGCTACTTCCAGGACAACGAAGCCGACGCCGACAAGCTGGTACCCGAGGGCATCGAGGGCCGCGTGCCGTACCGCGGCCCGCTGCGCAACATCATCCACCAGCTGATCGGCGGCCTGCGCGCCTCGATGGGTTACCTCGGCGCGGCCACCATCGACGACGTGCGCAACAAGGCGCAGTTCGTGAAGGTGACCAGCGCCGGCGTCACCGAAGCGCACCCGCACGACATCCAGATCACCAAGGAAGCGCCGAACTACCGGCTGAATTCCTGAAGCGGGCCGGACGGGGAGCTCCCCGCCCAGCCCATGATCCTTGCGTGCCGCTGTTCGCGCAGCTGGCGCGAACGACACGATCCATTGCGGACCCACTCCGAAAAGCCCGAGTCCGATGCAGAACATCCATTCCGACAAGATCCTCATCCTCGACTTCGGCGCGCAGTACACGCAGTTGATCGCGCGTCGCGTGCGCGAGCTGGGCGTCTATTGCGAGATCTGGGCCTGGGACCACGACCCGGCCGAGATCGCGGCGTATGGCGCCAAGGGCATCATCCTCTCCGGCGGCCCGGAATCCACCACACTGCCCGGTGCACCCAGGGCGCCGCAGCAGGTGTTCGATTCGGGCCTGCCCATCCTAGGCATCTGCTACGGCATGCAGACGCTGGCTGCGCAGTTGGGCGGCGCCACCGAGGCGGCCGATGCGCGCGAGTTTGGCCACGCCACGGTAGACATCGTGGCGAACAGCCGCCTGTTCGACGGCTTCAGCGACCATCCGGGCGCGCACAGGCTCGACGTGTGGATGAGCCACGGCGACCACGTCGCCAAGGCGCCCCCGGGCTTCGTGGTCACCGGCACCACCGACCGCATCCCGGTCGCGGTGATGGAGAACGAGGACAAGCGCTGGTACGGCGTGCAGTTCCATCCCGAGGTGACGCACACCCGGCAGGGCAGCGCGCTGCTCAAGCGTTTCGTCACCGGGATCTGCGGCTGCGCCACGTTGTGGACCGCAGCCAACATCATCGAGGACCAGATCGCCCGCGTGCGTGCCCAGGTCGGCGACGACCACGTGCTGCTGGGCCTCTCCGGCGGCGTGGATTCCTCCGTGGTGGCCGCGCTGCTGCACAAGGCCATCGGTGACCGGCTTACCTGCGTGTTCGTGGACACCGGCCTGTTGCGCTGGCAGGAAGGCGACCAGGTCATGGCCACGATGGCCGAGCACATGGGCGTCAAGGTGATCCGGGTAAATGCCGCCGGGCGCTACTTCAAGGCGCTGGAAGGCGTGGCCGACCCGGAAGCCAAGCGCAAGATCATCGGCCGCCTGTTCGTGGAGATCTTCGACGAAGAGTCGGAGAACCTGATCGCCGCGGGCGGCAAGGTGAAGTGGCTGGCCCAGGGCACCATCTACCCCGACGTGATCGAGTCGGCCGGCAGCAAGACCGGCAAGGCCCACGTGATCAAGAGCCACCACAACGTGGGCGGTCTGCCGGAGCACATGAAGCTCAAGCTGGTCGAGCCGCTGCGCGAGCTCTTCAAGGACGAGGTGCGCCGCATTGGCGTGGAACTCGGCCTGCCGCGTGAAATGGTCTACCGCCATCCATTCCCCGGCCCGGGCCTGGGCGTGCGCATCCTGGGCGAAGTGAAGCCGGAATACGCCGAGCTGCTGGCCCGCGCCGACGCCATCTTCATCGAGGAACTGCGCAAGGCCGACCTGTACGACAAGACCAGCCAGGCCTTCGCCGTGTTCCTGCCAGTGAAGTCGGTCGGCGTGGTCGGCGACGCGCGCGCCTACGAGTGGGTGATCGCGCTGCGCGCGGTGGAGACCATCGACTTCATGACGGCGCACTGGGCGCACTTGCCGTACGAATTTCTCGGCAAGGTCTCCAACCGCATCATCAACGAGCTGCGCGGCGTCTCCCGCGTGGTCTACGACATCAGCGGCAAGCCGCCGGCGACCATCGAGTGGGAATGATCCGGTTGGCACTCTGCGACTCGCCAACGAAAGCCGGCATCGCGCCGGCTTTCTCGTGATGGTTTACCGTTTGCCGACATGACCGAACAAACCAGCCAGCCGTTCACCGCCGAAGACGAGGCCAACATGCGCCGCGCGCTGCAGCTGGCCGCGCATGCCCGCGACGCCGAGAACGAGGTGCCGGTGGGTGCGGTGCTGGTACTGCGCGGCGAGATCGTCGGGCTGGGCTGGAACCGCAACATCACCTTGCATGACCCCACGGCGCATGCCGAGGTGATGGCGCTGCGTGCCGCGGGAGAAAAACTCACCAATCACCGGGTGGTGGGTGCCACCTTGTACGTGACCCTGGAGCCTTGCGTGATGTGCGCGATGGCGCTGATCCACGCGCGCATAGGTCGCGTGGTGTACGCGGCCACGGATCCCAAGACCGGCGCAGCGGGCAGCGTATTCGACACCCTGGTCGATCCCCGCCACAACCATCGCCTGCAGGTGCAGGGCGGCCTGCTGGCCGGGGAATCGGCCGCCATGCTGCGCGAGTTTTTCCGCGCACGGCGTTGAGCGCGACGCGGCGCGCGGCGCCACCCTGATCTGCGTCAGGGCGATCCCGGCAGCTGCATGGTACAAACGAGAATCATTCTCGCTAATGTGCCAGCCATGCCGTCCCATGCACAAGCCGTTGAAGTGTTGCCGCGTTCGGAAGCCGTCGCTGGCGGAGGGCGGTCGCGTTGGCTGCGTCTCCTCGCGGTGGCCGGCCCCGGCATGGTGGTGATGCTAGCGGACACCGACGCGGGCAGTCTCATCACGGCAGCGCAGAGCGGCGCGGAATCGGGCTATCGCCTGCTGCTCCTGCAGGCGGCGATGGTGCCGATCCTGTTCGTCGTGCAGGAGCTCACGGTGCGCCTGGGCATCTTCACGGGCCAGGGGCACGGGCATGCGATCCGCCGGCACTTCGGCCGTTTCTGGGCCTGGGTGTCGGTAGCTACCTTGTTGCTTGCCTGCGTGGGCGCACTGGTCACCGAACTGAGCGGCATCGCCGGCGCCGGCGCGCTACTGGGCATTCCGGTCTGGCTCAGCATGCTCATCGTGGTGGGCGCGCTCACCGTGATGGTGTGCAGCGGCTCCTATCTCACGTTAGAGCGCATCGCGCTGGCCATCGGCCTGTTCGAATGCGTGTTCCTTGTCGTGGCGTGGCGGGCGAAGCCGGATCTGTCGGTGGCGTGGGCGCAAACCCTGCAGGTGCCGCTGGCCGACCATCGCCATCTCTATCTTGTGGCTGCCAACATCGGCGCGGTGATCATGCCATGGATGGTGTTTTACCAGCAGTCGGCAGTGGCCGAGAAAGGATTGACCGCCGCCGACCTGCGCACCGCGCGCTGGGATACCGCGATCGGCTCGGTGCTGACCCAGGCGGTGATGGCCGCGGTGCTGATCGCCGTGGCGGCCACCATCGGGCGCGCGGAGCCGGGCAAGCCGCTGGACAGCGTGCAGCGGATCGTGGAGGCACTGACGCCCTTCCTCGGCCGCTGGGCGGGCACGCTGATGTTCGCGCTGGGCATGGTCGGCGCCGCGCTGGTGGCCACCATCGTGGTGACGCTGACCGCGGCGCGCGCGCTGGGTGAGGTGATGGGCTTCGAACACTCGCTGCGCCACCGGCCGCAGGAGGCGCCATGGTTCTATGGCGCCTGCGCGCTGATCCTGGCGCTGGGCGGCGTGCTGGTTGCCTCGGGTGCCGACCTGGTGGAATTGAGCGTGGGCGTGCAGGTGATGAACGCACTGCTGCTGCCGATCGTGCTGGGTTTCCTGTTCTTGCTGGCGCGGCGCGTGCTGCCCGAGCCGTACCGCCTCAAGGGCGCCTACGCCGTGCTGGTCGGCGCCACGATCGCGTTGACCGCCGGACTCGGCCTGTATGCCGGCATCGCCGGCTTGCTGCCGTGAAAACGCCGCTGAGGCTTACACCTGCAACCGATCGTCCCCGCGCGCCACCAGGCTGTAGAGCACGGGCATCAGGAACACGCCGATCACCAGTCGCGAAACCATGCCTGCGACGATCACCAGTGCGAACGGTCGTTGCGAATCGGTGCCCACGCCGGTGGCCAGTGCCGCGGGCAGCAGGCCGATCGCGGCGACCAGCGCGGTCATCGTGATCGGCCGCAGGCGCAGGATCGCCGCTTCGCGGATGGCCTTCTCCAGCGCCATGCCGCCCAGGCGCAACTCGTTGACGCAGGAGATGTAGACCACCGAGGTCAGCACCGAGACGCCGAACAGCACGATGAAGCCGATGCCGGAGGACACTGAAAACGGGATGCCGGTGAGCCATAGCGCGAGGATGGCGCCGACCGGCGAGGTCAGCACCACGCCCAGCACGGTGATGAACGGGAACTTGAAGTTTCCGTACAGCACGAACAGCAGGCCGAAGATCACCAGCACGGTGAGCGGAAGGATCACACCCATCTGCGCGCGCGAGGCGGTGTATTCCTTGTACTCGCCGCCCCAGTCCAGCCGGTAGCCCTGCGGCAGCTTCACCTTGTGCGCCACCTGTCGGATCGCCTCGCCGACGGTACTGGCAAGATCGCGGCCGGACACCGAGAACTGCACGCCGATGTAGCGCGAGTTGTCCTCGCGGTAGATGAAGGAGGCGCCGTTCTCGACCCTGATCCGGGCCAGTTCCTTCAGCGGCACCTGCTGGCCGCCCGGCGTCAGCACCGGGATGTCGCCGATCGCCTGCGGGTTGTCGCGGTACGGCTGCTGCAGCCGCACCACCAGGTCGAACTGTTTCTCGCCCTGTACGACCTGGGTAGCCACGTCGCCGCCAATCGCCGCCTCGATCACGTTGTTGACGTCGGCCACGTTGAGGCCGTAGCGCGCGATGGCGACGCGGTCGATGGTGATCGCGAGGTTGGGCTGGCCCAGCTCGTGCACCAGGGTGACATCCGTGATGCCCGGCACCTGCTGCATGGCCTCCTTGATGGCCTTGCCCTTGTCCTGCAGCGTCTTGAGGTCGGAGCCGTAGACCTTCACCGCCAGCGAACTCTTGAGGCCGGTCTCGGCCTCGTCCACCGCGTCCTCGGCCGGCTGGGTGTAATTGAAATCGATGCCCGGGAACACCGCCAGCTTCTTGTTGATCGCGGCGATCAGCGCCTCCTTGTCCTTGTACTTGCCGCCCCACTCGGAGTACGGCTTGAGGCCGACGAAGAATTCCACGTTGAAGAAGCCGGTGGAGTCGGTGCCGTCGTCGGGGCGACCCAGCTCTGAGGTCACCGTGGTGACCACCGGGAAGGAGCGCAGGATGGCGCGGATCTTCGGCGTGATCTCGGCCGATTCCTTGAACGAGATGGTGTAGGGCATGGTGGCGCGCACCCACAGCGCGCCCTCGTCCAGATGCGGCATGAACTCGGCACCGATGCGCGGCACCAGCAGTATCGACAGCGCCAGCAGGATGGCCGGCGCGGCCACGCTGCGCCAGCGACGGGCCATGCAGCGGTCCAGCCAGCGGGTGTAGCTCGCCTGCACCTTCTCGAAGATCGCATTGCGCCGTTCGCGCACCCCATTGCGCATGAACAGCGCGCACAGCACCGGCAACAGGGTGAGCGTGACCAGCAGCGAACCCACCAGGGCGAAGATCATGGTGTCGGCCATCGGCTTGAACAGCGTGCCGGACGGCCCGGTGAGCACGTAGATCGGCAGGAAGCTCGCCACGATCACCGCCATCGCATACACCAGCGGGCGATCCACTTCCGACGCCGCGGAGCGGATCACTTCGCGGATGTCATACCCGGTGCCATGGCGCCGGGCCAATTCGCGGAAGATGTTCTCCACCATGAAGATCGCGCCATCCACCAGGATGCCGAAATCCACCGCGCCGATGGAGAGCAGGTTGGCCGAGGCGCCCTGCAGCTGGATGCAGACGAAGGCGAACAGCAGCGCCAGCGGTATCGTCACCGCCACGATCAGGCCTGCGCGGACGTCGTAGAGGAAGAAGATCAGCACCGCCACCACCAGCAGCATGCCGAGCAACAGGTTGCGCTGCACGACATGGGTGGTCTCGGCGATCAGGTCGCTGAGGTCGTAGAACGGGTGGATCTTCACGTCCGGCGGCAGCACGTGCTGGTTGAGCTCGCGCGTCTTGGCCTCGACGCGCCGCAACACGTCCTGGGTCTTCTGCCCGGTGAGCATCAGGATCACGCCCTCCACCGCGTCGTCCTGGCCCATGTAGCCGAACTCGCCCAGGCGCGGCGCAATGCCGATCTCCACCTTGCCCACGTCCTTCACCAGCACCGGCGTGCCGTTATGCACGGCCAGCACGATGTTGCCGATGTCCTCCGTCGTCTTGATGAGCCCCAACCCGCGCACGTAGATGAACTGGCCGCCCTCGGTATAGAAGCCGCCGCCGGCGTTGCCGTTGTTGGCGGCGATCGCCGCCTCCACCTGGCTCACCGACAGCCCTTGCGCGGCGATCTTGGTGGGGTCGAGCTGCACCTGGTACTGCATGTTGCCGCCGCCGAACGCGGAGTCGTCGGCCACGCCGGGCACCGAACGGTACTGCGGCGCGATCACCCAGTCCTCCAACGTCTTCAGCTCCATCGGCGAGCGGTCGGTGCTCTCCAGCACGTAGCGGTAGATCAACCCCGACGGAGAGGACAGCGGCGACACCGAGGGCGCGACGCCGGTGGGCAGGGTGATGCCGCCCAGCCGGTTGAACACGCGCTGGCGCGCCCAGTAGCTGTCGGTGCCGTCGTTGAAGGTGAGGGTGACGTCGGATAGGCCGTACAGCGAGATCGAGCGCTTCACCGAGAGTTTCGGGATGCCGTTCATGCCCAGCTCGACCGGCACCGTGATCAGCCGCTCCACCTCCTCGGCGGAATGGCCCGGCCATTGCGTGATGATCTCCACCATCGGCGGCGAGAGATCGGGGTAGGCATCCATCGGCAGGCGCTTCAGCGCCCAGATGCCGGCGCCGACCACCAGGGCGGTGAGCAGCACGATCATCAGGCGCTGCTCCAGCGCGAACGCCACGATGCGGTTGATGAGCGAGGCCGGACGCGCTCCGGGGGGCGGCGTCAGCTCGCTCATTGGGTCTGGATGAAACGCACGAAGATGCCGCCCGCGGTCACCACCTTGTCGCCGGCCTTGAGGCCATCGGCGATCAGGTAGCGGTTGCCGGTGCGCATGCCCAGCGTCACCGGGCGGCGCGCGTAGCTGCCGTCCGCCTCCTGCACGTAGACAAAGGGCAGGTTCTCGTCGTCGCGAAGCACCGCACCGACCGGCAACAGCAGGCCGCGTGCCCTGTCGGCCGACCGGATCCGCACGCGCACGTACATCTGCTTCTTCAGCAGCCCGCCACGGTTGTCCACCACCACCCGCGCCGCCACCGAGCGGGTATCGGGGTCGACTTCCGGCGACACGTTGGCGACCTTGCCGGGCAGTGTATTCGCGCCGGTTTCCACTTCGGCATCGTCGCCGGGCCGTATCGTGCCGAGATCGCTGTCGAACACCTGCGCCATTACCCACACCTTCGAAAGATCCGCCACGGTGAAGCAGGCCGTGCTGCCTGTCTGCAGCAGCTGGCCGGGCGTGATCGAACGCTGCACCACGGTGCCCGCGACCGGCGCGCGGATCACGCCGGGCAGGTCGGCCACCGGGCGACCCTGCTCGATGTCCTTCACCAGCGCCGGATCGACGTGCAGGGCCAGCAGCGTCTGTCGCGCGGCGTCGCTGTCGGACTGGGTGCCGACCGCGTCGGACTGGGCCTGCGCATTCTCGCGCTGCGAGATCGCGTGGTGCGCGTAGAGATCCCTGTCGTTGGCGGCCACCTGCGCCGCGGCGCGCGCGGCGGCCAGCGCCTTGCGGTAGCCGTCCATCGCCGCGGCGAAATCGGGCGAGGCGACCACCGCCATCGGCTGGCCCTGTTTCACCGTTTCGCCCAGGCTCACCAGCACCTTCGTCACCGGGCCGGAAAACGGCGCGAGCACCGCGGTGGAGCGGTCCTGGTCGTAGTCCACCACGCCGGTGGTGTCGACTGCCGCCCGATACGGCGTGGCTTGCACCGTGTAGAGCCTGATGCTCTTTTGCTGTTCCGCGGTCAGCGTCACGTTGTGCGGCGTGGTGGTCGCGGCTTCCGGTGCACCGGTACCGGAGGAGCAGGCAGAAAGCCCGATGGTCGCGAGCAGGGCCGCAAGCGCGACGCCATGGCGCCAGGGGGCGGGGAGGGGCAGGGCAGGCTTGTTCATCGTCACCGCGTGCTCAGAGATCGGAGTGGTGCCACCAGCCGCCACCCAGCGCCTGGTACAGCGCGACGGTGTCGGCATAGCGGTTGGCCTGGGCCTGCACGAGCGCGATCCGTGCCTGCTGCCAGGTCTGTTCGGCGGTCAGCCATTGCAGGTTGCCGGCGTAGCCGTCCCTGAGCTGCCGTTCGGTGAGATCCAGGGTCAGCTTCGCGGCCTGCTCGGCCTTCGCCGCTTCCTGCAGCGCATCCGCATCCTGCTGCAGCGCCACCAGCGTGTCGGCGACGTTCTGGAATGCCGTGAGCACGGTGCTGCGGTACTGCTCGTAAGCTTCGACGTAAGCCGCCTTCGCCGCGCGCTGCTGATGCAGCAGGGTGCCGCCGTCGAAGATCGGCGCAGTGACGCCCGCCGCCACGTCCCAGAAGCCGGTGCCGCCGGTAAACAGCTTGGAAAGTTCGAGTGCAGTGCTGCCAGTGTCGGCCGTGAGCGTGATGTTCGGCAACCGCGCCGCCGTGGCCACGCCGATCTCCGCGCTGGCGGCATGCAGGTTGGCCTGCGCCTGGCGCACGTCCGGCCGCTGCTCCACCAGTGCGGTGGGCAGCGAGAGCGGCAGCTCCCCGGGCAAGTGCAGGCCGGCCAGCGTGATTCCGCCGTCGGTCGCCTGCGCCGGGAAACGCCCGGTCAGCACCGCAAGCTGGTCGCGCTGCTGCGCCAGCTGTTTCTCCAATGGCGGCAACGCGGCACGGGTTTGCGCCAACTGCGATTCCTGCGCGGCAAGGTCGACCCGGCTCGCGTAGCCCCTGGCGTACTGGTAGCGCAGGATATCGAGCATCTTCGTGCCCGCGGCGATGGACTGCCGGGTGGCATCGACCTGCGCCCGCAGCGCGGCGAGTTCGATCGCCGCCACCGCCACGTTCGAGGCCAGCGTGTTCCAGGTCGCGATCATCTGGAAGCGTGCCGCCTGCTCTTGTGCCTTGAGCGATTCGGACGCGCGCCGGTTGCCGCCGAATACGTCGGGCGCGTAGGAGATCGAGAGCTGCGGCGTGTACAGGTTGTACTGGAACTCGCTCGGCACCGCCGGATAATTCGGCGTCGGAGCGAGCATGGTCGACTGGCGCTGGTGGCTGGCCGAGAAGCTCGCCGACACGCTGGGCAGGAATGCGCCGCGCTGCGCCAGCATGTTTTCGTGCGCCACGCGCAACGCCGCCTGCGCCGCCTTGAGGTCGTGGTTGTGCGCCAGCGCCTGCGCGATCAGCGCATTCAGCGGCGCGGAATGGAACAGTGTCCACCAGTCGCCGGGCGTGTCCGCGCCTGATGCGAGGTGCTGGGCCGCGCCCGCCGCCACCTCGGGCGTGGCGGCCGTGGCCGAAACCGGATGCGGCGTGTAGCCGCCGGTCGCAGGCGGGGCGGGCGCCTTGAAATCCGGCCCCACCGCGCAGGCGGCGAGCAGTGTCGCGGCCACCATGGGCATGGCCCATCGCAGGGCGCGCGACGCGGATGTCTGGACAGACGGAATGGAAACCATGCGGAGCCCGTACTCGTTGCTGCGCGCTGTCCCGACAGCGGGTACTCGGCGCGACATGACGGGCAAAAGTACGTTATAACATTGCCATCGGCAACGCTGTATTTTCTTGCGGCAGCCCCGGGTGTGCCGTGCTCTCCGTGATCGCGGCCAGCATCACGAGAATCCGCTCCGCGGCGCCGGTCCAGCCCCCGGCCTACATGCAGGCAAGAGGTGCCGGGGCGTGTGCGGGTCGGCAGCGGGCTCCCGCCGAACGGCCATCGGCGTGCCAGGTACAGAGGGTGGGGCGGCACGCGCACCGCCCATCCGCATCGGATTCCCACAGAGCGAGCCACACGTACAGGTAGCGCAGGTCGTTGTCGGACGTCCGTCGCCCGGCACCATCCACGTTGGGGGCCAAGCCGCTGAAGCGGGTGTGGCAGGTTCAACAGGTGTACTGCAGGCCGAGGCGGAGGAAGGCAAGCCGGCCAAGCAGGGCGAGCAGCCCGCCAAGGGCGGCCGCGGTCTGGTTCGTGGTCCGGCGTGGCAAGGCGATGCGGACAACGCGACGGGAAGCCATGGCGTACTCCATTCCGGTCGGTGAGTCGCCGGATGGCCTGCCTGCACCGGCCGGTCAGGCTGCTATCTCTTGTCCTCGCCGCGTGGGGCAAACGCGACAGGCGTACTGCGCGCGATGTCGGCGGCGAGCCAGATGCCGAGCTTGCGGCCAAGGTAGGCCTGCCGGTAGAGGGGAGCGACGCGGTACTGGTGGTTCGCATCACCGCTGATGATCCATCCCGCGGGGTGCACGTGCGCCCAGGCGACAACGGCGGCGTCATCGCTGGTCTGGTCGATCGGTTGCGTCAACCTGCCGGCAAAGGTGAACAGGCCGTACTGCGTGCCGGCGTACAACAGCGGAATGCCGGCATGTTGCGCCGTGGCAATGCGTGCCGCCACGGTACGCATGTCGTACCTGGGCGCCAGGCTGATCGCGAAAGCCAGCTTGCACAGGGTCAGCGTGGCGAGAACGCCCATGGTGGCGAGGCTGACCGGAGGCGCCTGCCCGTGGCGCCGGAGATACAGCATTCCAAGGATCGCCATCACCGCTCCAAGCAGGCCGGTCTCCAGGCCGGTGGCCGGGGCCAGTCTGTCCATGCCGATAGCCATGGTCGTGCCCGTCGCGATCAGCACGAGCCCGAGCCGCCAACCCGCCACCCGCCAGCGTCCTGCACCGAACCGGGACCCCGCGATTAGCGCCAGCGGCGGCAGGATCGGCAGCAGGTAATGCGGTTGCTTGCCGCTGACCAGGCTGAGGACGATGAAGCTGGGGATGAACGCCACTGCCGCGAAACGCATGGTGGCGGCGTCGGCCGCCGTCGCACATGCCGTATTCGCGTCCCGCGTGATGGCCAGCGACCAGGGCAGCAGCATCGCCGGCAGGATCGGCAGGTACCACCACCAGGGATGAGGGTGGGCAAAGCTGTGCACCACGCGTCCCATCGTCTGGCGCAGGAAGATGGCGTCCGCATAGGCCGGACCCCCCGCGCGTGCGGCGGGTATGGCCCATGCAAGCGCCATCGCGATGGCCAGGATGAACGCGCCGGACAGGTACAGGTAGAACGCCGGCATCCGTGTGCGCGCTTCCGGCACCCAGAGCGGCGCGAGCAGGGCAGGCAGGCCGCCCACCAGCAGGGCGACCGGGCCCTTGACGAGGATGCCGGCGCCTAGCGCCAAGGCCAGCAGCACGCCGCCGGCCAGCCGGTTCCGGCCTGCGAGCATCGCAGTGAACCGCCATGCTGCCAGGGTGCACAACGCCAGCAGCATGTCGAACATCACGGCGTCGGCGTAAAGGGCCACAGCTGCGCAACCCAGCCAGAGCCACGCGGCCGCCTGCAGGCTGCTGCGGTCCAGTCCGAGCCGTCGCCCAAGCGAGGCGAGCAGTGGCAGGGTGGCCGCCGCAATCAGCAGTTCGAGCAGGCGCGCGACCCAGGCATGCACTCCGGCAAGCGACCACGCCAGGTTGATCAGCCAGAACAGCAACGGCGCCTTTTCCGGATACGGCAGCCCGTCCAGTCGCGGCACCAGCCATTGCCCGCTGACATGCATGTTCCAGGCCGCCGCGAGATAGCGGGTCTCGTCGACAGCAAGCGGATGCAGCAAGAACACCGGTGGCAGCAACAGCACCAGGCCGACCAGCCACGACGCCCACCCGGTGGCAACCGATCGGGTGATTGCGGCAAATCCTGGCATCAAGCTTCCGGGCAGGCTTCGTTGCCGTGGAAGGCGGCCGCAGTCGCCAGCTTCAGCCAGTCGGCCGCCATGGCGGCAACATCCGCCGCACCCATGTCGCGGGTATCGATCGCCGCGTTGCTCCCCCCGTACGGGCCATACTTCGCCGAGCTGGAGGTCGAAAACAGCCCCAGGGTCGGCGTACCGGTGGCCGCGGCCAGGTGCATCACGCCACAGTCGGCGCTGATGAAGGCGTCCAGGTTGGCGATCATCGCCGCGAGGCGGCGCGGGTCGCGCGTGTAGTACGAGGCAAGGCACTCGTCGAGCTGGCTCTCGCCGTGCTCGGCCAGCAGATTGACAATGCGCACGTCCGGCTGACGTGCCCTCAGACCTTCGATGAATTGCCCCCACCAGTCGGCGCAATAGCGCTTCGCCCCCGTGGCGTTGGCGAATACGCCGACCACGATGCGTCGGCAGGGCGCCTGCCCGGCGTCGCCGAGTACGGCTTCGAGCACCTCGCGGCCCTGCTCCCTCTCCTCCTTCTGCAGTCGCAGATTGAGCAGCGGGTATGGCCGCGACACTTGCCCCGCGTAGGCGGTGCGAAGCAGGAACACGCTGCGCTCCGCCAGATGTTCCGGACGGGGAAAGTCCTGCCATGCGGAGGCCATGGGCCCCGATTCATCCGGATAGCCCAGCTTGAAACGAGCCTTCGCGATGGCCAGCAGCAAGCGCCCCGACTGGGAATCGACGCAGGCATCGATGGCCAGGTCGTAGCTGTCGCGCCGCAGCTGCCGCAGCAGTTTCACCGTCGTCCAGAGATGGCGGGCGATTTTCCGGGGCAGGCCGTAGACCCGGCGCACGTGGAAGCGCTCGGCGAATAGCTGCTCGCCGACGTCGCCACCGCTGACTACGTCGATTTCCGCGCCCGGGTAGAGCGCCTCGATCTCCGCCAGCAACGGGCTGATCAGCACGGTATTGCCGAGGCGGTGGTTGGGGCGGCATACCAGCACGCGGTGGATGCCGCGAACCGGCAACTGGCCGGGCTTGCACAGCTGCCGGTCGGTGAGGTCGAGCAGTCGACGGAAGCAGGCCGCCACCAGGCGACGGCGCAACCGGTCCCGGCGTCGCGCGGGGGCCGGGGTGGATGCTTGCGGCAGAGCGATTGGGTGCATTGAGGCGATGCCCGGTGAGTAACTTGAGTACGAGGTTCGTGCGTGCTGCCTGCCTGTCTGCGCAGAGACTTCAGGCACTGCGGTTCACTTTCGCTTCGGACGCCCGTCGATCCGCCGCTGCTGCGACGACGGCTTGTTGCGGCGGGGTTTGCGACATCCATTCGCCGTTTTTCGCAGCGCGCCACTCCAGCCATTCGCTGAGCACGAGCAGCAGCCATACCGCGCGGGCGTGATCGGCCTTGCGCGCACGGTGCTCGGCCAGCAACTCCAGCGCCGCGCGTTGGCTCAAGCCCGCTTCGGCCAGTGCGCCGCCGGCGAGGCACGACTGCGCCCAATCGTGCAGGGGCCCCCGCAGCCAGGCCGACAGCGGCACCGAAAGCCCGCGCTTGCGCCGGTGCGTCACTGCGCGCGGCAGGTAGAGTCGCGCGTATTCCTTGAGGAAGACCTTGGTCGTCAGCCCGTGCACGCGAGCCTGTTCGGGCAGCGCGGCAGCGAATTCGATCACCGTGGAATCCAGGTAGGGGGCACGGATCTCGACGCCATGCAGCATGCCGCCGCGATCGGCCTTGGCCAGCAGCGCCTCCGGCAGGGCCTGGGCGAAATCGTGCTGCTGCACGGCGTCGAGCAGCGGCAAGGCAGCGGCAGCCCCCGCCTCCCATGCCGGCGGCTCGACGCCCAGCCGGTGCAGCCATTCCGGCGTGATGTGCGACATCCACAAGCGGTGCCGCGCCAGGCCGTCCAGTTCCTCGCCACGGACAAAGCGCTTGAGCAGATAGGACAGCGTGATCTTGCGGTCGCTGGGGGGCAGGCGTTCGATCGCGCGGCGCAGCACGCCGCGCAGGCCCGCGGGCAGTCGCGCGTAGCGCCCGGCGAACTGCGTACCGAGGTAGGTGGGATAACCACCGAACAGTTCGTCCGCGCCCTCGCCGGCGAGCAGCACGCGCACGTCCCTGGCGGCGCGGCGCGTCACTTGCGCCAGCGGCAGCCAGGCCGGGTCGGCCAGCGGTTCGCCGGTCGTCGCCACCAGCTCGCGCAGCGTCGGCGGGATGTCGTCCGCGGTGACCGTCACCGGCACGAAGGGACAGCCCAGTCGGGCGGCGATGCGTTCGGCGTCGCGCCCTTCGTCGAAGGACGCCTCGGCGAAACGGATGCAGTACGCCGGCAGTTCCCGCGCCGGGCGCAGGCTGCGCGCCACCGCGGCGATCAGCGCGGAATCCAGTCCGCCGCTGAGCAGCACGCCGAAGGGCACCTCGATCTCGCTCTGCCGGTGCACCGCCTCGCGCAGCACGTGGTCGAAGGAAGGCGGCGTGGGCACTGCGGCCGTGGCGGCCCGCTGCGGGAACCGCCAGTAGCGTCGGTGGCGCGTCTCGCCCTGTTCGAACACGATCATTTCGCCCGGCTGCAGCTTGCGGTAGCCGCCCAGCAGGCACTGCGGCGCGGGGCAGTAGCCAGACTGCAGGAAGTGGGCGAGCGCCGTGCGGTCGAGCTGCGCGTCGGCGCCCGCGGCCTGCGCCAGCGCGGCCAGCTCCGAGGCGAACAGCACCGCGCGGTCGGCCACGGTGTAGTACAGGTGGCGTTCGCCGGCACGGTCACGGGCCAGGATCAGCCGTTGCCGGCGCGCATCCCACAGCGCCAGCGCGAACACGCCCTGCAGGTGTTCCACGAAGGCCAGGCCCTTTTCCTGATACAGCGGCGCGATGACCGCGACGTCGGTGCTGAACGGCACCTCGTGGCCGCACTGGACCAGGAAATGGCGCAATTCGCGATGGTTGTCGATCTCGCCGTTGCAGGCGACCACGATGCCGTCCGGGTATTCGATCAGCGGCGGCTGCGCTTCGTCCACGCCGCGGATCGCCAGCCGGTTCGCCGCCATCGCCATGCCGTTGCGCGTCGCCAGCGCGCTGCCGTCCGGGCCACGATGCGCCATCTGCTGGAGCATGCGGCGAACCGGCCCTTCCAGCACGGGTGCCGGCTGGTCTGCATTCCGGGTCACGATGCCGCAGATCCCACACATGATGAGGCGTGCTCCTTGGTTACGGTGACGCGGCTCAGCCGCTGGCCAGGATCAGCGCGCCGCGGCGCCACGTGCCCATGCGCGCAGAACCGTGCAGCCCGCACCGGTTGAGCGCGGTCTCGATCGCTGCGGGCGGTATCGCCGGGTCCAGCGCCAGCAGCGCGGGGCTGTTCTGGCGCAGCACGCCGCACAATGCGCTGGCGGCCTGCGGCCGGTTCCATGCCATGCCGTAGATGGGCCTGTCCAGGTAGAGGCGCAGGCCCCAGGGCGTCTTTTCCTCGATGTCGTAGTCCAGGGCGGTGTTCTCGACAAACACGACTGAGCTGTAGGCACGGCCCTGCGCCTGGGCGGCGAGCTGACGCGCAGCGAGGCGATTGTCCGCGGCGGGATGCGCGACCCATCCTGCGCCGGCCTTGATCGCCAGCAGAGCGACGATCCACAGGCCCAGGGCCAGCCGCTGGCCGGTGCTATCCAAGGCGACGTGCCGGCGCAAGGCCAGGGCCAGCAGCAGGGACAACGGCTGGAACAGCGGCAATACGTACAAGGGCAGCCGCGACTGCACCAGGCAGAACACCAGCAAGGGCAACAACAACCACAGCAACAGGAAAAGTTCGGGTCCGTAAGGCCGGTTACGGGCCTCGCGCCAGTCCGCGGCCAGCACCGTGCGCACCTTGCGGCCCAGCAGCATCGGCCACCATGGCAGCGAGCCCAGCAACAGTGTCGGCGCATAGACCACGAACCAGCCGAAGGGGCCCGGGTGCCGCCGTTGCACCGCGGTGAACATGCGGTCGTACACCTCGCGGTGCAGGAAGTAATGCAGCAGCCACGGATAGCGCTGCATCGCCAACACGTACCAGGTGCTGCCGACGAGCAGGAAGACGATCAACCCGGCCGGATGGAACAGGCGGCCCAGCCCGCGCCAGCCGTCACGGCGCAGCACGAACGGCAGAATCGCCAGCAACGGGATCAGGCCGGGCGGTCCCTTGGTCAGGAAGGCAAGGCCGAAGCCCAGCCACATCAGCAGGATCCAGCGACGCCCGTAGGCGGGACCGCTGCCGAAGGCCGCGCGCAGGAAGCCGAGCATGGCCAGCGCTTCGAACAGGCCCAGGAACACGTCGGTACTGACGATGTTCGCGGTGAAGAACGGGAAGGGCGCACAGGCGTAGATCAGCGCGGGCAGCCATGGCCGCTCCGGCACCAGCACGAGGCCCATGCCATACAGCAGCAGCAAGGTTGCGGCGAAAGCCAGCGCGTAGGGCGCGCGTGCGGCCCAGGCGTTGCTGCCGAAGGCCTTGAGCGAGGCGGCGATCGTCCAGTAGGTCAGCGGCGGCTTGGAGAAGTTCAGCCGGTCGGCGCTGTAGGCCGGGGCCAGCCAATTGCCCGAGTCGAGCATCTGCACGGCGCCGCCGACGTAGCGGCCCTCGTCCGGGCTCCACAATCCGCGCGTCCCCTGGAAGGCGAAACCCAGCAGCAAGCCGAGCACCAGGATCGCGAGCAATGACCGTCGCGCCACGATCCGCACGCCGTGGCGGATGGCTTGCGTGGGATGCTGGCTGTTGTCGGGCATGCTTGGCATCCGTATGTTCAGCGGCGACTGCCGCGACGGGACAGCAGTTGCAGGTTGCGCAGGAAGATCAGCAGGGTGGTCGCTTCGCCGGCGATGAAGACCGGCTCGCCGCGATGGATGGCGTAGCTCAGCAGGATCGTCCCGCCGAGCGCGCTGAGGTACCAGAACACCGTCGGCACCAGGCTGCGTCCGTGCGCCTCGCTGTACAGCCACTGCACCAGGAAGCGGGCACCGAACAGCCCCTGGGCGAGGAAGCCCGCGCCGATCCAGCAGGCCTGGCTTTCGGCCGGGGTCAGCACGGGCTTGCTCCGGCGGCGCGCGCCTCACGCCGGCGCAACTGCAGGTTGCGCAGATAGATCAGCAGGCCGCCGCCCTGGCCGGCGATGAACACCGGGTCGCGCAGGTGGATCGCGTAGCCGAGCAGCAGGGCCGCGCCGACAAGGCTGGCGTACCAGAACACCAGCGGGATCGCGCTGTACCCGCGCCGTTCGCTGTACACCCACTGCAGCACGAAGCGCGAGGTGAACACGACCTGGCCGATCACGCCGACCAGCAGCCAGCCAGGCGCGTGCGACGCGAGCAGGGCGTCGACAGGCCCGGCACTCATGCCGGGTCTCCCGCGTGGCGGGCGTGTTCCGCAAGCACCTTGTGCAGCGAGCGGTCCACCACGCCAGGCAGTGCCGCAATGGTCCGCACAAGCAAGTTGTCAGGAAAGCCGGGGTGGACCTCGGTCGCATCCTGCGCGCGGATCTCCGCGCGCAACTCGGCCAGCAGCGGCTGCACACCTTCGAGGATGCAGGGAGAGGCATCGGCGGCAGGGAAGCGGGACGACATCGCATGGCTCGGCTGGTAACCAAGCCTCCCTAAGCGACATTCGTGCCAATGATAAAAATCACTGATTTCAAAAGAAAAAGAGCATTGCCGCAACGACATCGGAGGCCTTCGATCCTTGCAGTGCGCAAGAATCGTCTGCACGAATGGTAGGAATCCGTGGCCTCGCCGGTATCAGTGCCCAGGCGATTCGGGGCAGGCGTCTGTCGGCGGATTGCTTCCGGGCGGCCACGGCAGCCACAAGGCGACATGCACTTCAGGGGTGAGGAAGCAGGTCGAGACGTAGCCGATCGCCCCCGGCGTGGTTGCCACGAAGCGCACCACCGCCTGCTGCGAGGCCAGCACGTAGGGCGGGCTCACACCCTGGAAGTACTGGCGGTTCCAGTAGTCCTGCAGCCGGCTGTCCGGCATCCGGATCAAGCTGCGCGTGAACGCCTCGCGCAATGGCGAATCGGGCGGCAGGTTGACCGGGATCAGCCGGCGGCCTTCGCCGTCGACGAAGATCTTCTTTAGGTAGATGTTGCGCAAGGTTTCCCGGCTCAGCTCAAGCCGAGGAGCGGACCCGCCGGTGATGACCGCGATGCGCGGCGGCGTCGCGGCGGCCCCGTGGCCGGCAGCGATCAGCCCGGCCAGCACGAGCAGCAGGCGTCGGCGCACCCCCGTCATGTAAGAGCCTGTTGATGATCTCCGCATGACCCGCGCCGGGAGCTGTTTGCGCGCAGGCCAAGGAAGAACGAAGGCACGCGGGGAGAGTCCATGGATGGACTCGGCCTTCCTCGCTCCCTAAAGCCAAGCACATCCATGTGCTCTTTCCGCGTGGAGGAGCGACGAGTGGACGTCCGTCCACGACTGAGTAATAACGCAGGCATGTGGGCAAACAGACCCGGCCCTTCGGGTTGCCTTGCCGTGGCCGCCATGCGGCAGCGCGCGGCTTGACCTGCCAGCCAGGCAGGCGCTGCGCCACGCGCCACCACCTGGCGGGCACGGCAAAGCAACGCGGGCCATGTGGAGGTCATGAACAGGCTCTCAAAACAGCACCGCAACCGAAGCCAGCCAGCCGGCGGGGGCGAGCTGCAGGTTGTGATTGCCTTCGCGGCGTTCCAGCTTGAGCACCACGCCTGCAACCGGCCGGTAGTTGAAACCCAGCGTGCGCAGCGTGGTGACCTGCGCCGGCACCGCGCTGCGGTAGCGCTCGAAACGGCCGACCGCGTACAGGCGCTGCCACAGCGGCACCTCGACCTCCATGAAGCCGCCTTGTTCGTCCGCCTGGCCGGGCGGGCCGCCGCGGCGGCGGATGAGCTCGCCGGTCATCTCGAGGTAACGGCCCGACCAGCTGAAGTCGACGCCCGCAAGTCGGTATTGCTGCCTGGGTTGCTGCAATTGGTAGTCAAGCAGCGACAGGCCGATGCCCAGGCGGTCGCCGAGAAGGTGGTAGAAGACCCTGGCACCCACGGCCTGACGAAAACCGTTGCGGAGGCTTCTGTCTGCGCCATAGGCATTGTAGGCGTTGTCCTCGTCCTGGCCGATATTCAGATGCGCGCTGTCGTCGACATACAGCCAGTAATCGAGATCGTCGCCGTGCAACGACGTGGTGCCGTACATCATCGCGCCCGCGGCGTGGCGGGCGAACGCGGCCGACGTCGTCAGCGGCCGCGACACGGTCCAGGTCAGCGGGTCGGCGTGCACCAGGTTCCACTCCCCGACCGGCGTGAGGAACTTGCCGAAGCGGAAGTTGATCGTCTGGTCGAGGTGGTAATCCAGGTACAGGCGCTCGATGTCGACTTCGGAGTTGCTGGAACTGGCATGCCTCCCCGATATGTCCAGTGCGTTGCCGAGGTCCAGCTCGGCGAATGCCTGCCAGCGCGGGCCGAGGTCCTTGGTCAGGAACAGGCTGATGTCCCGGAAGCTGTAGGTGGGGCGCCGGTTCTCGATGTCGTAGAAGTGAAGGTCGGCGTAGCCGCCCACACGCAGTCCCTGTTGCGGGAAGTACAGGCCCTCGCCCAGCGTGTACGGCACCGGCTGCCAGCCGAGGTCCTGCGCGGCGCCGGGACGCGGGATTCCCGCCAGGCAGAGCAGGACGGCCAGCAGCGCGAGCGCACGGCAACGTGGAAGGGGGAAGGGGATGGGCCAACTCATCAGAGTGCCTCGGGCCGGACAGGTGAAGAAAGGCCGCCGCAGCGGGTGATGCGGCGTCGTGCCGGCGCGGCCCGGGGGCGGATGCGTCGCGACAGCACGGCGGATTCTGCGTCAGGACGCCGCCCTCGCGCAAAACCGCGCTTGCCGTCGGCGTGCCGGTTCGACCACACTCGCGCGTCGAAAGGGCGGCCGCCCGCGAGCCTTCCATGACCAAGCACCTACCCGCCACCGGCGATGGATCCGTGCAGTGACCATCCGGTCTGCCTTGTCGCGCCTGCTGTTCTGGATGCTGCTCGGCACCACGGTGGTGGTCGGCGCGCTGTCGTTCTTTGAATTCCGGCGCGCGCTGCAGTCGGAAATCGCGGCGAACCTGCAGTTCGGCGCCAGCACGGTGATGCAGCGCATCGACACCTTCATGTTCTCGCACGTGGAGAACATGCGCGTCTGGCGCGGGCTCGAAGTGATGCAGGACATCCGCGTCAACGATGTCGACAAGCGCCTTTCGCATTCCCTGTCCGACCTGCACGTGGGGCAGGGGGTGGTTTACCGGACGCTGCTGTGTACCGACAACGGCGGTCGCATCGTCGCCGCCAGCGACCCCGCATTGATCGGTCGCATGGCGCCGACCGCTTCGGTCTGGCGATCCATCCCCGGTGCCACGCTGGGCAACGTGGCGATCGCTCCGATCTACGGTCGGCAGGACGGCGTCGCCATGCTGCGCACGCCGATCACGAACGCCTTCGGCAGTGGCGACATCGGCTACCTCTACGTGCTGCTCGACTGGAACGCCGTGCAGAGCCTGCTTGACCAGGCCGTCGGCGACGGGCCACGCGGCCTGTTGCTGCTGGATCGCGACGGCCATGCGATCGCCGCCTCGCGCAACCTGCGCAGCCGGCTCGACCTGCCGCACCTGCGCCTGGGAGACTGGGTGTTGCCGCATGCCGGCGCGACCTCGTACATCCACGGCGGCGCTGCGCTGGGCTATCGCACGCTGCTGGTCGGCGTCGCCGCTTCCAGCGGTTACCAGCAGTTCCCGGGACTGGGCTGGCGCATCGTGATGGTCGAGCCCACGTCGGTCTCGTTCGGTCCGATATGGCGCCTGCTGTGGGCGATGCTGGCGGTGCTGTTGCTGACCCTGGGGGCCGGCGTGTGGATCTCCTCGCGGCTGGCCGGTCGCATCGCGCAGCCGATTGTCGCGCTGACCGATTTCGCACGCCGCTTCCGCCAGGGCGAGAGCACGCTGCCGGCGGTGCCACCGAGCACGATCTCCGAAGTCGGCGAGCTGCATCACGCCTACGTGGAGATGATCGAGGCGCTGCACCGCTCGCGCGAGCAGATCGTGCGGGCGGGCAAGCTGGCGGTCGTCGGCGAGATGGCCGCGATCATGGCGCACGAGGTGCGTACGCCGATGGGGATCCTGCGCAGCTCGGCTCAACTGCTGCAGCGGCAGCCGCATCTCGGCGAAAAAGAGCACGAGCTGATCGGCTTCATCCTCAGCGAAAGCGAACGCCTGAACCGGCTGGTGACCATGCTGCTGGAGTGCGCGCGACCCACTCCGCCGGATTTCCGGCCGCATGACCTGCAGGCGATCATCGACAGCGTGATCAGCCTGCTCGGCTCGCGTGCGGAACAGGCCGGCGTCCTGTTGAGCAGGGAATTTCCGGACGAGAGCGCGGTGTTCGACTGCGACCGCGAGCAGATGATGCAGGTGTTGCTGAACCTCGTGCTCAACGCGTTGTCCTTCGTGCCGGCCGGAGGGCGCATCGTGGTGAGCACGGCACGCACCGCCAGGGAGCTGCGCATCGTCGTGGCGGACAGCGGCCCCGGTGTGCCAGAAGAGCTGCGGCAGCGGATTTTCGATCCGTTCTTCAGCCGGCGCGAAGGCGGCATCGGCCTGGGGTTGACCATCGTGCAGCAGATCGTCCACGTGCACGGCGGCGAAATCGAGGTAGGCGAGAGCATTTGGGGTGGTGCGGCCTTCGTGCTGCGCTTCGGCACGCAAAAGGCAGCGGTCAGATGAACGCGAAGCGGATCCTGGTAGTCGACAACGAGGCGAAGATGCGGCGCATCCTCGAGTTGTCGCTGAGCCACATGGGGCATGAGGTGCTGCAGGCAGGCGAGGGCGCGGAAGCGCTGGCCTTGCTCGAACGCGAGGCCTGCGACCTCGTGCTGACCGATTTGCGCATGCCGCGCATGGATGGCATCGAGCTTCTCAAGGCATTGCGCGCGCGTGGCGACGAAGTGCCGGTGATCGTGCTGACCGCCTACGGCACGATCGAGACCGCAGTGCGCGCGATGAAACTTGGCGCCGCCGACTACATCATCCGCCCGTTCGAGATGGAAACCCTCGAGCTGGCGGTGACGCGCGTGCTGGAGATGCAGGCGGTACAGCGCGAAAACCGCTTTCTGCGGGACGAGCTTTCGAGGGGATGGGGCGAATTCATCGGTGTCAGCGCCAGCATGCAGGCGCTGTACCGCCTGCTGCAGCAGGTAGCGCCGACGCGCAGCAGCGTACTCATCGTCGGCGAAACCGGCACCGGCAAGGAACTGGTGGCGCGTGCGCTGCACCAGGCCTCCGGGCGCAGCGGCCTGTTCGTGCCGATCAATTGCGCGGCGATTCCCGCTGACCTGCTGGAAAGCGAGCTGTTCGGCCATGCCAAGGGCGCCTTCACCGGCGCGCTGACCGACCGCATGGGCAAGTGCGAGCTGTCCAGCGGGGGCACGCTGTTCCTGGACGAGATCACGGAGATGCCGCCGCCGCTTCAGGCCAAGCTGCTGCGGGTGCTCCAGGGCGGCAGCATCGAGCGGCTGGGCAGCAACGTGCCCACCACCGTGGACCTGCGCGTGGTGGCCGCTGCCAACCGTGATCCGCAACAGGCAGTCGAGGAAGGCCGGCTGCGCCGCGACCTCTATTTCCGCCTCAATGTCGTGCGGGTCGATGTGCCGCTGCTGCGCGACCGCCACGGCGACATACCGTTGCTGGCCGCACATTTCCTGCACAAATACGCGCGCGAGCTCGGTCGCCGGGTGCCCCGGCTGTCGGCGCAGGCGCTGCAGTGCCTGGAGCGTTACGCGTGGCCGGGCAACGTGCGCGAACTGGAGAACCTGATCGAACGCGCCATGGTCCTGTGCCATGACGACGAGATTGGCCCGGGATACTTTCCGGCAGAGGTCTCGCGGGCGCCCTCGACCATCGCATCCGCCGGAGCCACGACGGCATCCGGCGCCGGCGCAACGGTCCCGCTGTCGATGAAACAGCAGGTCGAGACGCTCGAGCGCCAGCTGGTCGCCGCCGCGCTTGCACGCAGCGACGGCAACAAGGCTGCCGCCGCCAGGCTGCTGGAAATCAGCGAGCGTGCGCTCTGGTACAAGCTCAAGCGCTACGGACTGTAGGTGAGGCGGCATGCTCGGGTGGGTGGCGCCCCGCCCCCTGTGGTTGCCGTATGGCAGCGCTCAGACCCCCCAGGATTCCGCAGGCGCCGTGCCGCCGCCACGGTCATGCATGCCTGCGCCAGCGGCTATTGGGCGCACCAGCAGGGATCGGAGGCCGGCGAAGTGATCGCAGGTCTGGCCAAACCGGGGCGACTGGAGTACAAATGTACTCCATGTCCGACCTCAGTTCACGCCGCGCCGCCATCCTCACCTTCATCCGCGAGCGGGTGACGGAGCAGGGGCAGCCGCCGTCCCTCGCCGAGATTGCCGAGGCTGGCGGCCTGGCCTCGCGCGGGGCGGCCCGCAAGCACGTGCTGGCGCTGGCCGAGGCGGGATTGATCGAGGTGGCGCCGGGGCAGGCGCGTGGCATTCGTCCGTCCGGTTCGCGCACCGCGATGCTGCAGGTGCCGGTGCTGGGCCGGGTGGCGGCCGGCCCGCCGATCGGCGCCGATGCCGGGCTGGTCGACACGCTGTCGCTCGACGCGCGGCTGTTCTCCACGCGACCGGACTATCTCCTGCGCGTGCAGGGCGATTCGATGATCGGGGACGGCATCCTCGACGGCGACCTGGTCGGCGTGCGCCGCACGCCCGAGGCCCGCGACGGCCAGCTCGTGGTGGCCCGGCTCGAAGGCGAACTGACGATCAAGCGGCTGGCCCGCGGCAGGGGCGGGATCCGGCTGCTGCCACGCAACCCGGCCTATGCGCCGATCGAGGTGCGGCGCGGCCAGGACTTCGCCATCGAGGGCGTGTTCTGCGGCCTGGTCCGCCGGGGGTGACATGGGCGCGGTGGTGGCGATCGATGCATTGCTGCAGCCGCAGCGGGTCTGGCGTGGCCGGCCGGCTGCGCCGCCCGCCGGTGCGCAGCCTACCGGCCATGCCGGCCTGGACGCGGTGCTGCCCAGCGGCGGCTGGCCCGAGGCCGCGCTCAGCGAGTTGCTGATCCCGGCCGACGGTGTCGGCGAGCTGCAACTGCTGTGGCCGACCCTGGCGCGCCTGTCGCAGGCGGGCGAGCGCATCGTGCTGGTCGCACCGCCGTACCTGCCGTTCGCGCCGGCGTGGCGGCAGGCCGGGGTGGATCTCAGCCGCTTGCAGGTCGTGCGCGCAGGGGCATCGCGCGATGCGTTGTGGGCGACCGAGCAGTGCCTGCGCTCGGGCAGCTGTGGTGCCGTGCTGTGCTGGCCGCTGGATGCCGACGACCGCGCGCTGCGGCGGCTGCAGGTCGCGGCTGCGTCGGGGCGTACGCTGGCGTTCGCGACGCGGCCGCTGGCCACAGCCGTGCATCCTTCGCCGGCCGCGCTGCGCATCGCCATCGACGCCGCGCCGGCGCAATGGCGCGTACTCAAATGCCGCGGCGGGGCGGCGCCGGCGCAGCCGGTCCCGCGGGCGGGATGAGCCGTGCGCTGGGCCTGCATCCTGTTGCCACACCTCGCGCTGGATGGCGTGCTTCGCCGCTGCGCGGATCCGGACGCGCCCCGCGTGCTGGTGGGCGGATCGGCGCAACGACGCATGCTCCACGCGGTCAATCCCGCGGCGCGGACACTGGGCCTGCGTCGCGGCATGGCGTTGACCGCGGCGCAGGCGCTGGCCCGTGGCTTCGCGACGGATGCCTATCGACCCGAGGAAGAGGGGCGCTGGCACCGTTTTCTTGCAGCCTGGGCCTACGGCTACAGCTCGCAGGTCAGCCTGCAGTTCCCGCACGCGCTGATACTGGAAATCCAGGGCAGCCTGGGCTTGTTCGGGCCCTGGCCGCGCTTCGAGGCGCGCTTGCGCGAAGAGCTGGCGGCGCTCGGTTTCCGGCACCGCATCGTCGCCGCGCCCAACCCGGTGGCCGCGCGCGTGCTGGCCAACCAGCACGACGGGCTGGCCATCGAAGGCGATGCGCCGATGCGGCGCGCGCTCGGGCAGTTGCCGATCCAGCGCGCCGGCTTCGCGCCGGACGTGGTCACCGCTTTCGCGCGCATGGGCCTGCGCACGCTGCGCCAGGTGTGGGCGTTGCCGCGCGATGGCCTGGCGCGACGGTTTCCGGCCGAGGTGCTGCGCCACCTCGATGCGATGCTGGCCGAGCGCGAGCTGGCGCTGGAAAGTTATCGCCCGCCCGATCGTTTTGACCTGCGGATCGAGCTCGGCCATGAAGCCGAATCGTCCCAGGCGCTGCTGTTCCCGCTGAAGCGGCTGATCGCGGACCTCGCCGCCTTCCTGGCCGGGCGCGACGGCGGCGTGCAGCGTTTCGACCTGCTGCTGGAGCACGACCGCGGCGCCCGCGCCCGGGTGCCGGTGGGCCTGCTCACGCCCGAGCGCGATGCGGCGCTGCTGTTCGAACTCGCCCGCGGCCGGCTGGAGCAAGTGCAACTGGCGGCGCCGGTCCGCGCCATCGCGCTCGGCGCCGCCGAGCTGCCGCCGTTCGCGCCGGTGCATCGCGAGCTGTTCGACCCGCGTCCGCAGCAGGCGACGCCATGGGAGCAACTGCGTGAACGGCTGCGCGCGCGCCTGGGCGAAGACACCGTGCACGGCGTGCAGCAGTATGCCGACCATCGCCCCGAGTGCGCCTCGCTCAGCCCGCTGGACACGCCGGCGTGGCGCGAGGCCTCATCGGCTGGCGTCGCACCTGGCCCACGCCCTGGCTGGCTGCTGGCGAAACCGATCCCGCTGCGCGGGGCGGCCCCGCATCTCCTCGCCGGTCCCGAGCGCATCGAGAGTGGCTGGTGGGACGGCGGCGACGTGCGCCGCGACTACTATCTGGCGCGGCTGGCGAGCGGGCAGGGCGCCTGGGTGTTCCGGCCGGTCGGCGGCGGCGGCTTCATGCTGCACGGCTGGTTCGCGTGAGCTACGCCGAGCTGCACTGCCTGTCGAACTTCAGCTTCCAGCGCGGGGCTTCGAGCGCGCACGAGCTGTTCGAACGCGCGCAGCACCATGGCTACGAGGCGCTGGCGATCACCGACGAATGCACGCTGGCCGGCGTCGTGCGCGCCTGGCAGGCCGCGAAGGCGGTGGGTCTGCCACTGGTCGTGGGCAGCGAGGTGCGGATCGACGGTGGCCCGAAACTGGTGCTGCTGGTGGAGCACATCGAAGGTTACCGGGTGCTGTGCCGGCTCATCACCGAAGCACGCCGGCGCGCGGCCAAGGGCGCCTACCGGCTGCTGCGGGAGGATTTTCCGGACACGACCGACGGCCTGTTTGCGCTGTGGCTGCCGGACGATCCGGACGACGCACGGGAAGGGGAGTGGCTGCATGCGTGCTTCCCGCAGCGGCTGTGGATCGCCGCGGAACTGCACCGCGGCCCGGACGACGCGGCACGGCTGGCACGGTTGCAGGCCCTGGGCCGCTCGCTGCAGTTGCCGCTGGTCGCCACCGGCGACGTGCACATGCATGCGCGCGGACGCCGCGCACTGCAGGACGTGATGACGGCGATCCGGCATCACGTCACCGTGGCCGAGGCCGGCGCGCGGCTGTTTCCCAACGGCGAGCGCCACCTGCGGCCGCTGGCCGCGCTCGCGGAACTGTACCCGCCGGAGCTGCTCGCCGAGTCCGTGCGCATCGCCCGGCGCTGCACGTTCGATCTTGGCCAGCTGCGCTACCGGTATCCGCGCGAACTGGTACCCGACGGGCAGACGCCGGCCTCGTGGCTGCGTGCATTGACCGAACGGGGCCTGCACTGGCGCTGGCCGGGCGGCATCCCGGCGAAGGCGCGCCACCTGGTCGAGAAGGAGCTGGCGCTGATCGGCCAGCTCGGCTACGAGAGCTACTTCCTCACCGTGCACGACATCGTGCGCCATGCCCGCAGCCGGGGCATCCTCTGCCAGGGACGCGGCTCGGCCGCGAACTCGGTGGTCTGCTACGCGCTGGGCATCACCGAGATCGATCCCGACCGCATCGGCATGCTGTTCGAGCGCTTCGTCTCGAAGGAGCGCAACGAGCCGCCCGACATCGACGTCGATTTCGAGCACGAGCGGCGCGAGGAAGTCATCCAGTACGTATTCGCGCGCTACGGCCGCCATCGGGCGGCGATCACCGCGGTGGCCAGCACCTACCACGGCACCGGTGCCGTGCGCGACGTGGCCCGCGTGCTGGGGCTGCCGCCCGACCAGGTGGATGCGCTGGCCCGCTGCTTCGGGCACTGGAGCGATGCGCTGCCGCCCGCCTCGCAGCTGCGCGAGCAGGGCTTCGATCCGGACAGCCCGCTGCTGCACCGGGTGCTGGTGCTGACCGCGCAACTGATCGGTTTTCCGCGCCACCTGTCGCAGCATCCGGGCGGCTTCGTGATCTCCGAGCAGCCGCTGCACGAGCTGGTGCCGGTGGAGAACGCCAGCATGGAAGGCCGCACCGTGGTGCAGTGGGACAAGGACGACCTCGATGCAGTGGGCCTGCTCAAGGTCGACATCCTGGCGCTGGGCATGCTGAGCGCCTTGCGTCGCTGCCTCGCCCTGGTCGAGCGCCACCATGGACGGGCGCTGACACTGGCGACCATCCCGCCGGAGGATCCCGACACCTACACCATGATCGCCAAGGCCGACACCGTCGGCGTGTTCCAGATCGAGTCACGGGCGCAGATGGCGATGCTGCCGCGGCTCAGGCCGCGCAACTTCTACGACCTGGTGATCGAGGTGGCGATCGTGCGGCCGGGCCCGATCCAGGGCGACATGGTGCACCCCTACCTGCGCCGGCGCACCGGCGAGGAGCCGGTGAGCTATCCCTCGGAGGCGCTGCGCAAGGTGTTCGAGCGCACGCTTGGCGTGCCGCTGTTCCAGGAACAGGTGATGCAACTGGCGGTGGTGGCGGCCGGCTACACGGAGGGCGAGTCGGACGACCTGCGCCGCTCGATGGCGGCGTGGAAGCGCCATGGCGGCCTGGAGCACCACCGCGACAAGCTGACCCGGGGCATGCTGGAGCGAGGCTACTCGGCCGACTTCGCCGCGCGCATCTTCGAGCAGATCAAGGGCTTCGGCAGCTACGGCTTCCCGGAATCGCACGCGGCCAGCTTCGCGCTGCTCACCTACGCCAGCTGCTGGCTCAAGCGTCATTACCCGGCCGCCTTCACCTGCGCGCTGATCAACAGCCAGCCGATGGGTTTCTACAGCCCCGACCAGTTGTTGCAGGACGTGCGTCGCCATGGCGTAGCGGTGCTGCCGGCCGACGTGCGCCACAGCGACTGGGACTGCACGCTGGAACCGGACCGGCGCGGCGGCCACGCCTTGCGCATGGGCCTGCGCATGGTGCGCGGATTAGCCGAGGACGACGCACGACGCATCGAGCAGGTTAGGGCGGCGAAGCCGTTCGTCGGCATCGACGACTTGTGCGAGCGGGCCATGCTAGCCCCTCGTGCACGCGAGCGCCTGGCCGATGCCGGCAGCTTGCGCGGGTTGGCCGGGCATCGGCATCGGGCGCGTTGGGCGGTGGCGGGTGTGGAGGAACAACGTCCCCTGTTTGGTGCGGCCACGCAACCACGTGAGCAGCCAGTGGTCTTGCCGCTGCCTGGTCTCGGCGAGGATCTCCAGGCGGACTACGCCACGCTAGGCACCACGCTGGGGCGCCACCCCATGGCCCTGCTGCGCGCGCAACTGCGGGCGCGGCGCTGCCGCAGTTCGAAGGAGTTGGCGGACATCCCACCAGGGCGCCACATCGTCGCGGCCGGCCTGGTGGTCGGCCGCCAGCGCCCGCAAACCGCCAGCGGTGTCACCTTCGTCACGCTGGAGGACGAACACGGCATGATCAACGTGGTGGTCTGGCGCCAGCTGGCCGAGCGGCAACGCCGCCCCTTCCTGGAATCGCGCTTGCTGATGGTGGAAGGCATGCTGGAAGCCGAGAGCGGCGTGCGCCACCTGATCGCCCGGCGCCTGCACGACCTGACGCCGTTGCTGAGCAGCCTGGATGTGCGAAGCCGGGATTTCCGGTGATGCACCCGCATCACGCGTCCTGGCGAGCGCACGCTCCCCTGCATCGGGCAGCAGGCAGGAACGCGGGCGACCAGGAGGTCGCCCAGGCCACGCCATCCGATCGGTGATTGCCCGGCTTCGGCGCCGCAGCCTTTGCTGCAGATGAAGTCACGGACGCGGACGCGGCGTTTCCGCTCCGCTCGGAGGAAGGATCGGCAAGGTCACCCTGGGCTGGTCGCCGTCAAGCGCCGCCAGGAAGCGGACGATCTTTGCCACGTCGTCGTCGCTCAACTTGGCACCCAGCTGGCTGCTTCCCATGATTGCCACGGCCTGATGCAGGCTCCACACCTTTCCGGAATGGAAATACGGCGGGGTGAGCGTCACGTTGCGCAAGGAAGGAACGCGGAACACGTACTCGTCGCTGGCGGTCTTGGTGACGGCGAAGCGCCCCTTGTCTCCGGGTGGCAGCACGTCGGCGCCCGGGCGTTCAACGACGCCGAACGGCGCATACATCTGGCCGCCCACGTTGATGCCGCTGTGGCAGGCCGCGCACCCCTTGTTGATGAACAAGGCGAGGCCGGCCTTCTGGTCGGCGTCGAGCGCGCCTTCGTTGCCCTTCAGGTAGCGGTCGAAGGGCGCGTTTGGCGTGATCAGCGTCGCTTCGAAGAGCGCGATGGCCTTGCGTACGTTGTCGAACGTGATCGCGTCATGGGTACCGGGAAACGCCTTGGCGAAATAGGCAGCGTAGCCCGGTATGCCTTTGAGCTGCTCCACCACGTGTGACTCGGTGGTGTCCATCTCCACCGGGTTCACCAGCGGGCCGCCCGCCTGCTGCTCCAGGTCCCTGGCTCGGCCGTCCCAGAATTGCGCAACGTCGAAAACCGCGTTGTAGACCGTAGGCGCGTTGCGGCCCCCGTGCTGCCAGCGGTGACCGAGGGAGGTCTGCTGCAGGTCGACGCCGCCCATGCCGATCATGTGGCAGGAATTGCAGCTGATCGCATGGCTCTCGGACAGCCGCGGATCGAAATAAAGCATCTTGCCGAGCTCGATCTTTGCCGACGTGGCCGGGTTGCCGGGCAGCGAGGGCGGCGTGTCGGGCAGCGGCTTGAACAGCCCCTGCGCCTGCTTCATCAGCGCCGACTGTGACCACGCCGCGGAACAGGCCAGGTAAACCATCGCCGCGGGCAACAAGGTTTTCGCTCGACGAAACATAAGAAGGCCTCCTCAATCGCTCCTGGCAAAGTTCCCTGCTTACTTCAGACGGGATGGCCGCAGCCGGGCCATCGGGCGATGCCCATGGTTTGCCCTCGAGGGACAGGCATGTTGATCTGCGTCAACAACCATCCAGCCATCGGGCACGGTCCGTCCCCGTGCGGTGGGTGCAGCGACCATCGAGGTGCTTGACGGAGATCAAGGCGGGCGCGTCTGGCTGGTCGACCATCGGGCGACGGTTCGTTGGCACCCACACGTGCAGGAGGAAGTCGCCATGCGTATGCAACACGTATTCGTTTTGAGCCTGGGATTGGCGGTGATCGGCGCCATGCCGGCCCTGGCCTACCAGGGACGTGGCGCCGGTGGACAGGGGCAGCGCGGGCAGGCGCAGCCACCGGCGGGCGCCATGCGGGGAATGACCCAGCAGGACCGCCTGCGCGACCGCGACCAGGTCTACGGCTGGCAATTGATGACGCCCGCGGAAAGGTCCGAATACAGGATGAAGATGCGCAGCCTGAAGACGGTCCAGGAACGCGAGGCCTTGCGCAGCCAGCACCACGAGGAGATGCAGAAGCGCGCCCAGCAGCGCGGCGTGACGCTGCCCGACATGCCGCGCCAGAACCGCGGCGGCGCCGGCATGCAGCAGCGTATGCAGCAGCGCAACCAGAACCAGGCGCCGCAGATCCAGCAGCAGCGCATCCGGCAGCAACAACAGCAACAGCAACAGCAGTCGCAAGGGCAGGGACAGTAGCCTTCCCACGCACCGGCCGCCAGCAAGGCGGCCGGTGCAGGGATGCTCTGGCGGGCGGCATTCGCGTCGGTAGCGGCCGGCGTCCGCATGGGGCAGCCGGTTCGATGGACGGGGACGATCTCAGCGCTGCGGCGTCGCGGTTTGTTCCAGCGGCTGCACGCGCAGTCCATCGCGCATGCGGTCGTCGGGAAAGGCCACGACGCGGTCGCCCTCCGCCAGTCCCCGGGTGATCTCGACTTCGGTTCCACCCTGCATGCCGGGCACCACCTGCACCAGGCGCAGGCGGCCGCCTTCCACCCGGTAGACCGCCCAGCGCGCACCCTCGCGGAACAGCGCGCTGGCCGGCGCCTTCAACACGTTGGCCTTGCGCGCCACGTCGAACGTCACCTCAACCCGGTAGCCGTCGCCGAGCCGCGCCCACTGCGCGTGCGGTGCCGTAATGTCCAGCCACACCTGGGTGCGCTGTTCCTCCACCCCCAGCGCGGAGATCTTGGTGTAGCCGCCCGGCTCGATGCGCGCCACGCGCGCGGGGAGGGCACCCTCGCCGCCCCAGCGCAGCACCTGGGCGGGCGAGCCGGGACGCAGCAGGGTGGCCTGCTGCGACAAGGCCTGCACCATCACCTGCAGCTGACCCAGGTCGCCCAGTTCCAGCAACGCCTGGCCGGCCTGCACCGGCGTGGCGCTCTGCTGGTAGCGGTGCAGCACCACACCGCCGATGGGCGCCAGCACCGGCACCACCTGGCCACCGGCCAGGCCCTGGCCGGCGAGCAGCGCCGCCAGCGCGGCGCGCTGCTGGTCGGCGGCGCGGTAGTCGGCCGCCGCCGCCGCGGCCGTGGCCTGTGCGCGCGATACCTGCGCCTCGGCGCTGTCCAGCGCCTGCACGCTGACCGCGCCGGCGGCGCCGAGCCTGCGCATGCGCGCCACCTCGCGCGCGGCCAGGCCGGCGTCGGCCTCGGCTGCCGCCTGGTGCTGGCGGGCGGCCTGCATGGCGGCCTGCGCCGCTTGTTCCTCGGCCAGCAGGCGCGCGCGGTTGGCCGGGTCCAGCAACTGTGCGCGTGCCGGCTCGATCTGCGCCAGCGGCTGGCCCGCCTGCACCGGGTCGCCCTGCAGCAGGTCGATGCGGCGCAAGGTGCCGGCGACCGGGGCGGCTACCACCCAGCGGCGGGCCAGTTCGGTGCGGCCTTCTTCCTCGAAGCGCTGCACCAGTTCGCCGCGCTGCACGCGCACCACGTCCAGCGGGCGCGGCGCGGGCCGCAGTGCCCACCACGCCACCGCGGCGGCGGCAAGGGCGACGGCGGCGTAGGCGAGGCGGCGGTGCAGCTTCATGGTCGGCTCACTCCCGCGTCTTGAGTACGGCGACCAGGTCCAGCCCGGCGATGCGCCGGTAGACCAGCAGCGCCGACACCGCGCTGGCGCCCAGCACGGTCAGCGCCGCGAAGGCGTAGGTAGCCGTGGTGAGCTGTACCGGCACGCGGAACAGCTCGGACTGGAAACCCAGCGCCATCAGCCAGCACAGCAACCAGCCGGCGGCCAGGCCGAACGGCAGCGACACCGCCACCAGCAGGCCGAGCTGGCCCAGCAGCAGGGCGCCCACCTCGCCGCGCGTCATGCCCAGCACGCGCAGGCTGGCCAGCTCGCGCCCGCGCTCGGACAGGCTGATGCGCGCGGCGTTGTACACCACGCCGAAATTGATCACCGCGCCCAGCAGCGCCGCCACCAGGGTGAACACCAGCAGACTCTCGCCCATGGTGGCGTAGAAGCTGCGCACCGAGGCCAGGCGCGAGGCGACGCCGGCCACCCACGGCCGCCGGTCCAGGCGCGCGTAGACGTCCGGCGCGGCGCCTGGTATCACGCCCAGCAGCGCGCCGGAGACCACGTCGCCGTCGCCCAGCAGGCGGTCCAGCGCGTCCAGGTCCATGTAGCCGCGCGCGCCGATGTATTCGTGCACGAAGCCGGCCACCGGCACTTCGCGCAGGCGGCGGTGGCCTTCCAGCGCCTGCACCTCCACGCGGTCGCCGGGCTTGAGGTCCAGCATTTGCTGCAGGTAGTCGGTGAGCAGCACGCCGTCGCCCTGCGGCTGCACCGGCCGCAGGCGCGCGTCGATCGGCCGGCGCAGGCGCGCACCGGCCGGTATGCCCTCGATGCTGGTGCGGTAGGAGCGCAGGCCGTGCGCCAGGCGCACCGGTACCGAGCGCAGCGGCTCGGCCTCGCGCACGCCGGGCAGCGCCGCCAGCTCGAACACCGCACGCCGCGGCGCCGGCTCGACGAAACTCACCTCGATGTCGTGGGTCTGCGCGATGCTCAGCTGCACGTCCACCATGCGTTGCACCGAGTCGCCCTGGAAGCGGCCCACCATCATCACCGCGCAGGCCATCGCCAGGCCGGCCACGGTGAACAGCGCGCGGCCGGGCCGGCGTTCCAGGTCGCGCAGGGCGATGCGCGCGGCGGGCGACAGCCAGCGCTGGAAGCCCAGCCGTTCCAGCAGGGTCGGCCCGAAGCGGGTGGGCGCGGGCGCGCGCATGGCCTCGGCCGGCGGCAGCGCGGCGGCGGCGCGCAGTGCCATCAGCGCGCCGCCGCTGGCGGCCGCCAGGCTCACCCCCAGCCCCAGCCCGATTGCGCGCGTGCTCAGCCGATAAGCCAGGAACGGGAAGCGGTAGATCTCCTGGTATACGTGGGCCAGCCAGCGGCCCAGTTCCGCACCCAGCGCGATGCCGAGCAGCGCGCCGCCAAGGGCGATCCACGCGGCCATGCCCAGGTAGTGCCCCGCCAGCGTACGGTTGCCGTAGCCGAAGGCCTTCAGCACGCCGATCTGCTCGCGCTGCGTGCCCAGCAGGCGCATCAGCACCACGTGCATCAGGAAGGCGGCCACGCCCAGGAAGATCGCCGGGAACAGTGTGGCCATGGTGCGCAGCTGGCGCATTTCTTCTTCCAGGTAGCGCGCCGAGGTCTGCTCGTGGCGGCCGTAGGCACCCACGCCGCCGTAGCGCGCCAGCAGCGTGTCGACGTTGGCCGCCACCGCGGCGGGGCGCGCACCGGGCAACAGGCGGAAGGCCAGGTTGTCGAAGGCCCCATCCATCGCCAGCGCCTTCTCCATCGCGTGACGGTTCATCCACAGCACGGCATAGCGGCGGAAGTCGGGGAACACGGCGCCGGGCGGGCTCTGGTAGACGTACTCCGGCGAGGTACCGATGCCGACGATGCGCACCGTGCGCGCGTGCCCGCGCAGGATCATGTGCAGGCTGTCGCCGGCGCGCAGTCCGTGGGCCTGGGCGAAGGCCTCGCCCAGCACGATCTCGCCCTCGGCATCCGGATCGGGCAGGCGCCCGCTGGTCAGGTGCACGCGGTTGAGCAGCGGCTGGCCGCCGCGGATCGGCAGCGACACCACGTCGCTGCGCGCCGGTTCGCCGAAGCCCGGCACGTCCAGCGTGGCCGCCGCCAGCAGGCGCGGCTGCACCGCCTGCACGCCGGGTATCGCCTCCAGCTGCGGGAGCAGGGTGTCGGGCGCGCGCTTGAGCGGCGCCCACAGGTCGGCCAGCGCGCCTTCCTGGTAGAACAGCGCGCGGGTGGAATCCAGCGACTCCAACGTGGACTGCGACATCACCAGCGTCGCCACGCCGCCGGCGATCACCCAGGCGATGGCCAGCGCCTGCGCTCGCATGTGCCACAGGTCGCGCAGCCCCTTGCGGGTGAGCGCGCTCACCAGCTCAGCTCCTTCGCCGGCACCCGCCGGGGCGGCCGCTCCTCGCGCACGATGCGGCCGTCGCCGAGGTACAGCACGCGGTGGGCCATCGCGGCGATGCCGGCGTTGTGGGTGATCACCACCGTGGTGGTGCCCAGCTGCATGTTCACCTGTTCCAGCGCCTCCAGCACGCGTACGCCGGTGGCCGAGTCCAGCGCGCCGGTGGGTTCGTCGCACAGCAGCACCGCAGGGCGCTTGGCGATGGCGCGGGCGATCGCCACACGCTGCTGCTCGCCGCCGGACATCTGTGCCGGGAAGTGGTCCATGCGGTCCTCCAGGCCGACCCGCGCCAGCGCTTCCTCCGGCGGCATGGGGTGCTCGGCGAGTTCGGTGACGATGGCCACATTCTCGCGGGCGGTGAGGCTGGGGATCAGGTTGTAGAACTGGAACACAAAACCCACGTGCTCGCGGCGGAAGCGGGTGAGCGCGCGGTCGTCGGCACCCGTTAGGCAGTGGTCCACGTACCAGACCTCGCCACCGGTTGGTGCATCCAGTCCGCCGAGGATATTCAGCAGGGTGGATTTGCCGCTGCCGGAAGGGCCGAGCAGCACCACGAACTCGCCGGGGAACAGCTCCAGGTCCACTCCGCGCAGAGCGTGCACTTCCACCTCGCCCATGCGATAGACCTTGGCCAGGCCTCGTGCCCTGAACACCGGAGCGGGCGAGGGGAGCGATGACTGCGGCGGCATGCAGGCGGCCTCGGTTGTGCATGGGGTGCCACGACAAGACGGGCGCCGCCGGCTTGTCCAACCCGCGTTCCGGCCAGCCGGGTCGCGCGGCACTTGTCACAGCATTCTTTTCAACGTGTTGTCCCGCCGCACGATGTGGTGCCAGAGGGCTGCGGCCACATGCAGCGCGATGAGGCCATAGAGGATGTTTCCCAGAACCTCGTGGAGCTCTCCGGTGAACTCCTTTGCCTGCAAATCCGGCGGGGCCAGCGCCGGAAGGCGCCAGCCAAGCAAGGGCAGGTTCAACGGCTCCCCGCCGTAACTGAGCCGCAGCCAGCCCAGGACGGGCTCCACGAGCAAGAACACATACAGCGCCAAGTGCACCAGGCGCGCGGTGAAGGCGGTAAAAGAGCCGGGGGACGGAATGATCGGTGGCATCCGCGTCCGGATTCGCACGATGAGGCGCGGTATCAGGAGCAGCAGTACTGCAAGTCCTGCCGCGTAATGCCACTGCATTCCCGAGACGTTCGAAGCGACGATGCCGCCATCGCCCTCGTGCTCTTCCTGGTCAGCCAGGATGGCTGCCGCCACGACGGCGACGACCGTCAGCCAGTGAATGGCCCTGAGGCTCAGGGGATAGCGACTGCTTGGCATGGACATCGCGATGTACCTCCGCATGCATCAACGCACGACCAGCACCGGTACGTTCGAAACGGACAGCACCTTCACCACCACCGAGCCAAGGAACAGGCTCCTCAGCACACCCCGGCCGTGCGATCCCATCACGATCAGGTCGTATCGGCCGCGGCGCGCCACGCGCACGATCTCGGTTCCCGGGTCGCCCACGAGCAGGCACTCGTCGAACACATGCCCGGCCTTGGCCAGCACGCGCCTGGCGGGCTTGAGCGCGGCGATACCGTTGTCGAGATGGAAGCGCGCCACGCTATCGCCATCCAGCCTTCCGGCGATCGACTGGCGCAACGGGGGATCCACGTTGAGCAGCGTCACGGTGGCTTCGGCAGGCCAATGCCTGACCAGGTAACGGGCAGCCCGCGTGCTGTAATTGCTCCCGTCCACCGGCAGCAGGATCTTCATGCGGGCTTCCTCCTCACGGCTCCGGTGCCACGGCGCCATCAGAACGGTGCAGCCCTGATGTCGTGTTGACCTGGGTCAACGAGCGGCGGAAGCAGTGCCGGTGCTGCGGGGAGACCAGGAGTTCCCGTGTATTTGGTTACTTTACATAATATACATTATGCGCAATTCATGGATCATGATCCGTACCCTGGTCATGTCGTTGTAGCCGGCACCACTGTTTTTGTTACGGGCCGCGAAGCGATTGCGTTACTTTTGGGCGAACCCGCGTCCCTACGCTGAGGTAACACCTTCAGTTGCTTGTATGGAATCGGTGTCCAAGGACGATGGACCGCCCCAGCTACCTGTTGCACAACTGGTCAACCGGCTGTTGACTCATTTTATGGCTTTCGTTGCCTTGGCCGTCTTCGACGAACCAACCGATCGAGGAGTGTGCTTCGCTTTCGGACGGACGCTGGCTTTGGCGAGCGAGATTTCGAGTGCGGCAGTTTTTCCTGATAGGCGTGCCACTTCCTTCTCCGCTGTCTGCAGTTGCCGGTGGAACGCTTCGCAGCGTGTCTCAAGCATTTGAGCCGCTTCACGATGGCTCCGTTCGGCCGCTTCGAGGCGCTGCTGCCATTGTTTGGTTTCTTGCCGGGCGCGGTCGATTTCCTGATGGGCTCGATCCTCGACGGCACGGACGTACGCCACGGTGCGTTCCCGTTCCTGCTCTGCGGCGGCGAAACGGGTGGTCCTTTCGGCCTGGAGAGTTTCTAGCTCACCCGTCTGCCGATCAATGACAGCCTGCAACCGATCACGCTGCTGCACCAGATCTTCCCGAAGAGCGTGGCTGTCGCGAAGTTGGCTGTCTAAGTTGGCGCAGGCATGTTCGGCCAGCTCCTGGCGGGTCCGGGCTTGGGCCACCGTGGTCTCGGCTTCGGCCAAGGTGGCCGTCCAGTGCGCCCGCTCCTCCTGGAGACGGGCCTCGCTCGCCGAAAGGGCGGCTCGGTCCTCGGCCAGCCGGGCTTGGAGGAGGCGTTCCGCCTGCGCCACGGCCAACTGCCAGAGCGCGGTCATGGCCTGCCCGGCCTCCGCCGGGAGTTCTGGAAGCTGCAGAACGTTCTGCAGGCGCTCCGCCAACCCATTGCGCCACGTGTCCAGCATGCGCGTGATCGTGTTCGGCGAGCCGGTGCCCAAGGCCGCGCGCACTTTTTCCACGGTCGGTTTGTCGCCGGCGGCGACCAGCCTGTCCGCGGCCGCGTTGACCTGGTCCTGGGTGATGCCTCGTGGCATGAAACGGTCTCCTCGATCGGCGCCCTGCCCTCTGGGATTTCTACTCGCGATAAGTGATGATTATCGCGGCTAGACGCCCTATTTCGTAGTATACATTACATAGTATGAAAGATATTTCACCGATTCCGACCCTCGCGCAACCCGCGTCCAGCCTGGGATTGAGCCGAGATACGTGTAATTTTGATAACCAGAATCGAAATTCCACCATCGAGGCAACGAGTTAGCCGTTTTTCTTGGCCGCCGCGCGAGCCCGTAGGTCGGCGTGCGTCACCCGAGGCAATGCGATGAAGTCCCGTTCTGGCATGACCTCATAGTCCTCTTGGAACGGCAGGTATAGCTCGACGATCCACTCCCCTTCCTCCTGCCGCCCTGCGAAGGGATGGAGGATTTCCCCGTCCGGCCGACACCGGTCGAAGCGCAACACGCCCGAGTGTGGGTAAAGCTGGGCGTGCCGCGCCTCCAGCATGCGCGTCACGACCTCTGAGGGATAACCCGGGTGTGCCATCGTCTGGTGCTCTTTCAAAGAGGCTGACACTGCATCGACATTTGTCCGGTGGCAGCGCGCCATCTCGTGCTCATCGAACACGACTTCCCTGGCGATGTACGGCGGCCCCTGGTACCAGTCGGGGTCCTTCCGATCGAGCTGGATGGCCAAGATGGTCCGGGTGCCCACATCGGTGCACCGCCACCGGAACCCGGCGCTTGCCACGAATTCCAGACCAATATGAAAATCCGAGAGCTCCACGGTACCTCCTGCCATGCCACTGCCACGTCGCTTGAAGCATAGCGAGCACGGGTCTCGTGGGTTGAACGCCCCCTGGCCGAGATGGGCTGCGCGGAATCACCACCCTCGTGCCCATCGCCTGCGACACTCAAGCAGCCAGGGCCAGTTCGGCTTCGTAGGGCTCGGGCACGGCCTCGGCATCGATCAGGTAGTCTCCAAAGCGTTTGATATGGCTCGTCATGTAAGGGCTGAGCGCGGCCACATCTTCGGCAGTGATCTTCCAGCCTTCCCGCATGAGCGAACGGATGATGCGGGTTTGCTCCACGACGTTATGGAAGATCACGGCGTTGGCCACCAGGTCGTTGTACTTGACCGCCTTCTCCTGCTCCACCGGATCGTTGTCGGCGATGATGCCCTCCCCACCAAAGAAGAAGTATTTCGAGAATCCGTTATAGGCCTCGACCTTGTTGGTGGAGGCGGTGATCTGTTCGCGCAGGTCTTGGTCGGAAATGTACTGCAGCAGGAAGAGCGTGCGCACGGCCGAGCCCAAGGCGCGAAAAGCGTGGTAAAGCCGGTTCTTGCGGCTGTTGTTGCCCAAGCGCCGCAGCAAGGTCGAAGCGGCCACCTTGCCGGCTTTGATCGACAATACGACGCGCATCAGGTCTTTCCAATGCGTCTCGATCAGGTCCCAATCGACGCTGTCGCGGAACAGCGCATCGATGTGCTCGTAGGAGGCATCCGTATCGGGCCGGAAGAACCGGTAATCCTGCCAATTTCGGATGCGTGGCATCAGCTGGATGCCCAGCAAGTATGAGAGCCCGAAGACGGGAAGCGACTGCCCTTGGGTGTCGGCGTGCACGATATCCGGCTGGATGTCGGACGTGTTCTTGAGCAGGCCATCGATGATGTACACCGCTTCCCAGACCCCGCATGGGATGAAGTGGCTGAACAGCGCGACGTAGGTGTCGGAGACATGATGGTACGCAATGCCGCCGTAACCACCGTACCGGATGTGGTATGAGGCCAGGCTGTTCTGAATGTACATCTCGTACTTGGTGCCATCTGCCGCGGCACGCTTGCTGTCGCCCCAGTGCTTGGGCAATTGAAGGCCAGCGTAGCTATTGATGATGTCGCGGCATGCGGCGGCCAGTTTGTTCGCGTCGATGTGGCGACGATTGACGAACGACAGCATGTGCGCCGTGACAGCCCCACGGAAATGACGTGCCGCCTGATTGGGGCCCAGGTTGCATCCGTAGGTAAAAGCCGTCAGCACATAACGCTCGCGTGCCTGATCAATCTTCGGGTCCGACCCGGATAGCGGGCCGAAATGACGATGCCAGTTGGTCCAGTGCCCCACGTCACATAGCACATCGATGACGCTTCGCTCACGCAGGCGCTCATGAATGGCCGTTTCGAGGGCTTTGGCCTGGCTACTCATCTCTTTGGCCTTGCTGCGCTTGAGAACCGGCATGCCCTGGTCATCGATCACGACCTGGCCGTTGTCGACGTACTCCTGGTCTGTTTGCTCGGCGACCTGCATCAGGCGCGACTGCAGTGTGTTGACGAACGTGATCGGGTCAGCCGGCAGGCCAAACTCTGCGCAATAGGCGGCCACTTGGGGCTCGCACTCCTCCCAGCTCAATAGCTGCTCGCCTTGGTCGGCGTACTCCTCCGATCCCGGTACGGCCACATCACCGGACTTGAGTTCGTTCGCCAACGCGGAAAACACGCACACCTCGAAATGCCGACGGTGAATGCGCTCCTCGCCATCCTCGGTGCGCTGCGTCAGGGTCTTTCGCCACAAGTGTGTTGTGAAGGACAGATCCATCGGCCCGTCCAGCCAATCACCGCGCTGCCGTTCCTGCGCAAGGATCAACTCCAGGGCATCGATCAACGAACGATCTTCCGTCGTGCTTTTCAGATTGAGGATGCGCACCATGCGCAGCAGCGTGGGTCGGTGGCTCTTGTAGTACGGCCAGAGCAACGGCAAGTAATTGTCACCGCTGTGGGCGGCGATCGCGTTGCAGTCCTCCTGCAGCGTATCGATGCTGCCGCGCTGCCCGACCAGGCGCCGAATCTCACGACCGGCAGCTGTGTCGCTGCGTTGTTCGGCGAGTACGCGAATCACATCGGACATCGTTGCCACCAGCACCTCGGCCTTCTCCCGGTACTGGCTGCGCAGGCGATCGAGATGTTCCTTGCCGTGTACATGGATCTTGCTCATGCGTTTGATGAACATCGCCGCCAGATCGTCGCGCACCTGTACCCGTGCCCGGTGGATCAGGCAAAGCAGGACAGCATGTCGCTTGGCGGGGCGGAAATCTTTGAGTTCGGCGGCATCGAGTGCACGCGCCTCTGCCGCGAAATGCTTGCGCTTGAGTTCGGGTATCCCAACCAACGGCGCGTCCGTGTTCACAAGCGCGTCAAGCCGCTCCATGTGGTCGATCAGTTCCTGGAAGTGCCTCAAGGATGAGCGCTTGGGGAGGCGTTTGACCTCGTGCAGCGGCCTTTTGCCGGCTTTCCCAGCGGCTTGTAGCAATCCATCCAGGCGTGCCTTCTCGTCCGCCGTCAGGCGCTGAGCAATGGTTGCGAAGAGCTGGCCGTTGACCAGCGCACGGACACGTCGCGCCAGCCGATCAAGTGTACTGAAGGCTGGCAGACCGATGCGGTCGGTGACCAACTGCTCGATGCCCACATTAATCAGATCCGGCGGGTGATCCATGATGGCCGCGGCATCTCGCATGGCTCGGGCCGCCACATCGAGACCGCCTTCCTCGAACGGCCGGAAATCCAGGTGCTTCCGGATCAATGCGTGATAGCGATACAGCGTGACCGCGCTAGGCTGGGCAGGCTTCACCTGGATCCGAAACTTCAGGGACGCCCTGATATGTCTCAGTACGGCTGCGGGCACCTCATCCAGTGCCGGGAAATAGCGCAATCGCTGAAAGCTCTTCAGCAGGATGGCCAGGGTTAATCGACTGGACGGCTGTCGTGCATGCTTGACGATGAAGGCCGTCTCGGACTCGTCGACGGTGTACAGCGCGACGAGTTCGCGAACCACAGGATTACGTTTGAATTGCGGGTATGCAGTCCGATCAATCGAAGCCATGCCATGCCTCGGTACCGATGGAAAGGGGGCCACGCGCGGCAACAGCCCGCAGCCAGCGGCGACTCGCTGTTCGCGGGCTGAGCGCTCGTTCCGTCACGCTATAAAGGCCCGATCATAGACCAGGCCCATGTGGAGCCGCGGCATGGCCTGCTCAGGGCCGCAGCGGTGTGATCGCCGTCACCGTGCTGGCCATGCCGGCCGGGTGCAGGGTGAAGCGCACCGACTCGCCGACCTTCACCTTCTGCAGGAGGGGCGGCGGATCGGCCTTGAAGGTCATGATCATCGCCGGCCAGCCGATGGCGGTGATGGCCTGGTGCTGGAGGGTGATCGTGCCCTTGGCGGTGTCGATGGCCTTGACGATCCCCACGCCCTGCGCCAGGGTGGGTTTGGCCGGTTGCATCCCGGCCATGCCGGGCATGCTCGGATCCATCTGCTGGGCGAAGGCGGCGGTCGAGGCCAAGGCCAGCGCACCGGGAAAGGCCAGGGTAAAAACCTGCTTCTTCATGATTGGATCTCCTGAGGTGGGTGGAACGTCGGGGTGGCTGGTGCGGACTTGCGCAGTCGGTGCCGCATGAGCAGGCTGAATGCGGCTGGCAGGATGAGCATGGACAACAGAGGTGCGGTCACCATGCCGCCGATCATGGGGGCGGCGATGCGTTGCATGACTTCAGAGCCGGCGCCATGGCCCAGCAGGATCGGAAACAGACCCGCCAGGATTACGGCCACCGTCATCGCCTTGGGTCGTACGCGCTGAACCGCGCCTTCGCGGATGGCCGCGTCCAGCGCCTCGATACCCGCCTGCGGGTTGGCCGCGAGTTGCCGATCCCAGGCATGACGCAGGTAAAGCAGCATCACCACGCCAAACTCCGCGGCGACGCCGGCCAGGGCGATGAAGCCGATGACCGTCGCCACCGATACGGCTTGGCCCAGCAGCCAGACCAGCCATAGACCGCCGACCAGCGCCAGCGGCACACTCGCCATGATCAGGGCCGCCTCGACCGCGCGCCGGAACACGGCGTAGATCAGCACGAAGACGATGAGCAAGGCCACCGGCACCACCAGCCGGAGCCGCTGGGCGGCGCGGGCCAGGTACTGGAACTGGCCCGACCAGTCCAGCGTGACGCCGGCGGGCAGCGTGACCTGTTGCGCCACCGCGCGCTGGAGCCGGGCGACCACGCCACCGAGGTTGCTGCTATCGGTGTCGACGTAGACGTAGGTGGCCAGCTGGCCGTCTTCGCTCTTCAGCATCGACGGTCCCGCCGCGACCGTGATGTCGGCGATCTGGCCCAGCGTGAGCTGGGCGCCGTTGGCCACCACGATCGGCAGTTGCCGCAACGCCTGTACCGAGTCGCGGTCCACCCGCGGGTAGCGCACCACGATCGGAAAGCGCTCGCGCCCCTCGATGCTCTGGCCGATGGGATCGCCACCGACCACGGTGGCGATCAACTGCTGCACCTGATCCTGCGTCAGTCCGTAACGCGCCGCCGCGTCCCGATGGATGTGCACGTCGACGTAGCGGCCACTGGCCGGGCGCTCGGCGATCGCCGAGCGCACACCGGGCACGGTGCGTGCGACGGCCTCGATGCGATCGGCCACCGATTGCAGTGCCGCCAGATCGGTGCCCAGCACCTTGATGCCGATGGGACTCTTGATGCCGGTGGAGAGCATGTCGATGCGGTTGCGGATCGGCGGCACGAACAGGTTCGTCAGCCCCGGCACATGGACGGCCTGGTTCAGCGCGGCCTTGATCCTGGCCATCGTCATGCCGGGGCGCCACTGATCCTTCGGCTTGAAGGTGATCGTGGTCTCGAACATCTCCAGCGGCGCCGGGTCGGTGGCGGTGTCCGCGCGGCCCGCCTTGCCGAATACGTGGGCTACCTCGGGTACGGTCTTGATCATGCGATCCGTCAGCTGCAGCAGCTGCGATGCCTTGCCGGCCGACAGTCCCGGCAAGGCGGTGGGCATGTACAGGAGCGTCCCCTCGTCCATGGCGGGCATGAACTCGCTGCCTAGCCGGCTGAGCGGCACCAGCGCCGTGAGCAGCAGCAGGCCCGCCAACGCCAAGGTGGTCTTCGGCCAGCGCAGCACGGCATCGAGGATCGGCGCGTACAGCGCCGTGAGCCACCGGTTGAGCGGATTGGCCCGCTCCGCTCGGATGCGCCCGCGCACCAGGTAGCCCATCAGCACCGGCACCAGGGTGATGGCCAGGCCCGCCGCGGCCGCCATGGCGTAGGTCTTGGTGAACGCCAGCGGCTTGAAGAGCTTGCCTTCCTGACCCTGCAGCGCGAACACCGGTACGAACGACAGTGCGATCACCAGGAGACTGACGAACAGCGCCGGCCCCACTTCCACGGTGGCGTCGGCGATCAGCGACCAGCGGGCCTCGCCTCGCGGCTCCGCACCGTCGTGCCCGTCGCGCCAGTGCTCCAGGTGCTTGTGGGTGTTCTCGATCATCACGATCGCCGCGTCCACCATCGCGCCGATGGCGATGGCAATGCCGCCCAGCGACATCAGGTTCGCCGTGACGCCCTGCAGGTTCATCACGATGAACGCGGCCAGCACGCCTAGCGGCAGGGTGACGACGGCCACCAGCGCCGAACGCAGGTGGCCGAGGAACAGTGCGCAGACCAGCCCGACGATCAGGAACTCTTCCAGCAGCTTGTCCCTGAGGTTTTGAACCGCAGCATCGATCAGCTGCGAGCGATCGTAGGTGGGCACGATGTCCACCCCCGGCGGAAGGCTGCGCCGAATCTGAGCCAGGCGAGCCTTGACCGCCGCGATGGTGGCCTTCGCGTTCGCACCCGAGCGCATCACGATGATGCCCCCGACCACTTCGCCCTGGCCGTCCAGTTCGGCAATACCGCGGCGGAAGACCGGGCCCCGCCGCACGGTGGCCACGTCGCGTAGCCGTACCGGCACGCCGTTCGCGTTGGTGACGATGGGTACGTTCTCGAAGGCCTTGCGGGTTTTGAGATAGCCCTCGCTGCGCACCATCAGCTCAGCCTCGCCCTGTTCGATGACCGACCCGCCGTTCGCGCCATTGGCGGCACGTACGGCATCGACCAACTGCGCCACGGTGAGACCGCGCGCGGCCAGCGCCTGGGGATCGGGCACGATCTGCCACGCACGGTCCATCCCGCCCAGGGTGGCCACCTCGGCCACGCCGGGCACGGTTTTCAGCTGGAAGCGCAGCGTCCAGTTCTGCAGCGCGGTGAGCTGGCCGAGGTCGTGCCGGCCCGTGCGGTCGACCAAGGCGTATTCGTAGATCCAGCCCAGCCCGGTAGCGTCCGGGCCGAGCGCGGGATCGACGCCGGCCGGCAGCTGGCTGCGCGCCTGGCTCAGATACTCCAGTACTCGCGAGCGCGCCCAATAGAGATCCGTGTGGTCGTTGAACAGCACGTCCACGTAGGAGTCGCCGAAGAACGAGTACGCACGCACCGTGGTCGCCCCGGGTACCGACAGCATCGTGGTGGCCAGCGGATAGGTCACCTGGTCCTCCACCACCTGCGGCGACTGGCCCGGATACGGGGTGCGGATGATCACCTGGGTGTCCGAGAGATCCGGCAGTGCGTCGATCGGCGTATGCCAGACGGAGAACACGCCCACCGCCGCCAGCCCCAGCGCGGCCAGCAGCACGAAGATGCGGTACCGGATCGCCGCGCGGATCAGCGCGCCGATCATGGCCGCGGCTCCGGCAGGGACGTGCCCGGCATCGCGGCACTCGCCGCGGGTGCCGGCGCCTCCGTCTGCAGCCGTTGCAGTGCGCCGGACAGGCTTGCCTCCGAATCGATCAGGAACTGACCGGACACCACCACGCGTTCGCCGCCGACCAGGCCGACCAGCACCTCGGTATAGCCGCCGGCCGACCGGCCCAGGCGCACCGCGACCGGTCGGAAGCGGCCGTCGCCTTCCGCCACGATCACCCGCGGCGTTGCGCTGCCGGTCGCGATCACGGCACCGTCGGGGACGACTGGCACCGGTGGACCCGAGGCCGGTTGCAGGCCCACGTCGACGAACATGCCCGGGCTCAATGCGTCACCGGGATTGGCCAGCACGATGCGGGCCTGCTCAGTGCGTGTCGTGGCGTCGATGTCCGGCAGCAGGGTTTCCACCTGGCCGCGGAACACGTGGCCAGGCAAGGCCGTCGTACGCACGGTCACCGGCGTGCCTGCGCGCACGATGCCCGCCATGGCCTGCGGCAGTGCCGCCTCCACCCACACGGTGGACAGGCCGTTGAGCGTCATCAGCGTCTGACCGGCCCCGACCTGCTGGCCTTCGCGCACGTCCAGGGCCGTGACCACGCCGTCCTGCGGCGCGTGCAGCGTGATGCGGCCGTCGCGTGCCGAGGCGATGTCGGCCGCGGTGAGGCCCAATACCTGCAGCCGCTGCCGTGCCGCGGCGCGCAGCGCCTGCGCGTCACTGGACCGTGTGTGCTGCAACGCGCGGTATTCAGCGATCGCGCTGTTCCATGAGGGTGCCAGCAGTTCGGCCAACGGTTGCCCAACCTTGACGGCGGTATACGGCGCGCGCACGTCGAGTCGCGCCACCACCGCGTCGGTCCGCGCGCTCACGGTGACGGCGTCCCGCAGGTTCCAACCCACGGTGCCAGGCACCTCCAGGTGGGCAGCCAGAACGCGACGCACGACCGGCTCCGTACGTACGCCCAGGTTTTGCACGGTCGCCGGATCGATGCGCACCACGCCCTGGTCGGTGCCTCCTTCATCCGCGTATCGGGGTACCAGGGGCATGCCCATCGGCGACCGGCCCGGATGATCGAAGTGCTGGTTCGGCACCATGGTGTCGTACCAGTACAGCACCTTGCGTGGCGAGCCCTGTGCCGTGGCGGCGGCGTTGGCTCGGGGTGGCGTGGTCCCGGCATGGCGGCCACCGACATACCCCAAGGCGAGCAGGACGGCGGCACCCGCCAGTGCGCCGATCACAATCACGATACGTTTCATGGCCGGTGCTCCGACGACGGAGTGGAGGTGGGCAGTAGGTAAGCCAGGGCCGCCCAGGCGCGGGCCCGCGCAACCAGCGCGTCGGTGTAGTCGAGGCGCAGCGCGATCTCGTCGCGGCGGGCGTCCAGCCACGGTTGCAATGTGCCGCCGCCGCGGTACGCGGCCAGCGCGACCCGACTGCGGTCGCGCGCCAACGGCAACAGCGTGTCGCGGTCGCGTGCGATCTGCCGGCCCCACCCCTGCCAGGTTGCGATATCGCGTGCGACGGTCGCGCGTTGTGCACGAAGGGCATCCTCGTGTGCGAACTCGACCGCATCGCGTTGCGCCTGTCTGGCGCTGATATCGGGATCCTGCCGGTTACGTGCAAACAACGGCAGGGTCACGCCGAACTGCACCATCACCATGTCCGACAGGTACGGCGCCCGGTGACCGTAGGTGACGTCCACACTCCAGTCCGGATGCTTGGAAGCACGTGCGCGCGCCAACGCCGCATCGGCGACCTGTTCGCGTGCCTGCCAGGCCTGCATCGGTGCCTGCTGGTCGGTGTCGTGCTCCAACCGGTCCGGGGCGACCGGCAACTGGCCGAAGTCCGGGGCTTCGGCCAGGGCAGTCGGCGCATCACCCAGCCAGCGTTGCAGGGACGCCCGCGCCGCCTGCAGATCCGCGTCGGCCGCCTCGATCCGATTAGCCAGGTTCAGCACCTCGGACTTTGCCGCCAGCACGTCGGCCGCACTTCCGGTGCCGCCACGCAGCCGGGCCTTGGCGACCTGCACGGCGAGGTTGCTCTCGTTGCGAAGGGCCTCCAGTAAAGTGCGTTGCCGGGTGGCCGCCCACACGCCGATCCAGGCATCAGCCACACGCTCGCGCACCGCCTGCCCGGTAGCGGTCCGCTCGGCCTCGGCGGCATCGACCTGGGCATTGGCCAGAGAACGCTCGGCCGCCCGCGCGGCGTGGGACGGAATCGTCTGCATCACGCCGATGGTGCGCATGGTCATGCCGTCCGAGCGCAGGCTGAAGGCACCGGGGCTGGTCACTGGAAAGTTCGACACGCCGAAGGTCAGCGACGGATCGGGCAGACGGCCGGCACGGACGGCATCCTCGCGCGTCGCCTCGATCTCCGCACGCCGGGCGTCGAGCAGCGGGGCGTGTTGCACCCCTTGAGCCACCGCGGCCGGCAAGCTCAGCGGCGGCGCCTCGGCATAGGAAGCAGCGGCGCACGAGCCCAGTAAAGCCAGCGCCATCACCGGCGCGACGCCGCGCCGGGTAGCAAAAATGGAAGACATCAAGACGTACTCCAGACAGTTCAGCCGGCCGTCGGCCGCGCGGGCACGACGACGCCTCGGTCCCTACCGAGGGCGAACTAGATCTGGAGTGAGCAGAACAACAGACGAGGGGGATGCGGCGGGGACGCCTGCTGGCGATACCACCGCTCGGACGCGCGACTGGAAGGACCGCCGTTGGAGGCCAACTCCAGGGACAGGGGCGGCAGCGCAGTCAATCCGCTCGGTGGTACCGACGTGACATGCGCATCCACGGGTGCCGTGGCCTGGGTGCTGCAGTGGTTGAGGCAGACCGCCCGCTGTGCCCGCGGATGCATCGCCGGGCAACCAGGACCCATCGCCTTGGTCGCACTCATTGCCTGCATCGCCGATGGCGTTGCCATGCAGGCGTAGGCGGCCATGGCCGTCTGCTGGCCCAGCATGACCAGCACCGAGAACGCGAGCAGCCAGCGGACGAACTGGCGGCGACGCAACACGTTCAGCCGCCAGGAGCGGCCACCACGGGAAGGTCGATCAAGCCATGTCACATCGTTGTTTCCATGCCAGGTAGTGGCGGAGATCCCGCGATATCCATTCGTCGCTTGGTGTTGCAAGGTTACCGCTGAGCGAGGAACGGTTCATTTGACTGAAGTCAATAGCGAGGAAACCTTGTAAGACAGTGCCCCCACGAACCCATCGTGCCACAGAACTTGGGAACGTCGTGGCGAGCAACACCTCAGCAGACAAGAGGATCACCGAACGCTGAGTAGGCGCTTCTCGGGGACTCCCGCTGTTTAGAAGAACTCGTATTCGACTTGTGCCAGCACGGTGCGGCGTGGCGCCTTGGCGTTGATGCCGAACACCATGCCAAGCCGGTATTCAATCTCGCCGGTCGTATCGGGGATGTGCCAATCGCCGGCGACGACGGGGCCCGCCTGATAGGCATGGTCGCTGGGACGGCCGTACGCCTCGATGCCCGGACGAAACGCCGAGGACACTGTGTAAGTGCCTTGGTAGCTGTAACGGAACTCGTACTTGCCTGCGGCGCCGGCACCCAGCTGCTTTTCCCAGATCAGGTTGACCGTGTGGGTGAAACGACCTGCCGTCTTTTCGATCAGGGGACCGAACTCGGCGGTGTCCGGCGCGCCGGAGCGCGTGTTGTGCTCGTAGGCGGCAAGGAATCCGAAATCGGCCCAGTACTCGCCGGGTGGCGTGAGCTGGAAGGTATTTTCGAACTCGTAACCCAGCAGGTGCTCGCCCTCGCCCGGCACCTTCTGGTACTTGGCGACATACAGCTCAGCCTTCCACCAGCTGTTGAAGGTGTGTGCAAGCGAGAGCTCGGCGGCGCTTCCGTCGTGGTAGCCCGCGCGCGGATCATCGTACTGGTACCCGCGCAGCTCGATCTCGCTCTGCGTCGCCACCACGTGCGGCGAATACACGATGAAGTCGTCGGCATTCGCCTGTTGCGCACCGGCCGTGCAGGCGATGGCGAGGCAAGCGACGGCAAGAAGGCGTTTGTTCTGGACGGATGAGGCATGCATTGAGCGGACCAGACGGGTCATCGGGAAACTCACACAGGATTCGGGGCGCAAGCGGCTACGCCCACCGCCTAGGGTGATGGGTACGCATGACCGCACAGGGATTCAGGACGGCTGACTGGCGGCGGCCACCGGCAACGTCGCGTGCCTTGCCGCAAGACGCGGCGCCAGAAGCATGCCCATCACGAGCAGCAACACGGTAATCAGGTAGAACACGATTTGGATGCCACTCGGGCGTGCGTCGTAGCCGACCAGAATATGCAGTGCCTGTCCCAGCACTGAGCCGTTGCTGAGCAGCGCCGAGCTGTTCCACAACTGGGACCCCCACGTGGGCAGCCAGTCGGCCTGTGTCAGGAAACGCGCAGCGGTGGATGCGAGCCCGGCAGCAAGCAGCACCAGCATCCCATTCGTTGCGCTGAAGAAATGGCGCAACGGAATGCGCAGCAGACCGAAATACAGGGCGTAGCCAACCGCCATGCCGCCGACCAGACCCAGCGGCACACCAGCCAGGAGATCGCCAATGCTTGCGCCACCCGCGGCCATGCCGTACAGAAACAACACGACTTCTGATCCCTCGCGTAGCACGGCCAGCGCCACTACCGCCAGCAGCATGGTGAGCGAGCTGGAACCGGCCTTCACGGCATGCCCGACCGCCTGCATCTGCTGCGCCAGTTCACGGCCATGGCTGGACATCCACACGACGTGCCAGCCGATCATGAGCACCGCCGCCAACAACACGCCCGCGTTGAACAATTCCTGCCCGGCGCCATTCACCGCCTGCTCGATGATGCCGGCGAAGCCAGCCACCACCATCGCACCCACTGCACCCAGTGCGATGCCGCCGCCGATGTAGATGCCACGCCGCGGCACACCGCGGGTGGCGGCCGCCACGATCGTGACGATCAGCGCCGCTTCGAGCACCTCGCGAAATACCAGCAATGCAATGCCAAGCATGTCAGCGGCTCACTGCACGACCAGCACGCCGTTGCCGGTGGCGCGGTGGAAATCATCAAAGAAGGTGTAGCTCCCACGATCCAGCGGGCCGACGAAGACGACCGCCGTTGTGCCCGGCAGCACGATCTGCTCGCGGTTGAAGTCGTTGCTTTCGAACTCGGAGGGTGTGGTGTCCTCGTTGCGCACCAGCAGTTTGAACTTAGTGTTGGCAGGTACCTTCAACGTCGTCGGTTGATAGGTATGGTTGCGGATGACCAGCGTGAATTCGGGTACGGCAGTCGCTGCCAAGCACGGGAGTGCGGCACAGAGCAGGATCGCAGACAGAAGCAGCTTCATGGGAGCAGGCAGCCAGCAGAGAGGATGGTGGTTTAGTAAATAATAATTGTTCGCATTATTGTGTCAATGGGTACCCGATTACGAACCATGCCCGCCACCGTGACGTCCGTCCATGCCAAAACCGGCATCGTGAAGGTGAATGCCGCCGCATGGGCCTCACGCTGCATTTGCCTCCGGCCTCGATGGCACACCTGAAAGCCGGTGACAAAATCACACTGCACCTTGGCTTCAGCAAGCCTTAGCGGCACCGCCGGCATTGCCGCCATTGGCACGGTCGACGCCGTAGAAATCTGGCGTCGATCCCGCGTACCGTTATAGATGTGCGTGCCCGTCACTGGACGGCTTCGCGCCGACCGATCAGGTTGCCGCAGGTGACGGTGCGGAAGCGGCGCCCTGACCTGGCATATCCATGCCGCTGATGTCCAAGCCCTTCATGACCGGCGCACCGGATGCGTGCGCATCGCCGTTCCCGTGGCTGTGGCTGCTGCCTTCGCCCATGTCCATATCCTAGTCGGGCGGCGCCCTGGCCACGATCGCCTTGTGCTCGGCCGGCGTCATGCCGGGCAGCTTCTCCAGGAAGGCGACCATGCTCCAGCCGGACACATACAGTGCCACGTTCCCGACTCCGTCCCGACACTGCGATACCTGCTCGCACGCTTCATCGCTCAACAACTCGACCGATGTCCGTGCTGCGCACGCCCAAGGGAACGTGATTCATGACACAGCAAGACTAGGACACGCCCGGCTTAGACAGGCAGAGGGGACGGCAAACGGCAGCGCGTGCCGCGTGCAGCAGGCAGTCCAGCCAAGGGTCCAACGCAAAAGCCCGCACAAGGCGGGCTTCCGGATGCATGGCTGACGGTGCGTGGCGAGCGATCCGCTCGCCGTGCGCGCCAGATGAATCGACTTGCGTCGGTGGATCAGTGCTTTAAGGCCGCCTTCGGCGGCTGGATCACTGCATCGATCGCGTGGATCACACCATTGCTCGAGGCGATGTCCGCGCTGACCAAATGGGCACCGTCGATGGTGACGCGGTCACCGTCCTTGGCGATATGGGTCGACAGACCCTGCATCATTTTCGGATGGCTGAACGTGCCCACATCGGCGGCCGACGCGCGGCCGGGAAGGATGTGGTACTTCAGCACCGAGATCAACTCGGCCTTGTTCTCCGGCTTGAGCCAGTTGTCCAGCGTGCCTTGCGGCAGCTTGCCGAAGGCTTCGTCGGTGGGGGCGAAAATGGTGTAAGGGCCAGCACCCTTCAACACCTGAGTCAGATCGGCGGCATCCAGCGCCTTGCACAGGGTTTTGAAGGAGCCATTGGCAGCAGCCGAGTCGATGAGATTGCCGGTACGAACGTTGTTGACAGTGGTGTTCATGGAGTTGCCTATGAGTGATGGTCTGCAAGCGCAGATCCTGGGCGGCCGAAACCGCAGCCCCGGTTGGATCCGGGGGTGTACTCAGTGGCGTTAGGGAGAGTACCGCGAGGCTGAGGCGTGACAGGAGCGACGTGCCTCCTGGTGCCCAAGCAGCATGCGCGTGGTGTTGTTAGCTGCGCGTAACGTGATGCGGCAGACGCGGATCACCCGGTTCGCTCCGGCTTTACTTTTTCACCCTTTGAAGCAGCGCGAGCATGCGCGTTCGTTGTTCGCTCTTCTTCTGGTCCTGCGCGGCCAGTAGTCGCTGCCGCAGGCTCGTCGGTACGGCGGTGACGCGCGTTGCCTCCGCTTCAGATTGCCTGAGCAGGCGGTGCAGGCGCGCGACCCAGCTGCGCACATACCAGGGCGGATGCGGGCGAATTTCGAGATGCGTGTTCATGGTGTTGGCCTCAGCCGCATACCGGGACTGTCGGGCGGCAAGCCAATTACTGCCAGCGCAATCACTATGCGCCGTCCGCTGTTAGCTGGCTGTAACCGCAACCGTGCACATGGACGCCAAGGCACACGGTGAGCAACGAATAGCGATAGCCACCGATGGCGCGATCGCGCATCACAGCCGTGTAACAGCGGCAAGCGCATGTTGCTTGTACACCGGAGCGCCTGCGGGTTCGTTCCGGACGCCTCAGACTACGTTTCATCTTTCGACGCCACTGAGTTCCCTCCGACCGTGTCGGAGCCGCGGGCCAGCACCCGCTTATGTCTTGTCGCAGACAAGTTCACACTCAAAGGCAATCACCATGTACGCCCTCAACCAGACGAACGCGCTGTACTTCTTCCCCCACAAGCTCAGCTTTGAACCGCACCCCGCCGCAACCGATGTCGAGCAGTACGATCACTGGTCTCTGCGGCATCATCCGTCGGTGGCATGGCCATGGGCACCGCAGACGAGCGGCTTTGCCCCACCTACGCCCAAGACGGACCCCGCCGAACGGCGTGAAATCGATCACCACGCCCAGGATGTCGATCGCATGGACGACGATGGCGCCACGCCTTACGAGCCCGAGCCCGAGCCCGGCAAACGCTAACAGCCCGCACCGTTCCCTGCGGTGCTCATCAAGAGTCCATCGCATCCGATCGCATGCCGCTCAACTCGCACGGCGGCCGCATCTCATCCCGTTGCGCTGCGCCGAATCGATTCGTGCACGCCCCCAAGTGCGCGCCCTCCCCACGCGGCCCAATAAAGGAGCATGCTGGACCACGACATCATTCCAAAGGCAACCATCATGACCAGCGTTTCCGGCAAGACCACCAATGGTTTCACTTATGAAGGTGAGTACAACCATGCCAACGTCGACCGTATCACCTGGAGCGCCACCTACCGACGTAACGGCCTCTTCTTCGGCATGCGCCACGGCCACATCAATGAACTGCTCGGCATTCCGGTGGAAGAAGTCGATGACGTGGTGAAGGACGACATTGAGCTGACCTGGGTGCAATCGAGCTAGGCGCATGCCTGCCGATCGAAAGAGCCATTGCACCTTCCGAAAGATTGCCCCAGTGGGTGTCCGGGTGCGCATGCGGTTCATGACCATCCAATTCGAAATCGTGTGCATGCTGGTGATACGCATCGTGCACATGGCGACGGGTGTGGGATATCGCTTCTTGGGGGTTCAGGTGCTCGTGGTGCTCGGTCAGGTGGAGCCATACGCCCGCGCCCATAACACCGCCGCCATCCAGAACGTCGGCGAGGCATGGTCGCCGACGGCTAGGATCGCGATCGCTGCACCCATGAACGGCGCCGTTGAAAAATACGCGCTGGTGCGCGTCGAGCCCAGATCGCGTAGGGTAAGCACGAACAACACTAGCAGGCTGTTGAGAAGCAGGGTTCCGCACTGCTTTTGATAGACACGATCTATGGCATGGCGGCCACTGCGATAGCGGTGGAGTGCGATTTTCCGCCCTGCGGGCGCACGTCTCCTGTCATCG